>NZ_JBXAJZ010000002.1:701629-934175 GCF_058797775.1 Phenylobacterium sp. GW823-FHT02A09 | reverse complement strand
CGCCCCCCCCCCCCCCCCCCCCCCCCCCCCCCCCGGGCCCGTCGTCGGCCGCCACGATCCGCACTTGGCCCTCGAACGTCCGCAGGGACAGCGTCGCCTGGCGCGCGCCCGCCTGGCGGCTGTTCTGCAACAGCACCCCGACCACCGCCTCGATGGTCGCCGCCGGGACCGCGACCGGCGGCAGACCAGGCTGAACCTGCGTCTCCACGTGAAAGCCGCCGGCGTTCATCGCGTCAGCGGCCCGCTGCACCGCGGTGCCGGCGTCCGTCGACAGCCCCGCCTCCGGCCGCGCCATGTCGGCCCGCGCCAGGTCCAGCAGCCGGGTGACCAGCTGCGACAGCCGCGCGGAGTCGGCGGCGATGTTGCCGAGAAAGCGCGAACGCTCCTGCGGACTCATCTCCTCGCCGTGGTCCTGCAACAGCTCGACCGCGCCGCTGATCCCGGCGAGCGGGGTCTTGAACTCGTGGCTGACCGAGGCGGCGAAGTCGCGCAGATAGCCGCTGCGCCGCTCGATCGCCGCCGACATCGCCCGGAAATCCTCGTAGAGCGACTGGATCTCGACCGCCGCCGTTGTCGGGGTCTCCAGGGTCTGCACACCGCCGGCCGCCACCTGGCGCGAGGCCGCGCTCAGCTCCTCGATCGGCCGCGTCACCCCGCGCGAGACGAGGCCTGCCAGCACCACCAGCAGCGCGGCGATGCCGACCACGCCGATGGCGATCTTGCCCCTGTCCTCGTAGATGCCGCGGAACAGCGCCCGCGGCGAGCGCGACAGCAGCACCACCCCGACCACGCGGCCGTCGACCTCGATCGGCCGCGCATGATGCAGCCGCAGGCCCGAGGCCCGGCTCAGCCACTCCAGCGAATAGCGCGGGCGATAGTCGCCGACCCGCCGCAGCACCGTGTCGGGATCCCCGGCCAGGGCCGATCGCACCTCAGGCAGCGCCGCCAGCGAACCGCCCCCCGGCGCGATCGTCCCGCGCGCGTCGAGCAGCACCACCGAGGCCAGGGTCGTGCGTACGGTCTGGTCGATCATCGGCTCCAGCCGCCGGGCGATCTCCGCCGCCGTCGCGTCCGGCGGCCCGCTCGGGCTCGGCGCCGGACGCTCGGGCAGCAGCGGCGAGGCCTGCAGGTCGATGGTGCTCGGCTCGGGGGCGTAGCGGCCCTGGGCGGGAGGGCCGGCGGCGAGCGGCGGCGGCGCGCCGGGCCAACCGACCGCAGCGGCCGCCGCGATCGCCGCGCCCTGGGCGACCAGCTCGGCCTCGGTCTGGCGCACCAGGGTGTTCTCGTAGACCCGCAGGAAGATCGCGCTCAGCCCCGGCATGGCCGCGGCGAAGAACAGCACCGCGAACAGGATCACCCGCAGCCGCAGCCGCGGCCAGCGCCGCTTCAGGAACGTCTTGGCCGCGCCGATCACGCGCCCTGGCCCAGGCAGGCCCCCAGCCGGTAGCCGACCCCCGACCGCGTCTCGATCACGTCGTGGGCGCCCAGGGCCGCGAACTTGCCGCGCAGGTTGCGCACATGGCTGTCGACCGTGCGGTCGGTGATCGCAAAGCCCGGCCCGCGCAGCCGGTCGATGATCGCGTCGCGGGTGAACACCTTGGCCGGCGCCGCAGCCAGGGTCCGCAGGATGCCGAACTCGGTCACGGTCAGGGCCAGCGGCTGGCCGTCCCAATGCGCCAGCCAGGCGTCGGGGTCGAGGCTCAGCCGCCCGCGCGCCACCTCGCCGCCGCCCGCCGCGGCCGGCGCCGGCCGCGCCCGGCGCAGGATCGCCGTAACCCGCGCCACCACCTCGCGCGGGCTGAACGGCTTGACCACGTAGTCGTCGGCCCCGAGCTCGATGCCCAGCACCCGGTCGATCTCCTCGTCGCGCGACGACAGGATCAGGATCGGCAGCTCGCTCCGGGCCCGCAACTGGCGGCAGACGTCCAGCCCGTTCATCCGGGGCATGTTGAGGTCGAGCACCAGCAGGTCGGGGGCGGCGCTCTCCGCCTTCGCCAGCGCGGCCTCGCCATCCTCGGCCTCGACCACCTCGAACCCGGCCTTTTCCAGGGCGAAGGCCAGCAGCTGGCGGATGTGCGGGTCGTCGTCGGCGATCAGGATCTTGGCCATGAGCGTCATGTTCCGGCTTGCACGGGCGCCGTCAATGCGGCCGCCGCATCCAGCCGCCGCTGCCCGCGCCAGGTCCAGGTGCGCCAGCGCGCCTGGCGCGCCGCCAGGTCCGCCTGCGCCTCGCGCTGCGCGGCCCGGACCTCGGCGGCCAGGGTCGGCGGCAGCGGTCGCCCGGCCAGCTGCGTCAGCGGGACCAGCGCCGCCGGCCCCAGCTCGCGCAGATGCCAGAGATCCAGGCTCGGGTCGCGGGGATCGCCGGTCGCCTCGCGCGCGTGGCGCACGTTCCAGCTCGCCGCCACCGAGCCGATGTCGGCGATGGCGACGGCGGTCAGCACCGCCGCCAGCGCTGTGGCATTGGCCCCGATCAACCAGCTCGCGCTCTTCTCAGCGACCAGCCGCACGCAGATCAGCACCAGTCCCAGCCCGACCAGCCCCATCCAGATCAACGCCGAGATCCGCAGCTGCGTCAGGCCGTAGGCCTCCACATAGTCGAGCGTGCGCAGGGCGCTGGAGGCGACCAGCAGCAGGTTCTGCGCCACCCAGCCGATCACCAGCCAGCGCACCGCCCGCGACTGCGCCGCCCCCGGCCGCAGGAAGACCAGCACGAAAGCCCCGGCCAGCAGCGCCGTGACGATCAGCAGGTAGGCGCCGCGATGCGCGTATTCGGCGAAGCTCACCCCCTCCGGCAGCGGCGCGCCGCTCCACAGGAACGCCAGGTCGAGGCCGTTCTGCAGCGCGAACAGCGCGTTGAACACCACCAGCGAGATCGTCACCGACGCAGAGGCGACGCCGGGTCCACGGCTGCGCCAGACCGGCGCGAACCGCCGCCGCGCCCCGCGCGGCCGCAGCAGCGCCCAGGCGATCATCGCCATCCAGATCCAGAACAGCAGCCGCGGCAGCGAGAACGGCGGCAGCCGCCAGGCCGCCAGCCCCTGCTCGATCAGCGGATTGGCCAGCACGAACAGGCCGAGGAACATCGCCCCGCCGATCACCGGCAGGGCTGCGGCGACCAGCAAGCGCCTCACGGCCCCCGGCCGAGCACCTCGCGCGGCGGCTCGGCGGATGTCGAGCACCGGGGCCGGAACCGCCAGCAGCCCGGCCCGCAGCAGCCGCAGCGCCCAGTCGCCGACGTCGCTGCGCGCGCCGGCCCGCGGCGACAGCACCGCCACGCCCAGCGCCAGCGCCGCCATGAACCAGGCGATCAGGCCCGGCCGGTCGATCAGCAGCAGGCCAAAGCCGCCGGCGAGCGCGAACGCCGCCAGCGCCCGGCGGTCGCGCCAGGTCTCCGGATGCGCCGACGCCGCGACGGCCAGCGCCGCCAGCATCAGCAAGCCGAGATTGGCCCCGATGTCGTGGTCGAACAGCAGCACGTCGGCGACGGCGACCAGGCCGGCGGCGAGCACGGTCTTGAGGCGGAACGAGCGGGCGGTCATGCGAACGGCTCCGGTTGCAGGAGCGCCAGCTATCGCCCGCCGGCTTCCAGTCCTGCGGGAGCGGCCGTCCACGGCCCAAGGCGTTGCCGTGCAGAAGCCGTGCAGGCTGGCGCCTTGACCGCGACCGCCAGGACGGGAGACTAGCGCGCTCAAGTTTTCGCCGCGTCGGAGTCCTCCCCCCTGTCCAGTCCCATCGACATCGCCGTGGCCGGCGCGCTCGGCCGCATGGGCCAGGCCGTGAGCGCCGTGGTCTCCGACCGCCAGGACGTCCGCCTCGCCGCCCGCTTCGAGCGCCCCGGCGTCGAGGGCGAAGGCCTGGTGCCGCTCGACCAGGCGCTGGAAAAGGCCCAGGTCGTCATCGACTTCACCACACCGGCCGCCTCGGTGGCCCTGGCCCAGGCCGTCGCCGCCCGCGGCGCCCCGGCCCTGGTCATCGGCTCGACCGGCGCCTCGCCCGAGCAGATCTCCGCCATCGAAGCCGCGGCCAAGTCCGTCCCGATCGTGTTCGCCGGCAACTACTCGCTGGGGGTCAACATGCTGATGGGCCTGGTCGCCCAGGCCGCCAAGGCGCTGCACGCCGACGCCTACGACATCGAGGTCACCGAGAGCCATCACAAGCGCAAGGTCGACGCCCCGTCAGGCACCGCCCTGATGCTGGGCGAGGCCGCCGCCCGCGGCCGCCAGGTCGCCCTGGCCGACGTCGCCCAGCGGGTGCGCGACGGCATCACCGGCGCCCGCCCGACCGGCGAGATCGGCTTTTCGGTGATCCGCGGCGGCGGCATCATCGGCGAGCACTCGGTGATCTTCGCGGCCGAGGACGAGATCCTGACCCTCAGCCACTCGGCCCGCGATCGTGGCCTGTTCGCGCGCGGCGCGGTCGAGGCGGCCCGCTGGGTCGCCGGCCGGCCGCCCGGCCTCTACGACATGCAAGATGTCCTTGGGCTGAAATGATGGCCGACCTCCTCGCCCGCGACGCCACCGGTCAACTGTCGGCGCTGAGGGCCAAGGAGGTCTCCGCCGTCGAACTGCTGAAGCTGGCCCTGGCCCGCCACGAGCAGACCCACGCCCGGCTCAACGCCGTCGTCGCCGCCGACCTGGAGCGGGCGCTGGACCTGGCCAAGGCCGCCGACGACCTGCGCGCCAAGGGCGCCGGCGGGCCGCTGACCGGCCTGCCGATGACCATCAAGGACACCTTCGACGTGATCGGCATGGCCGCCTCGTCGGGGATCGAGGCCCTGCGCCGCCGCAAGCCCGACGACGCCGCCGTGGTCGCCGCCGCGCGCCAGGCCGGGGCGGTGATCTGGGGCAAGACCAACGTGCCGGTGATGGCCGCCGACTGGCAGTCGTTCAATCCGCTCTACGGCGCCACCAACAATCCGTGGGACCCGACTCGCGTCCCCGGCGGCTCGTCCGGCGGCGCGGCCGCGGCGCTGGCCGCCGGCGTCACCGCCCTGGAGATCGGCTCGGACATCGGCGGCTCGCTGCGCGTCCCCGCCAGCTTCTGCGGCGTCTTCTCGCACAAGCCGACCTGGGGCCTGGTCTCGCAGGTCGGACACGTGCCGCCGGCGCCCGGAACCCATGCCGAGCGCGACCTCAACGTCGTCGGGCCGATGGCCCGCTCGGCCCGCGACCTGCGGCTGCTGCTCTCGATCCTGGCCGAGGGCGTCCCCGCCAAGGCCGAGCTCGCCGATCTCAAGACCCTCAAGCTTGGCCTCTGGCTGGACGGCTTCCCGCTCGACCCCGAGGTCCGCGCGGTGCTGGAGGACCTGGCCGGCCGGCTGCGCGCGGCGGGGGTCGAGGTGCGGCCGATCTCGGCCCCGGCTCCGCTCGACCAGCTGATGGACGCCTACCGCGTGCTGCTCGGCTCGCTGGTCGCCACCGACATGCCGCCGGCCGCCCAGGCCGCCATGCGCCGGATGCGCGCGCCCGCCGCGATCGCTCTGGCGCTGGGCGCGCGGCGTGAATCCTGGGCCGGCCTGACCCGCGCCTATACCGCCAGCCACGCCGAGTGGATCGCTGCCGACGAAGTCCGCGCCCGGCTGCGCAGCACCATGGCCGAGGCCTTCGACGCCTTCGACGCCATCCTCGCGCCGGTCGCCCCGACCGTCGCCTTCCCGCACGACCACAAGCCGTTCGCCGGCCGCAGGCTGAAGACCAGCGACGGCGTCGCCATCTCCTATCCGGCGATGCTGAACTGGATCGCGCTGGCCACCGCCTGCCACCTGCCGGTGACCACGATCCCGGCGGGCCTGGCCGCCAGCGGCCTGCCGGTCGGCGCCCAGATCATCGGCCCGCACGCCGCCGACTCCCGCACCCTCTCCATCGCCCAAGCCATCGACGAGGCGCTGGGCGGCTACGTCGCCCCGCCGCCCGGATAGCCCCCGCAACCCTTGCATGCAGCGTCGCGGCATGTACCCTTGTCGCGGGCATTCCGGGGGAAAGTGTATTGCAGCGTAGAGTTCTGGCGGCCGCCGCGACGGCGGGCGTCCTTGGTTTTGTCGCGTCTGCGCAGGCTGGGCCCCCGCCCGCCTCCGCCTATGGCAGGTATCCCGCCGTCTCCTCCGCCGCCATCTCGCCCGACGGCCGCCGCATCGGCATGCTCGGCGGCCAGGACGACAAGCGCTTCGTCTCCATCGCCACCATCGACGAGCCCAACGTCCCGGTCGTGCCGCTCGGCGCCGGCGAAGGACTGAGCCTGGCCTGGTCCGGCAACGATCACCTGCTGTTGCGGACAGCGTTCTGGTTCTCGCCGCGCCCCAAGGAGATGCACCGCTTCGAGCGCCACATCTCGATCACGCCCGACGGCAATATCGCGACCCGTCTGCTGGAGAACGAGACCTACTCCCAGCACTTCTACAACCAGCCGATCATGGCGACGCCGCCCAACGGATCGGACAAGGTCGTGCTGCGCGGCGGCGCCAACGGCGGCAACGAGGGCACGGTGATGGCCCTGTGGCGGGTGGATCCGGCCACCGGGCTCGGGGAAACGATCGCCAAGGGCGTGCGGACGACCCGGCGCTGGAGCGTCGATCCGACCGGCGCGGTCCGCGTCCGCCACGACTACGACTCCAACCGTATCACCGACGTCGAGGCGATCCACATGTCGCGGCCGGGCCAGGGCGCGGCGCTCTGGACCCGGTTCTGGACCACCCCGCTGGGCGGTCGCGAGCGCTACCTCGGCTACTCGGCCCCCGAGGACTCGGTCTACCTCTTCCTCGAAACCGGCGAGATCGTCCGCAAGCGGGTGAGCGACGGCGCGACGGAGGTCGCCGACCGGCCTTCCCCCGACACCTCGCCGTACATGTTCTGGGATCTCACCACGGGCTCGCCCGTCGCGATCGTCAGCGAGGGCGCGGGCGCCACCGGCTACAAGTGGCTCGATCCGGAGATCGGCGGCGTCCACGGCGCGCTGAGCAAGATCTTCAAGGGCCACGAGATCTCGCTGATCGACTGGTCGGACGACCGCAACCGCATCGTCTTCAACGTCGAGTCGCGGACCATGCCGGACGCCGTCTATCTCTATGACCGCAGCCGCAAGGAGGTCTCGCTGCTGGGCGAAGACTATCCTGAGCTCAAGGGCGCGCCGATCGCCCAGGGGCGCTGGCTGAGCGTCAAGGCCCGCGACGGGCGGATCATCCAGGCCCACCTCACCTTGCCGCCGGGCGCGGCGGCCGGGTCGCGGCCGCCGCTGGTGGTGATGGCCGGCGAAGGCCCCGGCGTCGAGACCCGCGCCAGCTTCGACTACATGGCCCAGTTCCTGGCCAGCCGCGGCTACGCCGTGCTGCAGCCCTATCATCGCGGCCTGTGGGGCTTCGGCGACGAGTTCTACGAGGCCGGCTTCGGCGAGTGGAACGGCAAGATGCAGACCGACATCCTCGACGCGGTGGCGGCGGTCGGCGGCGAGGTCGACGCCGCGCGGCCCTGCATCGTCGGTCACGACTTCGGCGGCTACGTCGCCCTCAGCGCCGCCGCCTTGCATCCGGACGCCTACCGGTGCGCCGCGTCGATCGGCGGCTTTTCCGACCTCGGCCTGCTGATGGCCAACAATCGCTACTTCTATGACTACGAGTCGCAGGCGCTGGAACGGCTGCGCGAACGTATGGGCGGCACGGGCAAGAACCGGCTCAGCGGCGCCTCTCCGGCCCGGCTCGCGGGCAAGATCGACGGCCCGGTGCTGTTGATCCACGGGGCCAACGACACCGAGGTCGACCCCGAGCAGTCCAAGGTGATGGCGGACGCGCTGAAGTCCGCCGGCAAGCCGTTCGAGCACGTCGTCATGAAGGACGAGGCCCACTACTTCTCCCGCGGGACCAACCGGGTGCAGATGCTGGAGATGCTGGAGACCTTCCTCGCCAAGAGCTATCCGGCCAGCTGACGCGAATCTTTGGGTGCGGCGCCCCGTCTGGTTGCGCGACTGCGCCGTATCCTTATAGAGCCGTTCCGGGGGACTTCGGCTCGGCCGCATCCAAGGAATAGCTCAGCCATGCGTATCATCACGGCCGTCGCGCTCGCGACCCTCGCGGGCGCAGCCCATGCTGCGCCGCCGCCGGCCACCGCCTTTGGTCGCGTCCCGGCCGTCGTCGACACCGCGATTTCGCCCGACGGTCGCCGCGTCGCCCTGCTCGGCGGCACGTCCGAGCAGCGCTACGTCTCGATCGCCACCATCGACGACCCGAACATGCCGGCGCTGGCGCTCGGCGACGCCGAGGCCGTCGGCCTGAGCTGGGCCGGCAACGACCACGTCCTGGCGCGCATGGCCTACTGGCGCTCGGAAGGCCCGCGCCTGGCCTACCGGTTCGAGCGCAACGTCTCGATCAACACCCAGGGCCAGGCCGTGGCGCGCCTGCTCGAGGCCGACGCGTTCTCGCAGTACCTCGTGAGCCAGCCGGTGCTCGGCGTCGTCGCCGGGCCGCCGACCAGCGTCTACGTGCTGGGTCTGACTCCGATCGAGGCCAGCAGCAGCATGGACACCCGCATCAAGCGCAAGGGCGCCGAAGGCTGGGCCTATGCGCTGATGAAGGTCGATCCGGCCACGGGCAAGGGCGTGCGCGTCGAAAAGGGCGACTCCGACACCATCGGCTGGGAGCTCAACCCGGCCGGCGAGGCCAAGGTGCGCCTGGACGTCGACGAGCTGACCCACAAGTTCGAGATCTACGCCCGCTCCGGCGCCCGCGCCTGGACCCAGATCTGGCAGGGCGGCGACTACGAGAGCCGCCGCCAGTACCTCGGCTATTCCGCGCCCGAGGACTCGATCTACCTCGCCCTCGACAACCGCATCGTCCGCAAGTCGCTCGCCGGCGGCGGCGAACAGCCGGTCGGACAGCCGCTCAACGGCGTGTCGCCGAACATGCTCTGGGATCCGCACCGCGTCGCGCCGGTCGCCATCGTCGGCGGAACCGAGAAGCCGGTCTACGAATGGCTGGACGCCGAACTCGGCGCCACCCACGCGGCGCTGGCCAAGGCCTTCAAGGGCAAGGACGTCTCGCTCACCGACTGGTCGGCGGACCGCACCCGCTTCCTGGTGCGGGTGAGCTCCCCCTCCTCGCCTGGCGCCCGCTACCTGTTCGACAAGACCCGCAAGGAGCTGTCGCCGCTCGGCGACGAGTATCCCGAACTGAAGGACGCCGCCCTCGGCCAGACCAGCTGGATCACCTACAAGGCCCGCGACGGCCTGGAGATCCCGGCCTATCTGACCCTGCCCCCGAGCCTGGCGGCCGGCGCCAAGCCGCCGCTGATCGTGCTGCCGCACGGCGGGCCAACCGCGCGCGACGATTTCGACTTCGACTACATCGCCCAGTTCCTCGCCACCCGCGGCTACGCGGTGCTGCAGCCGCAGTTCCGCGGCTCGTGGGGCTTCGGGGCCGCCTTCGAAAAGGCCGGGGCCGGCGAGTGGGGCGGCAAGATGCAGACCGACCTGCTCGACGGGATCGCCGCCGTCGCCGACAAGGCCGACGCCGGCAAGGTGTGCATCGTCGGGGCCAGCTTCGGAGGCTACGCCGCCCTGGCCGGCGCCACCATGCATCCCGAGGCCTACAAGTGCGCCGCCTCGATCGCCGGGATCGCCGACCTCGGTCTGCTGCTCGAACAGCTGTGGCGGACGTCGGGCGACGACGCCGCCGGCATCGGCGAGCTGCGCGCCATGCTCGGCGCCGCCGACAAGGGCAAGCTCAACGCCACCTCGCCGGCGCTGCTGGTGAGCAAGACCACCGCCCCGATCCTGCTGATCCACGGCGACCAGGACACCGTCGTCGCCCCGCAGCAGTCGCAGGCGATGGCCAACGCCCTGAAGGCCGCAGGCAAGCCGGTCGAGTACGTCGTCCTTCCGGGCGAGAACCACTACATGACCCGCTCGGCCACCCGCACGCAGATGCTGCAGGCGCTGGAGACCTTCCTGGCCAAGCAACTGCCGGCGACGAACTGACCAGGCCCTTTCCGCTCTAAGCCCCGGCCGTCGCCCTTGAGGCGGCGGCCGGGGTCTGGCATTCCGCGCTCACACTCCAAGCAAGGGCGACCCCGGATGACTGAAACGCGCGGCCTGACGGCGACCTTCAAGCGCTGGGAGGGCAACCACGACCTGCCGCTGCCCGCCTACGCCACCGCCGGCGCCGCCGGCTTCGACTTCCGCGCCGCCGTGCCCGAAGGCGAGACGGTGACGATCGAGCCGAACGCCCGGGCGCTGATCCCGACCGGGTTCGCCGTCGCCCTACCGATCGGCTACGAGATGCAGATCCGCCCGCGCTCGGGCCTGGCCGCCAAGAACGGCGTCTCCATCGTCAACACGCCCGGCACCGTCGACTGCGACTATCGCGGCCAGATCCTGGTCTGCCTGATCAATCTCGGCGCCGAGGCCTTCCACGTCCGCCGCGGCGACCGTATCGCCCAGGGGATCATCGCCGCCGCCCCGCAATGGACCCTGGTCGAAGCCGACGAGCTCGACGACACCGTTCGCGGCGCCGGCGGCCACGGCTCGACCGGCGTCTAGTTGAACGCCTTGCGGACGCTGAGCCGCACGTTGCGATAGCTCTCCTCGTCGCGCCGTTCGGCGTAGACGAGGTCGGCGACGTGCCGCAGTCCGGCGTGCACGTCGCGCTCGCTCCAGGCGCTGCGGCCGGTCAGGTTGTTGACCTCCAGCCGCAGGGTGACGTCCGAGCGCGGCGAATAGTCGACGAAGGCCGAGGCCCATGGTTCGGCGCCGCTGACCTCGGTCCCGTCGAACCGGTAGGCGGTCTTGTCGGTGAAGCCCGACAGGTTGACGCCCCAGGTCGCGTTCCACTCCGGCAGATCCTGGGTGAAGGCCGCATTCCACTCCAGCGCCGACTGGCCCGAATAGCTGCGGCGCTCGCCGGTCGCCGCGTCGGTCACTTCCGAGCGCACCGCCTTCAGGCCGGCCTTCAGCAGCCCGCCGGAAATCCCGCCTGCGTCCAGCGGCAGGGTCGAGTTCACCTCGAGCATCTGGCGCAGGCCCGGGCCGACATTGCTGCGCGCGTCGAACAGGCCGTTCGGACCGGCGACCGGCGCCAAGCCGATGACGTCCTCGATCTGCTCCTGGCGCAGGATCGCCGCCAGCGCCCCGCGGCCGGCGAACCGCTGCTCGAACGCGACCTCGGCGCGCAGGGTCTGGGTCGGGGCCAGCAGGCCCGCCCCAGCGGTCACCACCCCGGTGTACATGTTCACCGAGGCGACGAAGTCGTTGAAGTTCAGCTGCCCCACCTCGCGCTCAATCCGTACACGGATCAACTGTTGCGCGTTGGGCGTCCAGGTCAGGGCCGCCGAGGGCTTGGCGAACTCCAGGCCCTGCTCCTCGCCATGGCCGGGATCGAGCACCGAGGCCTCGAACCGCAGGCCGGCCTCCAGCGCCAGCACCGGCGAGGGCTGCCAGACCCCGGTGGCGAAGCCTTCGCCGCGCCGTTCCTCGACCCGCGCCTGCGAACCCGGCGCCGGGACAAGAACGCCGCCGACCATCAGGGCGCTGTCGCCCTCCAGCCAGTTGAACGCCGCCTCCAGCCCCGTCTCCAGCGATAGCGAGTCCCAGCCGTGGAAGCGCAGCACCGCGCGCCCGACGGTCTCGCCGGACTCGTCGAAGCGGCGATAGCCGACGGTCTTGGCGGCGGTGACCGAGGTCGCCCGCGTCTCGTTGGTGCGCCACGAGCGCAACGCCACGGTCTCCAGCTCGGCCCCGCCGCCCAGCGGCGCGACGTAGCGGCCGCCGAATTCGCCGCCGGCCCCACGATAGGATTCGGTCAGCACGCCCAGGCCCTGCGGGTAGTCGAAGACGTCGCGTTCGGTGATGTCGCTGGTGTCGCGGTAGCTGCGGACGTTCAGTCGCACGTCGCCGACCGGCAGCGCCGTCTCGTAGGCGAGCGCGCCGACGATCGAGTCGGCCGGCTTGTCGCTGCCGATCTGCGAGTCCATCAGCAGCCGCCCGTCGCCGGCGGTCCGCACCCGATGCGTCCGGCGCCGGTCGTGGGTGTCGCCGAGCGAGTAGCTGGCCGCGGCCTCGAAGACGTGCGCGCCCAGCCGCGCGGCCAGGTCGGCGGCGACCTCGCCCTCGTTGCGGCCCTGCGCGTCGAGGGTCAGGGTGTCGGCCAGCGTGACCGTCCCGCTGACGCCGCCGCGCGGGTCGCGGATGACGTTGGCCACCACCGGCTTGCGCTGCATGTCGATCCCGGGCGCGCCGCCGCGGATCACGTCGATGCGGATCACCTGGTCGGCCGGGATGCGGGCCAGCACGTCGCTCAGCGAGTCGCTCTTCGACGAGGGCCGGCGCCCGTCGATCAGCACATTGCCCGCCGCGCCCGACAGGCCGCGCACGGCGCCGCCGCCGTCGAAGGCGAAGCCGGGGATGCGGTCGATCATCGCCTTGGCGTCGGCGGGCCGCGAGGCGGCGAAGAAGCCGCCGTCATAGCTGGTCACCGCCTGGTCGGCCGGCGCGGCGCCGGCGTCCTGGGTCAGGGCCGCGGCCAGCAAGGCGATCGACAGTACTCCCACGCGCGTCCCCCTTCCGAACTAAGCGGCTGATCTACGGCTGAGTACGGCGGATGTCTACGGCGCGAACGGCGGTTTATCGCTCTCAAGACCCTTGCGGCGGTAACGCTTTCTGGAGGTAGGCGACAATCGCCGCCTGATCGGCGCTCGACGCCTCGGCGCCCTTTTCGACCATGGCCTGGACGACGTCGCTCCAGGCGGCGTTCTTCTGGCTGCGATGCACCAACACCTCGGCCTCGTGGCAGCCCGTGCAGACCCGCACGGTCTCGCTTCGGCCGGGCCCCGCCGGCAACTCGTCCGCAGTCTGCGCCGACGCCCCGGTGGCGGCGATCAGGACGAGCAGCGCCAGCCGCCTCACACGCGCCCCGCCAGCGCCGCCGGCGCGGGACCGCCCGCCGCCCAGTCGAGCAGCTCGACCGTATGCACCACCGGCACGCCGGAACCGCCGGCGATTTGGGTCAGGCAGCCGATGTTGCCGGCCGCGATGACGTCGGGCCTGGTCGCCTCGAGGTTGGCGATCTTGCGATCACGCAGGCGTCCGGCCAGCTCCGGCTGCAGAAGGTTGTAGGTGCCCGCCGATCCACAGCAGATGTGCGGCTCGGCCGGCTCGACGATCGTCAAACCTGCCGCTTGCAGCAAGGCCTTGGGAACATTGCCGATTTGCTGGCCGTGCTGCAGCGAGCAGGCTGAGTGGTAGGCGACCCGCAGCGACGGGATCCCGACCTGCGGCAGCGGGCCAAGCCCTTGAAGAACCTCGGTAATGTCCTTGGCGAGGGCCGAGACCTTGGCCGCCCGCTCGGCCCATTCGGCAGATTCCCGGAAGACGAAGCCGTAATCCTTCACGGTAGTCCCGCATCCGGAGGCCGTGATGATGATCGCATCGAGCCCCTCGCCCTCGATTTCACGGGTCCAGGCGGCGATGTTGGCCTGGGCCAGGACGTGCGACCGGTCGGCCTTGCCCAGGTGGTGCGGCAGCGCCCCGCAGCAGCCGGAGCCGGGCGCGGTGACCACCTCGACCCCCAGACGGTTCAGCAGCCGGATGGCGGCGGTGTTGATCTCGGGCGCCAGCACCGGCTGCGCGCAGCCAGCCAGCAGCGCCACCCGCGCCCGCCGCTCGCCCACGGCCTTGAATACCTGAGCCTTTTCCGAAGGATCGCGCGGCGGCAAGGTCGCCGGCGCCATCGCCGCCATGCCCTTCAGCCGCCCGGGCAGCAGACCCGCGAACGGCCGCCCGACCTGCGCCAGCCGCAGCGTCCAGCGGAACAACGCACGGTCCGGCAGCACCCGGGCGAGCATCCCGCGCAGAAAACGCTCCGGCCACGGACGAACATGATGCTCTTCGATGTAGGCCCGGGCGTGATCGACCAGATGCATGTAGTTCACGCCCGACGGGCAGGTGGTCATGCAGGACAGGCAGGAGAGGCAGCGGTCGACGTGCTTGACCGCGCGCGGCGAGGGCGGCCCGCCGCTCTCGAGCATCTCCTTCATCAGGTAGATCCGGCCTCGCGGGCTATCGAGCTCGTCGCCCAGCAGCAGGTAGGTCGGGCAGGTCGAGGTGCAGAACCCGCAGTGCACGCAGGTGCGGATGATCTTTTCCGACGCCGCGGTATCCGGGTCGGCCAGTTGCGCGGGCGAGAAGCTGGTCTGCATCAGGCGTACATCCGGCCGGGATTGAAGATGCGCTGCGGGTCGAACTGCGCCCGCACCCGCTCGGTCAGGGCCGCGACGCCAGGCGCCGGCGGCTGGAACGGCGCGGCCTGCGCCCGCACCTCGGCGTCGGCGCGCATCAGCGTCGCGTGGCCATCGCCGCTGGTGATCTGCGCCAGTACGTCGCGCACCCGCTCGGCGTGAGCGTCGGGCGCGGGCGGAAGCTCCAGCCACACCGCCCCGCCGCCCCAGTCATAGAAGCAGCGGCCGTTCAGCTCGTCCGTCAGCCGCCGCCCGACCGCAGCGCCCAGCATCGGCGGGACCGAGAGCTTCCAGACCTGGCCCTCGCCGCCGACGAAGGCCGCCGCGTCGGCGATCTCCTTCCAGGCCAGCTGCGTGGCCTCGCGGTCCAGCACCGCCTGCCGCGTCTCGCTGGACAGCACCTCGGCCAGGTGCGCGATCCGCGCGCTCACCGACGGGCCGACGCCCTCGACCCGCAGCAGCGTCACCGCGCCAGGCGCCGCCGAGAGCTCGCCGACCTGCGAGCGCGCGGCGACATCGGCCGGCAGGTGGGCGGCCGACGACACTTGGGCCGGGCAGCCGAGCGCCTTGGACATCACCACCATGGCCGCGTCGTCCGACAGGCCGCGGATCGCCAGGGTCTGGGCCTGCGGCGGCGCCGGCAGCACCTTCAAGGTCAGTTCGGTGACCGCGCAGAGCGTGCCGAAGCTTCCCGTCGCGAGCTTGGCGACGTCGAAGCCGGTGACGTTCTTGACCACCCGGCCGCCGGCCGCGAACGCCTCGCCAAAGCCGTTGACGCCCTTGATCCCCAGGCAGTGGTCGCGCGGCCCGCCCGCCGTCAGCCGGCGCGGACCGCCGCGGCCGGTCATCATCGCCCCGCCGACGGTGCCCTGGCTGGCCGCCAGCCCCCATAGCGGCCCGAAGTCCGGCGGCTCGAAGGCGAGGCACTGGCCGGCCTTGGCCAGCAGGTCGGCGACCTGCGCCATCGGCGTCGCCGGCTCGACGGCCAGGATCAGTTCCTCGGGCTGGTAGGTGACGACTTGGTTCAGCGCCGAGAGGTCCAGCACCTCGTCCGCCGCCACCGGCCGCCCGAAGCCGCGCCGCGTCCCGGTCCCGACCAGCTCCAGCGTCCGCCCCTGGGCCAGGGCGTCGGCGACAGCGGCGCGCGCGTCGTCTGCGGTCTTGGGCGCCCAGGCCACGCTCAGAACCGATCCAGTTCGGGGAAGCGGACCTTGCCGCCATGAATGTGCACCCGGCCGAGCTCCGCGCACCGGCAGAGCTTGGGGAACACCTTGCCGGGGTTCAGCAACCCGTCCTCGTCGAAGGCGCACTTCAAGCGCTGTTGCTGGTCGAGGTCGGCCGGCCCGAACTGCACCTCCATCAGGTCGCGCTTCTCAACGCCCACCCCATGCTCGCCGGTCAGCACCCCGCCGACCTCGACGCAGAGGGTCAGGATCGCCGCGCCCAGCTCCTCGGCCCGGTGCAACTCGCCGGGCACGTCGGCGTCGTAGAGGATCAGCGGGTGCAGGTTGCCGTCGCCGGCGTGGAAGACGTTGGCGATCCGCAGGCCGTACTCTTCCGAGAGCTCGGTCATCCGCCGCAGCACCAGCGGCAAGGTTCCGCGAGGTATGGTGCCGTCCATACAGTAGTAGTCCGGCGAAATCCGCCCCACCGCCGGGAACGCCGCCTTGCGCCCGGCCCAGAAGCCCTTGCGCTCGTCCTCGTTCATCGAGATCCGCAGGTAGCTGGCGCCGCAATCCTCGCCGATCTCGCGCACCACCTCGATCAGGTGGTCGACCTCGGCCGGCGGCCCGTCCAGTTCGATGATCAGCAGCGCCTCGACGTCCAGCGGATAGCCGACCTTCACGAACGCCTCGGCCGCGGCGATGGCCAGGCGGTCCATCATCTCCATGCCGGCCGGAATGATCCCGGCGGCGATCACCGCGGCGACGCAGGCCCCCGCCGCCTCGACCTCCTGGAAGCCCATCAGCAGGGCGCGCTGGGTCTCCGGAGCCTGCAGGATGCGGACCGTGACCTCGGTCACCACCCCCAGCAGACCTTCCGAGCCGCAGACCACGCCCAGCAGGTCCAGCCCCTGCGGGTCCAGGTGCTTGCCGCCCAGCCGCATCACCGTGCCGTCGATCAGCACCAGTTCCACGCCGAGCAGGTTGTTGGTGGTCATGCCGTATTTCAGGCAGTGCACGCCGCCGGCGTTCTCGGCGACGTTACCGCCGATAGAGCAGGCGATCTGGCTGGAGGGATCGGGGGCGTAATAGAACCCCTCGCCCGCGACCGCATGGGTCACCGACAGGTTGGTCACCCCAGGCTGCACCACCGCGCAGCGGTTGGCGTAGTCGATGTCGAGGATGCGGTTGAACTTGCCCAGGCCGAGGATCAAGCCGTCGGCCAGCGGCAGTGAGCCGCCCGACAGCGAGGTCCCAGCCCCGCGCGGCACCACCTTCAGCCCGACGCTGTGACAGTAGGCGAGCACCCTGCTGACCTGGTCGACGGTCTCGGGCAGCACCACGATCATCGGCCGCTGGCGGTAGGCGGTCAGGCCGTCGCACTCGTAGGCGGCCAGCCCTGCGTCGTCGGCGATCACGCCCTCGCCGGGGACGATCGCGCGCAACGCGGCGACGAACTCGCCGCGGCGGGCCAGCAGGCCCTGGTCGGGCGCGGGCATCAGCATGGCTGCGCCGTTCTCATCATGGCCGCCCGGCCTCCCCGCTCGAACTGACGGCTCGACATAGCCCGGCCGCTCGGCCATGACCACCGCCGCGGTGCGGCATGCTTCCCCTAGGTGAGCCCGTTTCGTATACTGAATACGAAAGTCCGGCTCGGTCGCCGGGCTGGGGCGTGGATTGATGGACGGCGATTTTCCTCTGGGCGACCCGCATGGCGCCACGCCGACCACGCTGAAGTCGCACATCCTGCGACTGCTGCGCCAGGCGATCCTGTCGGGGCGCTATCCGCCCGGCTCGCGCCTCAACGAAAGCCAGCTGGCCCGCGAGTTCGCCATCAGCCGCATCCCGATCCGCGAGGCGCTGATGCAGCTGCAGGAAAGCGGCCTGGTCACCAACCACGCCCGCCGCGGCATGTTCGTCACCCGGCTGACCGACGTGGACGTGCAGCGCATCAACAGCATCCGCGTGGTGCTGGAGGCCGAGGCCCTGCGCCTGTGCCGCGCCAACATGACCAAGGCCGCCGCCGCCCGGCTCAGCGCCATGGTCGAGCAGATGGAGGCCTGGGAAGTCGGCGACCGCCCGGCCGGGGCCACCACCGACTTCGAATTTCACCGCGAGATCTGGGCGCTATCGGGCAATCCGTACCTGGCGCGCACCCTCGACTCCCTGTGCACCGTGGTTTTCGCCCACGCCGCCCAGGATCGCGGCGAGACCATCAAGTGGCGCTTGAACCGTCATCGCGGACTTCTGGATGTGGTTTTGGGCCGCACCAACGTCTCGCCAGAGGACGCCGTGATTGCACACCTGAGGGTCTCCTATGACGAGCCGGAGAAATTCTCCAGCTACGCCGCGACGCAACGGACCGACGAGCCGGCCGTTGACCGCTCGCGGCCCAAGCGCCGGACCTCAGCACGATGAGCAGGATCACGCCGATGACCCCACGCAGCATTCTTGGCTTGACCGCCGGGTTCGCCCTCGCCACCGGCCTCGCTTCCTCGGCCGCCGCCCAGGTGCAGGGCGAGACGGTGTTCAAGCAGCAGTGCGGGACCTGCCACACCATCGCGCCCGGCGGCCCGGCCAAGCTCGGCCCGCCGCTCAAGGGCATGGTCGGGCGCAAGGCCGCGACGGTGCCTGGCTACACCTACTCCAAGGCGCTCTCCGCCTGGGGCCAGACCTGGACCACCGCCAACCTCGACAAGTACCTGGCCAAGCCTTCGGCGCTCGTCCCGGGCGGGAAGATGCTGGTCGGGGTGGCGAACGCCGATCAGCGCGCGGCGGTCATCGCCTATCTCGCAACCCAGAAGTAGCCGCCAACTCCCAGGTGACTCATGAACACGCTTGAACTCCGGCCGGGCGCCCGCCCCGCCGGGGCGCCGCCGCACGCCTGCCTGACGCCTCGCGCGCCGGACTACCACGCGCTGGGGACGTTCTCGGAGACCTGGGCCTTCCTGGAATACTTCATCGACCGCTGCCTGCAGGCCGGCGGCGGCGAGACGGCCAGCAACCGACCGCTGAGCCTGGCCGCCCGGCTTGAGGCCCTGGAGCGCCTCGACCTCGGTCCCCACGCTGGCGAGGCCGCCGCCCTGGTCGCTGAGGCGCGCGCGCTGGCGGACCGCCGGCAGGGCGCGCTGCAAGATCTGGCCCGCACCAGCCTCAACCGCATGGGTCTGGGCCAGTTCGACATCGACGGCGCCCCGCCCCGCGACGGCGACAAGGCGCTCGAGGCTCTGCATATGCGGACCTGCGACTTGGTCCGCCGCACCGTGATGCTGCTGTGCGCCCTGCAGAAGGCCGGGCGCTGAGGCCTCAGCCCAGCGCCTGCGCCATCCGCTCGGCGAGCTTGCGGGCCACCTCGGACTTGGCGGTCCGATCCCAGCGCTCGACGCCGTCCTGGGTGACGATCGACACGGCGTTGTCATCGCCGCCCATGGTGCCGGCGACGCTGACGTCGTTGGCGACGATCCAGTCGCAGCCCTTCTTGGCGAGCTTGGCCTTGGCATAGGCCTCGACGTCGTTGGTCTCGGCCGCAAAGCCGACCACCAGGGCCGGGCGGCGCGGCGACTTCGACAGCGTCGCCAGGATGTCGGGGTTCTCGACCAGGCTGATCGCCGGCGGGCCGTCGGCGCCCTTCTTCATCTTGGTCCCCGCCGCGCTCTCCGGGCGCCAGTCGGACACCGCCGCCACGCAGACCGCGATGTCGGCCGGCAGCGCCGCCTCGCAGGCGGCCAGCATCTCGCGGGCGGTCTCGATGTCGACGCGCTTGACCCCCACGGGCGTGGGGACGGCGACCGGGCCGGCGACCAGCGTCACCTCGGCCCCGAGCTCGGCCAAGGCCTGCGCGATCGCGAAGCCCTGCTTGCCGCTCGATCTATTCGTCAGCACACGGACGGGATCGATCGGCTCGGCGGTCGGGCCAGCGGTGACGATCGCCCGCTTGCCGGCCAACGGCCGCGCGGCCGGCCCCTCCAACGCCGCCAGGATCGCCTCGAAGATCGCCGGCGGCTCGGCCAGCCGCCCGAAACCGTACTCGCCGCAGGCCATCGCGCCTTCGTCCGGTCCGACGAACAGCACGCCGTCGGCCTTCAGCTGGGCGACGTTGCGACGGGTGGCCGGATGCTCCCACATCCGCACGTTCATCGCCGGGGCCATCAGCACCGGCTTGTCGGTGGCGAGGAGAGTGGTCGAGGCCAGGTCGCTGGCGTGGCCGTGCACAGCCTTGGCGATCAGGTCGGCGGTGGCCGGGGCGACGACGACGAGGTCGGCCGAGCGCGACAGCTCGATGTGGCCCATCTCGGCCTCGTCGGTCAGCGAGAACAGCTCGGAATAGACCTTGTCCTCGCTGATCGCGGCCAGCGACAGCGGGGTCACGAACTGCTCGCCGGCCTTGGTCAGGATCGGCCGCACGCCGATGCCTGCCTTGCGCAACAGCCGGGTCAGTTCCAGCGCCTTGTAGGCCGCGATGCCGCCGCCGACGATCAGGAGAATCCGCTTGTCCGACAAGGCTTCGTGCCCCTCCGTAATGG
This sequence comes from Phenylobacterium sp. GW823-FHT02A09, assembly GCF_058797775.1. Lineage (NCBI taxonomy): Bacteria > Pseudomonadati > Pseudomonadota > Alphaproteobacteria > Caulobacterales > Caulobacteraceae > Phenylobacterium > Phenylobacterium sp. GW823-FHT02A09. The sequence continues at coordinate 914,273 of NZ_JBXAJZ010000002.1, read as the reverse complement.
TCGCTCGGTCATAGGCCATACGAAGCGGCTGGACAAACGTCGGTTTCCGTTCTTAATTTGTTCCACAACTTGGCCGTGAGAGGGAGACGACGGATGGCTAAGTACAAGATTGCGTTGAGCCTGGGCCTGGCCCTGATCCTGACCACCGCCTGCGAGCGGCCTTCGGCCGTCGCCCAGAAGGACGAGGCCCCGCCGGCGTCGGAGGCCCGCCAGTTCGCCGCCGCGCCGTCCCGCGCGACGAGCGCGGCCCGCGTCGGCGAACCGGTGCGCGAACTCGACGGCCGCCCGATCTGGTCGGCCAGCCGCCGCGGCACCGCCGAGGAGAACGCCCGACGGGCCTTCGACCGCAATGGCGAGGCGTTCGGCGCCCGCGACCTCGACGACTTCGTGCGCAAGGCCCACGCCTTCATCGAGAAGCCGCCGGCCGGGACCCAGCGCCTGACGCGCGCCAATGGCGACGTGCTGCTCTACGACCCCAAGGGCAACATCTTCGCGGTCGCCACCAAGGACGGCGCGCCGCGCACCATGTTCAAGCCCGACGAGGGCGCCGCCTACTGGGACGAACAGAAGGCCCGCCAGGCGCGGCAGGCCTCGCGCGGCGGCGAAGACAGCGGCGAGAGCTGATCACTCAAACAAATGTTCGAACCGCCTCTTTCGTCGCTTCCGCCCCTGCGCTAGCGTCCGCGCCAATCAATTGCAGACGCGGGAGACGGACATGAAAGCGGTGCTCAGCAAGGTGACGGGCGGACCCGAAACCCTGGTGTACGAGGACGTGCCCGCGCCGGAGGTGAAGCCGGGCCACGCGGTGATCTCGGTCAAGGCCGTGGGCGTGAACTTCCCCGACGTGCTGATGATCGAGGACAAGTACCAGTCCAAGCCGCCGCGTCCGTTCTCGCCGGGCGGCGAGCTGTCGGGCGTGGTCAAGGCGGTCGGCGAAGGCGTCACCAACGTCAAGGTCGGCGACCGCATCCTGGCCAACACCGGCTCGGGCGGCATGGCCGAGGAAGTCCTGCTGCCGGCCAACCGCCTGTGGCACATCCCCGACTCCATGCCGCACGACATCGCCGCGGCGTTCATCCTGACCTACGGCACCAGCTGGCACTCGCTTAAGGACCGCGCCGACCTGAAGGCCGGCGAAACCCTGCTGGTGCTGGGCGCGGCCGGCGGCGTCGGCCTGGCGGCCGTCGAGCTGGGCAAAGCGATGGGCGCGCGGGTCATCGCCGCCTGCTCGACCCAGGAAAAAGTCGACCTGGCGATCAAGCACGGCGCCGACGCCGGGGTGGTCTATGGCCGCGGCCCGTTCGACCGCGACGGCCAGAAGGCGCTGGGCCAGCTGTTCAAGGAAGCCGGCGGCGAGCACGGCTTCGACGTGATCTATGACGCCATCGGCGGCGACTACGCCGAGCCGGCGCTGCGCTCGATCGCCTGGGAAGGCCGCTACCTGGTGGTCGGCTTCGCGGCCGGCGACATTCCGAAGATCCCGCTGAACTTGGCGCTGCTGAAAGGTTGCCAGATCGTCGGCGTGTTCTGGGGCACCTGGGCGGCGCGCAACCCCGAACTGTTCGCCAAGAGCATCGACGAACTGCTCGAGCTCTACGCCCAGGGCAAGGTCACGCCGCACGTCTCCGAGCGCTTCCCGCTCGAGCGCGGCGCCGACGCCATCGCCCACCTGGGCAGCCGCAAGGCCATGGGCAAGGTCGTCGTCACCGTCGACTGACGACACCGAAGTGGAAGCCGCCGAAACGGCTTCCACTTTCGCCTGCCCCGCTCTAGTTATCGCCGATCACATAAAAAAGATCGGGAGCGGAATATGGCGGGACGTCTGGACGGCAAGGTGGCGCTGATCACCGGCGGCGCATCGGGGATCGGCCTTGGCGCGGTCGAGTTGTTCGTCGCCGAGGGCGCCCAGGTCGTGGCGGCCGACATCCAGGACGAAAAGGGCGCGATGCTGGAGAAGCGCTTCCCCGGCAAGGTCGCCTACGCCCACTGCGACGTGACCAGCGAAGCCGAAATCGAAGCCGCGCTGCAGAAGGCCAAGACCGAGTTCGGCGGCCTCGACATCCTGTTCAACAACGCCGGCATCTCCGACCGCATGACTTCGATCGGCGAGATCACCGCCGACGGCTGGAGCTGGATCTTCGACATCCTCGTGCGCGGCCCGGCCCTGGGCATGAAGCACGCCGTGCCGCTGATGCTGGAGCGCGGCGGCGGGTCGATCATCAACACCGCCTCGATCGCCGGGCTGCAGGCCGGCTTCGGCCCGATCGCCTATTCCACCGCCAAGGCCGGCGTCATCCACATGAGCCGCGTGGCCGCCGCCCAGCTGTCGCCACAGAAGATCCGCGTCAACGCCATCTGTCCCGGCCTGATCGCCACCTCGATCTTCGGCGCCTCCTTCGGCCTGCCGCGCGAGGTCGCCGACCAGATGGCCGCCCGCGTCGCCGAGAACGCCGCTGCGGCCCAACCGGTGCCGAAGGCCGGCCTGCCTGACGACATCGCCCAGGCCGCGCTCTATCTCGCCTCGGACGCCGCGGCCTTCGTGTCGGGCACCCACATCGTCGTCGACGGCGGCATCACCGTCGGCGGCCGCCATTCGTGGGACGCCACCATGGTCTCGCCGTTCGCCACCATCCTTGGCGACCTGACGCCACCGGCGCAGTCTTGAGCCAGGGCGCCGGCAAGCCGCGTCTGGATCACAACGTCGAGGGGGCCCTCTGGATGGTCGCCTCGGCGGTCGGCTTCACGGCCATGACCACCCTGATCAAGTATCTGGGCGACGACTATCCGGCTGCTCTGCAGACCTTCTATCGGCAGCTCGCCGGCTTCATCGTGCTGCTGCCGATCATCCTCAAGCGCCGCGGCGCGGCCTTCGCGACCACGCGGCCGGGCATCCTGATCTTCCGCTCGGCCGCCGGCACGCTGGGGATGATCCTGTCGTTCTACGCCTTCCAGAAGATGCCGCTGGCCGACGCCAACGCGCTCTCCTTCACCCGCACGCTCTGGCTGGTGCCGCTGGCCGCCCTGGTGGTGCGCGAGACGGTCGGACCGCTGCGCATCGGCGCGGCGGTCGTCGGCTTCATCGGCGTGCTGATCATGCTGCGCCCGGGCGTCGGCGGCGAGTTCGCGATCGGCTGGCCGGCGGCCGCCATGTTGGCCTCGTCCTTCCTGTTCGCCCTGACCATCACCGGCATGAAGGTGATGACCCGCGACCACTCGCCGACCGTGCTGCTGGTCTGGTCGGCGACCCTCGGCCTGGTCATGGGCATCCCCGGCGCCTTCTTCACCTGGCGCTGGCCCGAGCCATTCGACCTGCTGCTGCTCGGCGCCATGGGCGTGCTCGGGACCATCACCCAGGGCTGCTACATCAAGGGCATGGCGATCGGCGACGCCGCGGCGATGGCGCCGATCGACTACATCCGCCTGGTGTTCACGGTGATCGTCGGTGTGACCCTGTTCCACGAGATCCCGACCATCTGGACCATCGCCGGGGCCGGCGTGGTCGTCGCCTCGACCCTACTGATCACCTGGCGGGAGGCCGCATTGAACCGGGCCGCCCGCAAGGCCAGCGCCGGGGACGAGGCCGCCGGCTAGTCGTCCTGGCGCTTCATGCGCTCGAGGATCTCCATGGCCTCGGCCTTGTGCCGGGGCTTCAGGTGGCGGCCGACGACGGCCAGCAGGGCGGCGAACACCGCCGCGTCGTCGGTGAAACCCACCACCGCCAGCACGTCGGGGATAGCGTCGGTCGGCAGCACGAAATAGGCGAGCCCGGCCATCATCATCGCGCGGGCCGTGGTCGGGGTCGCCGGATCCCTGGCGCAGAACCACACCGACAGGGCGTCGCTGGCGAACGGGATCTTGGCCGCCACGCGCCGGATCTTCGGCCAGAAGCCGCGGGCCACGCGGCGTTCGTTGACCCGCGCCACGGCCGGGGTCAGGGCCCGTGACGGGTCCAGGGCCTGCTGGGCGTCGAAAGCCTCGCCGTTGACGTGGGGTGACGCTTTTGAGTCCGCGCTCATCGGGCTAAAGCCTCGGATAACGAGATCCTATTAGACGTGAACGGGAGCCAAGCGTCCATGAAACTCGATTCCTCCATCGCCGCGGTCGTGACCGGCGGCGCCTCCGGCCTCGGCGAGGCCACCGTCCGCGCCCTCGCCGCGCAAGGCGTGAAGTGCGCCATCTTCGACATGAACGAAGCCAAGGGCGAAGCCGTGGCCAAGGAAGTGGGCGGCGTCTTCTGCAAGGTCAATGTGACCTCCGAGGAAGAAGTCGACGCGGCCTTCGCCAAGGCCCGCGCCGCCCACGGCCAGGAGCGCATCCTGGTCAACTGCGCCGGCACCGGCAATGCGATCAAGACCGCCAGCCGCGACAAGCAGACCGGCGAGGCCAAGCACTTCCCACTCGACGCCTTCAACCTGATCATCCAGATCAATCTGGTCGGCACCTTCCGCTGCATCGCCAAGTCGGCGAAGGGCATGCTGGACCTGGAGCCGATCGACGGCGAGCGCGGCGCGATCGTCAACACCGCCTCGGTCGCGGCGGAGGACGGCCAGATGGGCCAGGCGGCCTATTCCGCCTCCAAGGGCGGCGTGGTCGGCATGACCCTGCCCATCGCCCGCGACCTGTCGGGCGACGGCATCCGAGTGAACACCATCCTGCCGGGCATCTTCAACACCCCGCTGATGAACGCCGCTCCGCCGCAGGTGAAGGAAGCCCTGGCCCAGTCGGTGCCGTTCCCCAAGCGCCTCGGCAGCGCCGAAGACTACGCGTCGCTGGCGCTGGAAATGATCACCAACGGCTACTTCAACGGCGAGGACGTCCGCCTCGACGGCGCCATCCGCATGGCGCCCCGCTAGGGGACCTGGCGAGGGCCGCCGACGCGGCGGCCCTCGTGAAATTTCAGTGACGCTTTACCTCGCGGCCATTTAGGCGTTCCGTATCGCCTGAACTTCGTGGGGGGCTTAGAAAGCGCCATGATGGGTCGATGGGCGCAGCGGTTCGCCACTGCGATGGAGCGCCCTGTCCTCGCCTATGGAGCAGCGCTCGGCGCCGTCGCCGCCGCCGCCCTGCTGCGCGCCGCCGCCGGCGCGGTGATGGCCGATCCCCCCAACTACATGACCTTCTATCCGGCCGTGCTGTTCGCCACCCTGGTGGCCGGCGCACGCGGGGGCTTGGCCGCGACGCTGGTCAGCGCCCTGCTCGTCGCCGGTCTCTGGCTCGACGCCCAGCAAGGCGTCTTCACCGCCATCTTCATCGCCACCGCCGCCGCGACGGTGCTGATCGGACGCGCAATCCGCACCGCGGTCCTGCGCGGCGTCGAAGCCGAGGAGCGCTTCCGCATCTTCCAGGAGCAGGCGCGCGAGGGCTTCGTCATCCTCGAGCCCGTGCGCGACCAGGGGCGGATCGTCGATTTTCACTGCTCCTACGCCAACCCGGCCGCCGAGAAGATGTCCCGCGCCGACGCCCGCGGGCTGAAGGGCCGACGGATCAAGGAGGTGCTGGCCGACGACAACGGCCGGTTGATGTTCGAGCGCTTGGAAGCGCTCTACCAGGCGGGCGGTTCGGACGACGTCGAGGTGCGGCGCCTGGTCGACGGCAAGCCGCTGTTCATCCGATCCAGCGGCGTGCGGCTGCCTGACGGGCTGGCCGTGTCGTTCCGCGACGTCACCGGTCAGCGCCAGTCCGAGCAGGCCCTGCGCACCGGCGAAGCACGGGTCCGCGCCCTGCTCGACAGCCTGCCCCAGCTGATCTGGTCCACCCGCGGCGACGGCTACTGCGACTATCTCAGCCCGCAGTGGATCGAGTTCACCGGCGCCCCGGCCGAGAAGCATTTCGACACGGGCTGGCAGGATTCGATCCATCCCGAAGATCGCGACGCGGTCTCACAGGCCTGGATCCAGGCGGTGAATGGCGGGCTGCCCTATGACGTCGAGTATCGGCTGCGGCGCAACGACGGGGTCTGGCGCTGGATGACGGCGCGCGCGTCGGCCGTGCGCGGCGACGACGGCCGCGTCACCCGCTGGTTCGGCACCAGCAGCGACATCACCGAGGTGGTGCAGGCCCGCACCGAGCTGGAGGAACGCGTCGCCGTCCGCTCGCGCGAGCTGGAGCGCAGCCTGGCCGAGCGTGCCGAGACTGAAGCCGCCCTGGCCCAGGCCCAGCGGCTGGAGACCGTGGGACGGCTGACCGGCGGCGTCGCCCACGACTTCAACAACCTGCTGACCGTGGTCATCGGCGGCCTGGACATGATCCTGCAGCACCCGGACGACCGCTCACGCGTCGCCCGGTTGGCCGAGGCGGCGCTCGCCGCCGGTCGGCGCGGCGAGCAGCTGGTGCGCCAGCTGATGGCGTTCTCGCGTCGACAGGAACTGAAGCTCGAGCTCGTCGACGTGCCGGGGCTGATCGAACAGATCGAGCCGTTGGTGCGCCGCGCCATCGGCGAGGATCTCAATCTCACCATCCGCCAGGACGGCGCGGTCGGACTGAGCCGGCTCGATCCGGCCCAGTTCGAGGCGGCGCTGCTCAATCTCGTGGTCAACGCCGCCGACGCCGCGCCCCAGCAGGGGGGCGACATCGAGATCGCCCTGCATCGGCGTCGACTGGCCGATGGCGAGGTCGCCGGAGCCGCGGCGGGGGACTACGTCAGCGTGGCCGTGTCCGACAACGGCGCCGGCATGGCGCCCGACATCCTCGCTCGCGCGTTCGAGCCGTTCTTCACCACCAAGGACGTCGGCAAGGGCACGGGGCTGGGGCTCGCCCAGGTCTACGGGTTCATCAAGCAGGTCGGCGGGGCCGCGGTGATCTCGTCCTCCATCGGGTTCGGCACCACCGTCACCCTCTACCTCCCCGCGGCGGCGGCCGAGGCGGCGAGCCAAACCGTGAAGCCGACCCCGAACGAGGGCGAGTGGGCCCGCGGGGCTCGGGTTCTGCTGGTCGAGGACGACGCCGCCGTGCGAGCGGTGACGGAGAGCCTGCTCATCGATTTCGGGTGTCGGGTCGAGGGGGCGCCGGACGGCCCAACCGCGCTCAGTCGGCTGCAGGCCGGCGAAATGTTCGACCTGCTGATCTCGGACATCGTCATGCCGGGCGGCATGAGCGGGGTCGAACTGGCCCGCGCCGCGCGCGCCCGCGATGCCCGGCTGCCGATCGTCTTGACCAGCGGTTACGCCGGCGAGCGGCTTGGCGAGGGGGCCGAGGCCCTGGCCTGGCCGCTGCTGCGCAAGCCTTTCCGCGCCGAACAGTTGAGCATGGCGGTGCGCGAGGCCCTCGAGCGCGGCCCGGTCGACGCCTGAGGCGTCAGGCGACCAGCTCGACGCCGTCCTTGCGAAGGGTGCGAACCTGGAAGGTTCCCGGCGGCGACGGCCGCAGGATCGCTTGCTCAGGCTGGGAGAGATTGAGCCAGGCCATGCCGTCGGTGGGCGCAAGGGTGACGATCTGTCGGTCGTGATACGGCGCCACGTCGGGTCCCGGCGCCGTGGTCAGCAGGCTGAAGCAGGCGTCCCTGACGATCCCGGCGATCCAGAACCAGGGCTCACCGGCCATGGTGAAGAGGTGGCGGTCCTTGAGCTTCACCCCGGCGACGGGCGCCGTGTACTCGATGAAGCCGTCCGCCAGCACCAGAACCCGGTCGCTGCGCGAGAAATCCCGCCCTTCCGAGCGGAAGTTGAACACCGGCGCGCCGCGCGGACCAGGCCAGGCCCAGGTCATCATCGTCCCTTCCAGGCCGCTGTTGCCGCCGTGGACGACGAAGGCGCTGTCGCGAATGCGGATCGCCGGCTGGGCGTCCTGCATGTTGGGGATCAGCCCATCCTGCCATTTGAACAGCGGCAGGCCCCGCCGGTCGAACTCCTCGATCGCGTCCTTGAGCAGCTTGTGGCGCTGGAACTCATTGCACATGGCGCCAGGCTAGCGCGCTTATCGCAAACGAAAAGGGCGGCCGCGTCGCCGCGACCGCCCTTCCCGATTTTGGTCCGACTGGAAGCCTTAGGCTTCTTCGGCGGCGGCGGCCGGCTCGTCCTTCTTGGACAGGTCTTCACCGGTCTCCTGGTCGACGACCTTCATGGACAGGCGAGTCTTGCCGCGGTCGTCGAAGCCCAGGAGCTTGACCTTCACGGCTTGGCCTTCCTGCAGCACGTCGCCGACCTTGGCGACGCGGTCGCTGGAGATCTGCGAGACGTGCACCAGGCCGTCCTTGGCGCCGAAGAAGTTCACGAAGGCGCCGAAGTCGACGATCTTCACGACCTTGCCGGTGTAGATGGCGCCGATTTCCGGCTCCGAAGCGATCGACTTGATCCACTCCTTGGCCGCATCGATCTTCGACTGATCGGCGGCCGAGACCTTGATCGTGCCGTCGTCTTCGATGTCGACCTTGGCGCCGGTCTTTTCGACGATCTCGCGGATGACCTTGCCGCCCGAACCGATGACTTCACGGATCTTGTCGACCGCGATCTTCATGGTTTCGATCTTCGGGGCGAACTCGCCCAGCTCGGCGCGCGGCGCTTCCATGGCCTTGGCCATTTCGTCGAGGATGTGCTTGCGGCCACCCTTCGCCTGCTCCAGCGCCTGCTTCATGATCGCTTCGGTGATGCCGGCGATCTTGATGTCCATCTGCAGCGAGGTGATGCCGTCTTCGGTGCCGGCGACCTTGAAGTCCATGTCGCCCAGGTGATCTTCGTCACCGAGGATGTCCGACAAGACCGCGAAGCCGTCCGATTCCAGGATCAGGCCCATGGCGATGCCCGAGACCGGCTTCTTCAGCGGAACGCCCGCATCCATCAGGGCCAGCGACGAACCGCAGACCGAGGCCATCGAGGACGAGCCGTTCGACTCGAAGATCTCGGAGACCAGGCGGATGGTGTAGGGGAACTCTTCCGTCTTCGGCAGCATCGGGCGGATCGCGCGCCAGGCCAGCTTGCCGTGGCCGACTTCACGACGGCCCGGAGCGCCCATGCGGCCCGTCTCCCCGACCGAGAACGGCGGGAAGTTATAGTGCAGCATGAACTTCTCGTAGTACTTGCCTTCCAGCGCGTCGATCAGCTGCTCGTCGTCGCCGGTGCCCAGGGTGGCGACCACCAGGGCTTGGGTTTCCCCACGGGTGAACAGAGCCGAGCCGTGAGCGCGCGGCAGCACGCCGACTTCCGAAACGATCTGGCGAACCTTGTCGACGGTGCGGCCGTCGATGCGGATGCCGGTGTCCAGGATGTTGCGACGAACGACGTCGGCTTCCAGTTCCTTGAACACGCCGCCCAGCTTGGCCGGGTCGACGCCGGTCGGGTTGGCGTCGGACTTGCCGAACTTCTCGGTCGCCTTGGCCTTGGCGGCCGAGACGGCGTCATGACGCTGGCCCTTGGCGACGATCTTGTAGGCCGCGGCCAAATCCTTGCCGATCAGCTTCTTCACGTCGGCCTTGATGGCGTCGGTGTCGTCCGGGGTGAACTCGAAGGGCTCCTTGGCCGAGTGCTCGGCCAGTTCGATGATCGCGTCGATCACCGGCTGGATGCCGTTGTGGGCGAACATGACGCCCTTCAGGACCTCTTCTTCGCTGAGCTCCTGGATTTCCGACTCGACCATCATGACCGCGTCGCTGGTCGAGGCGACGACCAGATCCATGGCCGACTCTTTCATCTCGTCGAGCGTCGGGTTGAGGACGTACTCGCCGTTGATGTAGCCGACGCGCGCAGCGCCGATCGGGCCCATGAACGGGGCGCCGGAAATCACCAGCGCGGCCGAGGCGGCGACCATCGCCACGACGTCCGGATCGTTCTCGAGGTCATGCGCCAGCACGGTGGTGACGACCTGGACTTCGTTCTTGAAGCCCTTGACGAACAGCGGGCGGATCGGACGGTCGATCAGGCGCGAGGTCAGGGTTTCCTTCTGGCTCGGCGCGCCTTCGCGACGAGGGAAGGAGCCGGGGATCTTGCCCGCCGCGTAGAACTTTTCTTGATAGTTGACGGTCAGCGGGAAGAAGTCCTGACCCGGCTTCGCGCTCTTGGCGAAAACGGCGGTGGCCAGGACCATGGTCTCGCCGTAGGTGGCCAGAACCGCGCCGTCAGCCTGACGGGCCATGCGGCCGGTTTCGAGGGTCAGCGTCTTGCCGCCCCACTCAATGGTCTTGCGCTTGATATCGAACATTTTGCTTCTTTCTCATCCCGCGGGCGTATTCCCAACGGGGGCGGACAGGGTCGGGGTTCCGAAATCCTCTCCAGACGATCAGGCGATGAGGATTGCTGTGGAACCCTCGGCGTGTAGCGGGCGCCCCTGACTTGGACCACCCGGATCGCCGCTTTGTTCCCTTCGGCCTGTCGCGAAGGAAGCGGCGCAGTAGTTATGACCTGATACGCAAAGCCCCCGGTTTCCCGGGGGCTGACCTCTCGGTCCTTAGCGGCGCAGGCCCAGCTTTTCGATGAGCGCCTGATAGCGGCCCTCGTCGGACTTCTTCAGGTGGTCGAGCAGCGAACGACGCGCGGAGACCAGCTTCAGCAGGCCGCGACGCGAGTGGTTGTCTTTCTTGTGGGTCTTGAAGTGCTCGGTGAGGTTGGAGATCCGCTCAGAGTAGATCGCCACCTGCACTTCAGCGCTTCCGGTGTCACCGGCCGAACGGCCGTGGGTCTTGATGAGCTCAGCTTTGCGCTCGAGAGTAATCGACATCGGCTAGTCTCCGCTCTTTTCCAGATGAAAGACCCGCGAAGGCTCGAGCTTGCCCGCACGCATCTCGCAGAGCGCCACCACGACCCCGTCCGACATGGCTGAAACGGTTCGAGTCCCGGGGCTTAGCCGGGCCTTCAGCGCTTCGACCTGTCGGGGAACGAGAACGATCGGCCGTCCCTGCTTCAACTTGAAAGCGTCTTCGGCGGTCACGGCCAGCTCCGGGATGTCGTCCAGGGCGGTCTCGACCGGAAGCAATGCCTCCAAGCAGCCGGCCTTATGGCTCAAATCTTCCAACAATTCCAGCGTTATCGCCGAGTCCTCGCTGAACGGGCCGACGCGGGTGCGCCGCAGAGCGCTGACGTGGGCGCAGGCCCCCAGCCGCTCGGCGATGTCGCGGACGATGGCGCGGACATAGGTGCCCTTGCCGCACTCGACCGCGATCTCGATGTGGTCGGCGTCAGGAACGTCGATCACCCGCGCATCGTAGATCGAGACCTCACGCGCCTTGAGCTCGACCGTCTCGCCGGCGCGGGCCAGGTCGTAGGCCCGCTCGCCATCGACCTTCACAGCCGAAAAGGCCGGCGGGACCTGCTGGATGTCGCCGATGAACTCCGGCAACACCGCCGCGACCTGCTCGGGCGTCGGACGCACGTCGGAGGTCGCGGTCGTCGCGCCCTCACGGTCGAAGCTGGCGGTCGTGCGGCCCCACTCGATCGTGAAGCGATAGGCCTTGTCGGCGTCCATCAGGAACGAGACGGTCTTGGTCGCCTCGCCCAGGGCGATCGGCAGGATGCCGGTGGCGAGGGGATCGAGGGTTCCGGCGTGGCCGGCCTTCTGGGCGTTGAAGATCCGGCGCACGCGACCGACGGCCTGGGTCGAGCCCAGGTCATACGTCTTGTCGAGATTGACCCAGCCGGAGATGGCGTCGCCCTTCTTGCGACGCGCCATCAGTCTTCGTCCTTCCAGGAATCCGACGGCGGCTGCGGCGTCAGATCCTGTGCGACGCGCGGATCGTCGAACAGCCGGCCGATGCGGGCCGCTTCGTCGAAGCTCTCGTCGTGCAGGAACTTCAGATCGGGCGTGAACTTCATGTCGATCGACCGGCCCAGGCGCCCGCGCAGGAACTTGGCGTGGCGGTTGAGCGCCTTGACCACGTCGTCGGCATGCTCGCCGCCGAGCGGTTCGATGAAGCAGACCGCATGGCGCAGGTCGGGGCTCATCCGGATCTCGGTCACGGTGACCGAGACGCCGACGAGCGCCTCATCGTTGAAGTCCTCCTCGCGGAGGATCTCAACCAGGGCGTGGCGCATCAGTTCGCCGGCGCGAAGCTGGCGCTGGGAGGGGCCCGCCGGGGCGGGGCGGCCCTTGGGGGAAGAGTGTTTCATGGACTTGCCTCTAGCGACCTGGCGCGCGGATCGGACGCGGCGGCTCAGGAGAAGGGCGCGCTTCTAGGCGCGCGAGGTCAAGAAGTCCAGGCCTTAGCCCGCGCCGGTCCGCTCTCTAAAGAACGCAATGACCCGGGTCTCGGCCTCCTTGGTCGGCCCGTCTTCGGCGAGATTGATGGTCAGCACCGAGTGCGGGTGCTTCAGACCGCCGGGCACGGCGTGCTTCGGATCGATCTCGATCGCTTCGAACTTGTCGCCGAACTCGCGCTTGTAGCTGTCGAACCGGGCGTCCGGCACGAAGGGGTCGCCGTAGAAGCGCAGGCCGATCATCGACAGGCCCTCCTCGTCGAACCGCTTGCGCGCGCAGCTGACCTCGGCGGGCGAAGCGCCGATCCCGGCGGCGCGCTCCGGCTTGCTGGCGCCCAGCGGCAGGGAGGGCTGCGAGAGCACCGGCGCAACGACCGACGGTTCGGTCATCATCGCCAAGGCGAAGCCGCCGGTGAAGCACATGCCGACCGCGCCGACGCCTTTGCCGCCGCACTCGGCGTGGGCCTTGCGCGACAGGGCCTTCAGCCACTCGACGATCGGGCTCGACTTGTCAGACGCCCAGACGTTGAACTCGCGCCGGATGCAGATGCCGCCCAGCATGGTCAGGGCGCTGAGCGGGTGGCTGGCGGGCCGCCCCGGCTCGCCGAACAGATGCGGGCAGTAGACTGTCATGCCGGCCGCCGCGACGCGGTCGGCGAAGCGGATGACCAGCGGATGCAGGCCCGGCATCTCGTGGATGACGACGACCGCCGGGCCCGAGCCGCGCTTGTAGACGTTGCGCGTCCAGCGCCCGTCGTCGAACGCGAACTTCTCGTACTCGGCCAGCGCGGCTTCGTAGCTCATCGCACCCTCCCCTAACGCCGTTCGGCGGGGGAGCTTAGCCCTAACGGGCCTTGGTGCGCAGCATGGAAAGATCGCCCTCGAAACCCGACAGCCGCCAGGTCCCCTGCTCCTCGGTGAAGGTCAGCAGGCACGGACCGTCCTTCTTGCGCGGGACACAGACCTGACCCTCGCCGACCGACTTGAGCTGGCCGCCGATCACCATCGGGCCGGGCAGCGGCTTGGCCGCGTCGTAGCCGTAGTAGGCGGCGACCGAGCGGAACACGTTCGGCTGGATCAGGGCCTCGCCGGCCAGGTCCGCCAAGGTCGGAGCGATCAGCGCGCCGAGGGCGGCCAGGCCGTCGTTGGCCCCCGACTTGCGCGTCTCGGCCACCATGCGGCTTTCGATCTGTCGCTTGAGCGCAGGGCGGTCGACGTGGGCCTCGAAGGCGGCCTTGTCGTTGTCGCGGATCGAAACCAGCAGGGCGTGGACGTCGGCCGCCGCGTCGTAGCGTTGGGCGGTGGCGCAGGCCGAAAGGCTAAGCGCGGCCAGCGCCAGGATCAGAACTCTCATCAGGGGGTCGCCATGTGTTGGGTGTAGCGCAGCATGTCGGTGTCGTATCCCAAGGCCTTCACCCGCGCCAACAGCGCGATGCGTTCGGCCTCCGACGGCCTTGGATTGCGGGTCAGCAACCAGAGGAAGCGGCCCGAGCCCTCCCCGACGATCGCCCAGTTGTAGTCGTCGTCGCGGTCGAGCACCCAATAGTTGGTCAGCAGAGCGGGGCCAAAGAATGACACCTTGAACTTGGCCCCCAAGCGATCACCCGCAGGCCGCGCCTTGCCCTCGGAGACCTTGACCGGGCCCCGAACGGAGTCTTCGCGACAACTGTTCTTCACCGACACTTCGCCGCCGGGCAGGACGGCGTATTCCGCCGTGACCGCCTCGCAGCCGTGTTCGAAGCGGTTCTCGTAGCGGGCGAACTCGTACCAGAGGCCGAGATAGCGGTTCAGCTCGACCGGCTTGGCGGGCTCGGGAACCTCATTGTTGCCGACCGGTCCGCCCGCGCAGGCGGCGATGGCCAGCGCGCCGAGGGCGACGGCGAGAAACGGACGCATAGCGGCTCCTGGACTGAGTGCTTCCCCCATTGGAATGCCCGCCGCCGCGAATGGCTCCGAAACGCAAAAGGCCCCCGGTTTCCCGGGGGCCTGATGACTTGGATGCGGCGCGGCCTAGAGGCTGCGAGCGACCTCTTCGAGATTGAAGCACTCGATGACGTCGCCTTCCTTGATGTCCTGGAAGCCCTCGAAGAACATCCCGCACTCGACGCCCGAGCCCACTTCGGCGACTTCGTCCTTGAAGCGCTTGAGGGTCCGCAGGGTGCCCAGTTCCAGGACCACGATGTCGTCGCGGATGATCCGGACGCGAGCGCCGCGGCGAACCACGCCCTCGGTGACCCGGCAACCGGCGACGCGGCCCACCTTGGTGATATCGAACACCTGCAGGACGCGCGCGTTGCCCAGGAAAGTTTCGCGCTGTTCCGGCGCCAGCATGCCCGAGAGCACGCCTTTGATGTCGTCGATCAGGTCGTAGATGATCGCGTAGTAGCGGATCTCGACGCCTTCACGCTCGGCCAGGGTCTGGGCCTGCTTGGAGGCGCGGACGTTGAAGCCGATGATCGGCGCGCCCGAGCCCTTGGCCAGCATGACGTCGCTTTCGCTGATCGCGCCGGCGCCCTGGAGGATGATCCGCGCACGGACCTCGTCGGTGGCCAGTTTGTCGAGCGATCCGACGATGGCTTCGGCCGAACCTTGGACGTCGGCCTTGATGATGACCGGCAGCTCCGAGATCTTCTTGTCCTGAAGCTTGGCCATGAAGTCGGCCATGGTGACGCCGCCAGCGACCGGCGAGCCGGCCTTCTCGCGCTTCACGCGGGTCCGGTACTCGGTCAGCTCGCGAGCGCGCGCTTCGTTCTCCACGACCGCGAAGGGTTCGCCCGGGCTGGGCGTGCCGTCGAGGCCGAGGATTTCCACGGGCACCGAAGGGCCGGCCGAGTCGAGCTGTTCGTCGCGCTCGTTCAGCAGGGCGCGAACCCGGCCGAAGTTGGCCCCGGCCACGACGATGTCGCCGCGCTTCAGGGTGCCGCGCTTGACCAGCACGGTCGAAACCGCGCCGCGGCCGCGATCGAGCTTGGCCTCGATGACCGTGCCGTCCGCGGTGCGGTCCGGATTGGCCTTCAGGTCCATCATTTCGGCCTGCACCAGGATCGCCTCGATGAGGTTCTCCAGGCCGGTCTTCTTCAGGGCCGAGACTTCGATCACCTGGGTGTCCCCACCGAGGCTTTCGACCACGATCTCGTGCTGCAGCAGCTCGTTGATCACCCGTTGCGGATTGGCGTCGGGCTTATCGATCTTGTTGATCGCCACGATGATCGGAGCGCCGGCCGCCTTGGCGTGCTGGATGGCTTCGGCCGTCTGCGGCATGACGCCGTCGTCAGCCGCCACGACCAGCACCACGATGTCGGTGACGTCCGCGCCGCGGGCCCGCATCGCCGAGAAGGCGGCGTGGCCAGGGGTGTCGAGGAAGGTCACGGCCTGGCCGTCGGCCAGACGCACCTGATAGGCGCCGATGTGCTGGGTGATGCCGCCATGTTCGCCACCGGCGACGTCGGCCGAACGCAGGGCGTCCAGCAGCGAGGTCTTGCCGTGGTCGACGTGACCCATGACCGCCACGACCGGCGGACGCGGGACCAGGTTGTCGTCGATATCCTCTTCGCCGATGAAGCCTTCTTCGACGTCGGATTCCGAGACGCGCTTCACGGTATGGCCGAACTCAGTGGCCACAAGCTCGGCGGTGTCGTTGTCGATGACGTCGTTGATCTTCAGCATCACGCCCTGACGCATCAGGAACTTGATGATCTCGACGCCGCGGGTCGCCATCCGGTTGGCGAGTTCCGCCACGGTGATGACGTCCGGGATGACCACTTCGCGCGCGGCGCGGGCCTGTTCCTGGCCGCCGCCCTTGCGCTTTTCGCGTTCACGTTCGCGCGCCCGGCGGACCGAGGCCAGCGAACGCATCCGTTCGACGGCGCCCTCATCGTCACCGGCCACGGCCTGGATGGTGAGGCGGCCTTCGCGGCGCTGAGCGGCGCCCTTCACACGGCTGATCGCCTTGTTCGGGGCGTTCGCCGCGGCCTTGCGGCGCGTATCCTCGTCGTCGTCGGGCCGGCGACCGGCTTCACCCGGACGCGGCGCCTGGCGAGCGGCGCGCTGGATTTCCGGCGTGGCGGGCGGGGCGTTCGGAGCCGCGCCGCGCGGCGGACGCGGACCACCGGGACGGTCGCCCGGACGACCGCCGCCCGGCGCCGGGCGCGGAGCAAGGGCCGAGTAACGGACGGGTTCGCCGCTGGGACGCGGACGGTCGCCCTGCGGACGATCACCATGCGGCGGACGATCACCCTGCGGGCGATTGCCTTGCGGACGATCACCCTGCGGACGCGGGCCGCGGTCGTCGCGCGGCGGACGCGGAGCGTCGGCGCGCGGGGCCCGTTGGCCGAAGTTCATGTTTTCGTAGCGGCCCGGCGCGCGCTCAGGACGATAGGTCGTCGTCGTCGGACGATCATCGCGACGCTCGCGGGAGGGCTCGTAGGTGCGGGTCTGACCCGGGGAGCTGCGGTTGTCCGACCGCGGCGCGTCCGAGCGCTGACCCTCGTGACGCGGGCCTTCATGGCGCGGCGCTTGCGGGCGCGGAGTCTCCGAGCGCGCGACAGGAGCCTGGGGCGCGGGCGCAGCAGGCGCCGCAGGCGCTTCGGCGCGGGGGGCCTCGGGAGCCGGCGCAGCAGGCGCAGCAGGCGCAGCAGGCGCTTCGGCGCGGGGCGCTTCGGGAGCCGGCGCAACAGGCGGGGCTGCCGGCGCAGGCGCTTCAGCAGGCTTCGCGGCGGCGGCCGCAGCAGCGGCCGAGGCGCGGGCCGCTTCGGCTTCGGCGCGGGCGCGGTCCTCGCTGGCGCGCTGTTCGGCGGCCTGACGAGCCTGATGCTCGCGCGCCAGCTCGATGGCGCGCTGACGGGCGCGTTGTTCGTCGGCCGACAGGCCCGAGCCGTCGTTCGACGATCCGCCCTGCGACGGGCGCGGCGAGGACGGCTGCGGCGAGTAGGCGCGCTTCTCGGCCGAGGACGGGGCAGCAAGGTTCCCCGCCGGCGCGGCATGCGTGCGCTGGCGCTTGGTCTCCACGACCACAGTCTTGGAGCGACCGTGGCTGAAGCTCTGCTTCACCGTGCCCGCACTGACCGATCCAGCCCCACGGGGCTTGAGGGTCAGGGGAGCTCGCCCGCCAGGGGCCCGGCCGTTGTCGTTCTCGTCGCTCATGCGCTCGCTTTACATATCGGCCGGGACGGTCCCGACCACGGACATTCCAATAGCTCTAGGCGCGCGAAACCGGTTCAGGTTCCGCCCGCCTCAGGAGGCTTTTCCTCGCGCCAACTCTCTGGAAGGAGCGGGCGGAAGCCAGATAGTCTCCGGACGTCTTTCGTCCAGCGACCGGCGCCGCGCCCCGCAAGGAAGGCGGTGTGTATCACATTCTCGGCCCCCAAGGCCAAACCCAATTCCTCAGCGTCGAAGAGTCCGCAAAGCTGCGGCGGTTTGGGTGACTTGCGGGCCACATTCAGGATCTTGCGGCGGCCGTCCGCGGCGCCGTCGGACGCCTCGATCAACCACGCGGCCTTGCCTGCGTTCAGGGTCGAAGCGACCTTCTCGAACCCGGAGATAAGCTCGCCGGCCCGTTTCGCAAGCCCGAGACCATCGAGGATCCGGCGCCGCAGCAGGGATTCAACCTGATCGGCAAGATCCGCCGGCGCAGCAAGCTTGGCCTTGGCGGCGCGGGAAAAGGCTCCCTTCTTGACCGCCGTCTCGACCGATAGGCGGTCGGCGGCGACCCAGAGTCCGCGCCCCGGCAGCTTGCGCGCCAGATCCGGAACCACCAGGCCGCCAGGACCGGCGACGAACCGGATGAGCGCGGCCTCGTCCATCACCTGGCCCGAGACGATGTCCCGCCGTTCCCGCGCGGCCTGCGCGAGAGTCCGCGGGGCCGTTGTCCCGGCCGTGATGGAAGTGGACGCGCTCACCTGGGCTTAGGCCTCCGGAGTTTCTTCGACTTCGGCTTCGGCGACCTCAGCGTCCGCATTCGCATCCGCGTCCGCTTCGGCTTCGGCTTCGTCGACGTACTCTTCTTCGATTTCCGGCTCCGGCGGAGCCTCGACCCAGCCCATGGCGATACGGGCGCGCATGATCAGGGCCTCGGCGTCGGCGGCGTCGAGGTTGAAGCTTTCGAGAATGCCCGGCTCGCGCACGCGCTCGCCGTCGCGGTTTTCGAACCAGCCGCGCAGGTCGTCCGGGATCAGGCCGGCCAAGTCCTCGACGCTCTTCACGTCGCCCTCGCCCAGCGCCACGGCCATCGGCAGGGTGACGCCGTCGATCTCGAGCACGCCGTCCTCGACGCCCAGCGCCTTGCGCTTGGCGTCGTACTCGGCCGCTTCCTTCTCCAGGAACTCGCGGGCGCGGGTCTGGATTTCGTCGGCGGTGTCCTCGTCGAAACCTTCGATCGCCGCGACTTCCGACGCGTCGACATAGGCCACGTCCTCGACCGAGGCGAAGCCTTCGGTGACCAGCAGCTGGGCGATGACCTCGTCGACGTCCAGGGCTTCCTGGAACAGGGCGGTGCGCTCGGTGAACTCACGCTGACGGCGCTCGCTCTCCTGGCTCTCGGTCATGATGTCGATCTGCCAGCCGGTCAGCTGGCTCGCGAGACGAACGTTCTGACCGCGGCGGCCGATGGCCAGCGACAGCTGTTCGTCCGGCACCACCACTTCGACGCGCTCGTCCTCCTCGTCCATGACGACCTTGGAGACTTCCGCCGGAGCCAGGCCGTTGACGATGAAGGTCGCCTCGTCCGGGCTCCACTGGATGATGTCGATCTTCTCGCCCTGCAGCTCGGCGACGACGGCCTGGACGCGCGAACCGCGCATACCGACGCAGGCGCCGACCGGGTCGATCGAGGAGTCGTTCGACACCACGGCCATCTTGGCGCGCGAGCCCGGGTCACGGGCGACGGCGCGGATCTCGATGACGCCGTCATAGACTTCCGGCACTTCCTGCGCGAACAGCTTGGCCATGAAGCCGCCGTGGGCGCGCGACAGCAGGATCTGCGGGCCCTTGGTCTCGCGGCGGACGTCGTAGATGTAGCAGCGGATGCGGTCGCCGATGTTGAAGTTCTCTCGCGGGATCGACTGGTCGCGGCGCATGATGCCTTCGCCGCGGCCCAGATCGACGACGGTGTTGCCGTACTCGACGCGCTTGACCACGCCGTTGACGATCTCGCCGACGCGATCCTTGAACTCTTCGTACTGACGCTCGCGCTCGGCCTCGCGGACCTTCCCGGTCACCACCTGGCGCGCCATCTGGGTCTGGACGCGGCCGAACTCGAACGGCGGCAGGATTTCTTCGTAGATCTTGCCGACGAAGGCGTCCTTGTCGCCGCGCAGGGCGTCGGCCAGGCGGCGCACGCCGACCGGCTCTTCCGGAATACCGTCCTCGGATTCGAACACCGCCTCGTCGTCGATGACCGTGATCACGCGCTTGACCGTCGTCTCGCCGGTCTTCGGGTCGATGCGCACGCGGATGTCGTGCTCGGCGCCGTACCGGGCGCGCGCGCCTTTCTGGATCGCTTCCTCGATCGCCTCGATCACGACTTCCTTGTCGATCGACTTCTCGCGGGCCACGGCCTCGGCGATCTGCAACAACTCAAGCCGGTTGGCGGAAATGCCGGTCAGGCTCATCGGTTTGCGTCCTCTTACTCAGGGGTGTCTTGGTCGGCCTCAGAGCTCATGCGGGCGGCGCGCTCGTTCGCGCCGCGCTTCATGAGGTCGTCGGTCAGGATGAGTTTAGCGTCCACGATCCAGTCGAACGGGATCATGGCGGTGGATTCTTCGCCTTCCAGGTCGATGCCGATGGCGTCGCCCTCGACGCCGGCGAGCACGCCGCGGAAGCGCTTGCGGCCCTCGGCGACGCGATCGAGTTCGATCCGCGCCTCGAAGCCGTCGTAGTTCTCGAAGTCCTTGAGCCGGGTCAGCGGCCGGTCGACGCCAGGCGAGGAGACCTCGAGCGTGTACTCGCCGGCGATCGGGTCGGCGGCGTCCATCACTTCGGAAATCGCCCGCGACAGCCGGGCGCAGTCCTCGACGACCATCTCGCCTTCGGGCGTCTCGGCCATGATCTGCAGCCGGCGGGCTTCTTCGCCGCCCATCAGGCGCAGGCGGACGATCTCGTAGCCTGCAGCCTCCGCGACGGGGTCGAGGAGCTCCAGGAGCCGACGGTCTTCAGCGGTCTTGCCACGCATAAGCTTGGCTGCTCTCCGGCAACAAAAAAGCGGCCGGGCCGAAGCCTGCCGCTCGTATGCGCTATCCAGCGCTAACGGACGATGTAGCGCCTATATAGCGCGCGGCCATGGCTTTGTCAGCCCCTAGCCGCGCAGGCCCCAATTCGTCGCTTTCGCAGCTTTTCGCGCGGCAATCAGCGCGCGGCCCCTTTTCGCCGGGGCCTGAATGGTCCACAGACGGCGCCCTCAACTCTTGTGTCGCCAAGGTCCTTCCTCCCTATGGACATCTCCAAGATCCCCACGGGCGTAAACCCGCCCTATGACGTCAACGCCATCATCGAGATCCCGCAGGGCGGTGAGCCGGTGAAGTACGAGCTCGACAAGGACAGCGGGGCCATCATGGTCGACCGCTTCCTCCACACCGCCATGTACTACCCGGGCAACTACGGCTTCATCCCGCACACGCTGTCGGACGACGGCGACCCGATGGACGTGCTGGTGGTCGGCCCGACCCCCGTGGTTCCGGGCGCGGTGATCCGCGTGCGGCCGATCGGGACGCTGATGATGGTCGACGAGGCGGGCGGCGACGAGAAGATCCTCGCCGTGCCGGTCGACAAGCTGCACCCGTTCTATGCGGGCGTGGATTCCTGGCGCGGCTTGCCCGCCATCCTGACCGAGCAGATCGCCCACTTCTTCCAACATTACAAAGACTTGGAAAAGGGCAAGAGCGTCGAGATCGTGCGCTGGGCCGATCCGGAAGAGACCGGCGACCTGATCCGCCAGGGCATCGAGCGCGCCAAGGCGGCGGGCAAGGGCCAGCCAGGAACGTGACGATAGGGGCCGCCGTCGGCAGGTTTCGACGGCGGCCTTCCAACTACCTTCTGATGAAGTCGAAGAAGACCGGCTCGCAATCGCCCAGCCGCTTCTCTTCGTACCGCGTGGTGATGTGATCGGCGGGCGCGACGCGCCAGTCGTCCGCCTTCTGCGCCGGCCAGTCGAAATCCGGCGAGGCCAGGATCCGCTCCAGCGCCCAATCGGCATAGCCCGCCACGTCGGTGGCGAAGCGCAGCCGGCCGCCCGGCTTCAGCACCCGGGCCAATTCCACGACCATTTCGCTCTGCACGATCCGGCGCTTGTGATGGCGCGCCTTCGGCCAAGGGTCCGGGAACAGGATGAACACCCGGTCGAGACTGGCGTCCGGCAGACGGGCGGCCAGCTCGCGGGCGTCGCCGTCGTGGATGCGGACGTTCTTCAGCTCCTGCTCGGCCACATGGCGCACGGCGCTGGCGACGCCGTTGAGGAACGGTTCGCAGCCGACGATCAGCACGTCGGGCGCGCGAGCGGCCTGGCTGGCCATGTGCTCGCCGCCGCCGAAGCCGATCTCCAGCCACGCCTCGCGGCCGCCGTCCAGAAGCGTGCGCGGATCGAACGGCCCCTCGGGCGGCCGCAGCGAAGGCAGCAGTTCGTCGACCAGGGCGGCCTGGCGCGGCTTGATCGGCCGCGACTTGATCCGGCCGTAGGACCGCATCAGCGGATGTTGGTTGTCTTCCATGCGCGCGCTCTACAACGACGAAGGCCGCCGCGCGAGTGCGCGACGGCCTTCGGATATTCCACCCGGTGTGGATCAGGCCAGGCTCTTCAGCTGGTCGACCAGATCGGTCTTTTCCCACGAGAAGCCGCCCTCGTTGTCCGGCTGACGGCCGAAGTGGCCGTAGGCGGCGGTGCGGGCGTAGATCGCGCGGTTCAGGCCGAGGTGCTCGCGGATGGCGCGCGGCGTGGCGCCGCCGATCATCTGCGGCAGGGCCAGCTCCAGCTTCGCCGGGTCGACCTGACCGGTGCCGTGCAGGTCGACGTAGAAGCTGAGCGGGTCCGAGACGCCGATCGCGTAGCTGATCTGGATGGTGCACTTGCGCGCCAGGCCGGCGGCCACGACGTTCTTGGCGAGGTAGCGGCAGGCGTAGGCGGCCGAACGGTCGACCTTGGTCGGGTCCTTGCCGGAGAACGCGCCGCCGCCGTGCGGGGCCGCGCCGCCGTAGGTGTCGACGATGATCTTGCGGCCGGTCAGGCCGGCGTCGCCGTCCGGACCGCCGATCAGGAAGCGGCCGGTCGGGTTGACGTGCCACTTGGTCTTCTTGGTGACCAGGCCGCTCGGCAGGACGCTTTCGACGTACGGCTTGATGGCCGCGGCCAGGCGCTTCGAATTGACGGTGTGGTCGCCGATCTTCTTCTTGTGCTGGGTCGAGACGACGATCTTCAGGATCTCGACCGGACGGCCGTCCTGATAGAGCACGGTGACCTGGCTCTTGGCGTCCGGCTCAAGGAAGTCGGCCTCGCCCGAGTGACGGACCTCGGCGAGCTTGTGCAGGATGTCGTGCGAGTACTGCAGGGTGGCCGGCATCAGCGACGGGGTTTCGTCGCAGGCGTAGCCGAACATGATCCCCTGGTCGCCCGCGCCCTCTTCCTTCTTCTCGGTCGAGTCGACGCCGACGGCGATGTCGGCGGACTGCGGGTGCAGGAAGTTGGCGAACTTGGCCTTTTCCCAGTGGAAGCCCTTCTGGGCGTAGCCGATGTCCTTCACCGCGGCGCGGACCTTGGGCTCCAGGCCGGCCAGGATCTCCTTCGTCATGGCCTTGTTCTCGGCCTTGGTGGCGCCCGGCTTGCCGGCGCGGACTTCACCGGCCAGCACGATGCGGTTGGTGGTGACCAGGGTCTCGCAGGCCACCCGGGCCTCGGGCTCCACCGACAGGAAGGCGTCGACCACCGTATCGGAAATGCGGTCGGCGACCTTGTCCGGATGGCCTTCGGACACGCTTTCGCTGGTGAAGATGTAGGAGGAACGGCTCAAGAGGTAGCTCCGGTAACGGGCAGGCCGCGGCGCAGGGCGGCCCCATTTGGACGTCGCCGGAACCTATAAGGAAATCTTTATATCCCGCAAGCCGCGTCGCTCGACACGCGATAGCAAGTCGCGGCCGAAACGGTGCAGGCCGGCCGCGAAGCCCGCCTGCGCCTTCGCCTAGAACCGGACCCGGAAGCCGGCGGTGCCGGCGATGTCGTAGCTGTCACCGAACCCCGAGAGCGAGGTGTCGCCCGAGACCTCGCCATAGAGCGTGTAGCGCCCCTCGCCCCAGGCGTAGGTCCCGCCCGCGGCCAGCCCGGCCCAGGTCCGCTCGACACGGCTGATCACCGGCGCGCCGGAGACGTCGACCGCGGCGCCATCGAGGAATTCGTGGCTGAGATCGACCACGGCGTAGACGCCGCCGCCGGACGCCAGGGCGTAGTCGACGCCGAGGCCGGCGCGCGCGACCAGGCTTTCGGACTTGTCGTTCGCGACCACAGCCCCGAACGAGTCGGTGAAGCTGTCGAAATCGACCTTGGCGTAGCTGACCTGCGCTTGCGGGGTGAGCCGCAGCCCGCCTACGGCGAAGCTGTGGCCAGCCTCGAGCGCGGCGGCCAGACCCTCGCCGCCCGTTCCGTCGGCGCGACGGCCAAGCAGGCTGGAGGTCAGGTCGCTGTCGAACCAGCTGGCCTGGACCTGGGCGTCGACATAGCCGCCGGCGGCCGTGATCCAGGTCAGGTTGGCGCCGAGGCCGTAGCCCTTGGTGTCGATCTCGCCGCCGCCATAGGGCGAGGCGACCTTGGTCTTGGCGCCGCCGAGATAGCCGGTGAGGCCGGCGGAGACCGTCCCGCCCGCGCCGGTTTCGGCGGTGAGCGGCTCGACGCCGAACTGCAGCTTCCAGCGATCGGCCTTCAACTCGGCGCGGGTGGTGCTGACGTCAGGCTGCAACTGCGTGCGGCCGCCTTCCATGCGGCCCCAGACCCCGACGCCCGCTTCGCCAGACCACTGCCGCGCGCCGGTGCGCTCGCGCATCGTGCCCAGGCCGTTCAACAGTTGCAGGGCCTGCGGATAGGCCTCGTAGATCGGCACGCCCGGCTGGTAGAGCGGCGCGGCGTCCGATGCGCCCGGGATCTCGCTCGGCTCCAGGTTCGAGCGCAGGCGCCAGTCGCCACCCGCGTCGCGGCGCAGCACATAGCCGTAGGCGCCGGCGACCAGCACGTTTTCCTCGCCGCGGCGATAGTCGCCCTGGGCCAGCGTGAAAGCGCCCGGCGCCGAAGCGCCGTCGACCTGCACCAGCAGAATGCCGTCCTTGGTCAGGGCGCCGGTCCCACCGGCCAACCGGTTGATCTTGATCGCGCTGGCGCCGGAAGCCGCGCCGCGGACGACCAGCCGGTCGGCCGGCGCGTTGTCGCCCGCCAGGGTCGCGTCGAGTTCCAGCACGCCGCCAGCGCCGGCGTAGTTCCCGGTCACGGTCAGCACGCCGAGGCCGCCACGGCCCGGCGCGACCACGCCGCCGGCCTGATTGACGAGGCCGCCGAGCTCGCCCGAGCCGATCAGGCGTGCGCCGGAGTGGATGCTGGTCACGCCGCCCAACCGGCCGTCGACGGCCACGGCGCCGGCTCGCACCTCGGTGGCGCCGCTGAACCCCGAGCTGTCGCCGGTCAGGCTGAGCACGCCTGCCCCAAGCTGGGCCAGCGCGCCGCCGCCGCTGATCACGCCGCCGAACGTCACATCGTCCGAGCGGTTGAAGGCCAACGCCCCGAGATTGGTCACGTCGCCCTGGATCGAGCCGGTCTTGCCGCCGTCGCCGATCTGCAGGACGCCGCCGGTGACGCGGGTGCCGCCGCTGTAGCTGTTCTCGCCGGTCAGGATCAGCGTGCCGCCGTCGTCCTTGTCCAACAGGCCCGCGCCGGTCAGCTCGGAGGCCACCGTGGCGACGAAGCTCGCGCCCTCGATCGTGCCGTCGCCGACGCGGATCAGATTGTCGCCGGCGGACAGGGTCACGGCGTCGCCGGTCAGGCGATAGCCGTTGGAGGCGAACTGCATGCCGGTGACCGCGAGCGGGCCGTCCGAACCGTCGACTGTCACCGTGCCGGCCGCCCCGGCGAAGATCGCGAAGACGTCGGAGCTCAATGCGCCGTTGGCCGCGCCGCTCGCCGTGGTCCAGTTGGCGGCGTTCGCCCGCCAGGTCCCGTCGCCGCCGCCGATCGCCCCGTCGGCCACGCCGTCGCCGTCCCAGAAGTTGAAGGTCGGGGGCGGAGCCGACGGCTCTTCGCCGCCAGGGCCGACCGGCGGCGCGCCTGAAGCGATCAGGTTCACCTGATTGGCGATGGAGGTCTGGATCACCCCCGTGAAGCCCGCCGGGAGGGTCCCGACGTCCAGCA
The DNA here is from genome assembly GCF_058797775.1 of Phenylobacterium sp. GW823-FHT02A09. Lineage (NCBI taxonomy): Bacteria > Pseudomonadati > Pseudomonadota > Alphaproteobacteria > Caulobacterales > Caulobacteraceae > Phenylobacterium > Phenylobacterium sp. GW823-FHT02A09. The sequence goes on along the minus strand of NZ_JBXAJZ010000002.1, from coordinate 888,791 downwards.
CGTTGTCGGTCAGCGACCCGGTGTAGTTGATCAGGCGATAGACGCCCTGAAGGAAGCTGCCGCCCGCGCTCTGAGTGACGTTGAGCGTGCCGTTGAGAGTCAGGTTGCCGTTCACCACCGTCAGGTCGTTGAGCGCGCCGCCGACCGTGTCGGCCTGGCCGAGGCGATAGCGGAGCACGGCCGTCCCGCCGAGGGTGAGTGGGCCGTTGACAGTCAACGTGCCGGGCGTCGAGAGGCCGCCCGGCGCCAGCGTGCCATTGAACGCGCCGCCACGGATGGTTCCCGTGCCGCCAATCGTGCCGTTGACGCTCACGATGGTCCCGTTGCCTGAACCGGCCATGGAGCCGTTCACAATCAGCGTCCCGGCGTTGACGTTCGTGATCCAGCCGTAGGTGTTGGCGCCGTTCAGCACGAGCGTGCCGAGGTCGGTCTTGGTGATGCCCGCCGACGCGTTGCCCAAGATCGGCGTGTCGATGATTGCGACGTAGTCCTTGCCGTCGGCCGTGCCGTCGCCGACCCGGAAGGTTCGGCCTGAGGTCGCGATGGTGATCGAGCCGCCGCTGAGCCGATAGCCGTCCGTCGCGAACTGCAGGCCGCCGGCGTTGATCGCGACCGCGCCGACGTTCACCGCGCCCGACGTGCCGGCGAAGATCAGGAAGTCGTCCGCCGCAAAGGCGCTGTTCACCGCGCCGGTGCCGGTCGTCCAGTTCAGTCCCGCGATCGTCCAGCTGCCGGCCCCGCCGTCGACCCGGCCGTTGCCCGAGCTGCCCGCGCCGTCGCCGTCCCAGAAGTTGACCGCCATGCCGGCGGTGTTGACCAGGTTCACCTGGCCCGGGATCACCGTCTGGACCGTGACGGTCGAACCGGCCGGCGTGGTCCCGACGCTCAGGCCCTGGTTATCCAGCGCGCCTCCATAGGTGATGATCCGGTAGAGGCCAGCGTCGAACACCCCGCCGGCAGTGACCGTGACATCGACCGTCCCGTCCAGGCGCAGATCGCCGCCGACCTTGATCAGGTCATTCATCGGACCGCCGACGACGTTGGACTCGCCGAACTCCATGTCCAGCCTGGACGCGGCGTCCAGGCTGAGGTCGCCGGCGATGGTCAGCGTGCCAGGGCTGTTTCCGGGCGCGATCGTGGCGCCCGTGACCGTGACGTCGCCGCCGATGGTCCCCGAACCGCCCAGGACGTTGCCGGCCGCGACGGTCAGGTCGCCGCCCAGCTTGCCGTCCACATAGAGCTTGCCGCCAGTGATGTTGGTCATGCCGGTGAAGGCCGAGCTGTCGCCCGTCAGGTGCGTCACGCCGGCCACCTGGTTGATCGTCCCGGCGCCGGAGATCCCAGCGTCGAACTCGTAGTCGGTTTCGGTGTGGTTGAAGTTGAGCCGGCCGGTCCCGGGGCCGAAGGTGAGCGCGGCCGCGTCAAGGACGCCCGCCGCGGCGGCCGCGGCGCCTTCGGCGCCGCCGATGTTCACCACGCCGGTGTTCGCCGCGAAGTTTGCGGCCACGGTGAAGGCGCCGCGCGCTTCAAACACTCCGTCATCGGCCAGGGTGACGATGGCGGTGCTGCTTGAGCCGCTAAGGGCCGATCCGAGGTTCGTCGTCCCGGTCACGATGAAGCGTGATCCAGGCCCCGAAACCAGGAGGCTCGCAGAGCCTGCGCCGATCCGCTGACCGAGGACCGCATTTCCGGCCGTGGTGACTTGGCCCCCGGCGAGAACGCTGAGAACGCCGCGCGAGAAGGTCAGGCCCCCCATGCTCAGCGTCGATCTCGCGTCCGTCACCGTCAGTCGCGGCGTGCTTCCCGCGCCGGTTTGCGACCCGATCGCCAGGGTTCCCGCAATGGTGCTGCTCCCGCGGTCGGCGATGGTCCACGCCGCTGTCGTCGTGGCGCCGCCGCCGAAGGTCGTGGCCGTGGTGGTCCCGTCGATGTCCAGCCGCGACCCGGCCCCCGTGACCAACAGATCCAGCGCGCCCGCATTGCCCATCCCGCCAACGCCGACACCGGCCGTCGCGTGGATGACTCCGCCGTTTCGGATGTAGACCTTGGGCGATGGCCCGGGATTGGCGAAGATCAAGGTGCCGGTCGTCAACACGCTGCCGGCGCCGTCGACGATGAGCGTTCCCGTATTCCCGACGCTGAGGCTCCCGCCGCTCGTGTTGAGCGTCGCGCCGCCGGCCAGCCGAACCTCGCCGTTATTGACGCTGAAGGCGGTCGTCGTGTTCGCGCCCGCCAGCGGAATGACGCCGGCGCCCGTGATGGCGAAGGTTCCCGTCGCGCCGTTGACGGTCAGGCCGGTGACCGTGAACCCGGCCGAATCGACGACGATCTGCTTGCCCGGCAAGGCGATCGGCGCGGCGACCGCGAAGCCCGCCGTCAGCGTGATCGTCGATTGGGCGTCGGGGCTGGCGGCCGCGGCGGTCAGGGCGTCGCGGAACTGCTGCTCGGTTCCGGCGGTGTAGGTCGCGGCCTGGGCCGGGACGACGGCGGCGGCGAGCGCCAGGGCCGATACGGTGACGCAAAGCCCCGTGCGACGGGACCGGGAAAGCACGCTGTACGAACGCGACATGACTGCACCCACTGGCGGCCGGCCGGGGGGATGGCGGGCCTACGCACGCCTCCACCGGGAGCGCGGCGCGGCGGGACTGTCGCGGCGTAAACGTGAACTAACGCCTAATATGGCATCGGAAGAGTTGACTATTTTAAGTGGCATTTCAGGTGACAATTCAGCGCCGCCTGAACGGTCAGGGGCGGGTCACGAAACGCCGGCCGGCGGCCGTCACTCGTCGAGGATCGAGGGGTCTTCTTCGACCATGGCGCGGACCAGATCGAGGATCCGACGGCGCACGCGCGGGGGGGTGATCCGCGGGAAGGCGCCGGCCAGCTCGACGCCCTCGGGCGTCAGCAGGAAGGCCTGCAGATGAGCCTGGCCGCCGGGCGAACCGTCGGCGCCGATGGTGGCGGTGTCGGCGAGGCCTTCGAAGAAGTAGGCGGTGGAGGTCTCGAGCGCGCGGGCCATCTCGTAGAGCTTGGAGGCTGACACCCGGTTGGCCGCCCGCTCGTACTTCTGGACCTGCTGGAAGGTCAGGCCGATGGCCTCGGCGAGCTTCTCCTGACTGACCCCTAGTTCCTTGCGACGAAGTCTGATGCGAAGACCGACATGCACGTCGATCGGGTTTGGAACGCTGTCGAGGTCCTTGGACATGGGCTCACCCTAAACGAGCCTCCACTGACGCGTCAAAAACCTGACCAACTCGTCAATTGCGCTCTATTCGCCGATCTAACTGTCGAAATCCGACCATGGCCAGCGAAAGGAGCAACATCATGGCGAAGCCTGTCTCGCTGATGAAACTGTAGATTGTCCGAGCCCGCGGAGCGGGCAACCGAGCGTCGATTACGCCCGATTTCCCAAGTCCCAACTCAGCGCCCGGAACGATCCGTCCGTGGGCGTCGATCACCGCCGAAACGCCGGTCGGCGTCGCCCGAACGATAGGCAGACCGCTCTCGATGGCGCGGTAGCTGGCGATGTTCAGATGCTGCCACGGGCCGCTCGTGGCCCCGAACCAGGCGTCGTTGGAGACGTTCAGCAGCCACTGCGGCCGCACCCCGGCGCGGGCGGCGGCGTTCTCGGCGAAACGCGGGAACAGCGCCTCGTAGCAGATCAGCGGCTGCAGCGGCGGCAGGCCCTGGGGCGAGATCGGCTTGGGCGGCGGGCCGGCGGTGAAATCCTCGGGCATGTGCACCAGGCTGCGGATGCCGAGCTTCGTCGCCAGTTCGCCGAATGGCAGGAACTCGCCGAACGGGACCAACCGGTGCTTGTCGTAGATCCCGGTGACCTTGAGGCCGTCGGGCAACCCGCGCAGCGCCACGAGGCTGTTGAAGTAGTCGGCCTGGCCCTCCGCATCGAACTGCACGCGGTTGGCGCCGAGCAGCAGAGTCTGGCCCGGCGCGATCGCCTGGGCGAAGCGGCCGAGATAGGGGCTGCCGGGGGCCAGCAGATCATCGATCACCGCCGGCAGCGCGCCCTCGGGCCAGACGATGATCTGCGGGGCGGGGTCGCCGGGCTTGCCGCGCGAGAGCGTGACATAGGCGTCGACGATGGCGTCGAGGTTCTCGGGCTTCCACTTGTCCTTCTGGTCGATGTCGGCCTGGACGATGCGCACCAGCGGCGCGTCGGCGCGGGGGGCCGGCGCGGTGGAGAGGCGGGTCGTTCCGAACGCGAACATCGCCGCCAGCGCAACGATCGCCAGCGCCGGACCGGCGAAGCGGCGGCGCGGCGAGCCGGCGTCCAGCACCAGGGCGAAGCTGGCGGCGAGCGCCACCGTCAGCCAGCTGAGACCGTAGGGCCCGACCACCGAGGCGAACTGCGAGATCGCGCCGCCGGCGGTCCAGCTCTCGCCCGGGAGGTTCCAGGGAAAGCCGGTGAAGATGTGCGACCGGACCCATTCGAGCAGAGCCAGGGCCCCGGCGAAGACCAGCACCCGGCCAGGCCCGCGGACGTCGGCCAGGCGGTAGGCCAGCGCCGCCAGCCCCCAGAACAGCGCCAGCCCGCCGGCCATCAGCAGCAGGGCGAAGGGCGCCATCCAGCCATGGGCGGCGGCGTCGACCAGGAACGCCTCGGTGATCCACCAGACCCCGACCGCGAAGTAGCCGACCCCGGCCAGCCAGCCGCGGAAGAAGGCCGAACGCCGCGGCCTCGGGCCGGTCGTCTCCGCCATCCGCATCAGCAGCGCATAGCCGAGCAAGCCGGGCAGCAGGCCGAACGGCGGATGGGCGAGCCCCGCCGCCACGCCGGCGCAGAGCGCCAGCAGCCGCGCGAGCCAGGGAGTCGGGGTTTTCAGATCAGACCTCTTCGCCGGACGGCGCCGTCACCGGCGCGAACCGCACCCGCTTTACACGCCGGGCGTCGGAATCCAGCACCTGGATTTCGAAGCCGGCCGGGTGGGCGATGACCTCGCCGCGCTGCGGCACGCGCCCGGCCAGGGCCGAGACCAGGCCGCCCACGGTGTCGATCTCCTCGTCCAGTTCGCCGGGGGCCAGGTGCTCGCCGAGCGCGGCCTCCAGCTTTTCCAGCGGCGCGCGGGCGTCGACCTCGTAGACCCCGCCGGCGCGCGGCGTGATCGACGAGATGGTCGCCTCGTCGTGCTCGTCGTCGATGTCGCCGACCACCGCTTCGACCAGGTCCTCCATGGTCACCAGACCGTCGGTGCCGCCGAACTCGTCGATGACCATGGCCATGTGGGTGCGTTCGGCCTGCATGCGCAGCAGCAGGTCGGCGGCGCGCATCGAGCCCGGCACGTAGAGCGCGTCGCGGCGCAGCTTCTGGAGCACCAGGTCGGAGGGGCCGGGCCGGCGGCCGTGGCCGGCCAGCAGCCTGAAGATGTCCTTGACGTGGATCACCCCGACCGGGTCGTCCAGCGTCTCGCGATAGATCGGCATGCGGCTGTGCTCGGACTCGGCGAACAGCTCGACGACCTCGGCGAAGGGTGTGGAAAGCTCGACCGCGACGATGTCGACGCGCGGCGTCATCACGTCGGAGACCCGAAGGGTCTGGAAGGCGGCGGCCTGCTCGACCAGGCCGTTCGGAGCCGAAGGCGGGCCCGGCGGCGGCGCTTCGGCCCGGCCGGCGCGAAGTTTGCGAAAGAACGCCCGAATCCCCCGGCTTCGACTAGGGGGTTCGGGCGGACTGGATATCCCGTCCGAAGAGTTAGCCATGGTCTCCCTGCTCAGCCGCGTAGGGGTCTGGAACCCCGAGCGCGGCCAGGATGACGCGCTCTAGACCTTCCATGTGTTCGGCCTCGGCGTCGGTCTCGTGATCGTATCCTAAAAGATGCAGCACGCCATGCGCCACCAGATGCTGCAGGTGGTGCGCCAGCGGCTTGCCCTGCTCGGCCGCCTCGCGGGCGCAGACCCCGAACGCCAGGGCGATGTCGCCGAGGTGGCCTTCGGGGTTCTGCGGGGCCGGAAAGGACAGGACGTTGGTCGCGTAGTCCTTGCCGCGGAAGCGGGCGTTGAGGTCGCGCACGCTCTCGTCGTCGGTCAGCAGGATGGTGAGCGCGTCGCCGTCGAACTCGGCCTGCCGCAGGGCGGCGGCGGCCGCGGCCTGGACGAGATCCTGCGCCTGCGGCGCGGCGGCGGCCCAGGCCTCGTCCTCGATTTCGATGTCGATCAAATCGCCCGTCCGCTCTTGGCCGCGTCGGCGTCGTAGGCGCGGACGATGCGCTCGACCATCGGGTGACGCACGATGTCCTCCGCCGTGAAGCGGTTGACCCCGACGCCCTCGACGCCCTCCAGCAGGCCGACGGCGTGCGCCAGGCCGGAATCGGCGGCGTTGACCAGGTCGATCTGGCTGGGGTCGCCCGTGACCGCCATGCGCGAGCCTTCACCGATGCGGGTCAGGACCATCTTCATCTGCAGACGCGTGGTGTTCTGCGCCTCGTCGATGATGATGAAGGCGTGGCTGAGCGTGCGGCCGCGCAGGAAGGCGATCGGCGCGACCTCGATCTCGCCCTTCTCGCGGCGGCGGCGCAGCTGCTCGGCGCCGAGGATGTCGGTCAGCGCCTCCCAGACCGGCGCCATGTAGGGATCGACCTTCTCGTTCATGTCGCCGGGCAGGAAGCCGAGCCGCTCGCCAGCCTCCACCGCCGGGCGGCTGACGATCAGGCGATCGACCTCGCCGCGCAGCAGCAGACCCGCGCCGTGGGCGACGGCGAGGAAGGTCTTGCCGGTGCCGGCCGGGCCGAGACCGAAGACCAGGTCGCACTTGGTCAGGGCGTCGAGATAGCGCGCCTGGCCGGGGGTGCGCGGCGCGACCTGGCCGCGCCGGCCGCTGGGCAGGCCGCCAGCCGGCGCCTTGCCGGTTCCGGCGCGCGCATTGCCGATGGCGACCCGCACGTCGGCCTCGGTGACCTCGCGCCCGGAGTCGGCCTGGGCGGCCAGGGCGGAGACGACCTGCTTGGCGCCGGCGCGCGACTTGGCGTCGCCGTCGATGGAAACCCCGCCGCCCGGCGTTTCCATCAGGACGTTGAAGGCGTCTTCGATCAGCGCCGCATGGCGGCTGGCGGGGCCGGCCACCGCGCGGGCGGCGTCGTCCGAAAGCGGGATGTACTCAGGCCGGCTCACGCGGTCTCCATCTCGAGCACGCCGCCCAGGCTCATCTTGTGGGCGGTCTCGATGCGCACCGGCGCGATCTGGCCGATCAGGCGCTCGGGGCCTTCGACGTGGACGGCCTGCAGATATGGGCTGCGGCCGGAAAGCTGACCCGGATGGCGGCCGGGCTTCTCGAACAGCACCGGCAGCACCTTGCCGACCTGGGCGGCGTTGAAGGCGCGCTGCTGCTCGTCGATGAGGGCGTTGAGGCGCGCCAAGCGCTCTTCCTTCACCGTCTCGTCGACCTGGCCCGGCAGGGCGGCGGCGGGCGTGCCCGGGCGGCGCGAGTACTTGAAGGTGAACGAGGCGGCGTAGCCCACCTCGCGCACCAGGTTCAGGGTCGCCTCGAAGTCGGCGTCGCGCTCGCCCGGGAAGCCGACGATGAAGTCGCCGGACATGGCGATGTCGGGCCGCGCGGCGCGGATCTTCTCGACCAGGCGCAGATAGCTCTCGGCCGTGTGGGCGCGGTTCATCGCCTTGAGAATCTTGTCCGATCCGGCCTGCACCGGCAGGTGCAGATAGGGCATCAGCTGCGGCAGTTCGGCGTGCGCCTCGATCAGCGCATCGTCCATGTCGGCCGGATGGCTGGTGGTGTAGCGGATGCGGTCCAGGCCCTCGATCTTCGCCAGCTGGCGGGCCAGGCCCGCAAGACCGCCCTCGCCGGCATAGGCGTTGACGTTCTGGCCCAGCAGGGTGACCTCGCGCACGCCCTTGGCGGCCAGATCGCGGGCCTCGGCCAGGATGGTCTCGACCGGCCGCGACCACTCGCCGCCGCGGGTGTAGGGCACCACGCAGAAGGTGCAGAACTTGTCGCAGCCTTCCTGCACGGTCAGGAACGCGGTCACGCCCTCCGGATTGCGCTCGACCGGCAAGGCGTCGAACTTTTCGTCGGCGGCGAAATCGGCGGCCAGGCGCTCGCCGCGGGCGCGGTGGGCGCGGGCGATCAGCTCGGGCAGCTGGTGATAGGCCTGCGGCCCGACCACGAGGTCGACGGCCGGCTGGCGCAGCATGATCTGCTCGCCCTCGGCCTGGGCCACGCAGCCGGCGACGGCGATGGTCATCTTGGCCCCGGCCGCGGCGCGGGCCTGCTTCATCAGCTTGATCTGGCCGAGTTCGGAATAGACCTTCTCGGTGGCCTTCTCGCGGATATGGCAGGTGTTGAGGACGACGAGATCGGCGTCCTCCGGCGTCGAGGTCACGCCATAGCCCAGCGGCGCCAGCACGTCGGCCATGCGCTCGCTGTCGTAGACGTTCATCTGACAGCCGTAGGTCTTGATGAAGAGGCGCTTGGTGGGCGCAGAACCGGTCATGCCGGCGTTATGGGGTTGCGAGCGGCCCCACGCAAGTTTTCCACCTGACGCGGGGGCGGCGCGAGCCGCGCCTCAGTCCTCGATCGGCACGCCGTAGAGTTCGAGCCGGTGGTCGACCAGCTTGTAGCCAAGCTTGCGGGCGATCGCCTCCTGCAGGGCCTCGATCTCCTCGTCGACGAACTCCACGACCTTGCCCGACTTCATGTCGATCAGGTGGTCGTGGTGGACCTCGGTCGCCTCTTCGTAGCGCGAGCGGCCGTCGCGGAAGTCGTGCCGGGCGATGATGCCGGCTTCCTCGAACAGGCGCACCGTGCGGTAGACGGTGGCGATCGAGATATGGGGGTCCACCTCGTGGGAGCGGCGGTACAGCTCTTCCACATCAGGGTGATCATGGGCGGCCGACAGCACGCGCGCGATGACGCGACGCTGCTCGGTCATGCGCATGCCCTTTTCGACGCAGAGGCTTTCGATCCGATCCACGACAGTCTCCTCGGTATTCAACTCGCCACAAGGATAGGGCGACTAGGCCTCGCGGCCAAGGTCGAGACGCATAACAACCGCGTCGGCCGTTCCGGCGGCGCCGCGATCATAGTAGCCACGGCGCATTCCGGCGCGTTCGAACCCTGCCGCATCGTAGAGACCCAGGGCCGGCAGGTTGTCGTGCGCGACCTCCAGGAACATGACGTCGGCCCCGGCCATGCGCGCCGCGCCGGCCGCGGCGTCGACCAGGGCGCGGGCCAGGCCGCGGCGGCGGGCGGCCGGATCGACCGCCAGGGTCAGGATCTCCGCCTCGCCAGCGACGGCGCGGCAGAGGATGAAGGCCAGGGGGGTCTCGCTCTCGACCAGCAGGGCGAATCCGCCCGGCCCGTCCAGCAGCTCGGCCATCTCGGCGGCCGACCAGGCGTGGTCGAAGGCCGCGGCGTGGATCTGCGCCAAGGCCTGCGCCTCATGCCCCCAGGCGCCGCGCAGTTTCATTCGGCCAGCTTCATTCGGAAAGACTCTTGCCGCCGGGCAGCTTGGCGTCGGGCGCACGCAGATAGAGCGGGCGCGGCGGAACGGGGCTGCGGCTCGCACCGAGCGCGGCGACGGCGGCCGGGTCGGCGTGATCGAGCCCGATCGCCCGGGCGGAGGGTCGCATCTCGGCGAGCAGCGCCGCGCCGGTCCCGACCAGGATGTCGGGGGCCAGTTCGGCGACCCGCGCGGCGGCGGTCTCGATCGGCAGGGCGTCCGGGGCGCTGACCGCCGCGCCGTCCGCGAAAGCCTGCAGGTAGACCTGGCCGCGCTTGGCGTCGAGCACGGCGATCACGCGGCCCTTGTGGGGCTGGGCGAGCGCCTCCAGCGAGCCGACGCCGACGGCCGGAATTCCGAGCGCCGCCGACAGCCCCTTGGCGAAGGCCAGGCCCACGCGCAGGCCGGTGAACGAGCCGGGGCCGACAGTGACGGCGATGCGCTCCAGTCGGTCGAAGCCGACGCCGGCCTCGGCCATGATCTCGGCGACCAGCGGAGCCAGGCGCTCCTGATGGCCGCGGCTCATCGGCTCGACTCGGCCGGCCAGCACCGCGCCGTCGCGAACCACCGCCGCCGAGCAGGCGAACAGGCAGGTGTCGATCGCCAGGATCATCACGGCTGGGCCTTGCTCCAGCAGGACGCCAGGCGGCGCAGGCCGGCGTCGATCCAGCCGGCCATGGGCGAGCCGCCCTCGCCGCGCACCTCGAGCTGCACCGGATAGGGCGACGTCGCGAACCGCGCGTCCTCGGCCCAGAGCAGATAACTGTCGGCGTTGGCCGCAGCGGCGGACGGCGGCGGCTTGATCCCGACGCCCGGAACCTCGATGCGCGGGGCCGGCAGCTTTTCCAGCCCGGCCACGGCGGCGGTCAGGGTGGGGCAGGTCCGCGCCGCCGCCCAGCTGACCACGGCGCCTTCGCCCTCGCGGGTCTCGACCCGGCGGGCGATGGTCTGACCCTCGCGCAGATAGAGCGACACGCCGGTGACGCTGCGGTCGGCGCGATAGACGGCGAAGGCGCCCCACGGGCGCAGGCCCTCCAGCGGCGTCCCCTTGAGCACTGGCCAGTCGTCGTCGCTGGCGGCGGCAGGCGCGGCCAGCGCGCCGGCCCCGGCCAGCGCCAGGATCAAGGTCCGGATCGCCCCCACGAAGTTCGCCCTACAGCGTCTGCTCGACGCGGGTGACCTCGGGCACATAATGCTTGAGCATGTTCTCGACCCCGGCCTTCAGGGTCGCCGACGACGACGGGCAGCCCGAGCAGGCGCCGCGCATGTGCAGCCAGACCACGCCGGTGTCGGCGTCGAAGCGGTTGAACAGGATGTCGCCGCCGTCCTGGGCCACGGCCGGGCGAATGCGGGTGTCGAGCAGGTCCTTGATCTCGGCGACCACCTGGGCGGTCTCGCCTTCGTAGACCGCCTCGTCGTGACCGCCGGCCTCGGCGGCGCTTTCGACGAACAGCGGCCGGCCCGAGGTGAAGTGATCCATGATCGCCGCCAGGATCGGCGCCTTCAGCAGCGGCCAGTCGTGGTCCGGGTCCTTGCCGACGGTGACGAAGTCCGACCCGAAGAACACGCGGGTGACCCCGTCGATGTCGAACAGCTCGGCCGCCAGGGGCGAGACCTGGGCCTCGTCCTGGTCCCGGAAATCGCGCGAGCCCTCGGCGAGGACCTCACGGCCGGGGAGGAACTTCAGAACCTCGGGGTTCGGGGTGGCTTCGGTCTGGATGAACATGCGCCAGATGTGGCGCTTTGGACGCGGAATCGCAAGCGTGGCGGAACGTCAGGCCAGATCGGCGATCTCGTCGTCGGTGAGGTCGCCGGGCACCACCGTCACCGGCAGCTTGCGGGTCCCCCACTTCACGCCGTCCTTGGCGATGGACGAGACCAGCGGGCCAGGACCGCGACCGCCGACCGAGGCGGCTAGCACCAGGATCTTGATCGCCGGATCCTCGGAGATGACCTTGCGCAGGGCCTGACGGGTGCTCTCGGCGTGCACGATGATGAACTCGGGCGGCATGCCGGTCTCGGCGATGACGAACTCGGCCATCTTGTGCAGCACGGCCTCGGCCTCCTCGCGCGCCTGGCGCTCTATCTCCTCGCGCACGCCGCTCCAGTGCTCGAACACCGCCGGCTCGATGACCCGCAGCAGCGCCACGTGACCGCCGGTCGAACGCGCCCGCCGGCAGGCGAAGCGCAGGGCGGCCTGAAACTCCGGGCTGTCGTCGGCGATGACGAGGAACTTGCGCTGGCTCATGGCGCGGACGGTGGCCTGCGCAGGGGTTCTGCGCAAGCCACCTTCAGCGGTAGGGATTCAGATCAGGCGCCCCAGAAGCCGACGATCTTGCGAACCTCGGCCAGGGTCGGGGCGGCGGCGGCGCGGGCGCGCTCGGCGCCGGCGGCCAGGACGCGGTCGATCTCGGACGGATCGGCCATCAGGCGGCGCATCTCGCCGCTGACCGGACCGAGCTTGGCCACCGCCAGATCGGCAAGCTTGGGCTTGAAGGACCCGAAGCCCTGACCGGCGAACTCGGCCAGCACGTCGGCCGAGGTGCGGCCGTCGAGCGCGGCGTAGACGCCGACCAGGTTCTCGGCCTCCGGACGCGCCTTCAACTCCTCGAGGGTTTCCGGCAGCGGCTCGGGGTCGGTCTTCGCCTTGCGGACCTTCTGGGCGATGGTGTCGGCGTCGTCGAGCAGGTTGAGCCGCGAGTTGTCCGACGGATCGGACTTGCTCATCTTCGCCGCGCCGTCACGCAGCGACATGATCCGCGCGCCCGGCCCCTGGGTCATGGCGTCGGGCAGCGGGAAGTAGCCCGGGACCTCGAAGTCGTGATTGAACTTCGCGGCCACGTCGCGGGTCAGCTCGAGATGCTGGCGCTGGTCGTCGCCGACCGGCACCTGGGTCGCCTTGTAGAGCAGGATGTCGGCCGCCTGCAGCACCGGATAGGTGTAGAGGCCGACGCTCGAGCGCTCCTTGTGCTTGCCCGACTTCTCCTTGAACTGGGTCATCCGGTCGAGCCAGCCGAGGCGAGCGACGCAGTTGAAGATCCAGGCCAGCTCGGCGTGCTCGGGCACGGCCGACTGCGGGAAGATGGTGGCGACCTTGGGATCGAGGCCCGAGGCAAGATAGGCGGCGGTGATCTCGCGCACTTGCCCGGCCAGCAGCTTGGGGTCCTGCCACACGGTGATGGCGTGCATGTCGGCGACGAAGATGAAGGTCTCCACCTCGTGCTGCAGGCGGGCGAACTTCACCAGCGCGCCGAGATAATTGCCGAGGTGCAGGGCGCCGGACGGCTGGACGCCGGACAGCACGCGTTGGGGACCCGTGTAGGCGGGGGGAGCTTGGTCAGTCATGGGATCGGCTTCCGAAGGAAGTGGACAGGCAGGCGCGCAGGACCGCGCCGGGAAAGGCGGGGATCAGGCGCTACGCCATCGCCACGTGTTTCGTCCGCTAGCCATGCCCCAGCGAATAAGGCCTGAGGGCCGCGACCGCAAGCCCGTCAGAGGTCGGCCGAGACCGCCGCGTCGCCTGGGCGTCTGCGCAGGGCGGTCCTGATCTCGCTGGGCGTAATGCCGCGGAACGCCAGCAGCAGCAGGCCATAGACCGCCACCCCGACGGCGGCGACCGCGAGCACGGCGATCTCCTTGGCCCCGAGACCGACGAAATGGAACCCGAGCAGCGGCGCTTCCAGCCGGTCCCGCTCGTGCGAGGCGAAGGCCAGAAGTCCGCCGAACGCGGCGCTGGCCGCGACGATGCGGCCGATGCGGTTCCAGGCGGCCTTGGTCGGCGAGTAGTCGCCGCGCTTGGCCAGCAGCAGCACCATCTGGGCGACATTGATCCACGCCGCCGCGCTGGTCGCCGCGGCGATGCCCTTGACCCCGATCACCTGGAACAGCGCCAGGCCCAGGACGATGTTCACCGCCACCGAGATCAGGCCGAAGCGCATCGGCGCCTTGGTGTCCGAGCGCGCGAAGAAGGCCGGCTGCAGCACCCGGGCGAGCACGAAGGCCGGCACGCCCCAGCCGTAGTTGAGCAGGATCCACCCCGTCTGGCGGGCGTCCTCGATCGTGAAGGCGCCGCGGGTGAACAGGCCGTCGATCAGGAAGAACGGCATGGCGATCAGGGCCGCGGCGGCCGGCGCGGTCAGGGCCAGCGAGAAGATCACCGCCTGGTCGGTGGCGGCCTGGGCGTCGTCGTGGTCCTTGGCCTGGATGGCGCTGGAGAGCCGCGGCAGCAGGGCGACGCTGACCGCCACCCCGATCAGGCCGAGCGGCAGCTGGTAGAGCCGGGCGGCGACCTCGGTCCAGGCGCGGCCGCCGGCCACCTGCGAGGCGAGGATGCCCGAGATGAAGATGTTGATCTGCACGGCGCTGGCGGCGATCGCGCCGGGCACGGCCAGCGCGATCAGCGCCTTGATCTCGGGCGTGAGGGACGGCCAGCGCAGACGGATATGCGCGCCGCACTTGCGCGCGCCCCACCAGAGCAGCGCGGCCTGGAACACGCCGGCGATCGGAATGGCGATGGAGGCGGCGTAGGCGGCCAGGATCGGGTCGTCCTGCGGGATCACCGCGATCAGCATCACCAGGTTGAGAATGGTCGGAAAGATGCCGGTGATGATGAACCGACGGTGGGCGTTGAGCACGCCCGACAGCAGCGCGCCGATCGCCATGCACGGCAGGTACGGCATGCTGATCTGGGTCAGCACGATGGCCAGCTTGAACTTGGCCGGATCCGAAGCGTAGCCCGGATTGATCACGTACATCAGCCACGGCATGGCCAGCTGCGCGATCAGGGTGATGGCGATGGTCGCGGCCGCCAGGGTCGCCAGCGCGTCGGAGGCGATGCGATCGGCCTCGGCCTGGCCTTCGCCGGTCAGGGTCTTGGTGTAGGACGGGATGAAGGCCGAGGAGAACGCGCCCTCGGCGAAGATCCGCCGGAACAGGTTCGGGAAGGCCAGGGCGGTGTAGTAGGCGTCGGCGGCGATGGTCGCGCTGGCGCCCAGCCGCGCGGTCAGCACCAGGTCCCGCGCCAAACCCATGAATCTGCTGATCAGGGTCAGACCCGACAGCAGCAGGGAGGAGCGGATCAATCCGCTCTTGGCGGCAGGAGTGGCGGCTGCGGTCACGGGGGTTGGTGTGCGCTTATGCGGCCGCACCGGTCAAGGCGCCCCGTCAGCGCGCGACGCTAGCGCGCGCCTTCTGCAGATTGGCGCGCGGTTTCGGGGCTGCAGCCTCGACCTCTTCCAGGGCCGCCATCAGGTGGGACTTGAGCGCCGCCATGCGCTTCGGATCGGTGAGCTTCCCGCCGTCGCGCTCGATCACGTAGAACGCGTCGACCGCCCGCTCACCGTAACCGTCGATGTGGGCCGAGACGATCGAGAGCCCGGCGTCGGCGAGATTGCGGGCCAGCGCCACCAGCAGGCCGGGTCGGTCGCGGCCGGACGCCTCGACGACGGTCGAGACCTCGGAGGCCTCGTTGTCGAGCATCACCGTCGGGGTGATGGTGAAGGCCGCCGCGCGGCCGAAGTCGGTCACCCGCCGCGGTTCGGACTTGGTCAGCTCGCCGCGACCGGCCGCCGCCAGCGTGTCGGCCAGCTTGGTCAGGGAGCGCGGATTGTCGGCGCCGTAGGCCGCGCCCGTCGCGTCCTGCACGTAGAAGACGTCGAGCGCCTGGCCCTGGCGGGAGGTGAACACCCGCGCCCCGACGATGTTGGCGCCGGCGGCGGTGACCGCGGCGGCCAGGTCGACGAACAGCCGCGAGCGGTCGGGGGCGGCGATCACCACCTCGGACGCGTTGAGGCCGGCGCGGATGTGGCCTTCGGCGGCCGCGCCGCTGTCGGCCGCGCGGCGAGCGAGACTGGCGTGGACCAGGATCTCGGCGTCGGAGAACGAGGTGAAATAGGCGTCTTCCATCGCCTGCACCCAGTCGGTGGCGGCCGGATCGGCGGCGATCAGGCGCACGCGCGCGTCATAGGCGGCGTTCTCGTGATAGCGGCGGATGGCGGCGGCGGCGTCGGACCCGCGACCGCCGCGGAACACCGCCTCGGTCGCCCCGTAGAGCTCGCGCATCAGCTGGCCCTTCCAGCCGTTCCAGACCCCCGGGCCGACGGCGCGGATGTCGGCGACGGTCAGCACCAGCAGCAGGCGCAGGCGCTCAGGCGTCTCCACGATGCGGGCGAAGTCGGCGACGGTGCGCGGGTCGGAGACGTCGCGCTTCTGGGCGTAGTCGCTCATCACCAGGTGATGCTCGACCAGCCACGCGACCATCTCGATGCGCTTGCGGTCGAGGCCCAGCCGCTCACAGGCCGAGCGCGCGGCGCGCGCCCCGGCCTTCTCCTGGCCCCCCGCCCCGCCCTTGCCGGTGTCGTGCAGCAGCATGGCCAGGAACAGCGCCTCGCGGTCGTCGATCAGCGGCATGACCGCGGTCGACAGCGGGTGGTCCTCCGCGAAGCGGCCGTTGGCGATGTCGGCGATGACGCCGACGGCCCGCAGGGTGTGCTCGTCCACCGTGTACGAGTGGTACATGTTGAACTGCATCTGGGCGACGATGCGGCCCCACTCGGGAATGAACCGGCCGAGCACGTCGGCGTCGTTCATCATCGACAGCGCCCGCTGCGGATCGCGGCCATGGGCCAGGATGTCGAGGAACACCTTGGCCGCGGCCGGGTCGCGTCGGACCTTGGAGCCGATGATGCTGGCGCAGCGGCTGGCGGCGGTGAAGGCGTCCGGGTGCAGGTCGAGGTCGCGCTGGTCGGCCAGCCGGAACAGCCGCAGCAGGTTGACCGGGTCGGCCTCGAACACCTGCGGACCGTCGACGTTCAGGCGCCCGCCCTCCTCGTGGAAGCCGGGATCGAGCTTCTTGCGCTTGGCCTTGCCGCGGCCGGGGATCAGCCGCGACAGCCCCTTGGGCTGCTGCTTGATCTGCTCGGCCTCGAGCTTGGCGGCGAACACCCGGGTCAGGGCGCCGACCTCCTTGGCGATCAGGAAGTAGCGGCGCATGAACCGCTCGACCGCCGGGGCGTCGCCGCGGTCGCCATAGCCCATCCGGCGGGCGATCTCGGGCTGCAAGTCGAAGGTCAGCCGCTCTTCCGGCCGGCCTGTGGCGAAATGCAGGTGGGAGCGCACCGCCCAGAGAAAATCGAACGCCTTGATGAAGGCCGAGACTTCCTTGCGGTCGAACATGTCCAGCTGGACGAAACCGTCGACGTGGCTGACCGGGTGCAGGTACTGGGCGATCCAGAACAGGGTGTTGAGGTCGCGCAGACCGCCCTTCCCCTCCTTCACGTTCGGCTCGACCAGATAGCGGCTGGCGCCGGCCCGCTCCTGGCGGATGTCGCGCTCCTTGAGCTTGGCGGCGACGAACTGGGCGGCGGTGCCCTTGACCACCTCGGCGCGGAACCGCTGGAACAACTCCTCGGCCAGGGCGGTGTCGCCGCTGAGCTGGCGCGCCTCCAGGATCGAGGTGCGGATCGTGTAGTCCTCGCGGCTGAGCTTCAGACACTCCTCGACCGTGCGCGAGGCGTGGCCGACTTTGAAGCCGAGATCCCAGAGCGCGTAGAGCATGTACTCGATCACGCTCTCGGTGTGGGCGGTCTGCTTGTAGGGGCGCAGGAACAGCAGATCGAGGTCGGAGAACGGGGCGAGCGTGCCGCGGCCGTAGCCGCCGACCGCCATCAGCGCCAGGCGTTCGCCCTCGGTCGGGTTGCGGGCCCGGAACACGTGGACGGTGGTGAAGTCGTAGAGCGCGGTGACCACCTCGTCGGTGACCCCCGACAGCAGCCGCGCGGTCTCGATGCCGCCGGCCCCGTTCTCGAGCCGCTCCTTGGCGATCATCCGGCCGCGGAACAGAGCCTGCTTGAGGATGTCCAGCGCCCGGCGGCGCTGCTCCTGCTCGTCGCCGGCGGCGTCGAGGGCGGCGGCGGACAGCTGGGCGCGCAGACGCACGCCGTCGACGACGTATTCCAGGCGGGTGGGTCGAAGGCGAGGCGGCATGGCGTCGATATAATCACTTCCGGAAGCTGCGGCATCCTCTCCTCTGGCCGGGGCTTCGACCAGGGCCAAACCGAAACCCCGCCGCGGCGTCCAGAATAACGGCGGCGCCCGAAAATCGTCCCAGCCGCAGGTTGAGCGACGCCTCAAGCTTCAGTTTGTAGTCGTGGCTCCCAAGACTTGGGCCGATTGAGGAAACTGCTTACCCATCCTTAACCACGAGCGTCCAAGGACTGCCCCAAGCGGGTCATGGTGGAGTGGGTTATGACGGGTAACAGCCTGGACGGGCGCCTGGAGTTCATGCAGGTGACGCCGCAGACCCGGCAGACGCTGCGCGCGGCGCAACCGCTGATCTCCGAGAAGCTGCCCGGCGCGCTCGACCACTTCTACGCCCAGGTGCGGGCGACGCCCGAGACCAAGGTGCACTTCCGCGACGACGGCCACATCACCAAGGCCCAGAACGCCCAGCTGCGCCATTGGCAGGGCATCGCCTCGGGCGAGTTCACCACCGATTACGCCAAGTCGGTCCAGACCATCGGCGCCGTCCACGCCCGCATCGGACTGGAGCCGCGCTGGTACATCGGCGGCTACGCCCTGGTGCTGGAACAGCTGGTCCGCGCCGTCGTCGCCGAAAAGGCCCCCAAGGGCTTCGGCGCCAGGGCCAAGAACGCCGAACTGGCCGACACCCTGTCGGCGCTGATCAAGGGCGCCATGCTCGACATGAGCCTGGTGCTGGACGTCTATTTCGAGGCCGCCGAGGCCGATCGCGCCAAGGCCGAGGCCGAGAAGGCCCGCTCGGCCGCTGAACAGGCGACCGTGGTGCGCAGCCTGGCGGCGGCGCTGTCGGGCCTGGCCCGCGGCGACCTGACCAGCCGCATCGAGACCCCGCTGTCGGGCGACTACGCCCAACTGCGCGACGACTTCAACGGCGCGGTCGGCGAACTGCACGGCGCGATCGCCGCGGTCGTCGATTCCGTCTCGGCGGTGACCGCCACGGTCGGGCAGATGAAGAGCTCGGGCGACGACCTGGCCCGGCGCACCGAAAACCAGGCCGCCAGCCTGGAGGAGACCGCCGCCGCGGTCGAAGAGATCACCGTCACCGTCCGGCGCGCCGCCGAGACCGCGCGCCAGACCTCCGGGGCCGTCGCCGACGCCCGCAAGGAAGCCGAGACCAGCGCCCCGGTCGTCGAGGCGGCGATCTCGGCCATGGGCCAGATCGAGGATAGCTCCAAGCAGATCAGCCAGATCATCGGCGTGATCGACGAGATCGCCTTCCAGACCAACCTGCTGGCGCTCAACGCCGGCGTCGAAGCGGCCCGGGCCGGCGAGGCCGGCAAGGGCTTTGCGGTCGTCGCCTCCGAGGTGCGGGCGCTGGCCCAGCGCTCGGCCGACGCCGCCAAGGAGATCAAGACCCTGATCAGCGCTTCGAGCGAGCAGGTCAGCCAGGGCGTCAACCTGGTCGGCGAGACCGGCGAGGCCCTGGGCCGCATCGTCGGCCGGGTCAGCGAGGTTCACGGCCTGGTCGCCGACATCTCCAGCTCTACCCAGGAACAGGCGATCGGCCTCGGCCAGGTGAACAGCGCCGTCAACGAGATGGACCGCGTCACTCAGCAAAACGCCGGCATGGTGCTGGAGACCGCCAACGCCGCCGCCGACCTCGCGCGCGAGGCCCAGAACCTGTCGCAGCTGATCGGCCGCTTCCGGCTGGCGACCGGCGCTCCGGCGAGCGCCCGCCGCGCGGCCTAAGCCCGCGCCATCAGATCGGCCAGCCGCTCGCGGCCGGTCCAGAGCGCCGCCTTCCAGCCGCGCGCCTGGGCCGCCTGCACGTTGGCGGCCTTGTCGTCGATGAAGAAGAGATCGCCGGGCGCGTAGCCGGTGCGCGCCTCGATCGCCGCGTAGAACCCGTCCGCCGGTTTGGCGTGGCCGAGGTCGGCGGCGTAGTGGATGGCGTCGAAGCGGTCCTTCAGCCCCATCTCGTTCCAGAGATAGGCGGCGCGCTCGTGTTCCTGAACCGTCGCCAGGTGCAGGGCGTACCCGTTGGCGCGGACCGCAGCCAGCTGGCCCAGCAGGTCGTGGTCGAGATGCCCGTCCTCGCGAAACCAGTAGGCGCAGAGCTCGTCGCAGCTGAGGTGCGGCGCGATCTGCGCCAGCACCGGGGCCAAGCGTTCGCGCAAGGGAGCTCGGCCGTGAACCACGTCATCGAAGTGCGGGGCGAAGAACGCCTCCTGCAGCCGCGCCTTGGAGAGCCCGAGGTCGCGTTCCAGATGGACGGCCCAGCCGCCGGGGTCGGGATGGACGACGATGACGCCGTCCACATCGACCATCAGCGCCTTCACCGCAGCAGTTCCTTCAGCCGGTAGAGCGCCGCCATCGCCTCGCGCGGGCTCATGCCGTCGAGGTCGAGGGTATTGAGCTGCGCCTCCACGTCGCTCGGGCCGAAGGCCGGGGTTTCCGGTTCGGCGGCGTGGGCAGCGAACAGCGGCAGATCCTCCAGGTGCGCGGGGGCGCCGGCCTCGCGTTCCAGCCGGTCCAGCACCTCGCGGGCGCGGACCACCACAGCCGGCGGTACGCCGGCCAGCTTGGCGACCTGCACGCCATAGGAGCGGTCGGCCGGGCCGGGACCGGCCTCGTGCAGGAAGATCAGGTCGCCGTTCCACTCCTTGGCCTTGAGCGACAGGTTGGAGACATGGGCCAGCCGATCCTCGAGCACGGCGAGCTCGTGATAGTGGGTCGCGAACAAGCCGCGGCAGCGGTTGGTCTCGTGCAGCGCCTCGGCGCAGGCCCAGGCGATGGCCAGGCCGTCATAGGTGGCGGTGCCTCGGCCGATTTCGTCGAGGATCACCAGCGAGCGCGGCGTCGCCTGGGTGAGGATGGCGGCGGTCTCGACCATCTCGGCCATGAAGGTCGAGCGGCCGCGGGCCAGATCGTCGCCGGCCCCGACGCGGCTGAACAGCCGGTCGACGACGCCGATGCGCAGCGCCTTGGCCGGCACGTAGCAGCCGGCCTGGGCCAGCACGGCCAGCAAGGCGTTCTGGCGCAGGAAGGTCGACTTACCGGCCATGTTCGGGCCGGTGACGATCGAGAGCCGCGCGGCCGCGGCGCCGGCCCCGTCGAGCGCGCAGTCGTTGGGCGTATAGGGATCGCCGGCCCGCTTGACCGCGGACTCGACGACCGGATGGCGCGCGGCCTGGGCCTCGAACACCGTCGAGCGGTCGACCACCGGCCGGGCGGCGCCGACGTCGTCGGCCCATTCGGCGAGGCCCGCGGCGACGTCCAGCCGCGCCGCGCCCTCGGCGGCGGCCTGGATGGCCTTGGCGATGCGGATCGCGGCCTCGCGCCAGGCCTCGAAGGTGGCGACCTCCATGGCCAGGGCGCGCTCGGCGGCCTGGGCGATGCGGGCGTCCAGCTCGGCCAGCTCGACGGTGGTGAAGCGGACCTGGTTGGCCAGGGTCTGGCGATGGATGAAAGTGGTGTTGAGCGGCGCGCTCATCAGCGGCTCGGCCGCCTTGGCGGTGGCCTCGACGAAATAGCCCAGCACGGCGTTGTGACGGATCTTCAGCGCCACGCCGCTCTCGGCCGCCAGCCTGGCTTCCAGCTGCAGGATCACCTTGCGGCTGTCGTCGCGCAGGGCGCGGGCCTGATCGAGCTCGGCGCGCACGCCGGCGGCGACGAAACCGCCGTCGCGGGCCTGGGCCGGCAGGTCGTCGCCGAGGCCGTCGGCCAGCATGCGGCGGAATTCGGCCAGGTCGTGGTCCTCGGGCGCATGCAGCGCGGCCAGGGCGCCGGCGATCTCGGCCGGGGCCGGATCCAGCGGTTCGGGCGCGGCGAACAGGCCGACGATCGCCTCGCCGCCCGCCAGGCCCGCCTTGAGTGAGCCGAGGTCGCGCGGACCGCCGCGGCCGAGCGCCAGCCGTGATAGGGCGCGGGCCATGTCGCCCATGCCGCGCAGTTGCTCGCGCAGCTTGGCGCGCAGCGGGCGGCGCTCGCAGAACCACTCGATGGCGTCCAGGCGCGCGTCGATGGCGGCCGGATCGAGCAGCGGTCGGGCCAGCCGTGAGGCCAACAGGCGCGCGCCAGGCGCGGTGATCGTGCGGTCGATGGCGCCGAGCAGCGAGCCGTCGCGCGAGCCGGAAGTCGACTTCTCGATCTCCAGGCTGGAGCGGGTGGCCGGATCGATGGCCATGACGTCGGCCTCGCCCGCCCGCCGCGGGGCGGTGAGCGCCGGCAGCTTGCCGGCCTGGGTGGTTTCCAGGTGGGCGGCGATCAGGCCGAGGGCCGAGATCTCGGCGCCGGTCAGCTCGCCGAAGCCGTCCAGAGTTTCGACCCCGTAGAGCCGCTTCAACCGCGCCTCCGAGGCCGAAGGCTCGGACAGCGCCGAGGGCATCGGCTGGATCAGGCCGCCGGCCGACTTGAAGGTCGCCGTCAGGGTTTCGTCGGCGAACAACCGGTCAGGGACCAGGGTCTCGGAGGGCCCGAGCGCGGCCAGGGCCGAGGCGAGGCTGTCACGCGAGAGCGCCATGCACTCCACCTCGCCGGTGGAAAGCTCGACGCTCGCCACGGCCGCCGCGCCGGCGCGCACGGCGATCGCGGCCAGGCGGTTGGCGCCGCGGGCGTCGAGCAGGCCGTCCTCGGTCAGGGTGCCCGGAGTGACGACGCGGACGACGTCGCGGCGCACCACGGACTTCGAGCCGCGCTTCTTGGCCTCGGCCGGGTCTTCCATCTGCTCGCAGAGCGCGACTTTGAAGCCGGCGCGGACCAGCTTGGCGAGATAGGCCTCGGCTGCGTGCACCGGCACCCCGCACATCGGGATCGGGGCGCCGCCGTGATTGCCGCGGGCGGTGAGTGTGATGCTCAGCGCCGCGGCGGCCTTCTCGGCGTCCTCGAAGAACAGCTCGTAGAAGTCGCCCATGCGGAAGAACACCAGCGCATCGGGCTGGCGGGACTTGGCCTCGAAGAATTGGGCCATGACCGGCGTAGCGCCGGACGGATCGGGGATGGCGGAGGTCGGGGCGTTCATGGGTCAGCGGAAGCTAATGAGGTCCGCGCGATCCGTCACCCCTGACAGCCGCGTGAAGGCCCTTGAACCTCCGCCTGCGACTTCCAAGCTGTGGCTAAGTGAGGAGCCGCACTTGCCGCACGTGATCTTTCCCGCCGGACCGGACGACGCCGAGGACTTGGCGCGTGTGCACATCACCGCCTGGCGCGAGACCTATCAGGGGCTGCTGCCGGACACCTACCTGACCCGGATGTCTATCCCGGTCTATGCCCGGCGCTTCCGGGCCGGATTGCTGCGTCCGGGCGAGCAGGAGGCGACGCTGGTCGCGGCCGACCGGTCGCGGCTGGTCGGCTACGCCTCGGGAGGTCCTTCGCGGTCGCGGCGGCCGGGAGAAGCCGAGGTGATGACCCTCTACGTGCTGAAGGCGGCCCAGGGGCATGGTCTTGGTCGCCAGCTGATGGTGGGCATGGCGCGGGTGTTCGCGGCCAACGGCGCGAGCAGCCTGATGCTGTCGGTGCTTCGCGACAACATTCCGGCCCGGCAGTTCTACGAGCATCTGGGCGGATTGGCCGACGCGCCGCGGCGCGAACCCGGCCCCGGCGGCGTCACCCACGAGGTCAGCTATCGCTGGCCCGACATCCGCAGCCTGACCGGCGGCTAGTCGGCCAAGGTCGCCACGACCGCGCGGGCCATCGCCGCGACCACGCGCTGGGCCGCCTCCACCGACAGCCCCTGGTCCTCGCGCAGGCGACGCCAGACGTCGAAGCTGAGCGCCAGGTCGAGCGCTTCCAGCACATCGCCGTCGACCGGCGCGACGCCGTCCAGATGACGCAGCAACAGTTCACGCTGCCGGGCGACAAACGCCTGATGGCCGGCGGTCAGGCTGGGCGAACGGGAACGGTTGGCGTCGGCGAAGGCCTTGGGCCGCGCGAGCTTCTCGAACACCACGGCGCGGCGCGCGACCAGCTGGACGAGACGCTCGGCCAGGGTTCCATGGATCGGCTCGTCGTAAATCGGGGCCAGACGCTCGTCCATGACCTGCTGCAGGCCGCGGTGCAGGCCCTCGACGTCGTTGAACAGGCGAAAGACGGTGCGCACCCCGACCCCGGCGCGGACCGCCACGGCCTCGGCCGAAGGCTGAACCTCGCCGGCCTGGATCAGATCGACCATCGCTTCGAGGATGCGCGCGCGGCTGGCGACCGCGCGCTCGCGGCGGCCGTCCCGTTTCTCGATGGCTTCGACTGTGACGCTCATTCGCCGTTGATAGCCCGAGCGCGCGACGGGGTCAGCCGCCGGTGACGTCGTCCCAGAACTGTTTGGCCTTGCCGATGAAGTTGGCCGACTTCGGATGCTGCTGTTCGCCGCAGATCTCGACGAACTCGCGCATCAGCTCCTTCTGGCGGGCGGTGAGCTTGGTCGGGGTCTCGACAAACAGCTCGACCACCAGGTCGCCGCGATCGCGCGAGCGCAGCGACGGCATGCCCTTGCCCTTCAGGCGCACGGTTCGGCCGGTCTGAGCGCCTTCCGGCACCTTGACCTCGATGCGGCAGGCGCCGTCGCAGTTGTCGCCGCCCATCAGGCACGGAGCTTCGATCTCGCCGCCCAGCGCGGCCACCGCCATCGGCACCGGCACGGTGCAGAGCAGGTCCAGGCCGTCGCGGTCGAAGAGGTCGTGCGGACGCACCGACAGGAAGATGTAGAGATCGCCGCGCGGCCCGCCGCGCGCCCCGGCGTCGCCCTCGCCCGCCAGGCGGATGCGCGCGCCGTCGTCGACGCCGGCCGGGATACGGACCTGCAGGGTGCGCTGCTTGCGCACCTGGCCGTGGCCGTTGCAGTCCTCGCAGGGGTCGAGCACCAGGCGGCCGGAGCCGCCGCAGCGCGGACAGGCCCGCTCGATCGAGAAGAAGCCCTGGCTGGCGCGCACGCGGCCCGCGCCGCCGCAACCGCCGCAGACGGTCGGACTGGTGCCCGGACGCGCGCCCGAGCCGTCGCAGGTCTCGCAGTTGATCGAGGCCGGCACGGTGATCTCGACCTCGGAGCCGGCATAGGCCTGCTCCAGGGTGATCTCCAGGTCGTAGCGCAGGTCCTGGCCGCGGGCCGGGCCCGAGCGCTGGCGGCCGCGGCCGCCGAACATGTCGCCGAAGACGTCGCCGAACACCTCATTGAAGATGTCGTTCACGTCGTGGAACTGGGCTCCGCCGCCGCCGCCCGCAGCGCCGTTGACGCCGGCATGGCCGAAGCGGTCGTAGGCCGCACGCTTCTGGGGATCGGAGAGGACCGAATAGGCCTCGTTGATCTCCTTGAACCGGCCGGCTGCTTCCTCGCACCCGCCATTGCGGTCGGGGTGGTGCTCCATGGCGAGCTTACGGAACGAAGACTTGAGCGCAGCTTCGTCCGCGCTCCGTTCCACGCCGAGGATTTCGTAATAATCCCGCATGCTATGTCAGAGGTTCAAATTGATCTGAGAATTGAGGTGGGATGATCCCCGCCCGACTGCAAGGCTTATTCCAAACCGGAGCAGACGGAGATTTCCACTGGGGGCGCCCGAACCGATGGCGGTCGTCTCGCAGAATTTGCGGATGACCGCCATCGGGCGGAACGTCACGCCGACTTCTTGTCGTCGTCGGAGACTTCTTCGAACTCGGCGTCGACCACGTCGTCCGCCGCCGCGCCGCCTTGGGGTTGTTCTTCCGAACCGCCCTGCTGGGCCGCGTACATCGCCTCGCCGAGCTTCATCGAAGCCTGGATGAGGGTCTGGGTCTTGGCCGCGATCGCCTCGGCGTCGTCGCCTTCAAGCTCCGACTTCACGTCGGCCAGCGCGGTCTCGATGGCGGCCTTGTCGTCGCCCGAGACCTTGTCGCCGTGCTCGGCCAGGGCCTTTTCGGTGGAATGCACCACCGCCTCGGCCTGGTTCTTGGCCTCGACAGCGGCCTTGCGCTTTTCGTCGTCGGCTTTGTTGGCCTCGGCTTCCTGGACCATCTTGTCGATGTCCGCGTCCGAGAGGCCGCCATTGGCCTGGATGCGGATCGACTGCTCCTTGCTGGTCGCCTTGTCGCGCGCCGACACGTTGACGATGCCGTTGGCGTCGATGTCGAAGGTGACCTCGACCTGCGGCACGCCGCGCGGGGCCGGCGGGATGCCGACCAGGTCGAACTGACCCAGCATCTTGTTGTCGTGCGCCATCGGGCGTTCGCCCTGGAACACGCGGATGGTCACGGCCGACTGGTTGTCGTCAGCGGTCGAGAAGGTCTGCGAGCGCTTGGTCGGGATCGTGGTGTTGCGTTCGATCAGCGGGGTGAACACGCCGCCCAGCGTCTCGATGCCCAGGGTCAGCGGGGTGACGTCCAGCAGCAGCACGTCCTTGACGTCGCCCTGCAGAACGCCGGCCTGCACCGCCGCGCCGAGCGCCACGACTTCGTCCGGGTTCACGCCCTTGTGGGGTTCGCGACCGAAGAACTCCTTCACGGTCTCGACAACCTTCGGCATGCGGGTCATGCCGCCGACCAGGATCACTTCGTCGATGTCGGTCTTCTTCAGACCGGCATCCTTCAGCGCCTGCTCGCAGGGGCCGACGGTGCGGGCGACCAGGTCTTCGACCAGGGCTTCCAGCTTCGCGCGGCTCAGCTTGATGTTCAGGTGCAGCGGGCCCGACGCGTTCATCGAGATGAAGGGCAGGTTGACCTCGTACTGGGTGACCGAGGACAGCTCCTTCTTCGCCTTTTCGCCTTCTTCCTTCAGGCGCTGCAGGGCCAGCTTGTCGTTCCGAAGATCGACGCCGGTCTCCTTTTTGAACTCGTCGGCGAGGTACTCGACGATGCGCATGTCGAAGTCTTCGCCGCCGAGGAAGGTGTCGCCGTTGGTGGCCTTCACCTCGAACACGCCGTCGCCGATCTCGAGGATCGAGACGTCGAAGGTGCCGCCGCCGAGGTCATAGACGGCGATCTTCTTGCCGTCGTTCTTCTCGAGGCCGTAGGCGAGCGCCGCCGCGGTCGGTTCGTTGATGATGCGCAGGACTTCCAGGCCGGCGATCTTGCCGGCGTCCTTGGTCGCCTGACGCTGGGCGTCGTTGAAGTACGCCGGGACGGTGATGACCGCCTTCTCGACCTTCTCGCCGAGGTGCTGCTCGGCGGCTTCCTTCATCTTCTGCAGGATGAAGGCGGAGATCTGCTGGGGCGAATAGTCCTTGCCGTGGGCCTTCACCCAGGCGTCGCCGTTCGGGCCCTTGACGATGTCATAGGGCACCATGCCCTTGTCCTTCTCCACCAGCGGATCGTTGTACTGGCGACCGATCAGACGCTTGATGGCGAACAGGGTGTTGGACGGGTTGGTGACCGCCTGGCGCTTGGCCGGCTGGCCGACGAGGCGCTCGCCGTCGTCGAGGATGGCGACGACCGACGGAGTGGTCCGCACGCCTTCGGCGTTCTCGATCACTTTCGGCGCTTTGCCGTCCATGATGGCCACGCACGAATTGGTCGTGCCCAGGTCGATGCCGATGATCTTGCTCATATCGAGTCTTGCTCGCTCCTGAATGGCGGACGCCGGTTTGAGGGCCTTCGTTTGAAGCACCCCGGTTCTTCTCGGCATCCCCGGTCGAATAAGGGCTCGGCCGGTTAACCCATGGGGCAACCAGCGTCGAGTCGCGATATGGGATCACATGCACCCGCCGCAAGTGCGTAATGACCCTAGATCGTGCGGGGTCTTCCCCCGAGCGGCTGCGGCCAAGCCTCTAAAATCCCTGCATAAGCTGTGCTGTCGTAGGGCGCCGCGCCCCCGCCGGCGGCCAGATAGGCGTGCTGAACGACCATCGCCTGCTGCTCGATGTTGAGCTGAGAAAATGACCGGCCGTCCGCCAAATCATATGCGTAGGCCGCCCGGCCGTCCCCGGCGCGGAGCTTGGCGAAGGGCAGGAAAACCCCGTGTTGCGCCTGCCAGACGTGCACCAGTTCGTGCACCAGCACCGAGCGCAACCAGAGCGGGGCGGTGGAAAAGTCGGCCAGGGCCGAGACCGCCGGCCAAACCACCAGCCCTGACGACGGGACGAAAGGTCGCGGCCACACCGGAAGGCTGAAAATTCGCACCCGAGCGGGGTCGAGGGCCTCGCCGAACACCTGAGCGCACAGGTGGTGCTCGCCGGCGGTGAGCCGGCGCGCGCGCAGGGGCGGCATGCACAGGTCGCTGGCGGCGCGGGACGTCATTGCGCCTATATGAGCCCCCATGAGCCTTTCGACGACCAGTGGATTTCGCCTGCTGCCCGGCCGGCTGTCGCCCGCGACCCAGGCGCAACTGATGGACGAAGTGCTCGCCGGCCTGGCCGAGGCGCCGCTGGTCCACCAGGCGACCCCCGGCGGCAAGCCGATGAGCGTGGCGACGAGCAGCTTCGGCGACCTCGGCTGGACCACCGACGCCAAGGGCTATCGTTACGAGCGCCAGCACCCGACCACCGGCAGGTTCTGGCCGCCGATCCCCACAATCCTGACGGATCTCTGGCGCGAGCTCGCCGACCCGAAGATTCCGCCCGACGCCTGCCTGATCAACTTTTATAACGCACAGGCGAAGATGGGCCTGCACCAGGACAAGGACGAGGCCGACTTCCGGTTTCCGGTGCTGTCGGTCTCGCTCGGCGACACGGCCGTGTTCCGCATCGGCGGCCTCAAGCGCAGCGACCCGACGACCTCGGTGCGGCTGTCGTCAGGCGACGTCTGCCTGCTGGCCGGCGAGGCGCGGCTCTATCATCACGGGATCGACCGCATCCTGCCGGGATCGTCGCGGCTGGCGCCCGGCGGCGGGCGGTTCAACCTGACCCTGCGGCGGGCGGCCCGCGCCTAGTAGGGCGGCTGTTCGGGCGGCGGGGTGAGGCCGTCGATCAGGTCGCCGACCCGGTCTTCCTCGGGCGGCGGGGTGGTCGGGGCCTTCGGCGCCGGCGCGGCCTTGGGCTCGGGCGCCTTCTCGACCGGAAGCGGCGTCTGCTCGGTCGTCTCCGCGGGTTTTTCCTCTTCCTTCTTCGGCTCGGGGGCCAATTCGGAAGGGGTCAGCACCAGATCCTCGAGCGGCTGGGCGTCGCTGGCCTGGATCGGCGCGCCGCCGCCGGCCGCCTCGCCGGGCAGCCGTGCGCGCTCGGGAGCGCCGCGCACGCCGAGAATGAACCCGCCCACGGCGCAGAGGCCGAGGATGATTGCGACGAACCGCAGGACGCTGCGAGGCATGCTCCACATGCGGCGAACCTAGATGGGCTTGGCCAAAACGGAAACGGGATTTTGCGGGTACGGCCGCGCTTACGGCCGGGCTTGGTAAACGCCTCTTAACCCTCGTCCGGGCAAACAGGGGGTCACTGAAATCAGGAGCTTGGAATGGCGCGGGCGGCGCGAAAGACGGGTGTCGAACTGGGGATGCACATCGCCGGTCTGGCCTGGTCGCATCCGGCGACAGCGCGGCTGCGCGGCGGCATCGTCGCGGCGGCCGGCCTCGCCCTGATCATCGCCCTGGCGACCTACAACGCCGCCGACCCCAGCCTGAACGCCGCCTCGGCCCTGTCGCCGACCAACGCCCTGGGCTCGCCGGGCGCGACCGCCGCGGATGTCGGCATCCAGTCGCTGGGCCTGGCCGCCGGCGTCGGCGCCCTCCTGATGGTGGTGTTCGGCCTCGGCCGCGCCACCACGCCGCAACCGGACCTGACCCGCCGCAAGGTGCGCCTGCGCGCCGCCATCGGCCTGCTCGGCGTGATGGCGCTCGCGGGCCTGCTCAGCGCGCCGCCGGCCCCGGCCGCCTGGCCGCTGGCCAAGGGCCTGGGCGGCTTCTGGGGCGACGGGCTGCTGCATGCGATCGCCGGCCTGTTCGCCTATGCCCACATTCCCGGAAGCGTGCTGATCGCTGCGCTGCTGCTGCTCGTCGGCGCGGCGGCCGGGCTCGGCTTCGCCATCGGCGTGCGCCGCTCGGAGCTGACCGCCAGCATCGAGTGGGTCCGCGCGACCCTGCAGCAGATGCGCGAGGAGCCCGTCCAGCCGGCCAAGCCCGCCCGCGCTTCGGTCGCCCGCCGCGCCAAGGCCGCCGAGCCGGCCGCGCCCGCGGCGACGCAGCGCCAGGCGCCCACGGCCCCGGTGGTCGAACCCGCCGCCTACGCGCAGGACGACGACGGCGAGGACGAGGCCGACGACACCGTGGCCAGCCCGGTGGCCATCAAGCAGCCGAAGCCGGCCCCCAAGGACTCCGGCCGCGAGCAGCGCGAGGCCCAGGGCGCGTTCGACTTCGTCAAGACCGGCGGCTTCGCCCTGCCCGAACTGGCCATGCTGGCCAAGCCCAAGCCGCGCGCCTCGCAGTTCGACGAAGGCGCCCTGCGCCAGAACGCCCAGCTGCTGGAAAGCGTGCTGGCCGAGTTCGGCGTGCGCGGCACCATCGACCAGATCCGCCCAGGTCCCGTCGTCACCCTCTACGAACTGGTGCCCGCGGCCGGCGTGAAGTCGGCGCGGGTCGTGGCCCTGGCCGACGACATCGCCCGCTCGATGTCGGTCGCCGCCTGCCGCGTCAGCGTCGTGCCCGGCCGCAACGCCATCGGCATCGAACTGCCCAACGCCCGGCGCGAGACCGTCTATCTGCGCGACCTGCTGGCCAGCGCCGAATACGAGCGCTCGACCCAGGCCCTGCCGATGGCGCTGGGCGAGAACATCGGCGGCGAGCCCTACATCGCCGACCTGTCGAAGATGCCCCACCTGCTGATCGCCGGCACCACCGGCTCGGGCAAGTCGGTCGGCGTCAACGCGATGATCCTGTCGATCCTGTACCGGCTGCCGCCGGACCAGTGCCGGTTCATCATGATCGACCCGAAGATGCTGGAGCTGTCGGTCTATGACGGCATCCCGCACCTGCTGGCCCCGGTCGTCACCGACCCGAAGAAGGCCATCGTCGCGCTGAAGTGGACCGTCCGCGAGATGGAGGACCGCTACCGGCTGATGTCGAAGATCGGGGTGCGCAACGTCGCCTCGTACAACGAGCGCGCCAAGGAGGCGGCCGCCAAGGGCGAGCACTTCGAGCGCACCGTGCAGACCGGCTTCGACGACAGCGGCCGGCCGATCTACGAGAGCGAGCGGATCGATCCCAAGCCGATGCCCTACCTGGTGGTGGTCATCGACGAGGTCGCCGACCTGATGCTGGTCGCCGGCAAGGACGTGGAAGGCGCGGTGCAGCGCCTGGCCCAGATGGCCCGCGCCGCCGGCATCCACCTGGTCATGGCGACCCAGCGGCCGTCCGTCGACGTCATCACCGGCACCATCAAGGCCAATTTCCCGACCCGGATCTCCTTCCAGGTCACCTCAAAGATCGACAGCCGCACGATCCTGGGCGAGCAGGGTGCCGAGCAGCTGCTGGGCCAGGGCGACATGCTCTACATGGCCGGCGGCGGCCGCATCACCCGCCTGCACGGGCCGTTCGTGTCCGACGGCGAGGTCGAGGCCGTGGCCAAGTTCCTGCGCGACCAGGGCGAGCCGCAGTACCTCGAGGACGTCACCGCTGGCGGCGACGACGAGGACGGCGGCGGCGACAGCTTCGGCGACGAGGGCGGCGGCTCCGGCGACGACCTCTACGACCGCGCCGTGGCCGTGGTCACCCGCGACCGCAAGGCCTCGACCAGCTACGTCCAGCGCCGGCTGCAGATCGGCTACAACCGCGCCGCCTCGCTGATCGAGCGGATGGAGAACGAAGGCGTGGTCAGCCCCGCCAACCACGCCGGCAAGCGCGAGGTGCTGGTCGGCGCCGCGCCCTAGGCGACCGCCGCGGCCACCGCCGCGCCGAGCTCGCCCGGGAAGACGCCGCTCATGCCCTCGATGGCGGTGTTGGTCAGGGCGACCACCGTGGTCTCGCGATCCGGCACGATCTGCCAGGAGTGACCGTAGACCCCGCCCCAGAGCACCGTGCCCTGGCGCAGCGGCGAGCCGGCGGCGGACGGATCCTTGAGCACCGCGCCGGCATAGCCGAAGCCCCAGCCGGGTCCATGGGTGGTGACCACCAGCTCGCCGATCTGGTTGCTGAGCATCGAGGCGGCCGCGGCCTGCGACAGGATCGGCCCGCCGCCGGTGCGCACAGCCTCGAGCAGCTTCAGGACGTCGCCCGCCGTGCCGACCATGCCGGCGCCGCCGGACGGGAACGAGGCCGGCCGCGTCGCCCGGGCCGGCGAGTAGCGGATGCCCGAGAGCTCGAAGAACGGCGAGACGTCCGGCTCCTGCATCGGGCGCGGCGGCTGGCCGTCGATATAGGGGGTGGCGAGCTGGTCGGCGCTGTCGACGTAGAAGCCGCTCGCGTCCATGCCCAACGGGCGCAGGATCAGCTCGTCGATCAGCTGGGGCAGCGGCTTGCCCGCCGCCTGCTCCATGGCCGCGCCCAGCACATCGAGGCTGACCGAATAATTCCAGGCCGCGCCGGGCGGGAAGAACAGCTCGATCTGGCGAAGCCGCGCCAGGTTGTCGCCCATGCTGCGGTCGGGCAGGTCGAGGCCGTCGGAGACCCCGGCCGCCAGGTAGGGGCCGCCCTCCGGCTGCAGGAAGCCGTAGCTGAGCCCGCTGGTGTGGGTGAGCAGTTGACGGATGGCGATCTCGGCCGGCGCCCCGCCGGGACCGCTCGGCCGGAAGTCCGGCAGCCACCGGCTGACCGGCGCGTCGAGAGCGAGGTCGCCGCGCTCGGCCATCGCCAGGGCCGCGGCGGCGACGATCGGCTTGGTCACCGAGGCCAGACGGAAGACAGTGTCCTGCGCCATGGGCAGGCCGCGCTCGCGATCGGCGTCGCCGGCGGCGCGAGCGTAGACGAGGTCGCCGCCGCGCGCGACCAGCACCACCGTCCCGACGATCCGTCGCTCGGCCAGGGCGCGGTCGATGACGTCGTCGAGGCTGGCGTCGAGGCTCTGGGTCATGGCGCGCTCCATCCGGTTTCGAGATCAGATGGACGGCGGAGCTTGCCGCGCAAGCCTGTCGTCGCGTCAGCACGGACGCCGGCCAAAGAAAAAGCCGGGCGGTCGAACCGCACCGGCTTCCTCAATTCGAACTTCGCCCGCCGGCGGGAAAGCGCGTCTCGACTACTCCGCGGCCTGAGCCTGGACGCCGAGGCGGCGGCTGAGCGCGGCGTGCTGGTCCCAGAGCGCGGCCGGCAGGCGGTCGCCGAACTTCTTGTAGAACTCGGGGATCAGGGCGGCTTCCTCGGCCCAGACCTCGGCGTCGACCGAGAGCAGGGTTTCCAGGGCGGCGGCGTCGATGGTCACGCCGTCGAGATCCAGCGATTCCTTGCTCGGCACGCGGCCGATCGGGGTGTCGACGGCCGCGGCGTCGCCTTCCAGACGGCCGAAGATCCACTTCAGCACGCGGGCGTTCTCGCCATAGCCCGGCCACAGGAACTTGCCGTCGGCCCCTTTGCGGAACCAGTTGACGAAGTAGATGCGCGGCAGCTTGGCGGCGTCGGCGTTGGCGCCGACCTTCAGCCAGTGGGCGAAATAGTCGCCCATGTTGTAGCCGCAGAACGGCAACATCGCGAACGGGTCGCGGCGCAGCTCGCCGACCTTGTTCTCGGCCGCGGCGGTGCCTTCCGAGGCGACGTTGGCGGCCAGGAACACGCCGTGCTCCCAGTCGAAGGCCTCGGTCACCAGCGGCACGGCGCTGGCGCGGCGGCCGCCGAACAGGATGGCCGAGATCGGCACGCCGGCCGGGTCGTCCCATTCGTCGGCGATCACCGGGCACTGGTCGGCCGGCACGGCGAAGCGCGCGTTCGGGTGCGCGGCGGGCTCGCCCATCTCCGGCGTCCAGGCGCGGCCCTTCCAGTCGGTCAGGCCTTCCGGCGGCTCGTCGGTCAGGCCTTCCCACCAGACGTCGCCGTCGGCGGTCAGGGCGACGTTGGTGAAGACGGTGTTGGCGTGCAGGGCGTCGACCGCGTTCTTGTTGGTCGCATTGCCGGTGCCCGGCGCGACGCCGAAGAAGCCGGCCTCCGGATTGATCGCATAGAGGCGGCCGTCCTCGCCGAAGCGCATCCAGCAGATGTCGTCGCCGACGGTCTCGGCCTTCCAGCCGGGGATGGTCGGCTGCAGCATCGCCATGTTGGTCTTGCCGCAGGCGCTCGGGAAGGCGGCGGCGACATAGCGCACCGCGCCCTGCGGCGAGGTCAGCTTGAGGATCAGCATGTGCTCGGCCAGCCAACCCTCGTCGCGGGCCATCACCGAGGCGATGCGCAGGGCGTAGCACTTCTTGCCGAGCAGGGCGTTGCCGCCGTAGCCCGAGCCGTAGGACCAGATCTCGCGGCTCTCAGGGAAGTGGACGATGTACTTCTCTTCGTTGCAGGGCCACGGCACGTCGGCCTGGCCCGCGTCGAGCGGCGCGCCGACGGTGTGCAGGGCCGGCACGAAGAAGCCGTCGTCGCCGAGCATGTCGAGTGCGCCTTGGCCCATCCGGGTCATCACCCGCATCGAAATGGCGACATAGGCGCTGTCGGTGATCTCGACGCCCAGGGCGGAGATCTTCGAACCGAGCGGGCCCATGCAGAAGGGCACGACGTACATGGTGCGGCCGCGCATGGCGCCCTTGAACAGGCCCTGCAGCTTGGTCCGCATTTCCTGCGGGTCGAGCCAGTTGTTGGTCGGACCGGCGTCAGCCGGGTCCTCCGAGCAGATGAAGGTCCGGCTCTCGACCCGGGCGACGTCGCGGGGATCGGAGGCTGCGTAGAAACTGTTCGGCCGCTTCTCGGGGTTCAGCGGCTGGAGGGTGCCGGACTTCACGAGTTCAGCGGTCAGCGCGTTCCACTCCGCATCGGAGCCGTCGCACCAGTGGACCCGGTCGGGTTGGGTGAGTTCAGCGACTTCACGTACCCAGGTCAGGAGTCCGGCATGTTTGGTCGGGGCCTCGTCGAGACCCGGAATGGCCAAGCCCATCAGGCTGCGCCCCTTATGTTACCCACGCGTCATGCCGACCGCGGAAGCCCTCTGGCGGGGTCTCTCAGACGGACGACGGCCCGGTGATATGTACGATTTTTGACGCGCACAAGCTTGCTGCACTGCGGAATCGCCCCTGAGGGGGTGAAACGCCGCCCATCCGGGGTAAGTTTTTGCTCACGATCGCGTGGGACGGCGCCCGTCCAGGTCGAGCCAAGAGGGGAGGCGACGATGAGCTCCAGACAAATCCAGTGGGCCCTGGCCAGCGTGTTCTTCATACTGGGCGGCTGGTGCCTGGTCTCGCCGTCCAGCGTCATGGCGCTGACGATCACCCCGCAATACCGCTCGGAAGACTTCATCGCCTTGTTCGCCATCGGCTGCTTCGGCGCCCAGGCGATCCTGGCCGGTCTGTTCGCGGCGTTCTCGCGGTTCACCAAGGCGACGTTCCTCGCCTATGGCGTCGCGCTGCTGCCGTTCTTCGTCTTCAACTACTGGTTCTATGTGGTGACCCCGGTGCTGACCGTGGTCGGGCTGCTCGACGCTGTCGGCAATGTGATCATGCTCGGGCTCTGCGTGATCGGCTGGCGAAGAGCGCCGCGCAACTAAGCGCCAGCTTCGCCGTTCTTGCGCCCTATTGAGGCCCACGGCGCCGTATAGAGGTCGCCGAAATTGGAGTTCGCCCTCGCATGACCCGACTGACCCGCCGCGCCCTGGCGCTGGGCCTGGCCGCCCTGCCCCTCCCCGCTCTGGCTCAGCGCGCGCCCGCCGCGCCGCTGTCGGCTGCGGACAAGGCGCTGGTCGACCGCGCCGCGGCCTATCTGGAAGGGCTGACCGAGGCCAAGGGCCGGTTCGTCCAGACCGACGCCCGCGGGGCGATGACCCAGGGCTCGCTCTATCTGAAGCGTCCGGGCAAGGCCCGGTTCGAATACGACAAGCCCTCCGGCCTGCTGGTGGTGTCCGACGGCGGCAACGTCTCGATCGCGGACTCGCGGCTGAAGACCTTCGACGCCTATCCGCTGATGGCGACGCCGCTGTCGATCTTCCTGGCCCGGCAGATCCGCCTCGACCGCGGCATCAACGTCACCCGCGTGGCGCGGCTGGCCGACGGCTTCTCGATCACCGCCCGCGACGGCAAGAAGCAAGCCGAGGGGCAGATCACCCTCACCTTCTCCGACAATCCGCTGGCGCTGGTCGGCTGGACGGTCACCGACGCACAGGGGTCCTCGACCCGCATCCGGCTGACCAGTCTGACCAAGACCAGCGGCCTCGCGCCCTCGCTGTTCGTGTTGAAGGACCCGCGGCCGAAGAACGTCGGGCGTTCCAAAATGTGACACATTCACAACAGGCAATATGCCGCGTGATTTGTGATTGACTTTTTCTCGTCGCCAGTGGCATTAATGACACTATTGGGTTCGCGCGATCGCGACCCCTTTCCGTGCCGGACCCTATCCCCTCCCGGCGGCGGCATGAGAGACACACTTTACGCCCGGGCTTCTCCAGTGCCCGGGCGTTTCTTTTTGCCCGAACCCCCTTAGACATCGTCCCATGCGACTTCGCCTCTCCACCTGGAACGTCAACTCCGTGCGCCTGCGGGCCGAGCAAGTGGCCCGCTTCGTCGACGAGCAGGCGCCCGACGTGCTGTGCATGCAGGAGATCAAGTGCCAGGAGGGCGAGTTCCCGCGCGCCGCCTTCGAGGCCGTCGGCCTGCCGCACATCAAGATCGCCGGCCAGAAGGGCTGGCACGGGGTGGCCATCGCCTCACGGCTGCCGATCGAGGACGCCGCGCCGCTGGATGTCTGCCGTGAGAAGCACGCCCGCTGCGTCGGCGGCAAGGTGGCCGGGGTCGAGATCCAGAACTTCTACATCCCGGCCGGCGGCGACATCCCCGATCGCGAGCTCAATCCGAAGTTCGACCACAAGCTCGACTTCTTCGAGAAGCTGACCGCCGAGATGGCGCGCCGCGATCCAAAAGCGCCGCTGGCCATCGTCGGCGACCTGAACGTCGCGCCGGGCGAGTTCGACGTCTGGAGCCACAAGCAGATGTCGAAGATCGTCAGCCACACGCCGGTCGAGCTCGAGGCCTTCGCCAAGCTGAAGGCCAGCCTCGATTTCATCGACCTGCCGCGTGAGGCCGTTCCGGAGCCGGAGAAGCTGTTCTCGTGGTGGAGCTACCGCGCCGCCGACTTCCGCAAGTCGAACCGCGGGCTGCGGCTGGACCACATTCTGGTGACGCCGGGCCTGAAGGATGCGGCGTTCCACACCGGCAAGGCCGCCTCGCGGGTGCACGACGACGTGCGCGAGTGGCAGCGGCCGAGCGACCACGCGCCGGTCAGCGCCGACTTCGCAGTCTAGAACTTAGGCGGAACCTTCGGAATCACGCAGGTCGGCACGCCGTCCCGCGTGGCGACCGTCGCCGGCCGCCCGACGCCCGGCGCGAAATAGAAGGCGCCCTTGTCGGTGGTCACCACCACCTGCGCCGGCCCGCTGAACTGGCAGACCGGGACGAAGTCGTTCCCCGACCCGCCGGCCTTGACGATGCTGCAGTCGGCGTGGCCGTAGCGGCGCTCATAGCGGATGTCGTTGGTGATGAAGGCGTGCGTGGCCTTGGCGCCGCGCGCCTCGTACTCAGCCTTGGTCAGCACCGCGCACGGCTCGCCGTCCAGCGCCCCCGCCGGCAGGCTGGCGGTGGACTGCTCGATGATCGTCGCGCGGCGCAGGTGGTTGCCGACCGCCAGCACGACGACGCCCACCGCCACCGCGGCGAGCATCATCAGCGGAAAGGCGCGCCCCACCGTCCACTTCTTCTTCGCCACGCGAACGCCCCGAGCGCCTACGGCGCCAACCGATAGCCGCCCGCCTCGGTCAGCAGCAAGCGGGCGTTGCCGGGATCGGGCTCGATCTTCTGGCGCAGGCGATAGACGTGGGTTTCCAGGGTGTGGGTGGTGACGCCGGCGTTGTAGCCCCAGACCTCGGCCAGGAGCTCCTCGCGCGAGACCGGCTTTTCGCCGGCCCGATAGAGGTACTTGAGGATGTTGGTCTCTTTCTCGGTGAGCCGGATCTTCTTCTGGTTGGCGTCGACCAGCATCTTCGCCGAGGGGCGGAACTCGTAGGCGCCGAGGTGGAACACCGCGCCTTCGGACTGTTCGGCGCTGCGCAGCTGGGCGCG
This sequence comes from Phenylobacterium sp. GW823-FHT02A09, assembly GCF_058797775.1. Classification (NCBI taxonomy): domain Bacteria; kingdom Pseudomonadati; phylum Pseudomonadota; class Alphaproteobacteria; order Caulobacterales; family Caulobacteraceae; genus Phenylobacterium; species Phenylobacterium sp. GW823-FHT02A09. The sequence continues at coordinate 851,292 of NZ_JBXAJZ010000002.1, read as the reverse complement.
GATGCGGGCCAGCAGCACCTGGAACTTGAACGGCTTGGTCACGTAGTCGTTGGCGCCGGCTTCCAGGCCGGAGATCTGGTCGTCGTCGGCGGCGGCCGCGGTCAGCATGATGATCGGGGCGACGACGCCCTTCTCACGCATCTGACGGCAAGCCTCGCGGCCGTTCATGTCCGGCAGGTCGACATCGAGCAGGATGAGGTCGGGACGGTTCTCGACCGCCGCCTTCACCCCATCGCCGGCGGTCGCCGCCTCGATGGCCGAGAAATCCTCGGAAAGTTGGAGTTGTTCGGCGATCGCGCCGCGGAGTTCTTCGTTGTCGTCGACGACGAGCAGGGTCTTGCGTTGAGCCATGGACCCGAACATGCACCGTATCGTGCGAAAGAGCCAACCGCGGGAGTTCCCTTAAGTCATGATCTTCACGGCGTTGTCAGATGGAAGCTTCCGCCTGGACGGCCGCACGACCCGCTGCGCCCTGGGAAAGGGCGGCGTGATCGCCGCCGCCGACAAGCGCGAGGGCGACGGCAAGTCGCCGCTCGGGACCTGGGCGATCCGCCGAGTGCTGTACCGTCCCGACAAGGGCGGTCCCCCGGAGACGCGGCTGCCGACCAAGGCGCTCGAGCGCGACGACGGCTGGTGCGACGCGCCGGGCGATCCCGCCTACAACCGCGCGGTCAAGCTGCCGCATCCGGCCAGCGCCGAGCAGATGTGGCGCGAGGACGACGTCTACGACCTGGTCTGCATCCTGGCCCACAACGACGACCCGCCGGTCGCCGGACTGGGCTCGGCGATCTTCATGCACCTGGCGCGGCCCGGCTACGAGCCGACCGAGGGCTGCGTGGCGCTGTCGCGCGAGGACATGCTGGAACTGCTGTCGCTGGCCAAGCTCGGCGACGCGGTGGCGATCGAGCCGGCCTAGCTGCGGGCGCCGAACAGCGCCGAGCCGACCCGCACGCTGGTGGCGCCGAAGCGGATGGCGGTCTCGAAGTCGTCGCTCATGCCCATGGAGAGCTTCGATAGCCCGTTGCGGGCCGCGATCTTGGCCAGCAGCGCGAAGTGCGGGCCCGGCGGCTCGGCGGCCGGCGGAATGCACATCAGTCCCTCGACCTGCAGGCCGTAGGTCGCGCGGCAGGCGGCGATGAAGGCGTCGGCCTCGCCCGGCGCGACGCCGGCCTTCTGCGGCTCCTCGCCGGTGTTGACCTGGACGTAGAACCGCGGCGTGCGGCCCTGCTTCTGGATCTCGTCGGCCAGGGCCCGGGCCAGCTTTTCGCGGTCGAGGCTCTCGATCACCTCGAAGAACGCCACCGCATCCTTGGCCTTGTTCGACTGCAGCGGTCCGATCAGCCGCAGTTCAAGCGCCTCCTGCCGGCCCGACCATCGCTCCATCGCCTCCTGCACCCGGTTCTCGCCGAACACCGACTGGCCGGCCGCCAGGATCGGCGCCACGCTGTCCCAGGGCTGCATCTTCGAGACCGCCACCAGGGTCACGTCGCCGGCCGACCGGCCGGACGCCTTCGCCGCGCGCGCGATCCGGGCTAGGACGTCGGTGAGGGCGGGAGGAACGGTCATCGCGGCGAACTTCTGGACAGTGACGAGGGCGGCCCAAGCCATAGGTCGCCGCGCGGCCGGGCGAAACCCCCCGCTGCCGCCGTTGCTGTTCTTCACCGATCCGGGCCGCACGCCCGACATCGAGGCCGCCGCCCGACGGCTGCCGCGCGGTTCGGCGATCGTCTACCGCGCGTTCGGGGCCCCGGACGCCGAGGCGCGCGCACGGCGGCTGAAGCAGATCGCGGCCGAGCGCGGCCTGGTGCTGCTGATCGGCGCCGACGCGGCCCTGGCCGCGCGGGTCGGAGCCGGCGGCGTCCACCTGCCCGAACGCATGGCGGCGCGCGCCCGGCGGCTGAAATGTCCAGGCTGGATCGTCACCGTGGCCGCGCACAGCCTCCCGGCGGCGCGGCGAGGGCTGGCGGCCGGGGCCGACGCGGTGGTGGTTTCGGCGATCTTTCCGTCAAGCAGCCCCTCGGCCGGAGCGCCGATCGGGCCGATGCGGCTGGCGCAGCTGGTCCGCGCCACAGGCGGCCCGGTCTATGCGCTGGGCGGGATCAACGACAAAACAGCCCGCCGGCTGCTGCCTGCGGGCCTGGTCGGTCTGGCGGCCGTGGAGGCCCTTAGAACTTGAAGGCGGTCTCGAGCCGGACGCGCGGCGCGGATTCCTGCGGCTCGGTCTTCTTGTAGGCCGGCGCTTCTTTTTCGCCGAGCGCGACCGCGCCGCCGACCCGAAGGCTCGGCGTCACGCGGAAGTAGGCTCCCGCCTCGACGTCGTTCCACTGCGTGTCGCGCTCGCCCCGTTGTTCGAGGTTGAGCGTGACCCCCCAGCGCCCCTTGCGCGTATCCCACTTCAGCGACTTGTTCCCTTGCGGGGTCGTCGAAGCTTCGCTGCGCACGGTGAAATCGGCGGTCTTGCCCTTCGCGCCTGGAGCGGCGGTGGTTTGGGCATGCGCCGCCGAAGCGCCGCTCGCGAGGAGCGCCACGCCGATCAACGAAATGACCAACCGCTTGGACATGACTACCTATATGGCCCCTTAGCCCCGAACACGCCACTTAGAGACGTGACCGTTGAGCCGATTAAAGTCCTGGGCGACGTCAGGTCAACCGACTCTCGGGGCCCTCTGCACACTCCGCAGGCAGATCGTCGGCGCCTGTGGCGGCTGGGACACGCGATTCCTGTTTGGCGGTTCCACGGGCGTTGTTATAGAGGGCGCGGCTGCGTGGGGGCGGCGCCGCGGCGCGAACCGATCGCGGAAGAACGACTAGGAGCCGATATATGCCGTTTGTGCGCGGTGAGTTGATGCGTGGCGTGACGACCGGAGCCTTGGTGCTGAGCCTCACGGCGCTGGCCGCGTGCTCGAGCGGCGGTCCGCGGACCTTCCAGACCCAGGAGCCGGGCGGCTTCAACATGTTTGGCCTCGGCGGCGGCAAGAAGTCCGCTCCGGCCAATGCGAGCCAACCCGCGATCGGCGTGAACGGCTATCTGTGGCGAGCGACGCTGGACACCTTGTCCTTCATGCCGCTGGCCTCGGCCGACCCGTACGGCGGCGTGGTGATCACCGACTGGTACGTGAACCCGGAAAAGCCGGACGAGCGCTTCAAGTGCACCGTCTACATCCTGGACTCGCGCCTGCGCGCCGACGGCCTGAACGTGGCCGTCTTCAAGCAGGTCAAGGATGCGACCGGTAACTGGACCGATGCGCCGTCGGCCGGCCAGACCGAGACCGACCTGGAAAATGCGATCCTTACCAAGGCGCGGCAGCTTCGGTTGTCGAACATCGGCTAAGGCCCGCTTCGGGGCGCATTCAGCAAGGGTGGAAACCGGTTCGGATGCGCTCCCTCCCAAGGGCCAGCGCTTTCCGCCGCTGGCCGTCCCCCATCGAAGTCTGAAGAGCGCCCCCCATGGCCCGCTACAATCCCAAAGAGACCGAGCCGAAGTGGCGTAAGGCCTGGGCCGACGCCGACGTGTTCAAGGCCGGTCCCCCGACCCCGGGCGTGCCGAAGTACTACGCCCTGGAGATGTTCCCCTATCCGTCGGGACGTCTGCACATGGGTCACGTGCGAAACTATTCGCTGGGCGACGTCGTGGCCCGCTACAAGCGCGCCCGCGGGTTCAACGTCCTGCACCCGATGGGCTGGGACGCCTTCGGCCTGCCGGCCGAGAACGCGGCCATGGAGCGCGGCGTCGATCCGCGCGGCTGGACCTACGACAACATCGCCAAGATGCGGGCCGAGCTGAAGGAGCTGGGCCTGTCGATCGACTGGTCGCGCGAATTCGCGACCTGCGACGCGGCCTACTACGGCAAGCAACAGGACTGGTTCCTGGACCTGTGGAAGCGCGGCCTGGTCTACCGCAAGGAAAGCATCGTCAACTGGGACCCGGTCGACCAGACCGTGCTGGCCAACGAGCAGGTCGTCGACGGCCGCGGCTGGCGCTCGGGCGCGGTGGTCGAGAAGCGCAAGTTGAACCAGTGGTTCCTGCGTATCACCGACTATGCCGAGGAACTGATCGAGGGCCTGAAGTCCTTGGAGCGCTGGCCCGACAAGGTCCGGCTGATGCAGGAAAACTGGATCGGCCGCTCCAAGGGCCTGAAGTTCAGCTTCGGCTGGGCCGGCGAGGCGCCCAAGGGCTTCGAGGCCGGGCTGGAGGTCTACACCACCCGCCCTGACACGCTGTACGGCGCCGGCTTCGTCGGCATAGCCCCGGACCATCCGCTGGCCGAGCAGCTGGCCGCCGACCCGAAGGTCGCCGCCTTCATCGCCGAATGCCGCAAGGGCGGCGCCTCGGAAGCCGAGATCGAGACCGCCGAGAAGATCGGCTTCGACACCGGCCTGACCGTCGCCCACCCGTTCGACCCGACCTGGCGGCTGCCGGTCTGGATCGCGAACTTCATCCTGATGGACTACGGCACCGGGGCGATCTTCGGCTGCCCCGCGCACGACCAGCGCGACCTGGACTTCGCCCGCAAGTACGGCCTGCCCGTGAAGCCGGTGGTGCTGCCGCCCGGCGGGGATCCCTCCGCCTTCGCGGTCGGCGACGAGGCCTACACCGGCCCCGGGACGATCTTCCACTCCGACTTCATGGACGGCATGGAGATCGAGCCGGCCAAGGCCGCGGCGATCGGCAAGATCGAGGCTCAGAACCAGGGCAAGGGCGCGACCGTGTTCCGCCTGCGCGACTGGGGCGTGGCCCGCCAGCGCGGCTGGGGCTGCCCGATCCCGGTCGTCCACTGCGCCAAGTGCGGCGTGGTCCCGCTGCCCAAGGACCAGCTGCCGGTCGTGCTGCCGGACGACATGGACTTCTCCAAGCCGGGCAACGCCCTGGCGCGCCATCCAACCTGGAAGAACGCCAGCTGCCCGCAATGCGGCGGCGAGGCGACGCGCGAAACCGACACGCTGGACACCTTCGTCGACAGCTCCTGGTACTTCGCGCGCTTCACCGACACCGAAGCGGCCGAGCCGATCAACAAGGCGGCGGCCGACTACTGGCTGCCGGTCGACCAATATGTCGGCGGCATCGAACACGCGGTGCTGCACTTGCTGTACGCCCGCTTCGTGACCCGCGCCCTGGGCGACGAGGGCATGCTGAGCGTGCGCGAGCCGTTCGCCGGCCTGTTCACCCAAGGCATGGTGACGCACGAAACCTATCGTCGCGCCCAGAGCGGCGAGTGGGTCGAGCCCAAGGAAGTCGAGATCCTGGCGGAGGACGGCAAGCGCCGCGCCCGCAGCCTGGAGACCGGCGAGGACCTGGTCATCGGCGACATCGAGAAGATGTCGAAGTCCAAGCGCAACACCGTCGCGCCGGAAGAGATCTTCGAGGTCTACGGCGTCGACGCCGCCCGCCTGTTCGTGCTGTCCGACAGCCCGCCCGAGCGCGACACCCAATGGTCGGCCGCCGGCGTCGACGGCGCCTGGCGGTTCGTGAACCGCGTCTGGAACGAGTTCGACAGCCAACCCGCCGGCCCGGCCCCGGCGCCCTCGCCCGACCCCAAGGCCGACGAATTGCGCGCCTTTACGCATCGCACGATCAAGGCGGTGACTGAGGCGGTGGAGACCTTCCGCTTCAACTCCGGCATCGCGCGGATGTACGAATTCCTGAACAAACTCAAGGAATTCCCGGCCGACAAGGCGACCGCCCCGGTGCTGGCCGCCCGCCAGGAAGCCCTGTCGGCCTTCGCGCGGCTGATCTCGCCCTTCACCCCTCACCTGGCCGAGGAAGCCTGGGCGCGGATCGGCGGCGAAGGCATGGTCGTCGCCGCCCCCTGGCCGGCCTACGACGACGCCCTGACCCAGGACGCCGTCAAGGTCCTGCCCGTGCAGGTGAACGGCAAGCGGCGCGGAGAGATTTCGGTCGCCGCGGGCCTCGAACCGGCCGATGTTGAGAAGATCGTGCTTGACGATCCCGAGATCGCGCGGCGCCTTGAAGGTCTGGCGATCAAGAAGGTGATCGTCGTGAAGGACCGCATCGTCAACATCGTGGCCGGGTGACCTGCATGAACCGCGTCGTTGCTTCCGCCCTCATCGCCGCCGGGGCTCTGGCCCTGGCCGGCTGCGGGTTCACGCCGCTCTATGGCGATCCGGCGGTGACCGCGCAGCTGCACTCGGTGCAGGTGACGACCCCCCCCGGCCGCACCGGCCAGCTGATCCGCGAGCACCTCGACGACGCCCTGGCCAACGCCAAGGGAACGCCGAAGTACCGGATGGACCTGGCGCTGTCCGAGACCCGCTACCCGCGCGGCCTGCGGGTCGACAACGTCGCCACCCGCTACGAATACGTGCTGACAGCGCGCTACACCGTCGTGTCGTCGACCACCGGCGCCCAGGTGAAGACCGGTTCGACCCGCGCCCAGGTCACCTATGACAGCGCCGACCAGCCCTACGCCTCGATCACCGCGCAGCAGGACGCCCAGGACCGGGCCGCCGCCGAGTGCGCCCGGCTGATCCAGCTCGAGCTCGCCGCCTGGCTGGCGACGCAGGGAAAATCGTAAGGATTTCAAGGCCGTGATCCTATCCAAGCGGCCTGACATCGAGCGGTTTCTGGCCCGGCCGGAGCCGCCGATCCGGGCCGTCGTGATCTATGGCCGCGACACCGGCGTGGTCCGCGACCGGGGCCTGCAGCTGGCCAAGAAGATCGTCCCCAATCTCGACGACCCGTTCGACGTCGCCCTGCTGACCGACGGCGACCTCGATTCCGACGGCGCCCGGCTCGAGGGCGAGCTGGCGGCCCAGTCGCTGATGGGCGGTCGCCGGCTGGTGCGGCTGCGGTTCTCCACCGAGAAGGCCGCCCTCGACAAGCAGGTGGCCGAGACGCTGATCGCCCACGCCGAAGGCAAACTGAACCCCGACGCGTTCTTCATCGTCGAGGCCGGCAACCTTGGCCGCGACTCGGCCCTGCGCAAGGCCGCCGAGAAAGCGTCCGACGCGGCCGCCATCCCCTGCTACGAAGACGAGCCCGGCGATGTCGCCCGGCTGGTGCGCGAGCTGCTGTCCCAAGACAACGTCGGGCTCGACGCCCAGGCCCTGCAGCTGTTCGTCGGACGGCTGCCGAAAGAGCGCGGCGTGGCCCGTCAGGAGATCGAACGACTGGCCCTCTACCTGGAGCCCGGCAGCGGCCGCACGGCCGCCCCTCGCGATCTGGAGGACTTCCTGGGCGTGGAGCCGGAGGCCTCGCTCTCCGACGCCGCGGCCGATGCGTTCGGCGGCAAGCTCGCCGAGGCGCAGGCCGGCCTGCGCCGCGCCGCCGCCGAGGGCGAAGCCGGGGCCGCCGCGATCCGCGCCATCAGCATGTACCTTGGCCGGATGCGCCGCACCTTGACGCTCGCCAAGAACGGCGCGGGCCTGCAGGAAGCGGCCAAGGCCTCCGGCGTGTTCTGGAAACAGGAGCGCGAGTTCCTGCGTCAGGCGCGCAGCTGGTCGTTGGCCGAACTCGACAAGCTGCAGCCCGAGGTGCTCGCCGCCGACAAGGCCGTCAAGACCGCCGGCTCGCCCGACGGCCTGATCGCCGAGCGCCTCGCCCTGACCATCGCCGGCCGGGCGAGACGCCTCGGCCTCTAAAGTCTCGTTTTGAAACCGCCGCTGTCGCGCCGGGAGCGCAGGCGCGCCGTACTCCTGGACGCCCGTTTCGCCAGAACGCGAATTCTGAAATCGCGCCTTTTGAAATCAATGACTTAGCGATCAGCCTCGCGTGGTCAGCTTGCGGCAGAGCTCGTCGAGCTGTTCGAGCGTCGCGTACTTGATACGCAGCTCGCCGACGCCGCCCTTGTCGAGCACTTCGACGTCGAGACCGAGCGCATCGGAGAGGTCGACCTCCAGCGCCTGGGTGTCGGTGTCCTTCACGGGCTTGCGCGACGCCGACTTCGGCCGGCTCGCCGCCGGCGCGCCGCCGCGGGCGAGGGCCTCGGCCTCGCGGACCGACAGCCCGCCGGCGATGATCTTCTCGGCCAGCGCCACGGGATCGTCGGCCGTGAGGATGGCCCGCGCGTGGCCGGCCGACAGCTTGCCCTCGAGCACGTAGTTGCGGACCGCCTCGGGCAGGTTCATCAGCCGCAGGGTGTTGGCCACGTGGCTGCGACTCTTGCCGATGCTTTCGGCCACCTCTTCCTGGGTGCGGCCAAACTTCTCGATCAGCTGCTGGTAGGCCGCGCCCTCTTCGATCGGGTTGAGATTGGCGCGCTGGACGTTCTCGATGACGCCGATCTCGAGCACCTGGACGTCGTCCAGCTCGCGGACCAGCACCGGCATGACCCGCAGGCCGGCCTTCTGGCTGGCGCGCCAGCGGCGTTCACCAGCGACGATCTCCCACTCACCCGGCAGGCCTGGCGCGGGCCGAACCAGGATCGGCTGCAGCACGCCCTTCTCGCGGATCGAGCCGGCCAGTTCGTCGACCTCGGCCTCGGTGAACACCCAACGCGGCTGATGCACGTTGCGATGGATCAGCTCGATCGGGATCTCCCGAACGCCGGTGATCTCGTCAGCCGGCGCGCCGGCCACGACCTTGGCCTCATCGACGTCGCCCAGCAGGGCCGACAGGCCGCGGCCCAGTCCACGCTTCTCGACCATCATGTCCCCCTACGCCGCCGCCTGGGCGCGGCGGTTGCGCTCGCGCAGCACCACTTCTCGCGCCAGTTTCAGATAGGCCTGCGAGCCCGAGCATTTCAGATCGTAGACCAGCACCGGCTTACCGTAGCTGGGCGCCTCGGAGACTCGCACGTTGCGTGGGATCACCGTGTTGTAGACCGTCTCGCCGAAGTGGCCGCGAACGTCGCTGGCGACCTGTTCCGACAGGCTGTTGCGACGGTCGTACATGGTCAGCACCACGCCCTGGATCTCCAGGTTGGGGTTCAGGCTGCCGCGGACCAGGTCGACCGTACGGATCAACTGCGTCAGGCCTTCCAGCGCGAAGAACTCGCACTGCAGCGGCACCAGCACCGCGTCCGACGCCGCCATGGCGTTGACCGTCAGCAGGTTCAACGACGGCGGGCAGTCGATCAGGACGTAGGTGTATTCGCCCTCCGCACGGATTGGCTCCAGGGCGTCACGGAGCTTGAACGAGCGGCGGGCCTGTTGGCCCAGCTCCAGCTCGACGCCCGACAAGTCGGGATCGGCGGCCACGAGGTCGAGGCCCGGCAGCACGGTGTTGACCACCGCCGCCGAGATCGGCTGCTCGCCCATCAGCACGTCGTAGAGGGTGACCTTGCGCTGGGCGCGACCGACGCCGAGGCCGGTCGAGGCGTTGCCCTGAGGGTCGGAGTCGATGAGCAGCACCTTTTCGCCGACGGCGGCGAGCGCGGTGCCGAGATTGATCGCCGTCGTGGTCTTGCCCACGCCGCCCTTCTGGTTGGCGACCACCAGGACGCGCAGGCCTCGCTTAGCTTTTACGGCCACGGCCGAGTCTCCTCACACGCACGATCCGGCCTCTGGCGTCGCTCAAGCTCGGCGACACGTCCGCCTCGAAATTCCAGGTCTTCGCCGCGTCTTCGAGTTCGGACGCAACCTCCTGCCCCTTCAGGAACAGCGCCTGCGCGCCTCGCTTGAAGTAGGGCTGAGCGTACCCCATCAGTCGCGACAGAGGGGCGCAAGCCCGCGCCGTGACGATATCCACAGTCAGCGACAAGTCTTCCGCACGTGAATTGTGAACGGTCGCCGGAAGCTGCAGGCCGTTCACCACCTCGGTCAGGAAGCGGCAGCGCTTGGTCAGGCTGTCGACCAGATGCACGTGAAAGCCTGGCCGGTCTTTTTCCATGATCGCCAACACGATGCCCGGAAGTCCTGCGCCGGTTCCGAGGTCGGCCCAGGTCAGCGCGTCGGGCGCCAACGGCAAGATCTGGGCCGAGTCCCAGGCGTGCCGCGACCAGAACGTGTCCAGCGTGGCCGGCCCGATCAGGTTCATCTTCTCGTTCCACTCGGCCAGGTATGACCGGTAGCGCTCGAGGTCGGCGATGGCCTGGGGGCCGGCGTTGGTCGCGGCGGCGAAGCTGGCCGCGTCGGTCACATCCATGGTCATGCGATCAGGCGGCGCGACGGCGGACATGGGCCAGCAGGGCGGTCAGCGCGCCGGGCGTCACGCCCTCGATCCGCGCGGCCTGGCCGAGGGTCAGCGGCCGGACGGTCGAGAGCTTTTCGCGCACTTCGTTGGAAAGGCCGCCGACGCCGGCATAGTCGAGATCTGCCGGCAGCCGCAGGTTCTCGTCGCGACGAAACGCTGCGGCGTCAGCCGCTTGCCGATCCAGGTAACCCGCGTAGGCGGCGTCGATCTCCAGCTGCTCGCGGCAGGTCGCCGACCAGTCGCCGGCCTCCGGGAAGATCCGCGCCAGGTCGTCGAAGCTGATGGTCGGGTAGGCCAGCAGCTGGACGAAGTCGCGGACGACGCCGTCCGACTTCACCGGCAGGCCGGCCTTCTGGGCCATGTTCGGAGACAGGATCAACTCCCCTGCCCGCTGGCGCGCGTGCGTCAGTTCGGCCGCCTTGGCGCGGTATGACGTTTCACGTGAAACACCGACCGCGCCCAAGGCCATACCGCGTTCGGTCAGACGCTGGTCGGCGTTGTCGGCCCGCAGGGTCAGACGGAACTCCGCCCGGCTGGTGAACATCCGATAGGGCTCGGTGACGCCCCGGGTCGTCAGGTCGTCGATCAGCACGCCGATGTAGGCTTCGTCGCGACCGAAGGCGGCGGCGTCCTGACCGGAGGCGGCGCGGGCCGCGTTCAGTCCGGCGACCAGGCCCTGAGCCCCCGCCTCCTCATAGCCCGTCGTGCCGTTGATCTGGCCGGCCAGGTAGAGGCCCGGCAGCTTCTTCACTTCCAGGGTCGGATAGAGCTCGCGCGGATCGACGTAATCGTACTCGATCGCATAGCCGTAGCGCTTGACCTTGACGTTCTCGAGGCCGGGGATCGTGCGCAGGAACAGGTCCTGGGTCTCGGTCGAGACCGAGGTCGAGATGCCGTTCGGATAAACGGTGTCGTCGTCCAGGCCCTCGGGCTCCAGGAAGATCTGGTGGCTGTCCTTGTCGCCGAAGCGGACGACCTTGTCCTCGATCGACGGGCAGTAGCGCGGCCCGCGGCCGTTGATCCGGCCGCCATAGACCGCCGACTCGGTCAGCCGGTCGGCGATGATCTGATGGGTCTGGGCGTTGGTGTAGGTCACGCCGCAGGAGATCTGCGGCACGGTGATCTTGTCGGTCAGGAACGAGAACGGCACCGGCTCATCGTCGGCGGCCTGCATCTCCAGACCGTCCCAGGCGATGGTCGAGCCGTCGAGGCGCGCGGGCGTCCCGGTCTTCAGCCGGCCCATGGTCAGGCCCGACGCGTAGAGACGATCAGACAGGCCGATGGCCGGCGCGTCGCCGACCCGGCCCGCAGGGATGCGGGTCTCGCCCTGATGGATCAGGCCCTTGAGGAAGGTTCCGGTGGTCAGCACCACGCGCCCGGCACGGTACTCGGTCCCCGTCGCGCCGACCACGCCCTGGACCACGCCGTCGACCACGATCAGGTCCTCGACCGCCTCGGCCATCACGGTGAGGTTCGGCGTGGCGGCGAGCTCGGCCTGCATGGCCTGGCGATAGAGCTTGCGGTCGATCTGGCTGCGCGGGCCGCGGACGGCCGCGCCCTTCGAGCGGTTCAGCATCCGAAACTGGATGCCGGCCTGGTCGGCCAGCCGGCCCATCAGCCCGTCGAGGGCGTCGATCTCGCGGACGAGGTGGCCCTTGCCGAGGCCGCCAATGGCCGGGTTGCAGCTCATCTCGCCGATGGTCTCGAGCTTGTGGGTCAGCAGCAGGGTCTTGGCGCCGACGCGCGCGGAGGCCGCGGCGGCTTCGCAGCCGGCGTGCCCTCCCCCGATGATGATGACGTCCCAGGCGCTCAAGCTGATCTCCACGGAAGACGCCCCCGGGCGGCCGGGGGCGTGATCGGCAGCTATATAGCGAACTGGAGGCGGTTTTTCACCCGGGATTCCGCAGCCGCCCGGCAGAGTGTTTCACGTGAAACAGCAGAAGCGCGCCGCGGTGTTTCACGTGAAACAGCGGCTACTTGCCGATGCAGAAGCTGGAGAACACCCGGTCGAGCACGTCCTCCGGGTCGATCCGGCCGGTGATCCGGTCCAGTGCACGGCCGGCGAGCCGCACATCCTCGGCGGCGAGCTCGAGATCGTCCTCCAGCACCAGGGCACGGTTGAGGCGTTCGAGGGCTTCGGACAGCAGCTCGCGATGACGAAGGCGGGTGGCGGTGGGCAGCTCGGCCCCGGCCAGGGCCTCGACGACGCGGTGTTCCAGCGCAGCCTCGAGGGCGGAGATATCGTCAGGTTTCCAGGCGCTCAGCCTAACAACCTCAACATTAAGCGCGCGCGCCTCGACCAGCGCATGGCCGGTCTCGGCCCCCTGCCCGAGGTCGGACTTGTTGATCACGCAGAGATCATGCGGATGCAGCGCCGGGACGGTCGCGGCCGCGTCGCTGGCGCCGTCGACAACCCAGATCCGCAGGTCGGCGTCGTCGGCCCAGGCCCGGGCCCGGCGAACCCCCTCCGCCTCGATCTCGTCGTGGGTGTCGCGCAGGCCGGCGGTGTCGGCCAGCAGCGCCTTGTAGCCGGCCAGCCGCATCGGCACCTCGATCACGTCGCGCGTGGTGCCCGGCGTGGCGGTGACGATCGCCGCCTCGCGACCGGCCAGGGCGTTGAGGATCGTGCTCTTGCCGGCGTTCGGCGCGCCGACCAGCGCGATGCGGAAGCCCTCGCGCACCCGCTCGCCGCGTTTCACGTCGGCGACGGCGTGCTCCAGTTCGCCGATCAGCGACGCCAGCACCGGACGGGCGCGGGCGGCGACATCGGCCGGAACCTCCTCGTCCGGAAAGTCGACGGCCGCCTCGAACATGGCCAACGCCTCGATCAGTCCATCGCGCCAGCGGGTCTGGGCCTGGCCCAGCGCGCCGCCTAGCTGGTCGAGCGCCTGGCGCCGCTGCGCCTCCGTCTCGGCCTCGATCAGGTCGGCCACGCCCTCGGCCTGCGCCAGGTCGAGCTTGCCGTTCTCGAAGGCGCGGCGGGTGAACTCTCCCGGCTCGGCCAGCCGCAGGCCCTGGCCGGCCAGCGCATCGAGCAGGCCAGCGACCACGGCCGGGCCCCCGTGCACGTGGAACTCGGCGGCGTCTTCGCCGGTGTAGCTGGAGGGTCCCTCGAACCAGAGGACCAGGGCCTGGTCGATCGCCCGCCCCTGCCCGTCCCGCAGCAGGCGCAGGGCCGCCTCGCGCCGACGCGGGAGTTTGCCGGCCAGGGCTTTGAGCGCCGCCCCCGTCCCCGGGCCTGACAGACGCACGACCGCGACCGCCGATCGCCCGGCGGCGGTGGCGGGCGCGAAAATGGTGTCGGTCATTTTGAGCGCGTGGCGCCCATGCCGACGTCGACAGCCGCGTTCATGAGGTTGCGGAACTGCTCCTGAGCCCCCACCCCGAATGCGGTCCAATTCTTGATCAGCTCGTCCGGCGACAGCATGGCCATGTTGGACGTCATGCGCTTCTGCATCTCTTCGACGAGTTTGTCGTTGAGACCAGACACGTCCGGCAGGCCGAGGAAGGCGCGGGCCTCCTGAGGCGAGCAGTCGATTTCAATCGTCATCTTCATTCGGATAACTCTACAGCCGACGTGATGCTTGACCACATTTGATATGAGCCTAGCCCGGCCAGGGGCGCCACCTCCAGCCGGCCCTTGGTCAAGACTACTCGTAAAAGTGAGCGTGCGGTGAGCGCGCGAACCAGTATCCACATGCGGCGCCGCGCGTAGGCGCCGCACAGCTAGGGAGTTACCGATGGGCGAGACCACCACCATCAAGACCGAGGACGGTCAGTTCGCCGCGTACGTGGCGCGGCCGAGCAATCCGAAGGCGCCGGCCATCGTGGTCATCCAGGAGATCTTCGGCGTGAACGCCGTGATGCGCGGCGTCTGCGACGAGTTGGCTGCGGCCGGCTTCCTGGCGGTCTGCCCGGACCTGTTCTGGCGGATCGAGCCCGGCATCGACATCACCGACCAGTCCGAGGCCGAGTGGAAGAAGGCGTTCGAGCTCTACAACGCGTTCGACGTCGACGCCGGCGTCAAGGACATCGCCGCCACCATCGACCACGTCCGGGCGCTGCCCGAGGCCAACGGCAAGGTCGGCGCGGTCGGCTTCTGCCTGGGCGGGCTGCTCGCCTACCTGACCGCGGCGCGCACCGACGCCGACGCCTCCGTCGCCTATTACGGGGTCGGCATCGAAAAGCATCTGGCCGAGAGCGAAAAGCAGGCCCATCCGCTGCTGATGCACATCGCCGAAGAAGACCAGTTCGTGCCGAAGGAGGCCCAGGCCCTGATCCTCGCGCAACTGAAGAACCACCCGCAGGTCGAGATCTTCACCTATCCCGGCCGCGACCACGCCTTCGCCCGCCAGGGCGGCGAGCACTACGACGCCGCCGACGCCAAGCTGGCCGGCGGCCGCACGCTCGCCTTCTTCCAACAGCACCTCGCCTAGGGACCGGCCATGAAAGCCATCCAGTTCGATACCACCGGGGGCCCCGAGGTCCTGAGCGTCGTCGAAATCCCGGCGCCGGTCGCCGGACCCGGCCAGGTGCTGGTCAAGCAGCAGGCGATCGGCGTCAACTTCATCGACACCTACCATCGCTCCGGGCTCTATCCGGTGAAGCTGCCGTCGCGGCTCGGCATGGAAGGCGCGGGCGTGGTGGAGGCGGTCGGCGACGGCGTGACCCGCTTCAAGGCCGGCGACCTCATCGCCTATGCGTCGGGGCCGCTCGGCGCCTATGCCGAGCATCACGCGGTGGCCGCCGACCGGGCCGTCGCCCTGCCCGCCGGGGTCAGCGCCCAGGTCGGGGCCGCGGCGATGCTCAAGGGCATGACCGCCGAGTTCCTGATCCGCCGCTGCTATCCGGTGACGGCGGGGGAGACGATCCTGGTCCACGCCGCGGCCGGCGGGGTCGGCTCGATCCTGGTCCAGTGGGCCAAGCACATCGGGGCCACCGTGATCGCCACCGCTGGTTCGCCGGAGAAGGCGGCGCGGGCGACATCGCTCGGCGCCGACCACGTCATCCTCTATCGCGACGAGGACGTGGCTGCGCGGGTGCGCGAGATCACCGGCGGCGCCGGCGTGCCGGTGGCCTACGACTCCGTGGGCGCCGCGACCTTCGAAGGCACGCTCAAGAGCCTGGCCCGGCGGGGGCTGTTCGTCAGCTTCGGCAACGCGTCGGGCCCGGTTCCGCCGTTCGCGCCGGCCCGGTTGCAGCAATCCGGTTCGTTGTTCTTCACCCGCCCGACGATGGGCGACTACCTGGTCACCACGGCCGAGCTGGACGAGAGCGCCGCGGCGCTGTTCGGGGTGATCGCCTCCGGGGCCGTGAAGATCGACATCGGCCAGACGTTCAAGCTGGAAGAGGCGCAGCGCGCGCACGAGGCGCTGGAGGGCCGCGAGACCGTCGGGGCGAGCCTGCTGATCCCGTAGTGATCTCCCTCCCCTTCATGGGGAGGGACAGACCGCGGAGCGGTCAGGGTGGGGCCTTGCGGAGTCAGTAGTCCCCGCCCGTCTCGCCGCTTCACGGCGATCCACCCTCCCCACAAAAGGGGGGGAAAGGCGGTGTTCCACGTGAAACACGTCTGAAATCAGCGGCTTAGACAAAATCAAAGGGGCCCGCGTCGCCGCGAGCCCCTTTTTTTGTATCGCTAAGGCCGGAGAGCCCTAGGTGTTCATCGACTGGAAGAAGTCGTCGTTGTTCTTCGACTGCCGGAGCTTGTCGAGCAGGAACTCGATCGCGTCCTGGGCGCCCATCGGGGTAATGATGCGGCGCAGGATGAACGACTTCTGCAGGTGTTCCTTCGGGGTGATGAGGTCTTCCTTCCGGGTGCCCGACTTGATGACGTCGACGGCGGGGTAGATCCGCTTGTCGGCGACCTTGCGGTCCAGAATGATTTCCGAGTTACCGGTGCCCTTGAACTCTTCGAAGATGACTTCGTCCATCCGGCTGCCGGTGTCGATCAGGGCGGTGGCGATGATGGTCAGCGAGCCGCCTTCCTCGATGTTCCGGGCCGCGCCGAAGAAGCGCTTCGGACGCTGCAGGGCGTTGGCGTCGACACCGCCGGTCAGCACCTTGCCGGACGACGGCACCACGGTGTTGTAGGCGCGGCCGAGACGGGTGACCGAGTCCAGCAGGATGACCACGTCGCGCTTGTGCTCGACCAGCCGCTTGGCCTTCTCGATGACCATTTCGGCGACCTGCACGTGGCGGGTCGCCGGCTCGTCGAAGGTCGAGGACACGACCTCGCCGCGCACGGTGCGGCGCATGTCGGTCACTTCTTCCGGGCGCTCGTCGATCAGCAGGACGATCAGGTAGCACTCGGGGTGATTGGTCTCGATCGACTTGGCGATGTTCTGCAGCATCACCGTCTTACCGACCCGCGGCGGGGCGGTGATCAGGCAGCGCTGGCCCTTGCCGAGCGGCGCGACGATGTCGATGACCCGGCCGGTGCGGTCCTTCAGCGTCGGGTCCTGGATCTCCATGTTCAGACGCTTGTCCGGATAGAGCGGCGTCAGGTTGTCGAACAGGACCTTGTGGCGGACGTTCTCGGGGTTCTCGAAATTGATCTGCTCGACGCTGACCAGCGCGAAATAGCGCTCGCCTTCCCGCGGCGAGCGGATGACGCCCTCGACGGTGTCGCCGGTGCGCAGGCCGAACTTCCGGATCTGCGAGGGGCTGACATAGATGTCGTCCGGGCCGGACAGGTAGTTGGCTTCCGGGCTGCGCAGGTAGCCGAAGCCGTCCTGGACGACCTCGAGCGTGCCGGAGCCTGAAATCTGAACGCCTTCCTCGGCCAGGGCCTTGAGGATCGCGAACATCATGTCCTGCTTGCGCATCGAGTTCGCGTTCTCGATCTCCAGGGTCTCGGCGAAGGACAGCAGGTCGGCCGGCGACTTGTCCTTCAGCTCCTGGAGCGACATGCGGGTGAGGCCCATGGCGGCGATCGCCTGGGCGACCTCCGAGGGACCTTCGTCGTCCTCGTCCTCGGTTTCGGCGCCGGCTTCGACCGGGGCGTCCTCGACAACCGGGGTTTCGGTGGTTTCGGTGGCTTCGACCGGGGTTTCCTCGGTCGGGGCGGGGGTGTCTTCGCTCATGATATAACTCTGATAGTCCCTGGCGGGGCCGAACGGACTTCGGGCGCCGGGGGAATCGCAATTGGCGCAGGGGCGCGCCGATGAATTTTTCTAGGACCGGGCCGCGGCGGCTGATGTTCAGCGCGCGGCGCACGGGAAAAGGCGGGGCGTGGCTTCGCGGCGCGACTCCACGTGCGGTCAGCGGAACCACATGCCGGGCGGCGGGTCAAGCGTGGCCTGGGATCGCGGGGGCGCTGTCGCCTCCCCGTTCGTCATCCTCGGCCGCGTCAGCGCGCCGGGGATCCATATGCGCCGGCGTTATTCGTCGAGGATGGCGTCTATGGATGACCGGGACCTACCGGCCCGGCCATGACGACCCGGAGAGACAGATAGGATCAGCGCTGGCCGAATTGAAGGGTCACGGCCAGGACGGCGATCACCGCGGCCAGGAACGGCAGTTCGTTGGTGGCGCGCCAGAACTTCGCCGACTTCGGGCGCTGGCCGGCCAGGAACTTCTTGTAGGAGCCGGCCAGGAAGCCGTGCCAGCCGGAGATGAACAGCACCGCGGCCAGCTTCACGATCATCCAGGGCTGCAGCAGGAAGCCCCAGCCCTCGCCGACCGCATAGACGTGGTAGAGGACCAGGCTGACGCCCAGCACCCAGACGATGATCATCGACGGATTGATGATGATTTTCAGGAGTTTGCGCTCCCAGACCAGGAAGTGCTTGTCGAACTCGCTGCCGGGCGGCGCGGTCTCGGTGTGGTAGGCGTAGAGCCGCGGCAGGTACATCATGCCGGCCATCCAGGCGATCACCGCGATGATGTGCAGGCCGCGCAGCAGGTCGAAATGGTTCATCGTCGGCTCCCCCTAGCCTTGTCTGCAGGCGCATTTGCCATGCGCCGCCGGACAACGCCACGTCCCGAACGGCGCGGGCGCGCCGCCGCGATCTAGCGCCTCCAGCGTGGCGGCCGCCAAGGCATCGATCAATGCGCCGTCCACGGTCGGGGTCGGCGCGCGCAGATAAGGCGCGCAGCCCAGCGACCTGGCGAGCTCGGCATACTCGTGATCCAGTTCGACCAGCGTCTCGACATGCTCGGAGACGAAGGCGATCGGCGTGACCAGCACGCCCTTGCCGTCGGCGGCGGCCTGACGGATCGCATCGTCGGTCGAGGGGCCGATCCATTTCAGCCGGCCGACCCGGCTCTGGTAGCAGACGCTCCAGTCCGGCAGCTCGGGCAACAGCGCCGAGACCGCCTGGGCGGTGGCCTCGACCTGGGCCTGGTAGGGATCGCCGGCCTTGATGACCTTTTCCGGCAGGCCGTGGGCCGAGAACAGCAGCCGCACATTGTCGGGCCGTCCGGCCTTCAGCCAGGTCTGGCTGATGGCGCGGGCGTGGGCCTCGACCAGACCCTGGGCGGTCGGATAGCAGCAGACCGCATGGCTGGCGCCCGGGCCGCGATAGGCGCGGGCCCAGTCCTTCAGCGACGAGGCGCTCGTCGTGGTCGAGAACTGCGGATAGAGCGGCAGCAGCACCAGCTCGTCCGGGGCGAAGGCGGCGACCTCTTTCGCGGTCTCGTCGGCGAACGGCTTCCAGTAGCGCATCGAGATGAAGACCTGGGTCTCCAGATCCGGCCGGGCGACGGCGAGGGCGGTCTGCAGGGCCTCGGCCTGGCGCTTCGTCTCGGGCAGCAGCGGCGAGCCGCCGCCCATGATCGCGTAGTTGGCCTTGGCGGTCTCCTCGCGGCCGGAGGCGATCATCCGGGCCAGCGGCAGCCGCAAGATCCCCGGCAGGCTGATGATCGCCGGGTCGCTGAACAGATTGGTGAGGAACGGCTTCACCGCCTCGGGGCCGTCAGGTCCTCCGAGGTTGAAGAGGACGACGGCCAGCTTCTTCACTTGCCGGTCACCCTGCGGATCGTGCGCTCGATATGCGCGATGGGCGTGTCGGGCATCACCCCGTGGCCGAGGTTGAAGATGTAGGGCCCGCCGTTCCACTGCTCGATCAGGGCGTCGACCCGCGCGTCGAGCGCCGGGCCGCCGGCGCGCAGCAGCAGGTTGTCGAGCGCCCCCTGGATGGCCTTGCCGCCGGCCTGGATCTGCTGGCCGAGCACGGCGGTCGCCTGGGTGTCGAGGGCGACGGCCTGGACCGGGACCTTGGCGGCGTAGGTGGCGACCTGGGCGCCGGCCCCGCGCGGGAAGCCGATGAACGGCGTGTCGACCCCCGCCGCCCGGACCTTTTCGATGATCGCGGCGTGCGGGCCGATGACGATGCGTTCGAACATGTCCTCGGAGAGACTTTCCGCCCAGCTCTCGAACAGCTTCAGCACCTGGGCGCCGGACTTGGCCTGCATGACCAGGTAGCGGGCGGTGGACTCGACCAGCACGTCCAGCAGGGCGCCCAGCTTCTCGGGGTTCTGGTAGGCGAAGGCGCGGGCGGCTTCGCGCTGCGAGCCCCGACCCTCGATCATGTAGGTGGCGACGGTCCACGGCGCGCCGGCGAACCCGATCAGGGCGCGTTCCGGCTCGAGCTCTGCGCGGACGCGGCTCAGGGTCTCGCCGATCGCCGACAGCCGGCCGGTGGAGGCCTCGATCTGGTCGGCCAGGGCCTCGATCGGCGGCAGCTCGCCGAGCCGTGGGCCTTCGCCGGCTTCGAACCAGACGTCCTGGCCCAGCGCCCGCGGGATCAGCAGGATGTCGGCGAACACGATGGCCGCATCCAGCGGGAAGCGGCGCATCGGCTGCAGCGTCGCCTCGGCGGCCATTTCCGGATTGTGGCAAAAGGCGATGAAGTCGCCGGCGCGGGTCCGCAGCTCGCGGTACTCCGGCAAGGAGCGGCCCGCCTGGCGCATGAACCAGACCGGCGGCCGATCGAGGGTTTCGCCCGCGAGCGCCCGCAGAAGGCGCGGTTTTGAACTTTCCGACATGGCCGTCGTTAAACCGGCTTCGGACGAAAGGCTCAAGCCCGCCTGCCCTTCTTCTTCATATCTAAGATTCTTAAATAGGAAGTGGAGTTAGAGGTTGGCCCTTGGAGAAGTGGGGACAACTTCGCCCGGCCATACCGCGCCAACCCCTTTTCAACAAGGCGATCGCGCATTTCCCAACATGGTTAAGCCATACCTGTGAGTCACGGGGAAAACCCCTAAACCCCTACTGGCGTTTACCTTTCGTTAAAGGGTTAACAGGGAGTTAACGATGACGAACGGGAGTCATCAAAACCGTTCCGGAAACCGACCCTGTTCATACTTTTTTAACCAACGGAGCCGTGGACGAGACGGGCGCAAACCCGGGGGTTTATCCCGCCCGTTCACACCCTCGGCGGCGGCGCGCGCACTCTTCCCCAAAACGGTCCGGCTTCGTTAAGAAGGTTTCGACTCTTTCGTCCCCAGCTTTGCGATCCCCGCCCTGCAGATTCCTCTTTACGCGCCGGCAAAGGCTCCATGACCCGCTTTGCGACCTACTTCCACGTCCACCTGGTCTCGGACTCCACCGGCGAGACGCTGAACGCGATGGCGCGGGCGGTGTGCGCCCGGTTCGAGAACGTGCTGCCGATCGAGCACATCTATGCGCTGGTGCGCTCGCCCCGGCAGCTGGAGCGGGCGCTGACCGACATCGAAGAAGCGCCCGGCGTGGTGATCCACACCATCGTCGACGACCAGCTGCGCACGGCGCTGGAAGAGGGCGTGCGGCGGCTGGACATGCCGTGCATCGCCGCGCTCGACCCGCTGGTCTCCTCGCTGCAGCGCTATCTGGGCGCCTCGATCAGCCGGCGGGTCGGCGTGCAGCACGCGCTGGACAACGACTATTTCAACCGCATGGACGCGCTGAACTACGCGATCGGCCATGACGACGGGCAGGGCGGCCAGGACCTGGAGCAGGCCGACGTCGTGCTGGTCGGCGTGTCGCGGACCTCGAAGACGCCGACCTGCATCTATCTGGCCCACCGTGGGGTGCGGGCGGCGAACGTGCCGCTGGTGCCGACAAGACCGCCGCCGGAGAAGCTGTTCGAGCTGAAGAACACCCTGGTCGTGGGGCTGACCATCTCGCCGGACCGGCTGATCCAGATCCGCCGCAACCGGCTGCTGAGCCTCAAGGAAGACCGGGAAAGCAGCTACATCGACATCGAGGCGGTGCGCGAGGAGACGGTGAAGGCGCGCCGGCTTTACGAGCGCCAAGGCTGGCCGGTGATCGACGTCACCCGGCGCAGCGTCGAGGAGACGGCCGCGGCGGTGCTGAACCTGCTGCACGGCGGTCACGGCCAGGTCGAGGTGCTGGGCGGATGAGCGAGCCGATCATTCTGGCCTCGAAGAGCGCTGCGCGCCGCGCAGTGCTGACAGGGGCGGGCGTGCCGTTCGACGTGGCGGTGGCCGGCGTCGACGAGGACGCGGTCAAGACCTCGATGCTGGCGCAGGGGGCGAGCCCCCGCGACGTCGCCGACGCCCTGGCCGAGATCAAGGCGGTGAAGATCTCCGCCGGCCGGGCCGGTTTCGTGATCGGCTCGGACCAGACCCTGGAGTTCGAGGGGAGGCTCTACGACAAGGCCGAGACCCTGGACGCCGCGCGCGAGCGGCTGGCGACCATGCGCGGCAAGCCGCACAAGCTGCATTCGGCGGTGGTGGTGGCCAAGGACGGGGCGCCGATCTGGCGCGAGATCGTCTCGGCGACCCTGACCATGCGCGACTTCTCGGACGCCTTCCTGGACGAGTACTTGGCGCTCGAGGGCGAGGAGATGCTGGGATCGGTCGGCTGCTATCGGCTGGAAGGGCCCGGCGCGCAGCTGTTCTCGAAGATCGAGGGCGACTATTTCGCGATCCTCGGCCTGCCGCTGATGGGCCTGCTGGACCTGTTCCGGCGGCACGGGGTGCTGACGCCATGAGCATCTCGGGCGCGACCCGGGTCGCCGGCGTGGTGGGGCGGCCGATCGCCCACTCGATGAGCCCGATCCTGCACAACGCCTGGCTGGAGGCGGCGGGGATCGACGGGATCTATGTGCCGTTCTCGACCCAGCCTGGCCGGTTCACGGCCTTCGCGCAGTCCCTGCGCGGCGGCTCGGTGGCGGGCCTGAACGTCACCCTGCCGTTCAAGGGCGAGGCGCTGGCCCTCGCCGACGAGGCCAGCTTCCGGGCCAGGAGCGCCGACGCCGCCAACGTGCTGGTGTTCCGCGAGGACGGGACGATCTACGCCGACAACACCGACGGCCTGGGCATGCTGGGGGCGTTCGCCGAGCAAGCGCCGGGCTTTGATCCGGCGGCCGGGCCGGTGGCGATCCTGGGCGCCGGCGGCGCGGCCCGCGGCGCGGCGGCCGCCTTCGTCGAGGCCGGCTGCCCGCAGGTGCGGATCGTCAACCGCACGCTCTTGAAAGCGCAGGAAATCGCCGAGCCTCTGGGCGCGCAGGCCTTGCCGCTCAGCGAGGCGGCCGCCGCGTTCGACGGCGTCGTGGCCGTGGTCAACGCCACCTCGACCGGGTTGTCGGGAAGTGCGGGGCTCGAGGTTCCGCTGGACGCGACCCCAAAGACCGCGGTGGTGATGGACATGGTCTACAAGCCGCTGAAGACGCCGTTCCTGGCGCAGGCCGAGGGTCTGGGCCGGCGGACGGTGGACGGCCTGGCCATGCTGATCGGCCAGGCGGTCCCGAGTTTCGAATACTTCTACGGCCAGCTCCCGCCGCGCGAGGTCGACGTGCGGGCGCTGGCGATCAAGGCGCTGGGGCTTTGACCACAGGTTCGTCATCGCCGGGCTTGTCCCAGCGACCCATAAGCACGAAACCTGCAGGCAAGCCCGAGACGCGGAGTCTATGGGTGGCCGGCACAAGACGCCGGCCATGACGAACAGAGTTGGAGGGGCGAGCATGCTCATCATCGGCCTGACCGGCTCTATCGGCATGGGCAAGTCCACGACCGCCAAGATGTTCCGCGAGGCGGGGATCCCGGTCTACGACGCCGACGCGGCGGTCGCTGACCTGTACGAAACCGGCGGGGCGGCGGTCGCGCCGCTGGAAGCGGCGTTTCCGGGCGTGACCAAGGACGGCGCCGTCGACCGTGAAGCCCTGCGCCAGAGGGTGCTGGGCAACGACGAGGCGATGGCCAAGCTCAACGCCATCGTCCACCCGCTGGTCGGCGCCGACCGGGTGCACTTCTTCAAGGCGGCCGAAGAGGCCCAGGCCGACATGGTCGTGCTGGACATCCCGCTGCTCTACGAGACCGGCGGCCACGCCAACATGGACGCGGTGGTGGTGGTCTCGGCGCCGGAGAGCCAGCAGCGCGAACGGGTGCTTGCCCGGCCCGGCATGACCGCCGAGCGACTGGACGCGATCCTGTCGCGGCAGATGCACGACGCCGAGAAGCGGGCCCGGGCGCACTTCGTGGTCGACACCGGCCGCGGCCTGGAGCCAGCCCGCGAACAGGTGGCCGAGATCATCGAGATCATGCGCGATCCACAACGCAAACCGGCTCGCGACAAGGCGCCGGGTTGAAGGCTGCGGCGAAGCAGCCGAAGTAGTTTCCATGGCGCGTGAGATCGTTCTCGACACCGAAACCACCGGCTTCGAGCCGCACCTCGGCCACAAGCTGGTCGAACTGGCTTGCCTGGAGATCGAGGACTACCTGCCGACGGGGCGCAGCTTCCACGTCTATATCGACCCCGAACGCGACATGCCGCCCGAGGCCGAGAAGGTGCACGGGCTGTCGGCGAACTTCCTGCGCGGCAAGCCGAAGTTCCGCGACAAGGAGATCCACCAGGAGTTCCTGGACTTCGTCGGCGACGCCCCGATCATCGCCCACAACGCCACCTTCGACCGCACTTTCGTGAACTACGAGCTGGAGGGCCTGGGCCTCGCCGGCATTCCGGAAGAGCGTTGGATCGACACCCTGGCCCTGGCGCGCAAGCGCTTTCCGGGGATGCACAACTCCCTCGACGCGCTCTGCAAGCGCTTCAAGATTTCGCTCTCCGAGCGCGAGAAGCACGGGGCGCTCATCGACGCCCGGCTGCTGGCCGCGGTCTATCTGGAGCTGAAGGGCGGCCGCGCGCTGACGCTGGAACTGACCACCCGCGAAATGGCCGCCCACGCCGTCGCCGTCGCCAAGGCCGCGGCCTATGGCGCGCGCCCGCGCCCCCTGCCCTTCCGTTCGACTGACGCCGAGCGCGAACTGCACGCCAAGTTCGTGCGCGAGGTCGTGAAGAGCGACGAGCTCTGGGGCAAGTTCGGGCTCTAGGCCGCGATGCCTACGCCAAGCTGGTTAGCTTCTGCTGCGGCGACCGCTTTTCTAGCGCGTCGGGCGATTACGCCCGCCGTCAGGCCGGCATAGAAGAACTGCACACACGTCCCGAAAACGCTCGGCTTGGCTTGTGGCGCGAGCTCGATTTCGGTCGTGCACAGACATTGTGCGGCGAAGACGCCCGAGACAACCACGCCCAGGAGGGCGACACCAAACACCGGATCCAGCCAGTCGTCGAGGTCCGTGAAATATCCCTCAAGCGCGATCTTGAGTGCGGCGAGGATCAGGAAGCCGGCGAGGCTTGCGCCTCCTGTAGTCCGACAGCGCGCCAGCAGGCGTGAAATCTTCGGACTAGAGGCGGCGACCGGATCGGCCGCCAGTTTGACCTGCTGCCAAATCCAAAGAACCTGAAGCCCGAAAGCCGAGCACACCAGCAGAGTCACCCAGGCGCCGTTCAACCGCAGCAGCGTTGCGGAGTGCGTTGGTGTCAGCCAGAAACTCGGGAGAAAGGTCGCTATCTGAGACCCCCAATAGAGCATCACAAATGTTCGGGCGCTCAATTTCGGCACGTACTGACCCTATGCAATGCTGGGGAGGTCCAGCGGCCTCGCCAAGAGATTGTCTGGACAGTTCTAACCAATACCTGAGCGTTGGCGGCGGGCTACTCCCGCGCCGCCAATGTGCTCGCGCGTGGGATCGGGCCTTCGCGCTTCAGATCCACCGTTCGTCGGCCGTGAAGTCGACGGTCAGCCAATAGCCGGGATGGAGTCCGCCCATCGCCAGGGCGATCTCGCGGCGGATGGTGTCGAGCTGCTCGAAGCTCATGGTCGTCTGGCCGGTCGGGGCGACGAAGCCGATCTCGATGAACTGCTGACGGCCCGAGCGGACCACGTGCGAGCTGTAGTTGGAAAAGCCGTAGCGGGCGGCGACTTCGGCGGCGAGATCCCGGACCTGCTGGTCGAGCGCGCTCGGCGCGATCATCAGGATGTCCTGGCTGGCCCGCCATAGGGTCATGACCGGGAACGGGACCAGGCAGACCGCGACAATCACCAGGATCATCGGGTCGACATAGGGGGTCATCCACTCCGCGCCGCTGCCCGTCAGCCCCTTTCCGATCAGGAAGCTGAGGCAAAGGCCGGCGCTGAGCACCCCGCCCATCAGCCAGGAGCGGGCGTCGACGTCGAGCATCTGTGAGTTCAGGTGACGGGCGGAGCTGCGCACATAGGCGAACATGCCGAAGCTGAGCACGCTGCTGAGGCCGGCATAGACCGCGCCGAGGCCGAACTGCACGTAGCGGCCGCCGGCCAGCAGGCCGTTGAGCCCGTCGAGGAAGGCGTAGATGCAGGCGAAGCTGAGCACGAGGCCGTTGAGCAAGGCCAGCATCGGCTCGAGGTGCCAGTACCCGTACTGGAACCGGCGGTCGTCGCCGCGCGCGATCAGCCGCACGGTCAGCAGGGCGATGGCCGTCATCGCCGCGTCGATCAGGTCGTAGAAGCCGTCGAAGGTCACCGATTTCGAGCCAAGCCAGAGCCCGAACCCGATGCTGGCGACGGCGAAGACGATGGTCGTCGCCATCGAGGTCGCGAGCAGCCGTTCCTCCCTGGCCGACGGGTGCGGCGTGGTCGATTGCGGCGTCATGCGGCGGGCGCACCTGTTGGCTCAATCGCCGCCAGGAGACCCCATCGGCGCGCCGGCGTCGAGAGGGAGCACGTCTACGGAACCTTCCTGGCCGAACGGCCGGGCTAGAGCTGCGGCTCGCGCTTGCGCGGCGCGGCTTCGCGGGCCCGGGTGGTGCGGACGGCGTCGTCGAACACGGCGACGGCGGCGTCGTTCGGGGCCTGCCTCGGCCGCCGCCCGGGGGGTGGGGGGGCGGTCTTGAGCTGCAGGGCGTCGAGGGCGTGATCGCCCTCGCGTCCGAACAGGTTGCGGACCCGCAGGTCGAGCTGGGGCGAGGAATTTTCGATCCCGGCAGCGAGCAGCGCCTCGTGGATCGCCCAGGTGTAGGCCGCGTGCATCGAGGACGGATGGCGCGAGGATTCCGGGGTCGGCCAGACGATCAACTCGAAGTCGAGGCCGTCGCCGCTGAAGCTGGTCAGCCAGACCTGGGTCTTGCGATGGTCGAGGTCGGGCTGGGTGAACGGCAGCGCCTCGGCCGCGGCCAGCACCACGTCGCGGACCAGGGCCTTGTTCGAGGTCTCGGCCACCGAGAACGGTACGTGGATGCGGCGGGATTCCTCGTTGTAGGTCCAGTTGACCACTTGGCTCTGCATCAGCTTGGAGTTCGGGATCACCACGTTGACGTCGTCATTGGTGCGCAGCCGGGTGGCGCGGGCGCCGATCTCCACGATCTCGCCGCGCAGGTCGCCTTCCAGCTCGATGAAATCGCCGACCTGGATGGCCGGATCGAAGATCAGCACGAGGCCGGCGACGAACTCCTTGACCACGCCCTGCAGACCGAGGCCGACGCCGACCCCCGTGGCGCCAGCAAAAATCGTGAACGAGCTGAGGTTGAGGCCGAGCGCGGCGAGCCCGGCCAGGATCCCGACCACCAGCAGGGCGTAGCCGGCGACCTGTTCGAAGATATAGATCAGCGGCGAGGCGGCCTTGGAGCGGCGGCGGACCTGGTCGAGCCCGGCCCGCATCAGCCGAACAAGCCCGTAGGCCGCCACGACGATGGCGATGGCGGCCAGCGCCCGCCCGCCGAAGTGCAGCCAGGCGCCGGACGTCAGCCAGTCGCCGATCGCCAGGAGGGTGGTGTCACTCATCGTCGTGCTCCCGCATTGAGGAGCGCCAATCAAGGCGTAGAAGGCGCGGTCTGAACATTCGGCGAAACCCTGGCGCCGCCGGCGGCGCTTGCGCCCGGCCTGACCGCCGCCTAGCTAGGACGCTTCCTCGAACCGGGACGGGACCCATGACCGAGTCCGCAAGCAGGTAGGCCGCAACAACACCCCTTCGTTGTTGCGGCGGTCGACACCCCAGCTCCAGAGCCACGGCAGACCGCCGCCAAATCTCCTGATTTGAGTGGATGCAAAGTCATGCCTGGTTCCAAAGCCAGACCCTGGGACTATTCCCTGCCCGCCGCGCTCATGCTGCTGGCGCCTTTCGACGTCCTGGCCTCGCTGGCCATGGACATCTACCTGCCGGTCGTCCCCGAGATGCCCGACCAGCTTTCGACGACGCCCGCCGTCGTTCAACTGACCCTCAGCCTCTACATGGCGGTGCTGGGCCTGGGCCAACTGGCCTTCGGGCCGTTGTCGGATCGCATCGGCCGCCGCCCGGTGCTGCTCGGCGGAGCCCTGCTGTTCGCGGTCGCCAGCCTGATCCTGGCGCTGACCGACGCCGGGCCGGCGTTCGTCGCCTGGCGGGCGGTGCAGGCGGCCGGCGCTTCGGCGGCCCTGGTCGCCACCTTCGCCACGGTGCGCGACGTCTATGCCGAGCGGCCGGAAGCGGCGAGCATCTACGGCCTGCTCGGCGCGATCCTGTCGTTCGTCCCGGCGTTGGGGCCGATCGCCGGGGCGTTGATCGCCGAGGGGTTCGGGTGGCGGGCGATTTTCCTGCTGCTGGCGGCGCTGATGGCGGGCGCGGCCTTTCAGGCGTCGCGCCGCTGGCCCGAGACGCGGCCGGCGGTCGGCCGCGGAGACGGCCCGTCGCTCGCCGCGATCCTGCGCAGCTACGACTTCTGGGCCTATACGCTCGGGTTCAGCGCCGCGATGGGGACGTTCTTCGTCTTCTTCTCGACCGCGCCGCGGATCCTGATCGGCCAGGCGGGGCTCTCGCAGCTGGCGTTCAGTCTGGCCTTCGCTTCGGCGGCAGGGGTGATGATCCTGGCCTCGCGGTTCGTCGGCCGAGCCGTCGCGCGCTGGGGAACCGCCGGCGGCCTGGCGCGCGGCATGGGCCTGCTGATCGTCGGCGCCGCGATGCTGGCGGTCGGACAGATCTGGGCCGAGCCGTCGTTCTGGACGCTGCTGGCGCCGATGTGGGTGATGGCCGTCGGGATGGTGCTGGCGGTCGCGGTCTGCGCCAACGGGGCGCTGGCGGCGTTCGGCGGCGCGGCCGGGACGGCGGTGGCGCTCTACTTCGCCATCGAGAGCGTGATCGTCGGCGTGCTGGGCACGGCGGCGGTGGTCTGGCTGGACGGCGACACGGCGTGGCCTTTGGCGACGTTCGCGGCCGGGACGGCGCTTCTGGTGCTGGGGATGCTTGTCGCCAGCCCGTCGAGACGCCTGGCTTAGCTCGGCCTGCGAGGGGGATGGCGCGAGCCGTCCCCCTCCAAGATCGTCGCCTTAGGCGTTGCCGATGGTCTCGCCGCCCAGGCCCTGGGCCTTGCGCGCCGCGTAGACGCCGGCGAAGTCGATCGGGTCGAGCATGAAGGGCGGGAAGCCGCCGTCCGAGGTCACCGAGGCGATGATCTGGCGGGCGAACGGGAACATGAAGCGCGGGCACTCGACCAGCAGCACCGGCTCGAGGTCTTCCTGGCTGACGCCCGAAATCTGGAACACGCCGCCGTAGAGCAGCTCGACGTGGAACACCGGGCCGTCTTCGCGCTCGGCGCGGGCCGACAGCTTCAGGTCGACTTCGAACAGACCGTCCTCACGGCCGCGGGCGTTCATTTCGACGCCCATTTCGATCTGCGGCTGGGTGGCGTTCTGGGCGCGGAGGGTCTCCGGCGCGCGGGGATTTTCGAACGACAGGTCGCGGATGAACTGGGCGAGGATGCGGATGCCGGGCTCGGGGGCGCCCGCACCGTTGGTCTCGGGGCCGGCGGCGTCGGTATCGGTCATAGTCGGGAAAATCCGGTTGGTGGACGCGCATTCACGTCCTGTTGTGGCCTGGGCTGCTATCATGCGCCCTATGCCATGGCAACGTCGCCCCTGACGCGGGCGTTACGCTGTCCTATATTGAAGATTACGTTCGTCTCGTGAGCCTGAAGAATTGCAAGTCCTCGAACTGATCATTTTCGCCGGTCTGGCCGCTGTGGTGCTGTACCAGCTCTATGCGGTGCTGGGCCGTCGTGTCGGCCGTCAGCCTGAGGACACGCCGGCGGCGGACTCCGTGGCGGCGGGCGCGCGCCAGGCGCCGGCGATGGACCAGATCGACGACGGCGTCGACCTGACCGGCCTGCCGGCGATCAAGCATCGCGACCCCTCGTTCGACCTTTCGCGCTTCCTCGGCGGAGCCAAGGGCGCCTACGAGATGGTGGTCCGCGCCTTCGCCGGCGGCGACCGCGAGACCCTGCGCAACCTGTTGGCCCCCAACGTGCTGGCCAGTTTCGAGAGCGCGATCGACGAGCGCGAAACCCAGGGCCGCAGCGAGTCCGTGGAGTTCCTGCATCCGCCGCGCGCCGACATGGAACGCGCCGACCTGCACGGTGAGACCGCGCAGATCACGGTCCGCTTCCTGGCCGAATTCCGCAGCCGCACCAAGGGCCCGGAAGGCGAGGCGGTGGACGACAAGCGCACCGCCGAACTGTGGACCTTCGAGCGCAATCTGAAGAACCGCGACCCCAACTGGCTGCTCGTCAACGTGGCCGCCGCCGAAGCTTAAGCAGAGCGAAAACCGAACGGCGGCAAGGGTTTGTTAACCCTTACGCCGTTTTCCCGCCCTCAACGCAGGACTATGAAGGGAGCCTGGCGGACGATGTGCGCCGGGCGTTCGTTCTTTCGGTTCGAGCGGGCGGCGGGCCGATCGCCGCGACTTCGACGACAGCGCTGGGGGCGACCTTGAACATACGACATGCAAGCCGCCTGGTTCCGGCCCTGCTGCTGACCTTGCTGGTCGCGGCCTGCGCCACGCCCAAGCCGCCGGCGCCGGGGCCCGGCCCGCAACCGCCGCGGCCGACCCCGACCCAGCCGCCGCAACCGACGCCGCCCGCCGGCCGGCCCGAGAGCTTCGCCGAAGTGCCGGGCTGGGCGCAGGACGATCACGGCGCCGGCTATGAGGCGTTCCGCACCACCTGCGGGGTGACGCGAGATCCGGCGCTGGGCGAGATCTGCCGCCGGGCGCGGGCCATCGGGCCGCTGGACGGCGGCCGGGCGCGCGCCTTCCTGGAAGAGAACTTCCGGCCGGAGCTGCTGGTCGGCGAAGGCGTGCTGACCGCCTACTTCTCGCCCGAGTACGAGGCGCGCGAGCGGCCGAGCGTCGAGTTCTCGGCCCCGGTGCGGCCCAAGCCGGACGACCTGGTCGGCACCGGCGTCGGCGGCAAGCCGGCCCAGCAGCGCGGCGGCGGCGGCCAGCTTGGCCCCTATCCGGACCGCGCCGAGATCGAAAAGGCCAGCGCCGGGCCGGTGCTGGCCTGGATGCGGCCCGAAGACCTGTTCTTCCTGCAGATCCAGGGCTCGGGCGTGCTGACCTTCGAGGGCGGCCGCCGCGCCAAGGCGGTGTTCGCCGCCACCAACGGCAAGACGTTCCAGGGGATCGCCAATCCGATGCGCGACCGCGGGCTGCTGGCCGCCAACAACACCTCCGGCGAGGCGATCCGCAGCTGGCTGGCCGACAACCGCGGCCCGCGCGCCGACGAGATCATGCGGCTGAACCCGCGCTATGTGTTCTTCACCCTGGCGCCCGACGACGGCCGCCAGCCGGTCGGCGCGGCCGGCATTCCGCTGCCGCCCGGCCGCTCGATCGCCGTCGACACCGGGCTGAACGCGCTCGGCGGGCTCTACTTCATCGAGGGCGTGGCCCCGACCCTGTCGGGCGCCTTCCCGGCCTATCGCCGCACGGTGATGGCGCTGGACGCCGGCGGGGCGATCAAGGGGCCGGTGCGCGCCGACCTCTATCTGGGCATCGGCTCGCAGGCCGGCGCCGAAGCCGGCCGCGTCCGCCACACCCTGCGCATGCACCGGCTGGTCCCGAAGGTCGGCCCCTATCGATGAAACGGCCCATCCGCCCTGACGAGCAGAAGCTCTGGGCGATGGTGGCGGCCACCGTCCACCCGCATCCGGGCCGACCGGCGACGCCTGCGCCGCCGCCGGCCGAGCCGGCGATCCCGGCGCTGAAGGCCAAGGGCCGGGTGACCGATCCGGCCGCCCGCCTGCCGCTGTCCGAAATCATGCCGCCCCTGCGCCCGCCGCTGCGTGGCGAGACCGAGGGCATCGAGCCGCGCCGCAAGCACCGCATCGCCAAGGAGCGCGATCCGATCGGCGCGCGGATCGACCTGCACGGCATGGACCAGCAACGCGCCAAGGCGGCGCTGGAGGCGTTCGTGCTGCGGGCCTGGGACGAGGGCTATCGCGCGGTGCTGGTGATCACCGGCAAGGGAACGCTGGGCGACGGCGTGCTGCGCCGCCGCGCGCCGGAGTGGTTGGGCGGCATGGCCCTGCGCGGCGTGGTGGCCGGCATCTCGGAGGCCCACCGGCGGCACGGCGGCGAGGGCGCGCTCTACGTGGCGTTGAAGCGCAAGCCGAGGGCCTAGCGGTCACAACTGCGTATGGCCCCCTGGAAATCTCGAGCCTGACGCACGATATGCGCGCGGATAATTACAAAGGAAACGCTGTTTTGACCTCCCGACTTCCGAAGATCTTCGCCGTCAGCGGCCTGTCGCTGGCCATGGGGCTGGCGCTCGTGACCGAGGCGGACGCCCGTCGCGGGGGCAGCTTCGGCAGCCGCGGGGCGCGCACCCACCAGGCCGCGCCGCCGACCCAGACCTCGCCGACCCAGACCGCGCCGGTGCAGCGCTCGATGACCGAGCGCCAGCCGGGCGCGCCGACCACGGCGCCGGCCCGTCCGAACGCGGCAAATCCGGCCGCCGCGCCGAAGCCCGGCCTGTTCGGGAACCCGCTGGTCCGCGGCCTGATGCTGGGCGGCCTGATCGGCCTGCTGCTGGGCCACGGCTTCGGCGCCGGCATGGCCGGCATGCTGGGCGGCCTGCTGCAGATCGCGGCGATCGCGCTGGTGGCGATGCTGGCGTTCCGCTTCTTCGCCTCGCGCCGCAAACCGGCCCAGGCCGCGGCGAGCAACAACGCCGCGTTCCGTTCGCCCTTCGAGATGCAGCAGCCGGCGACCGCCGCGCCGCAGACCTATGCGCCGGCGGCCGATCTCGGCCAGGACTTCGCGGTCACCGGCGCCGACCGCGAGACCTTCGAGCGGTTGCTGCGCGAGATCCAGGAAGCCTTCGGCCGCGAGGACTACGCCGCGATCCGCGAGCGCACGACGCCGGAGATCATGGGCTACCTGGCCGAGGAACTGGGCCAGAACGCCACCGCCGGCCGCCGCAACGAGGTCCGCGACGTGAAGATGCTGGAAGGCGACGTCGCCGAAGCCTGGCGTGAGGGCCCGATCGACTACGCCACCGCCGCCCTGCGCTATTCGAGCATCGACGTGATGGTCGACCGCCAGAGCGGCGCGGTGGTCGAGGGCGACGCCGATCGCCCGACCGAGACGACCGAGCTGTGGACCTTCGTGCGCCACCCGAACGAAGGCTGGAAGCTCTCGGCGATCCAGGAAGCCTGAATAGGCTTGGGCTGATCTTGACGGCGCGCTTATGCGGCGCGCCGTCATCCGCCATCGAACCCTGACGGGGCTTTGCGCCAGATTTGACGCCAGGCCGGCTCATCCGCCGGCCGCGTCAATGAGGCGACCATGTCCGCGGCGTTCCCCCGGCCGACCATCGGCCTTTCCCAACTGCTCATCGAAGCCGGCCTCGACGCCGGCAGCGCCATCCGGGTGACCGGCCCCGGCGCCCTGCCCGCCCTGCTCTGGCTGTGCCGACGCGGCTACGAGAACGTCGGCTGCCTGCAGGCCGGCGTCCGCGCGCCCGCCGGCGAGGCGGACGCCCTGCTGGCCGCGCACACCGCCAGCGGCGAATGGCTGGAAGGTCTGCTCGAGGCCGGACCGCACGTGCAGCCCGGCGGCGTGGTGATCGTCCAGACCCGGCCCAGCGTCGGCGGCGCGGCCGCCGCGCGGATCTTCCATCGCCATGGCTTCGACCTGGTGCGCCGGCTGCCGGGCGCCCACCGCGACGTCTTGGTGGCGCGACGTGCGCCGCCGCTGCAACGGGCGGCGTGAGCCATGGTTGGTCAGATGCTCGCGCCCCGGATCGGCCGGCCGGCCGACCGACCGGGCGACGTGGTGGTGGCGCTGCACGGGGCGGGCCCGCGAGATTGGCGCTCTGCACCGCTGTGGTCGGAGCCTTTGGTCGTCCTGGTTCCGCACGACAGCGCGTGGGCCGCGCGCAACGTCCTCACGCCGGACCTTCTGGCGGAGGGCACGCTCGTGCTCGGGGGCGACGAACCGGAAGACCGCGTCTTGCACCGCGAGATCTTGCGGGCGCTCGGCGGCCCGCCGACGTTGCTGCACTATGCGGGGCGCACGGACCTGCTGGAGCTCGTGTCGCTCGGCCTCGGCTACACTTTGGCCGGAGCCCGGGGCCTGGCCGCCTTGCCGCGCGGCGTCAGTCTCAGGCCGCTGGATAGCGACTTCGGATGGCTGACGTACTGCGCGTTCTGGCCGCCGGGCCATGAGGGCCCTCCCCGAGGCTGGCTGCGGGAGGCCCCCCGTGCGTAGGCGACGCGAGCCGACCGACCTGGCGACCGTCCTGGGCGCGGCGGCGATGCTGGTGCTGCTGATCGGCGCGCTGGTCGTGGCCGCCGCCGCCGACCCGGCCGCGCCGTCGAGCGTTGGAGCGGTTGCGCCGCTCGCCCGTTAAAGGGGCTGGAGGATCCGCACATGGCCAAGCCCGTCGTCGTCACCATCCCGCACGAACTCGGCAAGGCCGAGGCGCGCCAACGCATCGAGGACGGCGTCGGCAAGCTGATCCATCAGTTCGGCGAAGGCGTGAAGCTGACCCGGACCTGGGAGGGCGACCGCCTCTCGTTCGCGGCCAAGGTCGTCGGTCAGGCGGTGGCCGGCCGGCTCGACGTGGCCGAGGACGCGGTGCGCATGGAGGTCGACCTGCCGCCGTTCTTCGCGATGATCGCCGACAAGGTGAAGGGCCGCCTCAAGAAGGAAGGCCAACTCATGCTTGAGAAGAAGTAGCCGAGAACGGCGCCATCAGCCGCGGCGAGCGGCGCACCAGCTCGACGACCACCACCATGTAGAAGGCCAGCAGGACCTCGATGACGGTTTCGTCGAGGCCGCCGGTCACCTCCGGGTCGTCCGGCAGCATCGGGGCCTGGAAGAAGGCGATCATCAGGTTCGTCGCCACGTGGGCGCCGATCGCGAACTCCAGACCGCCGAGCCGCAGCGCCGCCCAGGCGAAGGCCGCGCCGGCCAGGGCGCGAGCCGCCATGGCGCCGGGATCGAATTCCAGGTGGGCCAGCGCAAAGGCGACGGCGTTGACCGCGATCAGCACCCAGACATTGCGCGTGAAGGCGGCGGTCTGCTGCAACAGGTAGCCGCGGAACACCGCCTCCTCCGCCGTCGCGGCGACCAGCAGCCCGGCGACCACCGCCAGCGCGTAGAACGCCTTCAGTCCGAGGCCGGAGTGCGGGTCGAAAATCGGCATCTGGAACTGGCCGGGATTGAGCACGAGGTCGGCGGCCATCAGCACCCCCACCCCCACCACGGTGAGCGCGGCGCCGACCAGCAGCAGGCGCCAGCGGAAGTGCGGCGCGGCGGTCAGCCAGGTGGTAATCGGGCGGCCGAACACGTAGCGGGCGGCCAGCAGCACGGCCAAGCCCATCGCCCCGAGCCCGGCCCCGAGCTGCAGGACGTAGATGGCCGAGCGCTGCAGTCGCGGCCCGCCGGTGTCCTCGAACATCGCGCCGCCGGTGAGCGTGCCGAGCACGATCGCAAACAGCAGCGACAACAGCATCACCGCCGCCGGCGTCGCCGCGGCCATGGCGGCGACCCGCGGCCAGCGACGATCGCGTTCGGTTACAGCCTGCAGAAATGGAAAGGGCGCGAGCACCGCCGGACTATGCTCCTGCGGAGGCGCTTGCGCCATCGCCGCGAGTAGCGTCGTGGTGTAGCCGCAAAGCTGTTTTTGGGATAAATTCACCTATAGGGTGAATTTTGCCTTGACCGGACGGCATCGAGACCGACGTTGTGTCACCGATGCTTGGGCTGGGTGACCTTAATCTGCGCGAGAGACTCGCGCCGGACGTCCCCACTTGGGTGACCGAGTGGGTGTGCGCCTGCGCCTGCGCAGCGCTGGCCGGCGTGCTGCGGGCGCTGATCTCGTTGGTGGTCGTCGCCCCGCCCTATGTCTTCCTCTACCCGCTGGTGCTGCTGGCGACGCTGCTGGCGGGGTGGCGCTCGGGGCTCTACAGCCTGACGATCATCCTGCTCGGCATCTGGTACGTGGTGCTGTTCCCCGCCCGGTTCGGGCCGCTGACCGCCGGCGAAGGCGCGGCGCTGGTGCTCAACGCGCTGAGCGGACTGGCGGTGGTCGCCGTGGCGCAGGCGTTCCGCACATCGTACCGGGTGGCCGAGGCCGAGCGCGCCGCCAAGCTCGAGGTCCGCGACCTGCTGCTGCGGGAGCTGAACCATCGGGTGAAGAACAATTTCCAGATGGTCGAGAGCCTGCTCGACATGCAGCGGCGCCGGGCGTCCGCGGCGAGCACCGAGCAGGCCCTGGCCGACGCGCTGCGCCGGGTGCACTCGATGGCCCAGGCCCACGCCAACCTCTATTCGCCCGACGAGGCCGGCGATGCGATCGATCTCGGCGCCTATCTGGGCGATCTCTGCGAAAACCTGTCGGACAGCCTATTGCTGAGCGGGGATGTGCGGCTGGACAGCTGGCTCACCTCCTGCCCGTGCGACCGCGACCGGGCGGTGGCGGTCGGGCTGGTGGTCAACGAGCTGGTCACCAACGCGGCCAAGTACGCCTTCCCGGCCGGCCGCACCGGCCGCATCCTGGTCTCCCTCAAGCAGATCGAGATCGGCTGCGAGCTGACGGTCGCCGACAACGGCGTCGGAATGGCGCCCGACGCCGAGCTCAACAGCCGCGGGCTCGGCCGCAAGCTGGTCGAGGGGTTCGCCCGCCAGACCGGCGGCACCCTGACGCGCGGCGACGGCCCGGGCGTCAGCCACACCTTGGTGTTGCCGCACTGAGCCGAATGCAAGGTTGGCGAGAACCTTCACCGTAGTTATTCGTTAACGGCGCCAGGGAGGACGTCGAATGACGCTGCGCCGTGACCTGAACCCGATACCGGACGACGTGCGCCAGGCGCTGGAGGCCCGCGCCCTGACCGATGCGTACGAGGCCCGTCCCCCGTTCCAGCGCAACGACTACCTCGGCTGGATCACCCGCGCCCGCAAGCCTGAGACCCGCCTGAAGCGGCTGACCCAGATGCTCGACGAGCTCGAGGACGGCGATATCTATATGAAGATGCGTTGGGGCCCGGCATCCTGAGCCGATGCGCGCGCCCCCGCCTCGCCAAGTCCTGGATCCCGGCCTGCAGATCGCCTGTCACCGTCATGACGGCGCCTATCTGACCCTGGTGCTGGAAGGGTCCTACGAGGAAGCGGGCGACCATGGCCGCCGCCGTCTGGGGCCGGGCGACGTCGTCGTGCACGGGATGTTCTCCTGCCATCGCAACAGCGTCGCGACGCGCGGCGCGGTGGTGCTGAACTTGTCGACGTCCGGAACCGTCGGCCTGTTCGGGCGGCTGGCCGATCCCGACGCCGTGGTCGCGCTGGCGGCAGAAGACCCGGCGAGCGCTGCGGCGCTGGCGACGCGGAGCCTCGCCGTGCTGGGCGCCGAGCGGCTGGATTGGCCAGACGAGCTGGCGGCGGCCCTGGCCGGCGATCCGCAGATCTCGCTCAGCGATTGGGCCGGCGCCCGCGGCCTGGCGCCGGAGACCGTGTCGCGGGGCTTTCGGCGCACCTTCGGCCTGGCGCCCAAGCGCTTCCGCCACGAGGTGAAGATGCGCCGCGCGCTGGCGGGCGCGATCGAAACCGCCGCGCCGCTGGCCCAGGTGGCGCTGGACGCCGGCTTCGCCGACCAGGCGCAGATGAGCCGGGCGATCGGCGCGCTGACCGGGGTTTCGCCCGGATCCTGGCGGCGCAGGTCAAGTGGCGACAAGACGCCGGCCTGACCCCGGCGCACAACGGCTCGCATGATTGATCGCCGTGCTCTGCTCAGCGCCGCCGCCGTGTTGGCCCTCGCCCCCCTTCCAGCGCTCGCCGCGCCGCCGCGAACCCGCTGGAAGCTCGCCGCCAGCGAGGGCATGGACGCCATCGCCTTCCTGGGCCCGTTGTCGGGCAAGCCGTTCTATGCGCGCTTCTACGAGAGCGAGATGGCCGCCTTCAAACCCCGGCTGGCGCCGCGGGCGCTCGAGGCCCTGGCCGCGCTGCACGCCCGCGCCGACGCCGCCGGCGGCCTGCTGTGGCCGGGGTTGGCGCTGATCTTCTCGGGCGGGCCGACCGCGAGCGTGGACGACTTGCTGCGCAGCCTGGCCGACGCCGAGACGGTGCTGCGCCCGCCGCTGGCGGCCGGCGAGTACTGGGACGCCGAGGACTGGGATCGGTTCATCGCCGGGCGCGCCGAGCTTTCCCTGGTCCTGACGGCGTTGCGCGACGCCGACTTCGCAGGCTTCCGCCGGGGGCTGGCGCAGACGCAGTTCGAAACCCGGACCCGGGAGTTGCAGACCCTGCTCGGCGGCCTGGACGTCATCGCCGAGCAGGAGCGGTTGTTGGGCCGCAAGCTGGACCCCCTGATCGAGATCGAGCTCAGCTGGTTCTGCAAGCCGCATGGGGTGAAGGTGCAGGGCCAGCGGTTCCTGACCTTTGTCGGCGCTCGCGACCAGGTCGTGGTGCTGACCGCGGCGCACGAGATCCTGCACCCGCCGATCGACATGAAGGGGCCGGCGGCGAGCGCGGCGCTGGCGGTGCTGGCGCGGGACGACCTGTTCACCAGGATCCTGGCCGAGAAGGACAAGCAGACCGGTTACAACAGCCTCGACGGCATCCTCAACGAGGACACCGCCCAGGCGCTGGACCAGATCATCCAGGAGCGGCTCGGCTATGTGGCCCGGCCGGCCGCCGAGCGCTGGAGCCAGGGCGACCAGGGCATGCACGTGCTGGCGGCCGGGCTCTACGGCCTGCTGAAGGCCGACGGCTATGACAGGACCGGGGGCGACCTGGAGGCCTGGATGCTGGCGGCGGCGCGGGGCGGCAAGCTGGCGCCGGCCAGTCTGCACGCGGCGGCGGGCAAGGTGCTGGGCAAGCCGGCGGATGGGCTCTGGACGACGCCGAAGGCCTGAGGTCTTCCGATTGCTCCCCTTTTGGGGGAGCTGTCAGCCGAATGGCTGACTGAGGGGGACTTTGAAGTCAGGAGAGAGCAGTCCCCCTCCGTCTCGATGCTGCGCATCGATCCACCTCCCCCAGAGGGGGAGGAACTACTTCGGCCGCGACGCCTTTTCGGCCAGGCCGGAGGTTCCCTCGCGGGCTTCGAGCTTGGCGGCGACCTCGTCGAGGCTGACGCCGGCGCGGGCCAGCAGCACCAGCCAGTGATAGATCAGGTCGGCGCTTTCGGCGGCCAGGCCGTCCTGGTCGCCCTGGGCGGCGGCGATCACCGCCTCGACGGCTTCCTCGCCGAACTTCTTGGCCGCGCGCTCGACGCCGTCGCTGAGCAGCTTGGCGGTGTAGGAGCTGGACGGATCGGCGCCCTTGCGGGCTTCGATGGTCGCGGCGAGGCGCTCGAGGGTCTGCGAGAAGCGGCTCATGCGGCCTCCGTGATGCGGACCGGGATGTGGGCCTTGGCCATTTCGCGCTTCACCTCGGCGACCGAGACCTCGCCGAAATGGAAGATCGAGGCGGCGAGGACCGCGTCGGCCCCGCCCTGGGTCACCGCATCGACCATGTGTTGGGCGTTCCCGGCCCCGCCCGAGGCGATGACCGGGACGTTGACCGCGCTGGTCACCGCCTTCAACAAGTCGAGGTCGTAGCCGGTCTTGGCGCCGTCGCGGTCCATGGAGGTCAGCAGGATCTCCCCTGCCCCGCGCTTCACCGCGTTCGCCGCATACTCGACCACGTCGAGCCCGGTGTCGGTGCGGCCGCCATAGGTGAACACCTTCCAGCCGTCGGCGGTGCGCTTGGCGTCGATCGCGACGACCACGGCCTGCGAGCCGAAGGCGTCGGCGCAGGCGCTGATCAGGTCGGGGTTCTCGACCGCGGCGGTGTTGACGGAAATCTTGTCGGCGCCGGCCAGCAGCAGCCGGCGGGCGTCTTCGACCTGGCGGATGCCGCCGCCGACGCTGAGCGGCATGAAGCAGACGTCGGCGGTGCGGGCGATGACGTCGAGGATCGCGCCGCGCCGCTCGTGGCTGGCGGTGATGTCGAGGAACATCAGCTCGTCGGCGCCGGCGGCGTCATAGGCGGTGGCCTGTTCGACCGGGTCGCCGGCGTCGCGCAGCGAGACGAAGTTCACGCCCTTCACGACGCGGCCGTCCTTGACGTCCAGGCACGGAATGACGCGAACCTTGAGCATCAGGCGGAGACCTTGAGGGCTTCTTCCGGGTTGATCGCGCCGTTGTAGAGCGCGCGGCCGAGCACGGCCCCGGCGATCGGCACGCCCTTGCGGGCCTTGATCTTGACGATGTCGTCGATGGTGGCGAGGCCGCCGGCGGCGATGACCGGGATCGCCACGGCGTCGGCGATGGCGCCGAAGGCCTCGACGTTGAAGCCCATGACGGTGCCGTCGCGGTCGATGTCGGTGATGATCAGAGCGCCGACGCCGGCGTCCTCGAAGCGCTTGGCGACGGTGACGGCGTCGAGGTCGGAGCTCTCGGTCCAGCCCTGGGTCGCGACCTTGCCGGCGCGGACGTCGACCGAGACGGCGATCTGTTCGGGCCAGAGGCGGGCGGCCTCGCGGACGATCTCGGGTTCGGTCACCGCGACGGTGCCGAGGATGACGCGGCTCACGCCGGCTTCGATCCAGCGCTCGACGTCCTTCAGGCTGCGGATGCCGCCGCCCAGCTGGACCGGGATCGAGACCGCTTCGAGGATCGCCTCGACGGCCTTCTCATTCACGGCCTTGCCTTGCACCGCGCCGTTCAGGTCGACGACGTGGACCCAGTGGAAGCCGGCTTCGACGAAGCTGGCCGCCTGGGCGGCGGGTGAATTGTTGAACACCGTGGCGGTGTCGAGGTCGCCGTGCAGGACACGGACGCACTGGCCGTCTTTGAGGTCGATGGCCGGATAGAGGATCACGGTCGCCACTCCAGGAAACGCGCCAGCAGGGCGAGGCCGGCGCTTTGCGACTTTTCAGGGTGAAATTGTACGCCCGCGACATGGCCCTTGGCGACGGCGGCCGGGAAGCGGCCTCCATGGTCGACATAGGCGGCGACGTCGGCGGGATCGTTCGGGAAGAAGGCGAACGAATGGGTGAAGTACATGGGCGCCTCGCCGACGCCGGCGATCGGCGCGGGGCCGTGCGGGTCGATCAAGGTGTTCCAGCCCATGTGCGGGATCTTGGCGGCGGGGTCGGTCGGCTCCACGCGGCGGACGTCGCCCGGAATCCAGCCGAGGCCGGGGGTCTCGCCGAACTCCAGGCCGCGGGTGGCCAGCAACTGCATGCCGACGCAGACGCCCAGGAACGGGCGGCCCTTGACCTGGACAGCCTCGGTCATGGCCTCGATCAGGCCGGGACGCTCGGACAGGGCCTTCATGCACGCGGCGAAGGCGCCGACCCCGGGCAGCACCACCCGGTCGGCGGCCGCCACGGTTTCGGGATCGCTGGTGACGACGATCTGGCTCGTTCCCGCCGCAGCGCGGACGAGGGCCTTTTCGGCCGAGCGCAGGTTGCCCGACCCGTAGTCGATCAGGGCGACGCTCTGCATAGGGGATACTTTCCTACAGGACGCCCTTGGTCGACGGGGCGTGACCATGGGTCTTGGGGTCGAGTTCGACGGCTGCGCGCAGGGCGCGGCCCAGGGCCTTGAAGCCGCTTTCGGCGATGTGGTGGCTGTTGTCGCCGTAGAGCGTCTCCAGGTGCACGCAGGCGCCCAGGTTCATGGCGAAGGCCTGGTGGAATTCCTTGAACAGCTCGGTGTCGAAATCGCCGATCTTCGGGGTCTTGAACGCGACCTTCCAGATCAGATACGGGCGGTTGCAGAGGTCGAGGGCGCAGCGGGTCAGCGTCTCGTCCATCGGGACGTAGGCGTGGCCGAAGCGGTAGATGCCCTTGAAGCCGTCCAGCGCCTGGCGGATCGCCTGGCCGATGACGATGCCGGTGTCTTCCACGGTGTGGTGGAAGTCGATGTGCAGGTCGCCCTTGGTGCGGACATAGAGGTCGATCCCGCTGAAGCGTGCGAGACCGTCCAGCATGTGGTCGAAGAAACCGATGCCGGTCTCGACGTCGGCAACGCCGGAGCCGTCCAGATCCACGCGAACCGTGATCTGGGTCTCCTTGGTGTTGCGGACCACTTCCGCGGTGCGGGCCATCCGTTAGAGTCCTTTCGAAGCCGCGAGATCCTTGAGGCTGATCTGCGGCCGCGGGCCATAGTGCGAGATCACTTCGGCCGCCGCCAGCGAGCCGAGCTGGCCGCAGACATTGAGCGGCCGGCCGGTGGCGAGGCCGTACATGAACCCGGCTGCGTATTGGTCGCCCGCGCCCGTCGTGTCCACGACTTTCTCCACGGGGAACGCGGAAACTTCAAAGGTTTCGCCGCCGGCGGCGATGACCGAGCCCTGGGCGCTGCGGGTGACCGCGGCGATCTTGACCTTGGAGCGCAGCGCGTTGACCGCGGCGTCGAAGTCGTCGGTCTGGAACAGCGAGGTGACTTCGGTGGCGTTGGCGAACACCAGGTCGACCTGGGTCTCCAGGAAGCCGAGCAGGGCCTCGCGGTGGCGCTCGACCACGAAGCCGTCCGACAGGGTGATGGCGATCATCCGGCCGGCGGCGTGGGCCAGGCCGGCGGCCTTGGCGAAGGCGCGGCGCGCGGCCTCGGCGTCGAACAGGTAGCCTTCCAGGTAGACGATCTTGGCCGCCTCGATGACCGCCGCGTCGATGTCGCCGGAGGCGAACTCGGTCGAGGCGCCCAGGAAGGTCGACATGGTCCGCTCGCCGTCGGGCGTGACGTTGATCATCGACACCGCGGTGGCCTTGCCGTCCAGCAGCGGGGCGGTGTCGAAGTGGGCGCCGATGGCGCGCATGTCGTGGGTGAAGACCTTGCCGAGCTGGTCGTCGGCGACCTTGCCGAGGAAGGCGCCGCGGCCGCCGAACGAGGCGAGGCCCGCGACGGTGTTGGCGGCCGAGCCGCCGGAGGCTTCGACGCCGGCCTGCATGGCTGCGTAAAGCGCCGCGCTGCGCTGCTCGTCGACCAGCATCATGGCGCCCTTGTCCATGCCTTGCTGGGTGAGGAAGTCGTCGGTCGCCGGGGCGATCACGTCGACGATGGCGTTGCCGATGGCGGCGACGTCGTAGAGCTCGGTCATGCGGGGATGGTCGGCTTTCGCGGAAATCAGGCTCGCCTCCTACAGGGAAAGCCCTTTCGGAGCAACGCGGGCGGCGCATCGAGGGCAACCGCCGCCGGTCCCATGTGTTGATCCTGGGCACAACGGAGGACCGAAATGGCGATACTGAAGCGCGACAAACCCAAGACTGACGCTATCGGCTCGGGCGCGGCGGCGGCCGACGCCGCCGTCGAGGGTCGCCCGACGAAGGCCGACCACAGGAGCGAGGCCCCGCACGCCCGGCCCGCGACGCCGCTCGGCGACAACGAGAAACACGACCAGCTCGCCGAAAAGCAGAAGAACGCGGAGGACCGTCAGGAAGCGCTGCTGGACGAAGGCCTGGAGGAAAGCTTCCCGAGCAGCGACCCGGTGAGCGTCAAGCGCATCACCTGACCGGTCAGTAGGGAATTTCCGACCAGTCCGCCGGGGTCGGTTCGACCTCGGCGGGCCGGAGATCGGCGTCGTTGGCCATGGCGTTGCGACGCACCGGGCCGAAGGCGTCGCGCAGGGGGGCCGGCGGCGGGGGCTCTTCGACATAGAGCGGCGGCGGCAGCGCCGGGAACCAGCTGAACTCTAGGTCTGGCAGGCCTTGATGGGCGCCGGCCATGAAGTCGCGCCAGATGTGGGCCGGGACCTGGCCGCCGGTGATGCGGCCGGTCGGCCGGCTGTCGTCGTTGCCGACCCAGACCGCGCACAACCAGTCGGGGGTGAAGCCGACGAACCAGGCGTCGCGATGGTCCTGGCTGGTGCCGGTCTTGGCCGCGGCCAGCCGCCCGAACGCGGCCTCGCGGCCCGTGCCGGCGAGGATCACGCCGCGCATCATCTGCACCATCTGGGCGGCCTGATAGGTCGGATAGACCGGAACCGGGGCGCTTGGCGGGCGAATGAAGAGCAGCTTGCCGCGCGCGTCGGTGATCTTCGACACCAGGTAGGGCGAGGTCTTGCCGCCGCCGGTCTGCAGCACCTGGTAGGCCCCGGCCAGTTCCAGCGGGGTGACCTCGTAGGCCCCGAGCGCGATCGAGCCGCCGGGGTGCTCGGGGATGCCGGTCAGGCCGAAGCGGCGGGCCAGCGTGCTCACTTCGCCGAGCCCGGCCTCGCGGGCCAGTCGCACGGCGACGGTGTTGATCGAGAGCTGCAGGGCGCGCTGCACCGACACCTGGCCGTGATAGCCGCCGCCGTAGTTGCCGGGGCTCCAGCCGCCGATGCGGATCGGCGCGTCCTGGCGCCAGTCCATCGGCCGCACGCCGTGATCGAGCGCTGCGGCCCAGACGATCGGCTTGAAGGCCGAGCCCGGCTGGCGACGGGCCTGGGTGACGCGGTTGAACGGGCTGGCGGCGTGGTCGACGCCGCCGATCATGGCGCGGATCGCGCCGTCCGGGGTCAGGGCGACCAGGGCGGCCTGACGGGCGCCGCGGCGATAGCCCTCACGGGCCATGGTGCGGCGGACGATGTGGCCGGCGACAGCCTGGGCCTGGGGATCGACGGTCAGTTGGATGACCAGGTCCGGGGTCGCGCCGCCCAGCCGCTGGCGGGCCTCGGCGGCGGCGGCGTCGAACGCCCAGGCCATGTCGCCTTCGCCGTCTGCGGCCAGCCGGGCGAGGGGAGGGGGCGGACCGGCGGCGGTGCGCGCGGCCAGGGCCGGGTCGATCCAGGCCATGTCGCCCAACCGGCGCAGCACCACCTTGCCGCGGGCCCAGGCGGCCTCGGGGGCGTTGGCGGGGGACAGTCGCGAGGGCGCGCGGGGCAGGGCGGCCAGCACCGCGGCCTCGGCCAGGGTGAGGTCCTGCGGGGCCTTGCCGAAATAGGTCTCGGCCGCGGCCGACAAGCCATAGGCGCGGCCGCCGAAATAGATCCGGTTCAAGTAGAGCTCGAGCAGCTCGTCCTTGCTCATCATCCGCTCGAGCTGAGCGGCGAGCAGCACCTCCTGGATCTTGCGGCGCAGGGTCTGGTCAGGAGTCAGGAACAGGTTGCGGGCCAGCTGCTGGCTGATCGTCGAGCCGCCCTCGACGACGCCGCCGGCGCGGACGTTGACGCTGAGCGCCCGCAGCACGCCGCGCAGGTCCATCGCGCCATGCTGATAGAAGCGGCGGTCCTCGATGGCCAGGAACGCCAGGGGCACGTGCTGGGGCATTTGCGACAGGCGCGCGGGCGGACCGTGGCGCGGGCCGCGGCGGCCGACCACTTCGCCG
This sequence comes from Phenylobacterium sp. GW823-FHT02A09, assembly GCF_058797775.1. Lineage (NCBI taxonomy): Bacteria > Pseudomonadati > Pseudomonadota > Alphaproteobacteria > Caulobacterales > Caulobacteraceae > Phenylobacterium > Phenylobacterium sp. GW823-FHT02A09. Next base: position 806,403 of record NZ_JBXAJZ010000002.1, on the reverse strand, counting down.
TCGGGGCCCAGGAAGGTCAGGCCGGGCGGGCGGCCCATCGACCACAGCGCTTCCTTGTCCGGGACGACGGGCAGGTCCTGCAGGAAGGCGCGGTCGAAGGCGAACCAGCCGCCGAGGCCGAGATTGGCCAGGATCACCACCGTCAGGACGGCCGCACGCCAGTTCACCCGCGGAAGGCGCAGGCGCGGTCGTCGTCCTGAGATGGGTTCGGGCGGGGGCGGCACCCCCCGATCATTGCAAGCCGTGCGCCAGGAGTCTCGCCGTGCACGGGAGAAGGGGAGCGGGCCGGCTGGAGGAAGGGGGCCGGCCCGCGCTCGTCAGGCCGCGCCGATAAGCGCGATCACCGCGGGGGAGGCGATCACAGCGACGGCGAAGACGAGGATGATGTCGCGCAGCACGTCGGTGCGCGAAAATTCAATCGATTGAGGATAGGTGCAGGTCACGGGGAGGCTCCTACAGCGTCGGACGCCCCTAAATTCTCAGCTTTGCTGCGCTGCGACAAACGAGCTTAGCGCCAGTCAGGTGACTTCAAGTCAATCGATCTCGACGAGGCCGTCAGCCAGCGCCTGGTCCAGCAGCCAGCTGCGGAAGCGGCGGATGTTGGGTTGCTCGGCTTTTTCCGGCAGCGACAGCACCCAGTGGCTGAACGGGCTGGGCAGCGACAGGTCGAAAGGCTGCACCAGCCGGCCGTTGGCCAGGTCGTCGATCACCATGGCCTTGTGTGCGAAGGCGAGACCCCGGTCGGCCAGCGCCGCTTCGACCGCCAGGTAGGTGTTGGAGAACCGCGGTCCCGGGTTGGGATCGACCCGGTCGGCGCCGGCGGCGGCGAGCCAGTCCGCCCAGTCCGGCTCTTCCGGCAGCATCAGCACGTCGTGCAGCAGGGTGACGCCGCGCAGGTCGTTGGGGTGGTTGAAGGGGCCGTACTTCTCGACCAGGCCCGGGCTGCACACCGGCGTCATCAGGGTGTCGAACAGGTGGGTGACGTGCAGGCCGGGGTAGGGGCCACGCCCGAGCCGGATGGCCACGTCGATGTTCTCGCGCGCCAGGTCCGCGGCGTGGTCGGAGGCGGCGACAAGGATCTGCACTTCCGGATAGCGGCGCTGGAAGTCGTGCAGCCGCGGCACTAGCCAGCGGGCGGCGAGCGAGTGCAGCACCGTCACCACGAGCGGCGCGTCGCGCTTGGAGCGCACCGCATCGACCGCCGACTGGATGGTCGAGAGGCCCTGGCGCACGCCGACCGACAGCTGCTCGCCGGCCGCCGTCAGCCGCACGGCGCGGTTGAAGCGATCGAACAGCCGGGTCTCCAACTCGGCCTCGAGGCCCTTGATGTGGCGCGAGACGGCGCCCGGCGTGATCGCCAGCTCCTCGGCGGCGCTCAGGAAGCTGCCGTGGCGGGCGCAGGCCTCGAAGACCCGCAGGGCGTTGAGCGGCAGATGGTTGGCCATGGCGTCACGCCGCGCGGCTGAACAGGATCTTGGACGGGCAGAGGTCGGCCACCTGGCATTCCTCGCACTTGGGTCGGCGGGCGACGCAGGTGTAGCGGCCGTGCAGGATCAGCCAGTGATGGGCGCGGGTCAGGTAGGGCGCGGGGACCAGGGCCATGAGATCGGCCTCGACCTGGTCGGGGGTCTTGCCGGACGACAGCTTGAGCCGATGGGCGACGCGGAAGACGTGGGTGTCGACGGCGATGGCCGGTTCCACGCCCAGTTCGTTGAGCACGACGCTGGCGGTCTTTCGCCCGACGCCGGGCAGGGCCATCAGGTCGTCGCGGTTCAGCGGCACCTCGCCGCCGTGCTGCTCGACGATGATCCTGGCCGCGGCGATGACGTTCTTGGCCTTGGTGCGGAACAGTCCGATCGAGTTGATGTAGGGGATCAGGCCTTCCTCGCCGAGCGCCAGCATGTCCTCGGGGGTGTGGGCGACCGGGAACAGCTTGGCCGTCGCCTTGTTGACCCCGACGTCGGTGGCCTGGGCCGACAGCGCCACCGCCACGACTAGGGTGTAGGGGCTGTCGTAGTTGAGCTCGGTGCGCGGATCGTCGCTCAGCGACTCGAACCGGTGGAACAGTTCCTCGACGCGGGCTTTTTCCGCGGGCGAGACGCGCTTATTGGTGACGGGCTTGGCCATGGCGGGGCGAACATCGCCCGGCCGGGCCGCCTCGCCAAGGGGTGCGGGCTTTTCGCGTCCGTTTTCGGCTTCTTGGCGCGCGCGACGGGCGGCGGAACCGGTTTCCACTTCCGCCTGCCGCGCACTAGACTGCTCGCCCGATGGATGGCCTCGTCTACATGGACGCCGTGATCACCCCCAACCGCTCGCTGTCGCAGCGGGGGTTCGTGGTGCTGATCGGCATCGTCACGCTGTTCAACTGCGTGGCGGCCGGCGTGTTTCTGTCGATGGGCGCCACCTTCGTGCCGGTGTTCCTCGGGCTCGACGTGCTGGCCGTGATCGCCGCGTTCGCCGCCAGCTACGCCGCCGCCAAGAAGATCGAGCGGGTGCTGGTCACCGCGCGCGAGGTGCGGGTGGTGCGCGAGACGCCGAAGTCCTGCGAAGTCATCTGGGAAAGCCCGACCGCCTTCACCCGGGTGGCCCTGGAGATCGACGAGGACGACGTCGTCCATGGCGTGCGGGTGGCGATGTCCGGCCGCCACGCCTCGGTGGCGCAGGCGCTCAGCCCGGTCGAGCGGGCCGATTTCGCCCGCGCCCTGGAACGGGCGATCTACGACGCGCGGCGGGGGTGAGGCTTCAGGAAGGGCGCATACCCTTCATCTCCATGCCCTTGACGATGATCAGCTTTGCGAGGTTCGCGCCCGGCACCACGAAGTTCAGGGTCTCGGCCCCCACGTCGAGCAGGAAGCGCGGGTCCAGCGCCTTGCCCAGGTACTGCTCGAAGGTGGCGCCGCCGACCCGGGCCTCGCCTGTGACGGCGTCGAACTCGACGACCGCCTCCTTGTCGGCGCGGCGATAGCGGAAGGCGTGGATCGGCCGGTAGTAGAGATCGACAGCCTCGACCCGCACCAGCTCCTCGGTGACGGTATCGGCGTCGATCTTGCCGATCGCGGCGGCCACGACGTCGCGGACCACCATCGAGGCCTTGGCCTGGGGCGGCACGACGACCATGCCTTCGGCGGTGGCCTTGGCCAGTGTTTCGGCGTCGGTTTCGACCGCATCGTGCTGCAGGTAGCCAGCGAGGCCAGGCGCGACCTGCTTGCTCAGGCCGTCGACGAACACCTCGCGGCGGGCCTCTTCACGGCAGGATTCCAGGCCCTCGAGCAGGAACTGGCCGTTCACCGTGTCGAACGCCTTGCCGTCGAGGGTGACCTGGCGGACCTCGGGCCCGACCGCCACGGAATAGCTGCGCCGCCGCTCGTAGGCCGTGGCCGTGGAGACGGCGACGCGCCAGAACGGCTGTAGTCGCCGTTCACGATAGATCACCGCGAAGTCGTCGTCCTTGGGCTGGCTGAACAGACCGGTGACCCGGGCCAGGGCGCCGAACGCCTCGAGCCGCTTGGCCCAGGCGCGGCCCTCGGCGTGCTCCAGGCTGAAGCGGTCGGCGATGCGGAAGATGCGCTCTTCGGCGAGTTCGACCTGCATGCGGGGCCTCCCTGCGGCGTCGCGGGGATTGAGAGCCCAAGCCAGCGACCGGGCAAGGGGGTCAAGTCCTTGCCCGGCCTAGGGAAAACCCTGGGTCAGAGCCCTTCCCACTCACGATGGACCATCGTGAGTGGATAAGAAGGGCTCTGAACTCGGAGATACGACCCTGTTCATCCCGGCCGGCTTGATTCAAGCCAACCGGGACAGCGTCTAGAGTATGAAGCGGCTGAGATCGGTGTTCTGGGCCAGGCCCCCGACCCGTTCCGTCACATAGGCCGCGTCGATGTCGACCGTTTCGCCGTCGCGGTCGGAGGCGGTGTAGCTGATTTCTTCCAGCACCTTCTCCAGCACCGTCTGCAGCCGGCGGGCGCCGATGTTCTCGACGCTGCCGTTGACGGTCACCGCGGCGTCGGCCAGGGCGTCGATGGCGTCCTCGGTGAACTTCAGGGTGACGCCCTCGGTGGCGAGCAGGGCCTGGTGCTGGCGGATCAGGTTGGCTTCCGGCTCGGTCAGGATGCGGCGGAAGTCGTCACGGGTCAGGGCCTTCAGCTCGACGCGGATCGGCAGGCGGCCCTGGAGCTCGGGCAGCAGGTCCGAGGGCTTGGCGACGTGGAACGCGCCCGAGGCGATGAACAGGATGTGGTCGGTCTTCACCGGGCCGTACTTGGTCGAGACGGTGGTGCCCTCGATCAGCGGCAGCAGGTCGCGCTGCACGCCTTCGCGGCTGACGTCGGCGCCGGCGCGGTCACGGTTGGAGGCGACCTTGTCGATCTCGTCCAGGAACACGATGCCGTTGTTCTCGGCCAGCTCCAGGGCTTCCTGGGTCAGGGCCTCCTGGTCGAGCAGCTTGTCGCTTTCCTCGGCGATCAGCGGCGCGTGGGCGCCGGCGACGGTGGTCTTGTGGGTCTTGGTGCGGCCGCCGAAGGCCTTGCCCATCATCTCGCCGAGATTGAGCATGCCCATCTGGGCGCCGGGCTGGCCGGGGATGTCGAACATCGGCAGGCCGCCGCCGGAGTCGGCCAGGGTCAGCTCGACTTCCTTGTCGTTCAGTTCGCCGGCCCGCAGCTTCTTGCGGAAGCTTTCGCGGGCGGCGGTCGAGCCGGGGCCGGTCAGGGCGTCGAGGATGCGTTCCTCGGCGGCGGCCTCGGCGCGGGCGCGGACGCCGGCCCGGCGCTTGTCGCGGACCATGGCCATGGCGCTTTCGACCAGGTCGCGGACGATCTGCTCGACGTCGCGGCCGACATAGCCGACCTCGGTGAACTTGGTGGCCTCGACCTTCAGGAACGGGGCCTGGGCGAGCCGCGCCAGCCGGCGGGCGATCTCGGTCTTGCCGACGCCGGTCGGGCCGATCAGCAGGATGTTCTTGGGCGTCACCTCGTCGCGCAGGTCGGCCGGCACGCGGCGGCGGCGCCAGCGGTTGCGCAGGGCGACGGCGACGGCCTTCTTCGCGTCGGGGTGGCCGACGATGTAGCGGTCGAGCTCGGAGACGATCTCTCGGGGCGAAAACTCAGTCATGGGCCGCTAGATAGTCATGCGGGCGCGTCTGCGACAGGAAGAATCTGATCGAAGACCAAGCGCCAGCCTTCGGCGCGGCTCTGCCAGATGCGGACATAGTGCCCGCGGCGATCTTTCGGCCCCTCGGTCCAGCGCGCATCGCCATAGGTCCAGACCAGATCGCCGCCCGCCGAGGCGCGGCCGCCGAGCGGGGCGAAGGCGATGGCCGCGGGGCGCGCGGCCAGTTCCGCCTCCACCGCAGCCGGGGTCGTGGCCGGGACCGACGGCGATCCGGTGACGCGGGCGTCGGGGGCGAGGGCGGCGCGATAGGCGCCGGCGACGTCGCCGGTTGCGGTCCTGGCCAGGGCGGCCTCGGCGGCCTGCACGGCGCGCATCGCGGCGGCGGCGGTGGCCTGCGGTCCGGTGGCCGGCGCCAGATAGGCCGGGTCCGAGCCTTGCGGCGGCGCTGCGCCATGGGCGCTGGGCGAGCCGCCGTCATAGATCCACTTCCAGCCGCCGCCCTCCTGCCGGGCCCAGACGGTGAAGTACCAGCCGTTCTCCTTGCCGTCGAAGGTGCTGGGTCCGGTGGTGAAGCCGAGGTCGCCGGAGCGGGCGATCCCGGCCCACAGCGGCCACCAGACCAGCGGCGGGTGGGGCTTGTCGGGCCGCGGGCCATAGAGCTCGTGCGCCTTGACCGGATCGGGGGCGAACAGGATCGCGTCCGGCGTCGAGTGGGCCAGGAACGAGCGCTTGATCCCGTGGGCCAGACCGTCGGCCGCAAAGGCCCGCTCCGCGGCGACGACCGCGGAGGGATCAGGTTCGGCCATGACGGGGGTCGAGAGGAGAAGCGCAGCCAGGATCAGGCTACAGGCTTTCAACCGTCAGCTCTCCGTTGGTGTAGACGCAGATCTTGGCGGCGATGCCCATGGCCTTGCGGGCCACTTCCTCGGCCGAGAGCTCGCTGTCGACGAGGGCCAGGGCGGCGGCGAGCGCGTAGTTGCCGCCCGAGCCGATGGCCGCGACGCCGGTTTCAGGCTCCAGCACGTCGCCGACGCCGGTGACGGTGAAGATCGAGTCCTTGTCGGCGACCAGCAGCATGGCCTCCAGCCGGCGCAGGTAGCGGTCGGTGCGCCAGTCCTTGGCGAGGTCGACGCAGGCGCGGGCCAGCTGGTCGGGATACTGCTCGAGCTTGGCCTCGAGCCGCTCGATCAGGGTGAAGGCGTCGGCGGTGGCGCCGGCGAACCCGGCCAGCACCTTGCCGCCGGCCAGGGTGCGGACCTTGCGGGCGTTGCCCTTGACGACGGTCTGGCCCATGGAGACCTGGCCGTCGCCGGCGATCACGGTCTTGCCGCCCTTGCGCACCGCGAGGATGGTGGTGCCGTGCCAATCGGGGAAGTTCGAGCTTGTCGTCATGGCTCTCGATGTGGCCAGGGGGACGGGCGAGGTCAAGCGCGCTGCGACCTGGCCGGACGGCGAGGCGCTGAAACGTAACGAGGCGACGATGAGCTTCACCGACGACGAAGTCGAGCGATACGCCCGCCATCTGGTGCTGCGCGAGGTCGGCGGCCAGGGCCAGCAGCGGCTGAAGGCGGCCAGCGTGCTGATCGTCGGGGCCGGGGGCCTGGGCGCGCCGGCGGCGCTCTATCTGGCCGCGGCCGGGATCGGGCGGATCGTGCTGGCCGACGCCGACGTGGTCGATACGTCGAACCTGCAGCGCCAGGTGATCTTCCGCGACGCCGACGTCGGCCGCCGCAAGGTCGAGGCCGCCGCCGACCAGCTGCGGGCCCTGAACCCGCACGTGCATGTGGATTGCGCGCCGGTGCACGTCGAGCCGTGCAACATCGGGCCGCTGGTCTCCGGCGTCGACCTGGTGCTGGACGGCACCGACGACTTCGCCACCCGCTTTGCGGTCAACGCCGCCTGCGTGCACCACGAGCGGACGCTGGTGTCCGGCGCGATCGGCCGCTGGACCGGCCAGGTCGGGGTGTTCCGCGGCAGGCCCTGCTATCGCTGCCTGGTGCCGGAGGTCCCGCCCGAGGCCGAGACCTGCTCGGCGGTCGGGGTGGTCGGAGCGCTGGCCGGGGTGATCGGCTCGATGATGGCGCTGGAGACCGTCAAGCTGGTCGCCGGGGCCGGCGAGCCGCTGGCCGGCCGGCTGCTGATCTATGACGGGCTGTCGGGCGAGAGCCGCACCGTGCGGATCGGCGCGGACCCCGAATGCGAGGTCTGCGGGACTAGAGCATCGCCGGGATGACCCGGTCGGGCGGGCGGTGGCCGTCCATCCAGGTCTTCAGGTTGATGATCACTTTCTCGCCCATGTCGATGCGCGCCTCGACCGTGGCCGAGCCCAGGTGCGGCAGCAGCACGGCGTTCGGCTGGGTGAGCAGCTTGGGATTGATCGCCGGCTCGAACTCGAACACGTCCAGGCCCGCCCCGGCGACGGCGCCGGCGGCCAGCAGGTCGGCCAGCGCGCCCTCGTCGATGATGCCGCCGCGGGCGGTGTTGACCACCACGGCGTGCGGCTGCAGCAGCTTCAGCCGCCGCGCCGACAGCAGGTGATAGGTCGCCGGCGTGTGCGGGCAGTTGACCGAGATGATGTCCATGCGGGCCAGCATCTGGTCGAGGCTCTCCCAGTAGGTGGCCTCCAGCTCCTCGGCGATCACATGGCTGACCGGCTTGCGGTTGTGGTAGTGGATCTGCATGCCGAAGGCCTTGGCGCGGCGCGCCACCGCCTGGCCGATGCGGCCCATGCCGATGATCCCCAGCCGCTTGCCGTTGACCCGCCGGCCCATCATCCAGGTCGGGGTCCAGCCGGTGAACTCGCCGGCCTGCACGACGTTGGCGCCCTCCACGATCCGGCGCGAGACGGCCATGATCAGCGCCATGGTCAGGTCGGCGGTGTCCTCGGTCAGCACCCCGGGGGTGTTGGTGACGGCGATGCCGCGCTCGTTGGCGGCGACCACGTCGATGTGATCGACGCCGGCGCCGAAGTTGGCGATCAGCTTCAGCTTGTCGCCGGCCGCGGCGATCAGGTCGGCGTCGATGTGGTCGGTGATGGTCGGGACGATGGCGTCGGCCCGCTGCACCGCCTTGATCAGCGCTTCACGGTCGAGCGGTACGTCGTCGAGGTTCAGCTCGGTGTCGAACAGCTCCCGCATCCGGGTCTCTACCGGGTCGGGGAGGCGGCGGGTGACGATGACTTTGGGTTTTCGAGCGGCCATGGCGTTTGAAAGGAATCTTTAACTGCGCGTGGCGCGCCTTGCGTTGTGACGAAGAACCTCTAGCAAAGCCCCCATGGACGGCCAAGGCGAGCGACGTACCTTTGGACTGCGGAAGCGCGTAACGCCCGTTTTTTTGACGGCCGCGTTGATTTTGGCCGCCCTGACGCCTGCCGCCCAGGCGGCGCCGCGCCAGACGCCGTCCGGCCAGCCGGTGCCGCGTTACGTCTCGCTGAAGTTCGACAAAGTCTATGCGCGGGCCGGGCCGGGGGAAGATCACAAGCTTTTGTGGGTCTACCAAGCCAAGGGCCTGCCGGTGCAGGTGATCGCCGAGAACACCGAGTGGCGGCGGATCTGCGATCCCGACGGCGGGATGGCCTGGGTGCACCGCCGGCTGACCAGCGGCGAGTCCACGGTCATGCGGGTCAAGCCCACGCGTCTGGCCTTGCACAAGAAGCCGCGGGCCGAGGCCGAGATCACCGCCTACATGAACCCGCGTTCGGTCGCCGAACTGGTCAAGGCGTGCGAAGACGGCTGGTGCCGGGTGCGCAGCGACGGGGTCTCCGGGTGGGCCCAGGCGGGCGAACTGTGGGGAACTTCCGACGCGATCCAGTGTAAAGTGCGCCGTCCCGGCGCCGCGCGCAGCCGTTGAGCCTGCCGCGCGGCTCTGCTAGGGCCTGAAATTCACGATTCCCGAGGCTCGGAAAAACGGGCCGCCGCCAAGAAAGCCAAGCATGATCCAGGGCGCCAAGGCCAAGGACCACTACAATCTCGAAGAGCTGCTGGCCTGCGGCCGAGGCGAGATGTTCGGCCCGGGCAACGCCCAGCTGCCGGTGCCTCCGATGCTGATGTTCGATCGCATCGTGAAGATCACCGAAGACGGCGGCGCGCACGGCAAGGGCTATCTGGAAGCCGAGCTGGATATCAATCCGGACCTCTGGTTCTTCCAGTGCCACTTCATCAACGACCCGGTGATGCCGGGCTGCCTGGGCCTGGACGCCATGTGGCAGCTGGTCGGCTTCTTCCTCGGCTGGTCGGGCGCGCCCGGCAAGGGCCGCGCCCTGGGCGTCGGCGAGGTGAAGTTCACCGGCCAGGTGACCCCGAAGGTCAAGAAACTGGTCTACAAGATCGACCTCAAGCGCGTGATCATCCGCAAGCTGGTCATGGGCATCGGCGACGGCGTGCTCGAGGCCGACGGCAAGGTGATCTACGAAGCCAAGGACCTGCGCGTCGGCCTGTTCGACGCCAAGGACCTGGTCTGAGAGCACAGGCAAGACACATGCGTCGCGTCGTCATCACCGGCATCGGTATCGTCTCGTCCATTGGCGCTGACGCCAATGCAGTCCTGGCTTCGCTGCGCGAGGCCAAGTCCGGCATCAGCTTCTCGCCCGAGTACGCCGAGCTGGGCTTCCGCTCGCAGGTCCACGCCGATCCCGGCCTTGACTGGGAAAAGCTGGTCGACCGGCGCGCGGCGCGGTTCCTGGCCCAGGGCACGGCCTTCGGCCACATCGCCATGGAACAGGCGATCGCCGACGCCGGCCTCGAGGAGGCCGAGGTCTCCCACGAGCGCACCGGCCTGATCGTCGGCTCCGGCGGGCCGTCGACCAAGGCGATCATCGAGGCGGCCCACACCGCCAAGGAACGCGGCCCCAAGCGGGTCGGCCCGTTTGCGGTGCCCAAGGCGATGAGCTCGGGCGCCTCGGCGACCCTGGCCACCTGGTTCAAGATCAAGGGCCTGAACTTCTCGATCTCGTCGGCCTGCGCCACCTCCACCCACTGCATCGGCTCGGGCTACGAGCAGATCCTCATGGGCAAGCAGGACGTGGTGTTCGCCGGCGGCACCGAAGAGCTGGACTGGTCGCTGAGCGTGCTGTTCGACGCCATGGGCGCGATGAGCTCGAACTTCAACGACCGGCCGGCGACCGCCAGCCGCGCCTACGACAAGGACCGCGACGGCTTTGTGATCGCCGGCGGCGCCGGCATCGTCGTGCTGGAAGAGTACGAGCGCGCCAAGGCCCGCGGAGCCAAGATCTACGGCGAGATCGTCGGCTACGCGGCCAATTCGGACGGCTTCGACATGGTCGCCCCGTCCGGCGAGGGCGCGGTGCGCTGCATGCGCCTGGCGATGGCCGATCTCGGCGGCCGCAAGATCGATTACCTGAACCCGCACGGCACCTCGACCCCGGTCGGGGACTCCAAGGAAATGGGCGCGGTGCGCGAGGTGTTCGGCGCGAACGTGCCGCTGATCTCGTCGACCAAGTCGCTGACCGGCCACAGCCTGGGCGCGGCCGGCGCGCAGGAGGCGATCTACAGCCTGCTGATGCTCAACAACGGCTTTGCGGCCGAGAGCGCTCATATCGAGACCCTCGACCCCGAGTTCGCCGACCTGCCGATCCTGCGCGAGCGCAAGGACGTGCAGCTGGAGACCGTGATGTCGAACTCGTTCGGCTTCGGCGGCACCAACGGCTGCCTGGTTATGGCGCGGGTCTAGGCCATGCGGAAAGTCGTGGGGCGGTCGTTGATCGCCCTTGGCGCCGCCTTGCTCATCGCGCCGCTGGCGATCTGGGTCGGCCGCGGATTGAGCGGCTCGACCCAGCTGCTGGCGGTCGCGCCCAGCACGCTGATCGTGATCGCGGCGGTCTATACCGCCCTTTGTTGCGCCCTGGTCGCCGGGGGCGTCCTGCTGTCCCGCTCGGGCTGACCCCGCGGCGAAGCCGCTTGCGCAGGCTCGCGCAGCCGTCCAAAAACCCACACGACAATTCGCGAGGAGACGCGCATGGCCAAGGATGGCTGGGATCTGCCGAAGGGCGATCTGATGAAGGGCAAGAAGGGCGTGGTGATCGGCATCGCCAACCACGACTCGATCGCCTGGGGCATCGCCTCGCAGCTGGCGGCGCAAGGCGCCGAGATGGCGTTCTTCCACCTGCCGGGCATGGAGCGCCGCGTGCAGCCGCTCGCCGAGAGCGTCGGCGTCAAGACGGTCGTGCCGGTCGACGTGACCCAGGACGACCAGATGGACGCCGCCTTCGAGGCCGTGAAGCAGGCGTTCGGGACCATCGACTTCTTCGTGCATGCGATCGCCTACGCGCCGCGCGACCAGATCAAGGGCTCGTTCGTCGACAACGCCACGCGGGAAGGTTTCCTGCAGGCGATGGACATCTCCGCCTACAGCTTCGTCGACTGCGCGCGCCGGGCTGAGAAGCTGATGCCGAACGGCGGGTCGATCATCTGCCTGACCTACATGGGGTCGGAGCGGGCGATCCCGAACTACAACACCATGGGCGTGGCCAAGGCGGCGCTGGAAGCGGCGACCCGCTACGTGGCCCGCGACCTCGGCCCCAAGGGCATCCGCGTCAATGCGCTGTCGCCGGGAGCGATGCGCACCCTTTCCCTGGCCGGGATTTCCGGCGGAAAGGGCATGCTGGCCAAGGGCCGCGACCTTTCGGCCCTGAAGGAAGACACCTCGATGGAAGGCGTCGCGGGCGCCGCCCTGTGGCTGCTGTCGGATCTTGGTCGTTCGACCACCGGCGAGCTGATCCACGTGGACGCCGGCTTCCACATGATGGGCTTCACGGAAGACGAAGAGGGCTGAGGCCCGCGTCGAGACGGGGGACTGCTGACCTCAGCAATCCCCCTCAGGCCTAGGCGTTGGCACCGCCGTCGATGACGAAGCCGGCGCCGTTGGCGAAGCGGCTTTCCGGACTGGCCAGCCAGGCGACCGCGCTGGCGATGTCTTCCGGCTTTCCGTATTCGGGAATGGGCATGCGCGCCCGCTGCGGATCGGCGCCGGGGCCGGCGGCCGGGTTCATGTCGGTATCGGTCGAGCCCGGGTGCACCAGGTTCACGGTGACGCCCTTGGGCCCCAGGTCGTGGGCCAGACCTTTGGTGAAGCTCAGCAGCGCCGACTTGGTCATCGCGTAGAGGGTGATGCCGGCCATCGGCACCCGCTCGGCCAGGTTCGAGCCGATGTTGATGATCCGCCCGCCCTTGGGCAGGTGCGCGGCCGCGGCCTGGGCGGCGACGATCACCCCGCGCACGTTCACCGCCAGCAGCTGGTCGATGTCTTCGAGCGTCCAGCCTTCGACCGGCCCGACGCCGCGGGCGATCCCGGCGTTGTTCACCAGGATGTCCAGCCCGCCCAGCTCGGCGGCAGCGCGGTCGACCGCGGCCTTGACCGCCGCGGGGTCGGCGCTGTCGGCCAGGATCGCCAGACCCTTGCGGCCCAAGGCCTCGATCTGCGCGACGAGGGCCTGCGCCTTGTCGGCCGAGCGTTCGTAGGTGACGGCGACGTCGGCGCCTTCGCGCGCCAGGCGCAGGGCGATGGCGGCGCCGATGCCACGGCTGGCGCCGGTGACCAGGGCGCGCTTTCCGGAGAGGTTCGACACGTGTTTGCTCCATTTCTGTGTCGTTCGATACAGAAAGCAGATGGTCGGCTTGCCCGGTCCCGTCAAGGGATTTATATATCGGTCGATACAGAAAGGTTGAGCCATGGCCGAACGCGGCCGACCCCGCAGTTTCGATCGCGACGCCGCCCTGACCCGGGCCATGGAAGTGTTCTGGGTCAAGGGTTACGAGGGCGCGTCGATCAGCGACCTCACCGAGGCGATGGGCATCGGCTCGCCCAGCCTCTACGCAGCCTTCGGCTCGAAGGAGGCGCTGTTCCGCGAGGCGGTCGAGCTCTACGGCCGCACCGAAGGGCCGCAGATCTGGGACGTCGTCGACAACGCGCCTGATGCGCGCTCGGCCGTGGCGGGTTTTCTGACCGCCACCGCACATTCCTTCTCAAGGCCGGGCAAGCCGCGCGGCTGCATGGTCGTGCTCTCGCAGCTCAACACGACCGAGGCCAGCGCCAGCGTCTGCGCCGCCCTGCGCGAGAACCGGGCCCAGGGCCAGTCGGGGCTGGAGGCGCGCCTGCGCCGCGCCGTCGAGGATGGCGAGTTGGCCCCGGGCGTCGATGTCGGGGCGCTGGCGGCGTTCTACCTGACCGTCCAGCAGGGCATGTCGATCCAGGCCCGCGACGGGGCCTCGGAAGAAAAGCTGCTCAGCGTGGCCAAGGGCGCGATGGCGGCCTGGGAGCCGCTCACCGCGCCCTGACCCGTCAGGCGAACTGCTGGCCGCGGCGGCGGGCCGAGCGCAGGGCGGTTCCGGCCAGGCCGAAGCCGGTGATCATCATCGCCCAGGTCGCCGGTTCCGGCACGGCCGAGCCGGTGAAGCGCACTTCCGACAGGCCGATCGGGGCGTAGCCGTAGGTCTCCGGATACTTCTGGTGATTGCCGTCCAGCGCGATCTGGATGTAGCGCGCCGCGCCGCCGAAGCCGAAGGTCTCGGCCGCCAGCGCCTTGCCGGTCCCGCGCGCCAGTTCGCCGGACAGCACCTGGGTGTAGCTCACGCCGTCGGTCGAGATCGAGATCTTGAAGGCCTTGGAGGCGCGGTCGAGGGTCGAGGCGAACTCTTCGACGCCGAAGTTGTAGTTCCAGATGTCGGCGCCCGAGAGCTTGTAGGTCTGGCCGAGGTCGAAGGTCAGGGTGGCGGCCGACACGCCGAGGTCGGTCATCCACATGTTGGCGTAGTCGGCGTCGTGCAGGCCGCCCGACAGGCCGCTGCCGTCGATCAGGTTCTCGGCGTTGTAGGTCCCCCAGAACGGGAAGGTGTTGGTGGCGGTGACGCCGACCGGGGTGATGGTGGTCGCGGCGGCGGCGGGAAGCGCGAGCGAGCCGGCGGCGACGAGGGCGGCGAGGCCCAGGGATTTGGCGAACATGGTTACCCTCGAGTTAAAGACTGAAGGGCTGATCGCGCACGCGCATGGCGCCCGCATCATCGTTCGGTGAAGGTTGTGCGGCGCCGGCGGTTCTAGGCTGAATAGGCCCGCATGAAACGCGCGGCGGCCTCGCCGGCGACCCGGTCGATCTCGGCGGCCGAGAACTGGCGTTCGACCCCCAGCAGCTGGGCGATCTGGTGGCCGCCGATCACCATGCTGGCGAAGAACTCGGCGGCCAGGACCGGATCGTCGACCGCCATGCGGCCGTTCTCGGTCTCCATGGCCAGGAACTCGGCCAGCCGGCGGCGCGAGGTGGCGGGGCCGGCCTCGAAGAAGGCGCGCGCCAGGTCCGGTTGCTCCGCCGCGCTCTCGACGGTCATGCGCAGCATCGAGGTCCCGCGCACGTTCAGCACCGCGGTCAGCATCGAGCGGCCGAGCGCGGCCAGCGCCTCCTGCGGATGGTCGACGGCTTCGGGCATCAGCAGCGGGGCGGTGATCTCGGCCACCCGACGATCGACGATGGCGCGGATCAGCTCGGGCTTGGAGCCGTAGTGGTTGTAGATCGTCTGTTTGGAGACGCGCGCGCGCCGGGCGATCTCTTCCATCGAGGCGGCCAGGCCCCGCTCGCCGAACACCTCGGCGGCGGCGTCGAGAATAGCCTCGGTCTTGGCGAGGTCGATCTGGCCGGGCGCGCGGGGCATCAGTGACCCCCGCCGCCGCTGGACGGCGGAGCCTTGCCCGGCGTGGCCAGGAAGCCAAGCAGCGCGGCGAAAGCGCAGCCGAGCGCCAGGAAGTAGAAGCCGTCCGCGAAGCCGAGCACGGCGGCGTCGCGGCGCAGGGCCATGCCCAGGAACTTGCGGGCCGCGCCCTCGGGATCGGCCAGACCCTGGGCTTCCATCATCGAGGTCAGGCCGGCCAGCATCTCCTGGCCCTGCAGATTGGCCACGGTCATCGCCGCCGACAGCTCCGACAGATGCGCGGCGGTCTGATCGCTGAGGATGGTGGTCAGCACCGCCAGCCCGATGGCGCCGCCGACGTTGCGGATCAGGTTCACCAGTCCCGAGGCGTCCTTCATCATCGAGACCGGCAGGGTGGAGACCGACAGCGCCTGGGCGGCGATCATCGCGATCATCACCCCAAAGCCGCGGATCGCCTGCAGGGCCGCGAACTCCCAGAAGCCCCACTCGGCGGTGACCTTGACGCCCAGCCCCACCCCGTAGGCGGCCAGGGCGAAGCCGGCGACCAGCGAGATCCGCGGGTCCATCAGCCGCACGACGCGGCCGACGATCGGGGCGCTGAGGAACATGGTCAGGCCCGAGACCAGCATCGTGGTGCCGACCTCCGCCGCCGAATACTGGCGGATCTGCCCGAGGAACAGCGGCAGGATGAAGGTGCCGCCGAACAGGCTCATCCCGGAGACCGCGTTCATCAGGAAGCCGAGGGTGAAATTGCGGTCGGTGAAGGGCTTCAGCGAGACGATCGGCTGCTTGTAGGTGAGCTGGCGCCAGATGAAGACGGCGCCGGTGATCACCGCGGTCACGGTCAGCCAGAGGATCAGGTCGTCCTCGAACCAGCCCTCGCTCGAGCCCTCCTCGAAGACGTACTGCATCGAGAGCAGGAACACCGTCATCGTGAACAGGCCGAACCAGTCGATGCCCTTGGCCAGCGACGGGTCGCCCTTGTCGAAGTCGCCGTAACGGCCGACCAGGAACATCACCAGCAGGCCGGGCGGGACGTTGACGAAGAACAGCCAGCGCCAGTTCAGCGCCTCGGTCAGGTGCCCGCCCAGGGTCGGGCCGATGGTCGGCGCCAGGGTGACGATCAGCCCGACGGTGACGTTGGCCATCACCCGCTTCTCGGGCGGGAACACCGTCATGGCGGTGGCGAACACGGCCGGGATCATCGCCCCGGCGGCCAGGCCCTGCAGCGCGCGCGTGGCGATCATCATCTCGATGCTGGTCGACAGCCCGGTCATGATCGAGGTGACGATGAAGGCGGCGGCGGCGAACACGTAGACCGGCCGCGTGCCCCACATCTTGGTCAGGTAGGCGGTGAGCGGAATGATCACCACCTCGGCCAGCAGATAGATGGTCTGCACCCAGCTGATCTCGTCGGCGCTGGCGCCGACGCCGGCCTGAATCTGGCTGAGCGAGGAGGCGACGATCTGGATGTCGAGGGTGGCCATGAACTGGCCGACCACCATCCCGCCGAAGCCGAGGAAGATCTTGACCCAGTCGACCTCGCCCGACGCGGTCACGTGACCGCCCGGCGTGGCCGGCGGCGCGCCCGGCTTCGGGTCGATGGCGGCGTCGCTCACGGCGGCGGCCTCTTAGCGGGCGACGCCGCGCCGGGCGTATTCGGCCGAGGGCGTGGCTTCGGCGAAGCTCGGGCCGGTGTCGGCGGTGACGTCGACCTTGACCTCGACCGAGAGGCCGGGACGCAGGGCGCCGGCCAGCGGCGACTTCGGATCGACGGCGATCTTCACCGGCAGCCGCTGGGCGATCTTGGTGAAGTTGCCGACCGCGTTCTCGACCGGGATCAGCGCGAACTCCGAACCGGTGGCCGGGGCGAAGCTGTCGATCTTGCCCTTGATCTCCTGCTTGCCGAAGGCGTCGGCCTTGATGGTCACCGGCTGGCCGATCTTCAGGCGGGCGACCTGGGTCTCCTTGAAGTTGGCGACCACATAGGCCTGGCCGAGCGGCACCACGGTCATCAGCGAGGAGCCGGGACGCACGTACTGGCCGGTGCGCACGGCGCGGGCGCCGACGACGCCGGAGGCCGGGGCCTTGATCTCGGCGCGGTCGAGGTCGATGCGCGCCTGCTCGACGGCGGCGCGGGCGGCGTTGGCCTGGGCGACGGTCTGGTCGCGGGCCGAGCCGAGGCTGTCGGCGCTGCGGCGCTCGGCCTCCAGCGTGGCCTTGGCCTGGTCGACGCTGGCGGCGGCCTGGCTGGCGGCGGCGCGGGCCGACTGGGCGCGTTGCGGCGAGACCCAGCCCTGGCCGGCCAGGGTTCCGTAGCGGGCGAGTTCGGCCTGGGCGAGCTGGGACTCGGCGTGGGCCGAGGCGACCCCGGCCGCCTTCTGGGCGATCATCGCCTGTTCCAGCCGGGCCTTGTCGTCGACCGCGCGGACGGCGGCGTCCAGCGCCGCGGCGTTGGCCTCGGCCTTGGCCAGCGCCGCCTTGAGCGGAGCGGTGTCGAGGCGGACCAGCACCTGGCCGGCCTGGACGTGCTGGTTGTCGGCCACCAGCACCTCGGCGACGTAGCCGTCGACTTGCGGGGCGACGGTGACCTTGTCGGCCTGGATGAAGGCGTTGTCGGTGGCTTCGAACTTCTGCTTGTTCATCCACCAGGCGCCGCCGCCGATCACGAGGCCGACCGCGACGACCCCGCCGACGGCGAGGGGCACGAACTTCTTGGGCAAAATCGCCATGTGGAGCGCCTGAAAATCGAAAAGTGGACGCAGTAGTCCAATCAAGACCGAAGTAGGGCGAGTTCGGATCGGCCGCAATGGGTAAAATGGACGAATGCGTCCAGAAATCACGCGCGGGACGGAAGGCCGCAGGCGAGCGCGCAATGCACGCCCGCTTCCCAGGATCGCTTGATCCAGCCGCTCGGCCGACCGAGACTGAGCTCGCAGTCACGCCAGCGGAAGCCTGTCCTGACCATGGTTGCGGATCACGACGCCTACATCGCCGAGGCCCCTGAGAGCCTTCGCCCGCTCCTGCTTGGGCTGCGTTCGGCGTTGGCGCGTGCGCTGCCGGACGCCGAAGAGGTCATCGCCTACAAGATGCCGGGGTTCAGGCTCGGGCAGTCCGTCGTTGCGGGCTACGCGGCGTTCAGCAAGCAGTGCGGTCTCTATCTGTCGGCTTCCGCCATCGCCGAGCACAGCGACGACATCGCCGCCGCCGGGCTCAAGTCCACCAAGACGGGGGTCACGTTCTCGCCGAGCCGGCCCATCCCCGACGCGCTCGTCGAGAAGCTCGCCAGGGCGTCTCTGCAGCAGCTTTCAGCCTAGGCGGCGCATGCGATAGGCATTGATCGCCATGTCGCCGACCCGCTGGGTCAGCCGCCAATTGACGACCGCGCCGATGGGGGCGCCGACGATCGGGATCAGCTGGGCCATCTTGGCCAGGTCGATGTAGTCCCGGTACTCCTGCTGGAAGCGGCGCCAGTCGAAGTCGTCCAGGTGCTCGGGGTGGGCGCGGGCGTCCCAGTTCTCCATCGACCGGAACACCTCGGCGCGGTGCGCGGCCGAGGAGAAGGCCAGCTGGAAGATGTGCAGCAGGTAGAGCCGTTCGGAGAAGTCCTTCCCCGACTTGCCGTAGATCGCCATCAGGTCGAACAACAGCTTGAGCTTGATGGTGATGAGCGCCGGGAAGTCGGCGACCGCCAGCCAGAACCCGCCGGCCCCGGCGACGCCGCCCTCGACCGCCGCGGTGGTGCGATAGGCTCCGATGGCGGTGATCGCCCGGGCGTCGCGGACCGCCAGCGGGGCGTCGCGCAAGGGCGCGGCGGTGACCACGTTGGAGCCGGTCAGGATCGCCCGGGTCATCTGCTCGATGACCGCGGTGGCGGTCTTGTGCACCTGTTCGGGAATGACGCTGTTGATCTTCTGCTGGACGCCGCGGGTGGTCTTATCGAGCAGGTTGGGCGACTTCAGCATCTCCGTCCGCCAGCGGGCGACCTCGAGGCGCGCCCAAGCCTCGTAGTCGGTCTCCGAGGCGCCGAACGGTGGATCGGCCTTGGCCATTTCTAGGCGTCCGCCGTGCGCGCGCGGGCCGCCTCGATGGCGGCGGCGATCGCCCCGCGCGCCTGCGGGCTGTTGCGCCAGCAGGTCGAGCCGACCAGGGCCGAGGCCGCCGCGCAGACCGCGCCGGCGTCCTGGCGCGCCAGGGCGGCGAGATCCTCGATCCCGACCTGCTCCAGACGTTGCACCACGGTCGGGCCGACGCCCTTCACGGCCAACAGGACCGCGCGTTCCTCGGCGGAGAAAGCCATCGCACATCCTCGGTTAGCGTCGCCAATCCCAGAGATAGGGGCTATCGGCGGGGCGGGATAGTCGGCGCGAGAGGATCCGAGCATGGACGTGTTGTGGAAGGGGCTGATCGGCGGGATCGTCACCGCCCTGATCGTGCTGGCCTCGAAGCGCGGCAACGTGCTGCCCGGCATCCTGCCGCTGGCCCCGACCTTCGCGATCATCGCGCTGCTGGCGGTCGGGTCGAAGGGCGACGCAGCCGGCTTTCGCCAGGCGTGCCTGGCCGGCGCCAAGACCATCCCGGCCTATCTCGCGTTCCTCGGCGGCTGCTGGCTGCTGGTCGACAAGCTCGACTATCGGTGGGCGATCGCCGGCGGCCTGGCTGTGTGGCTGGTGGTGGCCCTGGCCATATTTCTGGCGCCGCGCTTCCTGGGCGGGGCTTAAGGTTCCGGCTGGACCTTTGCCGTCGTTCGTCGGCATATCCGCCCATGGCTGAGACCTTCGATGCGGACGTGATCATCGCCGGCGCCGGGATGGCGGGGGCGACCTTGGCGCTGGCGCTGAAGAGCGCGGGACTGGAGCCGCTGCTGATCGATCCGGTGGTGTTCGACGACCAGCTGGCGCCGACCTTCGACGGCCGCGCTTCGGCGATCGCCTACGCCTCGTTCCGGCAGTGGCGGACCCTCGGCCTGGCGGCCGAGATCGAGCCCTACGCCCAGCGCATCGAGCAGATCCTGGTCACCGACGGATTTTCGCCGGGGGCGGCGGCGCGGGCGCCGACGCCGTTCTATCTGCGCTTCGATTCCGCCGAGATCGCCGACCGTTCGGAAGGCGAGCCGCTCGGCTACATGATGGAGAACCGCCGCACCCGCGCGGCGCTGGCGGCCGGGGTCGGCCGGGCTGGCATCCGGGTCGAGGCCCCGGCGCGGGTCGCGGGCGTCGAGCTCGGAACCGCGGGGGCCAGCGTGACCCTGGAGGACGGCCGGACCTTGCGTGCGCCGCTGGTGGTCGGGGCCGAGGGCCGCGGCTCGGTGGTGCGCAAGGCGGCCGGCGTCGGGGTGACCGGCTGGGACTATCCGCAGACCGGCGTCGTCGCCACCGTGCGGCTGGCCCGCGGCCACGAAGGCGTGGCGCACGAGTACTTCCTGCCTGGCGGACCGTTCGCGATCCTGCCGCTGACCGACGACCGCGCCAGCCTGGTGTGGACCGAAAGCCGGTCCAAGGGCGCGGCGCTCAAGGCCGCCTCGCCGCAGGCGTTCCACGCGCACTTGCAGCGCCGGTTCGGCGAATTCCTCGGGGCGGCGACGCTGGACGGACCCGTCTTCACCTATCCGCTGTCGCTGCAGCTGGCCGAGCGGATGACCGCGCCGCGGGCGGTGCTGCTGGGCGATGCGGCGCACGGCATCCACCCGATCGCCGGCCAGGGGCTGAACCTTGGCCTCAAGGGCGCCGCGGCGCTGGCCCAGGTGCTGGTCGAGGCCGCGCGGCTGGGCGAGGACATCGGCTCGGAGCTGGTGCTGGAGCGCTACGCCCGCTGGCGCAGCTTCGACACCGTGATGCTGGCGGCGGCGACCGACGTGTTCACGCGGCTGTTCTCGAACGACAACCCGGTGCTGCGGCTGGCCCGCGGGGTCGGCATGTCGGCGGTCAACCGCATCGGTCCGGCGCGGCGGTTCTTCATGGAAGACGCCGGCGGCGCGACCGGCGACCTGCCGCGGCTGCTGCGCGGCGAGGCGCTTTAGCTTTCAAATTCTCCCCCGTTGGGGGAGGTGGATCGCCGCAAGGCGGCGAGACGGAGGGGGGCTAGCGGCGTCAGTCAAAGTCCCCCTCACCCGGCCATTCGGCCGGGAGCTCCCCCAGAGGGCGAGCATCCGAGGGGCGAGGCGTCAGTCGATCGCTCGCGCTTCTTCCGGCAGCATGATCGGCACGCCGTCGCGGATCGGATAGGCGAGCTTGGCGCCGTTGCTGATCAGCTCGCCGGCGTCGCGGTCGTAGACAAGCGGCCCGTGGGTGACGGGGCAGACGAGGATTTCCAGCAGCCGCGGATCGACGTCGGCGGTCAGGGCGAGCGGGGCGAGGGCGTCGGACATGGCGCGCTTCTACTGGATCGACTGCGGGCCGTCATCGTCCGCTTCGAGACTGTCGATCTCGAGCAGGGCGGTGAGCGCTTCGCAGCGGTCGGCGACGGTGGGGGCTTCGAGCAGCGCCTGCTTCTCGGCCGGCTCGAAGGGCAGGCCCATGGCCAGCGAGGTCACTAGGCTTTCCAGCGGCGCGGTCTCGGCGGTCTCCCAGTCGATGTCGAGCTCGCGGCGGTTCAGGTAACGCTTCAACGCCCCGGCGAAGCGGCGGCGGTCAAAGTCCGGGATCGGCGCCGCCTCGACGCTGAGGTCCTCCGCGTACGGCTCGAACTCGGCCCGCACCTGGCGATAGGGCGTGGCCACCGACAGCTCCTCGCGAACCAGGAAGCGGCAGACGCCGGTCAGGCTGATCAGGTAGCGCCCGTCGGAGGTTTCCGAGAAGCTGGTGACCCGGCCGGCGCAGGCGACGCTGGTCAGGTTCGGCCGCGTGCGGTCGCCGCCGGGACGGGTCTGGACCATGCCGATCATCCGGTCCCCGGCCATGACGTCGTCGATCATGTTCAGGTAGCGCGGCTCGAAGATCTGCAGCGGCAGGTCGCCGCCCGGCAACAGCAGCGCCCCGTCGAGCGGGAACACCGGGATCACCTGCGGAAGATCTGAAGCTCTGCGAAAAGCGGCGGCCGGCATGATGCGGCCCTTCCTCATGAGAACAGGATGGATGAAAGCCGGCGGCGGCCGGCGCGGGTGATGTCGGAGCCGGAACCGGCGGCCTCGAAGATGGTCAGCAGCTGCTTGCGCGCGGCCTCGTCGTTCCAGGCGCGGTCGGCGGCGATGATGGTCAGCAGGTGATCGGCGGCCTGGTCCCAGGCCCCGCGGGCGGCCAGGGCCTTGGCGATCTCGTAGCGGGCCTCATGGTCGTTCGCGTCCTTGGCCAGGCGCTGCTCGAACTCGCTGGTCTCGCTGGGAGCTTCTTCGGCCAGGGCCAGGGCGGCGCGCACGCTGTCGAGGTCGGCGTCCTTGGCGCCCTCGGGGGCCATGGCGGCGATCTCGGCCGCCCGCTCGGCGTCGCCGCCGGTCAGGTAGCAGCGGGCCAGGCCGCCGATGGCCTTCACGTTGTCGGGTTCGGCCTGCAGCACCTGGGCGTAGGCCTGGGCCGCGCCGCCGACGTCGCCGACGTCCAGGCTCTCCTTGGCCATGGCCAGCAGCTCGTCCACGGCGTTGGCCGGGGCCTGGCCGGCGATGCGGTCGACGAACTGCTTCACCTGGCTGTCGGGCAGGGCGCCCATGAAGCCGTCCACGGGACGGCCGCCGACAAAGGCGAACACGGCGGGGATCGACTGCACGCGCAGCTGGCCGGCGAACTGCGGGTTGGCGTCGATGTCGATCTTGACCAGCTTGACCTTGCCCTTGGCGGCCAGGACGTTCTTCTCGATCGACGGGCCGAGCTGGCGGCACGGGCCGCACCAGGTCGCCCAGAAGTCGACGATGACCGGGATGTCCTTCGAGGCCTCGATGACGTCGGCCACGAAGCTGGCGTCGGTGCCGTCCTTGATCAGGTCGCCGGCGGCGGCTTGGGGCTGGGTCTCGCCGATCAGGCTCATGACAGGTCTTCCAAACGGGGGTTGTCGGGACGTAACGCGTCCGGGCGCTAAAATGGTCCCTTAGGGCCGAAGCTTCAACGGGGCTTTAGGCGGCCTCGACCACGGCCATGGCCGCGAAGTCGACGACCAGGGGCGTGATCCCCAGCGCCTGCAGGAAGCTGGCGAAGCCGGCCCGCGAGACGCCGGTGGTGGCGGTGTTGGTCATCGGGTGGAAATTCAAGCGGTCGGCCTCTGCGAGGCGGCGGTCGAGCACGAAGGTCGCGCGATGCTCGGCGTCGTTGATCAGGGCGAAGGCGGTGACCGAGCCCGGCGTCACGCCGAGGACGTCCTCCATCAGCTCGGCCGAGCCGAACGACAGCCGCGCCGAGCCGATCACCGTGTGCAGCCGCTTGAGGTCGATCTGGGTGTCGTCCTGGGCCGAGATCAGCCACAGCCGGCCCTTGGCGTCCTTCAGGAACAGGTTCTTCGTATGGGCGCCGGGGATGTCGTCCTTGATCCCCTCGCCCTCGCCGACCCGGAACACGGCCGCATGGTCGGTGGTGTCGTGCTCGACGCCGTGCGCGTCGAAGAAGGCGATGAGGTCGGACCTGGTCTTCATGGCGTCTGCTTAGCGCAAGGTCTGCGCTGGCCGCTAGCGGCGCGCCGATCTCGGGTCTAGAGCAGTCGCAAGGACACAAGCTGGAGGAGCCCATGGAGCTCGAGTGCTATCCCACCGCCGAGCGGCCGCCGGAAATCGTGCCGGGGCGGCCGCAGCGCGCCTGGATGGACCGCTTCGCCGAGCGCCACCCCTATCGCTGCCTGCCGCTGACCATGGCCAACACCACGGGCTGGGAGATCCTCTGTCCGATGGCCTTCACGGCCGAGTGGAACGGCGGGGTCATGCAGGAAGACATCAAGATGGCTCCGGATCGGCCGCACCCGGACTTCCACAACTTCGTGAAAAGCCACTTCAGCCACGGCGTGATGACCTTCCACCCCGGCTACCTGTTCCGCACGCCGCCGGGCTGGTCGATGATCGCCCAGGGCCCGCCCAACCACGTCAAGGACGGCATCCAGCCGCTGGCCGGGCTGGTCGAGACCGAGTGGCTGCCGTTCCCATTCACGATGAACTGGATCTTCACCCGCCCGGGCCGCGTGCGCTTCGAGAAGGGCGAGCCCTTCTGCTTCATCACCCTGACCAAGGACCGCGAGCTGGCCGAGTTCCAGCCGGTGATCCGCGGCATGGACCGCAACCCCGAACTGCGCGGCCAGTACGACACCTGGGAGAAGCACCGCAGCGAATTCAACAAGCGGATTTTCCGCGCCGACCCCGACGCCACCAAGGAAGCCTGGCAGCGCTATTACTTCCGCGGCGAGTTCCCGGAGGAGGTCGCCGAGGCCCCGAAGGACCACGTCAACAAGCGCCGTTTGAAGGCCCCGAAATTTGGCTGACAAAAAAAGCGGTCGATGGTGTTGCCAACGTGCGGGCCCTCTGCCATAAGCCCGCTCTCGATTTTCGGGCGGCGCGGGAAACCAAATCGCTTCGGAGTGCGGGCGTAGCTCAGTGGTAGAGCACAACCTTGCCAAGGTTGGGGTCGAGAGTTCGAATCTCTTCGCCCGCTCCAATCGAAAATCGGACTAAGCAGGGGTCGCCTTCGGGCGGCCCTTTTGCGTTTCGGGCAGGTCTTTCACCGGTCGAGTTGCGCATGGGATCGGGCGTGGTCTATAGCTCCCGGCGATGACCCTGGCTCTCGCCCCTGCCGGCCTGACGAACGCGCGCCCTGCGGCGCCCGCGGCCGCCTGCGCGTCGAAAACCACCATGATGATTATTATTACCCCCACCATCGGGACGGGGCGAACGTACGCGCTTTAAAACAAGCCGACGGATCGCAAGATCAGGAACCCCGCTCCCGAACAGGCAGCGGGGTTTTTTGTTGCGCGCTCCGTCGGTCCTTCACCCTCGAAAGGACTGACTGCAATGGACCATGCCGAACTCTCACCCGATCCCGCCAGCGCCGGGCTGGCGGCCCGCCGCTTCGCCGCGGCGCTGGCGCACGAAGCGCTGCTAGAGCAGACCGCCCGTCTGGAGGCGACGCTGAGCGGCGGCCTGGAGTCGCTGCTGGCGGTCGAACAGGCCCTGGACCTCGCCTGGCCGAGCGCGGCCCCGACCTGCGAACTGATCTGGGCCGTGGAGCCCGCGCCCGAGGCCTTGCGGCTGCGCGCGTTCGACGACGCCGGCCGGCTGCTGCTGGCCCAGGTCTATCCGGCCAAGGCGCTCAAACATGACTGAGCGGCGGACCTTCCTGATCGAAGCGCGCCCGGAGGCCGACATCGTGCTGCGGGTGCTGGCCCCGTTCGCGGTGCAGGGCGCGCAGATCCTGACCCTGGCCGCCGAGCAAGGCGCGGAACAGACCTCGATCCGCCTGGAGGCGAGCGGCATGGGGCCCGATGTCGCAGGTCTGCTCGTCGAGCGGTTGCGGGCCATGCCGTCGGTGACCGCCGTCGGGCTGGGATGGCGCGCGGGGACCTGAATATATTTGGCGCAATGAGCCGTTTATTTACCGTGCCCGCCTAGAACGCCCGCCTATTTCAGCCGCTGGGACGTGGTGCATAGTGTTCAAAGTGTTAAATTGCTTGGCGACAGAGCATGACCTGCGCCTGGTTGTTGTTGCTGGACTCGTGTGCTTTGGCGGTTGCTTCACCGCCTTTCGCCTATACTCTAGGATGCGGACCGCATCGGGACACGGTGTGCGTGCAGCCTGGGTGCTGCTGACCGGCCTGGTCGCCGGCTGTTCGGTCTGGGCGACCCACTTCATCGCCATGCTGTCCTACGAGACCGGGCTGCGCTCGGGCTTCCTGCCGCTGGGCACGCTCGCCTCGCTGCTGATCGCCGGGGTGTTCATGGCCGCGGCCTTCGCCGCGCCGGCCTTCGCGCCCGGACGGGCAGGCAAGATCGCGGGCGGCGTGCTCGCCGGCCTCGGGGTCGGGGCGATGCACTACACCGGCATGGGCGCCTATGTGACCGAGGGCGTGTTGACCTGGGACCTCTCGATCGTGGCCGGTTCGGTCGTGGTCGGGATCGGGGTGGCGCTGGCGGCGATGTTCGTGGCCCGCGACGCCTCGCGGCTGTCGCAGCAGCTGCTGGCCGGCCTGCTGCTGACCGTGGCGATCTGCAGTCTGCACTTCGCCGGCATGGGCGCGATCACCGTCGTGCCGGACCCGACCGTCGACGTCCCGGCCCAGCTGTTGTCGTCGGTGATGATGACGCTCGCCGTGGCGCTGATCGTCAGCCTGATCATTCTCGGCGGCCTGGGCGCGGTGCTGATCGAGGGCGGCGCCAACGCCCAGGCCCTGACCCGCATCCGCCGCCTGGCCGACGCCGCCTACGAGGGCATCGTGGTCGTGCAGGGGGACCGCATCCAGGACGCCAACGCCGCGTTCTGCGCCCTGGCCGGCGCGCCGCTGGCCGAACTGGCCGGCCGCCAGCTGACCGGCGAGATCCTGAAGTTCGACGACGACTCGTGCGTCGCCCACAACGCCCGCTGCGAAGGCGTTCTGCGCCCGCAGGGCGGCGGCGAGGACATTCCCGTCGAGACCTTCGGCCGGATGCTCGAGCGGCGCCGCGACGCCGGCGAGGCGGGCGACGTCATGGTGCTGGCGGTCCGCGACCTGCGCGAGCGCCGCTCGGCCGAAGAGAAGATCCGCTATCTGGCCGAACACGACGGCCTGACCGGCCTGGCCAACCGCAACATGATGCAGGCCCGCCTGGCCCAGGCGCTGGAGCGGATCGCGATCACCGGCGAGAAGCTGTCGGTGATCTGCATCGACCTCGACCACTTCAAGGAGGCCAACGACCTGCACGGCCACCTGGCCGGCGACGCGATCCTCACCGAGGTCGCCCGCCGCCTGCAGAAAGTGGTGGTCGCGCCGTCCTTCGCCGCCCGCCTGGGCGGGGACGAGTTCGTCGTGGTGCAGATCGGCGCCGACGACCAGCCGGCCGCCGCCGCCGAGCTCTGCGCCGAACTGCTGGAGGTGCTCAGCGCCCCGGCCCCCTATGCCGACCAGCAGCTGCAGGTTGGCGCGAGCCTCGGCGTCAGCCTCTATCCCGACGACGGCGCGAGCGGCGAGGCGCTGCTGGCCAACGCCGACATGGCGCTCTACCGCGCCAAGGAGGACGGCCGCGGCAGCTATCGGTTCTTCAAGCGCGAGATGGACGAGTCGATCCGCGTGCGCCGGGCCCTGGCGCGCGAGCTGCGCCAGGCGATCACGGCCGAGGAGCTGGTGCTGCACTATCAGCCGCTGGCCCGCGCCGAGGACGGCGAGGTCTGCGGCTACGAGGCCCTGGTCCGCTGGCGCCATCCGCAGCGCGGCCTGATCCCGCCGATCGACTTCATTCCGGTGGCCGAGGAGAGCGGGCTGATCCTGCCGCTCGGCGAGTGGGTGCTGCGCCGCGCCTGCGCCGACGCGGCCGCCTGGGACAAGCCGCTGCGCATCGCCGTCAATCTGTCGCCGGTGCAGCTGCACCAGGCGAACCTGCCGGCGGTGGTGCACGAGATCCTGGTCGAGACCGGCCTAGCTCCGCGCCGGCTGGAGCTGGAGATCACCGAGACGGCGCTGTTCAAGGACTATCAGCGCGCGCTCGACAACCTGCGCCGGCTGAAGGCGCTGGGCGTGCGCATCGCCATGGACGACTTCGGCACCGGCTTCTCGTCGCTCTCGACGCTGCAGTCGTTCCCGTTCGACAAGATCAAGATCGACAAGAGCTTCGTCGAGAACATCCATCGCCACGACCGGGCGACCGCCATCGTCAAGGCGGTGCTGGGCCTGGGCCGGAGCCTGGACATCCCGGTCACCGCCGAGGGCGTCGAGACGCTGGAGCAACTGGAGTTCCTGCGCGGCGAAGCCTGCGCCGAGGTTCAGGGCTATGCGATCGGCCGCCCGGCCCCGCTGAGCGCGCCGGACGGCTGGGCCGAGGACGAGCGCAAGGCCGGCTGACGCCCGCGCCTTACGGCGCTGGGCGCAGCACCCTCGGGCCGAGGTTGCTCATGACCGCCCGAGCGTCGAAGGCGCCCGGGTTGTCGGCCGGCTTGGCGCCGCGGCGCATGACGACCTCGGCGCTGGCCTCGAACTTGGTCACCGTGCGGACGTCGACGCTGTTCGACCAGAAGGGGTCGCCCCAGTAGGGGTCCCAGGTCCGCCAGCCGTACGGGCCGCCATAGTAGCGCCAGGCGGGGCGCCAGTAGCCGTAGCTCGGCCCGTACCAGGGGCTGTAGAACGGATCGCGGTCGATATAGGTGCGGCGGTCGGCGTCGGTGTTGCGGTCGACGATCTCGAACCAGTCGAAGCCCTGCTGCACGGTCAGCTCGGCGGCGCGGTAGAGCAGGTAGCCCTCGACCGTCTCGCGCGAGGTCAGGCTGTTGCCCGAAAAGGTGACGCGGAACCGGTCGGTCTCGACCTGCTGCTCGGAATACCCGCCCTGAACCTTCTGGCCCGTGATGTTGGGCTGGTAGGGCGTGGCGGTCGTACACGCGCCGAGCAGGGCCGTAAGGGCCAGGCTGGCGACGATGGCGGCGGATTTACGTGACATGACTTTCGGACCCGAAATTCCTCGTACATGGAGGAAGGTGGCGCACTAGGGAAAAACACCTGGGCCTAATTATGGTTGCGCTTGTTAAGCTCCGCCAGCCTTCAACGCCATCAACACCGCCGCGGTCAGCAGCAGCAGGCCGACGGCCACCGCGAAGCCGCGGGCGAAGCGCGGCTCGGTCATCTTGGCGGCCAGCGCCGCCCCGCCCAGGCCGTAGGCGCTCATCGCCAGGATATCGAGGGTCAGGGTCGCGCAGGCGAACGCCGCCAACTGGGCCGGCAGCGGCCGCGCCGGGTCGAGGAACGGCGGCAGCACGGCGGTGAAGAACAGCACCGCCTTCGGATTGGCGATCTGGACCGTGAAGCCGTCGAGATAGGCCGACTTGCCTTGCTTGAAGGTCCCGTGGCCGGGTTCGGCGTCATGGCGGAAGGCCCCGCGCAGCGATTTGACGCCCAGCCAGGCGATGTAGGCGGCTCCCGCGAAGGCCAGCAGGTGGAAAAGATCCGGGAAGGCCAGGATCAGCGCTCCCAGCCCGAGGGCCGCGGCGCCGAACCAGACCAGGGTGGCGGTGTTCATGCCGGCCACCCCGACCAGGGCGGCGGCCTTGCCCTTCTGGGCGCCGGTGGCGATCGCGAACAGGTTGGCCGGGCCGGGCGTCACGGCCATGACGGCCATCACGCCTAGGAAGGCGCCGTAGCGGGCGGGATCGACGGGCAGCTGCATGGATCTATCGGCCGGGTGGAAACGTAGAAATGCTGAGTCCGCCCCGAGGTAATCCCCATTGCGCCTCTCGGATAGCTCTGCGAGTTGCGGCGCGCGATTGGGAGGGACGATGGGTCCTGAGTTTTGGCTTTACGCGGCGGTCGGCTTCGGCGCCCAGCTGGTCGACGGCGCCTTGGGCATGGCCTACGGCGTGGTCTCGACGACCGTGCTGCTGGCCAACGGCGTGCCCCCGGCCAGCGCCTCGGCCAGCGTCCACGCGGCCAAGGTGTTCACCGGCGCGGCCTCGGCCGCCTCGCACATCGCCCACCGCAACGTCGACTGGCGGCTGCTGGCCCTGCTGTCGCTTGGCGGGGTCGTCGGCGGGGTCGCCGGCACCTACCTGCTGACCTCGGTCGACGGCGAGAAGATCAAGCCGTTCGTGGTCGGCTGGCTCGGCCTGATGGGGCTGGTGATCCTCTACCGCGCCTGGAAGGGCGCGCGGCCCAAGCCGTTCTCGTGGAAATCGCCCGCGCCGCTCGGCCTGGTGGGCGGGTTCTTCGACGCCGTCGGCGGCGGCGGCTGGGGCCCGGTGGTCACCTCGACCCTGCTGGGCACGGGCGCCGACCCGCGCAAGGCGATCGGCACCACCAACGCAGCGGAGGCGTTTGTCGCCGCCGCCGTGTCGGCCGCCTTCCTGGCCGCCCTGGTCACCGGCCACTGGGAGACCGAAGGCCTGCGCGATCACCTCTGGTCGGTGCTCGGACTGATCGGCGGCGGCGTCGTGGCCGCGCCGATCGCCGGCTGGATGACCAAGGTCATGCCGATCAGGGCGCTGACCTGGGTCGTGGGCTTCGTCGTCACCGGCCTGGCGATCTGGCAGGCGGTGCTGCTGTTCGGCTAGGCCCCGATGGTGGCCAGAATCCAGACGATCCGGCCCGCCGCGCCCAGCAGCAGCACGGCTGCGGCCACGAACTGGATCAGGAAGCCGGCCTCGCGCTTCTTCGGGTCGGCCACATAGCCGAGCGCATAGAGGATCCGCCCGACGATCCAGACGACGCCCAGGCCGGCGGCGATCAGGTCGTTCCAGTAGATCGCGAACAGCCACAGCCCGACCAGGAAGATCGGCAGCCATTCCAGGGTGTTGTAGTGGACGCGGATGTGCCGCTCGAGGATCGGATCGCCGGTCATAGCCGGCGGCGAAATCCCGCTCTTGGCGCGGGCGCGGCCCACGCGGAGCCCCATCCAGAAGTAGGTCAGAAGCGCGGCGACGGTGACCAGCGCCACATAGCTGTGCGGTTGCATGTTTCCCCCTGAATCGGCCGGCGGACGCGGCCGTTGTGCGGCCAAGCTTGGCACGGCTCAGCGGCCCGGGGGAACACTTTCGCCCGCTCCGCGCGTTTAGGGGTGTCCACGGAGAATAGGAGGCCCCGCCATGCAGGTCGACTCCGAAGCGATCCGCGAGATCTTCTACGACGAGCATCGCGCCAAGCTGTTCGTGACGTTCCACGACGGCGACCGCTACGTCTATGTCGGCGTGCCCGGAGAGGTGCACCGAAGTTTCGTGGACGCGGATTCCAAAGGCCAGTTCTTCGCCTATGAAATCCGCGACCAGTATCCCTACAACAAGGTCGAGGCTTAGCCCCGGCGGTCGCGCTTGGCGGCCACGCGCAGGCGCAGGGCGTTCAGCTTGATGAAGCCGGCGGCGTCGCGGTGGTCGTACGCCACCTTGCCTTCCTCGAAGGTGACCAGGTCCTGGTCATAGAGCGAGTACGGGCTGGTGCGGCCGATGACCGTGACGTTGCCCTTGTAGAGCTTCACGCGGACCTGGCCGGTGACGTTCTTCTGGGACAGGTCGATGGCGGCCTGCAGCATCTCGCGCTCGGGGGCGAACCAGAAGCCGTTGTAGATGAGCGATGCGTACTTCGGCATCAGCTCGTCCTTCAGGTGCATCGAGCCGCGATCGAGGGTGATGCTCTCGATGCCGCGGTGGGCGGCCAGCAGGATGGTGCCGCCCGGGGTCTCGTAGACGCCGCGCGACTTCATGCCGACGAAGCGGTTCTCGACCAGGTCGAGGCGGCCGACGCCGTTGTCGTGGCCCAGCTGGTTCAGCTTGGTCAGCAGGGTGGCCGGGCTCATCTTCACGCCGTCGATGGCGACGGGGTCGCCGTGCTCGAAGTCCATGGTGAAGATGGTCGGTTCGTCGGGCGCGTCCTCGGGCGCGATGGTGCGCATGTGGACAAACTCGGGGGCTTCCACCGCCGGGTCTTCCAGCACCTTACCCTCGGACGAGGAGTGCAGCAGGTTGGCGTCGACGCTGAACGGGGCCTCGCCGCGCTTGTCCTTGGTGATCTGGATCTGGTGCTTCTCGGCGAAGTCCAGCAGCGCCTCGCGGGACTTGAAGTCCCATTCGCGCCAGGGGGCGATCACGTGGATGTCGGGTTCGAGGGCGTAATAGCCGAGCTCGAAGCGGACCTGGTCGTTGCCCTTGCCGGTGGCGCCGTGGCTGACGGCGTCGGCGCCGGTCGCGCGGGCGATGTCGATCTGCTTCTTGGCGATCAGCGGCCGGGCGATCGAGGTGCCGAGCAGGTACTGGCCCTCGTAGACGGTGTTGGCGCGGAACATCGGGAACACGAAGTCGCGGACGAATTCCTCGCGCACGTCCTCGATGAAGATGTTCTCCGGCTTCACGCCGGCGGCGAGCGCCTTGGCGCGGGCGGGTTCGATCTCCTCGCCCTGGCCGAGGTCGGCGGTGAAGGTCACGACCTCCGCCCCATACTCGGTCTGCAGCCACTTCAGGATGATCGAGGTGTCGAGCCCGCCGGAATAGGCCAGGACGACTTTTTTGATGGGGGGTTTGGTCGTGCTCATGAACGGCACCCTAAGCCAAGATCAAAACAATTGGATTGCAAATACGCCAACATTCGTCGCGATATTGGCGTCAGATTTCACGACAGCCTCGCAGAAGGGCGCCCGGCGCCATGAAACTCGACGCCATCGATCGACGCATCCTGCGCGCCCTGCAGCGTGACGGCCGCATGCAGAATATCGAACTCGCCAAGGAGGTGGGACTCTCGCCTTCGCCCTGCCTGCGCCGGGTGCGGCTGCTCGAGGAAGCCGGGGTCATCGAGCGCTATGTGGCGGTGGTCGACGGGGCCAAGGTCGGGGTCGGGCTGACGGTGTTCGCGCGGGTCTGGTTCAAGACCCAGGACGCGGCGATGACCCACCAGTTCGCCGAGGCGGTGCGGCGCTTTCCGGAGGTGGTCGAGTGCTACCTGACGACCGGCGAATGCGACGCGCTGCTGCGCATCGTCACCGCCGACCTCAACAGCTACTGGCG
This sequence comes from Phenylobacterium sp. GW823-FHT02A09, assembly GCF_058797775.1. Lineage (NCBI taxonomy): Bacteria > Pseudomonadati > Pseudomonadota > Alphaproteobacteria > Caulobacterales > Caulobacteraceae > Phenylobacterium > Phenylobacterium sp. GW823-FHT02A09. The sequence continues at coordinate 774,083 of NZ_JBXAJZ010000002.1, read as the reverse complement.
TTTCCAGGCCGACCACCTGACGCGGATTCCCAGCGTGCAGAGCGTCAAGACCGACGTGCCGATGGAGACGGTCAAGCGCAGCTACGAGATCCCGCTGACCTGACGGCTCAGGACTTCAGGGCGCCCTCGGCGTCGAGCGTCGACAGCGCGCCCTTCAGCCACTGCAGGTGCACCATCGCGACGATCGCCGCCAGCGTGGCGCGCAGGCCGAAAAAGATGACGTTGGCGGAGAGGTCGGCCGCGTTGCGGTGACCCCAGAGCAGCACGACCCCGACCACGAAGGCCACCGCGACCGGGGCGATCAGCGCCGCGTTGCGCGGCAGCCGCCAGGTTCCGAGCATCGGCACCATCACGCCCGAGTCCATGCGCCGCCAGGCCACCCGCGCCGCGCCGGCCATGATCGACAGGGCGATGATCCAAAGCGTGTCGGCGGCGATACTCAGCACATTCATCAGACGCTCACCTGGGTCCCCAGCTCGACCACGCGGCCGGGCGGAATCTTGTAGAAGTCGGTCGGGTTCGCCGCGTTCTTCATGAGGAAAATGAAGATCTTGTCCTGCCACAGCGGCATGCCCGACTGGGCCGAGGCGATGATCGAACGCCGCCCGAGGAAGAAGCTGGTGGCCATGATGTCGAACTTCAGGCCGAGCTTGCGGCAGAGACCCAGCGCCTTGGGCAGGTTGGGGCTCTCCATGAAGCCGTAGGAGATGAAGACCTTCTTGAAGTCGTCATTGACCGGCTCGATGCGGATGCGGTCGTCCTCGCGGACCCGCGGGGTCTCGGCCGTGACCACGGTCAGAATGATGTTCTTCTCGTGCAAGACCTTGTTGTGCTTGAGATTGTGCATCAGGGCGACCGGCGCGATGTCCGGGTCCGAGGTCAGGAAGATCGCCGTGCCGGGGGCACGGTGCGGGGCGCGGGCCTTGAGGATCTCGGAGAGCTCGATCAGGGGCACGGAGTCGCGCCGGGTCTTGTCCGACAGGATCTGGGCGCCGCGCGTCCAGGTCCACATGATCAGCACCAAGAAGCCGCCCATGACCAGCGGCATCCAGGCCCCGTCCGGGATCTTCAGCAGGTTGGAGCCGATGAACACGATGTCGATGACGCCGAACGCCCCGGCGCCGAGCGCGGCCTGCCAGAGCGGCCGCTTCCACATGTGGCGGATGATCACGAAGAACAGCAGGGTGTCGACGAACATCGCCCCGGTGACCGCGATGCCGTAGGCGGCGGCCAGCGACGAGGAGTTCTGGAAGGTGAACAGCAGCACCAGCACGCCGATCATCAGATAGGTGTTCACCTGCGGCACGTAGATCTGGCCGGCCTGGGTCTCGGAGGTGCGGCGGATGTCGATGCGCGGCAGCAGGCCCAGCTGCACCGCCTGCTGGGTCATCGAGAAGGCGCCGGTGATCACCGCCTGGCTGGCGATGACGGTCGAGGCGGTGGCGAACACCAGCACCGGCCAGTAGGCGATCTCCGGGACCATTTCCCAGAACGGGTTGAAGCGGGACTCCGGGTGGGCGAGCACGTTGGCGCCCTGGCCCAGATAGTTCAGCGCCAGGCAGGGCAGGGCGAAGAACAGCCAGGAAACCCGGATCGGCTTCAGTCCGAAGTGGCCCATATCGGCGTAAAGCGCCTCGGCGCCGGTGACGGCCAGAAACACGCTGCCAAGGATGACGAAGCCGACCAGGCCGTCGTCGAGCAGGAACTTCACGCCGTAGTGCGGGCTGAAGGCGCGCAGGATCGACCAGTCGTCGGAGATGTGGAACACCCCGAGGCCGCCGAGCACCAGGAACCAGCCGGCCATGATCGGGCCGAAGAACGCCGCGACCCGATGGGTGCCGCGGGCCTGGACCATGAACAGCGCGACCAGCACGCCGGCCGCGATCGGCACCAGATAGGGCTCGATGCCGGCCCCGACGCCGGGCGCTTCCTTGAGGCCCTCGACCGCCGAGAGCACCGAGATCGCCGGGGTGATGATGCCGTCGCCGTAGAACAGCGCCGCGCCGATCACCCCCAGGAAGAACACCCAGGTCGAGCGCTTGGGCAGGCTGCGCTGGGCCAGGGCCATCAGGGCCAGCGTGCCGCCCTCGCCCTTGTTGTCGGCCCGCATCAGGAAGACGACGTATTTGACGGTCACGATCAGGACGAGCGCCCAGATCACCAGCGACACCACGCCCAGCACCGCCAGCTCGCTGGCCCCGCCGGAGCGCGAGTGGTGAAGGGCTTCCTTCATCGCGTAGAGCGGGCTGGTGCCGATGTCGCCGAACACGACGCCGATCGCGCCCAAAGCCAAGGCGGCGAAGCTTTCCCGCTTATGGGAGTGAGATTCCTCGGTCGCTTCTTGAGCGACGGCGGCTGAGTCAGCCATTCAAGGTCTCCGGGAACACGACAGAGGCTCCCATGCGCGGCCCGATGCCGCAAAGGCGGGCGCGATTACACCCAATCTCGCCAGCGTACAATCGCCACGTGCCGGCGTCACGCCGCCGCGAGCGCCGCAGACCCCTGTCCGGCTTGACCTTGCCTGCGGTTTCGCCACCTTCGCCCTGTTCGGGACGCAAGGGGCGCAGATGGACCGCAGATTGGCGCTGGTGACGGGGGCCTCGGCCGGGATCGGCGCGGCCTTCGCCAAGATCTACGCCAGCCACGGCTACGACGTGGCCATGACCGCCCGCCGGACCGACCGGCTGGAGCGGCTGGCCGAGGAGATCCGCCTGGGCCAGGGGGTCGAGACCCTGATCTTCGCCGCGGACCTGGCCGATCCGGACGCGCCGGGTCTGATCCTCGACCACTTGGCCGCCCACGGCCGGGCCGTCGACGTGCTGGTCAACAACGCCGGCTATGGCGTGCCGGGCGGCTTCCTCGAGTCCTCGTGGGAGACGCACGAGGCGTTTCTCCGGGTGATGCTGACCGCGCCGACCGAGCTCGCCTACCGGGTGCTGTCGGGCATGGTCGAGCGCCGCTTCGGCCGCATCGTCAACGTCGCCTCGCTGGCCGGGCTGATCCCCGGCTCGCCGGGCGCGACGCTCTACGGCGCGGTGAAGAGCTACCTGATCAAGGCCTCGCAGAGCCTGCACCTCGAGACGCTCGACAAGGGCGTGCACGTCAGCGCGCTGTGCCCGGGCTTCACCTATTCGGAGTTCCACGACGTCAACGACACCCGCGAGCAGATCAGCCGCAGCGCCCCGCCGTGGATGTGGTTGGGGGCCGACGAGGTCGCCGCCGCCGGCTACGAGGCGGTCGAGGCGAACCGGCCGATCTGCGTGCCGGGGGCGCCGAACAAGGCCATCGCCGCCGGGGTCAAGCTGCTGCCCGACGAGTGGGCGCTGGCGCTGATGGCTTCGCAGGGACCGCGCTTCCGCGGCAAGCTCTGAGCCTATCGGCAGGGCGTTCGGCGAACGTGCCGATAGGGGCGGGTTTTGACGATAGCGGCGCCGAAAGCCTGCCGAACGGCTGCCGATAGGCCGGTTATCGGCAGGTTTGGCGCGCGGGCTTGCAGGAAGCTGCCGATCGGGCGTCCCCCCCACCCCAACCCTCTCCCCCAAGGGGGCGAGGGAGCGCGCTGCGCGGCTGAGGGCGTTCCTCCCCGCTCGTTCGCGGCGCATCGCGGCGAGGGGTCACTTCGCGTAGGGCGCCGCCGCCTCGCGCAGGATGACGCCGGCGGTCGACTCGGCGATGCCGGCGATGATGAACTGTACGGCGAGCGCGCAGAGGATCAGGCCCAGAACCCGCACGACGATGGTCAGGCCGATGCGGCCGAGCATGCGGGTGATCAGCGGCGTCGCCCAGAAGATCAGCATGGTGACGACCGAGATCGCGGTGATCACCGCGACGCCGGCCGCCGCGCCGCCGAGGCCGAACTTCTTGGCTTCGCTGGCGTAGATCACCACGGTCGAGATCGCGCCGGGGCCGATCAGCAGCGGCATGGCGAACGGGACGATCATCCGCTCGAAGCGGCGGCGGGCCTGGGCGCGGTCGCCGCCGGGCGGGGCCTCCTCGTCGGCGGCGCCGGCGAAGGCGGCGGTGAAGTCGTCGCGGGCCATCTCCAGGCCCAGCAGGAACAGGATCACCCCGCCGGCGATGCGGAAGGCGGCCAGCGAGATGCCGAAGAACTCGAGCAGCGCCAGGCCCGAGAAGTAGAAGAAGGTCAGGAAGCCGAGCACGAACAGCGCGATGTAGACCGAGATGAACCGGGCCTCGCGGTGCTTCACGCCGTTGGTCGCCGCCGCGAACAGCGGGACGTTGCCGATCGGGTCGATCAGCGCGAACAGCGCGACGAAGAAGTTGACGGCGAAGTCCCACTGGCTCATGCAGGTTTCTTAGCCCATTTCGCCACGCCCGCCGACCGCTCGCCGCGGAGGCGCGCGCCTGCCTGAAAGGACGCCGCCATGGCCGTCATCGAAGCTCCCGTGCGCGCCGACCCGCGCCTGATCGTCCCGCTGGACGTGCCCACCGTGACCGAGGCCCGCGCCCTGGTCGAGTCGCTGGGCGAGGCGGTCAGCTTCTACAAGGTGGGCCTGGAGCTGTTCGCCACCGGCGGCGGCATGACCCTGGCCCAGGAGCTGAAGGCCCAGGGCAAGCAGGTGTTCCTCGACTGGAAGCTCCACGACATCGGCACCACGGTCCAGCGCTCGGCCGCGGTGCTGGCCGACACCGGCTGCGATTTCCTGACCGTCCACGCCGAGCCGCAGGTGTTGAAGGCCGCGGTGCAGGGACGCGGGCGCTCGAACCTGAAGATCCTCGGGGTGACGGTGCTGACCAGCCTGACCGACGCCGACCTGGTCGAGATGGGCTTCCAGGAAAGCGCCCGCCAACTGGTCGAACGCCGCATCCACCACGCCATCGCGGCCGGCGCCGACGGGGTGATCGCCAGCCCGCACGAGGCCGAGCTGGCCCGCAAGCTGGGGGGCAAGGACTTCCTCGTGGTCACGCCCGGCGTGCGTCCGGACTGGTCGGCCAAGAACGACCAGGCGCGGGCCGCGACCCCGGCCGACGCCCTGCGCGCTGGGGCCAGCCACATCGTCTGCGGCCGGCCGATCACCGCGGCCAACGACCCGCACGAGGCCGCCCTGCGGGTGGCCGGCGAGATGGCGGGGGTCGGGTGAAGGCAGTTCCTCCCCCGCTGGGGGAGCTGTCGGCCGGCATGCCCGACTGAGGGGGACTTCGGAATCAGCAGGCCCCCTCCGTCGCGCTGCGCGCGCCACCTCCCCCAGCGGGGGAGGAACTAGGATCTAGCGCGGGGCGACGATCGGGGGGCGGCCGGGCAGGTCGCGCCAGCCGCTGTCGTACTCCGAGCGCCGCATGCCGACGAAGCGGCCGTCGGACGTGTACCCGCCATTCCAGCCTCCGCCCGGCCAGTAGCCGCCGGGCCAGACGCCGTCGGCCAGATAGCCGCCGACCCCGCTGGACCAGCTGGAGGACGAGGAGCTGTAGCTGACCTCGCCGCCGCCCGAGGCGCAGCAGCCCTGGCCGGGCCAGCCGTAGTTCTGCGAGGCGTAGCCGTAGGTGGGGATCTGGTAGCCGCCATAGCCGCCGCAGTTGCAGGGCATGGGCGGCGCATAGGCCTGGGCGTAGGACTGGTCGAAGGCCGGCGGCTGATAGACCTCGGGTCCGACCGCCTGGCGGCGGAACTCTTCCTCATAGTACTCGGGCCCGTTCGGGTCGCCGGAGCTGAAGAAGTAGCCGCCGTTCTGATCGTCGCCCCACGACTGGTAGTTGGGCGGCGGGCCGCCCTGCGGCGCAAAGCCCTGCGGCGCCGGGGCGAACCCCTGAGGGGCGGGCCTGAAGTCCTGCGGCGCCTGGCCCTGCATTGCTTGGCCCTGCATCGCCTGGCCTTGCGGCGCTTGACCTTGCGGCGCGTAGAGCTGTGGCGCCTGGCCGGGCGGCGCGTAGCGCGGCACATGGTCCTGGGGCACGGGCTGGGCCTGCGCCGCGCCGGCGGCCGCCAGGGCCAGACCGATGATCATGCCGGTCGATCGCCGCATCGTCGTCTCCGCGTTCGAAACCTGTCGGCGGCAGTCTAGGCGGGGCGCGCGTGCAGCGCGATGGTTTGCGCCTGTCGCGGGAACCTCAGGGTTTAGAAATCAACCGCTATGCCCTTGCGCTCCCAGTCGCCGAAGCGGGTCGGCTCGGGTCCGGAGGGGCCGCCGAGCTCGGCTTCGCGGGCGATACGCTCCTGTTCGGCGGCGTGGCGCGCGGCGGCCTCTTCCAGGGCGCGGCGGGCGGCGGGGGTCAGCACCTTCCCCGGGGCGGCGTTGGGCGGTTCGCTCATGAGAGGGAGATAGAGCCTCGCGGACCAGGGCGCCAGACCGCCGGTGGCGGAACCCCGCCGCCGACGCGGCGATTTCCATGCAGCGACAGATGCAAGGGAGACCCCGATGCCTGACCTGGCCAAGCCCACCTGCGACGAGATCATCGCCCTGGAGCGGTCCTATTGGGACGCGATGAAAGCCAAGGACGGCGGCCGCACCGCCGAGCTTTCGGGCGACCACAGCCTGGTGACCGGAGCCCGCGGCGTGATGAGCATCGCCAAGGACAAGATGGGCCAGATGACCGAGGAGGGCGGCTGGGCGCTCAACGCCTATGAGTTCGACGACGTCGAGGTCGCCACCCCGGCGCCGAACGTGGCGATCATCGCCTATACGGTGCGCCAAAACGTGACGATGGACGGCAAGACGGCCGAGTTGCACGCCGCCGACAGCTCGACCTGGGTCAAGGGGCCGAAGGGCTGGGAGTGTCACGCCCACAGCGAGACCTTCCTCGACGACAAGAAGGCCGCCTAGACAAAGCCCATTGTGGCGATCAGCGCCAACACCCGTGAGAGATGACGGCCGTGGCTAGGCTTGGCCGAGCAGGCCCTTGGCGGCCACCGCCTTGAGGCGCGGGCCTCCGATCTCGCGGAAGGCCAGGTCCTTGGCCCCGAAGTACTCGGCCTGGTTCGTGGCGTTCCAGTCGGTGGTGGCGATGCGGACGGTCTCGCCGGCCGGGGCCGCGATCTGCTCGCCGTAGAGGAAGTCGCCGTTGCGGTCGGCGAAGGGCGTCGCGCGGTCCTGGTTGGCGCGGGCCAGGAAGGCCGCCAGCCGTTCGCGCGACACCTCGGCGACCATCAGCTTGCCCTCGAAGCGGACCACGGCGTCGAAGGCGAAGCGCGAGACCGGGCCGGCGGGCAGGCCGGTCCCGAGCGTGGTGTGGCCGATGAAGCCGGCGTCGGCGCCGGCCGCCCTGGCCATGGCGGCGGCGACCGCGCGGCCGGTGTCGCCGAGCGACAGCGCCTTGGGCGAGGTCCCGAGCACGGCGCGTTCCTCGTCGGTGAGGGTGCGGGCCAGCACCGCGGGGATCAGCTCGGCCAGCGCCGGGGCCGGCGGGCGCTCGAGCGCGACCGGAACCGAGACCGCGTCGCCAGGACCGGCGGCGCGCAGGGCCACGGCGGTGTAGGCGTTGCTCCACGAGCCGGTGTGCACATAGAGGCTGGCACCCTGGCGGTGCTGGAACTGCAGGTGGTTGTGGCCGCCGATCATCAGCGTCCCGTCCGGCAGCAGCGGCAGGATTTGGCGGTCGGGGGCGACGCCGGCATGGCTCATGACCATGGCGAGGTCGGCGCCGGCCAGCGCCTGGGCGAGGTTGGCGCGGGCCCACTCGCCGGGAACGGGGATCTGCAGGGCCGGGCGGCTGGCGGCCGGATAGGTGTTGATCGAGTTGGTGCCGATCCCGACCACGCGCAGGGTGCGCCGGCCGAGCGGCAGGTCGGCCTTGGCCGGCGCATAGGGCGCGCCGGTGCGGGCGTCGACGATGTTGGAGACCACGCTCGCGCCCAGGCTGCGCAGGCGGGCGACGACCTCGGCGAGGTCGGTGGTGATGTCGTTGTCGTGGTTGCCGAGATTGACCACGGTCGGGGCGATCTTCGGCAGCGCCGCCAGGAAGGCCCAGTCGATCTCGCCGTTCGAGCGCACGGCCGCGACATTGCCGTGCTCGAAGATGTCGCCGTCGATGGCGATGACGTGCGGGACCTTGTGGGCGGCGACCTCGGCGGCCAGGGCGGCCAGCAGCTGGCCGGTGCGCTCATAGGCCGAGTGCAGGTCGGACATGGCCAGCACCCGCCCGAGCACGCGGCCGCGGGCGGCGGCGAAGGCCGGGCTGCTCAGCAGCGGGGCGGCGGCGAGGCCGGCGATCAGCCGGCGGCGGTCGGTAAGAAGCGCATGGGACACAAGCGCCTGATTTTCATCAAATCGGCGGTCAGGCAATGCGCGGCAGGACGCCGCAATGCGTGATTGCGGTCACGTCGTGAAAATTTCACGAGTCGAACGCCGTTTTGTATTGGCTCTTTTGTGCGCTGCAACGTAGGGCGGCGCCAATAATCCAAAACCTCGGGGATATACTCATGTCACGTCGTCTCGGCGCGTTGGCCTGCACGGTCAGCGGCCTGGCTCTTCTCGTCTCCACGCCCGCCCTGTCGCAGACGGCGGACACCGCCGACGCCGCCTACACCGTCGAAGACATCGTGGTGACGGCCCAGCGCCGCAGCGAAAACATCCGCGACGTGCCGTTCGCGGTCACCGCGGTGACCGAGCAGAAGCTGGCCCAGGTCGCGGCCGGCGGCGGCGACATCCTGTCGATGACCGCCCGCGTGCCCAGCCTGCAGGTCGAAAGCTCGAACGGCCGCTACGCCCCGCGCTTCTACATCCGCGGCCTCGGCAACGTGGACTTCGACTTCAACGCCTCGCAGCCGGTCTCGGTCGTGCTCGACGACGTGGTGCTGGAAAACGTCTTCCTGAAGGGCTTCCCGCTGTTCGACGTGCAGCAGCTGGAAGTGCTGCGCGGCCCGCAGGGCACGCTGTTCGGCCGCAACACTCCGGCCGGCGTGGTCAAGATCGACACCGTCAAGCCGACCAACGAATTCACCGGCTTCGGCTCGCTGGCGATGGGCAACCTGGGCGCCGTGCGCGCCGAGACCGGCGTGACCATCCCCGTCAACGACACCCTGCAGGTCCGCGTCGCCGGCCTGTGGAACCATCGCGACGACTGGGTCGACAACATGTACAGCCCCGCCTTCGCCGACCCGAACGGCAAGGACCTGGGCAACTTCGACGACCGCGCCGGCCGCGTGCACGTCGCCTGGCAGCCGACCGAGCAGCTGTCGACCCTGCTGACCCTGCAGGCCCGCGACTACGAAGGCACCGGCACGATGAACCGCGCCAACGTGCTGACCAAGGGCTCCAACGAGCTGAACGCCAACTTCGACCGCGAGCGCGTCTACTACGACGGCGGCCGCAACAACTTCCAGAAGCAGAAGACCCGCTCGGGCTCGCTGCAGGTGGCCTACGACTTCGGTCCGGCGACCCTGACCGGCGTGGCCGCCCGCTACTGGGGCGCCTCGGCCGGCGACGGCGACATCGATGGCGGCGTGGCCTCGGCCCCGACCGGCGCGCCGTGGAAGACGCCGTTCAACTCCGAGACCGGCACCCTGGACAGCGACCTGACCCAGGACACCTACGAGCTGCGCCTGGCCTCGAACGGCGACGGCGCGTTCGGCTGGCAGGTCGGCGCCTTCTACTGGGAAGAGCGCTTCAACCTGATCTCGGCGACCTTCAACGGCGTGGGCGGCCTGCAGCCGACCATCGTCACCGACATCGTGCAGGAGTCGGACTCCTGGTCGGCGTTCGGCCAGGGCTACTATCAGGTCAACGACGCCCTGAAGCTGACGGCCGGCCTGCGCTACACCGACGACAGCCGCGACTTCCGCGGCCAGCGCACCCTGGGCGCCCCGCTGGACGTCACCAAGGCGGTCGGCGACGAGCAGCTGAGCTGGGACGTCAGCGCGCTCTATGAGCTCAACGACGACTTCAACCTCTTCGCGCGCGTGGCCAAGGGCTATCGCGGTCCGTCGATCCAGGGCCGGATCGCCACCTCGAACGTGGTGACCACCGCCGATTCCGAAACCGTGATGTCCTACGAAGCCGGCTTCAAGGCCCGCCTCTGGGAGCGCCGCGCGACCCTGAACGCCACCGCCTACTTCTATGAAGTCACCGACCCGCAGTTCACGGCGATCGGCGGCGAAGGCAACTTCAACCAGCTGATCAACGCCGACAAGGGCGAGGGCTACGGCATCGAAATCGACGGCGACGTCTATCTCGGCGCCGGCTTCAACCTGACCGGCGGGTTCGCCTGGAACCACACCGAGATCAAGGACAGCGACCTGCTGGTGGCGTTCTGCGGCGCCAACTGCACCGTCACCGACCCGATCGTGAACGTCGGCACGACCCGCCGCGCGAGCATCAACGGCAACCCGTTCCCGCAGGCGCCGGAATACACCGCCAACATCGCGCTGGACTGGGTGCACACCCTGGCCAGCGGCGCGCAGCTGTTCGCCTCGACCGACTGGGTGCTGCAGAAGAACTTCAACCTGTTCCTCTATGAATCGGTCGAATTCCAGCAGGACACCGCCTTCGAAGGCGGGGCCCGCGCCGGCTGGCGTGCGCCGGAACTCGGTCTGGAAGCGGCGCTCTACGTCCGCAACATGACCGACGAGGCGAACGTCATCGGCGCCATCGACTTCAACAACCTGACCGCCTTCGTCAACGAGCCCCGGACCTTCGGGATCCAGGTGACGAAGCGCTTCTAAGCCTAGTGGCGGCCCGGCGGAGCCACGCGCTTCGCCGGGCCTGCGCCATACTGCGTCTTGCATCGCGGGCCCAATGAGGGCACGCACCGCCGGTGACCGAAGACCGTGACATCGGCCTGCCCGCCCGCCGGGCCGCCATCGACATTCTCGCTTCCGCCCTGGCCCGCCGCGCCGGGCTGGACGAGGCGCTGACCCGCCCCGCCTTCCGCAACCTCGAGCCCCGCGACCGCGGCTTCGCCATGGCGCTGGCCATGGCCACGCTGCGCCGGCTGGGGCCGATCGACCGCGCCCTGCAGGGCCGGCTGGCCAAGCCGCCGCCCGACGGGGTGGTCAACATCCTGCGGATCGGCCTGGCCCAGGCTTTCGTGCTGGAGACCCCGGCCTTCGCGGCCGTGACCACCAGCGTCGACCTGGCCGCCAGCCATTCCTCGACCCGCGCCTTCAAGGGCCTGGTCAACGGCGTGCTGCGCGGCCTGCTGCGCGAGCCGCCGGACCTCAACAACCCCGAAGCCCTCTGCCCGCCGTGGCTGCTGGCCCGCTGGAGCGCGGCGTTCGGGCCTGAGGCGGCGCTGGCCATGGCGGCGCTGATCGCCGACGAGCCGGCGACGGATCTCTCCCTGAAGTCCGCGGCCGACGCCGAGCGGCTGGCCGGCGAGCTGGAAGCCGAGATCCTGCCCGGCGCGACGCTGCGCACCGCCCGCAAGGGCGATGTCGCCGCTTGGCCGGCCTATGACGAAGGCGCCTGGTGGGTGCAGGACGCCAGCGCGGCGATCCCGGCCCGGCTGCTGGACGTGCAGCCCGGCGAGCGCGTGCTCGACCTCTGCGCCGCGCCCGGCGGCAAGACCCTGCAGCTGGCCGCGGCCGGCGCGCAGGTCGTGGCGGTCGACCGTTCGGCCGCGCGGCTGATGCGGGTGACCGAGAACCTGCAGCGCATGGGGCTGAGCGCCGAGATCGTCACCGCCGAGGCCGGCGACTGGGACGACGCGCGGACCTTCGACGCCGTGCTGTTGGACGCGCCGTGCAGCGCCACCGGCACCTATCGCCGCCATCCCGACGTGCTGTGGGCCGCGCGCCCGAGCGACGTCGCGGCGCTGGCCGGGGTGCAGAGCCGGCTGCTCGACTCCGCCGCGCGGCGGGTGACGCCGGGCGGACGGCTGGTCTACTGCGTCTGCTCGCTGGAGCCGGAGGAGGGCGAGGCGCAGATCGCCGCCTTCCTGAGCCGGCATGGCGACTTCAAGCTGGTCCCGGCCGCGCCGGGCGAGGGCGGGGCGCCGGAGGCCAGCCGGCTGGCCGACGGAACCTTGCGGCTGTTGCCGCATCATCGCCCCGGCGGGCAGGACGGCTTCTACGTCGCTCGCCTGCGACGCGAAGTTTAGTCGCCCCGACAACCTTGTCCCGAACTCCACCCTTGGCTAAGTCGAAGACCATGACCGCACCGATCATCGCCCCGTCCATCCTGGCCTCGGATTTCGCCAAGCTCGGCGAAGAGGTCGCGGCCATCGAAGCGGCCGGCGCCGACTGGGTGCATGTCGACGTCATGGACGGCCATTTCGTGCCGAACATCACGCTGGGTCCCGACATCGTGAAGGCGCTGCGCCCGCACGCGAAGATCCCCTTCGACGTCCACCTGATGATCGCCCCGGCCGACCCCTATCTGGAGGCGTTCCGGGAGGCCGGCGCCGACTATATCAGCGTGCATCCGGAGAGCGGCCCGCACCTCAACCGCACCCTGAAGCGGATCCGCGAGCTGGGGGCCAAGGCCGGCGTGGTGTTCAACCCCTCGACCGATCCCAGCGTCATCCAGTGGATGATGGACGAGATCGACCTGATCCTGGTGATGTCGATCAATCCCGGCTTCGGCGGCCAGAAGTTCATGCACTCGCAGCTGCGCAAGATCGAGGCGCTGCGCAAGATGATCGACGCCAGCGGCAAGCACATCGAGCTGGAAGTCGACGGCGGGGTGACCCCGGAGACCGCGCCGCTCTGCGTCGCGGCCGGGGCCACGGCGCTGGTCGCCGGCACCGCGGTGTTCAAGGGCGGCCCCAGCAAATACGCCGACAACATCCGCGCGCTGAAGGGCGGCTGACCGGGTGGCGGCTGCGCCCCCGAGGACCTTCAAACATCCGGCCGGCCTCTGGGGCCAGGCCCTGGCGGCCGGCGTGGTGCGTCAGGCCCGGCGCGACTGGGCCGGCTCGCCGCTGCATCGCGCGTTGCTGGCGCGGCCGCGTCCCGAGGGGCTGGCCGTCGCGCCGCGCGACTGGCGTCCGGCCGACGCCGAGGCGGGCCGCAAGATCCTGGCCGGCCGCTTCCTGTTCGCCGGCGTGCCCCTGGACGTCGGGGCCGGCGGCGATCCCTGGGATCGGCCGAGCCCGAGCCACGGCTTTGCGGTCGGACTGCACGGCTTCGACTGGATGCGCGACCTGCTGGCGCTGGGCGGCGAGGGCGCGACCGAGGCGCTGCGGCTGACGCTCGACTGGCGCGGGCTGTTCGGCAAGTGGAACGCGTTCTCCTGGAGCCCCGAGGTGCTGGAGCGCCGGGTGCTGCACCTGGCGTGCGGGGCCAAGGCGATCTGCGCCGGGGCTTCGGACCTGGAGGCCGGGCTGATCGCGCAGGACCTGGCGCGGCAGGCGCGGCAACTGCTGTCGGTCGCCGACGGCCCGGCCCGGGCGGCCGAGCGGGCCAGCGTCGCGGCCCTGGCCGGGGCCGCGCTGGGCGGCGAGGCCGGCGAGCTTTTGATGAAGCACGGGCTGATGCGGCTGGTCAAAGCGCTGCCGGTCAGCGTCGCGCCCGACGGCGGCCACGCCAGCCGCTGCCCGCGCGCGGCGCTGGAGCTCTTGTTCGACCTGCGGAGCCTGGACGACGCGCTCGAGCAGCGCGGCCGGCCGGCGCCCGAGGAGATGATGCGCGCCATCGACCGGCTGGCCGGGGCGGTGCGGTTCTTCACCCTGGCTGACGGGGCGCTGCCGGAGCTGCAGGGCGGCGAGGCTGGCACCCGGGCCTATGTCGCCGCCGCCAAGGCCGGCGGAAGCGGCGCGGTCGCCAAGCCGCCGGCCTCGCGCAACGGCTATCACCGGCTGGAAGGCCGCAGCCTGCAGATCCTGGCCGACGCCGCGCCGCCCGCCGCGGGCGCGTGGAGCGTCACGGCCTGCGCTCAGCCGCTGGCCATGGAGGTGCTGGCCGAGGGCCGCCGGCTGATCGCCGCCAGCGCCTGGTCGCCCGAGGCCGCCGGTCCGCAGGCGCTGCGGCTGGTCGACGCGTCCTCGACCCTGTCGATTTCGGACGAGGCCTGCGGCGAGCCGCTGCGGGGCTTCCGCGCCGCCGCCCTGGGGCCGCGGCTGGTCGGCGCCTACGGCCACGTCGAGGCCCGCCGCTACGAGACCGAGCAGGCGCTGTGGCTGGAGCTGGCGCACGACGGCTGGGCGCGGCGCTTCGGCCTGCGCCACGAACGGCGGCTCTATCTCGACCTGGCGGCCGACGAGCTGCGCGGCGAGGACATGCTGGTGCCGGTCAAGCCGGGCGACATGGGCGAGGCGGGCCGGCGGTTCATTCCGTTCAAGGTGCGCTTCCACGTGCATCCCGACGTCAGCGCCAGCCTGGCGCGGGACGGGAAAAGCGTGCTGCTGCGCGGCGGCGAGGACGACCACGGCTGGTGGCTGCGCAACGACGCGCAGTCGGCCGACATCGAGACCGGCGTCTACTTCCAGGACGGCAAGCCGCGCCGCACCCAGCACATCGTGCTGCGCGGCCAGGCCCGGGCCGAGAGCGGCGCCAAGCTGCGCTGGAAACTGGCGAGCGCGGCGCCGGCGGCGGCCGGCTGAGGCTGTAGACCCCCTCACCCCGACCCTCTCCCCAAGGGGGCGAGGGAGATCTGAGCCAGATGCTCCCCTGCTGGGGGAGCTGTCAGCGAAGCTGACTGAGGGGGACTTTGACTCCTGCCTTGAGAGCGGTCCCCCTCCGTCTCGATGCTGCGCATCGATCCACCTCCCCCAAGAGGGGAGGATCTGTCTGCCGCATTGACCCCGGCCCGTGCGGGGCCTAAGTCGGCGGCGTTCCGTGTGACTGGCGAAATCTAAGGTGGGCGACCACCGGGGAGCGCGGGACCTCATCACGCCGCTCGCCTGGGCATTTTCCTTTTTGAACCCTTCGAAGGAGACTGCGCCGTGCCCGCCGCCCCGAATTTCCCGCCCGCTCCCGACCGCGTCGTTCCCAAGCGCGCGCTGATCTCGGTCTCCGACAAGACCGGCCTGATCGAGGCCGCCAAGGCGCTGGCCGCGGCCGGTGTGGAACTGGTCTCGACCGGCGGCACCCGCGCGGCGATCGAAGGCGCCGGGCTGGCCGTGAAGGACGTCTCGGACCTCACCGGCTTCCCGGAGATGATGGACGGGCGGGTGAAGACCCTGCACCCGATCGTGCACGGCGGCCTGCTGGGGGTTCGCGACGCGGCCGAGCACGCCAAGGCGATGGCCGACCACGGCATCGGCGCCATCGATATCGTCTATGTGAACCTCTACCCGTTCGAGGCCACGGTCGCGAAGGGCGGGAGCTTCGAGGACTGCGTCGAGAACATCGACATCGGCGGGCCGGCCATGGTCCGCTCGGCGGCCAAGAACCACGGCTATGTCGCGATCTGCACGGAGATCGCCGACCTGGAAGAGGTGCTGGGCGAGCTGAAGGAGGCCGGCTCGACCTCGCTGGTCCTGCGCAAGACCCTGGCCGCCCGCGCCTACGCCCGCACCGCCTCGTACGACGCGGCGATCTCGGCCTGGTTCGCCCAGGCGCTGGGCGACGAAGCCCCGCGCCGCAAGGCCTATGCCGGCGAGCTGGTGCAGACCATGCGCTATGGCGAGAACCCGCACCAGAAGGCGTCGTTCTACCGCTTCGCCAACCCGCGCATCGGCGTGGCGACGGCCAGGCAGCTGCAGGGCAAGGAGCTGTCGTACAACAACATCAACGACACCGACGCGGCCTATGAGCTGATCGCCGAGTTCGACCCGAAGGCGGCGCCGGCCTGCGCGATCATCAAGCACGCCAACCCCTGCGGCGTGGCCACCGGCGGCTCGCTCGCCGAAGCCTACGAGCGGGCCCTGGCCTGCGACCCGACCAGCGCGTTCGGCGGCATCGTCGCCCTGAACACCAAGCTGGACGCGGCCACCGCGGCCAAGGTGCTGGAGGTGTTCACCGAGGTGGTGATCGCGCCCGACGCCGACGAGGACGCGATCGCCCTGTTCCGCAAGAAGAAGAACGTCCGGCTGCTGGTCACCGGCGGTCTGCCCGACCCGCACGCGGCCGGCGACACCTTCCGCTCGGTGGCCGGGGGCTTCCTGGTCCAGAGCCGCGACACCGCCAACCTGACGGCGGCCGACCTGAAGGTGGTGACCAAGCGCGCGCCCACCGACGAGGAGGTGCGCGACATGCTGTTCGCCTTCACCATCGCCAAGCACGTGAAGTCGAACGCCATCGTCTATGCCCGCGGCGGCCAGACCCTGGGCGTCGGCGCCGGCCAGATGAACCGCAAGGACTCGGCCCGGATCGCGGCGCTGCGGGCGGCGGACTTCGGGCTCGACCTGAAGGGTTCGGCGTGCGCCTCGGAAGCCTTCTTCCCGTTCCCGGACGGGCTGCTGCAGGCGGCCGACGCCGGCTGCACGGCGGTGATCCAGCCGGGCGGCTCGATCGGCGACGACAAGGTGATCGAGGCGGCCGACGAACGCGGCATCGCCATGGTGTTCACCGGCGTGCGGGTGTTCAGGCACTAGGCGGCGGAGAGCCCCCTCACCCCAACCCTATCCCCCAAGGGGGCGAGGGAGTCGTTCTAGAGAAACGCCGCGGATCGAGGGTGATCCGCGGCGTTTTCGTTGGGCGCTACTTCGCCTCGACGTTCGCCAGTTCGCGCAGGGCGGCGTTGGCGATGGTGAGTTTGGCGAAGGACCAGGCGCCGCCGGAGGCTTCGATCTCCTCGACCGCCTTGCGGGCGGCGAGGGCGACGTCGCGGCGCTCGGTGGTCCAGGCGACGATGGCGGCCTGGGCGGCCTCGTCGTCGGCGCCGGCCTTGGCGTCGTCGGCATAGGCGATCACTGCGCGGGTGACGGCCGTCTGTTCGGCCAGCAGATCCTCGACCAGGCGGCGGACGGCGGTGCGCTCGAAGGCGTCGCCGGCCGTGAAGCCGCCGGCCGCCGCGCGCAGGCGGTCGAAGGCGAAGGCTGCGCCGACCTGGTGATAGAGGCGGGCGGCCGCCTCCAGCTTCCAGTTCGAGGCCTCGGCGAGGTCGACGAGGTCGACCGCCACGGTCAGCGGCTGGAGGCCGGCGACCTGGCGGGCCAGGGCTTCGGGCGCGCCGGCGTCGGTCAACCGCTTAACCTGGGCTTCCAGGCGTTCGCGTTCGACCGCCGACAGGATGTCGGGGATCAGCTTCTTGAGGCTGGCCGCGCCCGGGCCGTAGCGCTTGACCAGGGCGTCGACGCCGAGGCCGCCGCGGGCCGCCCGGCGGGCGAGCCAGAAGGTCTCGCCGCGCAGGGTGTAGGCCAGGCGCCGGTAGAGGGCCATCTGGCCGGCGGCCGGGATCTGGCCGTCGAGGGCCGAGACCTGGTCCCAGGCGGCCGGCACGCCGAGCACCGCCTTGGCGGCCTCGTAGGCGGTGACGAAGGCGGTGACGTCGCAGGACGCCGCCGCCATCAGCCGGGTCGGGAACGACGGGCCGCAGCGGTTGATGGCGTCGTTGGCGACGACGGTGGCGATGATCTCGCGGCGCAGGCGGTGACGGCGCAGGGCGTCGTCGTACTTGCGCACCCCCTTGGGGAAGTAGCCTTCCAGCAGGTCCTCGAAATAGGGGTCGTCGGCGACCGGGCTGTGGGCCATGTCGCCCTTCAGCTCCAGCTTGCCGTAGGCCAGCAGCACCGCCTCCTCCGGACGGGTCAGGCCCTTTCCGGCCTGGCGGCGTTCGGCGATGACGACGGCGTCGGGCAGCCCCTCGACCGCGCGGTCGAGCTGACCGCGGCTTTCCAGGTGGGCCATGTAGCGGGCGTGGGGCTCGAGCTCGCCGGCCGCGTCCAGGTCCATCAGCGAGAGCGCCAGGGTCTGGTCGTAGTTGTGGTCGAGCACGTGGTCGGCGACGTCGTCGGTCATCGACTTCAGCAGCTTGTCGCGTTTCTTGCGGTCGAGAACCGCGGTGCGCTCGAGCATGCCGGTGAGGATCTTGATGTTGACCTCGTGGTCGGACGAGTCGACCCCGGCCGAGTTGTCGATGGCGTCGGTGTTGACCCGCCCGCCGCGCAGGGCGAACTCGATGCGCCCGGCCTGGGTGAGGCCGAGGTTGGCGCCCTCGCCGACGACCTTGACCCGCAGGTCGGCGCCGTTGATGCGGATGGCGTCGTTGGCCTTGTCGCCGGCCTCGGCGTTGGTCTCGCGGCCCGCCTTCACATAGGTGCCGATGCCGCCGAGATAGAGCAGCTCGGCCGGGGCCTTGAGGATCGCGGTCATCAGCTCGGACGGGGCGAGGCTGTCGGCCTCGACGCCGAGCATGGCCTTCACTTCCTTGCTGAGCGGGATCGACTTGAGGCTGCGGGCGAAGACGCCGCCGCCCTTGGAGATCTTCTTGCGGTCGTAATCGTCCCAGGACGAGCGCGGCAGCGCGAACATGCGCTGGCGCTCAGTGAACGAGGTCGCCGGATTGGGATCGGGGTCGAGGAAGATGTGACGGTGGTCGAAGGCGGCCTGCAGGCGGATCTGCTGGCTGAGCAGCATGCCGTTGCCGAACACGTCGCCGGACATGTCGCCGACGCCGACCACGGTGAAGGGCTCGGACTGGATGTCCTTGCCGAGCTCGCGGAAGTGGCGCTTGACCGCTTCCCAGGCCCCGCGGGCGGTGATCGCCATCTCCTTGTGGTCGTAGCCGGCCGAGCCGCCGGAGGCGAAGGCGTCGCCCAGCCAGAAGCCGTAGGACTCGGCGATGCCGTTGGCGATGTCGGAGAAGGTCGCGGTGCCCTTGTCGGCGGCCACGACCAGGTAGGGATCGTCGCCGTCATGGGCGACGACGCCGGCCGGGTGGATCACCTTGCCCTCGGGGTCGAGGTTGTCGGTGATGTCGAGCAGGCCGGACAGGAAGGTGGTGTAGGCGCGGACCGCCTCGGCGCGGATCACGTCCGGCGCGCCGCCCTTGGGCAGCTGCTTGGGATAGAAGCCGCCCTTGGAGCCGACCGGCACGATCACCGCGTTCTTGGTCTGCTGGGCCTTCACCAGGCCGAGCACCTCGGTGCGGAAGTCGTCGCGGCGGTCGGACCAGCGCAGCCCGCCGCGGGCGACGGGCCCGAAGCGCAGGTGGATCCCCTCGATGTGCGTCGCCCAGACGAAGATCTCGCGATAGGGCTTGGGCAGCGGCAGGTCGGCCAATTCGCCCGACGCCACCTTGAAGCTGATGTACGGCTTGGGCTGACCGTCGTCGCCGAGCTGGTAGTAGTTGGTGCGCTTGATGGCGCCGACCAGCAGCGCCAGGCGGCGCAGGACGCGGTCGTCGTCGAGGCTGTCGACCTGCTGCAGGGCCTGGACGATCTCGTCCATCACCGCCACGGCCTGGGCCGTGCGGGTGGGCAGGTCGGCGTCGATGGCCGGATCGAACTTGGTGCGGAACAGGTCGAGGATCAGCCGCGCCACGCCCGGATGGTTGGAGAGCGCGGTCTCCTGCACCCGCTGGCTGGGATCGAGGCCCGACTGCTGGCGATAGCGGGCGAGCGCGCGGATCAGCGCCGCCTCGCGCCAGGAGATCGACAACTCCAGCACCATGCGGTTGAAGCCGTCGCTCTCGGTGTTCCCGGTCCAGACGGCGGTGAAGGCGTCCTCGAAGGCGGTCTTCACGTCCTCGAACACCAGGTGCTCGCCGTGCTGGTCGTCGAGTTCGAACTCGTGGACGTAGACCCGGCGGCCGCCGGCCGGCATCACCGGGTAGCCGCTCTCGACCATGGCCTTGAGGCCCATGTTCTCGAGGATCGGCAGCACGTCGGCGAGCGGCGCGGGCGAGCCCGGGCGGTAGAGCTTGAAGCGCAGCTGGGTCTTGGAGTCAGCGGCGCGGCGGAAGGCGCGGATGCGCACGCTCTCGCCGGGCTTCAGGCTCTCGATGATCGCGATGTCGGCCAGGGCCTCCTCGGCGTCGTAGCGCTCGCGGTAGCCGGCGGTGAACGCCTCGGCGTAGCGGGCGACCATGTCGGCGACCTGGGCCGTGGCGCGGCCCGAGGCGCGGACCGCGGCGGCGAAGCGGTCTTCCCAGGTCCGCGCGGCGGCGGCGATCTGGGCTTCCAGCGACTTCAGGTTCGGCTCGGCGTGGTGGCCGGGCTGGACGCCGATGATGAAGTGGACGCGGGCCAGCGGGCTGTCGTTGAAGGCCGGATAGTAGGCCGAGACGCGACCGCCATAGGCGTCGGCGAGGATCTCGCCGGCGCGCTGGCGCAGGTCGGAGTCGTAGCGCTCGCGCGGCACGAACAGCAGCACCGAGGCGAAGCGGTCGAACGGGTCGCGCCGCTCGAACAGCCGCACGCGCGGCCGATCGTAGAGGTGCAGAATGCCGAGCGCGGCGGCCAGCAGGTCGTCTTCCGAGGCCTGGAACAGCTCGTCCCGGGGATAGGTCTCGAGGATGTTGCGCAGGCGCTTGTCGTTGTGGCTGCCCGGGGCCTTGCCGGCGCGGGCCAGGACGTTGGCGACCTTGGCGCGGACCAGCGGCACGGCGTGGGCCGGCTCGTCATAGGCCTCGGCGGTGAACAGGCCGACGAAGCGGATCTCGCCGGCCGGCTTGCCGTCGGCGCCGTAACGCTTGATGCCGACATAGTCCATGTAGCCCCGGCGGTGGACGCGCGAGCGCAGGTTCGACTTGGCGACGATGACCGGGTCGGAGGCGAGGCTGGCCTGGACCTGGGCGGTCAGCAGGGCCGGTTCGGAGGAGCGGCGCAGCACGGTGCGGGCCGGGTCGCGCAGCACGCCCAGGCCGTCCTGCGGCTGGAACAGCGGCTCTTCCTTGGCGTAGCCGCCGTCCTTCAGGCGCGGGTACTCGTAGACCCGGGCGCCGAGATAGACGAAGTGCTCGTCGCGCAGCCAGCGCAGGAATTCGAGGTCTTCGTCGCGGGTCGGGCCGGCCGGGGCGTCGTGCAGTTCGGCGATGGTGCGGGCCATCAGCTCGAGCATGGCGGGGAAGTCGTCCACCGCCGCGCCGACGTCGGCCAGGGTCGCGCGCAGGCCCTCGACCAGGGCGGCCTCGCGGTCGGCGCCGACCCGTTCGAGGATCACCTGGATCATGGATTCCCGGCGGGGCGAACCCTCGGCCAGGCGCGCGCCCTTCTTGTCGCGGGCGACCTCGACCACAGGGTGGAACATGGCGCGGACCGACAGGCCCTGATCGGCGATCTCGCCCATCACGCTGTCGACCAGGAACGGGGCGTCGTCCTGCAGGATCTCCAGGCGCTCGAGCCCGGGGGCCCCTTCGACCGGGGCCAGGCGGATGATCGGGGCGTCGCCCTTGCGGGTCGCGGCGAAGGCCCAGAAGTCGGCCAGCTGCGCGGCCAGCGCCTTGCCCGGCAGTTCGGGGATCTCGTCCGGGGCGGCGTCTTCGGCCGCCTGGCCGATGAAGGCGGCGGCGGCGGGCTCATCGCCGGCGAGCGCGGTGAAGGCCGAAACCAGCGCGCGCTGGGCGCTGGTCAGCTTGGGTCGCTTGCTCATTGGAAGGCCCCCCAAGCGAGGGCGCCGCCGGAGGAGAGAGTCCGGCGGCGCGTGGCTCCGCCTTGGGGGGAAAGGCGGAGCGCTTGGGGCTCGCAGCGGCCGGAGCCGCATTGAATTCGGGGGGCGCCCGAACGGACCTTAGATAGGGAGGAAGCGAACAAGTTGAAGGCCTTGATTTTCAGTCTGGGGTTTCACGCTTGCGTGACGGGGGGCGGGTGCGTTTCGCCGCCGGTTTCTCGGCCGGGACGATGGCGTGGCGGTCGCGGAGCTTCTCGGGCTGGCCGTCGGCCGACAGCAGCACCGCCAGCCAGCGGGTGCCGTCGAACTGGGCCAGGATGACCATGACCATGACGGTCAGAGGGGTGGAGAGGAACATGCCGGTCATGCCCCAGATCAGGCCCCAGAAGGCCAGGCTGAGCAGCACGACGATCGGGTCCATGTTGAGGCTGTCGCCCTGCATGCGCGGCAGGATGATGTTGCCGACCACGAACTGGATCGCCTGCAGCACGGCCAGCAGGATGATGGCCGGCCAGAAGCTCTCGAACTGGATGAGGGCGAACACCGGCGGGGCCAGGATGCCGACCGCGCCGCCGATCACCGGGATGTACGAGGCGATGAAGATCAGGAAGGCCCAGAACACCGCGTTGTCGAGCCCGACCGCCATCATCGCGATCCACGAGGCGACGGCGATGATCAGGCCGGTGACGGTCTGGACCCAGAGGTAGAGCTCGACTCCGTCGCGGATGCGGCGGAAGGCGCTCATCGCCTCGTTGCGCTCGGCGTGGTGCGGGAAGAGGCCGACCACCTTGCGCTGGAAACCGCGCCGGGCGGCGATGATGAAGCCCAGATAGATCAGGATGAAGAAGGCGTCGGAGGCGAAGCCCTGCAGGCCCTTGGCGAAGTCGGCCAGGTAGGCGCTGGGGTTCAGCTGGGCGAACAGCTCATTGAGCGTCGGCGGCACGTCCATGCCGAGCAGGCCGGCGATCTGAGCGATGAGGTTGTTGAGCCGCGGGGTGTAGGTGACCAGCTGGCCGACGAAGGTGCTGGCGTTCTCGGCGATGATCACCCCCGAGCCGCCGAACAGCAGCACCGAGAGGACGATGGCGGCCGGCAGCGCGGCCTTCTCGCTGACCCAGGGCAGGCGCTGGCGGATCACCCGGGCGAAGCCGTCGATCATCACCGCCAGGAATACGGCGAGCGCCAGGGGGGTGAGGATCCCCCGCAGGAGGTAAAGCGCAAGACCGGTCGCGATCACCGCCAGGATGACGAGTGAGACGCGGACCGTGTGGGACTCTGAAGCTCGGACGGACATGAGATCTTTTTGCGGTGGTGGTTCCCCGAGACTGTCAGTGTCAGGGCCTGCCGCGTCAATTTCGACCATCCCTACCCCGGTTCGACCGACGTGGGGAGTGTCTATGCCGATAAGACGCGCTCCTGCGGTTTATCCTCACCGCTTCCGCAGAAAATTCGGCAATGAGTTTTCGTGAACGCTGTTCAGCAACAGGAGGAGATGCCTGTGGACGGAGCGGTTCAGGTCCTCCCCTTTTGGGGGAGGGTGGCGCGCGACGCGCGACGGAGGGGGCCTGCTGAGTCAGAAGTCCCCCTCCGTCAGCCGGCCGGCTGACAGCTCCCCCAGCGGGGGAGCAATGGCGATCACGCTTTGAAAACAGCCTATCGCCGCGGGGCGTCCGGCCCGCTAGCTTCGCCGGATACGAACCTTGCGGAGCTCCCCATGTCCGACGGCGTCCTGATCGGTTTCTCGGATCACCTCGAAAACCTGCTGCTCAACCGGGCCAACCGCCACGGCCTGGTCGCCGGGGCGACGGGGACGGGCAAGACCGTGACGCTGCAGGTCCTGGCCCAGGGGCTGTCGGACGCCGGGGTGCCGGTGTTCGCCGCCGACGTGAAGGGCGACCTCTGCGGTGTCGCCCAGCCCGGGACGCCGAACGCCAAGTTCGAGGAGCGCGCCAAGCTGATGGGGCTGACGCTCAATCCGCAGGCCGCGCCGACGGTGTTCTGGGACCTGTTCGGCCAGCAGGGCCACCCGATCCGCGCGACGGTGTCGGAGATGGGGCCGCTGCTGATCTCGCGGATGCTCGACCTCAACGACGTGCAGGAGGGCGTGCTGACGGTGGTGTTCCGCGCCGCCGACGACGAGGGGCTGCTGCTGCTGGACCTCAAGGACCTGCAGGCGGCGCTGACCTTCGCCTCCGAGAACGCCAAGGAGCTGGGCGCCAAGTACGGCAACGTCTCGCCGGCGACGGTGGCGACCATCCAGCGGAAGCTGCTGGTGCTCGAGGACCAGGGCGGCGGCGGCTTCTTCGGCGAGCCGGCGCTGCAGCTGTCGGACATCATGCGCACCGACGGCTCGGGCCGCGGGTTCGTCAACATCCTGGCCGCCGACAAGCTGATCGCCAGTCCGCGGCTCTATGCGACCTTCCTGTTGTGGCTGATGAGCGAGCTGTTCGAGGAGCTGCCCGAGGTCGGCGATCCGGAGAAGCCGCGGCTGGCGTTCTTCTTCGACGAGGCGCACCTGCTGTTCCGCGACGCGCCCAAGCCGCTGCTGGAGAAGGTCGAGCAGGTGGTGCGGCTGATCCGCTCCAAGGGCGTCGGGGTCTATTTCGTGACCCAGAACCCGGCCGACATCCCCGAGACGGTGCTGGGCCAGCTGGGCAACCGCATCCAGCACGCGCTGCGCGCCTATACCCCGACCGAGCAGAAGGGGCTGAAGGCGGCGTCAAACTCGTTCCGCGCCAATCCGGCCTTCGACACCGCCGAGGCGATCCAGGCGCTGGGCGTCGGCGAGGCGCTGGTCAGCGTGCTCGACGAGAAGGGCGCGCCGACCGTGGTGCAGCGGACGCTGATCCGACCGCCGGTCTCGCGGCTGGGGCCGATCACCCCGGCCGAGCGGGCGGCGATCATGGCCCAGAGCCCGGTGCGCGGGCTCTATGACGTCGCCAAGGATCGAGAGAGCGCCTTCGAGGTGCTGAAGGCGCGGGCCGCGTCAGCCGCCCAGGCGGCCGAGGCGCCGCCGGCCGGCGGTTCGCCGTGGGGCGGGCAGCCAGCGCCGGCCCCGGCCCCGCGCGGTCGGGCGCCGGCCGCGCCGCGGCCGCGGGCGTCGAACCGCCAGTCGATGGGCGAGGCCTTCACCAAGTCGCTGCTGCGCCAGGCCGGCAGCACCATCGCGCGCGAACTGATGCGCGGCATCCTGGGCGGCATGAAGAAGCGGTAGGGCTAGCGGATCGAGAAGGCCATGCCGATCGAGGCCGGGGCGGTCGGCTTGAAGCCGTACTGGGCGTAGAGACGCCAGGCTTCGCCGTCGGCGATCAGGCTGACATAGGCGCCGAGCGGCGCGGTCTGGCGCAGATTGTCGACGATGCGCTCGACGATCGCCTTGCCCAGGCCCTGGCCCTGATGGGCCGGCTCTACGGCGATGTCGACCACCTGATAGAACAGCCCCCCGTCGCCGACCACGCGGCCCATCCCGACGACCTCGTCGCCCTTGCGGATCTGCACGGCGAACAGCGTGTTGGGCAGCCCGGCCGCCGCGGCTTCGGCGCTCTTCGGGCTGAGGCCGGCCGCGACCCGCAGCCGGCGATAATCGTCGGCCGAGGGCGTCGCGACGACCAGCTGGTATCCGTCCGTCATCGTTGGCTCCGTCTGGACATGGGGGCGGCTGTCGCCGGCGGGCGTTCTATCGCGGCGAGGACCGGGGCGTCGATGTCCCGCGGCCGGCGAGCCCGAGGTCATTTGGCCAACCCGTGTTATGCTCGCGGCGGTTCAGCTGGGAGCGCGCGATGACGGACGCCGCCTTTGTCGGTTCGATACCCGATCTCTATGAGCGCTATCTGGGGCCGATGCTGTTCGAGCCCTACGCCCGCGACCTGGCGCGGCGGTTCGAGGGCTTCGAGGGCGACCTTCTGGAGACCGCCGCCGGCACCGGGCGGGTGACGCGGGCGCTGGCCAAGGCCGCGCCGCGGGCGAGGATCCTGGCCACCGACCTCAACCAGCCGATGCTCGACACCGCCGCGGGGCTGACGGCGGCCGCGAACGTCGCGTGGCGACAGGCCGACGCCCAGGCGCTGCCGTTCGCGGACGCCAGCTTCGACGCCGTTGTCTGCCAGTTCGGGGTGATGTTCTTTCCCGACAAGGCGGCGGGGTTTGCGCAGGCGCGGCGGGTGCTGCGGCCGGGCGGGCGGCTGGTGTTCAACGTCTGGGACGACATCGCGGCCAACGAGATTTCGAAGGTGGTCGGCGAGGCGGTGGCCGAGCTGTTTCCCAAGGACCCGCCGCGGTTCCTGGAGCGGACGCCGTTCGGCTATCACGACCACGCGACGATCGCCGCGGCGCTGACCACGGCCGGGTTCGCCGCGCCGCAGTTCGACGTGGTGCGGCTGGAGCTGCGCTCGCCCTCGGCGGCGGACGCGGCGACCGGGCTCTGCGCCGGCACGCCGTTGCGCGGCGAGATCGAGGCGCGCGATCCCGAGGGCCTGGACTCGGCGACCGAGGCGGCGACCGCGGCGCTCACCGAGGCCTTCGGCGGCGGTGAGATCGTCGGCTACGGCCAGGCGGTGGTGGTGAGCGCGGGGGTGACCTGATGTCATCCCGGTTTGCACAGCAAGACCGGGATCCATGAACACCTGATGGTCCAGGATGTGGCGCTGTCGGCGCCAGATGACGGAGGCGGCGGCAATGGGTCCCGGACAGCCGCTGCGCGGCTTCCGGGATGATAACATGAGCTTGCGGCGATCCACCCTCCCCACGAGGGGGAGGGAGAGCGCTAGCCGCGCAGTTTGCGCAGCAGGACGTCGAGGTCGCGGGCGATCATCGGGTCTTCGGCCTTGAGGGCCTCGATGCGGCGCACGGCGTGCAGGACGGTGGTGTGGTCGCGGCCCCCGAAGCGGCGGCCGATATCCGGCAGCGAGCGGGTGGTGATCTGCTTGGCCAGCCACATGGCGACCTGACGCGGACGGGCGACGACGCGGGCGCGGCGCTCGGAGATCAGGTCGGCCTGCTTGAGCTGGTAGTGCTCGGCCACGGTCTTCTGGATCTGGTCGACGGTCACCCGGCGCTCGTTGCAGGCCAGGTTCGGGCGCAGGATCGCCTGCGCCTCGTCCAGGGTCATGCGCGAGATCTCGCCGCCGACGCGGGCGACCAGGGTGTTGAGCGCGCCTTCCAGTTCACGGACGCTGTCGGTGAAGCGGTCGGCGAGGAACTGCAGCACCTCCGGACGGGCCGAGGGCACGAACTTGCCCTGGGCCGCGAGGGTGGCGAGCTTGCGCTCCAGAATGCCGAGGCGAAGGCTGCGGTCGGCCGGCTCGATGCCGCAGACCAGGCCGGCCTGCAGGTGGCTGCGCAGGCGCGGCTCCATCTCCTGGAGTTCGGCCGGCGAGCGGTCGGCGGTCATCACCACGCGGCGGCCGTCCTCGACCAGGGCCAGCAGGGTGTGGAACAGCTCTTCCTGGGTCGATGACTTGCCGGCGACGAACTGGACGTCGTCGATCAGCAGCAGGTCGGCGTTGCGCAACTCGTCCTTGAAGGCGGCGGTCGAGCGGTCCTGCACGGCCTTGACGAAGGTCGAGGTGAAGCGCTCGGCGGTGATGTAGACGACGCGCTTCTCCGGGGCCGACTGCATGGCCTCCCAGGCGAGCGCGTTCAGCAGGTGGGTCTTTCCGAAGCCGTAGGGGCCGTGGAAGATCACCGGGTTGAAGTGGCCGTCCGACCAGGCCGCCACGCGGCGGGCCACGGCGAAGGCGAATTCGTTGGCCGGACCGGCGACGAAGGTCTCGAAGGAGAAGCGGTCCTGCAGACCCTGCTGGCGGCCGGCGCGGCCGACGACCGGGGCGCCGGCGCTGGCCAGCGGCACTTCGATCTCGATGACGGCGCCTTCCGCGAGCGGGGCGGCCATCGGCTCGGCCTTGAGCACCACCGGAGCGGCCGGAGCGCTCGGGGCCTCGGCCTCGTACTCCATGCGCGATTTCAGTTCGAGGTTGCGGCCCATCGGGTCGTTCTGAGCCCAGAGCTCGCCGATGCGGCGCCAGGCGTGGCGGCGGATCCAGTCGCGGGCGACGCCGGTCGCGGCGACCAGGCACAGCTCCTCGCCGCGCTCACGCAGCGCGGCCTGACCCAGCCACGAGCCGAAGGTGGCCTCACCGAGTTCCCGCTTCAGCGCGGCGCAGGTCGTCGACCACACGGCCGCCGCTTGCGTCTCGACAACAGAACTCGCAACGCCCCCAGCGGCCATCATTCCAACCTCTTTCATCGTCATCCGTCAGCGCCCCCGCAGCGGAACAACTTTGTTCAACAAACACAAAGCCTTAACCGGCGAGCGCAATGCCCCCGCCGCCGCCTTTTTTCATCCGAGATCAGATGGAAGGACGTCTTGAGACTTGTCACCCTAGTCAGGACGACTAGGGGGTCAACGCTGATTCTTCGCCCCGTCGACGGATATTTTCGTTGACTCAAATCCAGGCCTCGCGCGGCAAGGGAATCTGGATTTCAACGTTCCGTTAACTGAGAAGTCTCGCCCCAAACGTGCATGGTTGTGCCGAGCACAAAATAAAACGCCCGCGGGTCCATCAACCCGCGGGTGTCCCGAAATTCCGTAGTTTTAAAGGGAGAATGCGGCCAAGCTCGAAGCCTGGCCGTTCAACCTCAGGCCGCAGCCATCTTCTTCAGCTGGGCGGCCAGGCGCGAGACCTTGCGCGAACCGGTGTTCTTGTGAACGACGCCCTTGGTCACGGCGCGCATCAGCTCCGATTGAGCTTCGACGAACGCCGTCTTGGCGGCGGCCGCGTCGCCCGAGGCCAGGGCCTCTTCGAACTTGCGCAGGTAGGTGCGCACGCGCGAGCGGCGAGCCTTGTTGACTTCGGTACGGCGGGCGATCTTACGGACCGCCTTCTTGGCGCCGGGCGTGTTGGCCATGTGTCAGCTCTCGATACGGATCGCGCCCGAGCCAGAAACCCGGGCGGGCAAATTGGAGGCGCGGATATACGGGACAGCGCCGCGCGGGTCAATGCGCTGTGGATGCTTTAATCGATCAGGGTGAAGGCGCGCCAGGCGGGATGCGCCGCGACCAGGTCGGCCATGCGCTGATAGCCGCCGGCGCCGGGGTGGGCGCCGTCCCAGGCCAGGGCCTCGGCCCGCCACAGGCCGTCCGCTTCCAGCGGCTGGAAGACGTCGATGAACGGCACCTTGAGCCGCGCGGCCAGTACCTTGAGGTTCTCGTTGAGGCTTTCCAGCCGTGCGGAGACGCCGGGATCGGCCATGGGCGGCGGGCCGACCAGCAGCACCGGGCAATGGGCGTCGGCGCCGGTCAGCATCGCCAGGGCGTTCTTCATGGTCTGGGCCTGGGCGACCCGGGGCGCGCCGTCCTGCGGATGGCAGTCGTTGGCTCCGAACGAGAAGACGATGCGCATCGGCTCGTCGTCGGTGAACCGCGGCGTCGCCTCGGCGCGCCAGCGCGCGGCGATGTCGCTGGAGGTCTCGCGGCGGACGCCGAGATTGTAGAGGGTGATCTCGCGGCGTCCGAGCAGGGCGCGGCCGATCCAGCCCAGATGGTCCGGATCGCCGGCCCCGGCGACCATGGAGTCGCCGAACGCGATCAGCCGCACGCTCAGGAACCCTTGAAGTCGGGTTTGCGCTTCTCGACGAAGGCGGCCATGCCCTCCTTCTGGTCGTCGAAGGCGAACAGCGAGTGGAACAGGCGGCGCTCGACGGCGACGCCGGTCGACAGCGTGGTCTCGTAGGCGGTTTCGACCAGTTCCTTGTTCATCATCACCGCCAGCGGCGACTGGCCGGCGATCTTGGTCGCCGCGGCCATGGCTTCGCCGATCAGCTGGTCGGACGGTACGACACGGGAGACCAGGCCCGAACGCTCGGCCTCGGCGGCGTCCATCATCCGGCCGGTGAGGATCATCTCCATGGCCTTGGACTTGCCGACGAAGCGGGTCAGGCGCTGGGTGCCGCCGATGCCGGGGGCGACGCCGAGATTGATCTCGGGCTGGCCGAACTTGGCGCTCTCGGCGGCGATGATGAAGTCGCAGAGCATGGCCAGCTCGCAGCCGCCGCCCAGGGCGTAGCCGGCGACCGCGGCGATGATCGGCTTGCGGAACTGCTCGATGCGGCGGGCGCTGGCGCCGAAGAAGTCCTGCTTGAACATCTCGGCGTAGGTCTTGGTCGACATCTCCTTGATGTCGGCGCCGGCGGCGAAGGCGCGGTCCGAGCCGGTGATCACCAGGCAGCGGACGGCCTCATCGGCCTCGGCGACGTCGAGGGCGGCCGAGAGCTCGGCGAGCAGCTGGCTGTTGAGGGCGTTGAGCGCCTCGGGCCGGTTGAGGCGGATCAGGGTCACGCCTTCAGTCGTCTCGACGATCAGGGTCTCGTAGCTCATGGCAGCCCTCGCTGGCGATGTCGGTCCGCCGGGATTAAGGCCCTTCGACGCTGTAGCCAAGGGCGCGCAGCCGGGCGGGCAGGCCGTCATGGCCGACCAGGTGGCCGACCCCGACCACGACCACCGTGCGGCCCGAGCCGTCGAGCCGGGTCTTCAGGGTCTTCAGCCAGCGCTCGTTGCGCTCGGTGACCAGGCGGGCATAGAGCCCCGGCGCGGCGGCGCGCAGCGGCCCGAGCACGTCCTCGTCGAGCGCGCGCAGGTCGCCGGCCATCCAATGGGCGATCAGCTCGTCATAGGCCTTCGGGTTCTCGTTCAGCTCGACCAGGCTCTGTTCCAGCGAGGCGATCTGCTGGGCCAGCGGGGCGGCGTCGAAGATGGCGATCTGTTCTTCCGGGCTCTCGAAGGCGCGGCGCTGGGCCGAACCGGGGGCCGCGGCCGAGAGGGTCTTCTCGACGCCGGAGCTGGCGTCGGCGCCGGCCTTCTGGAACTGGGCGCCGGCCAGGACCACCTCGGCGAACCACGGCTCCAGGCGGTCGAGCACGGCCATCGAGACGCCGAGGTCGGCGACGGCGGTCGCCAGCCGGGCGCGGCCCTCCGGCGAGAGCATGGCCGACAGCGACTGATCCGGCGGCAACATGCCGTTGGCGGCGGCGAGCTGGGCGACCTTGGCCTCCGAGGCCGGATCGATCGGCAGCTCGAACCAGACGTCGTCGGCCTTGGCCAGGGCGGCGTCCAGCTGCGCCGGCCGCCAGTCGAGCCCCGGCGGCAGGACGTGGACCGAGCCGAAGATGACCAGTTCGGAGTCGGCGTCGCGCACGGTCCAGACCGGGGGGCGGGCCTCGGCCTCGGCGACCGAGCAACCGGCGAGCAGCAGGCCGGCGAGCGCGCCGAGCAGACGATGGGTCATCGGGCGGCTCACTTCTGGCAGGTCGGGCAATAGAAGGTGGAGCGGCCGGCCTGGACCTCGCGGGCGATGGTCCCCTTGCAGCCGGCGTTGGTGCAGGGCTCGCCCTCGCGGTCGTAGGCGCGGAAGCGGTGCTGGAAGTAGCCGAGCGCGCCGTCGGCGGCGGCGTAGTCCTTCAGCGTCGAGCCGCCGGCCTCGATGGCCTCGTTCAGCACGTCGCGGATGATCTCGACCAGCGGGCCGAGCTTGGCCGGCTTGATCGATCCGGCCGGCTTCAGGGGCGAGATCTTCGCCCGGTTCAGCGCCTCGCAGACATAGATGTTGCCCAGGCCCGCGACCACGCGCTGGTCGAGCAGCAGGGTCTTGGGTCCCTGCTTGCGACCGGCGAAGGCTTTGATCAGGCGTTGGGCGTCGAAGGCCTCGGAGAGCGGCTCTGGGCCAAGGCCGGCGAACCAGGGGTGCTGGTCCAACGCCGCGGTCTCGATCAGGTCCATGTAGCCGAAGCGGCGCGGGTCGTAATAGGTGACGCGCCCGCCGTCGTCGGCCTCGAACACCACGTGGGCGTGCTTGGGATCGGGGTCGGGGGCGTAGTGGAATTCGCCGGGGCGCTGGTAGCCCTCGGGCTGGGCGATCTCGAAGCGGCCGCTCATGCCCAGATGCATGACCAGGGTCTCGCCGCGGTCGAGCACCGCCATCAGGTACTTGGCGCGGCGTTCGAGGCGCTGGATGGTGGCGCCGGTCAGGCGCTGGACGAAGCCGTCGGGGAACGGGAAGCGCAGGTCGGCGCGGCGCGCCTCGACCCGCGACAGGCGACGGCCTTCGAGCACCGGCTGCAGGCCGCGCCGGACGGTTTCGACCTCGGGCAATTCAGGCATGGCCTTGAAGTGGCATTTCGGGCGGGCCGGGACAACCTTTGCCGCGGCGGGGCCGTGGTCCCCCTCACCCCAACCCTTCTCCCCCAAGGGGGCGAGGGAGCAGGTTGGGCTTGGTCCCGACTGGCGCGGCTTGGCTGGGCGGGCTAAGACCCAGGCCATGACCGGACCCTCCTCCACCTTCGGCTTCCGTGACGTCGACGCCTCCGAGAAGGCCGGCCTCGTGCGCGGCGTCTTCGACAGCGTCGCCAGCCGCTACGACCTGATGAACGACCTGATGAGCGCGGGCGTGCACCGGCTCTGGAAGGACGCCACGGCCGCGCGGCTGAACCCGCAGCCCGGCGAGGTGATCATCGACTGCGCCGGCGGCACCGGCGACATGGCCCGGCGGTTCGCCAAGCTGGCGCGCGCCGCCCAGCTGCGGCGCGGCGGGCCCGACGCCCAGATCATGATCATGGACTACAACGCCGAGATGATCGCCGCCGGCCGCAGCAAGGGCGGCGAGCCGGAAATCACCTGGAACGTCGGCGACGCCCAGCGGCTGCCGCTGCCCGACGCCTGCGCCGACGCCTATGTGATCTCGTTCGGCATCCGCAACGTCACCGACGTGCAGGCCGCGCTGGTCGAGGCGCGCCGGGTGCTGAAGCCGGGCGGCCGGTTCCTGTGCCTGGAGTTCTCGCACCCGGCCACCGAGATGCTGCGCAAGGCCTACGACGCCTATTCGTTCAAGGTGATCCCGCAGATCGGCGAGTGGGTGGCCAAGGACCGCGACAGCTATCAGTACCTGGTCGAGAGCATCCGCCGTTTCCCCGACCAGCAGACCTTCGTCTCGATGATCGAGAAGGCCGGGTTCAGCCGCGCGGGCTACACCAACTTCACCGGCGGCGTCGCGGCCCTGCATCACGGCCGGGCGTTCTGATCCATGGGAAGTCTCGCGGCCTTCGGGCGGCTGACCGCGGCGGGATGGTCGCTGGCGCGCAACGACGCCCTGCTGCCGCGCGAGCTTGACGGGCTCTATCCGCCGCGGATCCAGACGCTGTCGCGCTCGATCCGCGGCCTCGCCGGCCGGCAGGCGCGCGAAGGCCGGCCGGGCGAGCGCCTGGCCCGCTCGCTGGAGGGTCTGGGGCCGGTGGCGATCAAGCTCGGCCAGCTGCTCTCGACCCGCGCCGACATCTTCGGGACCGAGTTCGCCGACGACCTTTCGCGCCTGAAGGACAAGCTCGACCCGTTCCCGACGGAGGTCGCCCGGCGCGAGGTCGAGGCGTGCCTTGGCCGCCCGATCGAGAGCCTGTTCGCCAGTTTCGGCGAGCCGGTGGCGGCCGCCTCGCTGGCCCAGGCGCATGACGCGACCTTGCTGGACGGCCGGCGGGTGGCGGTGAAGGTGCTGCGGCCGGGTATCGCACATCGCGTCGCCCAGGACGCCGAGGTGCTGGCGCTGGCCGCGCGGATGATGGAGCGCATTTCGCCCGACGCCCGGCGGCTGGAGCCGCGGGCGCTGGCGACCACGGTGATCCGGGCCACCGAGCTGGAGCTCGACCTGCGGCTGGAAGCGGCCGGCGGCGACGAGCTGGGCGAGGTGATGGCCAAGGACGGCTACATGTCCGCGCCGAAGGTCGTCTGGGACGGCGTCGGCAAGACCGTGCTGACCCAGGAATGGGCCAAGGGCGCGCCGCTGTCGGACCCGGCGAGCCTGGAGCTGGAAGGCCTCGACCGCCCGGCCCTGGCCGACAAGCTGCTGCGGGCGTTCCTGGCCCAGGCGCTGGACCACGGGGTGTTCCACGCGGACCTGCACGAGGGGAACCTGTTCGTCGCCGCGCCGTCGGAGATCACCGCGGTCGATTTCGGGATCGTCGGCCGGCTGGCTGCGTCGGAGCGGCGCTATCTGGCCGAGATCCTCTGGGGCTTTCTCGAGCGCGACTACGAGAAGATCGCCCAGACCCATTTCGACGCCGGCTACGTGCCGCGCACCCATTCGGTCCACGCCTTCGCCCAGGCCTTGCGGGCGGTCGGCGAGCCGCTATTCGGCCGCACGGCGCGAGACGTCTCGATGGGCCGGGTGCTGACCCAGCTGTTCGAGATCACCGCCCTGTTCGACATGCGCCTGCAGCCGCAGCTGGTGCTGCTGCAGAAGACCATGATGACGGTCGAGGGCGTGGCCCGCCGGCTCGATCCCGACCACGACATCTGGAAGGCCGCCGATCCGGTGGTGCGGCGCTGGATGCTGCGCGAGCTGGGCCCGCAGGCGCAGGTCAAGCGCTTCGTCAGCGAGGGGATCGAGGCGCTGCGGGCGCTGCACCGGCTGATCGAGAACCCGCCGCAGGCCGCGGCGGCCGTGGCGGTGATCGAGGAGCGCCCCTCGCGCATGGCCTGGTTCGCGATCGGCGCGGCCGTGGCCGGGGCGGCGTTTCTGCTCGGGGTCTGGGTGCTTTAGATAGATCCTCCCCTCATGGGGGAGCATCTGAAGGACGCGCTCCCAATCGGCCGCAGGGGCGTTCATTTGGCGTAAGGAGCGCTCTGCCCTATATTCCGCGGTCTTCCAGACCGTGAGCATCCCTTGGGCGTCACCCTTGATCTTTCGCGCGCACCCGTCGCGTCCGTCGTCAAACCGAACCTTTCGGGGCTGACCCGCAAGGCGCTGGCGCAGGCGTTGATCGACGCCGAGGTCGTGCGCCCGGACAAGGCCAAGATGCGCGCCAGCCAGCTGTGGCGCTGGATCCACCACTATGGGGCCACCGACTTCTCGGCGATGACCGACGTCGCCAAGGACACCCGCGCGGCGCTGGAGCAGGCCTTCAGCCTGGCGCGGCCGGAAGTGGTCGAGCGCCAGGTGTCGAAGGACGGCACCCGCAAGTGGCTGATCCGCATGGCCCCGGGGATCGAGGTCGAGACCGTCTACATTCCCGACGTCGGCCGCTCGGGGGCGCTGTGCGTCTCCAGCCAGGTCGGCTGCACGCTGAACTGCACCTTCTGCCACACCGGCACCCAGGCGCTGGTCCGCAACCTGACCGCGGCCGAGATCGTCGCCCAGGTGCAGGTGGCCCGCGACGACCTGGCCGAATGGCCCTCGCCGAAGGAGGACCGCCGGCTCTCGAACATCGTGTTCATGGGCATGGGCGAGCCGCTCTACAATCTCGACAACGTCGCCGACGCCATCGACATCATCGCCGACGGCGAGGGCATCGCGATCTCGCGCCGCCGGATCACAGTCTCGACCTCGGGCGTCGTGCCGGAGCTGAAGGCGCTGGGCGAGCGCACCCAGGCGATGCTGGCGATCTCGCTGCACGCCACCAACGACGACCTGCGCGACGTGCTGGTGCCGCTGAACAAGAAGTACGACATCGCCACGCTGATGGAGGGCATCCGCGGTTATCCCGGGCTGTCCAACACCCGCCGCGTGACTTTCGAGTACGTGATGCTGCGCGACGTCAACGACAGCCCGGCCGAGGCCAAGGCCCTGGTCAAGCTGCTCAAGGGCATCCCGGCCAAGATCAACCTGATCCCGTTCAACCCGTGGCCCGGCACTAACTACGGCTGCTCGGACTGGGGGGCGATCGAGAGCTTCGCGGCGATCCTCAACCGCGCCGGCTACGCCTCGCCGATCCGCACGCCGCGCGGCCGCGACATCCTGGCCGCCTGCGGCCAGCTGAAGAGCGAAAGCGAGAAGGTGCGGGCCAGCGCCCGGCGCAAGCTGGCGGCCGGCGACGCCGAGGCCATTGCCTAGGCCCATTTTTTGCGAATGCAAAAATGGCCCTATTTCAAATGGTTAGAACGTGATGGCGGCCGGAACCGGTTTCCACTTTCGGCTATCACGCTCTAGGTTTCACCGGTCCGTGCTATCGATGCGGCCGAAGTTCTAAAGTGTCGAGCGTGACGGTCGCCGGAACCGGTTTCCACTTCCGGCTGTCACGCTCGAGTTTGTAGAGTCCAGCCGACGGGGTCCCATGCCGCAACTGCAATCGCCTGAGATCCAGGCCTTCGCCAACGGCTTTCCCATCGCCCTGATGCACATCGCGGTGACCGTCGCGATCCTGTTCGTCGGCGTCGTGATCTACGTGCTGATGACCCCGCACCGCGAGATCGCGCTGATCCGCGAGGGCAACTCCGCCGCGGCGCTGTCGCTGGGCGGGGTGCTGGTCGGGCTGGCCATCCCGCTGTCGGCCTCGCTGGCCGGGTCGACCTCGGCGCTGGAGATCGGCATGTGGGGCGCGGCCTGCGTGGCGCTGCAGCTCTTGATCTTCCGGCTGGTGGATCTGGCGCTGCACGGCCTGCCGCAGCGTATCGCCGAGGGCGAGGTCGCCGCCGCGGCCCTGCTCGTCGGGGCCAAGCTGGCCACGGCCCTGATCATCGCCTCGGCGATGGCCGGCTGATCCACGACGCGTAGATGCATTTTCCCAGGCTTCCGGACTGGCTGGTCTATCTGGCGGTGGTGCTGGCGCTGCTGATCGCGGCCGTCGGCCGCCAGGAGCGCGCCGACGCCCCGCCGCCGCCGCCGCCGGTGGCCGGCGGCGAAGGCCTCCCGTTGGGACCGGCCTCGCCGTTCGACCCGCAGGTGGTGGTCGACGTGCCGGGCAAGGCCGAGCCGGGCGTCGGCACGGCGTTCTCGGTCTCCGACTCCGGCGTGTGGATCACCGCCCGCCACGTGGTCGACGGCTGCACCCAGACCGCCATCGTCGTGGCCGAGGGCCGCGGGGTGGAGGCCCAGGTCCACATCGACCCGCGCGGCGAAGCGGCCATCCTGACCACCGAGGGCGGCGCGCCGCCGCTGCCGCTGGGGCTGGATCAGCCGCTGCGCCGCGGCGACCGGGCGTTCCACCCCGGCTACCCGCAGGGCGAGCCGGGGGAGGCGACCTCGCGCCTGCTCGGCCGCGAGAACCTGGAGGTTCGCGGCCGCGGGGCGCGCACCGAGCCGGTGCTGGTCTGGGCCGAAACCGGCCGCACCGACGGGCTGGAAGGCACCTTGGCGGGGCTGTCGGGCTCGCCGGTGCTGGACCGCGCCGGCCGGGTGATCGGAGTGACCGTGGCCGAGAGCCCGCGCCGCGGACGGATCTATACGACCTCGCCCGAGACGGTGATCGCGGCGCTGACCGCCAGCCATAAGCGGGCCGACAAGTTCGCGGTCGGCGAGCCGATCACCACCGACAACTACGGCCGCGTGGCCGACACCCTGCGCCGCGACCTGCGGGTGGCGCAGGTGATCTGCCTGCGCACGTCGTAGGCGCGCCATTCTCTCGAAGTCAGACGCGAATGGGTCCCGGTCTTCGCCTTCGGCGAAACCGGGATGACACCCTCTTATGCGTCCTTCGGCTGCGGGCTGAGCCGCGCGACCATGAAGGCCAGGACGATGCCGATCAGGCCGAGGGCGGCCGAGTAGAAGAAGAAGGTCATGTAGCCGGCGCCGAGCGCCTCGGGGGTGACGCCGGACTTCTCCATGGCGTTGGCGAAGGTCTGCGGCGGCAGGCCGGCGAACAGCGGCTTGAAGGCCGCGAACATCCCGCCGGCGTCGGCGCTGGCGGCAGCGCCCTCGACGATCCGTCCGGACTGCGAGGCGACCAGCTTGCCGAGCAGGGCGTAGAGCGAGGAGAACAGCGCGTACTGGGTGGCGGTGAAACCCTGGCCGGTCAGGCTGGACATGTAGGCGATCAGGCAGGTGCCGGCGAAGCCCGAGGCGATGTTGTCGACCCCGATGGCGACGCTGAGCGCCCAGAGCTCCGGCCCCTGGGCGGCGAGCCAGGCGAACACCAGGTTGGACAGCGGGCCGGCGAAGGCGCCGACCACCATCGAGCGGATCAGGCCGAAGCGGGCGATGCAGAAGCCGCCGAGCCCGACGCCGAGCACGCTCATCACCACGCCCAGCACCTTGCGGACCTCGGCGATCTGGAGCTTCGAGTAGCCCATGTCGAGGTAGAACGGGTTCATGATGTTGAGCACGAAGTCGCTCAGCCGGTAGAC
Source organism: Phenylobacterium sp. GW823-FHT02A09 (assembly GCF_058797775.1). Lineage (NCBI taxonomy): Bacteria > Pseudomonadati > Pseudomonadota > Alphaproteobacteria > Caulobacterales > Caulobacteraceae > Phenylobacterium > Phenylobacterium sp. GW823-FHT02A09. Next base: position 736,659 of record NZ_JBXAJZ010000002.1, on the reverse strand, counting down.
GCAGATCAGCGCCAGGATCAGCCCCGCGGCCTGGCCGTAGCGGGCGAAGAAGTTGGCCAGCGGCGCGCCGAGCGCGACGCTGAGATAGCGGCCGGGCCGGGTCTGCAGGCCCGGGGCCGGCCGGGCGGCGAAGAAGATCACCAGGGCGCCGAGCGCCACGCCGCCGACCTGGGCGAAGACGCCCCAAGGCTTGCCTTCCCACAGCGCCGTCACCTGGGCGGCGGCGCCGGGCAGGCCCAGGCGCTCGAACAGGGCGGCGAGGATGGCGGCGTTGCCGGCCAGGCCCGAGCCCAGCACCACGCCGCCGAGCACGAACAGCAGCAGGCGGATCGCCCACTCGGCGCCGTCGCGGGCCGGGGCGGCGGGGATGTCGCCGGTGTCGATGGCGCGGATCTCGTGCTGGGCCTCGCGCGGGGCGCCGAGGACCCCGAACACGCCGACCAGCATCAGCACGGCCATGATCGCGTAGGAGGTGTTCCAGCCGGCGTATTCCGACAGCGCCAGCGGCAGCACGCCGGCGACGATCATGGCGATGCGGTAGCCCCACTGGTAGGCCGCGGCCATCGCGCCCTGCTTCTCGGTCACCGCCGCCTCGATCCGCCAGGCGTCGATGACGATGTCCTGGGTGGCGGAAACGAAGCCGACCAGCACCGCGAACAGCGCCATGAGGCCTAGACTTGAGACCGGGTCGGTGCCGGCGATCGACCACAGGCCGAGCACGATCAGTCCCTGGCAGAGCAGCATCCACGAGCGCCGGTGGCCGAGCCACTTGGTGATCACCGGCACCTTGGCGCGGTCGACCAGCGGGGCCCAGAGGAACTTCAGCGAATAGGCCAGCGTCGCCAGGCCGAAGAAGGCGATCACCTCGAGCGACAGGCCCGCGTCGCGCAGCCAGGCCGAGAGGGTGTCAAAGATCAGCAGATTGGGCAGGCCCGAGGCGAAGCCCAGCGAGAGCATGACCAGCGAGCGGCGCTCGAGATAGACGGCCAGGGCCGCGAGCGTGCCGGGCTTCTTGCCGGCATTCTGGGGGGCCTCGCCGGCCTTAGTCTCTGTGGTCATGCAAGGCTTCCCCGAACGACGCCGGGGCGGCCCCTGGACGTCAGCCGACCTTGGCGTGGTCCGGCTGTTGCGTCCAGTCGGGGGCGGCGGTCCAGCGGCCAAGCGCCGCGCGCAGGGCGTCGGGGGTAAGCGGCTTGACCAGGAAGTCGTCCATGCCGGCGGCCAGGCAGGCGTGGCGGTCCTCCTCGAAGGCGTTGGCGGTCAGGGCGACGACCGGCGTGCGCACGCCCATGCCGCGCACCTTGCGGGTGGCTTCCAGCCCCGACATGCCGGGCATGCGCATGTCCATCAGGATCAGGTCGTAGACCCCGACCTTGAGGGCGGCGAGCGCCTCCTCGCCGCCGCCGGCCTGGTCGACGCGGCAGCCTTCGCGCGACAGCAGGGTGCGGGCGAGCAGGGCGTTGATGGGGTTGTCCTCGACCAGCAGGATGCGGGCGCCGGGGGCGACGGCGGGGGCGATGCGGTCGTCCTCCACCGTGCGGGCCGGGTCCTCGTCGCGGCGGGCGGCGAGCACGCGCTCGGCCAGCGAGGCGCGGCGCAGCGGCTTGATCAGATAGCCGGCGAACCCGGCGGCGCGCTGCGCCTCGATGCGGCCGCGCTCGTCCGGGGTCAGCATGACCAGCAGCGAGCGCTTGGCGGGCGGGCGCTCGGGCGCGAGGGCGCGGTCGACCAGCACGACGTCGGCCGGGCGCGTGGCGGCCAGCGCCGACGGCAGGTCGGCGGCGACCAGGGCCTTGCCGCCGGACGCCTCGATCTGGCGGCGGGCGGCCTCGGCGACGATGCGGTTGGCGCTGACGATGGCGACGGTGCGGCGGGCGAGCGGGCGCTCGGCGCGGGCCGGGCGGCGGGGCAGCGGGGCCTCGAACCAGAAGGCGGCGCCGCCGAGGCTGGCGGTCTCGACCCCGACGTCGCCGTCCATGGCGACGGCCAGCTTGCGAGCGATGGCCAGGCCCAGGCCCGCGCCGCCGAGCTGGACGTCGCGCAGCGGATCGGCCTGCTCGAAGGCCTCGAAGATGGTCTCGCGGGCGGACTGGCTGACGCCGGGACCGGAGTCCTCGACGGTGAAGCGCAGGCCCTGCGGCGTTTCGGCGACGCTGAGCAGCACGCCGCCCTGGCTGGTGAACTTGACGGCGTTGCCGGCGAAGTTGAGCAGGATCTGGCGCAGGCGGCCTTCGTCGGCATGGACGGCGCCGATGCCGGCCGGCGCGGCCCAGGCGATCTCCAGGCCCTTCTCCTGAGCGCGCGGGGAGAGCAGCTCGCAGACCGAGCGCAGCAGGCTCTCGACCTCGAAGTCGGCGGGATGCAGCTCGATCTTGTCGGCGCCCAGGCGGGCGAAGTCGAGCACGTCGTTGACCAGGCCGAGCAGGTGCTCGCCGGACTCGCGCAGCGCCGAGACATAGGCGCGCTGTTCGTCGGTGAGGGCGGTGCCTTCCAGCAGGCGGGCCATGCCGAGCACGCCGTTCAGCGGGGTGCGGAACTCGTGGCTGAGCGAGGCGAGCTGCTCGGCGCTGACGCGGGCCTGGCGGGTACGATCGTGGGTCATCGACCCTGGGTTTACCGCACGCGGCTTAACGGGCGGTCAAACGCCGCATTTTCGGGCAGGCGTCAGAGCGCGGCCATTTCCTGGGCCAGGGTCACCAGGGCGGCGCGGGCCGAGGCCTGCGGGATGGCGGCGAAGGCCTCCAGCAGGTCGACCCCGCCGGTCAGGGCCAGGGCCGAGATCACCTCGTCGGCGGCGTCGGCCAGGCCGCCCTCCTCGCCAACCAGCCAGCCGACGCTGGTGTCGAGCGCGGCGGCGATGGCGACCAGCATCGAGCCGGAGACGCGATTGGCCCCGCGTTCGTACTTCTGGATCTGCTGGAACGAGACGCCGACCCGCTCGGACAGCACGCCCTGGCTGATGCCGAGCGACTTGCGGCGAAGGCGCATCCGGGCGCCGATGGCGATGTCGACGGGGTCCGGACCGATGGCGTCGTCGAGGGGCATTTTGTCCTCCCCACTGCTTGGGATATTCTATCTGAGCGTTAAGCCTGCCGCAGCATAACAAGTAGACGGCCGGTAACGCGAGTCGCTAACGTATTCGTCCTATGCGCGCACCGTCTGAGACCGTCCTGGATCCAGTCGAGCTTCTCACTCCGCGAGAGCGCGATTGCCTGCGCCTGGTCGACCGGCACCTCAGTTCCAAGCAGATCGCCCGCGAGTTGGGCATGTCGAAGGCCTCGGTCGACACCTACTGCGACCGCGCCCGCCGCAAGCTGGGAGTCGGCGACCGCTACGCGGCCGCCCGCGCCTTGGCGGACCACGAAATCGCTGTCCCGATCGGATCGGGACACGACGCAATCAGGACAGACGCCGGCGCCGTCTCATGGGCTGATGAAGCCCAGCAAGGAGACAGGGCTGATGGGCGACTGGTTGCGAGAACTGGCGGACGCCAGGGGGTCGGTGGTGGATCTGCACCCCAACCGCGAGACGATGGATCGACGGGCCGCGGTGAGCCGCGCGATGCGGGTGCGCAACGAGGTGGCCGCGTTCGAGCGCCGCTGGCCGGCGCCGCCGAGCCACGAGGACAGCGTCCCGAGCTTTACCTGGAGCCAGCTGGAACGGCAGCTCGCGGATTTGGCGGATTCGCCGATGAAGGCGGCCATGGCCCGCGACCTGATTTCTGGCCTGCGCAAGATGTCGCAATTCAAGCCGCCGGAAATGGTGCTGCGGGAAATCCTCTGCACCAGCTGGGCGCTGCTGGACGAGGGCTTCCAGCCGGACATGGGCTCGGACTATCCGCAGCACGACTAAGCCCGCTCGCGCGGTTGGGGCTGGTGGGCCTCATCGCGATCGTCGCGGCCTTGGCGTTCGGAGCGCTGCTGGCTGGCCTGCACGCGCTCCAGAGCCTGATTTAATCCTATTTCCAAACAGGGCCTTAGCCCTGTTCCCCGACAACTGAACACGCAGAAGGCGCCGGCGTTCGGCCGCGCGCCAGGAGACCCCTCATGCTCAAGCAACGTCGTATGATCGCCGATCAAGTCGCGGCGAGTTTGTTCGAAGCTGAAGCCGCCATCGACGCCGCCCTGGCGAAGACGGCCGGCTTGGCGGGTGTGATGCCGAGCCTGCGCACCGACGCCGGCTTGTCGGCCCTGGTCGGTCAGGGCGCCGTGGAACGCGCCAGCGAGGCGATCGCCCTGCTGGCCCAGGCCCGCCGCGCGATCTGTGAGACCCACAAGGAGCTGGACGTCGCCAAGACCCAGATCGGCCTGGGCGCGGTGATGTACGGCGGGATGGAGAAGCCTCCGGAAGCCTCGGCCCGGACGCGCCACATCATGCAGGTGGCCCCGGCCGCCTAACAGCCGGAGACCCAATCCGGGTTTTCCGGACGTTGCATCCTGCGGCGTAAGCCTCAGTATCGGGGCCCTCAGCCTTGAGGGCCCCTTTTTCGTGCTCAGCTCCCTGCCCGAACAGATCTGGGCCGTCGCCATGTTGGCCGTCTCGACCTACGCCTGGTGGCGCGGCGGCTGGGTCGAGCGGGTGGTGGCGGTGACCAACGTCATGGCCTGGCTGGCGACCATCGCCCTGCAGAACCGCACCAACTGGGTCGATCCGCAGTGGAGCGTGTTCGCGGTCGACGTGGTGTTCCTGGGCGTGCTGCTGGGCCTGGTGGTGCGCTCGCAGCGGACCTGGATCCTGCCGGCGGCGGCGTTCCAGCTGCTGCTGGTGATCACCCACGCGGCGATCATCATCGACGAAGGCGTGCGGGCCCGCGCCTACATCACCGCGCTTATCCTCTGGAGCTATCTGGTGCTGATATCGCTGGCGGTCGGCGCGCACCTGCGCTGGCGGCTCAGCGCGCCACCAGCACGCTGATCCCGGACTCGCGGACGATCCGCTCGGCGTTGGAGCCGAGCAGCCGCGAGACGGCGCTGGGCTGATGCGCGCCGACGATGATCAGGTCGGCGCTGACCGCCTTGGCCTCGGCCAGGACCTCGCCCGACACCGAGCCGACCCGGACCTTGATCGACACCGGCCATTTCGTGCCCGACAGGGTCTGCGCCCACTTCAACAGCTCGGCCTCGTGCAGCGCCTGTTCGTCGGCCTCGAAGGTCTTCGGCAGGTAGGCGTTGTAGCGCGAGGAGCGCGGCGTGCGGACGTTGACCAGGGTGATGCGGGCGTCGGACGCCTCGGCGATCTCGCGCGCGCGGCCCAGCTCGCGCTCGGCGTTGGTCGGGTCCTCGATGTCGACGGTGACCAGGATGTGCGAATAGCCGGGCATCGGCCCCTCCGATTGCTGCGCAGCTAAGACGCGCGAAGCGTCGCTGTGGTTGCATCATGCGGGCGCCTGCCGACGCTTGCGCTGGCGGTCGAGGGCGCGCTGGCGCCATTGCGCCCGGCTTTGCAGCAAGAGATGCCACGGGGAGGCGACGGCCCCTTCCGCGGCGGGCTCGTCGCGCGCACGGCGACGCGACTGCAGCATGGCGGCGAGCATGCTGCGCCGGTCGAGCTCGCCCTCCTCGCGCACCAGGGTCATGCGGTGCAGGGCGTAGACGCCGAGCAGGGCGGAGATCAGGAAGTAGAAATCCCAGTGATGGATGGCGAACTGCATGGCGCCGTCGTAGTGCGGGCCTTCCCACTGCAGGGCCAGCGCCAGGGCGCGCTGGGCGAAGGCGTCGGCGGTGAGCCCGCCGAGGATCGAGGCGCTGCCGGCGGCCGCGGCCGAGACCAGGGCGTTGGCGGCCAGGAACGAGGCCGCCGTGCCCGGCGGCGAGAGCTTCTGGGCGATGGCCCCCGAGGCTAGCGAGACGCCGGACGAGGCGACGCCCATCACCAGGGCCAGCAGGACCAGGTAGATGCTGACGAGCAGCCGGGATTCGATCTGCGAGGCGACCACCAGGGCGGCGACGCCGCCGACGAACAGCGGAGCGGCGACATTGAGCACCGACTTGTTGCTGAACCGGTCGGCCAGCACGCCCCAGCGGCGCAGCGACAGCATGTTGGCGAACTGGCTGATCAGGTTGACCACCATCACGAAGGTCATGCTGAAGCCGAGCTGGCTGAGCAGGAACACGGTGAGGAAGGGCTGGGCGAGGTTCACGGCGAACTGCCAGCTGGCCAGGAAGGCGATCAGGCGGCGGTAGTTGGGATGGCGGAACGGCTCGCGCAGCAGCGGCAGCAGGCGGGCCGGCTCGGGCGGCGGCGGCGGCATCGGCGGCTCGGGCGCGCGCGACAGGCCCCAGGCGCTGGCCAGCTGCGCGAAGAAGGCGAGCACGAACAGGCCGGCGAACACCGCCGGGCGGGCGTCCGCGCCCTCGGGCACGCGGTCGAGGAGCCAGGCGGCCAGCAGCCCGGCGACCACGCCGACGGCCGATCCCAAGCTGGAGCGGCGGCCGTTGAAGCGGCCGCGCTGGTCGTCGGCGATCGCGTCGCGCACCCAGGCGTTCCAGGCGCAGCCGCCGATCGCCCCGGCCCCGGTGTAGAGCGCCACCGCCAACACCAGGCCGGTGCGTGCGGCCGAACCCTGCGCGGCGAAGGCCAGGGCCGCCAGCGTCGCCGGCGCGATCGCCGAGACCAGCGAGGCGACGACGGCGATCGTTCGCCGCCGCCGCAGGCGCTCGATGAGAATGACGCCTGGACCCTGCAGCAGCTGCGACCAGAAGCCGACGGCCGCCAGCACGCCGATCAGCGCGTTGCTAGCCCCCATGCTGAGGGCGAAGGCGGTGAGCAGAACCCCGCGCATCATCACGTCGCAGGTGGTCGAGAACACCACCTCGAGCGTCAGCACCCGGGCGGCACGGGCGCGCTGGGCGTCGTCGAAGGCGGGTTGACGGCTCAGGCGCATGCCGAGGTCCCATCCCGGCGCGGGAAGCGGCCGGGCAGGGCCGAGTATCGGTCAGGCGCCGGGGCGCGCCATCCGGGACATTGCGGAGGCCGGCGGCGCGGACGCCGGGGCTGTCAGGCGCGAACGAGATCGCCGGGCTGGCCGGCGCGGCGATAGATCAGCGCCTCGGCGACGTGGGCGCGGCGCACCGGGCCGGCCCCTTCCAGGTCGGCGATGGTGCGGGCCAGGCGCAGGGTGCGGGTCCAGCCGCGGGCGGTCAGGCCGCCGGCCTCGGCCGCCCGGGCCAGCAGCGTGCGGGCGTCGGGCGCGAGATCGGCGATCTTCTCCAGAAAGTCGCCCTCGGCGCGGGCGTTGAGCGGCGCGCCGTCGGCGCCGGCGCGTTCGGCCTGCAGGGCGCGGGCCTGGGCGACCCGCGCGGCGGCCTCGCGGGTGCCCTCGGCCGGCGAAGGCAGGGCGAGGTCTGCGGCGCTGACCGGCGGCACGTCGACCTGCAGGTCGATGCGGTCGATGAACGGGCCCGAGACCTTCATCTGGTAGTCGGTCTGGCAGCGCGGCGCGCGCCCGCAGGCGCCGCGGCCGGCGCCGCCCATTCCGCACTTGCAGGGGTTCTGGGCGGCGACCAGCTGGAAGCGGGCCGGATAGCGGACGTGGGCGTTGGCGCGGGCGACGACGACCTCGCCGGTCTCCAGCGGCTGGCGCAGGCTGTCGAGCGCCTGGGCCGAGAACTCCGGCAGCTCGTCGAGGAACAGCACGCCGTTGTGGGCCAGGGACACCTCCCCGGGCCTGACCCGCAGACCGCCGCCGGTGAGCGCGGCCATGCTGGCCGAGTGGTGCGGGGTGCGGAACGGCCGGGCGCGGGTCAGTTCGCCCTTGGCGATCAGACCGGCCACCGAATGGACCATCGAGGTTTCGAGCAGCTCGGCCGGCGACAGCGGCGGCAGCAGACCCGGCAGCCGCGCCGCCATCATCGACTTGCCAGAGCCGGGCGGGCCGCAGAACAGCAGGTTATGGCCGCCGGCGGCCGCGATCTCCAAGGCGCGCTTGGCGTTCTCCTGGCCCTTGACGTCGCGCAGGTCGGGGACCCGCTCGCCGTCGAGCATGGCGCCGGGCTTGGGCGGGGCGAGGACCTGGGTTCCGCGGAAGTGGTTGACGACGGCCACCAGCGACGGCGCGGCCAGCACGCGGGTGTCGCCGGCCCAGGCGGCTTCCGGCCCCGAGGCCTCCGGGCAGATCAGCCCGAGCCCCATGCCGCCGGCCGCCACGGCCGCAGGCAGGGCTCCGGCGACGGCGACGATGCGGCCGTCGAGCGAGAGCTCGCCGATCGCGGCCCACTCAGTCAGGGCGTCGGGCGGCAGCACTCCCATCGAGGCCATCACCGCCAGGGCGATCGGCAGGTCGTAGTGGCTGCCCTCCTTGGGCAGGTCGGCGGGGGCCAGATTGACGATGATCCGGCGGCTGGGCATGGCCAGGCCGAGGCCGGCGAAGGCGGCGCGGACCCGCTCGCGGCTTTCGGCGACGGCCTTGTCGCCGAGCCCGACCAGCATGAACTTCACCTCGCCGGTGGTCAGCTGGACCTCGACGTCGACGCGCCGGGCCTCGACGCCCTGAAAGGCTACGGTGACGACACGGGAAGCCATGCCAACCCCTAGAAATGGCTCAACTTATCCACAAGCCCAGCACGCCGCGCGGGCCGGATCAAGAACAAAAGTCGAACTTTTCAGGAAGATGAGACGATTCCGCGACTTATGCGTGTCTCTTGGAGTTGCAACCTAAGCCGTTGTGCGGGCGGCTTCAATAGCGTCCCAAAGAATCGCCGTCGCATTGACGCCCGTGAACCGCTCCAGCGCCCGCGCGCCGGTCGGCGAGGTGACGTTGATTTCGGTCAGGTAGTCGCCGATCACGTCGATACCTACGAACATTAGCCCGCGGCGCTTCAGCTCCGGGCCGATGATCTCGCAGAGCTCGCGGTCGCGGGCGGTCAACTCGACCGCCTCGGCGCGGCCGCCGACGGCGAGGTTGGAGCGAATCTGGCCGGCGTCGGGCACGCGGTTGATCGCCCCGACCGGCGCGCCGTCGACCAGCAGGATGCGCTTGTCGCCCTTGCTGACCGCGGGGATGAATTTCTGGGCGATGACCGGCTCGCGGCCGATCATCCGGTGCAGGTCGAGCATGGCGTCGAGATTGGGGTCGTCGGCCAGCAGCCGCGCCACGCCCGAGCCGCCGCCGCCGTAGAGCGGCTTGAGCACGATGTCGCCGTGCTTGGCGCGGAAGGCGTAGATCGCCTCGACGTCGGAGGTGATCAGGGTCGGCGGCTGCACGCCGGGGAAGCCGGTGACGAACAGCTTTTCGGGGGCGTTGCGGACCTCGGTCGGGTTGTTCACCACCAGGGTCTTGGGGTGGATCACGTCGAGGAAGTGGGTCGAGGTGATGTAGGCCATGTCGAACGGCGGATCCTGGCGCAGCAGCACGACGTCGAAGTCGGACAGTTCGACCAGCTCCCAGTCGCCGAACTTGGCGTGGTCGCCCTTGACGTCCTGGACGGTGACCGGGCGGCCGCGGGCGAACACCCGGCCTTCTTCCAGCACCAGCCGCTCGGGCGTGTAGACGAACAGCGAATGACCGCGAGCCTGGGCCGTCAGCATCATCAGGAAGGTCGTATCGCCTTCGATCTTGATGGCCTCGAGCGGGTCCATCTGGACGGCGACCTTCAACGACATGGCAGGCTCCTGAACGGCGAAGGTGTCTGAGATAGGCCGGGAGGGCGGCGAGCGCCAGCGCGGGATGACGCCGACGCCAGGTTCGTCATGACCGGGCCGGCAGGTCCCGGCCATCCACAAGCGCCGAGCCGAGCGCATACGCGGCCGGGGATAGCGAACAAGGGGGCGGGCTAGTTCAGCCGCAGGCGGACGCGTTCGCGTTGGGCGCGGGCGGCCAGGGCCGCGCCGCCGTCGAGGGTGCTGGCGTGGGCCAGGGCCTCCAGCGCGCCGGCCAGGGCGCCTTGGCCCTCGCGGGCGGCGGCGACGTCCAGCCAGGGGCGGTGGTCGAGCGGGTCGAGCAGGGCGCGGCGCAGGGCGGCGCGCTCGGCGCGGCCGAAGTCGCCGGCCGCGGTGGCGCGGGCGAAGACGTTGTTCTGCAGCCGGATCAGCACGGCGCGGTCGCTGGCCGGGGCCATCAGCCGGTCGAGGCGGTCGGCGACGTTGGGGGTCAGGCCCGCATGCAGGGCGCGGCGCGTGAGCTCGGAGGGCAGCACCACGCGGCCCTCGCTGAACGGATCGAGCGCCAGCGGCCCCTCGACGGTCTCGATGCGCAGCAGGAAGTGGCCGGGGAAGTCGACGCCCTGGACCGACAGCCCGCACTTGCGCGCCACGTGCAGGTAGAAGACCCCCAGCGCCACCGGCAGGCCGCGACGGCGCTCGGCCACCGCCACCACGCAGGCGTTGTCGGGATGATCGTAGGTCAGGAGGTCGCCGGTCAGGCCGAGATCGCCGGCCAGGGTCTCGGCCAGGGCCTCCTCGGGGCTTTCGTTGCGCAGCCGCGCCGAGAGCCGCTCGACCCCCAGCTTGGCGAGGTCGAGGGCCGGCCGCGGATCGCGGGCGGGATCCTCGTGCACGGCGCAGGCGACCGCGGCGTCGAGCAGCGGAAAGCTCTCGTCCGGCGCCTGACCGGCCTCGCGCAGTACGTTTTCGGCGTCCTCTTGGGTCATCGCGCTCGGAGTTATGCGCCCTTCCAGGCGTCAGGACTGTGAACAGGCAGCCGTCCAGGCGCCAGGGCGATCAGATCGAGCCGAACGGCCAGGTTTTGCAAGCTCGGCCGGCGTGCGGCGATTGCGCGCCCCGCCCGCCGCAGGCGCTCGCGCTGGGTCTCCGACACCGCCTCGAGGGCGGCGTCTAGCGTTGTGCGCTGCTTGACCTCGACCACCGCCAGCACCTGGCCGCGTTGGGCCAGCAGGTCGATTTCGCCCTGCGGCGTGCGCAGCCGGAAGCCGAGGATGCGGTAGCCCTTGGCCATCAGCCACAGCGCCGCCCAGGCCTCCGCCCGGCGTCCGGCGGTCCGGGCCGCCGCCCCGCGCGCCTGGCGGACCTGGTTCACTTCTGCTTGAGCTCCATGGCCCGGCGGTAAAGATCGCGGCGCGGCAGGCCGAGCGCCTTGGCGACTTCGGCGGCGGCGTCGGCCGGTTTCAGGCGGGTGAGGGCGTCGGCCAGGGCGGTGTCGGCGTCGGCGGCGGTGGCCGCCTCCTCACGGCCGGGGCCGACCAGGATCACGAGTTCGCCCTTGGGGAAGTCCATCTTCGGGTCGGCGGCCAGCACGTCCAGCGGCGCGCGGGTGACGGTCTCGTAGAGCTTGGTCAGCTCCCGCCCGACGGCCGCTTCGCGCGGGCCGAACACCGCGGCCATGTCGGCGAGGCTGGAGGCCAGGCGCGAGCCGCCCTCGAAGAACACCAGGGTGGCGCGGATGCCGGCCAGCTCTTCGAAGAACGCCTTGCGACCGGCGCTCTTGGGCGGCGGGAAGCCGGCGAACAGGAAGCGGTCGGTGGGCAGGCCGGCGACCGCCAGCCCGGCCAGCAGGGCCGAGGCGCCGGGGATCGGGTGGACCGCCGAGCCCTGGGCCACCGCCTCGCGCACCAGCCGGAAGCCGGGGTCGGAGACCAGCGGGGTGCCGGCGTCGGAGATCTGGGCGACGCGGCCGCCCTCAGCCAGCAGCGCAAGGGCCTTGGGGCCGCTGCGTTCGGCCGAGTGTTCGTCGTAGCGCTCGACCTTCTTGGAGAGGCCGTAGGCGCTCAGCAGCTTGGCGGCGACGCGGGTGTCCTCGGCCAGCACCAGGTCGCAGCCGGCCAGCACGTCGAGGGCGCGCAGGGTGATGTCGCGCAGGTTCCCGATCGGGGTGGCGACCACGTAGAGCCCCGGATCGAGCGGGGCTTCGGACAGGGCCGGCGGGGGAGGATGACGCGACATGGGGGCAAGGCTTCGCCGGTTATGGCTCAGGTCGCAAGCCTGGAGGTGACATGGTCGAGCAGCAGGCGGCCCTGCGGTGTGGCGCGCAGGCGCTCGCGGTCGGGGGCGATGAGGCCGGCGGCGACCAGGTCGGCGACCTTCGCGTGGTCGGGCGTCAGGCCCAGAGCGGCGACGTCGGCGAAGTCCAGGCCCTCCGTGATCCGCAGGCCGGCGAGCAGGCGTTCCTCGGCCGCCTCGACGGGGCTGAGCGGCTCGCGCCCGTCCGGCGTGCGGCCCGCCGCGACGGCGGCGATGTAGTCGGCGGGCCGGGCCGCAGCGAAGGTGGCGGTGCGCACGCCGTCCAGGGTCAGGCGGCCGTGGGCGCCGGGGCCGGCCCCGACATAGTCCTGGCCGGTCCAGTAGACGAGATTGTGACGCGAGCGGGCGGCCTCGCCGCGGGCGTGGTTGGAGACCTCGTAGGCCGTGAAGCCCGCCGCCTCGAGCACGGCCTGGGTGGTCTCGTAGAGCTGGGCGGCGGTCTCGTCGCCGGGCGGGACCAGGGTTCCGCGGCGCACGGCGCGGTCGAAGGCGGTGCCGGCCTCGATGGTCAGCTGGTAGGGCGAGACGTGCTCGGCCCCGAGGTCGAGGACCGCGCGCAGTTCGTCGGCCCAGGCCTGCGGCGTCTGGCCGGGGCGGGCGTAGATCAGGTCGACCGACAGCCGCGGGAAGGTGGCGGCGGCGACCTGCGCGGCGCGGCGGGCCTCGGCGGCGTCGTGATTGCGGCCGAGCAGGGCGAGGCTGGCGTCGTCCAGCGCCTGCAGGCCCAGCGACAGGCGGTCGACCCCGGCGGCGGCGAAGGCGGCGAAGCGGTCGGTCTCGGCGTCGGTGGGATTGGCCTCCAGCGTCACCTCGACGGCGCCGGTCGGCGTCCACAGCCGGCGGGCCAGCGCGATCAGCTCGCCGGCCGCGGCCGGGTCCATCAGCGAGGGGGTGCCGCCGCCGAAGAAGATCGAGACTAGCCGGCGATCGCCGGTCAGGGCGCGCTGCGCCTCCAGGTCGGCGGCGATGGCGCGGACCAGGGCCGCCTGCTCGTCCCCGCGGCCGCGGTCGCGATAGACGTTGAAGTCGCAGTAGGGGCAGATCTTCGCGCAGTAGGGCCAGTGGATGTAGAGGCCCAGGTCGGCGGTCAAAGCAGCGCGGCCTTCAGTTGGGCGAAGGCCAGGGCGCGGTGGCTGATCTGGTCCTTCGCCTCGGGGTCCATCTCGCCGAAGGTGATGTCGGCGCCGATGGCCTGGAAGATCGGGTCGTAGCCGTGGCCGCGGTCGCCGCGGCCGGGGAACACCAGGGTCCCGTCGACCCGGCCCTCGACCACCACCGCCGGGCCGTCCGGCCAGGCGACGGCCAGGGCGCAGGTGAACCAGGCCGAAAAGTCGTCCGCGCCTTCTTCCTCCAGCCGCTGCTCGACCTTCTTCATGGCCCCGACGAAATCCTTCTCCGGACCGCCCCAGCGGGCCGAATAGATGCCGGGCGCGCCGCCGAGCGCGGTCACCGACAGGCCGCTGTCGTCGGCCAGCGCGATCAGGCCGCTGGCCTCGGCGGCGGCGCGGGCCTTCAAGAGGGCGTTGCCGACGAAGGTGCTCTCGGTCTCCTCCGGTTCGCCGAGGCCAAGCGCGCCGGCGGTGACCAGCTCGAAGCGGTTGTCGAGGATCGCCGCCAGTTCGCGGGCCTTGCCCGGATTGTGGGTGGCGACCACCAGCTTGGCGCCGGGTTCGAGCTTCAGGGCCATGGACTTCTACCTGGAAACGAGGGGGCGGAACGACGGGCGGCGGACCATAGGCCAGGGGCCGCCATGTTGCATTGCAAAAGTTTAATATCGTTTTTCGATGTTTCGTTTGCTCGAAAACAGGCGTTTGGCTATTGAAATCCAAGCTTCGCAGTTTCATATGCTGCGCTGCAACATAAGAAGAAAAGGAACTGTCTCCATGTTTGTGTCTCTGATGAACGGCCTCGACCGCACGCTGATGATCGCCGCGGTGCTGATGGCCGCCCTGCCGATCGCCGCCTTGGTCACGGGCGGGGCTTTCGCCTAAGCTCTCGTCGCTGCGAGAGGACGGAGAACGGCGATGCGCGCCCTGGGGCCCGGCTCGGTTTCGAGCTTTCTGAAGATCATCCTCGACGTGGTGTTCTTCGCCCTATGGATCGGCATCGGCGCCGTCGGCCTGATGATGCTGGCCGCCGTCCTCTTCAGCTTCAATCCCGAGCTGATCAAGAACATGTCGATCCGGACCGGCGGCGGGACCGAGATCGACGCCGGCGGCCCGGTGCTGCTGGGCGGCCTGGCCGCCGCCGGCCTCTACCTCGCCGGCGTGCTGGTGATCGTCGAGCGGCTGCGCCGGATCTTCGCCACCCTGACCGCCGGCGATCCCTTCCATCCCGAGAACGTGCGTCGCCTGCGGGTGATCGGCCTGGTGCTCGCCGGCCTGGAAATCGGCCGCTATGTGATCTACGGCCTGGGCGCCTGGGCGCTGCCCGACGCGGCGATCTCGCAGCCGGAGTTCAGCCCGACCGCCTGGTTCTCGGTGCTGGTCGTGTTCGTGCTGGCCGAGGTGTTCCGCGAGGGCGCGCGCCTGCGCCGTGAAGCCGAGCTGACGATCTGACCATGCCGATCCGCGTCAATCTCGACCGAGTCCTTTTGCAGCGGCGGATGTCGCTGACCGAGCTGGCCGACCGCGTCGGCGTGACCATCGCCAACCTGTCGATCCTGAAGACCGGCAAGGCCCGCGCCGTGCGCTTCTCGACGCTGTCGGCGCTGTGCCGCGAGCTCGACTGCCAGCCCGGCGACCTGCTGGTCTACGAGCCCGGTCCCGACGACGTCGGCGAGGACGATTTCGAGTAGACGCCTGCGCAACGCCGTCGCACCGGCGCGCGCCGATTGGATCAAAGCCCCGTTCGGGGGCTAGTGTGTCCCGATCCCCCTGCCCCGGCAGGACTGAGTAGGAATTCCGAATGCTGCTGCACCTGTCGACCTGGCAAGAGATCGAAGCCTATCTGCAACGCTCCAAGACGGTGGTCGTGCCGATCGGCTCGAACGAGCAGCACGGGCCGACCGGCCTGCTCGGCACCGACTGGCTGTGCCCGGAGATCATCGCCCACGAGGCGCAGAAGGACTCCGACCTGCTGATCGCCCCGACCTTCAACATCGGCATGGCCCAGCACCACCTGGGCTTCCCGGGCACCATCTCGCTGCGCCCGACCACCTTCATCGCCGCGATCGGCGACTGGTGCCGCTCGCTGGCCGGCCACGGCTTCGAGAAGATCTATTTCCTCAACGGCCACGGCGGCAACGTCGCCACCATCGAGGCTGCGTTCTCCGAACTCTACGCCGAGGCCAGCTTCGCCAAGGCCGAGCGCGGCTTCGCCTGCAAGCTGAAGAACTGGTGGGAGCTGAAGGGCGTCAACGCCCTGGCCCAGCGGCAATTCCCGGTCGGCCACGGCAGCCACGCCACCCCGTCGGAGATCGCCGTGACCCAGTGGGCCTATCCGGACGCCATCAAGACCGCCGACTATTCGCCGCAGATCGCCCCGACCGGTCCGATCCGCGAGGCGCTCGATTTCCGCGCCCGCTATCCCGACGGCCGCATGGGCTCGGACCCGGCGCTAGCGACCCCGGAAAAGGGCGGCGAGCTGGTGGCGCTGGCCGCCGCGGGCCTGGTCGAGGACGTCGCCGCCTTCGCCGCCGAGACGTTCCCGGCGCGGGGGTAAGGCTCAGGCGGTCAGGATCTGGCCGTCCACGACCTGCACCGGCCAGGGGGTGAGCTTCTGGTCGGCGCAGGGGCCGACGACGCAGTGGCCGTCGAGCGGGCGGAACAGCGCCGCATGGCCGCCGCAGAGGATCAGGTCGCCTTCGCGGGTCAGGTAGCGGTCGTCCCAGGCGGCCAGCGGCCAGCCGGCGTGCGGGCAAGAGTCGACATAGCCGCGGATCTGCCCGCCGACCTGCACCACGAAGCCGGCGAACATCTTGCCGTCCTCGCGAAAGCGAAAGCCCTTCGAGCCGGGATCGGCCAAGTCGGCGAGCGCGCAGAGCGTCACGCCGGGGCCCGGCCGGGCCGGATTGTCGGGGCCGTCGCGCATCAGCTGGCGAAACCGCCGAGCGTCGGCTTGAAGGCGGTGATCTCGACACGCTGGAACAGGCCGGCCTTGGCGTAGGGATCGTCGGCCGAGAAGGCGCGGGCCTGGGCGATGTCGTCGAATTCCATGATCAGCATCGAGCCGATCATGCCGCCGTCTTCGCCCAGCAGTGGACCGCCCAGCTTGATGTGCGCCTTGAAGCTTCCGGCATAGGCCAGGTGGGCCTCGCGATTGGCGAGCCGCAGCTCCAGCGAGGCCGGCTTGTCGAGGCAGTGGATGGCGAAGATGGTCACGGGCGCTCCTTCTAGCGTTCGGATCTGATCGGGCGCGACAGCAGGCCGGCGATGGCCTCGTCGACCTGGGCCTGGCCGGCCAGGATGGCGGCGACGGCCTCGCAGATCGGGGCCTCGACTTCCAGCTTGCGGGCCAGGGCGACGACGGCCGGCGCCGAGGCGACGCCCTCGGCCACCGAGACCTTGCCGGCCAGGGCCTGCTCCAGGGTCTGGCCGCCGCCGAGCGCCAGGCCGACGCTCATGTTGCGCGACTGCGGCGAGGAGCAGGTCAGCACCAGGTCGCCCAGGCCGCAGAGGCCGGCGACGGTCTCGGCTTCCGCGCCCAGGGCCACGGCCATGCGGGTCATCTCGGCGAAGCCGCGGGTGATCAGGGCGGCGTGGGCGCTGCGGCCTAGGCCCTTGCCCTCGGAAATGCCGCAGGCGATGGCCAGCACGTTCTTCACCGCGCCGCCGATCTCGGCCCCGATCATGTCGGTGGCGAGGTACGGGCGGAAGGTCGGCAGGCTGAGCGCGGCGGCGATCTGGAAGCCGATCTCGTCGTCGGGGCAGGCGAGGGTGACGGCGGTCGGCAGGCCGCGGGCGACGTCGGCCGCGAAGCTGGGGCCCGAGAGCACGGCCGGCACGGCCTGCGGCAGGCCTTCGTCGAGCACCTCGGTCATCAGCTTCAGCGAGCCCTGCTCGACGCCCTTGGAGCACAGCACCATCGGCACGCCGGCGCGGGCGTGCGGGCGGAAGGCCTCGAGGCTGGAGCGGAGGTGCTGGGCCGGGGTGACGTTGAGCACGAAGTCGGCGTCACGCAGGTCGGCGAGGTCGCCGGTGGCGCGGACCGGGGCGTCGAACACCACGCCGGGCAGGAAGGTCTTGTTCTCGCGCGTCTCGTTGATCGCGCCGACCACCTCGGGCTCGCGGGCCCAGAGCGTGGTGGAAAGGCCGGCGCGCGCGCAGACCAGGGCGAGCGCGGTGCCCCAGGCTCCGCCGCCGATGACGCCTGCGGTCTTCATGCCTTGGCTCCCTTGCGGCCGAATGCGTGGGTGGGGTTGGCGGCGGCCGCTTCCGGGTCCAGCGGCCAGCGCGGCCGGGCCGGAGCGTCCATCGGGTCGGAGATGCCCAGCGCCAGGCGCTCGGCGCCGGCCAGGGCGATCATCGCCGCGTTGTCGGTGCAGTAGGCCAGCGGCGGGGCGTCGAACGAGAAGCCGTGCTTGTCGGCGATCTGCTGCAGGGCCGCGCGCACCGCCGTGTTGGCGGCGACGCCGCCGGCGACGACGAAGCGCAAGGGCTGGCCGGGGCGCGCTTCGGCGTAGGCGGCCATGGCGCGCTCGGTGCGCTCCGACAGCTGGCGGGCGATGGCGGCCTGGACCGCGGCGGCGAGGTCGCGGCGCTGTTCGTCGGTCTCGACCGTGGCGGCGAAGCGGGCGGCGGCGGTCTTCAGGCCCGAGAACGAGAAGTCGAAGCCCTTGCGGCCGAGCAGGGCGCGGGGAAGGTCGTAGGCCGACGGATCGCCGCCCTGGGCCATCTTTTCCAGCGCCGGGCCGCCGGGATAGGGCAGGCCCATGGACTTGGCGATCTTGTCGAAGGCCTCGCCGGCCGCGTCGTCGATGGTCGAGCCGAGGCGCTTGCAGGCCCCGACGCCCTCGACGCTGAGCAGCTGGCAGTGGCCGCCGGAGACCAGCAGCAGCAGGAACGGATAGGGGATGTCGGCGGCCAGCCGGGCCGAGACCGCGTGGCCCTCCAGGTGGTTGACCGCGACCAACGGCAGGCCGCGGGCCAGGGCGACGGCCTTGCCGAACGACAGGCCGACCATCACCCCGCCGACCAGGCCGGGGCCGGCGGTGGCGGCGACGCCGGTGAGGTCGCCGTAGCCGAGGCCGGCGGTCTTCATCGCCTCGGCGGCGACGGCGTCGATGGTCTCGACATGCGAGCGGGCGGCGATCTCCGGCACCACGCCGCCATAGGGGGCGTGCAGGGCGAACTGGGCGCCGATCACCGAGGACAGCACCTCGACCCCGCCGGCGGCGTCCAGGCGCACGACCGCCGCGGCGGTCTCGTCGCAGCTGGTTTCCAGGCCAAGGACAGTCAGCGGCTCTGTCAACTAAGGGCTCCCGCCGGTTGCGGCATTCGGTCCGGTCCTATAGGCCGGGTCTTCCTTTGAAACGCCGAGGTAGACTGCGCGTCGTGCCCACGCAACCGCCCGTCCGGATCGGAGCCCGCGGCTCCAAGCTTTCGCTGGCCCAGACCGGCATCGTCCAGCGCCGTATCGCCGCCGCCCTAGGCGCCGACCCGACCAATCCCGCCGAGGTGGAGGCCGTCGCCCAGATCGTGGTCATCACCACGACCGGCGACCGGGTGCAGGACCGCCGGCTGCTGGAGATCGGCGGCAAAGGCATGTTCACCAAGGAGATCGAGGAGGCGCTGCTGAGCGGCGCCATCGACTGCGCGGTGCACTCGATGAAGGACATGCCGGCGCTGCTGCCCGAAGGCCTGTGCATCGCCGCGATCCCCGAGCGCGAGGATCCGCGCGACGCCTTCCTCAGCCACAAGGTCGAGAAGATGGAGGATCTGCCGCAGGGCGCGATCCTCGGCACCGCCTCGCTGCGCCGCCAGGCCCAGGCGCTGAACCGCCGCGGCGACCTCGACGTGCGCATGCTGCGCGGCAATGTGGACACCCGGCTGGCCAAGCTGGCCGCGGGCGACGCCGACGCCATCCTGCTGGCGATGTCGGGCCTCAACCGGCTCGGTCTCGGCCACCTGCCGCAGAGCCTGCTCGATCCGGTCGAGTATCCGCCGGCTCCCGGCCAGGGCGCGCTGGCCATCGAGACCCGGGTCAGCGACATCGACAAGCCGTGGCTGGAGGCGATCCGCCATGCACCGACCGCGGTCGCGGTGGCCGCCGAGCGCGGCGCGCTGACGGCGCTGGAAGGCTCGTGCAAGACCGCCATCGGCGCCTATGCGCGGCTGGCCGGCGGCTCGCTGCACCTGATCGTCGAGGCGCTGTCGGCCGACGGCGTGCACAAGTTCCGCCACGAGGGCTCGGCCGAGCTGTCGGCCGCCGCCGACCCGCAGGAGGCCGCGCGCGCGCTGGGCCTGTCGCTGGGCGAGGCGGTGAAGCGCGAAGGCGGCGACCTGATCCTGCCGCCGGAATAGGCGGTATTCGCAACGCAGCGGATTGATTCAGACGCTGCACCTCTCCAGGGTTGCAGCTGAGCCATGAGCAGTCCGCGTCCCCTGAAGATATGGATCACCCGCGCCGAACCCGGCGCGGAAGCCACCGCCGCGCGGGTGCGCGAGCGCGGGCATACGCCGCTGGTCGTGCCGCTGCTGGCCGTACGGATGGTCGAGTCCCCGCAGATCGACCTGGCCGACGTCAAGGCGCTGGCCTTCACCAGCGCCAACGGCGTGCGCGCCTTCGTCGAGGCCTGTCCCGATCGTTCGCTGCAGGTGTTCGCGGTCGGCGCAGCCACCGCCCAGGCCGCGCGCGAGGCCGGCTTCCGGCGGGTGTTGTCGGCGGACGGCGACGTCAACGCCCTGGCCGAGGGCATCGCTGCGCGGCGCAGCGAGATCGGCGGGACGGTGCTGCATCCCGGCGCGGCCGAGCTGGCCGGTGATCTGGCCGGCGCGCTGGAGCGCGCCCGGGTCGAGGTTCGGGCGCTGACGCTCTACGACACGGTTCCGGTCGAGCCGGCGCCGGCGCAGATCGACGCGCTGGCCCAGGCCGACGTCGCGCTCGTGCATTCGGCCAAGGGCGCGCGGGCGTTGGCGCAGGTGCTGGCCGCCCATCCGCTGCCGGGCCTGAAGGTGCTCGGGCTGTCCAAGGCGGTGCTGGCCCCGCTGGCCGACACGCCGCTGGCGTCGCGGGCCTCGGCGCCCTTTCCGCTCGAAGCGGCGCTGCTGAATCTGATAGACCGTTCGGCATGAGCGACCAGCTGTCCGCCCCGCGTGATCCTGGCTCCTACTCGCGCCGCCGCGCCGGCCTGGGCGTCGGCGCGCTGATCCTGTTCGGGGTCGCCTGCGTGGCCGGCGGCTACAGCCTGGCGCGGTTCGGGCCGACGCTGCCCGAGATCTATCCCGACAAGCCGCGCGCCGGCGCGGTCGCCGAGGTCGCGCCGCTGGCCGCCCCGGCGCCGGCGCCGGAAATCACCGAGGACGCCCCGTTGGCGGCGCCGGCCCCGATCGTGACGCCGGAGGCCGCTGGCGACGGCGCCGCGGCCCAACGGCTGGATGCCCTGGAGGCCGACCGCGGCCGATTGGCTTCGGCCTCGGCCTCGGCCCTGGCGGCCAGCGCGCTGATGCAGGCGGCGCAGGGATCGCGGCCGTTCGCACCGGAGGTGAAGGCCGTGGCCGAACTGGCGCCGGGCCTCGACCTGCGCGCCTTGCAGGCCGACGCTGAGCGCGGCGCGCCCAGCCGGGCGGCGCTGGCGGCGAGCTTCCCGGACTATGCGGCCCGCGCGGCCTCGGCCGCCCGGTCGCCGGGCGACGGCGCCGGGGTGCTGGCCCGCGTCGGCTATGCGCTGAGCCGGGTGGTGGCGCTGCGCCGGGTCGGCGAGGTGCCGGGCGATGGCCCCGACGCGGTCCTGGCGCGCGCCGAACGACAGATCGACGACGGCGACATCGTCGGCGCGCTGGCGACGCTGGAGGCGCTGCCGGCCGACGCCAAGGACGCGCTGGGCCCCTGGCGCGACCGCGCCGAGCGCCGCGCCAAGATCGACCGCGAGATCGCTCGGATCCGGGCCCAGGCGCTGCAGGAGCTGTCGCAACTGGCGCGGAGCGGCGGATGATCCGCACGGCGGTCATCCTGTTCCTGGTCGCCGCCCTGGCGACCGCGATGCTGGCGATCACCGGCGAGCCGGGCCATGCCAGCGTCACCTGGCTGGGCTGGCGCGCGGACATGACCGCGGCCGCCTTCGTGCTGATCACTCTGTTTGTGGCGCTGTCGGCGATGCTGGCCTGGCGGCTGCTGGTCTGGGCGGCCGAGGCGCCGCGCCGGGCCGAGCGGGCGCGGGCCGAAGCCAAACGGCGGCAGGCCAACGAGGTGCTGACCCGCGGCTTCGTGGCGGTGGCGGCCGGCGACGGGCTGGAAGCGCGGCGGCTGGCCGCCAAGGCCGCCGACCTCGCCGACGAGGCGCCGGGACTTGTGCGGGTGCTGGCCGCCCAGGCCGCCGAGGCCGCGGGCGACGCGGTCGCCGCCCAGGCCGCCTACACCGCCATGCTCAGCCTGCCGGACATGCGGCTGGCCGGACGCAAGGGGCTGATGCAGCTGGCGCTGGCGCAGGGCGACCAGGCCGGCGCGGCGGCGCACGCCGAGAGCGCCTATGCCGAACCGCGCACCGCCCGCTGGGCCTGGCGCGCGGTGCTCGAGGCGCGGCTGGCGGCCGGCGACTGGGACGGCGCGCGCGACCTCGCCAAGGGCGCGCTGGAGCGCAAGATCATCTCGCCGCTGGTCGCCGATCGGGCGCGGGCGGCGCTGCTGGCGGCCTCGGCCGCCCAGCTGGAAGGCGACGCCGATCCCAAGCGCCGCGCCCAGGCGCTGGAGCGCGCCGCCGAGGCCGCCAAGCTGCAGCCGGGTTTCGCGCCGGGGGTGGTGATGGCCGCGCGGCTGCTCAGCCTCGACGGCAAGTCCGGCCGGGCGTCGCAGGCGCTGGAGAACGCCTGGAAGGCCGCGCCGCACCCGGCGCTGTGGCTGGCCTATCGCGACTTGAAGACCGACGAGACGCCTCGCCAGCGCGGCGAACGGCTCTGGCGGCTGGCCTCGCTGAACCCGGCCGAGCGCGAGAGCCGCATCCTGCTGGTCGAGCAGGCGCTGATCGCCGGCGATCCCGAACGCGCCCAGGAGGCGGGGCAGGCCTTGGCGTCCGAGCCGGTCACCGCCCGCATCGCCGGGCTGTTCGCGCGGGCCGCCTTCGCCGCCGGTCAGCCGGACGAGGCGCGGGTGTGGATGGCGCGCGGCGTCGGCGCGCCGCAGGAGCCGGACTGGTCCGATCTCGATCCCGAGGGCCGCGCCTTCGCCTATCAGCCGGCCGACTGGGCGCGGCTGGTGGTCAGCTTCGCCGAGAGCGGCGAATTGATCCACCCGCGTCACGAGCGGCGCGAACGGACCATGAGCGAACTGCCCGAATTGCCGATTTCCTATGCCGATTCAGCAGCTTTGCTCGCCGGGCACGGGGGCGAGCCGTCCCCCTACGACCTTGCCGACGGGGTCTATGAGGACGACGAACCGCCCCCGGCTCCGGCCCCGCGCGGCGGCGAACGGCGGCCTTCTGGAAGGCGGCGCTTGGCGAGCGCCCCGAGAGTCGCTAAGTAGGCGCTCCCTCGCGGGCCAAATCGGCCGGCGAGCGCGTACCAGGCCGCTTTAGCTCAGCTGGTAGAGCACCTCATTCGTAATGAGGGGGTCACAGGTTCGAGTCCTGTAAGCGGCACCATTTCCCCGACATCGACGACGATTGTAGGCGCGCGACGCGTCGAGCGCGGTCCGTGCGCCCGGGCACGAAAAAGGGCGCGGCCGGAGCCGCGCCCTTCGATCGGCTGGTCGGGTTCGGCCTAGGTGTTGGGGGCCGGCGCCGGCGCGGCGGGGGCCGCCGGCTTGGCGGCCGGCTTGGCCGGGTCAGGCTTATACTTGTCGTTGTAGGTGATCTTGTCCTGCGCGCCCTTGCGGATCGCCTCGATCTGGCGGCCGACAGCCTCCTGGGTGCGCATCTGCTTCAGGCCGGCGGTGGCGTAGTTGACCGCTCGCTCGCCGGTGAACGGCAGGGTGCGGCTCTCGCGGATCTGGTTGACGAACACGGCGTTGCCGCGCGGGAAGATGAAGATCTCGCCGGCCGGCAGCTTCATCAGAGTTTCGGTCAGGCCTTCCGGCGCGTTCAGCGTGTCGAGCACGGTGGTGGTGCGCTGGAAGTCCAGGTTCTCACGGCCGAGCACGGCTTCGACCTGCTCGAGGGTGGTCAGCGGCTCGAACTGCTTCATCAGCTCGGGGCTGAACTTGCCGACGACGATCTGGTCGACGACCATCACGCGGCGGTCGGCGAACATGTGCGGATGCTCGGCGACGAACTTCTCGGCCTCGGCGCGCGAGGGGCTGGCCACGGTCGCGGCGATCTTGCGCTGCATGGCGCCGACCAGCATCCCTTCCTTGGCCTGCATTTCCTGCTGGGCGAAGACCGGGGTCTTGTCGAGCTTCTCTTCCTTGGCGGTCTGGGCCAGCAGCTTGCGGGTGATGATCGACTGCAGCGCGGCCTGTTCCATGGCCTTGCGCTGGGTCGCGTCCGCCGCGGGGGCGCCGCCGAGTTCGCGGTTGAGCTCGGTGACGGTGATCTCCTCGCCGTTCACCGTGGCGACGACCTGGCCCTGGGGGGCCTTGGAGCCGCCGCCGATCATGCCGCAGCCGCTCATGGCCACGCAGGCGAGCAGCGCTGCGCCATGAGTCCAGTTCAATTTCATCGGTTTCTCCCCGAGTAAGCCCATACAGACCTTGCCGGTCCCGAGGCGCCACGTTTGCGGGCGCCGGTCAACCATGGCTGGCCGTTGATCTCTTTAACCCCGAAACATCTTAAGCTGTCACCAACAGCGCTGTTCGGCGAGGCAGGACCGCGCTGCGACGAAGCGCGACGCCCGATGTCGGCCGCCGACCCGCGGTTTCCTGGCGTTTGGTGTTGCAACTCAAGGCCGGACAAGGGAAAACCAGCCGTCCCCGCAGCCAGCGCCGCCGCGGGCCCGCCGACGAGGTCCCCAGTCCCAGCCTATGAGCGACGAACCCAAGCGCCGCCCGATCCTATCCCTGAAGAACCCCCCGAAGGTCGTCGTGCCCGAGGGGCCGAAGCGGCGTGCGCCGCCGCCGGAACCGCCGCCGCCTCCGCAGCATGACTGGAAGTGCAAGCCCTGCGGCGCCGGGCTCTCGATCGAAGACAACCTGACCGACGACGTCGTGATCCGCTGCCCGTCGTGCAACGCCAAGCTCGGCACCGTCGCCGACTTCCGCGCCGATCCGCCGCCCGCCAAGCTGCGGGCCCGGCCGACCAAGCGCGCAGGGGCCTAGGCGGCCCCGACCACCTCGCTCATCACCGGACCGATCTCGTCGTGGAGAACGATGTCGGCGGCCGGGTCCTGCTCGGTCGGCTCGCGGTTGACGATCGCCAGGGTCGCGCCGTTGCGCTTGGCCAGCAGCGGGAAGCCGGCAGCCGGATAGACCACCAGCGACGAGCCGAGCACCAGGAACAGGTCGCAGCCGAGGGTCTGGGCCTCGGCCTGGTCCATCGGGCCTTGCGGCATAGACTGGCCGAACGAGATCGTCGCCGACTTCACCAGGCCGCAGCAGGCGCGGCAGACGGGGATCTCGCCGCGCTGCGTGAAACTTTCGCGAAATTCTTCGAACTCGTGCCGCAGGCCGCAGGACAGGCAGCGCGCATAGTGCGCGTTGCCGTGCAACTCGATGACCTTGTCGTCGGGTACGCCCGATTCCTGGTGCAGGTTGTCGACGTTCTGGGTGATGACGGCGGTGGCCCTACCGTCGCGAACCAGCCTGGCGACGGCGGTATGACCGTCGTTGGGGCGCGCGCCGGTCCATTTGGCGGCGCCTGAGAACACCCGGGTCCAGGCCTCGCGGCGGCGGCCCTCGTCGCCGACGAACTCCTGGAAGTAGATCGGCTTCATCTTGCTCCACACCCCGCCAGGGCTGCGGAAATCGGGCACGCCGGACTCGGTGGAGATGCCGGCGCCGGTGAACACCACGATGCGCCGCGCCTTCGCGATCGCCTCCGCCAACTGCGCACGCCCGGCCATCTTGCTCCTCCTCGCCGTCCTTCGGCGCCAGAGAGATGGGTAGCGTGTCGCCGCTTGCAACGCCACGTCGGTATGGCCGGTATTTTCGCAGGTATTACCTGACACTCGCGTCAAGTATTGCCGGCTGAACTGGATATATTCGACATCAATGTGTCGCAAGTGCGGCGTGCGTAGACTTCACCTGCGACAATCTGTCAGGTCATCATTAATCGCGATTAACAATCCAGAAGCCTGTCTTCGCTACCGAATGCTGTGAACCGTACTGTTGGGGGCTCACAGTGAATTTCAGTAACGCGCGTATCTCGGCGAAGTTGATCATGGCGTTCGCCGTGATCCTTTCGGTCTTCACCCTGGCCTCAGCGGCCGTGTTCATGAGCCTCAGCGTCACCGTGAAGGCGGCCGAGCAGAACAATGTCAGCAACCTCAACATCCAGGACGTGACCGCGGTGCTTACCTACGCGGTCGAACAGCAGAACGCGGCGCGCGGTTTCGCGGCGACGCGCAACGCCGACTTCCTTAAGACCTACGAGACTGACGCCGCGACGGCGGACAAGAGCCTGGAAGGCTTCGCCAGCCGCACGACGCGGCCCGAGCAGAAGGAGCGCGCCGCGCGCCTGAAGTCCGAGCTCGAGGCGTGGCGGACCAAGAACGCCGAGATCATCGCCCTGGCGCGGGACCCGGCCACCGAGTTCCAGGCGCTGGCGATGATCGACGACGTGCGCCTCTCCAAGGTGCGCGAAGTGCAGGGCGAGATCCTGACCGCGCAACGCAAGCTGGTCGCCCAGCGCTGGCAGGAGCAGCAGGACGCCATCAGCCAGGCGCGCATGACCCTGGTCGGCGGCAGCCTGCTGGCGATCCTCGCCGCCGCCGCCATGGCCTGGCTGCTGTCGCGGGCCATCGCCACCCCGGTCAACGCCATGACCCGCACGATGGACAGGCTGGCCGGCGGCGACAACACCGTCGACGTGCCGGCGGTCGGCCGCAAGGACGAGATCGGCCAGATGGCCAACGCCGTGCTCGCCTTCAAGGAAGCGGCGATCCAGAAGCTGCGGCTCGAAGCCGAGGCCGCCGAGCAGCGCGCCGCCGCCGAGGCCGAACGCCAGGCCCGCGAGGCCGAGAAGGCCCGCGAGGCCGAGCAGGACGCCATCGCCATCGGCGCCCTCGGCCAGGCCATGGGCAAGCTGGCCCACGGCGACCTGACCCACCGCATCACCGTCGCCTTCGCGCCGAAGGCCGAGCAGCTGAAGACCGACTTCAACGCCGCCGTCGCCACGCTGCAGGACACCATGAAGGTGATCAGCGGCAACACGACGAGCATGCGTTCGGGCGCCGGCGAGATCAGCCAGGCGGCCGACGACCTGTCGCGCCGCACCGAGCAACAGGCGGCCAGCCTGGAAGAGACCGCCGCGGCGCTCGACGAAATCACCGCCACGGTGCGCAAGACCGCTGAGGGCGCCAATCACGCCCGCGAGGTGGTCGAGACCGCGCGCACCGACGCCGAACGCAGCGCCGCCGTCGTGCAGCGCGCGACCGCGGCGATGGGCGAGATCGAGGAGAGCTCCAAGCAGATCGGCCAGATCATCGGCGTCATCGACGAGATCGCTTTCCAGACCAACCTGCTGGCCCTGAACGCGGGCGTCGAAGCCGCCCGCGCCGGCGACGCCGGCAAGGGCTTCGCGGTCGTCGCCTCGGAAGTGCGGGCCCTGGCCCAGCGCTCGGCCGAAGCGGCCAAGGAGATCAAGACCCTGATCAACGCCTCGACCGCCCAGGTCGGCCAGGGCGTCGACCTGGTCGCCGAGACCGGCAAGGCCCTGCAGCGCATCGCCGCCCAGGTCGCCGAGATCAACGGCTCGGTGTCGGAGATCGCGGCCAGCGCCCAGGAGCAGGCCGTCGGCCTGCAGCAGGTCAACACCGCCGTTAATCAGATGGATCAGGTTACGCAGCAGAATGCGGCCATGGTCGAAGAGTCCACCGCCGCCAGCCATGCGCTCGCCAACGAGGCGGTCGAGCTCGCCCGCCTCATGGGCCAGTTCTCGATCGGCCAGGACCAAGGCCGCCCGATCGTCAGCAAGACCCCCGCGCGCGTCAGCAAGCCTGTCGCGACCCGGGGATACAGCTCCGGCGCCGCCACCGCGGCGAAACTCGAGCCGGTCGGAGAAACCGACACTTGGGAGGAATTCTGATGGAAGCCCAAACGCGCATCCCGTCGCCCGGCGCCGAGCTGATCTCGGTCCGCATCGGCGAGCAGGCCTATGCGATCGACATCATGGCGGTCCGCGAGATCCGCGGCTGGTCGGCGGCCACGCCGCTGCCGCACGCGCCGGCGCACGTGCTGGGGATGATGAACCTGCGCGGGGCGATCCTGCCGGTCATCGACCTCGGCGCGCGGCTCGGCCTCGGCCCGGCCGCCCCCAGCGCCTCGTCGGTGGTGGTGGTAGCGCAGATCGGCGAGGCCCAGATGGGCCTCGTCGTCGACGCGGTGTCCGACATCCTGACCGTCACCGAGGGGCTGATCCAGCCGCCGCCGGAAGTCGGCAGCCCGGAATCGACCGCCTATGTCAGCGGCGTGATGACCACCGACACCGGCATCGTCTCGCTGCTCTCGCTTGATCACATCCTGCCGCCGGACATCGCCGCGGCGGCCTAACGACGGTCCGTTCAAGGACCTGCGCAGTTCAGTCAGTTCGTGGGGAACTCAATGCTGGCTCGTCTATCCATCGCATGGAAGCTCATGCTTGCGGCCGGCTGCGCGATCGGCGCGCTGCTGCTGCTGGCCGCCGCCCTCGTGGCCGCCAACGCCAGCGGCATCGTCCGCGACCTGTCCAATGACAACGCCCAGGCCCTAGCCGGCAAGGCCGCCGCCGAGGTGGCCAGCGACATCGGCGAGATCCAGGGGCTCGGCCGCTCGATGGCCCAGACCCTGGGCGCGGCCCATGCCGCCGGCGTGCGCGACCGCAAGGTGCTGAGCGAGATGATCAAGCCGGCGGCCTCGGCCTCGCCGATGATCCTCGGCGCCTGGTTCATGGAGGTCCCGAACGCGCTGGACGGCCAGGACGAGGCCCACATGGGCCAGGTCGACACCGGCTCCAACAAGCTCGGCCAGTTCACGCCCTACTGGGTGAACAACAACGGGTCGCTGAGCCTGGAGCCGCTGGACACGGGCAGCGACTACGAGCAGCCGTTCTACCAGACCAGCTTCCAGAGCCAGAAGGCGGCGATCGTCGAGCCCTATCCCTATGAGGTCGGCGGCAAGACCATCTCGATGACCTCGGTCACCTTCCCGGTGATGTCGAACGGCCAGCTGATCGGCGTGGCCGGCATCGACCTCGCGCTGGACGACGTCTCCAAGCAGCTCGACGTGCTGCGTCCGTTCGGCGACGGCCGCGTCATGCTAGTCTCGCCGGCCGCCAACTGGGTCTCGCATCCGGACGCCAAGCTGCGCATGAAGCCCTATGCCGACACCGGCGTCGCCGAGCTGAAGGACGCGATGTCGAGCGGCAAGTCCGTGCTGCTCAGCGGCCTGGACCAGCCGGCCGGCAAGGTCGAGCGCCTGGTCACCCCGGCCCCGCTGCCGGGCCTGAACTCGACCTGGGCCGTGGTCATGGACGTGCCGACCGCGCACATCACCGGTCCGGCCCGCCAACTGGCGATCTGGCTGGCGGTGGGCGGCGTGGTGATCCTGGCCCTGGTGCTGGGCTCGCTGTTCGTCGCGGTCGGCAAGCTGGTGCGCCAGCCGCTGGCCGGCATCACCGCGGCGGTGGGCGAACTCTCCGCCGGCCGCTACGACAAGCCGGTGGGCGGCGCGGACAAGCACGACGAGGTCGGCGAGATCGCCCGCGCGCTGGAAGGCTTCCGCCATGGCCTGGCCGAGAACCGCGCCCTGCGCGCCGGCCAGGAGGCGGCCAACGCCCAGGCCGAGTCCGAACGCCGCCGCTCGGAGGCCGAACGCGCCGCCGTGGCCGAGCAGCAGAACGTCGTCGTCGGCGCCCTGGCTCGGGCGCTGGAGCGCCTGGCGCAAGGCGACCTGACCGCCCGCGTCGAGGCGCAGGTGGCCCCGGAATACGAGTCGCTGAAGCACGACTTCAACGTCGCCATGAGCCAACTGCAGAACACCATGGGCGTGGTGGTCGGGGCGACCTCGTCCATGCGCTCGGGCGCCGACGAGATCAGCAAGGCCGCCGACGACCTGTCGCGCCGCACCGAGCAGCAGGCCGCCAGCCTGGAAGAGACCGCCGCGGCGCTCGACGAGATCACCGCCACGGTCCGCCGGACCGCCGAGGGCGCCAACCATGCCCAGGGCGTGGTCGCCACCGCCCGCTCGAACGCGGCCGAAAGCGCCAACGTCGTGCAGCGCGCGACGGCGGCGATGGGCGAGATCGAAGGCAGCTCCAAGCAGATCGGCCAGATCATCGGCGTCATCGACGAGATCGCCTTCCAGACCAACTTGCTGGCCCTGAACGCCGGCGTCGAAGCGGCCCGGGCCGGCGAAGCTGGCCGCGGCTTCGCGGTCGTCGCCTCCGAGGTGCGGGCGCTCGCCCAGCGCTCGGCCGAGGCGGCCAAGGAGATCAAGACGCTGATCAACGCCTCGTCGGCTCAGGTCGGCCAGGGCGTCAGCCTGGTGGCCGACACCGGCAAGGCGCTGCAGCTGATCGTCAGCCAGGTGGCCGAGATCAACGGCATCGTCACCGAGATCGCCGCCAGCGCCCAGGAGCAGGCGGTCGGGCTGCAGCAGGTCAACACCGCGGTCAACCAGATGGACCAGGTGACCCAGCAGAACGCCGCCATGGTCGAGGAATCGACCGCCGCCAGCCACTCGCTGGCCGGGGAGGCGGTCGAACTCGCCCGCCTGATCGGTCAGTTCAAGACCGGCGAGCAGCCGGCCGCCGCGCCGCCGGCTCCGCGCCAGCGTCCGGCCCCGCGCCTCGCCGTCGCCGGGGGCGCGTCGCGCGCCGTCTCGGCCCGCGAAGAGGGCTGGGAAGAGTTCTGACCGCGGCGCTGACGGGGCGACCCGTCGGCCTCGTCCCTAGGATCCAGGCGGCGCTTCGGCCCAGGCTGGAGCGCCGTTTGCGTGTTTGCCCCGCAGGCGCGGGCTAGGCCTGCGGCGGCGGGCCGAGCGCGGCGTGCGCGGAGGCTTCGTCCAGACCCTCGATCTCGATCAGCTTGAGCCGGGCGCTTTCGCCCGAGACGATGCTGAGCGCCGACTTCGGGCGCTTCAGGGTCTTGGCCAGCAGCGCGACAACGGCGGCGTTGGCCGCGCCGTCGCTGGGCGGGGCCGAGACCCGAACCTTCAGATAGGGGCGGCCCTCGGGATCGAGGGCCCAGCCGTCCACCCCGTCGCGGCCGCCTTTCGGCGTCACGCGGACGGCCAGGCGCATCGGCCTAGCCGAGGCCCATCAGCGCGCCGGCGGCGGCCGGCAGCAGGTAGCGTTGGATGCCCGAGATCACCAGGATGGCGATCACCGGGCTGATGTCGACGCCGCCGAGCGAGGGGATGATCTTCTGGAACGGCGCCAGCACGGGCCGCGTCACCGCGTCGAGGAACCGCGCGACGTTGTAGACGAACTGGTTGCGCAGATTGATCACGTCGAAGGCCACCAGCCAGGACAGGATGGCGCTCGCGATCAGCGCGAACACCAGCAATCCGAGCAGCGCGTCGATGATGAAGAAGACAAAGCCGACCAGCGGGGCCATCAGAAAATCCGAGTGGAATGGGCCTCCTGTATCGGCTGGCGCGACGACGCTGGCAAGTCGCGACGCCGCATCGGCGATCAGCCGCTTGACAGACCCCGCCTTCGCCCCCTAAGTCCGCGCCTCCTGGGGCCGTAGCTCAGTTGGTAGAGCGCCTCGTTCGCAATGAGGAGGTCAGGGGTTCGACTCCCCTCGGCTCCACCAATTCCTCTCGGAATTGGTCGAACCTCAGGAAATTTCCGGACAATCAGATCTTCGTGCCGGGGCCGTCCTCGGTCAGGACGCCGTCGAAGTGTTCTTCGTTGGCGTCGGCTTCGGCCTTGGTGGCGCGCACGACGCCGTCGCGGTGCTCGGGCGGGCCATAGAGCGTGTAGAGCCGCAGGGCCTTGTCGCCGGTGTTGACGACGTTGTGGCGGGCGCCGGCCGGGACGATGATCGCGAAGTCGGCCTTCACCTTGGTCTTGACCCCGTCGATCCAGACCTCGCCCTTGCCCTTCTCGATGCGGAAGAACTGGTCGTGGGTGTCGTGCACCTCCTCGCCGATCTCCTCGCCGGGCTTTAGCGACATCAGCACCAACTGCAGGTGCTTGCCGGTGTAGAGCACCCGGCGGAAGTCCTTGTTGCTCTCCGTCAGTTCCTCGATGTCGTCGACAAAGCCCTTCATGGCGCGTCCTTTCCTGATGCTGCCTTAGCGCCCAGCCTGAGCCCGCCGTGCGGCGCCGGCCTTGATGCAAATCAAGCCTGGACCGTAACGGGAAGCTTGAGGAACACGTTCCCCGCCGGGGTCGCAGGCGGCAGGGCGCCGGCGCGGATGTTCACCTGCAGCGAGGGCAAGATCAGGGTCGGGGCTGCCAGGGTGGCGTCCCGGTCCTCGCGCATCGCTACGAAGGCGGCTTCGTCCACGCCGTCGCGGACGTGGATGTTGCCGGCTCGCTGGGCCGCCACGGTGGTCTCCCAGGCGAAGGCCTCCCGCCCGGCCGGCAGGTAGTCGTGGCCGACGAAGATCCGGGTGTCGCCCGGCAGGGCGAGGATCTTGCGGGTCGAGCGATAGAGCGTGGCTGCGTCGCCGCCCGGGAAGTCGGCGCGAGCCGTGCCGTAGTCGGGCATGAACAGCGTGTCGCCGACGAAGGCGGCGTCGCCGATCAGATAGGTGACGCAGGCCGGCGTGTGGCCGGGCGTGTGCAGCACGCCGATTTCCAGCGCGCCCAACGGCAGCACGTCGCCGTCGGCCAGCAGGCGGTCGAAGACCCGGCCGTCGTCCGCGACGTCGTCGGCCTCAAAGCGCGGGATGAAAGTCTTCTGGACCTCGGTGATCCTGGCCCCGATCACCACCTGGGCCCCGGTCTTCCGGCGGATGTAGTCGGCGGCCGACAGGTGGTCGGCGTGGGCATGGGTTTCCAGCACATAGGCGAGCGTCAGGTCCTGACCGTGCACGGCGGCCAGGACCGCGTCGGCGGAGGCGGTCGAGAGCCGGGCGGCCTTGGGCTCGAAGTCGAGCACCGGGTCGATCACTGCGGCGACGCCGGTCGATGGGTCGCTGATCAGGTGGGTCGCGGTCGAGGTGGCCTTGTCGAAGAATGTCTGTACGTGTGGGGTCATGGTCGGAGCCTCCTTCGGCGTCGGCCTATATATAAGAATTTGCTAAAGTAGAAAGAGCGCATATATCTCGGCCATGTTCGATCTCGCGAACTTCGACATCGCCCGTTTCGAGGCCAGCGCCGGGGAAGCCGCCAAGCTTCTGCGCGCGCTGAGCAACGAGCGGCGGTTGATGATCCTGTGTCAGTTGACCGAGGGCGAGCGATCGGTGGGCGAGCTATTGCCCCTGGTCGGTCTGTCGCAATCGGCGCTCTCGCAGCACCTGGCGGTGCTGCGCGAGGAAGCCGTCGTGGCCACGCGCCGCGAGGGCCAGACGATCTGGTACCGGATCGACGACCCCGCCGCGATGAAGGTGGTGGCGACGCTCGCGGAGATCTTCTGTCCTCCAGACATGAAGAAGGCCGATGACCGTTCCGACTCAACTGAACCCCAAGGACGTCGCTGACCTGCTGGCCAAGGGCCAGGCGGTGCTGTTCGACGTCCGCGACCCCGACGAATTCGCCCGCCGCCACGTGAAGGGCGCGCGGCTGCGCCCGCTGGCGAGCCTCGAGGCCGCGCCGCTGGACGTGCCGGCCGGCGCCTTGCCGATCTTCACCTGCCGCTCGGGCCTGCGCACCGCCGCCAATTGCGCGCGGCTGGCGGCGGTCAGCGGCGGCCAGGCCTTGGTGCTGGCCGGCGGCGTCGACGGCTGGGCGGCCGCCGGGCTGCCGCTGGTCGAGGATCGCAAGGCGCCGTTGGAACTGATGCGCCAGGTGCAGATCGCCGCCGGTACGCTGGTGCTGATCGGCGTCGGCCTGGGCCTGCTGGTCCATCCCGGCTTCTTCGGGCTCGCAGCCTTCGTCGGCGTAGGCCTAACCTTCGCGGGGGCGACCGGCTTCTGCGGCATGGCGCGGCTGCTGGGGCAAATGCCATGGAACCGGCCGGCGAGGGCCTAGCATGGACCTGGCGAGCCTGGCGCTGGCGGCGGCGGGCGGGGCGTTGATCGGACTGTTTCTGGCGGTGTTCGGCGGCGGCGGCTCGGCGGCCGGGTTCTTCGGGATCGGCGGCGGCTTCCTGATCGTGCCGGGGCTAATGGCCGCCACCGGCATGACTCTGGCCAACGCCGCTGCGAGTTCACTGGTCTCGGTTGTGCTGTTCGGCGCGGCGACCAGCGCCAGCTATGCGGTCTCGGGCCTGGTCGACTGGCCGGTGTTCGCGGCCCTGGTCGCCGGCGGCGGCGCAGGGGCGTTGGCGGGCGGGCCGCTCGCCGCCCGGCTGGCCGGCCACGCGGCGAACGCCCGCCGGGCGTTCGCGCTGATGGTGCTGGCGACCGCGGCCTATGTCGCCTGGCGCAGCCTGTTCTAGGACGCCGCGCGCAGGGGCGGGGCGATGAAGGACGGCGAGACGTTCGGGAACTTGAGACTGGTCTCGCCGACCTGATGCTTGAGGTTCAACTTCGGGAACAGCAGCTCGGCGACGCGGTAGGCCTCCTCCAGGTGCGGGTAACCCGAGGCGATGACCGTATCGACGCCGAGCTGGGCGTACTCCTCCAGCCGCTCGGCGATGGTGTCGGGGTCGCCGACCAGGGCGGTGCCGGCCCCGGTGCGCACCAGGCCGATGCCGGCCCA
The DNA here is from genome assembly GCF_058797775.1 of Phenylobacterium sp. GW823-FHT02A09. Classification (NCBI taxonomy): domain Bacteria; kingdom Pseudomonadati; phylum Pseudomonadota; class Alphaproteobacteria; order Caulobacterales; family Caulobacteraceae; genus Phenylobacterium; species Phenylobacterium sp. GW823-FHT02A09. The sequence goes on along the minus strand of NZ_JBXAJZ010000002.1, from coordinate 702,767 downwards.
GAGATTGGGGCTGACCTCGAGGTTGGCGCGGCTGCCGCCATGCAGAGCGCTCATCCGCGACTGGCCGACCGAGTCCGAGCCCTTGGCCATCGCCCGCTGGAAGGCCTCGATGGCGTCGTCGGTGACGTACTTGATCAGCTCGTTGGCCGCGTCCCAGGCCTGGGCTTCGGTCTCGCGGACGATGATGTGCAGGCGGATGCCGAAGCGGATCGTGCGGCCGCGCTTGGCGGCGCGTTCGCGCACGTCGTCGATGACCTCCTTCAGCTGGGCCGGCGGTTCGCCCCAGGCCAGGTAGACGTCGACGTGCTGGGCGGCGATCTCGCGGGCGATGTCCGAGGACCCGCCGAACCAGATCGGGGCGTGCGGCTCCTGCACGAACGGGAACAGCAGCCGGCCCTTGTCGATGGAGAGGTGCTTGCCCTGGTGGGTGACGGTCTCGCCGTTGGCCAGCCGCCGCCAGATGTTGAGGAACTCCTCGGTCTGCACGTAGCGCTCGTGGTGGTCGAGGAAGAGGCCGTCGGCGGCCAGGGCCTGCGGGCTGCCGCCGGTGACGATGTTGACCAGGGCGCGGCCGCCGCTCAGGCGGTCGAGGGCGGCGGCCTGGCGGACCGCTTCCGACGGATGGATCAGGCCCGGGCGCGCGGCGACCAGCAGGCGCAGGCGCTCGGTGAACGGGGCGATCGAGGCGGCCGTGATCCAGGCGTCCGTGCAGTGGGCGCCGGTCGGCAGCAGCACCCCGGAATAGCCGAGCCGGTCGGCGGCGACGGCGATCTCGCGCAGGTAGCGCGGGGTCGGGGCGCGGTCGGTCTCCGGGTGGCTCAGATAGGCGTTGTCGCCCGCCGACGGGATGAACCAGAGGAAGTCGAGCGGGGACTTGGACATGGGGATCTCCTAGGCGCCGCCAGGGCGCGGAGATATATTCCTACATAATCCATGGGAATAATAGTGCTACGAGAAATCCTGAACCCCGGCCGCAAGATTCTCGACAATAGCGGGGCCGAAAGCCGCCCCAGAAAAACTGCAGCGACTCATTTCCTATTTAACCCCTAGGAATAAGGGGTGACGTCCGTCCTCCCCTTCTGGCGTCGCACCGATAGCGGAGCGGGGGGGGGGGGAGGAAGGAAAAGCCAAACCCCAC
>NZ_JBXAJZ010000002.1:217672-701619 GCF_058797775.1 Phenylobacterium sp. GW823-FHT02A09 | reverse complement strand
GGTGGGGTGTGTCCCCGACCCAGGTCCCCCCGCGACGCATCCCGACCACCGGCGCGCAAGCGCCCAACATGACGCCGAACGGCGTCTTCGACACCTGTTTCATCATCTGGAGGCAGGGGCGCTGCGCGCCTCCGCGGGGATAGCTGTGCCTGAACTGAGCTTGAAATCGAAACTGATCCTGTCGGCCGCGAGCGTCGCGATCCTGATCGGCGCGCCGCCGCCGGCCTTCGCCGACGACGCCGACGCGTCCGTCGAGGAGGTGGTCGTCACGGTCCGCCGCCGCGCAGAAAAACTGCAGGATGTGCCGATCACCGTCTCGGCCGTGAGCGGCCAGACTCTGGCGACCGAACGGCTGGACCGGGTCGCCGACTACGCCGCCAAGATCTCCAACTTCAACGCCCTGCAGCAGAACACCCGGGTCTCGACCCTGACCATCCGCGGGGTCGGCGGCAACGCCAACAGCGATGGGTCGGAGGCCGGCGTCGGCCTGATCGTCGACAACGTGTTCTTCACCCACCCCGGCTTCTCGTGGCTGGACTTCGTGGACCTGGAGAGCGTCGAGCTGGCGCGCGGTCCGCAGGGCACGCTGCTGGGCAAGAACACCACCCTGGGCGCGCTGGTGGTCACCACCCGCAAGCCGTCGTTCACGCCGGAGGCCCAGGTCAGCGGCACGATCGCCAACAACGAGCGCTATCAGCTGCGAGCCAACGTTTCCGGCCCGCTCTACGGCGACAAGCTGGCCGGACGGCTGACCTTCTATCGCGACGTCGGCGGCGGCTACATCACCAACAAGTTCGACGGCCAGGACTATCTCGGCAACGACCGCTGGGCGCTGCGCGGCCAGCTGCTGTTCGAGGGCGAGAGCTTCTCCAACCGGCTGATCGCCGAGCATTACGAGACCAAGGAATACAACAACTTCTACCCGCCGGCCGGGGACCCGACGACCTTCGTCAACGGCACGCCGCGCAACGGCTGGGAGCGCAAGCTGCGCACCGCCTTCGGCTATGTCCCGAGCTACGACGTCTACGACAACGCCGACCTGGACACCCAGGAGAAGATCGTCTCGCGCACCGACGGGGTCTCCAACCAGTTCGACTGGCGGCTGGGCGGCCACACACTGACCTCGGTCACCGCTTGGCGGCGGCTGTACTTCCGGCCCACGAACGACAGCGACCTGACCCCGTTCTCGATCTTCCGGGCCGGCTACGACGTCGATGTCGACCAGTACTCCCAGGAGCTGCGGATCAGTTCGCCGACCGACGGCCAATTCGACTACCAGGCCGGCGTCTACCTGCTGAAGCAGGACGTCACCAGCAACTACCGGACCCAATTCTACAACGACGCCAGCGCCTTCCTGCTCGGCCCGACGGTCCCCGGCCTGGTGCTGAACGGTCTGGAGACCCAGCAGATCGGCAAGGCGGAGACCAAGAGCGCGGCGGTGTTCGGCCAGGGGACCTATCGGTTCAGCGACCGCGCCAGCCTGACCGCCGGGCTGCGCTACACCTACGAGGAGCGCGAGGCTTCCAACCAGGGCCTGGCCTTCGGCGGAACCCCGCTGACCGGGGCGCTGGCCGCGCTGGCGCCGTACCGCGCAGCGGTCGCGGGCGCGCCGTTCCTGGTCGAGGGCCAGAAGGACTCCGGCTCGTTCTCCTGGCTGATCAACCCCTCCTACAAGCTCACCGACGACATTCTGGCCTATGCCAGCGTCAGCTACGGCGAGAAGTCCGGGGCGGCCAATCTGGGCGCGCGGCCGGGCGATCCGATCATCATCTCGCCCGAGAAGTCGATCGACTACGAGCTCGGCCTCAAGACGACCTGGCTCGGCGGCCGGGCGATCCTCAACGGCAACCTCTACTGGAACGACATCACCGACTATCAGGCGACCCTGACCAGCCAGGTCGGAACGACGGCGCGCTCGTACCTGTCGAATGTCGGCAAGGTGCGGCTGCGCGGGGTCGAGGTCGAGGGCCAGGCGCAGTTGACCCAGGCGTGGCGGGTCGCGGCCAGCGCCGCGTTCAGCGATGCGCGCTATGAGTCCTACGCCAACGCCCCGGTCCCGGTGGAGTACGGCTACGCCGGCGGCCCGGCCTTCGTCGATCTGTCCGACACCCGCGTGCCGTTCGCGCCGAAGTTCACCGGCCAGGTCAGCCTCAACTACGAGGCGCCGCTGACCGGCGACCTGGTGCTGTTCGCCTACGCCAACCAGACCTGGCGCAGCTCGACCTTCCAGCACTCGCTGTCGCAGTACGGCCGCCAGGACGCCTACGGCCTGACCCATGCCGGGATCGGGCTGAAGGACGCGTCCGGCCGCTGGTCGGGCAACATCTGGGCGAAGAACCTGTTCGACCAGGAGTACGCGGCCGCCTTCGGCAACGCCTCGGCCAACACCCCGTACATCGCCATCCTCGGTGAGCCGCGCACCTTCGGCCTCACCGTGACCGGCCGCTACTAGGAGGGCGCGAGGATGAGCCAGCCCGCTCCCGGACGTCTGCCCGCCTGGCGGCTGGCGGTGTTCGCCGCCCTGGCGATCCCGCTGGCCGGGGCGGGACTGCCGCTGGCGGTCTATCTGCCGCCCTACTACGCCCAGGAGCTGGGCCTGGGGCTCGGAGCGGTCGGGCTGATCTTCATGCTCAGCCGGGTGTGGGACGCGGTGACCGACCCGCTGGTCGGGGTGCTGTCGGACCGCACCCGCAGCCGGTTCGGGCGGCGCAAGCCGTGGATCGCAGCCGGCGCGCCGCTGTTCGCGCTGGCGACCGCGGCGATCTTCGCGCCGGGGCTGTTCGGGGTGGAGAGACCCGGCGCAGCCTGGCTCAGCGTCTGGCTGGTGGTGTTCTACGTCGGCTGGACGATGATCCAGATCCCGGTCTCGGCCTGGGCCGGGCAACTGGCGGCGCAGTACCACGAGCGCAGCCGGGTGCAGACCTACTTCCAGGTGGCGACCGCCGGCGGGCTGCTGCTGGTGCTCGTGCTGCCGGCGGCGCTCGATCAGATCGGCGCCCGCGCCGGCCTGGCCGCCGATCCGGGGCTGAAGGTGGCGGCGATGGGCGGGTTCATCCTGGCGACCTTCGTCCCGACGCTGATCGCCGCCCTGGCGCTGGTGAAGGAGCCGCCGGCCCCGCCGCCGTCGCCGGCGCGCTCGACGCTGCGCCGCGACCTGGCGACGGCCGCGCGCGATCCGCTGCTGCGCAAGGTGCTGACCTCGGACTTCGCGGTCACCCTCGGCCAGCTGATCCGCTCGTCGCTCTTCGTGTTCTTCGTCGCCGCCTATATGGGCCGCCCCGACCTGGCCGCGGGCCTCTTCCTGCTGCAGTTCGTGTTCGGGGTGTTCGCCGGGCCGATCTGGCTGCGGATCGGCTACCGGCTCGGCAAGTCCCGGGCGGCGATCGTCGGCGAGCTGGTGCAGGTGGCGATCAATCTCGGCCTGCTGGCGGTGACGCCGAGCGCGCTGCCGTTGCTGGTCGGCCTGACCATCGCCCAGGGCCTGGCCCAGGGCTCGGGCAACCTGATGCTGCGCTCGATGGTCGCCGACATCGCCGACAAGCAGCGGCTGGAGAGCGGCGAGGACCGCACCGGCCTGCTGTTCTCGATCTTCAGCCTGACCGGCAAGGCCGCCACCGCCGTCGCGGTCGGCGTGGCCCTGCCGCTGGTCGGGCTGCTGGGCTTCAAGCCCGGCGCCGTCAACGCGCCCGAGGCGCTGCTGGGCCTGAAGCTGGTGTTCGCGCTGGGCCCGGCCCTCGCGCACCTGGCCTCGGCCTGGCTGATCTCCGGGTTCAGCCTCGACGCCGCCGGTCACGCCGACATCCGCCGTCAACTGGACAGCCGCGACGCCGCGGCCGTCCCCGCCGAATGACTTTCGCTCAAGCCTCGAGGAGACCCTTCAGATGAGCACTCACGACCTCGACATCCGCCCCGTCGCCGGCCGCATCGGCGCCGAAGTCGCCGGCGTCACGCTGTCCGCGGCTCTTGACGACGCCACGGTCGCGGCGATCGACGACGCCCTGCACAAGTACAAGGTGCTGTTCTTCCGCGACCAGGGGCACCTGGACGACGCCTCGCAGGAGGCGTTCGCCGCTCGGCTCGGCGATCCGGTCGCCCACCCGACCGTGCCGGTGGCCAACGGCAGCAGCTACCTGCTCGAGCTCAATTCGCAGCATGGCGGCCGCGCCAACGCCTGGCACACCGACGTGACCTTCGTGCCGGCCTATCCGAAGGCCTCGATCCTGCGGGCGGTGGTCTCCACCGCCTCGGGCGGCGACACCGTCTGGGCCAACACCGCCGAGGCCTATGCGCGGCTGCCCGATCACCTGAAGGCGCTGGCCGACAATCTCTGGGCGCTGCACACCAACGCCTACGACTACGCCGCCTCCAAGCCCGCCGCGACCCGCGACCAGATCGAGCGCCATCGCAATGTCTTCGCCTCGACCGTCTACGAGACCGAGCATCCGGTCGTGCGCGTGCATCCGGTGACCGGTGAGCGGACCCTGGTGCTGGGGCAGTTCGTGAAGTCGCTGGTGGGGCTGTCGAGCGCCGACTCGCGGCGGATCTACGACACCCTGCAGGAGCATGTGATCCGGCTGGAGAACACGGTCCGCTGGCGTTGGCGCGCGGGCGACGTGGCGATCTGGGACAACCGGGCGACCCAGCACTACGCGGTCGACGACTATGGCGACCAGCATCGGGTCATGCGCCGCGTCACCTTGAACGGCGACGTTCCGGTCTCGGTCGACGGGCGGCCGAGCCGGGCGATCTCGCCGCTGCCGGCGGCGGCGATCGCGGCGGAGTAGGTCGCAGCGTCCCGGACTTCGGCCCGAAAGGCCGAAGTCCGGGCGCGGTGATCAGTAGCGGTAGTGGTCCGGCTTGAACGGGCCGGCCGAGGGCACGCCGATGTAGTCGGCCTGGTCCTTGGAGAGGGTGGTCAGCTTCGCGCCCAGCTTTTCCAGGTGCAGGAAGGCGACCTTCTCGTCGAGGTGCTTGGGCAGGGTGTAGACCTTGGTCTCGTACTTGGACTTGTTGGTCCACAGTTCGATCTGGGCCAGGGTCTGGTTGGTGAACGAGGCCGACATCACGAAGCTCGGGTGGCCGGTGGCGTTGCCGAGGTTCACCAGGCGGCCTTCCGACAGCACGATGATCTTCTTGCCGTCCGGGAATTCCACGTGGTGGACCTGCGGCTTGATCTCGTCCCACTTGAAGTTGCGCAGGCCGGCGATCTGAATTTCGGAATCGAAGTGGCCGATGTTGCAGACGATGGCGTTGTTGCGCATCCGGCGCATGTGGTCGACCGTCAGGACGTCCTTGTTGCCGGTGGCGGTGACGAAGATGTCGGCCTTGTCGGCGACGTCTTCCATGGTCTGGACTTCGTAGCCTTCCATCGCCGCCTGCAGGGCGCAGATCGGGTCGATTTCGGTGACGATGACGCGGGCGCCGCCGTTGCGCAGCGAAGCGGCCGAGCCCTTGCCGACGTCGCCGTAGCCGAGCACGACGGCGACCTTGCCCGAGAGCATGACGTCGGTGCCGCGACGGATGGCGTCGACCAGGCTTTCACGGCAGCCGTACAGGTTGTCGAACTTCGACTTGGTGACGCTGTCGTTGACGTTGATGGCGGGGAACGGCAGCTCGCCGCGTTCGGCCATCTGATACAGGCGGTGCACGCCCGTGGTGGTTTCTTCCGATACGCCGCCGATGGCGTCGCGGATGGCCGAGTAGAAGCCCGGCTTTTCCTTCAGGTAGCGCTTCATCACGGCGTAGAGCGCTTCTTCTTCCTCGTTCTGCGGGTTGTTCAGGACCGAGGGGTCCTTCTCGGCCTTCGGGCCGAGCACGCAGAGCAGGGTGGCGTCGCCGCCGTCGTCGAGGATCAGGTTCGGGTAGCCGCCGTCAGCCCATTCGAAGATGCGGTGGGCGTACTCCCAGTACTCGACCAGGTTCTCGCCCTTGATCGCGAAGACCGGGGTGCCGTTGGCGGCGATGGCCGCGGCGGCGTGGTCCTGGGTCGAGAAGATGTTGCACGAGGCCCAGCGGACTTCGGCGCCGAGGGCTTCCAGGGTCTGGATCAGCACCGCGGTCTGGATGGTCATGTGCAGGGAGCCGGCGATGCGGGCGCCCTTCAGCGGCTGGTCCTTGCCGAACTCGGCGCGCACGGCCATCAGGCCCGGCATCTCGGTTTCGGCGATGGCGATTTCCTTGCGACCGAAATCGGCCAGGGTGATGTCTTTCACGACATAGTCGGTCATCGGGCGGTCCTGTCGGAGAGGGTGATTGTCGGCTCTATAGCCGTCGGCCGCCAGATCGGCAAGAAATCACATAAAGAAACCTTTATATGATCCAGAAGGCAGGACTGGCGGCGAGCCGGTCCATGGCCTTGACCGCGCCCTTGACGCTCTTGGGCTTGGCCGCCTCGCGGGCGGCGAGCAGGGTGCGCGCCGCCGCCAGGGCAGCGCCCTTCAGGCGCAGGCGCGCGACCAGCTCGGCGGCGACGGCCGCGTCGTTGAGCGCGCCGAGCTCTTCCTGCAGCTGCTTGATCGACTTGATGAACGGTTTGGCGTCGGCGTCGAACAGCGGGGCGAAGGCCTCGGCCGCATAGCGCAGTTTCTTGGCGGCGATGCGGGCTTCGTGGCGGGCCTCGTCGTCGACGCCCTTGAGGTCGGCGGCGAGCTTGAGCAGCCGCTTGCGCCGGCGCTCCAGCGCCTTGGCGGCGAAGCGTTCGGCGCCCATCTCGCGGCGCTTGGCGTGGGCCTTGCCGCCCATCGACAGCCAGGCGCCGGTCTCGACCCAGGCGGTGGCGTCGAGCACCAGGTCGCGGAAGCGTCCCGAGGCGACCGCCGCGCAGGCCTTGGCGTGGGCGCGGGCGCGGGCCGCCTCGACCACGGGGGCGAGGGCCGAGAGGTCCAGCGTGGGGTCGACCAGGGCCGCGGCGCTTTCAGCGAAGACGTCGAGGTCGCGGGCCTCGTCGCAGGCGCCGGCCAGCCATTTCAGCTCGGCCTTGATCGCCTCGGCATGATCGTCGTCGGCGACGTCGGAGAAGGTGGAGACGGCGCTGCGCAGGCGGCGCACGGCGACGCGCAGCTGGTGCACGGCCTCGACGCTGTCGGCCTCGCGCAGCACTACGCCGTTGGCGGCGATCTGCACCAGGGTGTTGCGGGCGATGGCCTGGAAGGCGCCGGCGGCGGTCAGGCCGCGGGCCAGCGGGGCCTTGTCGTAGCGGCGCGGCGCGCGGTCGGAGCCGTCGATCAGCCCCTGGCCCTGGGTCGCCTTGCCGTCGAACGACAGGTAGAGCGGCGCGGTCTTCGAAAGCTGCCGGGCCAGCTCGAACATCGGACGGCAGTCTCCGCCCTTGAGCTCCAGCTCGACCTCGCTGATGCGGCGGGCGCGCTCGCCGGCCTGCACCTCGCCCTCGTCGACGGCCAGTTCGATCGACGAGCCGCCGAAGTCGAAGGTGCGCTGACGGCGGACGACCCGCACGGTGAAGATCGGCGACAGGGTCTTGCGCTTGGCCGGCGCCAACGCGTCCTTCAGCGCCGGGAAGCCGAGATCGAGACCGTCGGTGGTGATCGCCTGCTCGTGCTCCTGGCGGGCGAATCCGTCGCCGCGCTTGAGCGTCTGCACCCGCTTGCCGCCGCCCTCGCGGATGCGGAGCGAAATCCGCGCCTTGCGCAGATCGCCCTGCGGTGTGTCGTAGTAGGTCGAAACCAGAGCCTTTTCATGGGTTTCGCCGTGCGGCGCGGCCGCGAGCACGACGGCCAGGTCGGCCGGCTCGCAGAGGAATTTCAACTCGATCTCGTCTTCACCCGCGCTCATGCGCTACACGCTCCCGACCCCGCGCGGTTCGCCGTCCTGTTCGCAGGCGGCCGACATCGGCGCCCGTTCGCTTGAGGAGGCTCCCCATGAACGCTCCAATCGCTCAAGGTTTCCGTTCTGTCGATCCCGCAGAGCCGCGTCACGACTGGACGCTGGCGGAGGTCGAGGGTCTGTTCGAGCTGCCGTTCATGGAGCTGGTGTTCCAGGCCGCGGCGGTGCACCGGGCCTGGTTCGATCCCAGCGAGGTGCAGCTCTCGCAGCTGCTCAGCGTCAAGACCGGCGGCTGCGCCGAGAACTGCGGCTACTGCAGCCAGAGCCAGCACTTCGAGACCGGCGTGAAGGCCGGCAAGCTGATGGACGCGACCAGCGTCATCGCCGCGGCGATGGACGCCAAGGCCGGCGGCGCGCAGCGCTTCTGCATGGGCGCGGCCTGGCGCGACCTGAAGGACCGCGACGTGCCGAAGGTGGCGGCGATGATCTCGGGCGTGAAGGCGCTGGGGCTGGAGACCTGCGCCACGCTCGGCATGCTGACCCGCGACCAGGCCCAGTCGCTGAAGGACGCCGGCCTCGACTACTACAACCACAACCTCGACACCGGGCCGGACTACTACGACCAGGTGGTCACCACCCGCACCTATCAGGACCGGCTCGACACCCTGGAGGCCGTGCGCTCGGTGGGCATGAACACCTGCTGCGGCGGCATCGTCGGCATGGGCGAGACCCGCACCGACCGCGCCGGCCTGCTGCACGCCCTGGCCACCCTGCCCGAGCATCCGAACTCGCTGCCGATCAACGACCTGATGCCGATCCCCGGCACCCCGCTGGGCGCCTCCGAGGCGGTCGATCCGCTGGAGTTCGTGCGGATGATCGCGGTCGCCCGCATCGTCTGCCCCAAGACCGTGGTCCGGCTCTCGGCCGGCCGCGAGCACATGAGCCGCGAACTGCAGGCGCTGTGCTTCCTCTCCGGCGCCAACTCGATGTTCATCGGCGGCAAGCTGCTGACCACCGCCAATCCCGACAAGGACACCGACGCCGCGCTCATGGCCGACCTCGGCCTGCGGCCGATGACCATGGCGGCGAATTAATCGGGGACGGCTGTCGGCTGCTGACAGGTCCGTGCGTCCTTCGGACTAGCTGGAGCGTTGGCGCCCGCCTATCTGGGGGGCGCCGCCCTGACAGGAGCCCGCGTGCAGCCGATCATTTCCGTAACGGGTCTGTCGAAGACCTACGCAGGGGGCTTCCAGGCCCTGAAGACCGTCGACCTCGAGATCCGGCAGGGCGAGATCTTCGCGCTGCTGGGCCCGAACGGGGCCGGCAAGACGACGCTGATCAGCATCATCTGCGGCATCGTCAATCCGAGCGGCGGCAAGGTGACCGCCGACGGCCACGACATCATCGCCGAGTACCGCGCCGCGCGCACCAAGATCGGGCTGGTGCCGCAGGAGCTGTCGACCGACTCCTTCGAGAGCGTCTGGGACACCGTGAAGTTCAGTCGCGGGCTGTTCGGCAAGCGGCCTGATCCGGCCTATCTCGAGAAGATCCTTCGCGACCTCAGCCTGTGGGACAAGAAGGACTCCAAGATCATGGCGCTGTCCGGCGGCATGAAGCGCCGGGTGATGATCGCCAAGGCGCTGAGCCACGAGCCGCGCATCCTGTTCCTCGACGAGCCCACGGCCGGCGTCGACGTCGAGCTGCGCCGCGACATGTGGGAAATGGTCCGCGGCCTGCGCGAGAACGGCGTGACCATCATCCTGACCACCCACTACATCGAGGAGGCCGAGGAGATGGCCGACCGGATCGGGGTGATCAGCCGCGGCGAGATCATCCTGGTCGAGGACAAGGACGTGCTCATGCGCAAGCTGGGCAAGAAGCAGCTGACCCTGCACCTGCAGGAGTCGCTCAGCGTCCTGCCGGCCGACCTGGCCGACTACCAGCTGGAGCTGGCCAAGGACGGCCACGAGCTCGTCTACACCTTCGACGCCCAGAGCGAGGACACCGGCATCGCCGGCCTGCTGCGGCGGCTCAGCGCCGCCGGCGTCGACTTCAAGGACCTTCGGACCGAGGAAAGCTCGCTGGAGGAGATCTTCGTCAGCCTGGTGAGGGGCCGGCCATGAACCTGCACGCCATCAAGGCCATCTACATCTTCGAGCTGTCGCGCACCTGGCGCACGCTGATGCAGTCGATCGCCTCGCCGGTGATCTCGACCTCGCTCTATTTCATCGTCTTCGGGTCGGCGATCGGCTCGCGCATGGTCGAGATCGAGGGCGTCAGCTACGGCGCGTTCATCGTGCCGGGCCTGATCATGCTGTCGATCCTGACCGAGAGCATCATGAACGCCTCGTTCGGGATCTACATGCCGAAGTTCTCAGGCACGATCTACGAGGTGCTCTCGGCGCCGATCTCGGCCTTCGAGATCGTGGTCGGCTATGTCGGGGCCGCGGCGACCAAGTCGGTGATCCTTGGCCTGATCATCCTGGCCACCGCGCGGCTGTTCGTCGACTTCAGCATCCTGCACCCGTTCTGGATGATCGGCTTCCTGGTGCTGACCTCGATCGCCTTCAGCCTGCTCGGCTTCGTCATCGGCGTCTGGGCCGACGGCTGGGAGAAGCTGCAGATCGTGCCGATGATGATCGTGACGCCGCTGGCCTTCCTGGGCGGCAGTTTCTACTCGATCAGCATGCTGCCCGAGCTCTGGCAGAAGATCACCCTGTTCAACCCGGTCGTTTATCTGATCTCCGGCTTCCGCTGGAGCTTCTACGGAATCTCGGACGTCGATGTGGGCGTCAGCCTGGCGGCGACCTTTGGCTTCGTGTTGGTCTGCCTGGCGGCGATCTGGGCCATCTTCCGGACCGGATACAAGCTCAAGACCTGAGATCTGAGCGGCCGGAGTCCGGGGCGTATATAGGGTATTTACGCAACTATCGCGGGCGATCGGATCGAGTGTAGACAGACCGACGTTCTACCAATCTGACGGATCGCGTCCGCTAGCGCAGGGGCCTGTCCGGGGGGATCGAGTACAGTTCGAGTGCGTGACTTGCGCTGAGCCGACGACGATCCAACCCCTGCGGGAGATCTGTCGTGACCAACCTCGTTCAGACTGTGATCGGCGCCCTGTCGCCGGACATGATCGGCAACCTGTCCAGCGTGCTCGGAGAGTCCCCGGGCTCGGTGAGCAAGGGCGTGTCGGCCGCGGCTCCGGCGTTGCTGGCTGCGGCCCTGCAGCAAAGTTCGACGAGCAGCGGCGCCAACGGCCTGCTCAGCCTGATCAGTCAAGCGACCGGGGGCGGCAATCCGCTCGACCGGCTGCCGGCGCTGCTCGGCGACGACGGCGCGCGGGCCGGTCTGCTCAGCCAGGGCAAGACGCTCTCCGACAGTCTGCTGGGCGGCAACGCCGGGGCGGTGACCAGCGGCCTCGCCAGCTTCGCCGGGGTCAAGGGCGGGGCGGCGACGCAGCTGCTGTCTCTGGCCGCGCCGCTGGTGCTGGGCGCGATCGGCAAGTCGCTGGGCGGCGCGCCGACCGCCTCGGGCGTGCAGTCGCTGCTGTCGGACCAGCGGGCCAGCATCCTCGGGGCGCTGCCGCCGGGCCTCGGCTCGCTGTTCGGCCTCGGCGGTGCGACACAGGCGGCGCGCGCGGCGCCGGCCGCGGCCGGCGGCGGGTTCGGCAAGATCCTGCCCTGGCTGATCGCCGCGGCGGTGGTGCTGGCGCTGATCTTCGGCCTGCGCAACTGCGGCTCCAAGCGGGTCGAGACCCCGCCGCCGCCGGTCAAGACCGAGGTGGTCCCCGCGCCCGCGCCGGCGCCGGTCGCGGCGGCGCCCGAGACCCTGACCCTGCCGGGCGGTGCGACCATCACCGTGCTGCCGACCTCGATCGGTTACGGGGTGACCAAGTTCCTCGAATCCAACGAGGCGGCGCCCAAGACCTTCGTGTTCGACAACCTGAACTACGACACCGCTTCGAACGCCCTGACGCCGGAGAGCAAGCCGACGATCGACACCCTGGTGCTGATCCTGAAGGCCTATCCGAACGTTCGCGGGCGGGTGGTCGGCTACACCGACAACCAGGGCGATCCGGCCGCCAACAAGACGCTGTCCGACGCCCGCGCCGCGACGGTGAAGAAGGAGCTGGCGGCGCAAGGCATCGCCGGCGAGCGGGTCGAGACGGCCGGGATGGGCGAAGCCGACCCGATCGCCGACAACGCAACTGAGGACGGACGCGCCAAGAACCGGCGGACCGAGCTGGTCATCATCCGCAAGTGATCAACTTTTGTAAGCTGTAGGACTGGACGGCCCGCCGAGAGGCGGGCCGTTCCTATTCGTCCTCGTCGAAACGGGCGGCGACGAGCGCGGCCAGGGCCTCGACGGCGGGGGCGGCTTCCTTGCCCTCGGCCTCGATGTCGATGCAGCAACCGGGCCCAGCGGCCAGCATCATCAGGCCCATGATCGAGCGGGCGTCGACGCTGGCGCCGTCCTTGGCCACCTTGACCTCGGCGTCGAAGGTGGCGGCCAGCTTCACGAACTTGGCCGAGGCGCGCGCGTGCAGGCCCCGCTTGTTGATGATCTCGACCGTCCGCGAGGCGCTCACTTTTCGCCGGCCAGCACGTAGGAGGCGACGGAGATGTACTTGCGGCCGGCCTCCTGGGCGCAGGCCACGCAATCCTCGAGCGATTGGCGCGTGCGGACCGAGGCCAGCTTGATCAGCATGGGCAGGTTGAGGCCGGCGATGACCTCGGCCTTGGTCTGCTCCATGACCGAAATGGCCAGGTTCGACGGCGTGCCGCCGAACATGTCGGTCAGCAGGATGACTCCGGATCCGGAATCGACGGCTTCGCACGCCGCCAGGATGTCCTTGCGGCGCTTTTCCATGTCGTCTTCCGGCCCGATGCAGATGGACGCGACCGCAGCCTGCGGTCCGACCACATGCTCCATGGCGAAGATGAACTCCTCGGCCAGCCGCCCGTGCGTGACGATCACGAGCCCGATCATGCCAACTCTCTCAACGGGAATCCCCACCCGGCCGCGGCGATACGCCGGCCGCGAGGGCGTCTAGATACGCTTTATCCGCCCAAGCTCCAAGATGGTGCAGTGCGCGGCGAAGCTTCGCGGGCGCCGAAGACTCTAACGCCTGAAGTGAAAGCATCGGGATACTCAACCCGACGTAATCCTTGAAAGCCGGTTCGGGCATCCGCTCATGCTGCTCGCAGGCGACGGCCAAGGCAATGCGGCAAAAGGGAAGCACGGGTTCGGCGAGCACGCCCAGGCCCCGGACCTCGATCAACCCAGAGAGGGTGTCGGGGGCGCGGCCATAGAGCGCGCCCTCGCAGGCCCAGAGCACCACCCGGTCGTCGGCGACCAGCCGGAAGCCGTGGTCGAGGGCGCGCAGCGCCAGATCGCTCTTGCCAGCGCCCGATGGTCCCTCGATCAGCACGCCCAGCCAGCGTCCATCGACATAGGCCGCGACCAGGCCGGCGTGGACGATCATCGCCGCGCCTCGGGCAGGGTGACGACGAAGCGGGCGCCCTCGACCACGCCGTCTGGGTCGGTGCGGTTCTCGGCGCGGATCGAGCCGCCCTGGGCGGCGGCGATCTGGCGGGCGATCGACAGGCCGAGGCCGGAATTGCCGCCGAAGGCCGCGCCCTTGGGGCGCGAGGTGTAGAACCGCTGGAAGATGGTCTCGAGGTTTTCGGGCGGAATGCCAGGCCCGTCGTCGTCGACGGTCAGCACCGCCTGGCCGCGGCCGCGTTCCAGCTGCACGCGCACTTCGCCGCCCTTGGCGCTGAACGAACGGGCGTTGTCGATCAGGTTGCGCAGCAGCTGGCCCACCGGTCCCTCGCGGCCGGAGACCATGATCGGCTCCAGGGTGTCCGGCGGCGTGTAGGCGACCGACACGTCGCCCGGTTTGGCGGTGTCCTGATAGAGCTGGGTGACCTCGGCGATCAGCCGGCCGAGGTCGAGGGCGCGCAGGTCTTCGCGCGACAGCTCGGCGTCCAGGCGCGAGGCGTTGGAGATGTCGGTGACCAGCCGGTCGAGGCGCTGGATGTCGTTCTTGAGGATCGCCATCAGCCGGTCGCGGGCGGCCGGGTCCTTGACCAGGTCCAGGGTCTCGACCGCCGAGCGCAGCGAGGTCAGCGGGTTCTTGATCTCGTGGGCGACGTCGGCGGCGAACCGCTCGATGGCGTCCATCCGCTCGGACAGCGCGTCGGTCATGTCCTCAAGCGAGCGGGTCAGGTCGCCTAGCTCGTCGTCGCGGCGGGCCAGTTGCGGCAGCGAGATCGAGCGGGCCCGCGACAGGCGCACGCGGTCGGCGGCGCGCGACAACATCCGCACCGGCTGGGCGATCAGGTTGTTCAGCAGAATCGACGAGACCAGGGTCACGAAGATCGCGATGAGGATGAACGGCGCCAGGGCCTGGCGCTCGGCGCGGATGATCTCGTCGACGTCGCTGGCTTCAAGCGTCAGGACGCCAAGCACGGCCTGGACGTGCTGGATCGGGATCGAAACCGAGACCACGCGTTCGCCGTCCTCGGCGGTGCGCATGCCGGCCCAGTGGACGCCGCGCAGGGCCTGGCCGACCTCCATCATCAGCGCGCGCTGGGCGGCGGGCGCGGGCGGCGGCGGCGGGCGGCCGATCTTGAGGTCGAGGGCCAGGCCGCGCTGGTCCTCGCGCGGGCGGGCCGGCGGCAGCACCTTCCATTCGACCCGGTCGGCGACCCAGTAGCTGTCGGCGATCAGGTTGCCCTGGGCGTCGAACAGCCGCGCCCGCTGCGAGCGCGGGTTGGACAGCATCTGCAGGATTTCGCTGGCCGCCTGGGCGTCGAGTTCAGGGGTCGGCTCGCCGACCGTGGCGGCGCGGTTGATCACGTTGACGATCAGCTCGCCCTGGGTGGTCAGGCTGTCGATGCGCGCCCCGACCAGGCCGCGCCGCAACTCGTTGAGCAGCAGCGAGCCGGCGATGATGATCGCCAGGCCCAGGACGTTGAGCAGGATGATGAAACGCCCCAGGCGCGAGCCTGGCAGCCAGCTGAAGAACGAAGGCCCGGAGCGCGGCGGCCGGCGCTTGCGGGCCGCCGACTTCGGGTCAGGCTTCGCGGTATCTGTATCCGACGCCATAAAGGGTTTCGATCGCGTCGAACTCCGGGTCGACTTCGCGGAACTTCTTTCGCATCCGCTTGATGTGACTGTCGATGGTGCGGTCGTCGACATAGACCTGATCGTCGTAGGCCGCGTCCATCAGGTTGTCGCGGCTCTTCACGAAGCCGGGCCGCTGGGCCAGCGACTGCAGCAGCAGGAACTCGGTGACGGTGAGCTTCACCGGCTTGCCGTCCCACAGGCAGTCGTGACGGGCCGGATCGAGGGTCAGCTTGCCGCGCTTCAGAGCGCGCGACTGGGACTCCCCGTTTGTCGCGCCGTTGGCGGCGGGGGGCGGTTCCTCGCCCTCGACGCCGGCCCGGCGCAGCACCGCCTTCACCCGTTCGATCAGCAGGCGCTGGCTGAAGGGCTTGTGCATGTAGTCGTCGGCGCCGAGGTTGAAGCCGAGGATCTCGTCGATCTCCTCGTCCTTGGAGGTCAGGATGATGACCGGCAGGTCCGAGGTCCGGCGCAGCCGGCGCAGCACTTCCATGCCGTCCATGCGGGGCATCTTGACGTCGAGAATGGCCAGGTCCGGGGGCTCGTTCTCCAGGGCCGCCAGACCCGAGGCGCCGTCGAAATAGGCCTTCACCTCGTGGCCGTGGCTTTCGAGGGCGAGGCTGACCGACGTGACGATGTTCTCGTCGTCGTCCACCAGGGTGATCTTGGCCATAGGTCTCGTCGTATCCTTCAGCGAAGCTTGGCAAGCTAATCGCCCGCCAGCGTGTCCTCAATGGGGCGCCGCACGGAGGGCGCAGCGTCCCTCTGCGGGAAGCCGGCGGACAGGCGACTGGTTCCATCGCTCGCCGACCCACGGTCAGGCGCCGCAATCCCTTGTGATAAAACGGTATTAAGCTTGTTGGCGCATGCTGGCCGGGAAAGGGACCTCCCGTGACCGGCCACCAAGTCCATTACGAAGTCTTCATTCGGCGGGCCCCTGGCGCGGCGTGGAAGCTCGACATGGCCACCGAGAACCGCACCGCGGCGACCTCGGCGGCCGAGGAGTTGATGGCCGAAGGGCGCGTCGCCGCCGTCCGGGTCACCAAGGAAACGCTCCACCCCGAGACCCGCGAGTTCCAGTCGATCACCATCCTCAACCTGGGCGTCGCCGAGGCGCCGAAGAAGAAGAAGGTCGTCGAGAACCAGGATCCGCTCTGCGTCAGCCCGCAGGACCTCTACACCGTCCACGCCCGCGAGCGGATCGGCCGGCTGCTCGAGGGCTGGCTGGAGCGCAAGGGCGCGACGCCGTTCGAACTGCTGCACCGCCCCGACCTGGTCGAGGAGCTGGAAGCCTCGGGCACCGACCTGCAGCACGCCATCCAGAAGGTCGCGATCCCGGAGGCGCAGAGCCGCGGCCTGAGCGTCCACGAACTGATCCGCACGTTCTCCAGCCTGGTCGAGCGGGCCATCGACCGCCTGCTCAAGGACAGCCGCCGCGGCGGCATGCCCAACCTCGACAAGGAAGGCTTCGCGCGCGCCGCCGAACGCGTCAGCCACGATCCGGAGCGCGCCTACCTGCTGGGCGCGGGGGTCGCGGCCTCGATCGCGCCGGCCCGCTCGTGGTCCGAAAAGGTCTCGCGCCTGCTCGACCTGGCCGACGCCGCCCCGGTCACGGGCCCGCCGCGCGGCCTGGCCCTGCAGACCGTCGAGCAGCCGCTGGCCGAGATCCTCGGCTCGAAGTCGGGCCTCGACAACATCATCGGACTTGAACTCGACCTGGGCGGCCAGCTGGCGGCGATGACCCGGCTGGCGGCCTGCGACACGGTCGACGCCCTGATCCGCGCCGAGCCGTCCGTCGCCCGGATCATGCCGCCGCTGTCGGAGGCCGCGACGCGGCTCTCCAAGTGGCTGGCGGCCGACGACTTCGCCAGCGTTCGCGTCGCCATCGCCAAGCGGGTGGTGCGCGAGCTGCACGGCCCGCGGCGGCTGCGCCCGTCCGACGCGTCGGGCGAGATCGAGGTAATGCGCGGCCTGGCCATGACCCTGACCGCCGCCGCCGCCGCCGGGGCGCTGCTCAATGTCGACGACGTGCAGGCCGCCTTCGTCCAGCGCTCGCGGATGCTGGTCACCAGCGACTTCGTCGAAGCCTATCTGGGCGGCGGCGAGCGCAGCGCCCGGGAGGAGATCGAGGCGCTGGTCTGGCTGGTCGAGAACGTCATCGGCGGCGCCAACAAGCGCCAGGCTGGGCGCTATCTGTCGGCCGGCGTCTCGGCGCTGCGGTTCGAGAAGGAATTTCGCTACGGCCCGGACACCGCCGCGGTGAAGCTGCAAAAGCTGGCGGCGCTGCAGCGGGCCGTGGCCCGCGGCGGCTTGGCCGAGGAGGACTATGCGCCGATCCAGGCCAAGATCGGCGACGTCGGCGGTCTGGTCGAGGCCGACGCCCGGCTGGTCCCGACCCTGGCCAAGACCCCGGCCTCGGCCGCGCAGAAGCTGTTGCTGCTGCTCAAGCTGGCCGCGGGCGAGACCGCGCCGGCCGGCCCGGCGGCGGACCGCGCCCGCCAGGAGGCGATGCGCCTGGTCCGCCAGGACGAGACGCGGGCCGAACTGGCGGCCAACCCCGAGCGCATGGACCAGGTGCGAAGCCTGATCAGCCAGCTCGGAGCGGCCGCCTAGAGCAAAATCCGATCCGACCGGATCGTATTGCTCAAGACTCTTTGAAAGCGCCTTAGGCCGCGGTCTTGCTCTTCAGCAGGCCGCGCTCGTGCAGCAGCTCGGCGATCTGCACCGCGTTCAGCGCCGCGCCCTTACGCAGGTTGTCGGCCACGACCCACATGTTCAGGCCGTTCTCGACCGTCGGGTCCTTGCGGATGCGGCTGACGAAGACCGGGAATTCGCCCTGGGCCTCCTTGGGCGTGATGTAGCCCTTGTCGTTGCGCTGATCGATGACGATCAGGCCGGGGCTTTCGCGCAGCAGGTCGCGGGCCTCGTCCTCGTCGAGCGGATCGTGGAACTCGATGTTCACGCTCTCGGAGTGGCCGACCATCACCGGCACGCGGACGCAGGTGACCGTCAGGGCGATCGACGGGTCGATCATCTTGTGGGTCTCGTGCCACATCTTGGCTTCTTCGTCGGTGTAGCCGTCGTCGTTGAAGGCGCCGATGAACGGAATGACGTTGAATGCGATCTGCTTGGGGAACTTCTTCGGCTCGGGCGCACCGAGGACGAAGATGCCCTTGGTCTGATCCCAGAGTTCGTCCATGCCTTCCTTGCCGGCGCCGGACACCGACTGGTAGGTCGAGACCACCACTCGCTTGATGCGGGCGCGGTCATGCAGCGGCTTCAGCGCCACGACCAGCTGGGCGGTCGAGCAGTTCGGGTTGGCGATGATGTTCTTCTTGCCGGCGTAGGCGACGTCGTCCGGATTCACTTCCGGCACGATCAGCGGCACGTCGGGGTCCATGCGCCAAGCCGAGGAGTTGTCGATCACGATCGGGCCGGCGGCGCCGATCTTCGGCGACCATTCCTTGGAGAACGAGCCGGACACGCTCATCAGCACGACATCGACGGTCGAGAAGTCGAACTGCTCGACGTCCTCGCACTTGAGGATCTGTTCCCCGAACGAGACCTCGACGCCGATCGAACGGCGGCTGGCGATCGCGTGAATCTTGTCCACGGGGAAGTTCACTTCCTCCAGGATGTTCAGCATCTCGCGGCCCACATTGCCCGTGGCGCCGACCACGGCCACCCGATAGCCCATGGCGGTCTCCTTCAGAGGTTCAAAAGCGGAGCGTCCCCTTACGCCTTGCGGTTCCCGCGCGCAATGAACGGCGATCGCCCGACTGGCCCGCCGCTTGCGACGTGCGATGCGTCACAGCGGGAGGCGTCATGTCCATCAGCAGCATTTCTTCGGTCACGGACGTCGGCCCGGCCGGCCCGCGCGATCGCCGCGGCGAGGGCAACCTTCTGTTTACAAAGCGCTTCGAGGCGGCCGCGGGCTCTCTGGCGGCGCTGGAGGGCGAGGACGACCTGGCCGCGATGATGGATCTGGCCGGGATCGGCGGCGGCAACAACGACTCGGCGGCTTTTGCCGCCCGGCCGCAGGGCGCCGAGAGCGCCTTCTTCGTCGACAGCCTGCGCGAGGTGCTGGCCGAGGGCGGGCTGGCCAGCTGGCTGGTCACGGACGATCCAGAACCGATGAGCCTGGCCGAGCTGCGCGCCGAGGTGATGGGGGGCGAGGTGCTGCCGGCCTACGGTCTGGAGCCGCGTGCGTCGCCGCTGCCGGACCCCGCCGCGCCCGACTATCTGGACCAGGTGCGCCGCCGGCTGCTCGGCATCGGCGAGGCCGGTCCCGCGTCACCGGCCCAGGACGCGCTCGACCGGGTGCTGCGCGAGGAGCGGGCGCGGATGACCGAGCGCATGGTCGCGCAACTGGCCCGTGGGCCGCGCGGCTAGCCGTTACCTCGCAGGTCATCGACCCGCCGCGGCCGGCGGGTCACAACGCGCGGATAGAGGAGGACGCCACATGGCGCAGGACACCGGCATGCCCTTTTCCAACCTGATGGGCGTGGAGATCATCGAGCGCGGCAAGGACCGCGTGGTCGGCCGGCTGGTCGTCCGCGAGGACCTCTGCACCGCCGGCGGCATCCTCCACGGCGGCGCGTTCATGGCCTTCGCCGACGCCTTGGGCGCGATCGGCGGCTTCCTCAACCTGCCGGCCGGCGCGCGGACCACGACCCTGGAGTCGAAGACCAACTTCCTGGGCGCGGCCAAGGTCGGGACGACCGTCACCGGCGAGGCCGTTCCGCTGCACGTCGGCCGCCGCTCCAGCGTCTGGCAGACGCGCATCACCAGCGCCGAGGGCAAGCTGCTGGCGCTGGTGCTGCAGACCCAGATGACGGTCGAGGCCTAGACCGCCGCGATGTCCGCCGCGCGGGTGACGTTGAGCATCGGCTCGCCGCGCAGGTAGCGGCCCAGGTTCTCGAGGAACAGGGCGTCGCCGCGCGCCCCGGTCAACTCGCCGCGGTTGGAGGCGTGCGGCGTGACCCGCACCTTCGGATGGTCCCAGAACCAGGCGTCGGCCGGCAGCGGCTCGGTCTGGAAGACGTCGAGCACGGCGTGGGCCGGCTGGTCGCGGTCGAGGCCGGCGCGCAGGGCCTCCTCGTCGACCAGCCCGCCGCGGCCGATGTTGATGAGGATCGCGCCCGGCTTCATCGCCGCGAAGAACGCGGCGTCGGCCAGGTCGCGGGTCTCTTCGTTCAGGGCGCAGGCCAGCACCACCACGTCGGCCTGGGGCAGGGTACGCGGCAGGTCGGCGAGGGTGCTGACCGCGTCGGCCAGCCCCTCCGGATCGGGCGAGCGCCGCACCGCCTCGACCTGAGCGCCGAACGCCTTGGCGCGCTGGGCGATCTCGCGGCCGATATTGCCGAAGCCGACGATCAGCCAGCGGGTCTGGCCGACCTCGCGGAAGTTGACCGGCGTCCAGGCGTGCGCGGCCTGGTGCGCCGCCTGCTCGGAGATCGGGTGCAGCAGGCTGAGCGCGTGGATGGTCACGTACTCGGCGATGGCCGGAGCCTGGGCGCTGGAATTGGTGACGGTCAGCCCCTCGCGGGCCAGCGGCTTGAACATCGGGTTGTCGAGCCCGGCGAAGGCGGTCTGCACCCAGCGCGCGTCCGGCGAGGCCGCCAGCCGCGGGAAGTAGTCGCCGCCGCGCTTGCCGAACGCGTCGAGGCTCAGCCACCAGATGTCAGGCTTGAGATCGCCGGCGTCGAACGGCGCGCCTCGCAGGGTCAGGCCGCCGTCAGGCTCCAGCACCACGACGTCGAGATCGGGAGCCAGGGCGGCCAGGCGGTCGGCGATGCGCTCGTAGGGCGCGCGGAGGAGCAGGGCTTGCATGCCCGAACTCTAGCTTGGCCCCCGGATCCGGCAATCCAAGACATTTGACAGCATATTGTCAAAGTGACAGGATACTGTCATGGAAGCTTCCGCCGACGCCGTCCTGCGCCTGGTCGAGGCCGTGGGGACCGCGGCCGACCGCTTCGCCGAGGTCGAGGAGCGCATGTTCTCCGACACCGGCATGACGGGAGCGCGGGTGCGGGTCGCCACCGTGCTGGCGGCGCCGGGAACCGCCCGCACGGTGCCGCAGATCGCCCGCACCCTAGGTCTCAGCCGCCAGGCGGTGCAGCGGGTCGCCGACGACCTCGCCGAACGCGGCCTGGCCGAGTGGCGAGAGAACCCCGAGCACCGTCGCGCGCACCTTTTGCAGCTCACCTCCGAAGGCCGCGCGGCCTATGGCGAGGCGTTGCAGCGCAAGGCGTTGTGGGCCCAGGGACTGTCCGAAGGGCTGACCCCCGCCTGGCTGGCCGTGGCGACCGAACTTCTGGGCCTGATGAGCCGCCGCGCGGGGGGCAAAACACGATAGTTGACTCAGTCAACTACATGGAATTTCCTGCCTGCAGAGGAGATTCCATGCTGTCTCGGGACCCCGTCGCCGCCGTGCGGCGTTTCAACCGCTTCTACACCCGCCGCATCGGCGCGCTGGACGAAGCCCACCTCGGATCGCCCTACACGCTCGCCGAAATGCGCGTGCTCTACGAGGTCGCCCAGGCGCCGGACGGGATCACGCCGAAGCTGCTGGCGGCGTGCACGGGAATGGACAACGGCTATCTCAGCCGCGTGCTCAAGCGCTTCGAACGCGAGGCGCTGCTGACCCGCCAGACCTCGGAAAGCGACCGCCGCAGCGTCTCGGTATGGCTGACCTCCGAGGGCATCCACGCCTACAATCGCTGGCTCGGCTCGGCCCAGGGCGCGGTCGAGGGGATGCTGGGCGCGCTGACCACCGTCCAGAAGACCAAGCTCACCAAGGCCATGGCCGAGATCGAGCACCTGCTCGAGGAGCCGTCCGCCGGGAAGATCGTGCTGCGCGGCCATCGGCCCGGCGACATCGGCTGGGTCATCCATCGCCACGGAACGCTCTATGCGCGCGAGTACGGCTGGGACGAGCGGTTCGAGGCGCTGGTCGCCCAGATCGCCGCCGATTTCGTGAACAACCTCGACCCTGCCCGCGAGCGCTGCTGGATCGCCGAGCGGGACGGCGAGATCCTCGGCTCGATCTTCCTGGTCAAGGGCGAGCAGCCGGGGCAGGCCAAGGTGCGGCTGCTGCTGATCGAGCCGACGGCGCGGGGCCTGGGCCTGGGCAAGCGGCTGGTCGCCGAGTGCGTCGCCTTCGCGCGCAAGGCCGGCTATGGCGAGATCACCCTGTGGACCCAGAGCATCCTGACCGCCGCCCGCGCGGTCTATGCCGGCGCCGGGTTCGAATTGGTCGAAAGCCGCCCTGACGGCGCCTTCGCCAAGGGCCTGATCAGCGAGACCTGGGTGCTGAAGCTCTAGGGCGCGCTGCGGCGGGGTGACAACGCTTACGGCCGCCCTAGAGTGCGCGCCATGCGCAAACCCAATTTCATCGTGATCATGGCCGACGACCTCGGCTACGGCGACCTCGGCTGCGACGGCGGCAAGGTCATCCGCACTCCGCACCTGGACCGCATGGCGTCCGAAGGCGTGCGGCTGACCGACTTCTACGCCTCGGCCAATGTCTGCACGCCCTCGCGCGCCGGCCTGCTGACCGGCCAATACGCGATCCGCAACGGGTTGGCGCACGAGGTCATCCAGCCGGCTGACACCACCGGCCTGCCGCCGGACGCCCTGACCATCCCAAAGGCGTTGGGTGAGGACTACGCCAGCGCCCTGATCGGCAAGTGGCACCTGGGCCACGTGGCGCCGCACTGGCCGCCGATGGTCTATGGGTTCGACCGCTTCTACGGCCTGCCCTACAGCCACGACATGAAGCCGCTGGCGCTCTACGACAGCGCCACCTCGCCGATGACCGAGAGCAAGGCCGACTTCACCAAGCTGACCCAGTGGTTCTTCGAGCAGACCATCGCCTTCGCCGAGCAGAACCGCGAGCAGCCGTTCTTCGTGCTGCTGACGCTGACCGCGCCGCACATCCCGCTGAAGCCGAACCCCGACGACCTGACCGGCTCGCCCGGCGGCGCCTATGGCGAGGTGGTCGAGGAGATCGACCTCAACGTCGGGCGGCTGCTGGAGAAGCTGAAGGCGCTGGGTCTCGACGAGGACACCATGGTGGTCTTCACGTCGGACAACGGGCCGTGGTTCGAAGGTTCGTCAGGCCCGTTCCGCGACCGCAAGGGCGGTTCGGCCTGGGACGGCGGCTTCCGGGTGCCGTTCATCGCCCGCCAGCCGGGGACGCTGCCGGCCGGAGCCGTCAGCAACGCCCTGGCCAGCAATCTCGACCTGCTGCCGACTCTGAACGCCATGGCCGGTCGGCCGCCGGTCGGGGGTCGCGAACTGGATGGCGCCGACCTGTCGGCGGTGCTGAAGGAGGGCGCGGCCTCGCCGCACGAAGAGATCGTGCTGTTCGACAACGCCAAGGTCGCGGCCGTACGCACGCCGCGCTGGAAGTACGTGGCGCGGTCCTACTACCGGACCTACGACATCCCGCTGGACGGCTATCCGCTGCTCTTCGACATGGATATCGATCCGGGCGAGAGCTACAGCGTCGCGCGCAACTTCCCCGAGGCCGCGGCCGACATGCGGGCGCGGCTGGAAAAGGCCAGAGCCAAGTACGAGCCTATGGCGGACGCGTTCCCGCCGCACGTGGCGCCGGCCTCGGCGGCCGACCACCCGGACTGACGGATCAGTCTACTTGCGGCGTTGCTTGCGCGCAGCGTAGCGGGCGTCGCGCGCGGCCTTCTGGGCGGCGCGCAACTCCAGCTCGGCGGTCTCGGCGTTGAACGCGTCGATCTCGCGCTTGAGCTCGTCCTGCTCGGCCTGGACGCGACGACGTTCGGCGCGCTCGACCTCGCGCTTGGCGCGGAGTTCGGCCAGCTCGTTGGCTTTGATGGTGGCGCGATCGGTGCCCGGGTCGGCCGTGACGGTGGGTTTCACCTTCATCTTGGCCAGGAGAGCCTTTTTGGCTTCGAGGGACGCTGACGCGCGGTCTTGGAAAGTGCTGTTCTTAAGATAACTCATGCGGGCGTCCCCATCTCCCATATCGCTGGAAAATGCAATCGCGAGATGGTGCGTTTGTTCGCCGCGGCGCGTCCGTGTGGCGCGGCTGCACGTATCTCCCGCATAGGCGCGGCCGCGCCGGGACCGGGAGCGTCGTCATGCAGGCGATTTCGCGCAGAACCGTTATGACGACGGGCGTTGCGCTGTTCGGCGCGCCGCGGGCCGTGGCGGCGGACAAGCTCGCCTTCGCCGTGTTCCGGAACGGGGTCCGGGTCGGCGACCACGAGATGACTTTTTTCGGCGCGGCCGAAGATGTCGCGGTCCGCACCGAGGTGTCGCTGGTGGTCAAGCTGGGGCCGGTCCCGGTCTATCGCTACACGCACCGGGCGCTGGAGCGCTGGCGTGGCGGGCGATTTGCGAGCCTGGAGACCACGACCGACGGCAACGGCAAGCGGCAGCGAGTGGAGGCGCGGCGCGATCCTGATGCAGTGGTGATCGACAGCGCCGGCGGGCGGCTGCGGGCGCCGGCCGACGCCGCGCCGCTGACCCACTGGAAGGCGACGGTCCTGAGCGGGCCGCTGTTCAACCCGCAGGAAGGCAAGCTGCTGCGGCTGACCGCGCGGAGGGTCGGCGCCGAGCAGGTCAAGCTGGCCAGCGGCAAGCTCATTTCCGCGACCCGCTGGAGCCTGCGCGGCGAGAGTCAGATCGACGACTGGTACGATCAGGGCGGCGACTGGGCCGCCCTGCGCGGCCGTCTCCCGGACGGCTCGACGATGGAGTACCGCCGGCTCTAGAGCGCGGCGAGCACCGCGTCGCCCATCTGCACGGTCGACAGCGAACCGCCGAGGTCGCGGGTGCGGGCCCCGCCTTCGAGCGCCTTGACCACGGCGGCGTAGAGCTTGTCGGCGGCCTCGGCGCGGTCCAGCGACCAGCGCAGCGCCATCTCCAGCGACAGGATCGCGGCCAGCGGGTTGGCCAGGTTCTGGCCAGCGATGTCCGGGGCCGAACCGTGGATCGGCTCGTAAAGGCCCGGCTTGCCGGCGGCGCCGAGCGCGGCCGAGGGCAGCATGCCGAGCGAGCCGGTCAGCTGGGCGGCGGCGTCCGAGAGGATGTCGCCGAACAGGTTGTCGGTGACCATGACGTCGAACTGCTTGGGGTTCTTGACGATCTGCATGGCGGCGTTGTCGGCCAGGATGTGCTCGAGCTCGACGTCGGCGTACTCGCGCTTGTGCAGGTCGGAGACCACCTCGCGCCACAGCAGGCCCGAGTCCATGACGTTGGACTTCTCGGCCGAGTGGACCTTGTTGCGGCGGCCGCGGGCCAGTTCGAAGGCGACGCGGGCGACGCGTTCGATCTCGGCGGTGGTGTAGACCTGGGTGTCGACGGCGCGCTTGCCGCCCTCGGGCAGCTCTTCGATGAAGCGCGGCGAGCCGAAATAGATGCCGCCGGTCAGCTCGCGGACGATCATGAAGTCGAGGCCTTCGACGATCTCGCGCTTGAGGCTGGAGGCGTCGGCCAGGGCGTTGAAGCACAGGGCCGGGCGCAGGTTGGCGAACACTTCCATGCCGGCGCGCAGGTTCAGCAGCCCAGCTTCCGGGCGCTTGTCGCGCGGGGCGCCGGCCCACTTCGGACCGCCGACCGCGCCCATCAGCACGGCCTTCGACGCCTTGGCGGCGGCGAGGGTCTCTTCGGTCAGGGGCAGGCCGTGGGCGTCGTAGCTGGCGCCGCCGAACAGCCGCTCCTCGATGGCGAGATCCGGGGTCAGGGCCTCGGCCACGCGACGGACCTGCGCGGTCACTTCCGGGCCGATGCCGTCGCCGGGCAGGAGGAGCAGGTCGGTCATGTGGGAACCCCCGTAAAAGTCACGCGCCTAGAGCTGGCGTTCGGAGGCGATCTCGTAGGCGAAGAGCCGGCGATCGGAAACCCCGAAGGCGGGCCAATGGCTGCGCCAGGTCGCCATGTGCGGCGTTTTGAAGTGGGCGTCGAGCGCGGCCTGGTCGCGCCAGGCCTCGAACACTCGGATCAGGCCGGGATCGAGCACGTCCTCGGCGTAGGAATATTCGAGGCAGCCGTCCTCGGCGCGGCTGGCGTCCAGCATGGCGCGCATGTGCGGCCGGAAGTCGCTTAGGACCTCCGGCGGCACCCGCACCGTGCCGGCGATGATCAGGCTCACGCCCGTTCCAGCCAAGGCTGGCTGATGGCGCGCTTGCCCTCGAAGACGTCGATGGACGGCGCGGCTTGCAGGGTCTCGCCGATGGCGTCGAGGCCGTTGAGCATCTTGTCTTTGCGGGACGGATCGATCTGGAAGCTGAAGGTCTTGCCGGACGGCGAGACCACGGTCTGGGCTTCGAGGTCGACGGTCACCATGTGGTTGCCGCCCTTGGCCTCTTCCATAAGGTCCTGAACTTCCTCGGGTTTCAGGATCACCGGCAGCAGGCCGTTCTGGAAGCAGTTGTTATAGAAAATGTCCGCGAAGCTGGTCGAGATCACGCAGTCGATCCCGAAGTCCATCAGCGCCCAGGGCGCGTGCTCGCGCGAGGAGCCGCAGCCGAAATTGTCGCCGGCGACCAGCACGCCTGCGCCCTTGTACTCGGGCCGGTTCAGAACGAAGTCGCTCTTTTCCTTGCCGTTTTCGTCGAAGCGGAAGTCGTAGAACAGGCCGCGGCCCAGGCCCTCGCGTTCCACGGTCTTCAGGAACTGCTTGGGGATGATCTGGTCGGTGTCGATGTTCGCCAGCGGCAGCGGGGCGATCTTGGCGTCGAGACGGGTGAAAGCTTGCATGGCGTGGTCTTAGCAGAGGTTCAGGTCAGGTCGAGGGCCGGGCGGACTGCGAGATCAAGAGCGTCGGGGCGGACGCAACCCCTGATCGTATGGTGCAGACGCGGGTGCCGGGCTTTCGGCCGGTTTTCACTTCGGAAACGTCGAAACCTGCCGAAGCGATGCGGGCCTGGGCGGCGTCGATGTCGGCGACTTGCCAGGCAAGGCCTCCGAAGCTGTCGGCGCCGTCGGATTCCTGCCGATCGAGGCGCGAGGCGAACTCCACGACGCTATCGGCGCAGCGGAAGAACAGCTGCCGGACCTTCCAATCGGGGTTGGAGCGGTCGAGGCGCAGGTCGAGGCCGAGCTTGGCGCCGTAGACCGCCAGCGCCCGGTCGGGGTTGGGGGTGTAGATCACCACGTGATCGAGCTGGGCGATCGGCGCGTCGCCGGTCGGCTCGGACAGCGGCCAGGCGACGCCGTCGCGGGGCGGGGCGGTGAGCAGGATGTTGATCCCGCCGACCGCGGCCGCGTCGAGGGCGCTGGTCGTCCAGTAGCGCTTGCGGCCGTCGTCGTGGGTCGAACGCGTCGAATGCGGCGCCGAGCCGCCGATCCCGCGGCGGGCCAGCAGGGCCTGGGCCGCTTCGATGTCGGGGGTGGTGAAGGCGATCGCCCAGATGCCCTCGCCGTGGGAGTCGAGGTGGGCGCGGATGGTGTCGCCGAACGCGCCCTCGCCGTGCGGCGCGATGACGTCGAGCGCCATGTTCGGCAACTGGAACCAGGCGTGGCGCGCGCCGCCGTCGCCGCCGACCCAGTTGGGCGCGACGCCGAGCAGGCGGGTATAGCCGTCGATGGCGGCCGGCAGGTCGCGCACCGCCAGGGCGATGTGGTCGAGTCCTGAGATCACGGGGTCGTCGTCCAGTAGGTTGGGGCTTCGAGCTCGGGCTCGTCGGCGTCGAGCAGCAGCCGCAGCGAGGCGATGACGAAGGCCACGCCATAGACGAGCAGCAGGGCCAGGCCCGCGGCGGCGAAGCCGACCCGCCAGCTGCGCTGCACGGCCGGATCGACGAGCTGGCGGCCGCCGGCCTTGAGTCCGAGCACCTTGCCGTTCAGCAGTTCGACCTCGAGCTTGGCGCCCGGCTGCAGCCGCAGCAGCGGGACCGGGCTGCCGCAGTTGCGATCGATGCGGCAGGGCAGGATCAGCGGGCTGGCGGTGGTCACGAGATTGATCCCGAAGCTGCGCCCGAAGGCGCCCACCTTGTCGATGTGCTCAAGCTGGCCGGCGACAGTGCGGCTGGGGCCGAGATCGGCGCGCAGGCCCGAGCCCATCAGCCAGATCCCGGCGACCAGGATCGGCGCGCACAGGGCGACCATCGCCGCCTCGACCGGCTTGTCGAAACGGTCGCGGTCTTCGAAGGCGGCGAGGTTCTGGCGCATGCGGAAGATCACCGCCAGCAGGCCGACCACGACGATGTAACCGCCGATCAGCATCAAGGGCCCGACTTGGCCGGGCCCGCGACCGAAGATCCCGCCCTCGCCCATGAAGGCGGCGGCCATGGCCCCGAGACCGGCGCAGAGGATGGGAAGCCCCCACCAGATCAGAAAGCTGGTGCGGGCGCTCATCACATGAAATCTCTGACGTCGGCGATGTGGCCGGCGATGGCGGCGGCCGCGGCCATGGCCGGGCTCATCAGGTGGGTCCGTCCGCCGCGGCCCTGGCGGCCCTCGAAGTTGCGGTTCGAGGTCGAGGCGCAGCGTTGGCCGGGGGTGAGGCGATCAGGGTTCATGCCCAGGCACATCGAGCAGCCCGGCTCGCGCCAGTCGAAGCCCGCGGCCTTGAAGATGGCGTCCAGGCCTTCTTCCTCCGCCTGTTCCTTCACCAGGCCCGAGCCCGGCACGACCATGGCCCGCACGTGCTCGGCGACCATCTTGCCGTGCACGAAGGCGTGCTGGACGACCTTGGCCGCCTCGCGCAGGTCCTCGATGCGGCTGTTGGTGCACGAGCCGATGAACACCACGTCGATTTTGGCGTCCTGGATCGGCTGGCCGGCGGTCAGGCCCATGTATTCCAGGGCGCGGGCAGCCGAGGCGCGCTTGTCCGGGGTGGCGAAGCTGTCGGGATCGGGCGCCACGTCGGTGACGGCGATGACGTCCTCAGGCGAGGTGCCCCAGGTGACCAGCGGGGCGATCGCGCTTCCGTCGATCACCACCTCGCGGTCGAACACCGCGTCTTCGTCGGTGAAGAGGGTCTTCCAATAGCTGAGCGCCATTTCCCAGGCGCCGCCCTTGGGGGCGGCCGGGCGGCCCAGCATGTAGTCGTAGGTCGTCTGGTCCGGCGCGACCAGGCCGGCGCGGGCGCCGCCCTCGATGGTCAGGTTGCACAGGGTCATGCGGCCTTCCATCGACAGGGCGCGGATGGCCTCGCCGGCGTATTCGATGACGTAGCCGGTGCCGCCGGCGGTGCCGATCTCGCCGATGATCGCCAGGGCGATGTCCTTGGCCCCGACGCCGGGCGCCAGGGTCCCGTCGACGGTGACGCGCAGGTTTTTCGCCTTCTTCTGGCGCAGCGTCTGGGTGGCCAGCACGTGCTCGACCTCCGAGGTGCCGATGCCGTGCGCCAGGGCGCCGAACGCGCCGTGGGTCGAGGTGTGGCTGTCGCCGCAGACGATGGTCATGCCCGGCTGGGTGCGGCCCTGCTCGGGACCGACCACGTGGACGATCCCGTTGCGGATGTCGCCCATCGGGAAGAACTCGATGCCGTTGTCCTTGACGTTGCGCTCGAGCGTCTGGAGCTGCAGGCGCGCTTCGTCGTCGGCCACGGCGGCGACGCCCTTGGCCTGGCCCTCGGTCGGGATGTTGTGGTCGGCGACCGCAAGCGTGCGGTCCGGACGGCGTACCGGCCGGTGGTTGGCGCGAAGGCCCGCGAAGGCCTGCGGGGTCGTGACCTCGTGGATGAGGTGCAGGTCGATATAGAGGATCGTCTCGCCGTCTTGTTCCTCGACGACGTGGGCGTCCCAGATCTTATCGTAAAGCGTCTTTCCAACCATGGCCGGCATCTAGACCCTTTCCGGTTCGGGTGGAAACACCTGAGCCGGAGAAAAGACGGACTTTCCGTAGGTGTTTCGAGCGCGCCGGCCTCAGCGGCCGGCGCCGCCTTGCCGGAATGGAAAGCCGCACGCCGACCCGTGTTTGCCGAATTTTGCAGATCGGCTATTCATTAGTGCATGGCGAACGCCGATTGGGACCTGTTTCAAAGCCTGCATGCCGTGCTTCAAGCCGGCAGCCTGTCAGCGGCGGCCAAGGCGCGTGGGCTGACCCAGCCGACCCTGGGGCGTCACATCGAGGCGCTGGAGCAGAAGCTGGGCGCGCCGCTGTTCCTGCGCTCGCCGCGCGGCCTGACCCCCACCGACCTCGCCCGGCAGCTGGAAAGCCACCTGGCCGAGATGCACGCGGCGGCGGCGGCGGCGCTGCGCGACGCCTCCGGCGCGGCCGACGAGCTGAAGGGTGCGATCCGCATCACCGCCAGCCAGATCATGGGCGCCGAGGTGCTGCCCGCGATCCTCGGGTCGTTCCGCCGCGAGCATCCGGAGATCGACATCGAGCTGGTGCTGTCCAACCGCGCCGAGGATCTGTCGCGGCGTGACGCCGACATCGCCGTGCGCATGGTGCGTCCGACGCAGGGGGCGCTGGTCGCCCGCAAGGTCGGGGCCATCGGGGTCGGGTTCTACGCCTCGCCCGACTACATCGAATGCTTCGGCGCGCCGCAGACCCTGGAAGAACTGACCGCCCACACGGTGGTCGGGTTCGATCGCGAGACCCCGGCGCTGCAGGCCCTGGCCGACCTGGAGCTGCCCTGGGAGGTCAGCCGCGAGCTGTTCGCCTTCCGCTCGGACAACGACCTGGCCCAGATCGCCGCGATCCGCGCCGGGGTCGGGGTCGGGGCCTGCCAGCACCAGATCGCCCGCCGCTACGGGCTGACCCCGCTGCTCTCCAACGCCTTCGGCTTCGAGCTCGAGGTGTGGATCGCGATGCACGAGAACCTGCGCGGCCACCGGCGCATGCGGCTGATGTTCGACCACCTGGTGGCCGGCTTCCAGGCGTTCATCGCCGAGGGGCGCAAGGCCTAGTCCACGATGTCCGGGCATATCCATATCGTCGGGGCCTCGTCCTCGGGCACGACCACCTTGGGCGCGGCGTTGGCCGAGCGCCTGGACTGCCGGCACCTCGACACCGACAGCTACTTCTGGGAGGCGACCGACCCGCCGTTCACCGCCAAGCGGCCGGAGGCCGAGCGGGTGGCGCTGATGGAGGCGGCGTTGGCGGGCGCGCCGTCCTGGGTGATCTCCGGGTCGCTGATCGGCTGGGGCGACGTGTTCGTTCCGCGCTTCGACCTGGTGGTCTTCCTGCACGTGCCGCAGGACGTGCGGATGGCGCGGCTGATGGCCCGCGAGCAGGCGCGCTACGGCGCGGCGATCGCCCCGGGCGGGGCGATGCACGCGGCGCATCTGGAGTTCCTGGCCTGGGCGCAGGCCTATGAGACGCCGGGCTTTCCGGGGCGCAGCCTGGAGCGGCACCGGGCCTGGCTGGCGGGGCTGGCCTGCCCGGTGGTGGAGATCGTCGGGACGCCGAGCCTGGAGGACAGCGTGGCGCGGGTGCTGGCGGCGGCCGCCCGATAGAGGATCTTGCGCTTAGCGGGCCAGCAGGCCTGGCAGCTGCGCCATGGCGGTGAAGACCTCGGCGCCGGCGTCGGCCAGATCGCGGGCGGTGTCGGCCGGGGCGTAGCCGAGGGCGCGCATGCCGGCGGCCTTGGCCGCCTGGACGCCGGCCAGGGAGTCCTCGACCACCACGCAGCGGGCGGGATCGGCGCCCAGCGCCTGGGCGGCGTGGAGGAAGAGGCCGGGGTCGGGCTTCCAGGCGCCGACTTCGTAGGCGCTGAAGACCCGGCCCTCGAAGCGATCCATCAGGCCGGTCAGTCGCAGCGTCTGGTCGAGCTTGGCGAGCGGGCCGTTGGAGGCGACGCAGATCGGTGCGGCGATGACGGCGAGCGCAGCGTGCACGCCTTCGACCGCGCGTAGGTCGGTCTCGAAGGCCGCGGCGGTGGCGGCGCGGACCTCGGCGATGAAGTCCGGCGAGACAGCCGCGCCGGCGCGGCGTTCGATCTCGGCCACGCAGTCGGCGATCTTCAGCCCCCGGAAGACGGCCAGGGCCTCGGCCGTGTCCATGCGCGCGCCGGCGGCGGTGGCGGCCTTCGCCATCACCGCCAGGGCGATCTCCTCGCTGTCGACCAGCACGCCGTCGGAGTCGAAGATGACCAGGTCGATCATCGCGCCTAGCCGCGGGCGACGTGCATCATGTTCGAGCCGCCGCTGGCGATCAGCCGGCCGTCGGCGCTCCAGACCCGGGCCTGGCCGTGGATCAGGCCGGCGAGCGCGGTGTCGGCATGGGCGTCGACCAGCAGCCAGTCGGCGGCGCCGGCCCCCTGGTGGAACCAGACGGTGACGTCGAGGCTGGGGGCCACATAGTCGGGACGGTCGGCGAGGCCGCGGTGGTGGGTCGGCCAGAGCAGGGTGTCGATCAGGATCAGCGGCCGGCAGGCGTCTAGGAAGGCGTCGCCGGGTTCGTAGCCGACGAAGCTGTACCATTCGCGCAGCAGGGCCGGGCCCGGCGGGCGCGGCTGGTCCCAGGGGATGAAGTTCAGCGGCTTGGCGTCGATGTTGTTCCAGAAGCCGTTCACCTGCTCCTTGCCGACGTGCTCGGCGATGGTCTTCAGGCCGTCGGGGCCGGGAACGTCGGGCATCACCGCCTGCGCGGTGAGCGGGCCGGAGTCCTTGCTGGTGGTCCACACCTGGGCCTGCAGGAAGGTCTTGCCCTCCTGGACCAGCGCGACGTTGAGCAGCCAGGCGTTGCGGCCGGTCTTCACCGGCGTGACCTGGGCCTCGACCGGCGCGAACTTGGCGACCGACAGGTACTGGACCGAGATGGTCGCGGGGCGGTGGCCTTCGGGGGCCACGGCGCCGGCCGCGCGCAGGGCCACCGACGAGACGTAGCCGCCGTTCGGGCCCCAGATGTTCCAGTCGCTGTGCAGGTCGGCCCGCAGGACCTCCCCGTCGCGGACCACCGCGGTGTCGAGCTGAAGCGCGCCCATCTGCATTTCCCCCCTCTGCAATCTGGCGGGGCAGATAAGCCAAGCTTCGCCATTGGCGGTAGTGCCGCACGAGCACACCTCGCCGACCAAACGCGCGACGCCGCCGGTCCGCGGTCGCTCCCGGCGCCGGCGCCGGGCTAGAGAGGCGGCAGGAGGCCTGACCCATGCTGACCGGCGGATGTCTTTGCGGCGAGGTGCGCTATGCGGCGAAGGGCGAGCCGATCAACGTACGCGTCTGCCATTGCCGGCTGTGCCAACGGGCGATCGGGGCGGCGTTCAACGCCCGCGCGCTCTACGCGGTCGAGGCCGTGACCCTGAGCGGTCCGGTCGGGACGGCGCATTCGTCCGAGGGGCTGAAGCGCGGCTTCTGCACCCGCTGCGGCACGACGATCTTCTCCAAGCGCGAGGCGCTGGGGATCATGGGCCTGACCAGCGGCAGCATGGACGATCCGAGCGGCTTTGCGCCGACCGACCACATCTGGGTGTCGAGCAAGCAGCCGTGGCTGAAGCTGGACGACGGCCTGCCGCAGCATGCGGAAGGACCGCCGGCCTGATCCTGGCCTAGTGCGCGTCGTCCCAGTTGGCGGCGGCGCGGGCCTCGACGACCAGCGGCACCGATAGGGCCACGGCCGGCTCGGCGGCGCGCTCCATGATCTTGCGGACCACGGCGATGGTCGCTTCCGCCTCGGCCGCCGGGGCTTCGAAGACCAGTTCGTCGTGCACCTGCAGCAGCATCTTCGCCTGCAGGTCGGCGGCTTTCAGGGCCGCCGGCATGCGGATCATCGCCCGGCGCATGACGTCGGCGGCCGCGCCCTGGATCGGGGCGTTGATCGCCGCGCGGTCGCCGAAGGCGCGCTCGGCCTGCGACTTGGAGTTCACCGCCGGGATGTGGACCTTGCGGCCGAAGATGGTGGTCACGAAGCCCTGGGTCCGCGCCGCCTGCTTGGTGCGGTCCATGTAGGCGCGGATGCCGGGGAAGCGCTCGAAGTAGGTCTTGATATAGGCCCCGGCCTCGTCCTGCGGGATCGACAGCTGGTTGGCCAGGCCGAAGGCCGAGATGCCGTAGACGATGCCGAAGTTGATCGCCTTGGCGCGGCGGCGGGTCTCGGACGGCATGCCCTCGATCGGCACCCCGAACATCTCCGAGGCGGTGGCCGCGTGAATGTCGTGGCCCTCCATGAAGGCCTTCTTCAGCTGCGGGATGTCGCCGACGTGGGCGAGGATGCGCAGCTCGATCTGGCTGTAGTCGGCGCTGATCAGCACGTGGCCCGGTTCGGCGATGAAGGCCTTGCGGATCTTGCGGCCCTCTTCCGTGCGGATCGGGATGTTCTGCAGGTTCGGGTCGTTCGACGACAGCCGCCCGGTGGTGGTCGAGGCCAGGGCGTAGGAGGTGTGGATGCGGCCCGAGCGGTCGGCGATCGCGCTGACCAGGTTGTCGGTGTAGGTGCCCTTGAGCTTGGACAGCTGGCGCCAGTCAAGCAGCACGCGCGGCAGTTCGTGGCCCTGGGCGGCGAGCTCTTCCAGAATCGAGGCGTCGGTGCCCTGCGCGCCGGTGGCCGTCACCCGCTTCGAGGCCAGGCCCATCTCGCCGTACAGCACCTCGCCGATCTGCTTGGGGCTGCCGAGGTTGAACGGGCGGCCGGCCAGGCGGTGCGCCTCGGCCTCGAACTCGCCCATCCGCACCGAGAAGTCGTTGGAGAGCTTGCGCAGGGTGTCGGTGTCGACCTTGATCCCCTCGTTCTCCATCGCCGCCAGCACCGGCGGCATGCCGCGCTCCAGGGTCTCGTAGACGGTCAGCAGGCGCTCGTGCGCCAGCCGCGGGCGCAGGTGCTGGTAGAGCCGCAGGGTGACGTCGGCGTCCTCGGCCGCGTAGCAGGTCGCCGGCTCCAGCGGCACGTGCTTGAAGCTCTTCTGCGACTTGCCGGTCCCGGTGACCGACGAGAACTTGATCGGCTCGTGCTCCAGCCAGCGCTTGGAGAGCTCGTCCATGCCATGGCTTTTGTGCAGCCCGCCCTCGAGGGCGTAGCTGATCAGCATGGTGTCTTCGATCGGGGCGACCTTGATCCCGTGCCGGTCGAGGACGGCGATGTCGTACTTGGCGTTCTGGGCGACCTTGAGCACCGCCGGGTCTTCCAGCAGCGGCTTCAGGCGGGCGATGACCTCGTCGAGCTGCAACTGCTCGATCGACTCCGGGGTCTCGAACTCGAGGCCGCCGGTGCTTTCGTTCTCATGGCCGACCGGGATGTAGCAGGCCTCGCCGGGCGCGACGGCCAGGGAGACGCCGCAGAGGTTGGCGTTGGCCGAGGACAGGGCGTCGGTCTCGGTGTCGAAGGCGACGACGCCGACGGCCTTGGCGCGGGCGATCCAGGCGTCGAGGGTCGTCAGGTCGCGGACGCAGACATAGTCGCTGGGGTTGATCGCCGCGGCGACCGGCGCGGCGGCCGGACGGGCGATGGGCGCGGGGGCCGGAGTCGCCGAGGCGGTCGCGCCGCCGCCGGCCACGCGGCGGGCGAGGGTGCGGAACTCCATCTCCTCGAGGAAGGCGGCCAACTCCTCGGCGTTGGGATCGTCGACGACCAGCGCGTCGACCGGCTCGGGCAGCGGGGTGTCGCAGTCCAGCCGCACGAGCTCGCGCGAGAGGCGGATCTGGTCGGCGAATTCGATCAGGGTGTCGCGGCGCTTGGGCTGCTTGATCTCGCCGGCGCGGGCCAGCAGCGTGTCGAGGTCGCCGTATTCGTTGATCAGCAGGGCGGCGGTCTTGACCCCGATGCCCGGCGCGCCCGGCACGTTGTCGACGCTGTCGCCGCACAGGGCCTGGACGTCGACGACCTTTTCCGGCGGCACCCCGAACTTCTCGATCACCTGCTCGCGGCCGATCTTCACGTTCTTCATGGTGTCGAGCATCGACACCCGGTCGCCGACCAGCTGCATCAGGTCCTTGTCGGACGAGATGATCGTCACCTCGCCGCCGGCGTCGCGCACCTTGCACGCGTAGGCGGCGATGAGGTCGTCGGCCTCGTAGCCGGGCAGCTCGAGGCTGGGGATGCCGAAGGCGCGGGTGGCGCGGCGCATCAGCGGGAACTGCGGGACCAGATCCTCGGGCGGCGGCGGGCGGTGGGCCTTGTATTGGTCGTAGAGCTTGTTGCGGAAGGTCTTCTCGGAGTGGTCGAAGATCACCGCCAGGTGGGTCGGCGCCTCCGGCTGGGCCTTCATGTCGACGAGCAGCTTCCAGAGCATGTTGCAGAAACCGCTGATCGCCCCGATCGGCAGGCCGTCGCTCTTGCGGGTCAGCGGCGGCAGCGCGTGGTAGGCGCGGAAGATATAGCCCGAACCGTCGACCAGATAGAGCCGCACGGCCGGCCCGTCCTGGGTCGGTTCGCGGGGGATGTCGGCGAGGGTCGGGGCGGCGAGGGGCGCGTCGGTCATGGCGGGAACATAGGGTGCACGCGGGCGAAGGTCATCCGCCGCGTGGCGACGCGGCGCAGGTTCGCCTGTGGCGGCATTATACGTAAAATGCGTAAAGTACAGTGCAAGTACTCGCGCGTTTATCTCACGTCGTTAGTGATCGGCGTGTAACGTCGAATCAATACACTCATGAGAAGTTGTGACGATCATTCTCGGGGAGTGGGCGGTTCGTGGAGATTCTCGGACTCTGCTTCAGCAATAATGTCGACGGCGTCGCGACGGGTCACGACGGCGCCCTGGTGTTGATCTCCTATCTGGTGGCGGTGGTGGCCTCGTTCACCGCCCTCGACATGGCCGAGCGGCTCAACTCGGCCCAGGGGCCGGCCCGGCGGTTCTGGCATCTCGGCGCGGCTGGGGTGCTGGGCGGCGGGGTCTGGTCGATGCACTTCATCGCCATGCTGGCCTACCGCACGCCGTTCAAGGTCGAGTACGATCCGGGGCTGACCATCCTGTCGGGCGCGATCGCGGTGATCGCCGTGGCCGGCGGGCTGAAGGCGATCGCCGACGGGGGCGGCTGGCGCCGGATCCTGACCGGCGGGACGCTGGTCGGGCTGGGCGTGGCGGTCATGCACTACATGGGCATGGAGGCGATGCGGCTGCCGGGCGAGGTCTATTACCAGCCGGGCTTCTTCGGGCTGTCGGTGCTGATCGCAGTGGCGGCGGCGAGCGTCGCGCTGTGGCTGGTGGTCAACCTGCGCACCGCCCGCCAGCGGGCGGCGGCGGCGATCGTGATGGCGGCGGCGATCTGCGGCATGCACTTCACGGCGATGGCCGGCACGGTGATCGTCGCTGGACCAGGCGTGGCGGCCGACGGGCAGCTGGTCTCCGGCTCGCTGCTGTCGGCGACGATCGCGGCCTGCACGGCGCTGATCCTCACCGTCGGGCTGATGTGCGCCTATATCGACCGGCGGCTGGAGGCGCGCTCGCTGGCCGAGGCCGAGCGGCTGCGCGAGATCAACGGCCAGCTGGAATCGGCGGTGCAGTCACGCACCACCGACCTGACCACCGCCCTGGCCGCGCTGGACGAGCAGCGCCGCCGGGCCGAGGACGCCAACCGCGCCAAGTCCGACTTCCTGGCCAATATGAGCCACGAGCTGCGCACGCCGCTGAACGCGGTGATCGGCTTCGCCGACATCCTGCGCATGCGCAGCGTCGAGCCGCTGACCGAGCGCCAGACCGAGGCGGTCGAGCAGATCCATACCGCCGGACGCCATCTGCTGGCGCTGATCGAGGAGGTGCTCGATTTCGCCAAGATCGAGAGCGGCAAGGTCTCGGTCTCGATCGAGGCGATCGACCCGCACGAAGTGGCCCAGGCCCTGGCCGGGACCTTCCGGCCGATGGCCGACCGCACCGGGATCAGCGTGACCATCGCCGAGCCGGACGCCGTGCTGGCGGTGCGCGCCGACCAACTGCGGCTCAAGCAGGTGCTGGCCAACCTGATGTCCAACGCCATCAAGTACAACCGCCCGCGCGGCGCGGTGGAGGTGACCATCCGGGCGCTGGGCGAGCGGGTGCTGATCAGCGTGCGCGACACCGGGCTGGGGATCCCCACCGGACGCATGGCCGACCTGTTCGAGCCGTTCGAGCGGCTGGGCCGCGAGGGTTCGGGCGTGGAGGGCGCGGGCCTTGGTTTGGCCCTGACCCGGCGATTGGTCGAGGCGATGAACGGCAAGCTC
This sequence comes from Phenylobacterium sp. GW823-FHT02A09, assembly GCF_058797775.1. Classification (NCBI taxonomy): domain Bacteria; kingdom Pseudomonadati; phylum Pseudomonadota; class Alphaproteobacteria; order Caulobacterales; family Caulobacteraceae; genus Phenylobacterium; species Phenylobacterium sp. GW823-FHT02A09. Next base: position 663,696 of record NZ_JBXAJZ010000002.1, on the reverse strand, counting down.
GACGTCCAGAGCCTGGAGGGCGTCGGCTCGACCTTCATCGTCGACCTGCCGGCGGCCGAGCCGGCCCAGGTCGCCACCCGCGACGAGGACCGCCGCCAGGCGCTGGCCGGCAAGGCCCCGGACGCGGTGGTGCTCTATATCGAGGACAATGCTTCGAACATCCGGCTGATGCGCCACATCGCCGAGGCGCTGGGCAGCCTCGACCTGCATGTCGCCGAACTGCCGATGGAGGGGCTGGAGCTGGCCGCGGCCCTGCGCCCGGACGTCATCCTGCTGGACATCAACCTGCCCGGCATGGACGGCTTCCAGGTCAAGGCGCGGCTGGAGGCCGACCCGGCCACCTGCGACATCCCGGTGATCGCGATCTCGGCCAACGTGCTTGCCGAGACGGTGACCCGCGGCAAGATCTCCGGCTTCCAGGGCTATCTGACCAAGCCGATCAACATCCAGGCCCTGGTCGCGGCGATCTCGGCGGCGGTCGAGCGCACGCCGCCGCCGTCCGCGGTCAACGCCTAGCTGAAGCGCTTGTTGAGGTCGGCCAAGCCCTGCCCGGCCTGGGCCAGGGCGTTCGCATCGCCGCTGGCCAGGAACTCGCCCATCGCCCGGCCGAGCGCGGCGTAGGCGGCGCGGAACGGGGCGGTGGCCGAGGACAGCCGGCGCACGCCGAGCGCCTGCAGCCGCTCTGCGCTCGGCGCGCCGCCGCGGCCCATGACATTCAGCGGCAGGGCGATATCGCGCGCCAGGGTTCCGAGCAGGGTCTCGTCGACCGGGCCGGGCACGAAGATCCCGTCGGCCCCGGCGGCGCGATAGAGCTCGGCGCGGCGCAGGGTCTCGGCCAGCGCCGCCTCGCCCTGGGCCAGACCGCGCAGGTAGACGTCGGTCCGGGCGTTGACGAACAGGCCGGCGCCGGCCGCCTTGCGGACCGCCTCGATCTTGCGGGCGTGCAGGTCGGGGTCGCGGCCGCCGTCCTCGAGATTGATCCCGACGGCGCCGGCGCCGACGACGCCCTTGATCGTTTCGGCGAGGGTCGCGAGGTCGTCGGAATAGCCGCCTTCGATGTCGGCGGTCAGCGGGACCTTCACTACGCGGGCGATCTCGCCGATGGCGGCGAGCAGGGTGGGGACCGGCAGCAGGTCGCCGTCGGCGTAGCCGTGGGCCCAGGCGACGGCGGCCGACGAGGTGGCCACGGCCTTGGCGCCGGCGTCCTCCATCAGCGCCGCGCTGGCGGCGTCCCAGGCGTTGGGCAGCACCAGGATCTGCGGACCCGTGTGGAGCTGCTTGAAAGTCTCGGCTTGGTTCATGATCGCCTCCTCCTGTCGCTCAGGCAGAGACGATATAGGCGCCGCCGGTGTGACATTCCGGCGGATTTCGGCCTCGGTCGGCGCGCTGCTGACAGCGGTGTGTCAGTGGCCGTGCGGGCCTTCGTAGACGCCGGGGGCCAGACGCTCGTCCTCGGGGCCTTCCGAACCGTCCGGCAGCACGAAGCGGCGGTCGCAGTAGGGGCACTCGACGAAGGAGGCCTCGCCCATCTCCAGCCACACCCGCGGATGGCCCAGCGCGCCGCCGACGCCGTCGCAGGCGACCCGGCCCGAGCGCACGACCACCACTTCCGACGGCGGCAGGTCCGGCGTACGGGCGCCCTTGGCGGGCATGGGCTCCAGTTGCGAGGAGCGGCCTTGGTCGGGGACGGGGGCTTTACGGGCCATTCTTGAACTCTCCGGCGGCGGAAGCTTGGCGGATGCGCCGCACGCGCCTAGGTATTCGACCACGGCTCGACCCGTCAATGCACGCCCCGGACACAAAGAGACGCATGGACCTACCTGAGTTCGCCATCGAGGCCGAAGGCGTCGTGAAGATCTACCCGGCCACCAAGACCGCGCCGGAGATGCACGCCCTGCGCGGGCTGGACCTGAAGATCCCGCGCGGATCGATCTTCGGGCTGCTGGGCCCGAACGGCGCCGGCAAGTCGACGTTCATCAACACCTTGGCTGGCCTGACCAAGAAGACGTCGGGGACGGTCCGCATCTGGAACCGTGACATCGACCAGCGCCCGCGCGACGCGCGCGCCGCGATCGGGGTGGTGCCGCAGGAGATCGCCGCCGACCCGTTCTTCACCCCGCGCGAGTCGCTGGAGGTGCAGGCCGGCATGTACGGCGTGCCGCCGGCCGAGCGCCGGACCATGGAGCTGCTGAACGCGCTGGGCCTGGGCGACAAGGCCGGGGCCTATGTGCGCCAGCTGTCGGGCGGCATGAAGCGCCGCCTGATGGTCGCCAAGGCCATGGTGCACAATCCGCCGGTGCTGATCCTCGACGAGCCGACCGCCGGGGTCGACGTCGAGTTGCGCCGCCAGCTCTGGAACTATGTGGTCGAGCTGAACCGCAAGGGCGTGACCATCGTCCTGACCACGCACTACCTGGAAGAGGCCCAGGAGCTCTGCGACCAGATCGCCATCGTCAACCGCGGCGAGGTGGTGGCCTGCGAGCCGACCTCGAGCCTGCTGCGCCGGCTCGACACCCGCAACGTGGTGGTGACGCCGGAGGAGCCGCTGATGGTCGCTCCCGAGCTGCCTGGCTTCGAGACCAAGCCGCGGGCGGGCGGGGCGTTCCAGGTCACCTACCGGACCGGCCAGTCGAGCGTCGAGCAGGTGCTGGCCGCCGTGCGCGCCACCGGCCTGCACATCAAGGACATCGCCACCGAGGACCCGGACCTGGAGGACGTGTTCGTCTCGCTGACCACCGCAGGCGCCTGAGCGCTTCCGTTTCGCTGAGCTTTCGGCTAGACAGCGCAACTCGCTCAGACGCACCCGTAGCTCAGCTGGATAGAGCGTTGCCCTCCGAAGGCAAAGGTCACACGTTCGAATCGTGTCGGGTGCGCCATTTTCCCAAGATTGAAACGCGAGCTTAGCGATCCGCTTTCGAGGCGGCGTCGCCCTATCTAGTTATGGTTAGACCGCCTGGCGGGCGTAGCGACCGGGCGGCTGCCCGACGTGGCGGCTGAAGGCGGTGCTGAAGGTGCTGGCCGAGCCATAGCCGATGCGTTCGGCGACCTGCGCGATGTCGAGGCCCTGGCGGCGCAGCAGGTCCCTGGCCAGCGCCATGCGCCAGGTCAGCAGATACTCCATTGGCGGCGCCCCGATCTGGCGCGTGAAGCGGTCGAAGAAGGCCGACCGCGACAGCGCGGCCTCGCCGGCGAGCTGCGCCATCGTCCAGGGCCGGGCCGGATCGGCGTGCATCTGGCGTAGGGCCTGGGCCAGCCGGGCGTCGGACAGGCCGCGCAGCAGGCCGGCGGGCGCGTCGGCGGCGGGGACCAGGCGCAGCGCCTCGACCAGCAGGATCTCGACCAGCCGGGTCAGGACCAGTTCGCGGCCGGGCCGCTCCTGCGCCGCCTCCTCGATCAGCAGCCCGACCAGGGCCGACAGCCGCGGAACGCCGCGGACATGCACCTGCCCGGGCAGCAGCGAGGCGATCAGTCCGGCGTCGGCGCCGTCGAAGACGAAATAGCCGCCGAGCAGGCGGACGTCCGGGGGGCCGTCCTGGCGGCCGTGACGGACGTCGCCCGCTCCCGCGGCGGCGGCGTGAGGATCGACCGGCTGGGGCGTGACAGGCTCGAACCCGGACATCGTGAACCGGGGCGTCGTCGGCAGCAGCACGAAGTCGCCGGCCTGCAGCGTCAGTTCGGCGTGACCGTCCACCGCGAGGCGACACGCGCCCTGCATGACCACTGCGAAGCTGGGATGGCCGAAGTCGCTGTAGCGCACGCCCCAGGCGCCGGCGCCGCTGATCGCCTTGGTCAGCACCGTGCGGGGGGCGAGCAGCCCGATCACCTCGGAGAGTGGATCGGACATGTCTGGACTTTCGCAAATGAAATGTGGATCTTGGATTATAGTTCGTCCGGTTTTGGGCGCTTAGCCTGAGCGCGTCAATTCATTTGAGGCGAGGCAAGACCATGAACACCGTCCTGATCACCGGCTGCTCGTCGGGCTATGGGCTCGAAACCGCGAGGCGCTTTCTGGGCGCGGGCTGGAACGTGGTGGCGACGATGCGCACTCCGCGCGCCGACCTGCTGGCAGCGTCCGAACGTTTGCGCATCCTGGCCCTCGATGTGACCGACGCGGCCAGCATCGCCGCAGCAATCGACGCCGCCGGACCGATCGACGTGCTGGTCAACAACGCCGGGATCGGGGTGGTCGGCGCCTTCGAGGCGACGCCGATGGCCCACATCCGCCAGGTCTTTGAGACCAACACCTTCGGCGTCATGGCCATGACCCAGGCGGTGATCCCGCAGATGCGGGCGCGGCGGTCCGGAACGATCGTCAATGTGACGTCCAGCGTCACCCTGGCGCCGATGCCGCTGGCCGCCGCCTATACGGCGAGCAAGCAGGCGATCGAGGGATTCACCGGCTCCCTTGCGCACGAGCTTGCGCATTTCGGGGTCCGCGCGCGGTTGGTCGAGCCCGGCTATGCGCCGACCACGCGGTTTTCACAGAACACCTCGGTGAAGGTCGAGGACCTGATCCCGGCGGTCTATGCCGAATTCGCCGGCCCGATCTTCGAGGCGTTCGCCAAGCCGGCGCTCACGACGAGCGAGGCCGATGTCGCTGAGGCGGTCTGGGCGGCCGTGCACGAGGCGGGCGCGAGACTGCGCTTTCCTGCCGGACCGGACGCGGTGGCGCTGTTCGACGCGGTCGCCTAGGGGGCTGCGGCGGGTTCGGGCGCGGGCTTGGGGGCGTCGGCGAGCTGCAGGGTGTGCAGGTTCTTCTGGCGCAGGGCCTCGCCGGCCTCGTCGAAGAAGAACGGCAGGAAGGCGTAGCGGCGGCCGCGGGTGACGCGGGTCGCCTCGTGCAGCAGCGAGCAGGAGAACACCACCGCCCCGCCGGTCGGCGGACGGTAGGTCTTGGGACCGAACTCGGGGAAGCGCAGGTCGCCGCCCTCGAACTCCTCGGCGTTGAGGTTGATCGAGCAGGCGAACTTGCGGTGGGCGGTGCCCGAGGTGGTGTTGTCGCGGTGCGGCTTGAAGTAGCCGCCGTTCTCGTCGTCGGCGTCGTAGCAGGCGACGATGTAGCGCTCGATGCGGGTGGGATTGAACTGGAAGGCGCGGTTGATCGGGCGCAGCAGCCGGGTCTGGATCAGGTTGCGCAGCTCTTCACGGAAGGACTCGTCGGCGATGGTGGCGTCGCGGCGGCTCTTGAAGTCGTCGATCACCGCGACGGTCTTGCCGCCGACCTGGCGCATGGTGCCCGAGCGCTCGCCGCCCTGGCGCTCGTAGAACTCGATGAGCCGCGCGCACATCTCCGGCTCGAAGATCCGCGGAACCACCAGCACCGGGGCGTGCAGCGGGACGCCGGCGTGGTCGCCCGGCGCGGGCAGGGCGCGGATGGCGGCGAACACCTGCTCGGTCTGGTCCATGCCGCCGGCGATCATCACCCGCAAGCTCGGGTCGAGCACGCACCAGTACGGGGTCTCGACGCCGTCCTGCGAGACCGCGCCGTAGGCGCGGCTGACCGCGCCGCTCTGGTCGAGAAACCACATCAACCCGGGGCGGTCCTGGGCCTGGGACATGGCGACCGGGTCGCGCAGCACCCCGAAGGCGACGAGGTTGGTCTGGTCGTACAGCGACTGGTGGGCCTGCATCGCGGCCAGCGCCAGCTGGCGGGCGATCGGCTCGCTCGGCATGAAGGCCAGCAGGACGTAGCGCCCGCCGAGGCTGGAGAAGTTGAAATTGGGGACGCTGGGCGTCGGAGCCGTGAACCAGGGCGCGGCTTGACCGGTCTGCATCATCATGGCCCGGGTGGTCGCGTGGACGGGTTATGCCCACAAGCATAAGAAGCTTATAAGTCCCGGAGCGGGCGCAGGCATAAGCCCGGCATAATTGAACCGCTGCGTGGCTGCGGCCATGGTCCGGCTTGTCGACGGCCCTGCTCGTCTCCCAACTATCGAGCCTGGGGTTCCCACGGACAGGCGGACGCCGTCGACGCCCGGCTTTGCAAGGATCCGCATGGCGCGGGATTGGACAATCGGCCCACGAGCGCGGGGCGCGCTGCGCTATCTGGCCGCCTTCGGCATGGTCGCCGTCTCCACAGCCGTGGCCGAGGTGATCTACCGCGTCTTCCACACCGACCGCCTGTCGATGGTGTTCCTGGCCGGCGTGCTGGTCGCCGCCGTCACCCTGGGTCCCGGCCCGGCCTACTTCGCCGCCGCGATCGCCTTTCTGGTCTACGACATCTATCTGGTCGAACCGCGCTTCGTGTTCACCCTGACCTCGGCCGAGGATTTCCTGGTCCTGTTCGTGTTCCTGGCCGTGGCGGTGCTGACCGGCGGCTTGGCCGGCCGCCTGCGCGAGGCCCAGCGGCGGGCCGAGACACGGGCGCGGACGTCCGGGGCGCTGTTCCGAGCCAGCGAGGAGTTCTCGGCCTCGGGCCACGAGGACGCCGTGCGCCAGGCGCTGGCCCACCGGATCGCCGAAACCGGCCGCGAGGCGGTGGTGTTCGAGGACGGCCGCTGGTGGAGCGCGCCCGGCGGGGTCGAGCCGCAGGCGCCGCTGGTCCGCGCCGCCGCTGATCCGGCTGTCCAGATCGCGCCGAGCGAGGTCGATCGCTGGCGGCTGCGGCCGCTGCGCGCCGACGGCCAATCATTGGGGCTGGCGGCCTGGCGCTCGACCGCGCGGCTGCACGCCGACGACGACGAGCGGATGGTCGACGTGCTCGTCGACATGGCCGCCGCCGCCATCGCCCGCTCGCGGCTGTCCGGCGCGCGGGCCGAGATGCAGGCGCGTGAGCGCACCGAGCAACTGCGCCATGCGCTGCTGTCGTCGATCTCGCACGACCTGCGCACGCCGCTGGCGGCGATCCTGGCCTCGGCCAGCAGCCTGAGGGAGTTCGGCGACCGCTTTGACGCGGCGGTGCGCGACGACCTGACCCTGACCATCCAGGAGGAGGCCGAGCGCCTGAACCTGTTCGTCGGCAACCTGCTGAACATGACCAAGCTGGAGTCCGGGGCGTTGAGCATCGAGCCGGTGACCTTCGGCATGGGCGAGGTGGTCGGCCGGGTCGTGCAGCGGCTGGGCAAGCGCGCCGGCGAGCGCGAGCTGGTCGCCCATGCCGGCGGCGACGAGCTGGCGGCGCTGGGCGACCCGATCCTGGCCGAGCAGGCGCTGGCCAATGTGGTGGAGAACGCGGTGCGGTTCTCGCCGAACGGGGCGCGGATCGAGGTCTGCGCGCGGCGCACCGACGCCGGCCAGGTGGTGGTCGAGGTCTGGGACGAAGGTCCCGGGGTGCCGGACGCCGACCTCGGCATGATCTTCGACAAGTTCTATCGCTCGCCGGCCACGGCCGCGGGCCAGCAGGGCACGGGCCTTGGCCTGTCGATCACCCGCGGCCTGGTCGAGGCGATGGGCGGGTCGGTGCGGGCGCAGGCGCGGCCTGACGATCGCGCGGGCCTGGTGGTGGCGCTGAGCTTTCCGGGAGGGCGGCCATGAGTCTCGCGCATCTGCTGCTGGTCGACGACGAACAACAGATCCTGCGGGCGCTGCGCCCGGCGCTGAGCGCGGCCGGCTACGAGGTGGCGACGGCCGAGACCGGCGGCGAAGCGCTGGCCTATCTGGCCAGCGAGCCCTGCGACGTGGTGATCCTCGACCTTGGTCTGCCGGACATGGACGGCAAGGAGGTCATCGCCCGTATCCGCGAATGGTCCGAGGCGCCGATCCTGGTGCTGTCGGCCCGCGACCTGGAGCACGAGAAGATCGCCGCGCTGGACCAGGGGGCCGACGACTTCATCAACAAGCCCTTCGGGGTCGGCGAGCTGCTGGCGCGGATCCGCGCCTCGCTGCGTGGCCGCGAGCGGCGGTTCTCGGCCCATGCGGTGTTCCGCAGCGGCGACCTGGAAGTGAACTTCGCGACCCGCCGCGTGGCGGTGATGGGCGAGGAGATGCGGCTGACGCCGCGCGAGTACGATCTCTTGAAGACCCTGGCGCGCTACGGCGGGCGGGTGGTCACCCATCGCCAGCTGATCGCCGCGGTGTGGGGGCCGACCGCGCAGGTCGACGCCCAGTTCGTGCGGGTGCTGGTCGCTCAGCTGCGCCAGAAGATCGAGGAAGAGGCCTCGACCCCGAAGATCCTGCTGACCGAACCGGGGATCGGCTACCGGCTGACCCCGGAGGACGAGGCCTGAGCCGCCCGGCGGCCTAGCGCTTGCCGGGCCAGGTCAGGAAGCCGTTGGCGTCGCGTCCGGCGGCCGGATAGGTGCAGCACGGCCCACGGGGCGCCGGCGGATAGTAGGCCATCTGGGGCGGCGGGGGCGGCGGGGCATAGCGCGGCGGAGGCGGCGGCGGCGCGTAATAGGCCATCGGCGGCGGAGGCGGCGCATAGGCCGGCGGCGGGGGGGCGTAGCTCTGCTGCGGCGGCGGCGCGTAGGCCTGGGCCGGCGGATAGCCGCGATACGACTCGGTGATTTCTTCCTGCACGATGCGGCCGGGGCGCTGCGGCTGAGGCGGCGGCGCGACCACGGGCGGCGGCTGCACGACGCGGGCGTATTCGCGCTCGACCGGGGGCGGGGCCGGGGCCGGAGCGGGCTTGGCCGGACGCATGTCGACGACCTTGACCGGCTTGGCCTTCGGCTTGGGCTTGTGGTGGACGACCTTGACCGGCTTGGCCGGGGCCTTGGCGACCTTGGGCGGCGGGCAGGCCGCGGCGATGATCTGGGCCGGGTCCGGGCAGGCGGTCGGCGGGGCCGCCGCGGGCGTGGTCACCGGCACGGTCACCGAGCCCGGCGGCGTGGCCGCTTGACGTGCGCCGATCTTCGGCGGGCCGCCGGCGTCGCAGGCCGCAAGGGCCACGAAGACGGCGATCGACAGGACGGTACGCAGGCGCATGACGGTTTCCCGGCGTCGTTCAGCTAAGACGGCCACAACCATGAGGATCAGTTTCCGTTAACGCTGTGGCTTTCACCGTGGGCGCGAAGAAATCCCCTGACAAGGTCGTCGTAGAGCTCCAACCGCTTGTATGCACGGAAATCCGACGTCGCCTCGCGCCAGGCGCGGGCGAAGGCGGCGAGCCGCGGCGGGTCGCCTGCAAGCTCCTCCAGCGGGGCCAGCCACACCCTTATGGTGAACAGGGCCCCGCCGGTGGCCGGCAGCCGCCGCAGGGTCTGGCGCTCTACCCGCACGAACAGTTCGGCCCCGGCGCTGGCCGGGTCGATCCCGGCGATGCGGGCCCGGATCGGAGCCGAGTCCGGGGTGAAGGTCGCATCCGAGTTCACGACGCTCCAGTTACGGCGCTCGAGCACAAGGCCGGGCCGCAGTCCGTCGAAGATGCGCACGACGCGGGTCAGGAGGCGGTCCGCGAAGCCGTGCACCGGCCCGTGGATGTCGCCGAGCGCGCGGCCGAGCACCTCGTGGGCGGTGAAGAAGGTCGGGGCGCAGAGCGACAGCGCGCCGACCCGCCATTCGCCGCCCGACTTCTCCATCAGCACCAGATCGTCGGGGACGCGGCGGGCGGCGGCCAGCAGCGGCGGCAGGTCCTCGCCGCCCAGCGGGGCTCCGAGCGCGGCGGCGACCAGGTCGGCGGCCTCGGCCTGGCCGGGGCGCGAGCCCGCGGTCTCGCCCCAGACGACGTCGCGGTGCGCGGCGACGAGCGGGTCCTTGCGGGCGGCGGGGTCGGCCTCGCCGCCTTCCAGCCAGTCGGCCTGCGCGATGGGCTTCAGCCCGATGGTGAAGTCCGCGGCCTCCTCGTAAGGGGCGTGGCGGATGGTCATTGCGGCTTGAACCGGCGGGCCAGCGCCCAGAGGCCGACGCCGATCACGATGCCGACGGTGTCGGCGAATAGGTCGATCCAGTCGCCCTGGCGGCCGAACGGCATCAGCGCCTGGGCGATCTCGATGCCGGCGGCGAGACCCCAGACGCAGGCGATCACCGTCTTGCGCCGATGGGTCGACATCAGGAGGCCGATGACCACCAGCAGGCCGAAGGCGATGGCGTGGGCGGCCTTGTCCCAGATCAGCCCGGAGCCGGGCACGTCGTTGGACGGCGCCAGGGTCAGGTAGAGGATCACCGCGACCGCGGCGGCGAACACCGCCAGACGCAGGGGCCGCGGAATGAACGAGAAGAAGGCGCGCATGGTCTTCTGATAGCTGCGCCCCGCGGCGACGGCGAGCCTTTCAAAAGCCCGCCGGGCCCGCTAGCTTCCGAGAAAATTCAAACACGGGTTTAAATCGATGACGATCGAAGCGGTGATCTGGGATTTCGGCGGCGTGTTCACGTCCTCGCCGTTCGAGGCGTTTGCGCGGTACGAGACCGAGAAGGGCCTGCCCAAGGACCTGATCCGCAAGGTCAACTCGACGAACCCCGACACCAACGCCTGGGCGCTGTTCGAGCGCAACGAGATCGACGCCAAGGGCTTCGACGAGCTGTTCCTGGCCGAATCCACCGCGCTGGGCCACCCGGTGCCGGGCGCCGACGTGCTGCCGCTGCTGTCGGGGCATCTGCGCCCGCAGATGGTCGCGGCGCTGAAGGCCTGCAAGGCGCACTTCAAGGTCGGCTGCATCACCAACAACATGGTCACCCACCACAGCCCGGGCGCCGACGCGCCGCAGCGCGCGGCCGGGGCGATGGGCCAGGTCATGCCGCTGTTCGACCACATCATCGAAAGCTCGAAGGCCGGCGTGCGCAAACCCGACCCGAAGATCTACCTGATGATGTGCGAGGCGCTGGGCGTGAAGCCGGAGGCTTGCGTCTACCTCGACGACCTGGGCATCAACTGCAAGCCGGCCGCGGCCCTGGGCATGCGGGCGATCAAGGTGGTGGACGTGGGTCAGACCCTGGCCGAGCTCGCCGCCGCCACGGGTCTGAGTTTCGAGGAAGAGGAGTTGGCGTGACGCGCCCAACCAAGATCGGCGCCGACGCGGCGCTGGCCAAGCTGCCGGGCTGGGCGCGGGCGCCGGGCGATCGCGAGGCGATCGCCCGCACCTACCGATTCGCCGACTTCAACATCGCGTTCGCGTTCATGACGCGGGTGGCGATCCGCGCCGAGCAGCTGGACCACCATCCGGAATGGTTCAATGTCTACAACCGGGTCGAGGTGCTGCTGACCACCCATGACGCCGACGGCGTCACCGAGCTCGACCTGACGATGGCGGGCTTCATGGACCAGGCGGCGAAGGCGGCGGGCGCGAAGGACTAGACGCCAAGAGGGAGGAGACCATGGCGGGACGGGTCGCGGGCAAGAAGGCGTTCATCACCGGAGGCGCCCAGGGCCTGGGCGCGGCCATAGCCCGCAAGCTGGCGGACGAGGGCGCCGTGGTCTCGATCGCCGACATCAACCACGCTGGGGCCCAGGCCGTGGCCGCGGAGATCGTCGCCGAGCACGGCGAGGGCGCGGCCTACGCCTTCCCGCTGGACGTCACCCGGGAAGACCAGTGGATCTACGCGCTGGAGGAAGCCGATGCGGCGATGGGCGGCATCTCGGTGCTGGTCAACAACGCCGGGATCAGCCGCGGCGGGAACATCGAGCAGCTTTCCTTCGAGGACTGGAAGCTGGTGATGAGCGTCAATGTCGACTCGGTGTTCCTGGGGACCAAGCACGCGCTGAAGTACATGCGTCAGAGCCAGCCGGGCTCGATCGTCAATATCTCGTCGATCGCCGGCCTGATCGCCGCCCACAACTCGCCGGTCTACAACGCCTCCAAGGCCGGGGTCTGGCTGCTCAGCAAGGGCATCGCCCTGCACTGCGCCAAGCAGGGGCTGGAGATCCGCTCCAACTCGGTCCACCCGACCTTCATCGACACCCCGATCCTCGACCCGATCCGCCAGCAGCTCGGCAAGGAGGTCGCCGAGGGCAAGCTGGCCCGTCAGATCCCGCTCGGCCACATCGGCGAACCGGACGACGTCGCCAACGCCGTGCTCTATCTGGCCAGCGACGAGAGCAAGTTCATGACCGGCGCGGAGCTCAAGCTCGACGGCGGCATCTCGGCGATGTGAGGGGGCTGCGGAGCTGCGGCTAAGTCAGTCGACGTCCCGTTAGCGCCAGTTTGGGATTTCGCGCGGAGGCGCTAGGCGGACACCGGCCATTGCCTGCGAGTACACGCCGTGACGCTAGCCGGGACGCAGGCTAAAGGCGGCCGAGTGGTCGGCCTCGAAGTCAGGCGCGAAATTTCTGAATCGATATAATTACTTGTGCGCTTCCCATAATAAGTGCATACATCGCAATCAAACTTCGCTCAGGCTCGCTTGACGCTGCCCCGGAATCAAGAATTCCGACCCCGTTCTAGCTACAGATCCTCCTCGAAAATTTGACGCTCGCGCCTTATTCGCGCGCAAGAAGTCTTGCCTTTGAGAGGGGTGATCTTTGCGAATGCAAATTTTAGTTTGGCTCAATTGCCGAAAGGGCGTGGGCCGGCTGCTCGCCCGACAGGGTGGAGGCGTCCACGACGGCTGCGCGCCATCGGCATCGCGGCCGATGACCCTGGACGACCGCTGATCGGGCCGGACGTGAATTTCAGATACCGAACCGTCCGCGAGGCGGTGCTCAGCGACATCCTTGCGCGCGATCCGCGGGCGAGCCTGCAAGACATCCGACACGCCCATCCCAGCCTTCATCGAATATCGCAGGACCAGCTGGGCCTGAGGGTCGGCCGCCTCCTGGAGAGGCGTACCGTCCATGACCTCAAATAGCCGGAGCTGCTGTTATGGACATCGACGTTCCCGTGGACCCCGCAGCTGAGAAGCTGCGACAGAGGGCAAAGGAATACAGAGCTCGAGCGAGCGAGGCCTCGGCCGCCGCCCGTGACGCCACTTTGGACAGGGTTCGTGAGCAGCAGCAAGCCGCCGCCGACACCTGGACGGATCTGGCCTGCGCCGAGGATGGGCGCCTCGCTTCGCGCCTCGCCCGCGTTGCTGGAAGCGCCAAATGAACAGGGCAGACATCACCACCTACGCCGATCGACAGAAGGCTGCCCAAGCCGCGCGAAGATCCATGCTCGCCAAGTTCCGGCCGAGGGTCGCAGCGCCCGCCGCTGATTTTGTCGACCGCTCCGCTCGCACGGCGGCCACCCTTGTCATCGTGCGCGCCGAGCGCGAGGCGGCGAAGAGCGCCAGGCGAGAGGCTGCGGCCCTCGCCCTTCAGAACGTCCACGAGGCTGCCGAAGCGTCGGCGGCCGCGGGGCTGGGCGCGAGACGCGCTGCGCGGAAAGAGCGTAAGCCGCTGAGCAATGCGGAAGCCAAGGTCAAGCGCGACGCTCGCTACGCAGCGCGAAAAGCGCGCAAGTAATTCAGCAGAGGAAGAGCCATGGCCAAAGAAGAACCCGTCGAGTTCGACGGTCAGATCACCGAGTTGTTGCCGGAAGGGCGGTTCCGCGTTCGCCTGGAGAACGACCACGAGATCCTGGCCTACACCGCCGGCAAGATGAGAAAGAACCGGATCCGCTCCATGGTCGGCGACAGAGTCACCGTGGAGATGACCCCCTACGACATGAATCGCGGTCGGATCACCTTCCGGCACCGCGACACCGCGCCCCGGGCGGGCGGCGGCCCGGCGCGTCCGCAGTTCAGGCGCCGCTGAAGGCCCTGGCTGGCGCGCTTGGCTCGTCGAAGCACGGCGTCCGAGTTGCGCCAACAGGAGGCCAAGGGACCAGACCAGGAAGCGGCGCGACCATGCGCAGCGCGGGCGCCGCGCCGCTAGTTGATCAGCATCGTCCCGAGCAGCACCTTGGCGCCCTTCTGGCCGAGGATGCGGTCGGCGTCGCGTTGCAGGGCGGGGCCGAGGACGTCGGGGTTGGGCGGCGTGGCCGGGGTCATGCCCGAGGCGTAGATCTGCAGGGTCTGGACGAAGGCGGCGCGGATGCGCGGCACGAGGCTTTCGGCCTTGGCGCGCAGCTTGGCGTCAGGGACGTCGAGGATGGTCTGGACGGTCATCACGCCGCGCCGGCCGCTGGGGCGCATGATGCTGGCGGTCAGGGTGTTGATCTCGACATAGGTGCCGGCGACGGTCTTCTTCTTGTCGTCCTTCTTGGGCGCAGCGGCCGTCAGCCACGGCGCGGCGGCGAGCACGGCGAGGGCGAGGAGGCGGCGGCGGTCCATGGCGCCACCACGCCACATCATGGTTAGCGCTCTCTTTACGAGCTAGGCCGGACAGTGCGGCGACGATTCGCAGTTCTTGTATTGGAGCGCCGCTTTTGGGCCGGTTCGCAGCCACCAACCTCGACCTCGACGGCAAGGTGATCTTCGTCACCGGCGGGACCGGATCCTTCGGGCGCCGGTTCATCGAGACCGTGCTGATGCGGGCCAAGCCGCGCAAGCTGATCGTGTTCTCGCGCGACGAGCTGAAACAGCACGAGATGCAGATCGACCTAGCCGAGAAGTTCGATCCCGAGACCCTGACCTGCATGCGCTTCTTCCTGGGCGACGTGCGCGACCGCGAGCGGCTGACCCTGGCCATGCGGGGGGTGGACATCGTGATCCACGCCGCGGCCCTGAAGCAGGTGCCGGCCGCCGAGTACAATCCGTCCGAGTGCATCCACACCAACATCATGGGCGCCGAGAACGTGGTGTGGGCGTGCCTGTCCAACCGCATCAAGCAGGTGGTGGCGCTGTCCACCGACAAGGCCTGCAACCCGGTGAACCTCTACGGCGCGACCAAGCTGGCCTCGGACAAGACCTTCGTGGCGGCCAACAACCTGTCGGGCGACATCGGGACCCGGTTCTCGGTGGTGCGCTATGGCAACGTGGTCGGTTCGCGCGGGTCGGTGGCGCCGCTGTTCCAAAGGCTGCTGGCCCGAGGCGACAAGGAGCTGCCGATCACCGACGCGCGGATGACGCGGTTCTGGATCACCCTGAACCAGGGCGTCGACTTCGTGCTGTCGTCGCTGGAGATCATGCGCGGCGGTGAGATCTTCGTGCCCAAGATCCCCTCGATGAAGATGACCGACCTGGCCGAAGCCATGTCGCCGGGCGTCGGGGTCCGGGTGATCGGCATCCGCCCGGGCGAGAAGCTGCACGAGATGATGATCTCGGCCGACGACGCGCGCACCACGGTCGACCTCGGCGACCGCTACGCCATCGAGCCGGCCTTCGTGGAGTTCGGCCGCGAGTCCTACGCCAAGAGCCATCCGATGGTGGCCGAGAACTTCTCCTACGCCAGCGACACCAACGACGAGTGGTTGTCGGGCGAGGGACTGCTGGCGTTGCTGGCCGACGGCGCGCCCGAGCATCGCCGTCGCCGGGCGACGGACTGACGCCATGCTGCCCTACGGCCGCCAGACCATCGACGAGGACGACATCGCCGCGGTGGCGCAGGCGCTGCGCGGCGACTTCCTGACCACCGGCCCGACGGTCGAGGCGTTCGAAGACGCCTTCGCGCAGAAGGTCGGCGCCCAGCATGCGGTGGCCTGTTCGAACGGCACGGCGGCGCTGCACCTGGCGATGCTGGCGCTGGAGGTGCAGGAGGGCGAGGCGGTGATCGCGCCGTCGATCACCTTCCTGGCCACCGCCAACTGCGCGCGGTTCGTCGGCGCCGAGGTGGTGTTCGCCGACGTCGATCCGCAGACCGGGCTGATGACTCCCGAAACCCTCGCCGAGGCGATGACGCGGCTGGAGGGACGGCGGCTGCGCGCGGTGCTGCCGGTGCATCTGCGCGGCGACACCGCCGAGCTGCCGGCGCTGGAGGCACTGGCCAAGACCGCCGGTGCGGTGCTGGTCGAGGATGCGCCGCATGCCCTGGGCTCGACCCTGAAATTCGGCAACACCGCCCAGCAGGTCGGCGACTGCGCCCACTCGGCGATGGCGACCTTTTCGTTCCACCCGGTGAAGACCATCGCCACCGGCGAAGGCGGCATGGTCACCACCAACGACCCGCGGCTGGCCGAGCGCGCGCGCCGGCTGCGCAGCCACGGCATGATCCGGCCGGTCGGCGGCGATCCCTGGTGGTACGAGATGCCGGAGGTCGGCTTCAACTACCGCCTGCCCGACATCCTCTGCGCGCTGGGGATCTCGCAGCTGGGCAAGCTGGACGCCTTCGCCGCCCGGCGGCGCATCCTGGCGGCGCGCTACGAGGCGGCGCTGAAGCCGCTGGCACTGGTGGTGCAGGCGACGCGGCCCGACTGGAGCGATCCGGTGCTGCACCTGATGGTGGCGCTGATCGACTTCGAGGCGGCAGGCCGCACGCGCCGCGAGGTGGTCGAGGCGCTGCGCGAGCGCGGCGTCGGCACCCAGGTCCACTACATTCCGGTCCACACCCAGCCCTACTACCGTGAGCGCTACGGCGAGCTGGAGCTGCCGGGGGCCAGCTCCTGGTACGAGCGCTGCCTGTCGCTGCCGCTCTATCCAGGCATGGCCGACGAAGACGTCGACCGGGTTGTGGCGGCGCTGGCCGACGTGCTGGGGCTCTGAGCGCCGCCGCTTCGCGGCGCCCACCCCTCACCTAGCCTCTCCCGTCGCGTGCGCGGCAATCACTCTGATCGTCATCCCCGGCCGCGGATGCGTGCCGGGATCCATATGCACTGGCGTTTTTCGGTATGCTTGGCGTCTATGGATGGCCGGGACCTGCCGACCCGGCCATGACGAACCCATCGAGTGCGTCCGGGGGCGGCGCCGCGGCGTCCGATCTCCGCGCATCGGCGGCGGTTTCCGCTTGCCCGGCGGCGTGGGCGGCCTAGGTAAGGCGGCCCGACCGGTCTCCGTCCGGTTCCAAGCTCACTCCGACCGGCTCAGCCATGGCTCAGGACGACTCCGCCCGCATCAACGGCTCCGCGCTCGCGGTCGGGGCCGGCTGCTATCTGATCTGGGGGCTGGTGCCGCTGGCCTTCCAGATCATGGGCCGGATGGGCATCGGGGCCTGGGAGCTGCTCGCCCACCGCACGCTCTGGGCGGTGCCGACCGCCTTTCTGTTCGTGGCGCTGGCCGGCCAGACCAAGCAGCTGGCGGCGGTGCTGCGCAACGGCCGCACCATGGCCTGGCTGGCGCTGTCGGCCGGGGTGATCGCGGTCAACTGGCTGGTGTTCATCTGGTCGGTGAACAACGGCCGGGTGCTGGAGACCAGCCTCGGCTACTTCATCAATCCGCTGATGGCGATGGCGGCCGGCGCGCTGATCTTCCGTGAGCGGATGGATTCCATCGGCAAGGGCGCGATCACCCTGGCCGGGGTCGGGGTGGTGATCCAGACCTTCGCCCTGGGCCACCTGCCGATCATCTCGCTGACCCTGGCGACGAGCTTCTGCGCCTACGGGATCATCCGCAAGCGGGTGGCGGCCGAGGCGCAGACTGGCCTCTTGATCGAGTGCCTGATCCTTGGTTTGCCCGGCGCGGTGCTGATCGCCTGGCTGCAGAGCGAGGGCCAGGGCCACTTCACAGCCAGCCCGGCCGCGGCGGCCTGGTTGCTGGCCTGCGGGCCGATGACGGCGCTGCCGCTGATGATGTTCTCGTGGGCGGCGCGGCGGATCCCGTTCTCGGCCATGGGCTTCCTGCAGTTCATCGCCCCCAGCATGACCTTCGTGATGGGGGTGATGCAGGGCGAGCCGTTCACCCCGCTGCGCGGCGTCTCGTTCGCCTTCATCTGGGGCGGGGCGGCGGTGTTCGCGTTCGGGGCCTGGCGGCGCAGCCGGATGCTGGCGGCCCAGAGCGCGGCGTAGGCACTCCATTGTTCGTCAATCTCGGCCGGCGCCGCGTAGCGGCGGCGGGCCGGGGATCCATAATCGCGACGCGCTCAGAGCTATCTCGGCGAGACGGGGGCCATGGGTGGCCGGGACAAGCCCGGCCATGACGATCTGGTGGGTCAGAGCGCGGCGTAGGCCGCCTCGATCAGCCGCTTGGCGCGGGCGTCGCCGATCAGGTCGGTCGACTGCTTGTTCATCACATAGGCCCCGGCGAGGCCCGTCTCCGGGTCGGCGAAGGCGCAGGAGCCGCCCCAGCCGGAATGGCCGAACGTCTGCTCGCCCGGGCCCCAGACCTTGACCGCGCTGTTGCGCATGAAGCCGGCGCCCCAGCTCATCACGAACGGCAGCACCAGGTCCTGGCCGTGGATGCGCTCGCGCGAGGCCTCGGCGATCAGGGCCGGCGACAGGATGGTCTCGCCGTCCAGCCAGCCGTCATTGGCCAAGGCGCCGATCAGCCGGGCCAGGGCCGGGGCGGTGGCGTGGCCGTTGGCGGAGGGGATCTCGATCCGCCGCCACTCGGCTTGGCCGCGGCCGGCGGGCGAGGACCACGGGGTCAGGAAGGCGGCCTTGGTCGCGGCGTTGATCTCGCCGAAGTTCGGCAGGCCGTTTGGCCGCTGCAGGTCGGCGACACGGCCGTGCTCAGCGTCGGGCAGGCCGATCCAGAGGTCGAGGCCGAAGGGCTGGGCCAGGTCCTCGCGCAGGGCGGTCCCCATGGTCCGTCCGTCGACCCGGCGGAAGATCTCGCCGGACAGGTAGCCGAAGGTGATCGGGTGGTAGCCGCTGGCGGTCCCCGGCGGCCACAACGGGGCCATGGCGGCCAGCTTGGCGCAGACCGCGTCCCAATCGAACCAGAGCGAGGGCTCCATCTCGTCGGGGAAGCCCGAGAGCCCCTCCTGGTGGCTCATCACCTGTTCGACGGTGATGGCTTCCTTGCCGGCCTGGGCGAATTCCGGCCAGACGTCGGCGACAGGCTGGGCGTAGTCGAGCTTTCCGGCGTCGACCAGGCGCGCGATCAGCAGCGCCGCCACCGCCTTGGTGGTCGAGAACACCGGCGTCAGGGTGCGCTCGTCGAAGGGCTTGGTGCGCTGGCGGTCGGCGAAGCCGGCCCAGAGGTCGACGACCAGTTCGCCGCGCTGCACGAGGGCGAAGCGCGCGCCCAGTTCCTGGCCGGCAGCGAAGTTGTCTTCAAAGGCGGCGCGGACGCCGGCGAAGCGCTCGGGGCAGAGGCCGTGGATCTCGGGGGTCATGCCAATCGCTCCAAACGCACGCTGGGGGAGGTCGCCTTGAGCCGCTGGGCCATGGCGACGATGGGAAGTTCGGCCGCGCCGGCGGCATGGGCGGCGGCGACCGTCTCGGCCACGCCGCCGACCGCGCGGCCGAGCGCATAGGAGCCGGTCAGGCCGTCGAGGAGCGCCGCGCCGAACAGGGCGCTGAGCAGGTCTCCGGTGCCCTTGGGCGCCGAGGGCAGCCGCGGATGGGCGGCCAGCCAGGCTTCGCCGGGCTCGACATAGATCACCCCGATCTCCTTGGCCCGGCCGACCGAGGAGACCAGGGCCGGCTTGCCCAGGCGTCGGGCGGCGACCAGGACGTCCTGCGGGGAGCGGGTCGGCAGGCCGGTCAGGTGGGCCAGCTCCCAGGCGTTGGGGGCCAGGATGTCGGCGCGCGGGACCAGGTGCTCGGCGATCGCCTCAGCGACCGGAGCCGGGACGTAGAGCCCCTTGCCGGCGTCGCCGATGGTCGGATCGACGATGACCACCGGCGCGCGCGGGGCCTCGCCGCCATAGCCGCTGCGCTTGGCGCCGCGCACCGCGTCGATCGCCTGGGCGGCGGCCAGCACCTGTTCGGGGAAGGCGAAATAGCCGGTCAGCACCAGGTCGGCCTGGCCGAACAGCTTGTTGGCCTCGATGCCGGCCAGCACGCCCTCGAGCACCGCCGGATCGACCTTGGCGCCGCCGGGCGGACCCCAGCCGGGATGACGGCCGTAGAGCACGGTCGGCGCGACCATGGCGTCGATGCGCAGGATCGAGAGGGCGCTGGCCTGGGCCGTTCCGCCGACATGGCTGGCGGCGACGTGGCTGGAGATGATCAGCGCGAGCGGCATGGCCGCCCTGCTTAGCCGAGCGCCCCCAGCCCCGACAAGCTGGGCGCTACCAGGTCTCGCGGAACGGCCGAACCTCGGCGAGGAACGACCAGGCGCTCTTCGGCTGGTGGGCCAGGTGGAAGACCTCGCCGGCGATGTCGTCGGGCGCGATGAAGAAGTCGTCCGGGGCTTCCTTGTAGCGCTCGCGGGTCCACGGCACGTCGATGACCGCGTCGATGACCAGATAGGCGACGTGCACGCCCTTGGGGCCGGCCTCGCGGGCGATGGCTTCGGCCAGGATGCGCTGGGCCGCCTTGGTCGGCGCGAAGCCGGCGAAGTTGGCCTTGCCGCGCAGGGCCGAGGTGTTGCCGGTGACGATCAGCGATCCGCCGCCGGCCTCGATCATCTTCGGGACGGTCAGGCGGGCCAGGTGGTGCAGGGCCATGACGTTGGTCGCGAAGTTCTGCTCCAGCACCGAGGGGTCGACGTCGAGGAAGTTGCCGAAGGCCCCGCCGACGGCGTTGTGCACCACCACCTTGGGGGTTCCGAAGCGGATGATCAGGTCCTCGACCGCGGCGATCAGCGCCCCGGCGTCTGAGACGTCGACCGGCACGGCGACCGCGTCGGGGATCTCCTGGGCCAGGGCCGCGAGGCGGTCGAAATTCCGGGCCAGCATGGCCACGCGGTACCCGTCGGCGGCGAACCGGCGGACGATCGAGGCTCCGGTCCCGGGGCCGACCCCGGTGACGATGGCGAGCGGCTTCATGTGGTGTTCCTTCTGGGGAGAGAGGGCCTAAGCCGCGAGCGCGCGGCGCAGGAAGTCGAGGCGGTCATTGCCGAAGAACAGCAGGCCGCCCTCGGTGACGAATGATGGGGCGCCGAAGACGCCGGCCTCGACCGCCGCGGCGGTGTTGGCCTCGAGCTCGGCGGCGCGTTCGGGGGCGTCGATCAGGGCGGCGGTGACGCCGAGGTCGGCGAGCAGGGCGGCGATGTCGTCCGAGGTCGCCAGCGGCGCATCGCCCGCCCACATGGCGCGGAACAGCCGGCGCGCGGCCTCCTCGCCCTGGCCGACGGCGCGGGCGGCGAGCGCCGCGTGCAGCAGCCGCGGCCCGTCGATCCCGCCCATGCCGGGATTGGGGCTGAGCTGGGCGCCGTAGAGCGCGGCCCAACGCCCGAGGTCCTGGCGGGCATAGGCCTGCTTGGGCTTGCAGATGACGGTGGTGGGGACGTTGCCGACCCGCTTCATGGTCTCCAGCACGTCGAACGGCCGCCAGTCGAACTCGCCGGGCAGGTCGTCCAGCTGGGTGCTGGCCAAGTAGCTGTAGGGGCTGCGGAAATCGAAGAAGAAGCGGGTGCGGGTCAGGGTCATTGGGGCTCTCCAAGAAGTCTGCGCAGGTCTGGCGCGGCGATCGGCCCGGGACGCAGGCGGGCGCGCGACTGGGGCACGGCCTGGCCGGTGTCGGGGTCGACCAGGGCCAGGACCAGCGGGCGGCCGGTCTGGCCGTCGACCAGCTCGATGGTCGAGGCGCCCAAACCGTTGGCGTCCCAGCGGTCGCCCCACTCGCGCAGGGCGGTCAGCACCTTCCAGAGGTCGCGGCCCTTGTCGCTCAGGCGGTATTCGTGGCGGGGCGGATTGTCCTGATAGGGGCGGCGCTCGACGAGGCCGCTGCTTTCCAGGTGCTTGAGGCGGGTCGAGAGCGTGGTGGTCGGCATGCCGGTCGAGGCCTGCAGCTCGTCGTACTTTGACAGGCCCAGCGACAGGTCGCGCAGCAGCAGCACGGCCCAGCGGTCGCCGATCGCCTCCAGCGCGCCGGCGACGGAACAGGTCATGCCGGCGAAGGACTTGGCGCGCATCGGCGGGGCTCCTCAGTAACTCTTATGATTAGAGTTAGTGGGTGCGGCGCGGGAAGCAAGAGGGCTCGGTCGCCAAATTGCTCCCCCAGCAGGGAGGGATTGGCGGCGGAAACGAAAACGGGGGCCGTGTCGCCACGGCCCCCGTTCGGAAAGTCTCGAAGACTTGGAAGCTTAGGCTTCGGTGGTCTCGGTGTTGCGAGCGGTTTGACGCTCGGCGATCCGGGCCGACTTACCGCGACGGTCGCGCAGGTAGTACAGCTTGGCGCGACGGACGACGCCGCGACGCTTCACTTCGATGGAATCGATGTTCGGGGAGTAGAGCGGGAACACGCGTTCCACGCCTTCGCCGAACGAAATCTTGCGGACGGTGAAGCTCTCGTTCACGCCGCCGCCTTGACGGCCGATGCAGACGCCTTCGTAGGCCTGCACGCGCTCACGGTCGCCTTCCTTGATCTTCACGTTGACGCGAAGGGTGTCGCCGGCCTGGAAGTCCGGGATCGCACGGGTGGCGGCGAGGCGGTCGAGCTCTTCTTTTTCGAGCTGCTGGATGATGTTCATATCGGTCGTCCTTGTCTTACCGGGCTTTACTCGCCCTTTGCCTGTTGATTGGCGAGATGCGCCGCCCAGAGGTCCGGACGTCGTTCCCGCGTGGCCGCTTCGCGCTGGCTCCGCCGCCACTTGCCGATATCGGCGTGGTGACCGCTGAGCAGTACGGGCGGTATCTCAAGTCCCTCGAATTCCCGCGGTCGCGTGTACTGCGGGTGCTCCAGGAGCCCGTCCTCGAAACTCTCTTCACTCAAGCTCTCCGCCTGGCCGAGGACGCCGGGCACGAGCCTTACGCACGCTTCGATCGCCACCAGGGACGCCGCCTCGCCACCGGCGAGAACCGCGTCTCCGACGCTGATCTCTTCGAACCCCCGGGCGTCGAGCACCCGCTGGTCCACCCCTTCGAACCGTCCGGCCAGGACGATCAGTCCCGGACCCTTGGCCCATTCACTCACGCGCGCCTGGGTCAGGGGCCGACCCCGTGCGCTCATGTACAAAAGCGGCCGTCCCCGCTGCTCCACGCTGTCCAGCGCGGCTGCGATGACGTCCGCCCGCATAACCTGTCCAGGACCGCCACCCGCAGGGGTGTCGTCGAGGAAGCCGCGCTTATCCTTGGAAAAGCCGCGAATGTCCACTGTTTCCAATGTCCAAAGCCCGTGCTCGCGCCACGCCGTGCCGATCAGCGAGACGCCGAGCGGGCCGGGATAGGCCTCGGGGAACATGGTCAGGACGGTGGCGTCGAAGGACATGGCGCGGCTTTTGGACCAAACGACGCAGGTTTTCCACGGTCGCCTTAAGAGAACGTCGCTCCCTGGCCGCTTGCGGGGCGTGCGCCTAGGGCGTAATCCGGCTCCTTTCGCACGTGCAGCATTTTTAGAGACCCCATGGAAACGCCCGAAATCCTCACCGAGTCCCTGGCCCTCGAGCGTATCGAG
Source organism: Phenylobacterium sp. GW823-FHT02A09 (assembly GCF_058797775.1). NCBI lineage: Bacteria > Pseudomonadati > Pseudomonadota > Alphaproteobacteria > Caulobacterales > Caulobacteraceae > Phenylobacterium > Phenylobacterium sp. GW823-FHT02A09. Next base: position 640,648 of record NZ_JBXAJZ010000002.1, on the reverse strand, counting down.
GTGAACACCTTCCGCGGCGTTTCGCCCGAGGACGGTCCGGGCCGGATCTTCGGCGGCCAGGTGATCGCCCAGTCGCTGCTGGCGGCCTATGAGACGGTCGAGGACCGGATCTGCCACTCGCTGCATTGCTACTTCATCCGTCCGGGCGACCCGCGGATCCCGATCCTGTTCGAGGTCGACCGCTCGCGCGACGGCGGCACTTTCACCACCCGCCGGGTGATCGCCGTGCAGAACGGCAAGCAGATCTTCAACCTGGCCGCCTCGTTCCAGGTCGCCGAGGACGGCTTCGAGCACCAGGCCCCGATGCCGGCCGTGCGCAGCCCCGACGACATGGCCGCTGAGGCCGAGGCCGCGAAGAAGGCCGTCCAGGACGGCATGAGCGAAGAGATGCGCCGGATGATGAACCGGCCGCGTCCGATCGAGATGGTCGGCCGCGACAACTACGGCTTCGGACGCAAGCCCAAGCCGAGCGAGCCCAAGAGCGACACCTGGATGCGCGCCGTGGCCCCGATCGGCGAGGATGCGCGCATGCACCAGGTGATCCTGGCCTACGCCTCGGACATGAACCTGCTGTCGACGGCGATGCGCCCGCACGGTGTGGCCTGGCAGACGCCGGGCCTGCAGTCGGCCAGCCTCGACCACGCCATGTGGTTCCACAAGGCGTCGAACTTCAACGACTGGCACCTCTACACCCAGGACAGCCCTAGCGCCTCGGGCGGCCGCGGCTTCGTGCGCGGCGCGATCTACGGCCAGGACGGCACCCTGGTCGCCTCGGTGGCCCAAGAAGGCCTGATGCGACTGAAGAAGTAGTTCCAGGTGGCGGCGAGCCCCGGCTTGCCGCCTTTCTTTTTTGACTGTTAGGCTCGACGCTTCCTCAGAGGGGGCGTGCGAGTGTTCGGACAGTTCCTCAGTGAGTTGAAGCGTCGAAACGTCATCCGGGTGGCGGCCGTCTACACGGTGACTGCCTGGGCGATTTTCCAGGTCGCCAAGACGATCTTCGAGACGCTCGAATTTCCCAAGTGGACGAGCCAGGCGGCGCTGATCGTCCTGGCGCTCGGCTTGCCGATCGCAATGGTCATCGCCTGGGCGTTCGAGCGCGCGCCGGACGGCACGGTCCACCGAACGAAGACGCCGGAAGGCGAGGAGGCGCCGGCGAAAACCGGCCTCACGCGGCTGGACGTGCTGCTGCTGGGGGGCTTTGGCCTGGTGCTGGGCGTCACCGCCGCGCAGGTCAGCGGCGTGCTGCGCGGCCCGATCGAGATGCTGGGCGGCGGACCGCCGGACAAGTCGGTGGCGGTGCTGCCGTTCGAGACCTTCAGCCAGGCCCAGGACGCCGAGTATTTCGCCGACGGCCTGACCGAGGAGGTGATCAACAGCCTGGCCCAGTCGCCCGAGCTGAAGGTCGCCGGCCGAACCTCGAGCTTCTACTTCAAGGGCAAGAACGAGGACCTGCGCGAGGTCGGCAAGAAGCTGGGCGTGGCGCACGTGGTCGAAGGCAGCGTGCGCCGCGAGGGCGACCGCCTGCGGGTCACCTGCCAGCTGGTGGCCTGCAAGGACGGCTTTCACCTGTGGTCGGAAATCTATGACCGCCAGATGGTCGACGCCCTGGACCTGCAGACGGAGATCGGCGAAGCGGTCGCCGAGGCGATGAAGGTCAAGCTGGCTCTGCGGGGCGCGCGGCCGACCGACGAGACGCCGCGCGATCCGGCCGCCTATACGCTGCAGCTCACCTCGATGGCCCAGCTTCGCCGCCAGGATCCGGACTCGCTGAAGGCGGCGCGGGCGGGCTTCGAGCAGCTGATGGACCTGGAGCCGCGGAACGCCGCAGCTTTCGCCGGCTACGCCCAGGCGACCATGGTGCTGGCCCAGCAGGGGCTGTCGATGGACATCGGCGAGGCCGGCCGCGTCGCCCAGGGCGCGATCGACAAGGCGGTGCAGCTCGATCCGGACTCGCCCGACGTCTGGATGGCCAAGGCGATGATCGCCCGGGTGCAGAGCATCCGCATCGGCGGGCCGCAGTATGAGCGCGCCTTCGACGAGGCGATCGCCCGCACCCTGAAGCTGGCGCCCAACAAGCCCGAGGCGCTGAGCGCCAAGGCCTCGCGCCTGAACGATCTGGGCCAGTCCGAGCAGGCGGTGGCGTTCGGCCGCAAGGCGCTGGCGCTCGATCCGCTGAACCGTTCGACGATCATGACCTATGGCAAGGCGCTGATGAACGTCGGCCAGCTCGACGAGTCCCAGCGCCAGTTCCACTCGGCGACCGAACTTTATCCCGACTACGAGCAGGCCAAGTACCAGCTGGCGATGGTGCTGACCGAGAAGGGCCGGTTCGACGAGGCCGAGCCGTGGCTGAAGGCCATCGCCACCGGCCAGGACCCGTTCATCTCGCTGCAGACCTCGTGGGTCTACATGAACCTTGGCCTGCGGGAGGACGCCGATGCGGCGCTGCGGGCGATCAGCGAGTCGCCGGCCAAGGAACTCGGCGAGGTCACCATCCTTTGCTACGACGGCGACTGGCGCGGGGCGCTGGCCATGGGCCGCTCGCTGATGGCCAAGGACGACGAGCCGTTCTGGCCGATGGTGGTGTTCCAGACCTCAGTGATGACCGGCAAGTACGCCGAGGGCGTCGCGGCGCTGAAGACCCTACGGCCCGACATCTTTTCACCGGAGCCGGCGGTGACCGGGCTGGACCTGGCCATGCCGACGGTCGCAGCGCACGCGCTGAACCGGACCGGCGACCGCGCCCAGGCCAAGCGGCTGCTCGACGAGGTGCTGAAAGTGACCGCGCCGACGCCCGGCCAGCGGCCGCCGAACGACTGGCTCGTCGCACGCGCCAAGGTGTTCGCCGAGAAGGGCATGCGCAACGAGTCGGTCGCCGCGCTGGAGAGCGCCTACCAGAACGGCTGGCGCGGCGTCTTCCTGTGGGACGAGAGCCTTTGGCTGGATCAGCAGCCGAACCTGCTGGCGCTGCGCGACGATCCGGCGATCAAGACGCTGATGGCGAAGGCGCGCGCCGACCTGGCGCGCCAGCGTGAGGCGGTTCTGGCCCAGCGGGCCTAGCTCAGCCCTCGTGTTCCTCGCGGCCCTCGTTGGGGTCGGCTTCGATGACGCTGGGCGGTTCGGCGATGAGCTTGCCCTGCGCGATGCGCACTTCCGGCACGGCCTCGCGGGTGAAGGGCAGCCACCAGCTGGCGCCGGTCTTGGGTTGGATTTCGAGCAGGTCGCCGGCGCCGAAGTCCTGGATAGTCTTGACCTTGCCGAGCGGTTCGCCGGCCGCGGTCTCGACGGTCAGGCCGATGAGATCGGCGAGATAGAACTCGTCCTCCTCCGGCTCGGGCAGGCTGTCGCGGGAGATGTAGAGCTTGAGGCCGCGCAGGGCCTCGGCGGCGTTGCGGTCCTCCACGCCCTTGAGGCGGGCGACGATCCCGCCCTTGGTCGGGCGGGCCGAAGCGATGGTCAGGGCGGTCGAGCCGTCCTGACGCATCAAGGTCTTGTAGCTCGCCAGCGCCATGGGGTCGGCGGTGAAGGTGGTGACCTTCACCTCGCCTCGCACGCCATGGGCGGCGCCGACCTGGGCGACGAAAATCAGATTGTGCGTTTCGTCGCCCACGACCGTGAAACCCGACTCCGCTCACCCCGGCGAAGGCCGGGGCCCATGCTGAAAGGCCGCTTGGGTCCCGGCTTTCGCCGGGATGAGCGGTGCTAGGATTAGCCTTCGGTCTTTTCGGCGTCGCCTTCGGCGGCCGGAGCTTCTTCAGCAGCCGGGGCTTCTTCAGCGGCCGGAGCTTCGGCGGCCGGGGCTTCCTCGGCCGGAGCGGCTTCCGGTTCCGGAGCCGGCTGGGCGGCGGCTTCGGCGGCGGCGGCGGCGCGGTCGGCTTCGCGTTGGGCGCGCTCTTCAGCACGTTCCTTGGCCTTGCGGCCCGGCTCGGCCTTGTTCGGGTTGTTGCCGGCTTCCCACTTCACCAGGCCTTCGTTGGCCAGGAAACGGGCGACGCGGTCGGTCGGCTGGGCGCCCTTCTTGAGCCACGCCTGGATCGACTCGACCTTCAGGGTGACGCGCGCGGGGTCGTCCTTCTTGAGCATCGGGTTGTAGGCGCCGACCTTCTCGATGAAGCGGCCGTCGCGCGGCGAGTGCGAGTCGGCGATGACGATGTTGTAGTAGGGGCGCTTCTTGGCGCCGCCACGGGCGAGACGGATCTTGAGCATGGGTTAGTCCTTTGTAAGCTCTAGGATTTCTTGAAGGGGTTGAAGCCCGGCGGCAGATTGCCGAGGCCAGGAAGCTTCGGGCCGCCGGGACCGCCGAGGCCGGGCAGACCGCCCCCTTGGCTCGCCAGCTTGCCGAGTTCTTCCAGTTGTTTGGGATCGGGCGCGGGCATCTTGCCGCCGCCCAGGGACTTGAGGCGGTCCATGCCGCCGCCGCCCATCATGCCGGCCATGCGGGCGAAGCCCTTGCCGCCGTCGCGGCTCATCATCTTGAAGGCGTCGGCCATCTGGCGATGCTGCTTCAGGAGCCGGTTGATCTCGGCCACGTCGACCCCGGCGCCGGCCGCGATGCGGCGCTTGCGCGAGGCCTGCAGGATGTCGGGCTTCTTGCGCTCGGCCTTGGTCATCGAGGAGATGATCGCCATCTGGCGGTCGATCATCTTGTCGGAGACGTTGGCTTCCGAGAGCTGCTTCTTGACCTTCTGGACGCCCGGCAGCAGGCCCATCAGGCCTTCCATGCCGCCCATCCGCTTCATCTGATTGAACTGCTCGGCCATCATGTCGAGGTCGAACTGTCCCTTGGCCAGCTTCTTGGCCATGGCCTCGGTCTTGGCCACGTCGAGGTCCTGGGCGGCCTTCTCGACCAGCGCGACGACGTCGCCCTGACCCAGGATGCGGCCGGCCACGCGGCGGGCGTCGAAGACGTCGAGGCCTTCGATCTTTTCCGACACGCCGAGGAACTTGATCGGCAGGCCGGTGACCGCACGCATCGACAGCGCCGCGCCGCCGCGGCCGTCGCCGTCGGCGCGCGTCAGCACCAGGCCGGTCAGCGGCAGGCGCTCGTGGAAGGCGGTGGCGGTGCGCACCGCGTCCTGGCCGGTCAGGCTGTCGGCGACCAGCAGGGTTTCGGTGGGCGAGGCGATCTTCGCGATCTCGGCCGCCTCGGCCATCATCGCTTCGTCGATGGTGGTGCGGCCGGCGGTGTCGAGGATGACGACGTCGAAGCCCTGCAGCTTGGCCGCGGACATGGCCCGGCGGGCGATGTCGGGCGCCGCCTGGCCGGCGACGATCGGCAGGCTCTCGACCCCGGCCTGCTTGGCCAGCAGAGCCAGCTGCTCCATGGCGGCCGGACGGCGGGTGTCGAGCGAGGCCAGCAGGACCTTCTTGCGGTCCTTGGCGAGTTTCAGCGCCAGCTTGCCGGCGGTGGTGGTCTTACCCGAACCCTGCAGGCCGGCCATCATGATGACCGTCGGCGGGTTGAGCGCGAGGTTCAGGCCCTCGGCGGTCTCGCCGCCCAGCATCTCGACCAGGCCGTCATAGGTGATCTTCACCACCTGATCGGCGGGGCGGATCGAGCGGATCACCTCTTCGCCGGCGGCCCGTTCCTTGGCCTTGGAGATGAACTCGCGGACGACGGGCAGGGCGACGTCGGCCTCGAGCAAGGCGACACGCACCTCGCGCAGGGCTTCGTCGATGTCCTTTTCCGAGAGCACGCCCCGCCCGGAGAGGCGGTCGAAGACCCCGGAAAGCCGATCTGTCAGTGCGTCGAACAAGTCGAACTCCACCCCAATTTTCCCGAGAGGGAAAATGGGAACGAAAAGGTTTGAGACATTTTCGATCCTTCGGATCGCAAATGTCTCGGGAGGCCCAAACGCAATCGACCCCCGTGGACGATCACGTCGACGGGGGGCCTCGCCGCCCTCGTCCCACATTCGTCGTGGGGGTCGTGGCGGTGGAGGGCGCGAATGCTATGCGCCAGAAGGGGGCGCTTATGCCCCTGTGGATGCTTTAGGTCAAGGATTTGGCGCCGCGGAGGCGCGGAGATGCTCCCTGCTGGGGGACTGAACTCCGGCGAATTGGAGCAGTCCCCCTCCGTCTCGATGCTGCGCATCGATCCACCTCCCCCAAGGGGGGAGGATCGAAGAGCGCCTCAGCCCTGCACGACCCACTGGCCGTCCGAACCCTTGCAGGCGGTGTGACGCGAGGTTTCCGGCGCGCCGTTCGAGGTGCGGATGGTCTGGTCGAAGGTGCGGCAGACCGAATTGCCGCCGGCGTACTGGGCGCCGCCGGCCGGGCGGACGACGGTGTCGGAGACGTAGCCGATCGCCTGGCCGTTGCGGCCGGCCAGCAGCCACGGCGTGCCGCTGACCCGCGCCAGCGCGTCGAAGCTCTGGCCGCCGTTCAGTTTGCCGACGACCGGCGCCGAGGTGCTCGGGCGAGCGCGGATGTTGACGGTCTTGGGCGCGGTGTAGGAGCCGGTCGCCGACTCGTAGGCCGAGGCAGGCTCGACGCCGTTCGCAAAACGCAGGCCGCTCAGCGAGACCGGCTGGCCGCCGCCGCCGCCGTTCGACGTCGAGACGACGCGGACGTCGCCCGAGGCGCCGGTCTCCGGGTTCGACCAGGACTGCGAGCCGCCGCGGTCGAGGGCGTTCTGGGCCGCGTACTGGGCCTTCTGCTGGTCGCTGCGCTGCATGCGACAGCCGATGTAAGAGCCGGCCGCCGCGCCGGCGGCGGCGCCGAGCACGGTGCCCAGCGTGCGTTCGTTCTTGGCGAGGTTGCTGCCGACCACGCCGCCGACCAGGCCGCCGATGACGGCGCCGCCGGCCTGCTTGTTGCCGCCCGCGTCGCAGCCGAAGATCGAGGACAGCGGGCTGCCCTGGCGCAGGGTCGGCTGGGCGCCGGCGGCGGCGGGCATGGCGAGAGCGACGGCGACGACGGCCGCGGTGACTTGGGAAGGACGCATATCGGGTTTCCTGGACGGGCCCCGAACCCGGGGCGAACAAGCTCTGCCGGAAAAATGCGCCTGCTCACGGTTCCGTTCCATACCGGCGCGCAATCAACAATTGTACCGAACCAGCCTCCGGCTGCCGCTACGGCGCCCTTGACCTGAACCCCTGCGCGGGCGGGTAATCCGGCCGAGCGTCGGAGACACGGCGGCACAAGGGAGAACGCCATGCAACGGGCCTATGACCTCGTGATCCGGGGCGGCACGCTGGCGGACGGATCGGGCGGCCCGGCCTTTGCGGCCGACGTCGCGGTCAAGAACGGCCTGATCGTCGCGGTCGGCCAGGTGAGCGGCGCCGGGGTCGAGGAGATCGACGCCCGCGGCAAGCTGGTGACGCCGGGCTTCGTCGACATTCACACCCACTATGACGGCCAGGCGACCTGGGACCAGCGGATGCAGCCCTCCTCCTGGCATGGCGTGACCACGGTGGTGATGGGCAATTGCGGCGTCGGATTCGCCCCGTGCCGGCCCGCCGATCACGACCGGCTGGTGCGGCTGATGGAGGGGGTGGAGGACATTCCCTTCCCGGTCCTGACCGAAGGCCTGCCCTGGAACTGGGAGAGCTTCCCCGACTATCTCGACAGCCTGGAGGGCCGCAGCTTCGACGTCGATATCGGCGCCCAGCTGCCGCACGCGGCGCTGCGGGTGTTCGTGATGGGCGAGCGCGGCGCCAACCGCGAGGACGCGACGGCCGACGAAATCGCCGCGATGGCCGCCATCGCCAAGGGCGCGGTCGAGGCCGGGGCGCTGGGCTTTTCGACCTCGCGCACGCTCAACCACCGGACCAGCGACGGCCAACCGACCCCGACCCTGACGGCTTCGGAAGACGAACTGACCGGGATCGCCATGGGGCTGGCGGCGGCCGGCAAGGGGGCGTTGCAGTTCGTCTCCGACTTCGGCGATCCGGAGGCCGAGTTCGCCATGCTGCGGCGGATCGTCGAGGCTTCGGGGCGGCCGCTGTCGTTCTCGCTGGTGCAGAGCCCGATCCAGCCGGCCCAGTGGCGGCTGCTGCTCGACAGGCTGGAAGAGGCCAGCGGGGCGGGCCTGCCTATGCGGGCCCAGGTCTGCGGCCGGCCGGTGGGCGTGCTGTTCGGCCTGGAGCTGACGCTCAATCCTTTCACCCACTATCCGAGCTACAAGGCGATCGCCGGGCTGCCGCTGGCCGAGCGGGCGTCCAGGCTGGCCGATCCGGCGTTCCGCGCCCAGCTGCTCAGCGAGGGAAACGAGGCCTCGGCCGCCTTCGCCGCCAACATGACCCAGAACTGGAAGGTCATGTTCCTGATGGGCGAGACGCCGGACTACGAGCAGACGCCCGACCGCACGGTGCTGGCCCTGGCGGCCGCCAAGGGCGTGCGGCCCGAGGAGTTGGCGCTGGACCACATGCTGACCCACGGCGGGCGCGGCATGCTCTACCTGCCGTTCCTGAACTATGCGGGCGGCTCGCTCGACCCGTCGTTCGAGATGCTGAGCCATCCGGACACGGTGCCGGGGCTGTCTGACGGCGGGGCGCATGTGGGCATGATCTGCGACGGCTCGTTCCCGACTTCGAACCTGACGCTCTGGACTCGCGACCGCACGCGCGGGCCGAAGCTTGCGCTGGAGGCGATGGTGCGGATGCAGAGCCACGACACCGCCGCGGCGCTCGGCCTGCACGATCGCGGTTTGGTGGCGCCGGGCTACCGCGCCGACCTCAATGTCATCGACTATGACGGCCTGACCCTGGGCGCGCCGAGCGTCGCCTACGATCTGCCGGCCGGCGGGCGGCGGCTGGTGCAGCGCGCCGACGGCTATGTGGCGACCATCGTCGCCGGACAGGTGACCTATCGCGACGGCCAGCCGACCGGCGCCCTGCCGGGCCGGCTGCTGCGCGGGGCGCGGGCGGCGCCTGCGGCGATCGCGGCGGAATAGCGCTTTGGCCTGAGCGCCGACGCAGGTCATAAGCCCCGGATGGCCGCCTCCCTCGCGCCGCGTATGAACCTCGACGACACGCCGACCCTGGACGGGGCGCGGGAGATCCTGCGCCGCACCTTCGGGCATGCCGACTTCCGCGGCCGCCAGGCCGAGGTGATCGCCGAGGTGCTGGCCGGGCGCAGCGCCATGGCCGTGCTGCCGACCGGCGGCGGCAAGAGCGTCTGCTACCAGATCCCTGCCATGATGCGGCCGGGACTCGGCCTCGTGGTCTCGCCGCTGATCGCGCTGATGACCGACCAGGTCGCCGGCCTCCAGCAGTCAGGCGTCGCCGCCGCCAAGCTCGATTCCACCGGCGAGGCCTGGGAGCGGGCCGAGACCTGGGAGAAGATCGACCGCGGCGAGCTGGACCTGCTCTACATCTCTCCCGAAGGCCTGATGCAGCCCTCGATGCTGGAACGCCTGTCGCGCGTGCCGCTGGCGCTGCTGGCCATCGACGAGGCGCACTGCGTCAGCCAGTGGGGCCACGACTTCCGGCCCGAGTACCGGATGCTGGGCCGGCTGGCCGACATCTTCCCGAACGTGCCGCGGCTGGCGGTCACCGCCACCGCCGACAATCGAACGCGCGAGGACATCCGCGCCGAGCTGCGGCTGGAGGACTCGGCCGAGTTCGTAGCCAGCTTCGCACGGCCCGAGCTGGCGCTGTCGGCCGAGCGCAAGCGCGGGGCCGGTCACAAGCGGGTGCTGGAGCTGGTCGCGGCGCGGCCGGGCCGCTCGGGCGTGGTCTATGCCGGATCGCGCGACGGGGTCGACAAGCTCGCCGAGGCCTTGCGCGGGGCGGGGGTTCCGGCCCTGGCCTATCATGCGGGCCTCGACAAGAACGTCCGCGCCGACCGGCTCGAGAAGTTCCTCGAGGCCGACGAGGCGGTGATGGTGGCGACCATCGCCTTCGGCATGGGCGTCGACAAACCCGACGTCCGCTATGTCATCCACGCCGATCCGCCGGCCTCGATCGAAGCCTATTGGCAGGAGATCGGCCGCGCCGGGCGCGACGGCGATCCGGCCGAGGGCATCACCCTCTATGGTTCAGCCGACATGGCCTGGGCGTTCCGGCGGCTGGACGGCCGCGACGTCGACGAGAGCGTCAAGCAGGTGCAGGGCCGCAAGGTCCGCCAGCTCTACGCCATGCTCGACGGCACGACCTGCCGCGCCGCCGCGGTGCGACGCTACTTCGGCGAAGAGGGCGTCAAGGCCTGCGGCCAGTGCGACCTGTGCCTGGGCGAGGTCGAGACCGTGGACGCCACCCGGCCGGCGCAGATGGCGCTGTCAGCGGTGCACCGCATGGGCGGCCGGTTCGGGCGCGGGCGGCTGGTCGATCACCTGTTGGGCAAGACCAAGGATCCGTCGGGGTTCGAGGCCGGGCTGACCACCTTCGGGATCGGCCAGGAGCTGAGCGCCATCGCCTGGCGCGACCTGATCGACCAGCTGCTGTTCGACGGCCTGCTGCGCGAGGATCCCAACGATGGGCGGCCGCTGATCGGGCTGGGCGACGCCGACGGGGTCAAGGCGATCTATCGCGGCGAGCGGCAGGTTTCGCTGCGCAAACCGCAGGAACCTGAACCGAAGGCGCGGACCAGCGGTCGGCGCAAGGGCCAGAGCGGCGCAGCGCTGGCGGTAAGCGCCCACGACCAGCCGGTGTTCGAAGCGCTGCGCGCCTGGCGCCGCGACGAGGCGGCGCGCCAGCACCTGCCGCCCTATGTGATCTTCCACGACCGCACCTTGGCCGAGATCGCCGGGCGCAAGCCGTCGGACCTGCCCGCCCTGGGCGCGATCTCCGGCGTCGGCGAGGGCAAGCTGCAGCGCTACGGCGAGGCGGTGCTCGCCGTGCTCCGCGGCATGGACGTCTAGGCCGGCTGCAGGAAGACGTAGCGCTGGTAGGGATCGGCCAGCGCCCAATCCGAGCCGGCGATCTTCCAGTCCGGATAGTTGGCGGTGATGAAGTCCAGCGTCATCGAGGTGTCGCCGTAGGTCGCCTCGCCTTCGACGGTGTCGCGCTGGTGCGGCACGAAGGCGAAGCCGTCGCGGGCGTGCAGCGCCTTGTAGCTCTCGGCGTCCTGGGCGTAGTCCGGATTGACGTCCCAGTACTCGGGCGCGCGGATGGTGATGGCCAGCAGGCCGTCGTCGGCGATGTGCCGGCGCAGGGCGCCCAGGGCCGCGTCGGTGGCCGAGCGCGAGGTGTGGGTGAACACCGAGAAGGCGAAGGCGACGTCGATCGCACGTTCCGGCGCCGGCAGCGACTTGGGCAGGTAGTCCGACTGCGCCAGGTTGCCGATCAGCCCGGATTCGCGGCACAGGCCGACGGCGAAGTCCCAGGGGTCCATCGCCCAGATGCTGGCCGGATCGGTGTAGTAGTACATCATCCGGGTGATGCGGCCGTAGCCGCAGCCGTAGTCGAGGACGCGGGCCTGCGAGAGCGAGCGGTTGCGGACCGCCGCGTAGTTGTAGGCCAGGGCGCGGACGAAGCTGACCGTCTCGCGCAGCAGGGTCAGGCCGGCGTTGCCGGTGAAGTTGCGCTGGGTCTCGTCGCTGGCCATGCGCGGCAGGAGCCGCGACAGGTGCGGCAGGTCCTCGCGCGGCAGGTCGATGATCAGCATCCCGAAGGCGTCGAGCGAAAGCGTGGCGCGCAGCTGGGCCAGCACCTGGTCCACGCCGGCCCCGGAGGCGGCGAGAGTTTCGGCGGCGGCGACCGCCTTGGCGTCGTCGGGAGGCAACATGCACTGACTACCTGAGCGAGAGGGAAGACGGCTCATAACCCTGTCCGCCGCCCGTTGGCTAGCACGGTTAAGACCGGCGAAAGGCTCTGGCCCTAACGTCGCGCCAGTCGAGGGGAACGGGCATGGCGGTCGCGATCCTGCAGGCGCGGATGAGTTCCTCGCGGCTGCCGGGCAAGGTGATGAAACCGCTGGCGGGACGGCCGATGGTCGAGCGCCAGATCGAGCGCCTGCGCCGCTGCGAGACCCTGTCGCGTCTGATTGTCGCGACCAGCGACGACGCCAGCGACGACGTGCTGGCGAGCTTCCTCCCGGAAATCGGCGTCGAGGTCTATCGCGGCCCGCTGGCCGACGTGCTGGGCCGCTATGTCGGCGCGATCGAGGCGCTGGGGATCGGCGGCCAAGTCGTGCGGCTGACCGCCGACTGCCCGCTGGCCGATCCGGGGGTGATCGACGACTGCGTGCGGCTACAAGCCAAGCTGGGCGTCGACTACTGTTCCAACGGCCGCAACCGCACCTATCCGCGTGGCCTCGACGTCGAGTCGTTCGACGCCGAGGACCTGCTGACCGCCGGGCGCGAGGCGAGCGATCCCTACGACCGCGAACATGTGACGCCGTTTCTCTATCGCCCGGGCGCGCCCTTCACCCAGGGCGAACTGGTCCAGGCCCGCGACGAGAGCGGCCTGCGCTGGACCGTCGACACGCCCGAGGACTACGCCTTCGTCGAGAAGGTCTATGCCGCGCTCTATCCGGCCAAGCCGGACTTTTCGTCCGACGACATCCGGGCCCTGCCCTTCTCCCACTTCGAACCTGACACCTAGGAGCCCCCCATGACCGGCACGCCGGCCGACCCGAAATCCGCCTGGGCGGGAGACTTTGGCGCCGAGTACACGCAGCGCAACGTGGCCTCGGACGAGGCGCTGCGGGCGCGGACCTTCATGTGGGGCCGCTTCGCCCAGGCCTTCGCCGGGGATCCGCCGAAGACCATCCTGGAGGTCGGCTGCAACCTCGGCCTTAATTTGCGGGTCATGCCTCGGCTGCTGGGCGCGGAGCTCTCGGCGATCGAACCCAACGCCACGGCGCGGGCGCGGGTGCTGGCCGACGGCATCCTGCCGGCCGAGCGGCTGTACGAGGGCTTTGGCGACAAGATCCCGCTGGCCGACGGCGCGGTGGAGATGGCGTTCACGACCGGCGTGCTGATCCACGTGGATCCGTCGCGGCTGCCGGCGACCATGGACGAGATCCATCGGGTGTCGTCGAAGTACGTGCTGTGCGCCGAGTACTTCTCGCCGCGGCCCGAGACGCTGAGCTATCGCGGCCACGAGGGCCTGCTGTTCAAGAACGACTTCGGCGGCCTCTACATGGACCGCTTCCCGGACTTGCAGCTGGTCGACTACGGCTTCTTCTGGAAGCGGGCGACGGGTCTGGACGACGCGACCTGGTGGCTGTTCCGGAAGGGCTGAGCCTAGATCCCCCCCTTTTGGGGGAGGTGGCGCGCGGAGCGCGACGGAGGGGGCTGCGGGAGCAGTCAAAGTCCCCCTCAGTCAGCCGGACGGCTGACAGCTCCCCCCAGAGGGGGAGCAATTGGGGTGTCCCGAACTACTCCACCATCGACCAGTCGAGCGGAGCGCCGCGGGGCAGGGCGCGGGACGCCCTGCGGCCGAGAACTTCGGGCAAGTGCTTGGGCGGCAGGCCGAAGCCTGGGCGGATCGAGCGGACGTTGGCCGCGGTGAGCGCTTCGCCGGCGGCGACGTCGGCGACCACGTAGAGCGAGCGGCGGTGGTCGCGGCTGGAGGCCTCGGACGGGGCTTCGTCGTAGCGGACCGCGCCGAGCGCCAGCCAGGCGTCGCGGCATTCGACCACCAGCCGTTCCAGCTCGGCCGGCTCCAGCGAGAAGTCGGAGTCGACCCCGCCCTCGGCGCGGCTGAGGGTGAAGTGCTTTTCGATGAAGCATGCGCCCAGCGCCACCGCCGCCACCGAGGCGGTGACGCCCATGGTGTGGTCGGAGAGGCCGACAGCCACGCCGTGCTGGGCGGCCAGATGCGGCAGGGTCAGCAGGTTCATGTCCGACGGCGGGGTCGGATAGCCGCTGTTGCAGTGGAGCACGATGATCTCGCTGGCCCCGGCGCCGCGGGCGGCGGCGACGGCCTCGGCGATCTCGGCCGGCGAGGCCAGGCCGGTCGACATGATCAGCGGCTTGCCGGTGCGCGCGCAGAGCTCGATCAGCGGAATGTCGATCAGCTCGAAGGAGGCGATCTTGTAGGCCGGGGCGCCGAGGCTCTCGAGCAGCTCGACGGCGGTCGGATCGAACGGCGAGGAGAAGACCGTGATGCCGATCTCGCGGGCGTGGGCGAACAGCCGCGCGTGCCAGTCCCAGGGCGTGTAGGCTTCCTGGTAGAGGTCGTAGAGCCGCCGCCCGTCCCAGAGGCCGCCATGCACCGTGAACCCGGGTCCATCGTGGTCGATGGTGATGGTGTCGGCGGTGTAGGTCTGAAGCTTGACCGCGTCGGCGCCGGCCGCCTTGGCCGCGTCGATCAGGGCCAGTGCGCGCGCGATCTCGCCGTTATGGTTCCCGGACATCTCGGCGACGATGTAGGGCGGATGGCCGGGGCCGATCTTGCGGCCGGCGATGCTGACGAGGGGTTGGCTCACACGCCGTCTCCAGGTTCGAGTCGCGCCAGCACCGGCGCGATCTCCACGAAACTCGGCGCCTCGGCGTCCGGCGGGAAGCCGCCGTCGCCAAGCGCCGCAAACTTGCCGGTCCGCACCCGGACCGAGCGGCAGCCGACCGCGGCAGCGGCGGCCATGTCGTGGTCGGGATTGTCGCCGATCACCACGGCCTGGGCCGGGAAGGCGTCGAGCCGGCGCAGGGCCTCAAGATAGCAGGCCGGATCGGGCTTGGGCGCCTCGTGCTCCCAGCACAGCAGCACCTCGTCGACCAGGTCGGCGACGCCCAGCGCCTCGACCTTGCGCGACTGCATCAGCGCCAGGCCGTCGGTGACGATGGCCAACCGATAGGACTTGGCGAGCGCGGCCAGGGCGCCCGCGACGCCGGGCCAGAGGCTGATCGTCGGGCGGTGGTCGCGGTAGACCCCGACCAGTTCGCCGATCAGCGCCGGACTGGCGGGCAGCCCGGCCTGGGCCAGCACGACGTCGAAGATGCGGCCGCGGCCGTGGGCGTCGAGCTCGGCCTCCATACCGGCGGCGAGGGCGGCGGCGTCGAGCCGCGGGTGGCGCTGGGCCAGCTCTTCGGCCACGGCGCGGAAGCCGGACAGCACGTAGGTCCGCTCGTCGTAGAGCGTGTCGTCGAGATCGATGAGCAGGGCGCTGATCACAAGGCGGCCAGTTCGGCGTCGGTGACGATCCGGTCCTGAGAATAGCGCAGCATGGTCAGGCCGTAGGCGAGGGTCCGCGGCCGGGCGGCCGCTTCGACTTCGCCGCGCGCCATCTGCAGGATGCGCTCGGGCGAGGCCAGGCCCGCCTGGATCGAGAGGTTGGAGGCGCCGCCGAAGCGCGGGTTGATCTCGATGAAGCGGGTCCCGGCCTCGTCGTGGAACGCCTGGACGACGTTGTGGCCGACGAGGCCGAGGGCGGCGCAGAGCTTCAGCGCCTGGTCGGTGAGGGCTGGAAGGTCCTGCGTGCGTGATTTGGTCGCCTCGCCGGCCTGGACCTGCAGCCGCCGGCGGGCGACCGCCTGCAGCGGCGCGCCGTCCAGGCTCATCAGCACGTCGATGGTGAACTCCGGGCCGTTGTCGAAGGCCTGGATCAGCAGATCCTCGCCGGTCGGCAGGTCGGCCGGATCGTCGATCCGCCGGGCGCCGGCGCCGCCGGCCCCGTCCACCGGGCGGACGAAGACCGGGAAGGCGTCGGGCGTCTCGCCCGGCGCATAGGTCCGGGGCGTGGCGAGCCCGAGGTCGGCGCAGGCCTGCGCAAAGCGGCGCTTGTCGCGGCAGACGGCGAGCGCCTCGGCCGCGGGGACCAGCGTCGTCACGCCCGCCGCAGCGAGGCGCGGACGCAGCTGCGCCAGCACCGCCAGCTCGCCGTCGCGGGTCGGCACGACGAGGCCGACGGCATGCCGGGCGCAGGCGTCAAGCAGCGCATCGGCGAACTCCGGCGCGTCGCTGCGCGGCAGGATCAGCGCCTGGTCGGCGGCGAAGAGGGCGGCGTTGTCCGCGGCGATGTCGGCGGCCAGCACCCGGCCGCCTAGCGGCTGGGCGGCGGCCCGGAACGCCTGGACCAGCAGGACCTTGGCGGCGGCGCTGAGGATGAGGACGTTCATCGCCGCTCGCCGGCCCCGCTAGACCGGCCGGGCGTAGGCGGTTTGGTTGCGGCCGACGCCGGCCCGCGCGCAGCCGCGACGGAACTCGATCACCGCTTCCAGCGACCGGTCGCGCCACAGGCCCATCTCGAAGGCCACGCGGGTGAAGTGGCAGTTCCGGCCCTTGCTGCGGTCGCGCATGTAGCCGGTGTCCGGATTGAGCAGGAAGATGTCGATCGGGAACTCGCCCAGATGCTCGACCACCTCCCAGCCGTTGGCGGCCAGGGCGCGCGGCAGGGTGTCGGTGTTGAAGTAGTTGAGGTGGTCGGGGGCAGCGAGCCAGAACTGCGGGTCAGCCAGGCCGCGGCCGACGATCTGCGCCTGCAGCCAGGAGCCGTCGTTCGGCACGGCGACGCGCAGCAGACCGCCCGGCGCGACGATGGCGCGCAGCCGCTGCAGCAGCCCCATCGGGTCGATGACGTGTTCGAGGACGTTGTTGCAGACCACCAGGTCGTAGACTTGGCCCTTGGCGATCTCCTCGTCGAGCAGGGCGAAGGCGTCGCCCAGCATCAGGTGCTCGGCCAGGTGCGGATGGAACTCGCGCACCCCGTCGTCGGTGAAGTCCAGGCCCTTGGCGGACCAGCCGCGCTTGAGGAAGTAGTCGAGGGTGAAGCCTTCGCCGACGCCGACTTCGAGCAGGCGGCCGGGCGCCCTGCCCCAGACCAGCTCGGTCTCGGCCGGCTGCAGCAGCTTGTGTTCGAGCTCCTCGGCCGTGTAGCCGTGAGCGTAGGGCGTGCGTCCGTCGGTCGCGCCGAAGTACTTGTCGCGATAATAGGCCGCGAGCTCGTCCGGCGTCGGACGCGGTTCGATCTCGTAATAGCCCTCGGGCCGTTCAACCAGTTTGAGGCTCAAGGCAACGCTCCCAATTCCAAGGGCCATCTGCCCCTGAGCGTAGTTAAGGCTCCGTCAATCTGGATGCGGCGAGGGGTCGCCCCCTCGCCGTCGCCTGCCCTAGAACCGGGTCTTCAGCTCCACGCCGATGGTGCGCGGGTCGTTCACGAAGCCGGTCAGGTTGTTGAAGTCGATGCCGCCTTCCAGGCTTTCGTCGTCGGTGATGTTACGGCCGAACACCGCCGCGTCCCATTTGCCGTCGGCGGTGACGTAGCCCAGCCGCAGGCCGCCCTCGAGCAGCTCGTCGTCGGTGAACTCGACCGAGCGGTAGAGGAAGAAGTTGATCTTCGAGCGGTAGGCCCAGTCGGTGTAGGCGTAGAATTCGCCGTCGCGGAACGGGATGGCGTAGCGGGCGGTGATGTTGGCGATCCAGCGCGGGGCGTTGGGCAGGCTGTTGCCGTCGACCAGCACCGTGCCCGGCGCGCCGGCCGGGTCGAGCACCGTGCAGGGCGCGCCGCACGGCTGGATGGCCA
Organism: Phenylobacterium sp. GW823-FHT02A09; assembly: GCF_058797775.1. Taxonomy (NCBI): domain Bacteria; kingdom Pseudomonadati; phylum Pseudomonadota; class Alphaproteobacteria; order Caulobacterales; family Caulobacteraceae; genus Phenylobacterium; species Phenylobacterium sp. GW823-FHT02A09. The sequence goes on along the minus strand of NZ_JBXAJZ010000002.1, from coordinate 623,299 downwards.
GGTTCGGATCCTGGATCTCGGTGTGGCTGTAGGACAGGCCCGCGGTCAGCAGCAGGTGCTCGATCGGGTTGGCCTCGCCGTTGAACTCGAAGCCGTAGCCCTCGGCGTGCTCGGCGTTGACCAGGCGGTTGAAGTTGGCGCCGCCGCCGACCGCGGTCAGCTGCATGTCGTCGACCTTGTAGTAGTAGACCGACGCGTCGACCCGGGCGCGGCGGTCGAACAGGTCGGCCTTGAAGCCGGCCTCGTAGGACATCAGCGTCTCGGTGTCGGCGACCGAGATGGTCGAGCCGAACAGCAGGCGGCCCTGGATCGACGGGGCGCGGTAGCCCTTGGCGATACGGGCGTAGACGTTGACGTCGTCGTTCACCGCATAGGTGGCGTTGAGGTTGAAGCTGACGTCGTCGCTTTCCGGATCGGCGGCCAGGATCGGAGTCGGCGGCAGGCCGATCGGCGACAGCGTCTGCTGGGCGATGAACTCCTTCTTGTCGTTGGAGTAGCGGATGCCGCCGCCGATGGTCAGCTGGTCGGTGACTTTGTAGTCGGCGTTGGCGAACAGCGCCCAGGCCTTGGTCTTCTGGTGCTGGTAGGCGAAGCCGTTGCGGGCCCCGTTGGCCAGGGTGTCGAAGTTGATGCTGTCGATCTTCAGGTCTTCGAAGAAGTAGAAGGCGCCGACCGTATAGTTCACCCCGGCGTAGTCGCCGGCCAGACGGACTTCCTGGCTCCACTGGGCGTGGTAGGGCACCCCGTCGGCGCTCTCGGCCGTGAACGGGATCAGGCCGGGTCCCGAGGGCGGCGCGAACACCGCGCCGAAGCCGCCGTCGACGTCGCCGCGCGAGTAGGCGGTCACGTGCTCGTAGGCGGTGATCGAGGTCAGGGTCGGGCCGTCGTCGGCGAAGTCGTAGGTCAGCTTCATGTTGGCGCCCGAGCCTTCCATGGTCTGGCCGGTGCGCGGCTGGGCGTCCTGGTAGATCTTTTCGCGATCAAAGCCGGAGACCAGGTCGTTGGTCCCCCGCTGGATGATGTTGGCGCGGAAGATCTGCGGCGAGCCGTCGAGCTTGGTGTAGTGCAGGTTCAAGAGGGCGCTGAACGCCTCGGTCGGCGTGTAGAGCAGCTGGCCGCGGAAGGCGCTCTGGTCGTAGCCGCCGGTGACGTCGTCCTTGCCGGTGAAGCCGTTGTCGATCCAGTCGTCGCGGTGCATCCAGATGCCCGACAGGCGGCCGGCGAGCACGCCGTCGATGATCGGGCCCGACACCGCGCCTTGCAGATTGACCGTACCGAAGGTGGCGTAGGAGGCCTGGGCGAAGCCGCCGAAGCTCTGGGTCGGCTTGGCGCTGTCGAACTTCAGAACGCCGGCCGGGGTGTTGCGGCCGAACAGCGTGCCCTGCGGCCCGCGCAGGGCCTCGACCTGCTCGATGTCGAACAGCGGGAAGCTCTTCAGCACCGGGTTCTCCATCACCACCTCGTCGTAGACGAAGGAGACGGGCTGCGAGGCGTTGAAGTCGAAGTCGGTGTTGCCGAGTCCGCGGATATAAGGCCGTGGGAAGATCCGCGCGTAGCTCGATTCAAGCGTCACGTTCGGGATGCGGGCCGAGAACACCCGGATGTCGCCGCCGGACGACTGGATGACGTCCAGCTTCTCGGCGGAGATTGCGGTCACCGAGACCGGCACGTCGTTGAGGTTCTCCGAGCGCTTCTGGGCGGTGACGACGACCTCGCCGAGCTCGGTGTCCTGGGCCAGGGCCTGGGCCGGAGCCAGGACCGCCAGGCCCGCGGCGACGACCAGCGCAGCGTGCGCGGCCCGGTTCAAGAAACGCGTACGCATGGTCATGGCTGGGTCCCCCAAGCAGCGATTGTGCTGCGTTTTAGGGGGCTTAGGAGAGTCGCGAAAGCGCAACCCAAGCGTCATCGATACGACACGCCGCGCCTGTGGCGCCGGCGCCTCGCTATCGGGCTGCGGCGCCTAGATGCCGGTCGCCATGGCCGCGGCCGCCTGGGCGGCCTTCTCCGGACGGCGCCGCGGCGGGGTGTCGGCCGGCGCGCTCCACAGCGGGCGCAGCGCCTTGGGCAGGTTGGCGCGCACCTTCTCGACCTGGCCGGGGGCCAGATGGCGCGAGAGCACCCGGCAGACCGCCTCGATCGCGCGGCGCGGATCGACGCTGTGCGCGTCGGTCAGCCAGTCGCCGACGTCGGCGATGAACTCGTCCTGGCTGCTGCAGCGGTTCGGCTGCTTGGCCGGCTGGTACTGGTCGTAATAGACGCCGCGGATCAGCAGCGGCAGCTGCGAGCCTAGGTGGGCCGACAGGTCCACGGGCAGGCGGTCGCGCAGCTTGTGCAGGACCACGCTGAGCACTTTCCAGGCGCCGTGCCGATCGACGTCCAGCTCCTCGGACAGCTCCTTGAGCCAGGCGTTGGTCGTGTGCAGCGTCCTGTCGAAGACGTCCAGACCGTTGACGCTCATGGCGGCCTCCTTCGATGGCGGACGATCAGCCAACCGTCCGCCGCCGAAGCGAGTTCCAGCCCGCGCGCGTTCGTGATCTTCGCTAGAGGGCGCGGGTCTCCAGACCGTCGAGGGCCCCGGCCGCGCGCCAATCTTCGAGCAGCTTCACGAAGGCGATCGGGCCCTTGCCGTAGGAGCCGTTGCGGGCGGCCAGCGCCGAGGGTTGGCCCTCGTTGTTGTAGTAGCCGGGGGTGCACTCCTCGGCGAACTTGGCGCGCTGCAGGGCCGAGTCGACGATCGTCTGCACCCAGGCGTCCTCAGCCGCCTGCGTGGCCTCCACCCGCGCGATGCCGCGCTCGGCGCAGGTCGCCAGGATGTAGCCGATGTGCTTGGCCTGCTCGTTGAGCATGTGCGGGTAGTTCACGGTGAAGCCCGACTGGCTGTTGCTCATGATGAAGCAGTTGGGGAAGTCGCGGCTGTGCATCCCGTGCAGGGTCGAGACCCCGCCGTCCCACTTGCCGGTCAGGGTGACGCCGCCGGCGCCGACCACCTCGTAGCCGGCGCGCCGGGCGTAGGACGTGCCGACCTCGAAGCCGGTGGCGAAGATCAGGCAGTCGAGTTCGTACTCGACGCCGTCCACCACCACGCCCTTCTCGGTGATCTGCTGGACGCCGTGGCCTTGCGTGTCGACCAGGGTGACGTTCGGCCGGTTGAAGGTCGCCAGGTATTCGTCGTGGAAGCAGGGGCGCTTGCAGAACTGGTTGTAGTAGGGCTTCAGCGCCTCGGCGGTGGCGGGATCGCTGATCACCGAGTCCACCCGGCCGCGGATCTGCTCCATCTTCTGGAAGTCGGCCAGTTGCACCAGCTCGCCCGGGTCCTGCACCCCGGCCGCGGCATTCTTGTTGCGCGCGATCATGCCGAGGTTGCGGATGATGTCGGTCCAGCCGTCGTTGACCAGGTCCTCTTCCGCAAAACCGCCGCTGACCAGGATGTTGAAGTTGTCCATCCGCGCCTGCTGCCAGCCCGGCGTCAGGCTCGCGGCCCAGTCGGGATCGGTCGGGCGGTTGTTGCGCACGTCGATCGACGAGGGCGTGCGCTGGAAGACGAAGAGTTCGCCGGCGCCGGCGCCCAGGTGCGGCACGCACTGCACGGCGGTCGCCCCGGTGCCGATGATGCCGACGCGCTTGCCGGCGAGACCCGAGAGGCCGCCGTTGGAGTCGCCGCCGGTGTAGTCGTAGTCCCAGCGGCTGGTGTGGAAGGTGTGGCCCTTGAAGCTGTCGACGCCCGGGATGCCGGGCAGCTTGGGCCGGTGCAGCGGACCGTTGGCCATGACCACGAACCGGGCCTGCATGGCGTCGCCGCGATTGGTGGTGATGGTCCAGCGGCCGGCCGCCTCGTCCCAGGTCATGCCGGTGACTTCGGTCTGCAGGCAGGCGTTGGCATAGAGCTCGTACTTCTGGGCGATCGACCGGCTGTGGGCCAGGATCTCCGGCGCGCGGGTGTACTTCTCGACCGGCATGTAGCCGGTCTCCTCCAGCAGCGGCAGGTAGACGTAGCTTTCGACGTCGCAGGCCGCGCCCGGATAGCGGTTCCAGTACCAGGTGCCGCCGAAGTCGCCGCCCTTCTCGATGACGCGCAGATCCTTGACGCCGGCTTCGCGCAGCCGGGCGGCGGCCAGCAGGCCGCCGAAGCCGCCGCCGATCACCACCACCTCGACCTCGTCGGTCAGCGGCGCGCGGGTGAAGCCCGGTTCGACATAGGGGTCGTCGAGATAGCGGGCGAAGTCGCCCGTGACCTCGACGTACTGCTCGTTGCCGTCGACCCGCAGGCGCTTGTCGCGCTCGGCGCGGTACTTCTCGCGCAGCTTCACCGGGTCGAAGCCCAGTCCCGTGGTCGCCGCGTCCGCGATTTCCGCTGAATCCGCCATCGATACCTCCCGAAACATACCGCTTTATCCAATTTGGGTTCCCCTGGCGGAAGGCAATCGCAAACCGATCCGGGCGAGGTGACAGCCCCCGCCGAAAAGTTGATGTTACGCGCCAGGCAAGGCCGCCCGGACTGGCGGGTAAGGACGACATGTCGGCGCTGACCATCGCTTCGGTCTGGATCAATGCGGTGCTCGACGGCCTGGTCCGCGAGGGACTGGAGCGGGCCGCCCTGACCCATGGACTGCGCGGCGTCGTCGAGGGACGCGTGCCCGACGCCGCCCAGATCGAGGTCAGCCTGGCGCGGCGCATCTGGCGGCGGGCGCGGGCGCTCAGCGACGATCCGCTGCTGGGGCTGAAGGTCGGAGCGCGGCTGCCGGTTCAGGCCGCCAACGTGGTCAGCGTGGTGCGCGCCCACAGCCAGACGTTCGAGGAGTCGCTGCGCCACATGGTGCGCTACCAGGCGCTGCTCAGCGACAGCGGCCGGTTCGTCCCGACCGCGCGGGACGGCGGATTGCGGCTGACCTACGAGCCCAGCAAGGCGGCGGTGGGCATCGACCCTTTGCAGATCGACTCGGTGGTGGCCGCGGCGGGCGGGCGACGGCCGCATCCGGTGCTGGTGCAGCTGGTCGGGCGGGCCGAGGCCGATCCGGCCCCCTTCGCGGCCCTGCTCGGCTGTCCGGTGCGGATGGGCGCGGCGCAGGCGACTATCGACTTCGACGCCGAGGCCCTGGCCGCGCCGATCCCCGGCGCCGACCCGGCATTGCGCGACCTCAACCTGGCCTACGCCGAATCCCTGCTGGCCGGCCGGCGGCGGATGGACGGCCTGTGCCAGAACGTGCGCGCGGCGATCGGCAAGCTGGGGCCGGGCGCGGCCGATGTCGCCAGCGTCGCCGCCGAGGTCGGCTGCTCGCCGCGAACGCTGCAGCGGCGGCTGGCCGAAGCCGGGGCCAGCTTCAAGTCACTGCTCGAAGGCTACCGGATGGAGGAGGCGCTGATCCTGCTGGCCGAATCCCAGGCCAGCATCGCCCAGATCGGCCGGCTGCTCGGCTACTCGCAGACCAGCGCCTTTTCCCGCGCGGTCGCGCACTGGTGGGGCGCCTCGCCGCGCGCCCTGCGGCAAGCTCGCGCCGGACCCTTCCGCTGACGGTTGCGCTACGGAGTGCCCGCACTTCAGGGTTGCCGAACGGTGATCTGCGAGGTCAACTGCCGCCATGGCGTGGTCGGACCGACAGGGCGTGCTGGAGTCGTGGCCGGGGCAGGTCGTCAACCTGGCCGGCCTGATGCTGGTCATCCTCGCCGTCCCGGCGCTCTCGATCTACGAGACCTGGTCCGAGCAGGCGGCCATGCGCCGGGCCTGGAACATCGCCGGTCCGGCTTGCCCGGCGGCCGATCCCTCGCCGACGTTTTTCGGGGCCAAGGGACCGAAGGGTTTCGACTACGGCGGGATCCGCTTCGAACGGCGCTACGGCCATGTCAGCTGCGTGGCGCCGGCAAAGCGCGGGATGGTCGGCGGCGAGGTCTACCGCGTCTGTCAGTTCACCGCCCCCGCGGCGCTGGCGGTGACGAGCGACGGGCGCACGCGCCTCTACAAGCCCGGAGTCGGCCAGCGCGCCACGGTCACGGTCCGCGACGGCCAGGTCAGCTGCGTGCTCGGCGGCTGGTTCTCCGGCTGACCGGCGCCCCCGCCGTCCGAGGGATGCGCGCATAAGTCTGTTGAGAGTAAGTCGCAGTCGCCGCTATAGAGCGCGCCTTAGGTTGTTGAGCGTGTCGGGGACTGCATGACGATTATCGGCGGGGCGCGGATCGCGCGTGGAAGCGTGTTGGCGGCGAGCGCGAGCCTGTTGGCCTTGAGCGTTGCGGGCGCGGCCCAGGCGCAGGACGCCCGGGGCGGGACCACTGACGTGTCCGAACTGGTGATCACCGCAGCCCGCACGACCTTGCCGGCCAGCGCTCTGCCGATGACCGTCGACGTGGTCGACTCCACGACGCTGGCGCAGCAGGTCGCGATCAGCGGCTCGATCGTCGATGCGGTGTCGTCGCTGTCGCCGTCGTTCTCGCCGACGCGTCAGAAACTGTCGGGCAGCGGCGAGACCCTGCGCGGCCGCTCGCCGCTGTTCGCGATCAATGGCATTCCGCAGTCGACCCCGATCCGCGACGGGTCGCGCGACGGCTTCACAATCGACGCCTTCTTCATCGACCACGTCGAGCTGATCTATGGATCGAACGCCCTGCAGGGCATCGGCGCCACCGGCGGGGTGGTCAACCAGGTGACGGTGGGACCGCCGAAGGAAGACGGGCTGTCGGGCCGCGTGCTGGTGCAGGCCAGCACCGATGCGCAGGCGCACGGCGACGGCCTCGGCTGGAAGACGGCAGGGCTGGGCGCCTGGCGCAGCGGCGCTTTCGACGCCACGCTGGGCCTCGCCTACGAGGCGCGCGGCGCCTTCTATGACGGCCGCGGCGACCGCGTCGCCGTCGACAACACCCAGGGCGAAATCCAGGACTCGATCAGCACCTCGATCTTCGGTCGCTTCGGCTGGCAGATCGACGACAGCATGCGCCTGGACCTGATCGCCAACCGCTTCGAGCTGAAGGGCGACGGCGACTATGTGATCGTCGCCGGCGACCGCACGAAGAACCGCGCCGCCACATCGATGCGCGGCACGGCGGAAGGCCGCACCGCCGCCAACAAGGTCGAGACCGTGTCGCTGGCCCTGACCGACGACGACCTGTGGGGCGGCGACCTGAACGCCCAACTGTTCTACAACCGCTCGCGCGACACCTTCGGCGGCGACCGCAGCGCCACGTTCCAGGACGTGCGCATCGCCCCGCTCGGGACGCTGTTCGAGCAATCCTCCAACGAATCCGAAAAGCTCGGCGCCCGCGCCAGCTACGAGCGTGAAGTGCCGTTCGTGCCGGGCCTGAACGCGACGCTCGGCCTCGACACCATGCGCGACGAGACCGCGCAGTCGCTGATCGTCACCAACCGCGTCTGGGTGCCGCCGACGGAGTTCCGCAGCGTCGCGCCGTTCGTGCAGGCCAACCTCGCCCTGTTCGGCGACAAGGTGCACCTGGCCGGGGGCGCCCGCTATGAGTCGGTGACCCTGAAGGTCGGCGACTACACCACCTTGGCGACCTACGGTTCGCGCGCGGTCGGCGGCGGCGAGCCGAGCTTCGACGCCACCTTGGTCAACGGCGGGATCGTCGTGAACCCGATCGCGGGCCTGCGCCTCTACGCCAGCTACGCCGAGGGCTACACCGTGCCCGACGTCGGCCGCATCCTGCGGGCGGTCAACCGCGACGGCGTGGACGTCGACACCTTCCTCGACATCAGCCCGGTGGTTTCCGACAACCAGGAGATCGGCGCCGAGTGGAAGCAGGGTGCGTTCGAGGCCAGCGCCGCCTACTTCTGGTCCAAGTCCAAGGTGGGTCAGCTGCTGGTGCTCAACCCCGCCACCGGCGTCTACGACGTGCAGCGCCAGCGCGTGGAGATCGAGGGCCTGGAGCTGAACCTCACCGCCAGGACCCCGGTGCCCGGCGTCAGCGTCAACGCCGGCTACGCCAAGCTGAAGGGCCGCGCCGACAGCAACGGCGACGGCCGCGTCGACATCGACCTGGACGGCGCCAACATCTCGCCCGACCGCTTCAACTTCGCGCTGATCTACCAGCAGGGGCCGCTGGCGGCGCGGCTGCAGAGCCAGTCGTATCTGGAGCGCAGCTTCGACGGCGCCGATCCGCGCAACAGCTTCGGCGGCTACACGCTGGTCGACGCTTCGGTCCGCTATGAGGCGGGCTTCGGCGACGTGATCTTCAGCGTGCAGAACCTGATGGACGAGTACTATCTGAGCTACGCTTCGGACACGAGCAACCCGACCGACAACCTGCGCAACTTCGCCGGCCGCGGGCGGGTCTTCACCCTGGGTCTGGAGCGCAAGTTCTGATGCCGACCCTGAGGCTGCTGCACCGGTGGGCTGGAGGCCTGATCGGCCTCTTCCTGGCGGTGCTCGGCCTCTCGGGCGCGCTGCTGGTCCACAAGGACGCCTATCTGCGCGCGACGCTGCCGCACGCCGCCGACGCGCAGAACCAGGACGCGGCGGCGCTCGCCGCGACCGTGGAGAAACTCTTCTCGGGGCCGGACGCGCCGCGCTCCATCGTGCTGGCCAGCGAGCGGTTTGGGCTGCACCAGCTGAGCTATGTCGACCGGACGCGCGGCGCCTATGCCGACCAGAGCGGCGAGATCGTCGCGACCTGGACCTCGAAGTGGCAGCGGCCGGAAATCTGGCTGTTCGACCTGCACCATCATCTGCTGGCCGCCGACGTCGGCAAGCTGGCGGCGGGGATCATGGCGCTGGTCGGCCTGGGCTTCGTGATCACCGGGGTGATCCTGTGGTGGCCGGCGCGGCGGCTCTTCGTGTTCCGGCTATGGCCCTCGAACCTGAGCCGCAACGGCGTGGTGCGCCAGCACCGCGACCTGGGCGTCGTCACCGCGCCGCTGCTGTTCGTCTCGATGCTGACCGGGGTGATGATGACCCTGCCGGCGGTCGAGGACGTGCTGCTGGCGCCGTTCTCCAGCCCCGCGGTGATGGCGGCGGCCCAGAAGCCGCCCAAGATCGAGGGCGGCCCGAAGGCGGCCGACATCGACTACGGCGCCCTGTTGGCGACGGCGCGGGCGAAATATCCCGACGCGGAGTTGAGGATCCTCACCCTGCCGACCAAGCCCGGCGGGCTGATTTCGCTGCGGGTGCGCCAGCAGGCCGAATGGCTGCCCAACGGTCGCACCATGTTCTGGTTCGATCCCGCCGACGGGCGGTTGGTCCAGAGCCGCGACGCCCAGACCCAGCCGCTGGGCGTGCGGATCGCCAACGCCGAGTACCCGATCCATGCGGCCAAGGTCGGCGGCCTGGCCTATCGGCTGGTGATGACGGTCTCGGGCCTGACCCTGGCGCTGCTCGGTTCGCTGGCCGTGTGGACCTTCTGGGCCGGGCCGAAGACCCAGAAGCGCAAGCGTCCGAAGCGCGCGGCGCAAGCCAAGGCCGCCTGAAGCATTTTCGATCATCTATGATCATAAATGATCTCGATTTCATCGCGCGGTGCTATAGCATCGCCGTGATCAGCGCCGGGTGGTGGGCGTGGGAGGAAATCGATGACGTCTTGCAATCGCCTGGCGGCGACCCTCGCGGCGGCCCTGCTGCTCGGCGCCTGCGCCCAGCCGGCGATGAGCCAGTCGCCCCCGTCGGGCGGCGCGCCGGTCGAGGCGCAGATCGACAGCGGAACCCTGCGCGGACGCCAGGCCGACGGCGTGAAGGCGTTCAAGGGCGTCCCGTTCGCGGCCCCCCCGGTCGGCGACCTGCGCTGGAAGGCGCCCGCCGCCCCGGCGCCCTGGAGCGGCGTGCGCGAAGCTGATCAATACGGATCGGACTGCATCCAGAACCGGGTGGCCTGGGACAAGACACAGTCCGCGCAGCCGACCAGCGAGGACTGCCTGACCCTGAACGTCTGGGCCCCGGCCGCCGCCAAGCAGGCGCCGGTGATGGTCTGGATCCACGGCGGCGGCTTCGTCATGGGTTCGGGCAGCCAGCCGATCTTCGACGGCGCCAAGCTGGCGGCCCGCGACGTGGTGGTGGTGACCTTCAACTACCGGCTCGGCCGGTTCGGCTTCTTCGCCCATCCGGCCCTGACGCGCGAGGCGGCCGGCGCGGCGACCGGCAACTTCGCGTTCATGGACCAGGTGGCGGCGCTCGAATGGGTGAAGCGCAACATCGCCGCGTTCGGCGGCGACCCGGGCAACGTGACCATCTTCGGCGAGTCGGCCGGCGGCGGTTCGGTCAACCAGCTGATGCTGGCGCAGCCGGCCCGCGGCCTGTTCCACAAGGCGATCGCCCAGTCGGGCGGCGGCCGCGACGTGCTGCCGATGCTGTCGGCCGAGCGGGCCGGCAAGCCGGCGGCCGAGGCGGTCGGTACGGCCTTCGCGACAAAGGCCGGGGTCAAGGGCGAGGACCTCGCGGCGCTGCGCGCACTGAGCGCCGACAAGCTGCGCGGCAAGCTCGACCTGCTGAACCAGGAGGCCGACACCTATTCCGGGCCGATGATCGACGGCGTGCTGGTGACCAGCGACGTCGCCGCGGGCTTTGCTGCCGGCCGTCAGGCCAAGGTCCCCTATCTGGTCGGCGCCAACAGCGACGAGCTAGGCTTCCTGCCGGGCTTCCTGCGCGGGCCGATGGCCGCCAAGACCCTGAAGGAGCTGGGCGCCGGCGACGAGATCCAAGCGGCCTACGGTTCGAAGTCGGCGCTCGACGCTCAGCTGACCAGCGACGTCACCTTCGTCGAGCCGGCGCGCCATCTGGCCGGCCTGCAGGCCGCGAGCGGCGCGCCGACCTGGCTCTACAGCTTCGGCTACGTGCCCGAGTCCAAGCGCAAGTCGCAGAAGGGCGCCGGCCATGCGACCGAGCTGGCCTTCGTGTTCGGCGACCTGGCGGCGGCGGGCGACATCGACGCGACCCCGGCCGACGAGGCCGCCGCGCGGCTGGTCGGCGACTACTGGACCGCCTTCGCCCGCAGCGGCGATCCCAACGGCGGCGGACGCCCGGCCTGGCCGGCCTACGCGCGCGGCTCCGACCTGCGACTGTCGATCGGCGCCGACGGAGCGAGCGCGTCAAAGGCCGGCACGGCTGCGCTCGATGCGCTCGGCGCGCATCAGGACAAGCTCGCCGCCGGACGCTAATGCGACGGGTTCGACGAACGACGCTCGCAAATGTCTGGCGGGCGGTATGCTCGCGCGGCTAAGCTCGGCTGCATGAACCCGCGTATTTTCGTTCTGACCATGGTGACGTTCGCGTTCGGGTCAGGCGCCTTCATCTTCGCCGGCTTGCTGGAGACCCTGGCCGCCGATCTCGGCGTCACCACCGCGGTGGCCGGGCAGCTGCAGACCGTGTTCGTGCTGACCTCGGCGGTGCTCGGGCCGGTCGCGGCCTGGCTGTTCGCGCGGGTCGACCGCAAGATCATGGTGATCGTCGGCCTGACCTTCGGCCTGCTGCTGCACATCGCCTGCGCCCTGACGCCGAACTTCGAGACGCTGATGGTGCTGCGCGCGCTGGCCGGCCTGGCGGGGGCGATGTCGGGTCCGGCCGCCAGCGTCGCGGCCGCCTCGCTGGCCCCGCCCGACCGACGCGGTTCGGCGCTGGCCATGGTCTCGGGCGGCATGACGCTGGCCTTCGTGGTCGGCATCCCGATCGGCAGCGTGGTCGGCGACATGTTCGGCTGGCGGGCGACCTTCCTGACCGCGGCGACCCTGTCGGCCATCGCCCTGGCCGGCGTGCTGCTGTTCCTGCCCAAGGTGCCGGCGCCGCCCAAGCGGGCCGGCGGCAGCCTCGACCTGCCGGCGATCTGGCCGCTCTACCTGACCACCTTCCTGGCCTTCGCGGCCAACATGACCCTGAACCTCTACATCGCCCCGATCGTGCGGGTGGGGGCGGGCGTCACCGGCGCCGGGGTCGCGGCCTTCCAGTCGATGATCGGGTTCGGCTCCATTGTCGGCCTCTGGCTGGGCGCGCGCGCCGCCAATCGCGATCTCGGCCGCAGCTGGATCCTCATCGGCTTTGCGATCCAGGCGACGGCGATGAGCATCCACTTCGCCGCCACCCACCAGGTCGCGCCGGCCGGCTGGCCCAGCGCCGCGCTGGTCGCCCTGGGCATCTTCGTGGCCGCCACGGCGCTGTTCTCGATCACCCCGGTGATCCAGGCGCGGCTGATCTCGATGACCGAGGGCGCGCCGGTGGCGCTGGCCCTGAACGGCTCGGTGATCTCGGTCGGGCAGGCGCTGGGCTCGACCATGGGCGGCTTGGCGCTGGCGACCTACGGCGTGCCGGCGATCCCGGCGGCGGCGCTCGGCATGTCGCTGGCGGCGCTGATGACGCTGGCCTTCGTGTTCCCCCGGCCCAAGCCGGTGGCGGCGGAGTAGCCCCGCCGCCCGACGTCGCACCCGGCGAAGTCGTTAGACGTCGACTTCGGCGTCCAGGGCGTTTTCCTGGATGAACTCGCGGCGCGGCTCGACCAGATCGCCCATCAGGCGGGTGAACATGTCGTCGGCGTCGTCGGCGTGGGTCACCTTGACCTGCAGCAGGGTGCGGGCGTCGGCGTCGAGCGTCGTCTCCCACAGCTGGTCGGGGTTCATTTCGCCCAGGCCCTTGTAGCGCTGGATCGACAGGCCCCGGCGGCCGGCCTCCATCACCGCGTTGAACAGGTCCAGCGGACCGCGGACGGTCGCGGTCTTGTCCTTGCGGGTGAAGGTGGCGACGCCGTCGAACGTCTCGACCATGGCGGCGGCGCGCTCCGAAAGGCGGCGCGCGTCGGCGGCGTGCAGCAGCAGGTCGTCCAGCACGATGCGCTCGGACACCCCGCGCTTGGTGCGCGAGAAGGCGAAGCCGCCGGTGGCGGCCTTCTCGCCGATCCAGGTCCCGTCGCCTTCCTCGGCGTAGAGGTCCATCCGCTTGGCGGCCTTGGCCAGGTCGCCGCCGTTCTCGGCCAGCAGGCCGGCGATCGCCGCCTGTTCGATGGCGAAGGCGGGCGCGCGGGCCGACAGGCGCTCGATGTTGGCCTTCGCCCCGCGGGCGCTCTGCACCAGGGCCAGCAGGTCGGCCCCGACCAGGCGCTCGCCCGTCGAAAGATCGAGCGCCGCGCCCTCGACGCCTTCGTCGATCAGGTAGTTCTCAAGCTCGGCGTCGTCCTTCAGGTAGCGCGACTGCCGGCTCTTGGTCGCCTTATAGAGCGGCGGCTGGGCGATATAGAGATAGCCGCGCTCGATCACCTCCGGCATCTGCCGGTAGAAGAAGGTCAGCAGCAGGGTCCGGATGTGGGCGCCGTCGACGTCGGCGTCCGTCATGATGACGATCTTGTGGTAGCGCAGCTTGTCGATGTTGAAGTCGTCGCGGCCGATGCCGGCGCCCAGGGCCGTGATCAGCGTGCCGATCTGGTCGGACGACAGCATCTTGTCGAAGCGGGCGCGCTCGACGTTCAGGATCTTGCCGCGCAGCGGCAGGATCGCCTGGTTCTCGCGGTTGCGGGCCTGCTTGGCCGAGCCGCCGGCGGAGTCGCCCTCGACCAGGAAGACTTCCGATTTGGCCGGGTCCTTCTCCGAGCAGTCGGCGAGCTTGCCGGGCAGCGAGGTGATGTCGAGCGCCGACTTGCGACGGGTCAGTTCGCGGGCCTTGCGGGCCGCCTCGCGGGCGGCGGCGGCTTCGGCGATCTTCTGGACGATCAGCTTGCCCTCGTTGGGATGCTCCTCGAACCAGGTGCTGACGCCTTCCGACACCAGGCTTTCCACCGCAGGGCGCACTTCCGACGAGACCAGCTTGTCCTTGGTCTGCGACGAGAACTTTGGGTCCGGGACCTTGACCGACAGCACGCAGGTCAGGCCTTCGCGGGCGTCCTCGCCCGACAGCGAGACCTTCTCGCGCTTGGTCGCGCCCGAGCTCTCGGCGTAGCTGGTGATGATGCGGGTCATCGCCGAGCGGAACGCCGCCAGGTGGGTGCCGCCGTCCTTCTGCGGGATGTTGTTCGTGAAGCAGAGGACGTTCTCGTGGTATCCGTCGTTCCACCACAGGGCCAGGTCGAGCTCGACGTTGTCCTTCTTGCCACGCACCACGATCGGGGTCTTCACCAGCGGGGTCTTGGCCTTGTCGAGGTGGCGCACGAAGGCTTCGATGCCGCCCTCGTAGGACATCACTTCCTCGAACGGCTCGGCCTCGCGGAAGTCCTTCAGCCAGATGGTCACGCCCGAGTTCAGGAACGCCAGTTCGCGCAGGCGGTGTTCGAGCGTCTTGCGGTCGAAATCGATGAACGCGAAGGTTTCGGTCGAGGGCAGGAAGGTGACCTCGGTGCCCGACAGCGGCTCGCCGTTCTCGCGCGGGGGCGCGTCGCCGGTGACCACCAGCGGCGAGACCGCGTCGCCGCGCCGGAACTCCATCTCGTAGGCCTTGCCGCCGCGATAGATCTTCAGGCGCAGCCAATCGGACAGGGCGTTGACCACCGAGACGCCGACGCCGTGCAGGCCGCCGGAGACCTTGTAGGAGTTCTGGTCGAACTTACCGCCGGCGTGCAGCTGGGTCATGATGACCTCGGCCGCCGAGACGCCTTCGCCTTCGTGGATGTCGGTCGGGATGCCGCGACCGTCGTCGGTGACCGTGCAGGAGCCGTCGGCGTTCAGGATCACCTCGACGCGGCTGGCGTAGCCGGCCAGGGTCTCGTCGATGGCGTTGTCGACCACCTCGTAGACCATGTGGTGCAGGCCCGAGCCGTCGTCGGTGTCGCCGATGTACATGCCGGGGCGCTTGCGCACCGCGTCCAGGCCCTTCAGGACCTTGATGGACTCCGCGCCGTACTCGGCCTGGCCGTTGGTCTCTGGGCCGTTGGATTCGCCTTGGGTTTCGTCGGTCATACCGTATCCAGAATCGCCAGGTTCGAGCCGTCCACATGGACGCCCTGGGCCCGGCCCTTCAAATCCTCGAAGAGATGCTCATCGGTTCCCGTCAGGAACGCCTGCAGCTTGAGCGCCTCGATTTCGTCGAAGAGCGCGGCCCGTCGGCGACGGTCCAGATGCGCTGCGACTTCATCCAGCAACAATATAGGGTTTGGGGCCGATTCTGCACGCGAAAGACGCGCCGCCTGGCCCAAAACCAGGTTCAGAATCAGGGCTTTCTGCTCACCGGTCGAGCATTCTGCCGCGGGACGGTCTTTTTCGGCGTGGATCACGGCCAGATCGCCGCGGTGCGGGCCGGTCAGGGCCCGCCCGGCGGCGGCGTCGCGGTCTCGCGCCGCGGCCAGGGCGCGGATCAGCCGCGCTTCGATTTCCTCCAGTTCGACGCCTTCGCCGGCCATCCGCTCCCAGTCGCCGGTGAGCGACAGCCGGGCCTGCGGGAAGGGGCGGTCGCCACGGCTGTCGATCTCCGTCTGCAGCGCCGCGAGCGTGCGGGCGCGGGCCTGCGCCATCAGAGCGCCGGCCTCGGCCATCCGGGCCTCGAGCGCGGTCATCCAGGCGGCGTCGGCGGGACCGTCGGTCAACAGCCGCATCCGTTCGCGCTGCGACTTCTCGTAGGCGCTGGCGTGGGCGGCGTGGCCCGGCTCGGCGGCGAACACCAGCCGGTCGAAGAAGCGGCGGCGATCGCCGGCGCCCTCCAGGAACAGGCGGTCCTGAGCCGGCGTCAGCCAGACCTGGCGCTGGTGGTCGGAGAGGCGGCCGGGCGGGACGGGCTCGCCCTCCAGCCGCACGGTGCGGCGCGCGGCGCCGGAGCTCTCGACGCCGGTGCCGATGCGCGCGGGCTCGCCGTCCTGCTCGATGACGGCGGCCACCGCCCACGCGCGGCCCTGGGCCTCGCCGGGCTGGCGGCGGCCAAGCTCCGCGCCGGTCGCATTGCGCAGGCCGCGGCCGGGGGTGAACAGGCTGACCGCCTCCAGGAAGTTGGTCTTGCCGGCCCCGTTCGGCCCGACCAGGAACACCGGCCGCCCGTCGAGGGCGAGCTCGGCCCGCTCGTAGGAGCGGAAGTCGGTCAGGGTCAGGCGGGTGAAGGCGGTGGTCACCGCCGCGTCATAGCGGGTTTCGCGCGCCGGGGCGAAGGCTTGAGGCGCCCCCGGATTCGGCTAGAGTACAGCCGGGGGTTGCGATGAGCTTAAAGCACTTGATCCGCATCGGCGCTGTGGCGCTCGCGGCGTCAGCTGTCGGGGCTGCGGCGTACGCCAAACCTCGACCATCAGTGGTGACCGAGCCGGATTGGCTGGAACGGCCCAACGGCGACGATGTATCCGCGCTCTTTCCGCCGATCGCCCTTGAGTTCAACATTTCGGGGCGAGTAGCGCTGGTCTGCGCGGTCGATACCTACGGCGCGCTCGAGGATTGCGCGGCTGAGGAGGAGAGCCCCAAAGGGCTTGGTTTCGGATCGGCCGCCGTCGCGCTTGCGCCGAAATTCCGGATGACGCCGAAGCTGATCGACGGCCGTCCGGTGGTTGGCGGATCTGTCCGCATTCCCATAAACTTCAATGCTCCGAGGATCGAAGAAGTCTCGGCTCCGCCGGGCCCGCTGTCGGCCGCCGCGGTAGATCGGGCGCGGACCCTCACCGCGCTGCTCTGGAAGGGAAACCCCACGGCTATCCGCATGTGGCAGGACCAACTGGATGTCACCGGCATTGATGTCGATGACGCGACCCAAGCTGCGGCCAAGAAGGCTCTGGCCGATGCTGCTCCGGCCTTCGAAGGCTATATGCTGGCCAACCTGCCAGCGTACTACGCGGCCGAACTCCAAGCTGACGAGATCGAAGCGATCATCGCGTTCTTCCAATCGCCCGCCGGTAGAAAAGTCATGGAGCTGGTCACCGTCGAGGCCGACGAGAAACGTAAGCAGGAGGCGCAGAACCTCCGTAGTCTGGCGTCTCAGCAGGCTCGAGACGACTTCTGCCTCGATCATCCGTGTAGCCCGTACCCGGACTCCAAGACCCTGCGCCGGGCCGAGGAGACCTGGCAGCCGGACATCATCGATCCGGACATGGCGGAAGCGGCCAGCGACGAGCAGATTTGGGCTGCGTTTCCGCCCGTTCCCAAGTGGCTCAGGATCCCGGGTTGGAGCACGCTGATGTGCAAGGTCGGCGCTCTTGGGCTGCTGGAGGAGTGCGCCGTGGCCATCGAGCAGCCCGCAGGCCTCGGCTTTGGGGCGGCGGCGCTTTCACTAGCGCCTCGGTACCGGGTGGCGCCTGCCGTCATGGCCTATGGCGCGCACCGAAGCAGCGTCGCAGTGCCGATCACGTTCGAGATTCAGGCGCGGGCGGCGACGGATCCCGTGCCGGCGCCTGAGACCCCCGCCATGGCCGTGGCCCGGCGCCTGGTCGCGCTGGACGCCCAGATGTGGCCGACCTTCGACGCCGATGCGACAGATCTCCTGGCCGTCGACGACGCGGGCCTGGGACCGGGGGTCAAGGGCGACGCCATCGTCGCCTTGCGCCGCGGCCGAGAGACCTGGCGGCGGCACCCCTTTGAGCTCGAGGCCGCCACCTACACCGATCGATACACCGAAGCCGAGCTGCGCCAGCTCCTGGCCTTCCGGGAGAGCCCGGCAGGCCGGAAGTGGAACCGAGCAGACACCTACGAAAAGCTCGCTCCGGTGTTCGCCGGTGCAGCGGTCGCTGCGCAGAAGCAGGCTCGCGCGCAGTTTTGCAGTTCGCGCGACTGCGAGAGGCAGCCGGCGCCGGGCGCCGGCCGCTAAGGCTGCGGGTCAGACCCGCAGCGGCATCAGCACGTACTGGACGTCGGCGTCGATCGGATCGATCACCAGGGCCGGATCGTTAGGACCGCCGAAGCGGAACTCGGCGATCTCGCCGGCGATCTGGTCGGTGACGTCGAGCAGGTAGCGGGCGTTGAACGACAGCTCGAAGGCCTCGCCGCCGTAATCGACTTCCAGCTCCTCGACGGCCTGACCGGCTTCCATGTTGCGGACCGTCAGGATGATCTTGCCCGGCTCGATGGCCATACGCACCGAGCGGCTCTTCTCGGCCGAGATGGTCGCGACGCGGTCGACCGCCTTGGCGAACAGCTTGTTGTCGACCAGCATGATGCGGTCGTTGCCTTGCGGGATCACGCGGCTGTAGTCGGGGAACGAGCCGTCGATGACCTTGGAGGTCAGGGCCGCGCCGTTGAAGTCCAGCCGGATCTTCTGCGGGCTGACCTGCAGGTCTACGTTCTCGCCGGCGTCCTCAAGCAGGCGGCGGGCCTCGCCGATGGTCTTGCGCGGGACGATGACGCCGGGGGTTCCGGCCGAACCCTCGGGGGCCGGCATCTCGGCCAGGGCCAGACGGTGCCCGTCGGTGGCCACGGCGCGCAGCTTCTGGACGCCGTTGTCGACCACTGTGTGGAGGTAGAGGCCGTTCAGGTAATAGCGGGTCTCTTCGGTCGAGATCGCGAACCGGGTCTTGTCGATCAGCCGGATCAGGTCGCCGACATCGACGCCGATACGGCTGGAGAGGCCGTCCGAGGACATCACCGGGAAGTCGCCGGCCGGCAGCACCGGCAGGTTGAACCGCGAGCGCCCCGCGGCCACGGTCAGGCGCGGATCCTCGCCGGTGAACGACAGCGAGACGTCGGCGCCCTCAGGCAGCTTGCGGACGATCTCGTAGAGGGTGTGGGCCGGGGCGGTGATCTGGCCCGGCTGATCGACCTGGGCCAAGGCCTCGTCGATGATCTCCATGTCGAGGTCGGTCGCCGAGAAGGTCAGGCGATCGCGTTCCGCCGAGAGGAGGACGTTCGAAAGGATCGGGATGGTGTTCCGGCGCTCGACCGCGCTCTGCACATGCCCCAGCGCCTTCATGAGCGCCGCCCGTTCAATCGTAAGCTTCATTTTCCGGTCCGAATCTCTCCAAGCGCCGACGCAGGCCGCGCCGCCGCCCCCTGTGCTGGAGGGACCTGCGACATTAGCCGAAATGCGGCCGGGTTAAAGGGGGGCAACCATTCTGAACGGGGGAAACCGTTCAGGCGTTGGCGATATCGAAGCGCACGGCCGAGCGGCCGAAGTCGACGGAGACGGTCTCGAACTGTGTCAGGAGGTCGATGCCGATCATGATCGTCGGGGTCTCGTGCAGGTCCCAGAGCTTGAAGATCGGCATGTCCGAGAACACCACCGGCACGTTGCCCAGGTTGAGTCCGCCGAGGCGGATGAAGGGCAGGTAGAGCTGCTCGCCGCTGAACCGCTCGCCGGCGATGGAGATCAGCCCGACGTGGCTGGCGCGCTGGGCGGCCCCGGGGTCCAGCCGCATGATCAGCCGCCGCAGCGCGGCGTTGCCGAGCGAGAACTGCGAGCCGGAATCGATCATCGCGCTGATCGAGCGGCCGCTGATGTCGGCGTCGACGATGGTCAGCTGGCCCGACTTGCGGCGGGCCGGCACCACGACCTTTCCGCGGACGGTGTCCTCGTGCCGCGACTTGGTGATTTCCAAGGTGTTGCCGGCGAATCCCATGACCAGCCGCTGGCCCTTCAGCCAGTCGATCCCGAGCACGCCGTCGATGTCGAAGGACGACATCGGCAGCACCGGCGACTGGACTTTCTTGCGCACGCGCGTGCCGATTTCGAGCCGGTCGAGCACGACGCTGGGGCGGCCGCGGCGACCGACGATGGTGTGGACCTGCAGCTCGCGGCCGGCGGGCAAGGCGAGCTTCTCGGCCAGCTCGGCCGACACGCAGGAGACGTTGGCGCCGGTGTCGACCATGAAGCGATAGGGGCCCAGGCCGTTGATCGTCACCGGGGCGGTGATGTGCTCGAAGAGCTGCCGGGTGATGGCGATCGTGGTCGGCGTATCGTCAGGTTCTGCGGCTGGGATTTCAGGAACCTGCCCGAAGGCGCGGGGCGCGGAAAACAGCAAGCCGCCGGCGGCGGCGAGCTTGCCGAGCGCGAGGCGGCGAGTCTGTGACCCGACCAGCACGTTATGCTCCCTGATCTTTCGGCGAAGCCTACGCCCGATGCGGGAAACCGTCAATTTTTCTAGAGACTTAGCGCCGCCCCAGGGTTGTGGCCCGCCGGGCGGCGCCCGCGTCCGCCGCCGCGCCGTCAGCAGCGCCGGCGCCGGAGCCTCGGCGCGGCCCGGAAAAGGCGCCGTTGAGGCTATCGGCAGGCGGACCAGAAACCTGCCGATAGTCTCGAGCAACCTGCCGTCAGGCCGCGGCGGTCAGGCCCTCGTAGGCGGCCGCGATCAGGGCGACGTCGCGCGGGTCGCCGACCAGGTCGGTCCCCATGCGGTTCATCGTGTAGGCCAGCGCGGCCTTGCGGACGGGATCGACCATGGCGAACGAGCCGCCCCAGCCCGAGTGCCCGAAGGCGGCCTCCGACGGGCCGTAGAGACCGTCGGTGTTGAGCAGGAAGCCGGCGCCCCAGCGGGCCGGCACGCCGAGCACCTCGTCGACACCGCTGATCCGCAGCTGCGTCGCCTGGGCCAGGGTCTGCGGCGACAGCAGCCGGCCGGCGGCGACCTCCCCGAACAGCCGGGCCAGCGATCGGGCGTTGGAGAAGCCGTTGGCCGAGACCAGTTCGCAGGCGCGCCAGCCCGCGGTGTTGGGCAACAGCGGCTCGATGACCGGGTTCAGGTAGGCCGCGACCTGCGAGGGGTTGAGGTCGGTGGTCATGTTCGAGGTCGCCAGCTCCGGCGGGGCGATCATCTCGGCGCGCCGCGGCTCTTCGGACTCGGGCAGGCCGAGGGTGAGGTCGAGGCCGAGCGGGCCCGACAGCTCGGCGGCGACGAAGTCCGTCAGGCTGCGGCCCTCGATGCGGCGGAACAGGGCGCCGGCCAGCACGCCGATCGAGATGGCGTGATAGCCGGAGCGCGAGCCGGGCGGCCACAGCGGCTCGGTCGCGGCGAGCCGGGCGGCGGCGGTCTCCAGCTCGTAGAAGTCCTCGACCACGGCCGGGTCGC
Organism: Phenylobacterium sp. GW823-FHT02A09; assembly: GCF_058797775.1. Lineage (NCBI taxonomy): Bacteria > Pseudomonadati > Pseudomonadota > Alphaproteobacteria > Caulobacterales > Caulobacteraceae > Phenylobacterium > Phenylobacterium sp. GW823-FHT02A09. The sequence continues at coordinate 602,503 of NZ_JBXAJZ010000002.1, read as the reverse complement.
GGAAGCTGCACAGGCCGGCCTGGTGCGACAGCAGCATGGCGATGGTGACGCTGTCCTTGCCGTGGGCGGCGAACTGCGGCCACCAGCGGGCGACCTTGTCGTCGTAGGCGCAGAGGCCGCGGTCGACCAGCATGGCGAAGCAGAGCGCGCCGACCGCCTTGGTCGTCGACCAGATGTTGACCACCGAGTCGGCGGCCCAGGGCCGCGTGCGCGCCGCGTCGAGGCCGCCGGCCCAGAGGTCGACAACGGGGCGTCCGTCGATCACCAGCGAGAGGGCGGCGCCGACGTCGCCGCGGTCGGTGAAGTTGCGTTCGAACTCGGCCGCCAGGGCGGCGAAGGCGGGGTCGGCGGAGCCGTGGATCTGGATGCTCATTGGAAGGCCTTGGAGACGGTGAGACCGAACGTGCGCGGGGCGCCGTAGACGCGGAAGCCGAAGCCGAGCGGCAGGTTGTTCACCCCCTGGGTGACGTATTCCTCGTCGGCGAGGTTCTTGCCCCAGACGGCGATTTCCCAGTCGTTCGGCAGGGCGACGCTGGCCCGGGCGTTCCACACCCAGTAGGCGTCGGTGGCGATCAGCGGATCGTTGAGCGCGTCCTTGAACATGTCGTCGGCGTAGCGGCCGTCGACCTGCAGGCGGCCGACAGCGTCCTGGCCGAGGTCGAAGCTGTAGGCGGCCGAGACCGTGAAGCTGACCTCCGGCGCGTCGGGGAGCTTGTTGCCCTTGGGCACGGGGCCGTTCGAGGAGGCGAAGGCGCCGAGCTCGGTGCTGAGCAGGCCGAGGCCCGCGACCAGGTCGAGGCCGGGCAGGGCGGCCGGCGACCACATGGCGTCGAGGTCGAGGCCGTAGATCGAGGCCTCGTCGACATTGCCCAGCCGCTGGATCGGCAGCCCGCCCGAGGTGTCGCGGATGAAGGTCTGCACGTCGGAATAGTCGTAGAAGAAGGCGCTGGCCGACCAAGAAAGGCCAAGCTCGGGCAGCCGCTGCTTCACCCCGACCTCGTAGTCGATCAGGGTTTCGGGCTCGTAGGGCTGGAGCTGGGCGGTGGTGGTGGCCACGCCCGAGAAGAAGCCGCCGCTCTTCACGCCCTGGCTGATCGAGCCGTAGACCAGGGTCAGTGGATTGGGCTTCCAGTTCAGGCCGAGCTTCCAGGACCAGTTGGTGTCGTCGATGGTCTCGTCGATGAAGGCCAGGGTGACCGGGCCGGCGCCGCAGGGAACCATGGAGAGGAAGCTGGCCGGGCAGTTCGGGACCAGGTCGAGGTCGCCGCCGACATTGGCCTTCTCTTCCCAGGTGTAGCGCAGGCCGGCGACCAGGCTGAGGTCCGTGGCGAAGCGCCATTCGAGATTGCCGAAGGCGGCGGCCGACTTGGCGGTCTGGTCGGTGAAGGTCAGGAGCTTGGTGTTGAACAGGTCCTGCAGCGAGCCGTCATAGGTCATCTTCACCCGGTCGCGGGAGGCGAACACCCCGACGATCCAGTCGGTCGCCTCGGTGGCGCCCGAGAGCCGCAGCTCCTGCGAGATCTGGCTGATCTTGTCGCGCTCGACGAAGTCGGTCTGGCGGTAGGGGCCGCCGTCGGTGTCGGCGCCCCACTGGCGCTTGAAGTCGATATAGCCGGTGACCGAGGTCAGGTCGGCCCAGCCGAGGTCGGCGGTCAGCCGCACGGTGGCGGCGCGCTGGTCGACGTCATAGGTCGGATCGACCGACCAGGCCCCGGCGAACGGGTTTCCGTCGGTGTCGGTGTAGCCCTGGAAGTCCATGCAGGCCGGCGAGCCGGGGCAGACCAGGCCGGCGGGGGCGCCGGGCGGGGTCAGGGCGCCGAAGAACTCCGGGCCGCCGACCTCGGAGCGGCCCTTCTGGACCTCGAGCTTGACCAGGAGTTCGACGTCCTCGGTGGCCGCCCACAGCGCCTGGGCGCGGGCCAGGCCGACTTCTCGGCGGCCGATGTCGCGGCCGAGCAGGCGGTTGTCGAAGAAGCCCTCGTCCTGCTTGACCGCCTTGCCGGCGAACCGCAGGGCGAAGCTGTCGGAGACCGGCAGGTTGACCATGCCCTCGATCTCGGCGGTCTGATAGTTCCCGTAGCCAGCGGCGAGGCGCCCTTCGACGCCGCCGAAGCTCGGCTTGGCGGTGACGATGTTGATGGCGCCGGCGGTGGAGTTGCGGCCGTAGAGCGTGCCCTGCGGACCTTTGAGCGCTTCCATCCGCTCCAGGTCGAAGAGGTCGAAGTTCATCAGCGCCAGCGAGCTCAGATAGACCTCGTCGACATAGACCCCGGCGCTGGGATTGTTGGTCGCCGAGAAGTCGTTGAGGCCGACGCCGCGGATGGTCACCACCGGCAGCACGCCGGGCATGTTCTCCTTGATGTCGACGTTGGGGGTGAAGGCGACGAGGTCGCTGACCTGGGAAACGCGGCGGTCGGCGAGCTCCTGGGCCCCGACCACGGCGACGTTGAGGCCGACGTCCAGGGTGTCCTGGGTCCGCTTCTGAGCGGTGACGGTCACCGCCTCGATCTCGACCGGCTCGGCGGCCGCCGCCGCGCCGGCGCTGATCGCCAGGGCCGCCGCCCCGGCCAGCAGCCGAGCGCGCATGTGCATGGAATTTCGCATCGTTCCCTCCCCGCAAATCGGCGTCGCTCGTTGGCGCGCCTTTTTTCGACACTTGAGTTTGCGCGGATAACGACACGCCCAAATCGAGCCGTCAAGAAACTTCGACACTTGCGTATGTGTGGTGTACGGATTGACGAAAGGCGGCGAAGGCGCGACGAACGGCCGATGGCGGGCGCTGGCGATCAGGGGAACGGCAAACCGGCGCGCAAGCGCGCGGCCAAGCGCGACCTGCTGTTCGCCGAGGCGGCCCGCGAGATCAACGCCATGGGCGCGGGCGGCGTGGTGATCAACGACGTGGCCGAGCGTGTCGGCCTGTCGCGCAACGCCCTCTACTACTACGTCGCCGACCGCACCGATCTGGTGTTCGGGGCCTATCAGCGGGCCTGCGAGGCGAACGCCGACGACCTGGCCGCCGCCGCCGAGGCGAGCGAGGACCCGCGCGAGCGGCTGGCGGCCCTGGTCGAGGCGCAGCTGGCCTATGAGCGGCCGCCGCAGGCGGTGCTGAGCGACGTCGACTTCCTGCCCGACGCCCAGCGACGGGTGATCGGCGAGCTGCAGGCGCGCAACGTGGCGCGGCTGCGCGGCTGGCTGGAAGACGGGGCGGCGGCGGGGCTCCTGCGGGCCTGCAACAGCGAGATCGCCGCGCAGGCGCTGGTCGGGATGATCTCCTGGGGCCGGCTGTCGGCCGGCTGGCTCGGCTATCGCGACGGGCGCGCGGCGCGGCGGCGGATCGCCGGGGCGATCGTCGACCTGATGCTGAACGGCTTCGCCGCGGGGCCGCGCGAGACGCCGTTGTGCGCGCTGGACATGGAGGCGCTGACCGCCCGCTCGTTCAACGCCTTCGACCGCCAGCAGACCAACGAGATCAAGATCGCCCAGCTGATCGCGGCGGCCTCGCGGCTGTTCAACCAGCGCGGCATCGACGGCGCCTCGCTGGACGACATCGGGGCCGAAGTCGGGGCGACCAAGGGCGCAGTCTATCATTATTTCGACGACAAGGCCGACCTGGTCACCCGCTGCTACCGGCGCGCCTTCGAGGTCTACGACCTGATCATGGACACCGCCGTCGAGCAGGGCCGCGACGGCTTCGACAAGGCGCTGATCGCCCTGCACCTGAACGTCCAGGCGCAGGCCGGGCCGGCCTCGCCGCTGATGCTGCAGCCGGGGCGGCTGGCGCTGGCGGAGGACGACCGCGCGGCGTTCGAGCGCGCCGGCCAGCGGCTGCGGATGACCTCGAACCGCAGCCTGCGCCAGGGCATCGCCGACGGCTCGGTGCTGCCGTGCGACTCGGTGTTCGTCGGCGAGGTGTCGGCCGGGATCTTCCTATGGCTGCCCAAGTGGCTGCCGGCCGACTACCCGCTCACCCCGCGCCAGATCGCCGACGAGGTCTGCGACGTGGTCGCGTACGGACTGGCGAGGCGGGGCACCTGATCCGGTGGAGGAATTTCAGACCGCGCTGCTAGGCCGTTGGTGTTCCGTACGCCGACGCGAGCATGACTGGAGCTTTGAGTTCGGCGCCGGATGCCGCCTCGCCGTCAGTTCGCCGTGGCGGCTGGTCGGGCCGGAAGGCGTGCTGGTCACTGACGCCGACGACGGTGAGTCGTTCGGGCTGCCGCAGCCGGTAGACGCAGCGGAGTCGGCCAACCGGCTGTTGGCGGAGGTCGAAGTCGAGGCCGTCAAAATCGCCGAGGTCACGGCCGACCTGACGATCACGTTTGCCGGGGGCGTGCGACTAGAGGTCTGGGCGGGATCCAGCGGCTATGAAGCCTGGCAGGCGGCGTTCCCGGGCCCGTCGGGCGAGCGGTCGTTGATCGCCATGGGCGGCGGGAAGCTGGTGATGCTCTGAGACCCGGCGGTTCTGCCGAGATGTCCAGGATTGGCCCACCTCGGCGAAGAGGTGGGCCGCCCGCGCTATCCGTTGGATAGCAGAAGGAGAATGAGCAGGATCAGTTCGATGACGCGAGCGACATCGATGACCAAGCTTACCTCGAATTTGGGAGCCAGCATTTGGCGCTATCCCGTGTCGAGGCCGACCGCGATCAGCCGGTTGTGGCCGAAAAATTGTTGAACCAGCCGGGAGCGACCCGGCCTTTCTGACTTCTGCCCTTGAACCTGGGTCAGCCTCCGCCCAAAGGCAGGTCTATCTACTTGGCCGTCCCGGACGACCGACCGGACGAATTTTGACGCGCTTGGTCTCTTCCAGACTGCGCCTCAAAGGTGCTCGCCACACCGAATCTCCAATCTGGAGGTTGCTCGACGGTAACGCTGATATGTAACGCGTTGAGCTATCCGTAAAGCCCTTGAAGGCTCCACCCGCGAACTTGCCGCCTCGCCGGTTCGTTTCGCGCCGCCGGCGCGGGAGCGAGGTGCGCGGCGAGGGCCGCCAATGCAGCCATCGCGGCGGCGGCGATCCAGAGGGCAGCTCGGGTGGACGCGTCCGCGGTCTGCTAGACGGAGCCCGCTTGTCGCGGACCGGCAAGAAAGCGGCCCGCCGCAAGCCGCCGGCGATCGAGAGGGACGCCCGGGGCGCCCCTCCCTCCGCATTAGAACGTGCGGACGTAGGCGACGGTGACGCCGTTGGTCGGGACGTCCTTGATCGCGTAGTGCGTGTAGTCGAGGCGCACGCCGTTAGCGGCGTCGAACTTGTACTGCGCGCCCAGACCGACCGCGAAGGCGCCGTCGTTGGTGTCTTCCGAGACGCCCGCGCCTTCGACCTTGGCGGCGAGGTGGCCGTAGCCGGCCCGGCCGATCAGATCGAACTTCTCGCCGGCGGGAACGAAGACCACGCCATAGATGAACGCCGCGCTGTCGACCTTCACGTCGACGTCGGGCTGGCTGTGGATGCGGTCGTCCTTGACACCGAAGAACAGGTCGCCTTCGACGCCGAGCCACTGGTTGGCCTTCCAGCCGATGCGGCCGCCGACGGTGACGATGTTGGCGTCGTCGGCCGGCGCGTCGAACTTCATCGCCTGGCCGCCCGCGGTGAGCGCGCCGTAGGTTTCAGCCGAGGCCGAGCTGGCGAAGGCGAGCGCGGCGACGGCGGCGGCCGCGCCGAGATAAGCAAGTTTCATTTTGGTTTCCCCCCAATCCCCGAGAACATTCGGGGCGAGGCGCGCTTAGGTTGATCGGCCGCATCGCGCAATACGTGCAGGGCGCGTCCGGCGCACGTTCCCGACGTACTGATGCGCAGCCGCTACAGTTACGCTTGTTTCCCGCCCGGTCCTCGGGATTGATGCAGAACGCGGTTATCGCGGCGGCGTCAGCGGGGGCATCATGACCGTCTCAGCCAAGGACCAGCTTGCGCTGATGGCGCGCTATCACGGATGGGCGACGAAGCGGTTGCTGGCGTCCATCGCGGCCATGCCGGAAGACGCCTATCGCCGCCCCTGCGGTCTGTTTTTCCGCTCCGTACACGGAACGTTGAATCACCTGCTGCTGACGGACAGCGAGATCTGGCTTCCGAGGTTCATGGGGGCTGCGACCGGGAGCGTCGCGCTGGACGCCGAGATCGAGCGCGATCGGGCCGCCCTGGCGTCCCGACTGATCGCGGCGAGCGCGCGTTGGCCGGGCTATGTCGACAGCCTGAGCGACGCGGCCCTGGCCGACGATCTGCGCTTCACGATGACGACCGGGCAGGCGCGCACGCTTCCAAGGCCGGCGGCGCTGCTCCATGTCTTCAATCACGCCACCCATCACCGGGGCCAGATCACCGCGGCGATCTCGATGCTGGGTTTCGAATGCCAACCGTTGGATCTACCGCACCTGGTCTTCGCGGAGCAGGCGGCGGCGTTGTAGCCGAGCCCGCTCAGGCCGCCGCGGGCGCCAGGTCCAGTCGCGCGGCCAGCGCCGCCAAGGCCGCCATGGCGGCGGCGGCGAGCCAGAGGGCGGCGGGGCCCAGCAGGTTGAAGGCCAGGGCGCCGAGGGCGGCGCCGGCGACCAGGCCGAGCCAGAGCAGCAGGTGCGGCGCCCAGCCGAAGCGATCGCCGCCCATCAGCGCGGCGGTGATCGCCTTGCCCAACTTGACCAGGGCGCCGGTCATGTAGGTGAGGCCGACGCGGACCTCGCCGTCCTGGGCGAAGACCGTGTTCTCGGCGCCCATGGCGAAGGCCAGCACCAGGATCGCGGCGGCCAGCGGGGCGACCGCGGCCAGCACCGCGGCGAGGGCCAGGGCGAGGGCGACGAAGGCCAGCACCGCCGGCCCGCGCCGGGCGCCGGCCTTGCGCCCGATCAGGGCCCCGGTCGAGACCCCGGTCACGAAGGCGGCGATCAGCGCCAGCGCCAGGCCGGCGTAGCTCGCGCCCTCGGCCAGGCCCACCGCCAGGCGCGTGGAGTTGCCGCTCATGAAGGAGACGAAGAAGCCGCCGGTCAGCAGGAAGCCGATGGCGTCCACGAACCCGGCCACGGCCGACAGGCTGGCCGCGAGAAGTCGGACCTGGCCGCTGAGACGCTTCAGGTCGCCCCCTCCCCGTTCGCTCAGGCCTTGGTGTCGACCGAGCCGCCGGCCTCGCCGTCATTGGCGGCGTAGGGATTGGCGGCCGGCGCCGCGTCGGCGGCGGCGGGCGGCAGGTCGGCGCCCGAGCCCTTGGCGGCGACCACGACCATGGCCGGACGGATCAGACGGCCGAGCAGTTCGTAGCCCGGCTGCAGCACCTGGATGACGCCGCCGGCGGCGACGTCGGGGGCCGGCTGCTCCATCATCGCCTGATGCTGGTGCGGGTCGAACTTCTCGCCCTTGGGCGGGTCGATCTTCTTAAGGCCGTTGTTCTCGAAGGCCGAGATCAGCGACTTCTGGGTCATTTCCATGCCGACCACGAAGTTCTTCACCGCCGGGTCGTCGACCGGCGCGGCCAGGGCGCGGTCGAGGGTGTCGGCGACGGTCAGCAGGTCGCGGCCGAACTTCTGGATCGCGAAGGCGCGGGCGTCGTTGGCCTCGCGCTCAGCGCGGCGCTTGGCGTTCTCGGCGTCGGCGGCGACGCGCAGCATCTGGTCCTTGAGGGCCTGGACCTCGGCCTTCAGGGCGATGATCTCTTCGATGGCCGCGTCGGCGACTTCGTTGAATTCTTCGGCCGGCGTTTGATCGTCGGACATCTTGTAATCCTCTAAGCGTTCGTCACCTGGGACAGCACGCGGGCGGTATAGTCCACCAGCGGGATGACCCGGGCATAGTTTAGGCGGGCGGGACCGATGACGCCGATCGCGCCCAACACCTTTTGCCGGCCCGTCATATAGGGCGCGGCGATGACGGCGGAACCCGAAAGGGAAAAGAGTCGCGTTTCGGCGCCGATATAGATCCGCACGCCCTGGGCGTCCCGCACGTCGTCGAGCAAACCGATCAACTGCTCCTTTTGTTCGAGGTCGTCGAACAGCATGCGCACGCGTTCGAGATCGTCGAGGGTCTCGCGGTCGCCCAGCAGGTTGGCGCGGCCGCGGACGATCAGGGCGCGGTCGGCGCCGTCGCCGCCGCTCCAGGCGGCCATGCCGTCCTCGACCAGACGGGCGGCGGTCTCGTTGAGCTGGCGGCGGGCGGCGTCCAGCTCGTTGCGGATCTCGAGCCCGGCCTCGCCGAGGGTGCGGCCGCGCAGCCGGGCGTTCATGAAGTTGGACGCCTCCTGCAGCGAGGAGGGGGTGACGCCGGCCGCCAGCCGCATCAGCCGGTTCTCGACGACGCCGTCCTCGAACACCATCACCGCCAGCGCCTGGTCGGCCGACAGGGCGACGAACTCGACGTGCTTGACGCCGGCGTCGCGCACCGGGGTGACGACGATGCCGGCCCCGCCGGCCAGGCCGGAGAGGATGGCGGAGGCCTCGTTCAGCGCCTCTTCGAAGTTGCGGCCCTTGGCCGAGAGCCGGGCCTCGATGTTGCGGCGGTCCTCCTCGGCGACGTCGCCGACCTCGAGCAGGCCGTCGACGAACAGCCGCAGGCCCGCATGGGTCGGCACCCGCCCGGCGCTGACGTGCGGCGCGCCCAGCAGGCCGAGCTGGGTCAGGTCCTGCATGGTGTTGCGGATCGAGGCCGGCGACAGGTGGACGCCGCCCTTGGAGAGCGTGCGCGAGCCGACCGGCTCGCCGGTCTCCAGGTAGCTCTCGACCACGCGGCGGAAAATCTCGCGGGCGCGGTCGTCGAGTTCGCCCAGCGACGGCCCAGGGGAAAGCAGCGGGCTGGTCACGATGGGCGGCGGTGCTCGGTCAGGGCCATGGACGGAACCTCTCTCATCTAGGATAAGCCGCCAAACGCAAGACGCCAGACCCCATAGTTTCCAGGACCACCCATGCGCCCCTCCGACCGCACCCCCGACATGCTCCGCACCGTGACCCTGGAGACCGGGGTCAACCGCTATGCCGAGGGCTCGTGCCTGGTCAGCTTCGGCCACACCAAGGTGCTGGTGACCGCCAGCGTCGAAGAGCGGGTGCCGGGCTTCATGCGCGGCCGCGGCGTGGGCTGGGTCACGGCGGAGTACGGCATGCTGCCGCGCGCCACCCACACCCGCGGCCGCCGCGAGGCCTCGGAAGGCAAGCAGTCGGGGCGCACGCAGGAGATCCAGCGGCTGATCGGCCGCTCGATGCGCGCGGTGATCGATCCGGTCGCGCTGGGCGAGCGGCAGATCTCCATCGACTGCGACGTGATCCAGGCCGACGGCGGCACCCGCACCGCGGCGATCACCGGCGCCTGGGTGGCGCTGCGGATGGCGACCCAGTACCTGCTGGACGAGGGCGTGATCTCCAAGGACCCGATCGTCGACCAGGTCGCGGCGATCTCCTGCGGGGTCTACAAGAACACGCCGGTGCTGGACCTGGAGTACGAAGAGGACAGCAACGCCGAGGCCGACGCCAACTTCGTGCTGACCGGCAAGGGCGACATCGTCGAGATCCAGGCGACCGGCGAGAAGCGCGGCTTCAGCCAGGACGAGTTCGAGGCGCTGTTCAGCCTGGCCCGCAAGGGTATCGGCGAGCTCTGCGAAGCCCAGCGCGCGGCGACCGCCAAGTAAGGCGTTCGACGTTGCTCCCCCGCTGGGGGAGCCGTCAGCCGGACGGCTGACATGAGGGGGTTTGCTGGATCAGCCGGCCCCCTTTCTCTTGCGCCATGCCCCAAAACGAAAAACCCCGCCCCGGGGAGGACGGGGCGGGGTTCTCGTGTCTAGACGTGCGGCTGGGGGAGGGAGGGGCGCCGCGGGACGTCTAGAAGCCGTTCAGCAGATAGCGGAACGACGATGCCGGCATGCGCGCGAGTTCGCGGGCGAAGGGGCCCAGCATCCAGTCGATGACGCGTTCGATAGCGTTGGCCATGCCCATCTCCTTTGTGTGCGGCGCAGCAATTGTTGCGGTGCACATAAGGACATGTTTGCGACTACGCAAGAGCTGTCGGGTCGTTTTTAGCGAGAATTGGACGAAAGGGGGGTGGAATCGTTCTCTTGCGACGAAATGGTCACGCTCGGGCGCGGTTACGCCAGGCCATCGTCAGCGCCGCGGCGAGCGCGCTCGGGACTGCGAGGGCCGTGCTCAATGCGCCCTTGGCGTGGTCGCCGTCCGTCGTCGCGACCAACAGCCAGTGGAGCGACAGCAAGGGCGGGGCGAGGACCGCCGGCAGATAGATCGTGATCGACGTGACCCGCAGCCATCGCAGGACCGCACCGGCCACCGCGAACAGCGGAACGTAGACGATCATGATCCCGACGATGCCGAGCGCCGTGCTGATGAAGGTATAGGCGAAGCCATAGTCCGAGCGCTGGCTGATATAGGCGGCCAGGAAGAGGGCCATGAGCATGTGGGCCGCCGCCGCGGCGAGCAGCCCCAACAGGTAGGTCGACCACCAGCCCGGCCTTCCAGCCGGCCGCGGCGATGAGGCGCGCGGACTGGCTCGGCGGGGCGGTGCGACCGTGGCAACGCTGCGTTTTCCAAAGCTCATGGGCGCCAGCATGCAGCGTAGCGCTTAACGAACACCCCTATGGGTTGCGGGGAGGCGGCCACTCGGCGGTGTCGTGGTCGGGGTGCTGGTAGGAGACGATGCCGGCGAGATGCGCCGCGGCGCGCGGTTCATCCATGGCATGGACCGGCAGGTCCGCCAGGTGCGAGACGAAGGGCAGTTCAGCCTGAGACGCCAGCTGCACGCCGGGCGGCGCCTGCGCTGGCCGGTCGAGGGCGCCGATGGCCAGGCCGACCTCGCTGTCGCCGTACTCGTAGGTGAGCGGCGTGCCGCAGTCGCCGCAGAACCCGCGCATCACCTTGTTCGAACTCTGGAAGCGCCTGGGCTCGCCGCGCGTCCAGACCAGCGCCCCGGCGGGGACGCCGACATAGGGGCCGAAGAGCCCGCCGGTCGCCTTCTGGCACATGCGGCAGTGGCAGATGGAGGCTTCGCCGAGCTCGCCCTCGATGCGGAAACGCACCGCTCCGCACTGGCAGCCGCCGCTGGCGCTCATGCCGGGGCGCCGAAGCGCTGGGCGGAGCGGGCCTTGGCCTTGGCGGCCTCTTCCTCGCGGTCCTTGGGCCTGGCGGTGGTTTCGAGGGTCTCGAACAGCCGGCGGGCGACGTCGGCGACCTCGTCGACGGCGGCGTCGAAGGCCTGGCGGTTGGCTTTTGACGGCGCGTTGAAGCCGGACAGCTTGCGCACGAACTGGAGCGCGGCGTCGCGGATCTCCTCGTCGGTGGCGGGCGGGTCGAAGTTGAACAGCGTCTTGATGTTACGGCACATGGGCAGGCGTCTCCTTCCCTTGGTGTCTGCAAGATAGGGCGGGCGCTCGGCCGGCGCGAGCCTTACGGCTGCGGGCGGGACCTGAGTTCGCGCTCGATCCGATCGGCGGCCTCGTCGGCGCTGAGGCCGCTGGTGTCCAGGTCCAGAACCCAGTCGTGGTTGATCGGAAAGGGGGCGAGGGCGGCCATCGCGCCCGCGTTTCCGGCGTCCGTGGTCTTGAACCTCAGGCGCCGCTCGTCGCTGGCGACCCGTTCTCTCAGCTGGTCTTCGCCGCAGGCCAGGCGGACCACGAGCAGGCGCGCGCCCCGCCGCTCGGCGACCCAGAGGATCTGGCCGGCGATGATCCAGTCGAGCGGATGGCCGCCAGGATCGGAGACCGCATGGGTGAAGACGTAGTTGCGCCCGGCCGGTCCGAAGCGCGCGATGGTCTCCAGCACCGCGGCCAGGACGTCGTTGGTCCGGTCCCAGACGCCCGCGGGCAAGGGCCGGCCGTCCGGCTCGACCACTTCGAGGATCGGATTGCTCCAGTAATGGTTGTCGAGAAGCTTGGCAGAGAGGCGCTCGGCGACGAGCTTGCCGACCGTGTACTTGCCGACGCCGGGCGGCCCGACGAGGTAGACGATCACGTTCTGCATGGCGCGCGCTCCCTTATGCGGCGGAGTTTGCATGCGCCTTGCCCGGGGGCCAACGTCTCACGGCTCGTCCAGCAGCATCGGTGGCTCGGGCTTCCGGCGCCGCGGGCGCTCGCGCATCACGCCCGGATAGCCCTTGAGCGGAGAGAGCGGCGCGCCGTCGTAGATCCAGTCGGCCTGTTCGGTCAGCGAGACGTGGTAGCGCGGTTCACGGCCGGTGCGGGTTTCGAACACGCCGCGCGGAATGTTGACCATCTTCGGCGAGCGGGGCCGTTCGAAGAGCATCGGCGTGCCGCAGCGGGCGCAGAAGCTGCGCGCGGTTCCGGCGTCGGGATCTTCGTAGCGGGTCAGGCAGTCCTCGCCGGCCAGGATCCGCAGCCGCGAGCGCCAGGAGCCGACATAGGTGGCGTAGGCCCCGCCATGCGCGCGGCGGCCGGCGCGCGAGTGATCGTGCCAAGCCCATACCGCCGGCACGTCGATCTCCAGCCGCACCGCGCCGCAGGCGCAGGCCCCGGCGGCCTGGACGGCGGAGCGCTGGAGCGGGGCGGCGGGAGCTTTGGGCATGGGGTTTCCTTCGCGACAGGCCGGGAAGCCTAGCATCGCTATGGACTTCGCGGCGGCGCGGTTGCTTAGAAGCGCCAGCTTAAACGCGAGACCCGAGCATGAGCCGCTTCTGGAGCGACCTGACCCACCAGCTGAAGCCCTATGTGCCGGGCGAGCAGCCGAAGATCGCGGATCTGGTCAAGCTGAACACCAACGAGAGCCCGACTGGGCCCTCGCCGAAGGCCATGGCGGCGATCGCGGGTGAGGCGGCCGATACCTTGAGGCTCTATCCGGACCCCGAGGCCCGGGCCCTGCGCGAGACCCTGGCGCGCTATCACCGCGTGACGCCCGACCAGGTGTTCGTCGGCAACGGCTCGGACGAGGTGCTGGCCCATGCCTTCGCCGCGCTGCTGAAGCGCGAGGCGCCGCTGCTGTTTCCCGACATCACCTACAGCTTCTATCCGGTCTATTGCGGGCTGTTCGGCATCGGCTTCGAGACCGTGCCGCTGGACGAACAGATGGCGGTGCGGATCGAGCATTATCGGCGCCCGGCCGGGGCGATCATCCTGCCCAACCCGAACGCGCCGACGGGGGTGGCGCTGAGCCGCGGGCAGATCAAGCAGCTGCTGACCGAGCATCCCGACGTCCCGGTGGTGATCGACGAGGCCTATGTCGACTTCGGCGCCGAGAGCGCGATCCCGCTGATCGCAGAGCACCCGAACCTCCTGGTCGTGCAGACCATGTCGAAGTCGCGGGCGCTGGCCGGCCTGCGGGTCGGCTATGCGATCGGCGACGCGGCGCTGATCGAGGGTCTTGTGCGGGTCAAGGACAGCTTCAACTCCTATCCGCTGGGACGGCCGGCCCAGGCCGGGGCCATCGCCTCGGTCGAGGATGAGGCGTTCTTCCAGGCGTCGTGCGCGGCGGTGATCGCCGAGCGCGGGCGGCTGACCGCGGGGCTGGAGGCGCTGGGGTTCACGGTGCTGCCGTCGAGCGCCAACTTCGTGTTCGCCCGGCATGGCGCGCGTGGCGGCGCCGAACTGGCCGCCGCGCTGCGAGAACGGGCGGTGATCGTGCGCCACTTCGGGGCGGCGCGCACGACCGACTATCTGCGCATAACGGTCGGTACGGGCGCGCAGACCCAGCGGCTGCTGGGCGCGCTCGGGGGAATCCTCGGCTAGCGTCCCCGCCGCGCCGGGGCCTAAGCTGGCGCCATGAGATGGAGCCGGGTGCTGGCGGGCGTCTATGCGGCGCTGTGCCTTGGAGCGTTGGCGCTGATCCCGATCAGCTCGCGCGGCTGGTTCGGCGTCGAGCCGGACCCGCTGGCCGGGGTGGCAGCGATCGTGCTGGCCATGCCCTGGAGCTTCGCGCTCCAGTGGCTGCCGGTCGGCGGGCCGTGGCCCGGCATGCTGGTGGTGCTGGCCGGGATGGCCGCCAATGTCGGGGTGATGCTCTGGCTCGGCCGGGTCTCGCGGCGGCGGCTCTAAGATTCCGCGATGTCGTCGGCGAGAGACGTGTTGCGCCACCAGGCGTCGCTGCGGTAGGCGGCCGGCGGCTCGAAATCGGCGGGAAGGGTGGTGTCGGGCGAAATCAGGCCCGCGGCCTCCAGCGCGTCGAACCACTCGCTTCGGAGAGAACGCGGCAGTCTGCGGCCGCTGATCGGGCACCAAGCGAGGGTGTAGGCGCTATCGCCCTGGCCATGGGGCACGGTGAACTCACGGAAGGCCGGATCGTACTGGATCTGGGCGCCGTCAGCGATCCATTCGAACAACTCGGGGAACCGTGGAAAGTCGTAGCAGCGCGCGAGATCCTCGGGTTGGCTCACGCCGCGACCGCCTCGGCCTTCAGGAACTCGGCCAGATTTCCGCCGGTGAAGTGCAGGGCGCGGACGCCGGCGCGCGCGGCGGCTTCCAGGTCGGAGTCCTTGTCGCCGACCATCAGCGAGCGCGACAGGTCGACCGGCCATTCGGAAATCGCGCGCAGCAGCATGCCGGGGTTGGGCTTGCGGTCCGGCGGGTCGGGGTGGCGGTAGACGTCGACCTGGGCGTCGGGATGCTGCGGGCAATAGTAGTAGGCGTCGATATGGGCGCCGATCTGCTCCAGGCTCTCGCTCATCTTGGCGTGCAGGGCGATGACGTCGTCCTCGGCGTAGTAGCCGCGGCCGACCCCCGACTGGTTGGTGACCACGAACACCCACCAGCCGGCCTGGTTGAAGGCGGCGACGGCCTCGCGGGCGCCGGGGATCCAGTGGAAGTCCTCCCAGCGGTGCACATAGCCGGGGTCCTCGTTGAGGACGCCGTCACGGTCGAGGAACAGGGCGGGGCGGGGGATACTCATCGGGGCGCTCACGGTTCGCCATCGTATAGCCAAAGACTTGGGGCCCTGCGCGTGGTTTCGCCATGGCGTCGCACCAGTCTATGGTCGGCGCCTGTTTTCCTGCCGAGGTCGAGTTGGCCGAGCCTGTCCTTTCCATCGACGATCTGAAGATCGACTTCAAAACCCATGACGGGATCGTCAGCGCGGTGCGCGGCGTCTCCCTCAGCGTCGCGCGCGGCGAGGTGCTGGGCGTGGTCGGCGAGAGCGGGTCGGGCAAGAGCCAGACCTTCATGGCGGCCATGGGCCTGCTGGCCGCCAACGGCAAGGCGAGCGGCTCGATCAAGTTCAAGGGCCAGGAGCTGCTGCGCCTGAAACCGCGGGCGCTGAACAAGGTCCGCGGCTCGAAAATGACGATGATCTTCCAGGACCCGCTGACGGCGCTGACGCCGCACGTGCGGATCGGCGAGCAGATCGCCGAGCCGCTGCGGCTGCACCTGGGGATGAGCGACAAGGCCGCCAAGGCCAAGGCGCTGGAGTGGCTGAAGTACGTGCGCATCCCCGAGGCGGCGCGGCGGATGGAGCAGTATCCGCACGAGCTGTCGGGCGGCATGCGCCAGCGGGTGATGATCGCCGCGGCGATGGCCTGTGCGCCCGAGCTGCTGATCGCCGACGAGCCGACCACGGCGCTGGACGTCACCGTGCAGGCCGAGATCCTCGACCTGATGGCCGAGCTGGGACGCGAGACCGGCACGGCGATGGTGCTGATCACCCACGACATGGGCGTCATCGCGCGGCTGGCCGACCGGGTCTGCGTGATGAAAGACGGGGCCTATGTCGAGGAGGGCGAGGCCAAGGCCTTGTTCGCCGCGCCGAAGGACCCCTACACCCAGGCGCTGCTGGCGGCGATCCCGCGGCTGGACCGCGACGACCGCGGCGGACGCCCGACGCTCGATCCGGTCGCGGCCGACGCCCCGGTGGTGGTCGAGGCCCAGGACATCGAGGTCCACTTCCCGGTGCACCAGGGCCTGTTCGGCGCCAAGGCCGCGCTGCGCGCCGTCGACGGCGTCTCGTTCAAGGTGCGCCAGGGCGAGACCCTGGGCGTGGTCGGCGAGAGCGGCTGCGGCAAGTCCACCCTGTCGCGGGCGGTGCTGAACCTGATCCCGGCCACCGGCGGCGCGGTCAGCGTGCTGGGCCGCGACATCACCCACGCCGAGCGCGAGTCGATGCGCGCCGCGCGCCGCGACATGCAGATCGTGTTCCAGGACCCGCTGGCCAGTCTCGACCCGCGCATGACCATCGGCGATTCCATCGCCGAGCCGCTGGCGGTGTTCCGCCCCGAGCTGAAGGGCGCGGCGCGCGAGGCGCAGGTGCGCAAGATGATGGAGCGGGCGGGGCTGTCGACGGCGCTGATCAACCGCTATCCGCACGAGCTGTCGGGCGGCCAGAACCAGCGGGTCGGCATCGCCCGGGCGATGATCCTGGAGCCGAAGCTGGTGATCTGCGACGAGGCGGTGTCGGCTCTCGACGTTTCGATCCGTGCACAGATCATCGACCTGCTGATCGAGCTGCAGAAGCAGATGGGCATGGCGATGATCTTCATCA
The DNA here is from genome assembly GCF_058797775.1 of Phenylobacterium sp. GW823-FHT02A09. NCBI lineage: Bacteria > Pseudomonadati > Pseudomonadota > Alphaproteobacteria > Caulobacterales > Caulobacteraceae > Phenylobacterium > Phenylobacterium sp. GW823-FHT02A09. The sequence goes on along the minus strand of NZ_JBXAJZ010000002.1, from coordinate 586,123 downwards.
GCCACGACCTGGCGGTGGTGCGCGAGATCAGCCATCGGGTGATGGTGCTGTACCTCGGCCGGGTGATGGAGGAGGCGAGCCGCGAGCAGCTCTACGCCGACCCGCAGCACCCCTACACCAAGGCCCTGCTGTCGGCCGCACCGATCCCCGACCCCGTACGCGAGCGCAGCCGCCAGCGGATCAAATTGACCGGCGAGCCGCCCTCGCCGATGGACCCGAAGAGCGCGCTGCGCTTCCTGCCGTCGCGGCTGACGGCGGACGGACCGGTCTATGTCCCGCAGCTGAAGGAAGTGGCGCCCGGCCACCTGGTCAGCGAGTACGACCCGGCATGATTCCGAACCTAGATCCTCCCCACCTGGGGGAGGTGGCGCGCGAAGCGCGACGGAGGGGGATCGCTCTCAAGTCGAGTCAACGTCCCCCTCAGTCAGCCGGCCGGCTGACAGCTCTCCCAGCGGGGGAGCATCTTTGCTTTATCGCTTCAGGCTTTGCGACATGACCACCCAGATCATTCCCGTCCTGATGTCGGGCGGCGCGGGCACGCGGCTGTGGCCGCTGTCGCGGACCGCGCGGCCCAAGCAGTTTCACCGGCTGGGCGGCGAGCACAGCCTGATCCAGGACACCGCCCTGCGGCTGACCGGCGAGGGCTTCGCGGCCCCGGTGGTGGTCTGCGCGGCGGCGCACGCCGACCTGGCGCGCGCGCAGCTGGCGGAGGTCGGGATCACGCCGGCGGCGCTGATCACCGAGCCGGCGCCGCGCAACACCGCCCCGGCCTCGGTCGCGGCGGCGGCGTTCGGGGCCGACATCGATCCCGAAGCGCTGATGGTGCTGATGCACGCCGACAACCTCGTGGCCGACGTCGCCGCGCTGCACGGCGCGATCGAGGCTGGGCGCGCGGCCGCGGAGGCCGGCGAGATCGTGCTGCTGGGCCTCAAGCCGACCGGCCCCTCGACGCTCTATGGCTACATCCAGGCCAAGGGCGAGGGCGCGGTCCGCAAGGTGGCGCGCTTTGTCGAGAAGCCGGACCTGGCGACCGCCCAGCAGTTCGTGGCCGATCCGAACTTCACCTGGAACGGCGGGATGTTCCTGTTCAAGGCCGGCGCGTTCCTGGCCGAGGCGCGGCGGCTGGCGCCGGAGGTGACGGCGGCGGCGCAGGCGGCGGTCACCGGCGCGGCGCGAACCGGCGACGTGGTGGCGCTGTCCGACGCGTTCCTGTCGGCGCCGAGCATCGCCATCGACGTGGCGGTGATGGAGAAGACCGACCGCGCCAGCGTGGTCGAGGCCGACATCGGCTGGGCCGACGTCGGCAACTGGGGCGCGCTCTGGGAGCTGTCGCGGAAAACTCCGGCGGGCGACGCGCTCGAGGGCGAGGTGGTGGCGGTGGAGACCCGCGACTGCCTGGCCCGCAGCGACGGGCCGGTGGTGGTGCTGGCCGGGGTCGAGGACCTGGTGGTGGTGGTCGAGAACGGCGTGGTGCTGGTCACCCGCCGCGACGCGCCCGCCGCGGTGCGGGCCGGGGTCGAGGCGCTGAAGGCCAAGGGGCGCGGCGACCTGCTCTAGCACAGGTTGCGGCAACCTCCGGGAAAGACTTGCCCGGTATGGTTCGCGCGACTTCGGCGCTTCTCGCGCCTCCAGGATCGCGCCCGTGGAAATCGACATCGTTCGCCCGCAGGATCTGTCGCCGGCCAGCCTCGACCGCTGGGCCGCCTTGCAGAGCGGCGCGCTGGATTCACCCTTCCTGTCGCCGCAGTGGACCCGCGCCGTCGATCACGCCCAGCGCGGCGGACGGCGGGCGATCGAGGTCGCGGTGCTGAAGCGGGACGGCCGCGAGGTCGGGTACTTCCCCGCGCGGGTCGGCTCGGTCACCGCCATCCCGGTCGGCGCGCCGATGTGCGACTATCAGGGCCTGGTCGCCGAACCCGGCGTGCAGGTCGATCCCAAGGTCCTGGTTCAGGCGCTGGGCGTGCAGCGGCTCGACTTCACCCACATGCTGGAAGACCAGGCGAGCTTCGCCGCCCACGCGCGCGGCCGGGTGCTGTCGCACGTGGTCGACGTCAAGGACGGCTACGGGGCCTACGAGGCCGAGCGCAAGGCGGCCGGCAAGTCGATCCTGAAGGACAGCGACAAGAAGCGCCGCAAGGTCGAGCGCGAGGTTGGCGAGGCGACGTTCCAGGCGTTTTCCCGCTCGCGCACCGACTTCGACCGGCTGCTGGCCTGGAAGAGCGCGCAGTACCGCGCCACCGGCCAGACCGACATCTTCCAGACTGAATGGACCCTGGCGCTGCTGCGCGACCTGTTCGAGAGCCGCGACCCGGATTTCGGGGCGGTGCTGTTCACCCTGCACTTCGGCGACCGGCTGGCGGCGGTGCACCTGCACCTGCACGGCCGGCGCACGGTCCATGGCTGGCTGATCGCCCACGATCCGGAGTTCGAGCGCTATTCACCGGGCATCCTGCTGTTCCAGGACATCCTGCGCTGGATGGACGACACGCCCTACAGCCGGCTCGACCTCGGGGCCGGCGACTACCGGTTCAAGCGCGAGCTGGCCAATGACGGCCTGTGGGTGGTCGACGGCTTCGTCGGGGTGCCTTCGCCGGCGGCGTTCGCGCGGCGGGCGGCCTATGGCGTGCGGCGCGCGGCCGAAGCGCTGCCGCTGGGCCGGGCTTCGGAACTGCCGGGCAAGGCGATGCGCCGGATGGACGTCTGGCGCGGGCTCCGCTGAGCCCCGCTTTACACCGCCAGTTCCGTGACCAATGCTCCGCCGATCACAAGGAGTATGCGATGACCTCCAATCGACTGAGCCTGACCCTGGCGGCTGCGGCTGCGGCTGCGCTCGCCCTGGCCGGCTGCGGCCAGCAGGCGGCCAAGCCCGCCGAGGCCCCGGCCGAAGCTCCCGCGGCTGCGCCCGCTCCCCCGCCCGCGCCGGTCGCCGCCGCGCCGGCGGTCGACCAGGCGGCGCTGAAGGCGCTGCTGAGCCCCGACGAGACGCTGGAAGTCGTGACCCTGGACCCGGCCGGCGCAGCCAGCGTCAGCGGCGAGGTCAAGGGCTACAAGGCGCCGGTCTACGCTGTGCCGGTCGCCGCCGCGCAGACCTTGAGCGTCACCTTCGAGCCCTCGAACACCAACCTCTACGTCAATGTGGTCGACTCGGCCGACACCAGCGGCGCCGCCGTGCACCGCGGCGAGGTCGACGGGCCCAAGGCCAGCATCACCGCGGCCAAGGCCGGGGTCTACCTGATCAAGCCGTTCCAGCCGCGGGCCACCGCCCGCCGCGATGAGGCCGGAACCTTCAAGCTGACCATCGCGGTGAAATAGACCCGCGGGCCGGTCGCGGATGGGCGGGCGCGGGCATATCGACCCACGGAACCGCTCATTCGCCCCGGCTCCATTGCCGTTGCGGGCCTGCGCGGCTAGACGTGGCCCATCTCCCACATCGGCTCTGACATGACGCTTTCCATCGACGACATCCGCGCCGCCGCCGACCGGCTGAAGGGGCACATCGAGCGCACGCCCTGCCGCCATTCGCGGACGCTGTCGGAGATTACCGGCGCCGAGGTGTGGGTGAAGTTCGAGAACCTGCAGTTCACGGCGGCCTACAAGGAGCGCGGGGCGCTCAACACCCTGCTGCAGCTGTCGGACAACGAGCGCGGGCGCGGCGTGATCGCCGCCTCGGCCGGCAACCACAGCCAGGGCCTGGCCTATCACGCCGCGCGACTGGGCATTCCGGTGACCATCGTGATGCCGCGCTCGACGCCGTTCGTGAAGGTGCAGCAGACCCGCGGCCACGGCGCCAACGTGGTGCTGGACGGCGACAACTACGACGAGGCCTCGGCCGTCGCGATGAAGCTGTGCGCCGAGCAGGACCTGGCCTTCGTGCACCCGTTCAACGACCTGCAGGTGATGGCCGGCCAGGGGACCGTGGCGCTCGAGATGTTCGAGGACGTGCCGGACCTGGACGTGCTGCCGATCCCGATCGGCGGCGGCGGGCTGATCGCCGGCTGCGCCACGGTGGCCAAGTCGCTGAACCCCAATGTGCAGGTGATCGGCGTCGAGCCGGCCATGTACCCGTCGTTCACCGCCAAGATGCGCGGCGTCAACGGCACGAGCGGCGGGGCGACCATCGCCGAGGGCATCGCGGTCAAGCAGGTCGGCGACCTGTCCTACGCCATCGCCCGGCCGCTGATCGACGAGGTGCTGCTAATCGAGGAGCCGCACTTCGAGCGCGCGGTGGCGCTCTACTGCAATGTCGAGAAGACCGTGGTCGAGGGCGCGGGCGCGGCCTCGCTGGCGGCGCTGCTGGCCTATCCCGGCAAGTTCAAGGGAAAGAAGGTCGGGCTGATCGTCACCGGCGGCAACATCGACACCCGGCTGCTGGCCTCGGTGCTGACCCGCGAGCTGGTCCGTGACCAGCGGCTGGTCTCCCTGCGGATCATCGGCGACGATCGCCCCGGCCTGTTGGCCACCGTCTCGGCGGTGATCGGCCAAATGGGGGCCAACATCATCGAGGTCGCCCACAACCGCCTGGCCCTGGACGTGCCGGCCAAGGGCGCGGAGTTCGACATCATGATCGAGACCCGTGACGCCCAGCACACCCAGGAAATCATGGACGCCCTGCGCGAGCACGGCTATCCGCCGCGCGCCGTCTAGGAACATCGATATGAAGCGCCTTCTTCCCGTTCTCGCCGCCCTGCTGCTGGCCGCCTGCGGCCGCGCCGGGGCCGACCCCGCCGAACTGGCCAAGTCCGCGGCCGAGGCGAAGGCGTTCATGGAGACCAACGGCAAGGCCGAGGGCGTCCAGACCCTGCCCTCGGGCGTGCAGTACAAGATCGTCCGCTCGGGTCCGACGACCGGCATGAAGCCCGGGCCGAACGACGAGGTGAAGGTCCACTACGAGGGCAAGCTGGTCTCCGGGAAGATCTTCGACTCGTCCTACGAGCGCGGAGCTCCGGCGGCGATGCCGCTGCCGGCGCTGATCCCGGCCTGGAAGGAAGCCCTGCAGCTGATGCGGCCGGGCGACGAGTGGACGCTGTTCGTTCCGCCGGCCCAGGGCTATGGCGAGGAAGGCGCGGGCGGCGGCGAGATTCCGCCCAACAGCGTGCTGATCTTCCGCATCGAACTGATCGACGTGCTGCCGGCGCCGGGCCGCATCGGCCAGGGCTGACGGCGCTTCAGCTCAGGCGCCGCGCGCGAATTGCGCGGCGCGAGCCTGCGAGGCGGCGACTTCGCCGACATTGAAGCGGGCGACGAGCTGGGCGAGTTCGGCCGATTCCCCCTGCAGGCTGGCGGCCGCGGCGGTGGTCTCCTCGACCATGGCGGCGTTCTGCTGGGTCGCCTGGTCCATCTGATTGATGGCGGCGTTGACCTGGGCGAGGCTGGCCTGGCCCTGGGCGCTGGAGGCGATCTCGGCGATCAGGCCGTCGATCTCGGCGACCTTGTCCACGATCGCGCCGAGCGTCGAGCCGGTGGCCCCGACCAGCCGCACGCCGCGCGCGACCTGTTCGGTCGAGGACGAGATCAGGGTCTTGATCTCCTTGGCGGCGTCGGCCGAGCGCTGGGCCAGGGCCCGCACCTCGGAGGCGACGACCGCGAAGCCGCGGCCGGCCTCGCCGGCGCGGGCGGCCTCGACGCCGGCGTTCAGGGCCAGCAGGTTGGTCTGGAAGGCGATCTCGTCGATCACGCCGATGATCTGGGTGATCTGGCCCGAGCTCTGCTCGATCTCCTCCATGGCCTCGACGGCCTCACGCACCACTTCGCCGGACTTGGTCGCCTCGAGCCGGGCCTGGCTGGCCGCGCCGGACACTCGGCGGGCGCTGTCGGCGCTGCGACTGACGGTGGAGGTCACCTCGTCGAGGGCGGCGGCCGCCTCTTCCAGGCTGGCGGCCTGGGTCTCGATGCGGCGCGAGAGCGCGTCAGAGGCTCCGGCGATCTCGTCGGCCCCGCCGCGCAGGCTGTCGGTCGAGCGGCGGATCGTGGCCATGGCCTGGCGCAGGGCGGCGATGGCGCTGTTGAAGTCCAGCTTCAGCTGCTGGTAGGCGCCGGCGAACTGCGCCGAGACGCCGGTGGTCAGGTCCCCGTCCGACAGCCGTCCGAGCCCCTGGGCCAGCGCCTCGACGACGACCTCCTGTTCCTGCGCCACCTCGCGGCGGGCGTTCTCGGCGCGGTCGCGCTCGTGCTCGGCCAAGGTGACGTCGGTGGCGAACTTGATGACCTTGCAGGGCTTGCCGTTCGCGTCGAAGACCGGGTTGTAGGAGGCCTGGATCCAGACCTCGCGGCCGCCCTTGCCGAGCCGGCGGAATTTGCTGGCGACGTACTCGCCGCGGTTCAGCTGCGCCCAGAAGGCGCGGTATTCGGGCAGTTCGGCCTCGCCCGGCGGCATGAACATGGCGTGGCGGCGGCCCACGACCTCGGATGCGGCGTAGCCCATGGCGGCCAGGAAGTTGTCATTGGCGTCGAGGATGACGCCGTCGAGGGCGAACTCGATGACCGCCTGCGAGCGGTGCATCGCCGCGACCAGGGCCTCCAGCTCACGCGTATGCGTCGCGGCGGCGCCATCGGTCTTGCGTCCAAACATGCGAATTCCCCATTCGGGTCGCGCGCTCAGCGACCGGCGTAATTCGAATTGGGGGTGACTGCTTAATAAAGACTAAACGGTGATAACTGTTCGCAAAAAGGTCAATAGATTGTCCGGAGCCTAGTCCAGTCGGCTAATCCATATGGCCGAATAAAGCATAGGGCGAGATTGTAACTCGCCCTATGCGTGCGCGCCCTAGAGCTTCATCCGAAGCGCGCCCATGTAGTCGCGCTTGCCGATCGGCACGCCGCGCGAGCGCAGCAGGTCGTAGGCGGTGGTGGCGTGGAAGTGCAGGTTCGGCATCGAGAACGACATCAGGAAATTCTCGGCGACGAACGGGATCTTGGTGCCGCGGAACTCGAAGTAGACGTCCTTGCCCTCGTAGGCGTTGATCTCTTCCGGCTTGATCGCCGCGAGCTTGGCGTGCGTGTCCTTGATCAGCGCGATCAGGGCCGGCAGGTCCTGGGCGGTCTGGTCGCCGCCCGGCGAGAACACGCCGGCCTTCACGCCCTCGATGGCGCCGAGCGAGTGGTGGGCGACCGAGATCACCTGGAAGCGGAAGTCGAACATGTCCTCGCACATCTTCGAGGTCACGATCTCCTGCGGGTCGATCCCGTTGTCCTGGCAGTGGGCGAGGCCCCGCTCGAGGAAGCCGGCGACGCCGCCCACCGTCTGGAGAAATGAAGCCACGCTGACGTCGTAGAGAGAGATCGCCATGTTCCGCCCTTATGTGATTTGGACGGGCAATCTCCTCCCGAGCGCGCGCCGACGCCAGCGGTATTGCGGCTACTTGAACATGCCCTCGCGCAGGTTGATCCCGTGCTCGAGCCAGGCCTTCATCGCGCACTGCATCTGCGTCCAGCCCTGGCAGTTGCCGTAGGACGCCTTGAGCCCGACCTCGGTCTGCTTCCAGCCGTGCTCCTCGATGGCGACCAGGGTGCGGCCGTCGTCCAGGCCTTCGAAGGTCATGGTCACCTGGGTCTTGTAGCCGACGTGGGTGACGAGGTTGTCGGCGTTCTCCGGCGGGCCGTCGTTGGCCTCCCATTCGAAGACGATCTTCTGGTTGGGGATCACCTCGATGACCCAGACCGGGAAGGCGCCCGGGAAGTCGGCGAAGTCCCAGTAGACTGTGGCGCCGGTCTCCAGCCGGCCCTTGGCGCCGCCGGTGGTGAAGTACTGCGACAGCTGGTCCGGATTGGCGACGGCCTCGAACACCTCGGCCACCGGCTTGGCGATCCGGGCGCTCACTCGAAAGGTCAGATCCATGATCTTTGCTCCTTGTCCTGCGGCCATTTGTGTTATAAATTTATAACATGTCAAGCGACGACGAAAACGATCTGATTTTCAAGGCCTTGGCCTCGCCCGCCCGGCGGCGGATGCTGGACGAAATCAGGGACCGGCCGCTGACCACTGGCGACCTCTGCCAGCGCTTTCCGGAACTCGACCGCTGCACGGTGATGCAGCATCTGAAGGTGCTTGAGGGCGCCGACCTGGTGATCGCCCGTCGCGAGGGGCGCGAGCGCTGGAACCACCTGAACTCGATGCCGATCAAGCAGATCCACGACCGCTGGATCGGTCCCTACGCCGAGCGGGCGGTCAGCCTGCTGGGCCGGCTGAAGAGCGACCTCGAAGCCTGACCGCCATACCGGAGGCTCGAAGACTTGCGCCCGATCCCCATCCCCTGTTTGCTGGGCGGCAATCCAGAACAGGGAAACGCCGCATGCGCCTCACCAAGCCCCGGATCGCGCCGGTCCAGGACGCCGACCTCAACGACGAGCAGAAGGAAATCCTGGCGCCGATGGGCGATCGGGTGCTGAACATCTTCCGCACCATGGTCGGCGCGCCGAAGGCCGCGAAGGGCTTCCTGGCCTGGGGCAACTACGTGCTGTCGAAGAAGAACGACCTGCCGGCGCGCGAGCGGGAGATCGTGATCCTGCGCATCGGCTATCTCTGCAAGTCCGGCTACGAGTGGACGCAGCACGTGCCGATCGGCCAGCGGGCGGGCCTGACCGACGACGAGGTGGCGCGCATCAAGGGCGGCGCCGACGCCGGCGGCTGGAGCGCGGCCGACCAGGCGCTGCTGGCGGCCAGCGACGAACTGCACCACGATCAGTTCATCACCGACGCGACCTGGAGCGCGCTGAAGGCGCACTTCAGCGACAAGCAGTGCATGGACGTCGTGTTCACCGCCGGCCAGTACACCCAGGTCTCGATGATCCTGAACTCGTTCGGGGTGCAGCTGGACGCCGGCCAGACCCTCGATCCCGACCTGAAGGGCTTCTGAGCGTGCGGCTGGCGGGCAAGAGCGCCATCGTCGTCGGCGCGGGCCAGACCCCGGGCGAGACGGTCGGCAACGGCCGGGCCATCGCGCTGCTGTTCGCCCGCGAGGGCGCACAGGTGCTGTGCGTCGACCGGCTGATCGAGCGGGCGCAGGAGACGGTGGCGCTGATCGAGGCCGAGGGCGGCCAGGCCGGCGCGCTGGCGGCCAACATCACCAAGGCGGCCGACTGCGAGGCGATGATCGCCGCCGCGCGCGAGCGGTTCGGGACCATCGACATCGTGGTCAACAATGTCGGCATCGGCGGGGGCGGCGACGGGCCGGCCCACAAGCTGACCGAGGAGGCGTTCGACCGCATCCTGGCGGTGAACCTCAAGGGCGCCTGGCAGGTCAGCAAGGCGGCGCTGCCGACCCTGCGGGAGCAGGGCAAGGGCTCGATCGTCAACATCTCCTCGCTGGCCTCGATCGCCGGCGGCGCCCAGACCGCCTACGAGGTCTCCAAGGCGGCGCTGAACCGGCTGACCACCAGCGTGGCCCAGGCCAACGCCGGCAAGGGCGTGCGTTGCAACGCCATCGCCATGGGCCTGCTGGACACGCCGATGGCGGTGGCCGGCATCGCCCAGGCCAGCGGCCAGGAGCAGCAGGCCGTGCGCGACGCGCGCAACGCCCGCGTGCCGCTGGGCGGCCAGATGGGCACGGCCTGGGACACCGCCTATGCGGCGCTGTTCCTGGCCAGCGACGAGGCGCGGTTCATCACCGGAACCGTGCTGTTCGTGGACGGCGGGATGTCGAGCCGGGTGGGGTAAGGGCGGCGGAATCGTCGCTCGCGTGCTAGTGGAGCCATGGTGAACTCAACTCAGAACGTGTGATCCGATGAAGCTTCCCGGCCCCTCCTATGTGAACGACACCTTCTATGGGGCGGTGGATGCGGACCGCGCGCTCGAGGCGCGGCAGGCCCTGATCGATCAGATCAGGGTCAAGACCGGCATCTTCGCCGCCGACAACATGATGACCTGGGACAAGACCCTGGGCTTCATCCGAGAGCCGGCGTTCTCGAAGGCGGTCAACGATCACACCCGGCCAGGGGCCGAGCGCGCCGGGGTCTGGCGCTACAACACCCTCGTCTGGGCGGCGCGGCAGGCCGCGCCGCTGGACGGCGATTTCGTGGAATGCGCCTGCTACCGCGGCAACACCGCGCGGATCGTCGCCGACCTCGTCGACATCTCGAACCGGCGCTACTTCCTCTACGACCTGTTCGACCACGACGAGACCATGCCGCATCACTCGATGCCGGCGCACTCGAAGACGCTGTACGACGAGGTGCGGGCGCGGTTTCCCGAGCCGAACGTGATCATCACCCAGGGGCGCGTGCCCGAGAGCCTGGCGATCGCCTCGCCCGAGAAGATCGCGCTGATGCACATCGACATGAACAATGTCGACGCCGAGATCGGCGCGCTCGAACTGCTCTGGGACCGCGTTGTGCCCGGCGGGATCGTCGTGCTCGACGACTACGGGTGGCTCGCCTACCACAGGCAGTTCTCGGCCGAGCTGGCCTGGTTCAGGCAGCGGGGGCAGTACGTGCTGGAAATGCCGACCGGCCAGGGGCTGGTCGTCAAGCACGGCTGAGGGCGCCTAGAACCCCACGCCGCGGGCCATCATCGCCGCGAAGATCGGGATCAGCGCGAAGACGGCGAGTTCGGCGACGAGGTAGGGTCGGACGGCCTTGATCTCGGCCGCGCCGAGGGCGAAGTCGGGCTCGGCGCGGGCGCGCTTGCGCCATTGCAGGATGCGGATTGTCGGCGGCGCCGAGAGCAGGCCGACGACGACGAAGGCCCCGATCTTGGCCCAGAACGCCCAGTTGCCGAGATAGGCCTCCGGGCCCTTCACGCCCATATAGACCCGCGCGAAGCCGACGATGAGGATCAGGGTCGCGATCAGGCCGTAGTGCAGGTCGACGATCCCCAGCCGCCGCAGTCCGGCGCCCGTCAGGCCGGGACGGACGGTGGCGAGTTCGATCGCCAGGATGGCGGCGAGGCTGAAGACCAGCAGATGGTGGGCGATGGCGAGAAGGAGGTCGGTCACGGCGCGCTCCGATCGGTTGCGCTGCGACTGTGGAGCTTTTCGCTTACAATGTAAATACTACGTCTTCGGGTTCGTGCGGTAGTCGTCGAACTTGCCGTCGCGGTCGCTGAGCGCGGCGGTGACGCCCTCGCGCAGCTTGGCCATGTACTCGCGCGAGGCCTTGGTGCTCCAGCCCAGCGCGTGCAGGTCCGTGCCGGCGCGGATGCCCTGGCGCATGCCCATCACCTCCATCTGGCGATGGACCAGCCGCTTGTTGAGCTGGGCCAGTTCCGGATCGACCTTGGTGATGCGCTCGGCCATGGCCAGCACGGCCGCTTCGAGGTCGGCGAGCGGATAGGCGCGGTTGGCGAAGCCGAGACGGACGGCCTCGTTCCCGTCGATGGAATCGCCGGTCAGCATCTGCTCCATGGCCGCGCGCATGCCCATCAGCCAGACGTGATAGTGGTTGTCGGGCGGGCTCATGGTGCGCACCGCCGGGTAGCCGATCTGGGCGTCGTCGGCGACGTAGACCAGGTCGCAGGCGACGGCGAGCTCGGAGCCGCCGGCCAGGCACCAGCCGTGGACCTGGGCGATCACCGGCTTGGCCAGGTCCCAGACCCGGAAGCAGCCGTCGACGACGTGGCGCGCCCACTGGCCCTGGTTCCCGGCCGTATGCCAGGGGAGCTCGCCGACTCCGGCCAGGTCGTAGCCTGACGAAAAGCAGGTCCCGGCCCCGCGGATGATCATCACCCGCACGTCGGGGTCGGTGTCGCCGGCCTCCAGCGCGGCGAAGATCTCTGCGCGAAGGGCGTTCGAAAGGGCATTGCGCTTGGCGGGGCGGTTGAGGGTGATGCGGCGCACGTGCGGCGCCGGATCGTCGATCAGCAGGATCGCGGTCATGGGGTCCTCCTCCGGGTTTCGGAGCAGGGTCGGCGCTTGACGCCGCGACAGTCAAAGCGGGCTCAGGCCAGGCGCAGGACCACGGCGCCGGCGGCGATCAGCACGGCGGCGAGGATGCGGCCGGCGGTCGGGCGCTCACGCAGGATGAAGACCGCGATGGCGGTGGCGAACAGGATCGAGGTTTCGCGCAGGGCGGCGATCACTGCGACCGGCGCATGGGTCATGGCCCAGAGCGCCAGGCCGTAGGAGGTCAGCGTGCCGAGCCCGCCCGCCAGGCCGAGCGGCAGGTGGGCGCGGGCGTAGGGAATGAAGGTCCGCCAGCGCGCGGCCAGGACCCAGACCAGTAGCGGCGCGCCCGAGAGCAGGTTGAGCCAGAGGGTGTAGGCGGCCGGGGCGCCCGAGGCGCGCACGCCCGCGCCGTCGACCAGGGTGTAGCTGGCGATGACCACGGCGTTGAGCAGGGCGGCGCGGACCCCCTTGCCGCTGGTCCCGCGGGCGCCCAGCGCCAGACTGAGCACGCCGCCGCAGATCAGGGCGATCCCGCCGGTCGCGGCCAGGGACAGGTGCTCGCCCAGCCAGAAGCGGCTGACCAGGGCGACGATCAGCGGCGCGGTCCCGCGCATCAGCGGATAGGCCTGGCTCATGTCGGCGCCGCGATAGGCGCGGGCGACCAGCAGGTAATAGCCGACCTGCAGCACGGTCGAGGCGGCGAGGAACGGCCAGCTCTCGCGCGCCGGCTGGGCCAGGAACGGCAGGGCCAGGGCGGAGATCACTGCAGCCGAGGCGGCGACCAGGATGGTGGTCAGCAGCTTGTCCGGCGCCAGCTTGACGATGGCGTTCCAGCTGGCGTGCAGCAGGGCCGCGAAGATGACGATGCCGAAGACGCTGAGGGGCATGGGGGCGACCTTACCCAATCCGCTCACCCCGGCGAAAGCCGGGGCCCATGCGGACGTTGTGCGAGCGGCAGCTTAGCTTGGGTCCCGGCTTTCGCCGGGATGAGCGGGGCTTAGTCCGTGAACACTACGGTCTTGGCGCCGTTGAGCAGCACCCGGTCTTCCAGCCGCCAGCGGACGGCGCGGGCGAGGACGCGGCGCTCGATGTCGCGGCCCTTGCGGATCAGGGCGGCGGGGGTGTCGCGGTGGCTGATGCGCTCGACGTCCTGCTCGATGATCGGGCCTTCGTCGAGATCTGCGGTGACGTAGTGGGCGGTGGCCCCGATCACCTTCACGCCGCGCTCGTGGGCCTGGTGATAGGGGCGCGCGCCCTTGAAGCCCGGCAGGAACGAATGGTGGATGTTGATGCAGCGCTCTTCGAGCTTGGCGGCCAGGCCGTCGGACAGCACCTGCATGTAGCGGGCGAGGACGACGAGCTCGGTCTCGGTCTCCTGGATCAGCTTCCAGATCGCCGCTTCCTGTTCCAGCTTGGTCGAGCGCTTCACCGGCAGGTGGTGGAACGGCACGTCCGAGAGGTCGAGGTTGGCGTAGGTCTCGATCGGGTGGTTGGAGACCACGGCGGCGATCTCCATCGGCAGCTCGCCGCGGCGCCAGCGGTAGAGCAGGTCGGCCAGGCAGTGGTCCTGCTGGCTGGCGAGGATCATCACCTTGCGCTTGATCTTCGGGTCGCGCAGCGACCAGCGCATGGAGAAGTCGTTGGCCAGGACCTCGAACTCGCCGCGCATCGCCTCGACGTCGGCGCCCTTGGCGTCGAAGACCACGCGCATGAAGAACTTGCCGGTCTCCTGGTCGTCGTACTGCTGGGCGTCGAGGATGTTGGCGCCGCGCTCGAACAGGAAGGCCGAAACGCGCGCGACGATGCCCGGCTGGTCGGGGCAGGAGAGGGTCAGGATCATGGCGCCTGTCTAGGCCGCGATCATGATCAATACGTCAAGGCTGGAGGCATCGCAGCTTGGAGCGGCTGGGCGGGGCGCTTACGCTGTAGGCATGCCGACCTCAGAAGCCCTGACCGCCCGCGCGCTGGACATCCTCGAGACGCTCGTGGCCTTCGACACCACCTCGCGCCTGTCGAACCTCGCCCTCATCGAGTGGGTCGAGGCCTATCTGGACAGCCACGGCGTCGCGCACCGGCGGGTTCCGAACCACGACGGCAGCAAGTCGAACCTGATCGCCAGCGTCGGCCCGGCCGTCGAGGGCGGGGTGGTGCTGTCGGGCCATACCGACGTGGTGCCGGTGGACGGCCAGGCCTGGACCAGCGACCCGTTCGTGCTGACGCCCAAGGACGACGGGCGGATCTACGGACGCGGCACCTGCGACATGAAGGGCTTCCTGGCCCTGGCGCTGGCGGCCGTTCCCGGCGTGGCCGCGGCGGACCCGAAGAAGCCGGTGCACCTGGCGTTCTCCTACGACGAGGAGATCGGCTGCCTGGGCGCGCCGGACATGATCGCGGTGATCGCCCGCGAGCTGCCGCGTCCGGCGCTGGTCGTGGTCGGCGAGCCGACGATGATGGAGGCGGTGCGCGGCCATAAGGGCATCTCGACCTTCACCGTGACGGTGACCGGCAAGGAGGCGCATTCCAGCCAGACCCAGCTGGGCGTCTCGGCGATCATGGAGGCGATCGCGCTGCTGGCCTCGCTGAAAGCGCTGGCCGCGCGGCTGGAGGCGGAGGCCGACCCGGCCTCGCCGTTCACGCCCAAGCACGCGACCCTGACCGTCGGCCTGCTGAACGGCGGCACGGCGGGGAACATCCTGGCGCGCGAGTGTTCGTTCCAGTTCGACCTGCGCTGTCCGCCCGGCCAGGACCCGCTGGCGCTGCTGGCGCCGTTCCGGGCCGAGGTGGCGGCGCTGGACGCGCGGCTGAAGGCGCTGTTCCCGCAGGCCGGGGCGACGATCGTCCAACGCTCGGGCACGCCGCCGCTGTCGCCGGAAGAGGACGGCGTCGCCGAACTGTTCGCCCGGCGGCTGGCCGGCGACAACGGCCCGGCCCGGGTGGTGCCCTATGCGGCCGAAGCCGGACAGTTCCAGGAGGCCGGGTTCTCGACCGTCATCTGCGGCCCCGGCTCGATCGACCAGGCCCACCAGGCCGATGAGTATGTCGACCGCGTTCAGATGGAGCGCGGCGGGGCGTTCATGGCGCGGTTGATCGACTGGGCCGCAGCGGGCGAATGACCGCGCGCCGCTCGAACAGGTCGTGCGGGTTCCAGGTCATGGCCCGGGCGATCTGGGCGGTCGAGGCGCGGCGCCGCTTCTGGACCTGACGGCGGCTCTTCAGGACGGTCGGCAGGCCCTTGATCGACTCCTTGAACGCCCGCCAGACGATGTGCGCGTGCGGATGGTTCTCGCGCCGGCTGGAGATGTAGGCGACCGCAGCCAGGTGCAGCGGCACCACGACCGGCAGCAGCGGCCAGGGCGTGTCCTTGTAGACCACGTAGAAGCGGTTGCGGGTGCCGTGGAACACCGCGAACTCGGACTTGCGCCCGCCGCTGGAGGCCGAGCCGACATGATGGATGGTGGCGGCCGGGACCAGCACGGTCGGCTCGCCGGCCAGCTGCAGCCGGTAGCCGAGATCGACGTCCTCGGAATAGCAGAAGAAGAATTCGTCGAAGCCGCCGAGGTCGAGGAACAGCTGGCGGTCGATCATCATCGCCGCGCCGCACGGCGAGAACACCTCGCCCTCCGGGGTGTCGCCCGGGTCGGGGGCCAGGTAGCCGCCGCGATAGGGAATGCCGTAGCCGCTCATCACGTCGCCCAGGCCGTCGAGATGGGTCGGGTCCTCGGCCATCACCTGGCGCGAGGTGAAGGAGCGCACGTGCGGATGACGCTCGGCGGCGTCGACCAGTTGCTGCAGCCAGTCGGGCTCGGCGTAGGCGTCCGGGTTGAGCAGCACGAACCAGCGGCCGCGGCCCAGCCGCGCGGCCTGGTTGCCGGCGCCGGCGAAGCCGAGGTTCTCGCTGTTCTCGATCAGCCGCACGGACGGGAACTCGCGCGCGATCGCGCCGTCGCCTGGGTCGGGCGAGGCGTTGTCGATCACCAGGGTCTCGAAGTCGCGATAGGTCTGGTCGGCCAGGTGCTGGAGGCAGGCGCGCAGGGTCGGGCCGGAGTTGTAGGCGATGACGCAGACGGTGATCTGGACGGGGGATTCGGCGGGGCTTTGCGGCGCTGGCGACTTGTGTTCCTGCGCGGGGTCGTTCATGCGGGGGCGGTTCCAAACTTGCAGGCAGTCATGACGTCGATCACGCCGCTATCCATTCCTGAGGTCCTGCTTATCACGCCCAAGCGCCATGGCGATGCGCGCGGCTGGTTCGCCGAGACCTGGAGCCGCCGGTCGCTGGCGGCGGCGGGCGCCGACCACGACTTCGTGCAGGACAACCAGGCCTTCAACGCCAAGGCCGGCACGGTCCGCGGCCTGCACTTCCAGAACGCGCCGCATCCCCAGGCCAAGCTGGTGCGGGTGCTGCGCGGCGAGATCTTCGACGTGGCCGTCGACATCCGCCCCGGCTCGCCGACCTTCGGCCAGTGGGTGGGCGCGAAACTGACCGCCGAGGGCGGCGAGCAGCTGCTGGTGCCGCGCGGCTTCGCGCACGGCTATCAGACCCTGACCGACGGCTGCGAGCTGGCCTACAAGGTCGACGGCGACTACGCGCCGCAGTGCGAAGGCGCGCTGCTGTGGAACGACGCCGACGTGGGCATCGCGTGGCCGTGGCAGGGCGAGGTGATCCTGTCCGACAAGGACCGCGTGGCGCCGACCCTGAAGGACATGCCGCCCGCGGCGTTCTGAACTGAGTGACGGATATGAGTGAGCTGGTCCGCATCCTCGACATCGAGGCCATCGACCTGGACATGTTCCGCGGCCACAACGCCGACGGCGAGACGCGTCGCATCTATGGCGGCCAGGTGGTGGCCCAGGCGCTGGCCGCGGCCTATCGCACCGTCGACGGCCGAGTCTGCCACTCGATGCATGCCTATTTCATTCGCGGCGGCGATCCGAAGATCCCGATCCTGCTGAAGGTTGAGCGGGTGCGCGACGGCGGCACCTTCACGATGCGGCGGGTCACGGCCCTGCAGCACGGCCAGCAGATCTTCAACCTGTCGGCCTCGTTCCAGGTCCCGGAGAGCGGCCTCGAGCACCAGATCGAGATGCCGTCGCTGCCGGGCCCCGACGGCCTGCTCGACGAGGACGCGCTGCGCAAGGCCGGCGGCGAAACCGAGCAGCGCCGGACCTGGCCGGTCGAGGTTCGTCCGATCGACCCGCCGCCCTACGGCACCGCGCCGGTGATGGATCCCGAACAGGCGATCTGGTTCCGGGCCCGCGATCCGCTGGGCGCCGACCCGATGATCCACCAGTGCGCCCTGGCCTATGCGACGGACATGACGCTGCTGGACACCTCGCTGCGTCCGCACGGCATTCCGTGGAGCGAGGGGCGGCTGCAGGTCGCCAGCCTCGACCACGCGCTGTGGTTCCACCACCCGAGCGACTTCACCCAGTGGCACCTCTATGTGCAGGACAGCCCCTCGGCCTCGGGCGGGCGCGGCTTCAATCGCGGCTCGATCTTCAACCAGGACGGCAAGCTGGTGGCCTCGGCCGCGCAGGAAGCGCTGATCCGGTATCGGTAGATATCATTCCTCCCCTCTTGGGG
Source organism: Phenylobacterium sp. GW823-FHT02A09 (assembly GCF_058797775.1). Classification (NCBI taxonomy): domain Bacteria; kingdom Pseudomonadati; phylum Pseudomonadota; class Alphaproteobacteria; order Caulobacterales; family Caulobacteraceae; genus Phenylobacterium; species Phenylobacterium sp. GW823-FHT02A09. Next base: position 568,726 of record NZ_JBXAJZ010000002.1, on the reverse strand, counting down.
AGGTGGAGTCCCGTGAGGGGACGACGGAGGGGGACTGCTCCAGAAGTCAAAGTCCCCCTCAGTCAGCTTCGCTGACAGCTCCCCCAGAGGGGGAGCAACTAGCGGGCGCTAAACCGTCTCTTCCTGCGCCACGAAGCCCTTCCAGCCGTTCATGTACTCGACGAAGGCCGGGCCGAGGCGCTCGTCGCGCAGGTGCTGGCGGGTGACCGGCAGGGCGATCGAGGTGAAGTCCGGGTCGGCGGCGACCCTAAGCGGGAAGTCGTGGTGCAGGATGGCGGCGCGGCCGATCAGGACGTAGTCGGCGCCGTTCTCCAGGCACTGGCGGGCGGTCGCGCCGGTCATGATCTTGCCGGCGACGCCCAGGCGCACCTGGCCGCGGTCGAGTTCGGTGAAGTAGGACATCAGGGTGCGGCCCTGGAACGCCTCCTCGACCGGCTCCTTGGCCACGTCCCACAGCGACATGTCGAGATAGTCGATCTTGCCGTCCGCCAGGATCTGGCGGGCCAGGGCGACGATCTCGGCCAGCTCCAGGCCGAAACGCTCGGGCGACAGGCGGATGCCGAGGGTGAAGTCCTTGCCGCAGCGCGCGCGGATGCCGTCGATGATCTCGAGGATCAGCCGGGCGCGGTTCTCGGGGGAGCCGCCGTAACGGTCTTCGCGGCGGTTGAGGGCCGGCGACAGGAACTGGCAGAGCACGTAGCCGTGGGCGCCGTGGATCTCGACCCCGTCGAAGCCGGCCTTTTCAGAGCGGACGGCGGCGGCGATGAAGTCCTCGCGCAGCTGCTCGACCTCGGCCAGGGTCATGGCCCGGGCGCCGGTTTCCGGATCGTCCGACGGACAGACCGGCGCCTCGCCGATCAGCTCCTTGGGCGAGCGGTTGCCGGCGTGGTGCAGCTGAAGAGCGGCGACGCTGCCCTGGGCCTTGATCGCGGCAGCCAGGCGGGTGAGCCCCGGCAGGTGCTGGTCGCCGAACACGCCGAGCTGGCCCGGGAAGCCCTGGCCGATGGCCTGGACATGGGCCGCGCAGGTCATGGTCAGGCCAAAGCCGCCCTCGGCGCGGTAGGTCAGCCAAGCGAACTCGTCGTCGGACAGCGTGCCGTCGGGATGGCTCTGGGTGTTGGTTAGCGGCGCCAGCATGAAGCGGTTCTTCATGCCGCGGCCGTGCTTGAAGGTCAGGGGGGCGAACAGATCGGTCATGCTTCCACCTCGAAGGTCAGGCCGGCGTTCTTCTGCAGGCGTGCGATCAGCTTGTCGCCCAGGGCCGCGCCCGGGACCCAGAGGCCGCCGGGAACGTCGGCGGCTTCCTTGACCAGACAGATGGCGGTCTCGGCGATCATTTTCGAGGTCGAGCCGTAGCCCGGGTCCTTGTCGCCCTTCACCGAGACCACGACCTTGCGGCCGTCGGCGGCGACGCCGATGAAGGCGGCGTCATAGAAGCCGGTCTCGCGCTCTTCCTTGCTGGGGCCTTCGCCAGGCTGCGGGCCGGAGCCCTCGTCCAGCGCGAAGGAGGCCGGGGCCTTGGGGTCGACCACGGCCATCTCGTCATAGACGAAGTCGGCGCCGTAGGCGTGGCCCTGCAGGAAGTTCGAGCGGTGCACGTTCTTGGTGTTGATGGCGGCCATCATGAACGGGCCGACGTCGGCGTTCAGGTCCTCGTCGCGCTCGACGGCTTGGCCGGCCGGCTGCTCGGGGCCCTTGAAACCGGGGGTCAGGGCGAACGGATCGACCATCAGCGCGAACAGGCTGGGGTCCTTCTGGATCGCGGCCATGGTGGCGCGGCCGCTGGCGGCGGTGCCGCCCGAGAGACCGCCCTTGAGCTGCCGCATCCGGCCCTTCACGCGCGGGACCACGCCGCCCAGCTTCTGCTTCGCGGTCTGTTGCGCGAAGTAGACGCCGAGTTCGAAGGGGATGGAGTCGAAGCCGCAGGAGAACAGGATGCGCGCGCCGCTCTTCTGGGCGGCTTCGTGGTGTTCCTTGATCATCGCGGCCATCCAGTTCGGCTCGCCGCAGAGGTCGAGATAGTCGGTCCCGGCCGCCACGCAGGCGGCGACGAGGTCCGAGCCGTAGAGCTGGTAGGGGCCGACGGTGGTCAGGATCGCCTTGGCGCGGCCGACCATCGCCTTGACCGACGCCGGGTCGGAGGCGTCGGCGACCACCAGCGGAGTGTCCTTGGGCGCGCCGATCTCGTCGCGAACCTGCTGCAGCTTTTCCAGGCTGCGCCCGGCCATCGCCCACTTCACGTCGCCGCCGACGCCGTACTGCTTGGCCAGATGCTCGGCCACGAGGCGTCCGGTGAAGCCGGTCGCGCCATAGACGATGATGTCGAATTCCGCGCCGCTGTTCATGGCGTCTGTCTCCGCTTTCCGTCCCCAGGAGCGGCGGACCTTGCCGGAAAATCGGCGAGGCGCAAACGAGTGTTTGAAAATTAGCGCGTGTCGAACGGCGTCCGACGCGCTTTTGTCTGGCGCGGCGCTCCCCACTTGCCCGGCGTCCCGGGCGGGCCGAACAATGGAGGGCTACCGACGCCGGCGGCGACCGGCGCGAAGGGAGAGCCTCCAAGTGACCAAGCACGCGCCCGGACCTCGGCCGCTGTCGACGCCGATGGCGCTCTCGTTCTCCACCCTCGCCTTTCCGCTCGGCGCGCTGGCGGTGGCGGTGTCGGTCTACATCCCGCCGTTCTTCGCCAGCCACCTGGGGGTCGACCTCACCCTGATCGGGGTCGCCTTTTTCGTGGTGCGGATGCTGGACCTGGGCGTCGACCCGGTGCTCGGCCTGGTCATGGACCGCACCCGCACGCGGTGGGGCCGCTATCGGGTCTGGGTGCTGATCGGCGGGCCGATCCTGATGGCGGCGGTCTATGCGCTGTTCGAGGCCCCGAGCGGGATCGGCCTGCCCCATCTGATCTTCTGGCTGCTGGTCTTCTATCTCGGCAACTCGATCCTGGGCCTCGGCCACTCGGCCTGGGCCGCGACCCTGGCCACCGAGTACCACCAGCGCTCGCGCATCTTCGGCATCCTGGCGGCGGCCGGGGTGATCGGGGCGATGGCGGTGCTGGTCATCCCGATCGGCGCGGCGCACGTCGGGTTGTCCGAGGCCGAGGGCGTCAAGGCCATGGGCTGGTTCATCTTCGCGATGATCCCGGTGGTGGTGGCGCTGGTCTGCCTGCGCACGCCCGAGCACATCGCCAGGACCGCGCCCGAACACTTCGCGTTCAAGGACTACCTGTCGCTGATCACCAAGCCGGACCTGCTGCGGCTGTTCCTGGCGCAGATGGCGCTGACGCTCGGCCCCGGCTGGATGAGCGCGCTCTACATGTTCTTCTTCACCGACTCGCGCGGGTTCTCGACCGAGCAGGCCTCGGCCCTGCTGCTGGTCTATGTGGTGGCCGGCATCCTGGGCGCGCCGCTGACCGCGCGGTTGGCCATGCGGTTCTCCAAGCACCGCACCCTGATGGTGACGACCACGGCCTATTCGCTGGGCCTGTGCACGGTGATGTTCCTGCCCAAGGGCAGCATGACCTTCGGCATTCCGATGATGTTCTGGCAGGGCTTCATGGCCGCCGGCTTCGACCTGATGATCCGGGCGATGCTGGCCGACGTCGCCGACGAGGTGCGGCTGGAGCAGGGCCAGGAGCGGCTGAGCCTGATCTATGCGCTGAACGCCCTGGCCAACAAGATCGCCTCGGCCTTCGCCATCGTGCTGACCTTCCCGCTGCTGGCGCAGATCGGCTTCAACGCCGCGGACGGCGCGGTGAACACGGAGAGCGCGATCCGCGGGCTGGAGCTGGCCTTCATCGTCGGGCCGATCGTGTTCGTGATGCTGGGCGGGGCCTGCGTGCTGGGCTGGAAGCTCGACGCCGACAAGCACGCGGCGATCCGCGAGGAGCTGGAACGGCGCGACGCGCTCTACGCCGAGGCGCCGATCCTGGAGAGCTTCGCGCCCGACGTGGCGCCGGCGGTGACGAACGATCGCCCGTGACGCGGGGTCACGGTGGGCGGCGGGCCAAATCCGTGACAGCGTAAGCCCCGCGGCCCGGCAAGAGGCCGGGCTTGGGAACGCCGATGAGCGGGTTGATCCTCCATCACTACGACACCTCGCCGTTCTCGGAGAAGGTGCGGCTGATGCTGGGCCTCAAGGGCCTGGCCTGGGACTCGGTGCAGGCGCCGGTGATCATGCCGAAGCCGGACTTGATCCCGCTCACCGGCGGTTACCGGCGCATCCCCGTGCTGCAGATCGGCGCTGACGTCTATTGCGACACCCAGGTGATCCTGGCCGAGCTGGAAGCCCGCGCGCCCGGCCCACGGGCGGCGTCCGGGGCCGACTGGGCGGTCAACTTCTGGGCTGACCGTCCGTTCTTCGGGATCACCGTGCCGATCATCTTCGGGGCGCTGGGCGAGGCGACGACGCCGGAATTCATCGCCGACCGCGAGCAGCTGAGCGGACGCCCGTTCAACGTCGCGGCGATGCAGGCGGCCGCGCCGCTGATGGTCCCGCAGTGGCGGGCGCAGGCGGCCTGGATCGAGGAGGGGCTGGCGGACGGCGACTGGCTGGCCGGCGATGCGCCGGGCCTCGCCGACATCGCCGCCTACATGAACATCTGGTTCCTTGCGCGGAACCTGCCGGCCATGGCCGACGAGCTGCTCGCCGGCCTGACGCGCACCCAGGCCTGGCGCAAGCGGGTGGCGGCGATCGGGCATGGGATCCGCCGCGAGATCAGCGGCGCCGACGCCCTGGCCGCGGCCCGCGAGGCCGAGCCCGGCCCGGTCCCCGCCCACGACCCGCACGACCCGCTGGGCCTGACGCCTGGCGCCGACGTCACCGTGGCGGCCGATGACTATGGCCGCGACCCCATCGCCGGGACCCTGGTGGCGCTGACGCCGCGCCAGATCGTCCTTTCCCGCCAGACCCCTGACCTGGGCCGGACCCAGGTTCATTTCCCACGCGCCGGCTACGTCGTCGGCAAGGCCTAAGGAGAATCCCATGGAAGAGCGCATTACAGTCGAGATCAGCGAGGGCGTGGCCGATGTCCGCCTGGTCCGGACCGACAAGATGAACGCCCTGGACGACGCCATGTTCTCGGCCCTGATCGAGACCGGCGAGCGGCTGAAGACCGAAAAGGGCGTGCGCGCCATCGTGCTGTCAGGCGAGGGCCGGGCGTTCTGCGCCGGGCTCGACATGGGCAATTTCGGCAAGATGGCCTCGGGCGAGCGCAAGGGCGGCCAGTCCTCGACCGGGGAGTCGCTGCTCACCGACAACCGCACGGCCGGCGGCTCGAACCGCGCCCAGCACGCGGTGATGGTCTGGAGCGAGCAGGTGGTTCCGGTGATCGCCGCCGTGCATGGCGTGGCGTTCGGCGGCGGCTTCCAGCTGGCGCTCGGCGCGGACCTGCGCTTCGTGACCGCCGACACCCGGATGTCGGTGATGGAGATCAAGTGGGGCCTGGTGCCGGACATGGCCGGCATGGTGCTGCTGCGCGGCCTGGTGCGCGACGACGTCGCCCGCGAGCTGACCTATACGGGCCGGATCTTCGACGGCGAGGAGGCCGCGCGCATCGGGATCGCCACCCGCGTCTGCGCCGATCCGCGGGCCGAGGCCCTGGCGCTGGCCGCCGAGATCGCCGGCAAGAGCCCGACCGCGATCCGCGCCGCCAAGCGGCTGCTGGACATGGTCGCCGACGCCGACCAGCACGCGATCCTCAAGGCCGAGAGCGTCGAGCAGGCGGCGCTGATCGGCTCGCCCAACCAGGTCGAGGCGGTGATGTCGAACATGCAGAAGCGCGCCGCGACCTACGCCGACTGATGCCGACGCTCTATCATTGCGCCGACGCCCGCTCGTTCCGCGCCCTCTGGGCGCTGGAGGAGCTGGGCGTTCCTTACGATTTGAAATTGCTGCCGTTTCCGCCGCGGGTGCGGTCTCCCGAATACCTGGAGATCAACCCGCTGGGGACCATCCCATTCTTCGTCGACGGCGAGACGAAGATGACCGAGTCCTCGGCCATTTTGCAGTACCTGGCCGTTCGGCACGGCGGGCCGCTGAACGTGCCGAATGACGATGGCGACTACGGCGCCTGGCTGAACTGGCTATACCTGGGCGAGGCGACGCTGACCTTCCCGCAGACCCTGGTGCTTCGCTACACGCGGCTGGAGCCAAAGGAACGGCGCAATCCGCAGGTCGCCGAGGACTACGCGAAGTGGTTCATGGCGCGGCTGCGGGCGGTCGATAGGGCGTTGGAAACGCGGGACTATCTGGTCGCTGGACGGTTCACCGCCGCCGACATCTCGGTCGGCTATGCTTTGCTGCTGGCGAGTACGATCGGGCTCTCCGAGCGGTTCAGCCCGACGGTCGCGGCCTATTGGGCTCGGCTGCAGGAGCGAGAGGGGTTCCAGCGGGCGAAGGCGGCGCAGGCTGCCGATGGGACGCCGGAGTGGCAGGTTTAGCCGGCGAGATCGCAGGAAGGCGCCGATCAAGATCCTCCCCTCTTGGGGGAGGTGGATCGGCGCGTCGCGCCGAGACGGAGGGGGACTGCTCTCAAGCGGCCATGAGTCAAAGTCCCCCTCAGTCAGCTCCGCTGACAGCTCCCCCAGAGGGGGAGCAATTTTTCGGCTAGGCCGCCGCCCACTCGGCGAGCACCTCTGGGTCGGTCTCGGGCACGGCGGCGCGCAGGCTCGCGAAGGCGGCGGGCTCCAGCAGGCGCGAGAGAGCCCAGACCGCGGCGGCGCGGACGACGGGGGCTGGGTCGGCGAGCAGAGCCCGGGCGCGAGGGGCCAGGCTGACGTCGGCGGAATTGCCGATGGCGTAGAGCACGTTGCGCAGGAAGCGGTCGCGGCCGATGCGCTTGACTGGGCTTTTCGAGAACAGGGCGCGGAAGGCGGCGTCGTCGAGGGCGGCGAGATCGGCGAGGGCCGGCTCGCGCAGGGCCTCGCGCGCATGCAGCCGCTGCTCGCGGGACTGGGCGGCGAACTTGTTCCAGGGGCAGACCGCCAGGCAGTCGTCGCAGCCGTAGATGCGGTTGCCGAGCAGGGGGCGGAACTCGGTCGGGATCGGCCCCTTCAGCTCGATGGTCAGGTAGGAGATGCAGCGACGCGCATCGAGCTGGTAGGGCGCGGGGAAGGCGTTCGTCGGGCAGACGTCGAGGCAGGCGCGGCACTGGCCGCAGGACCCGCCGCTGGGGCCGTCGGCGGGCAGGTCGAGCTCGGTGAGGATCGAGCCGAGGAACAGCCAGGAGCCGAACTCGCGGCTGACCAGATTGGTGTGCTTGCCCTGCCAGCCGAGGCCGGCGCGCTCGGCCAGCGGCTTTTCCATCAGGGGCGCGGTGTCGACGAAGACCTTCAACTCGCCGCCGAAGCGGGAGACCAGCCAGCCGGCGAGCTGCTTGAGGCGGCCCTTGATCAGCTCGTGATAGTCGTCGCCCTGGGCGTAGACCGAGATCGCGCCGCGGTCCTTGCGGGCCAGCGTCTCCAGCGGATCGTGATCGGGGCCGTAGTTGACGCCGAGCATGATCGCCGAGCGGGCGGCCTCCCACATGGCGGTGGGATGCTGGCGGCGGCCCTGCGTGTCCTCGATCCAGCCCATCTCGCCGTGGCGGCCATGCTCGACGAATTCGCGCAGGCGCGCCGACGCGGCCCATTCGGCGCGGGCGTCGGCGATGCGGCAGACGTCGAAGCCGAGCTCGACGGCGCGCTGGCGGATCAGGTCTGCGGTTCTGGGATCAGAAGTCGAGGTCGTCATAATGCTGCGCCGGCGCGAGGCCGGGCCAGCGGTCGGCCAGCAGCGGCCGGAAGCACGGCCTCGATTTCAGCTTCATGTACCACGTCTTGACCGCCGGGAAGTCGCGCCACGGCACGTCGCCGAAATAGTCGATCACCGACAGGTGGGCGGCGGCGGCGAAATCGGCCATCGAGAGGCGGCGTCCGGCCAGCCAGTCGCGGCCGCTCAGCAGGGTCTCGACATAGACCAGGTGGGCGCGAAGCGCCTCGCGTCCGGCCCGCATCGCGCCGAGATCGGGGGCGCCGAGGCCGAGCAGGCGCTTTTCCATCTTTTCGTGCAGCAGGAAGCCGCCGACCTCGTAGTCGAACTTGCGGTCGAACCACTGCAGCAGGCGGCGGGCCTCGGCGCGTTCGGCCGGATCGCGGCCGAGCAGCGGCGGCTCGGGATGGGTCTCTTCCAGATAGTCGAGAATCGCCCGGCTCTCGCACAGCACCAGCGGCTCGCGTCCGCCCGCAACGACCAGCACCGGGGTCAGCCCGGACGGGTTCAGCTTCACCAGGGCGGCGGGCCGCTCCCAGTAGCGCACCGCCTCCTCGGCGAAGGGCAGCCGCTTTTCGCCCAGCGCCAGGCGCACCTGGCGGGAGGCGGGATCCAACGGGAAGTGCAGGAGGGTGAGGTCGAGACTCATCAGGCGACCGAGTATCGCTAAGCCTCGTTAAGGCCACGTTTACCGAGGGCGCTCTCGGCGAACGCGCCGCCATGCGGCTCGGCCGCGCCGCGGGGGTCCGGGTGGATGATGATGTCGGCGCTGGGGAACTCGGCGAGGATGCGTTTTTCGGCCGCGACCACGGCGGCGTGGGCCTGTTCGAGCGACAGGGCGGGATCGAGATCGACGTGCATCTGCATGTGAACGTACGGACCCGAGGCGCGGGTCCGCAGCTGGTGCACGTCGGTCAACGCCGGGTCGGCGGTGACCAGAGTCTTGATGCGGTCGCGCTCGTCCTGGGGGAGTTCGCGGTCCATCAGCTGGTTGGCGGCCTCACGAAACAGGCTGATCGCGCCCCAGAGCAGCAGGCCGGTGACCGCCAGGGCGGCCACGGCGTCCATGCCGCGCCAGCCCAGCCAGGCGGCCGCGGCGATGCCGACCAGGGCGGCGATGTTGGAGGCGAGGTCGGTGGCGTAGTGCGCGCGGTCGCCGGCCACCGCCACCGAGGCGGTACGGCGCAGGACATAGCCCTGGGCGCTGATCAGGGCGAAAGTCAGCACGGTCGAGATGACCATCACGGTCACGGCCAAGCCTTCCTGGCGGACGGGCTGCGGATCGATCAGGCCCATGATCGCCTCGCGGCCGATCAGGGCGGCGGAGGCGAAGACCAGGCCGCCCTGCATCAGGCTGGCGAAGGCCTCGGCCTTGCCGTGGCCGAAGCGGTGCTCGGCGTCCGGGGGACTGGCGGCGTAGCGCACGGCGAAGAACGTCACCAGCGAAGCCAGCAGGTCGAGCGCGGAGTCGGCGGCCGAGGCCAGCAGCGCGACCGACCCGCTCATCGCCCAGACGACCCCCTTGAGGGTCACCAGCAGCAGCGCCACGCCGGTCGAGGCGAGCGTGATCCGGCGGGTCAGGACGCCGGCGTCAGCGGCGGAGAGGCGGGGGCGAGCGGCGGTGGCCATGGTCTGGTTCTAGCCCTCCCGTCGCCACCCCCATAGCGCGAACGACTCGCGGCGGGTTCCGGCTTCTGTCTAGGCGGCCGCGGCGCCGGCCAGCGCGGTCTCGATGCCGGCCAGCAGGCTGGCGGCGGTGATCGGCTTGGCGACGTGCAGATCGGCGCCGGCGGCGCGGGCCTCTTGCTGGTGCTCGGCCATGGCGTTGGCGCTGAGCATCACGATCGGCGAGGGCGCGGCGCCGCGCTTGGCCTCCAGGGCGCGGATGGCGCGGGTGGCGGCCAGACCGTCCATGTGCGGCATCTGCATGTCCATCAGCACCACGTCGAAGTCCGCGGCGGCGAAGGCCTCCAGCGCCTGGGCCCCGTCGTCGACGATGACCAGTTCGACGTCCTGGCTGGCGAGGATGAGTTCGACGACGCGCTGGTTGGTCGGGTGGTCCTCGGCCAGCAGCACCCGCAGCGGCCCGGCGCGGGGCGTCGGCGCGGCGGGCGCGGCGTCCTCGCGGGCGTCATAGGCGGCCAGGGGCTCGGCGCGCGCCAGGGGCAGCGAGACGACGAAGCGGCTGCCGACCCCGGGCTGAGACGAGGCCGAGATCTCGCCGCCCATCATCTCGGCGAGCGACCGGCAGATCGACAGGCCCAGGCCCGTGCCGCCGAAGCGCCGGCTGATGGTGGCGTCGGCCTGGCTGAAGCGGGCGAACAGGCGCGCGGCGTGGTCGGGGCCAAAGCCGACGCCGGTGTCTTCGACGGTCAGCACCAGGCGGGCGGCGTCGGTCGCGTCGGTCATGCCCATGCGCAGCGTGATCGCGCCGGCGTGGGTGAACTTGACGGCGTTGGAGAGCAGGTTGGCGACGATCTGGCCCAGCCGGGCGCCGTCGCCGACGAAGCGGCCGCGGGCCTGGGCGTCGCCTTCGACCTGGAAGGCCAGGCCCTTGTCTTGGGCCCGATAGCGCATGACCTCGATGCAGGGGCCGAGCGCCTCGTCGAGGTCGAAGGGCTGGACGTCCAGCTCCAGTTCGCCGGCCTCGATCTTCGAGACGTCAAGGATGTCGGACACCAGCCGCTCCAGCATGGTCCCGGAGTTGCGGATCAACGTGACCATCTCGGACTGGTCGATGGCCAGCGGCGTGCGCGACAGGGCGTCGACGATGCCGATGACGCCGTTCAGCGGGGTGCGGATCTCGTGGCTCATATTGGCCAGGAAGTCGGACTTGGCGCGGCTGGCGGCCTCGGCGGCGGCCTTGGCCTCGATCAGGGCGCGTTCGGCGGCGACGCGGGCGGTGACGTCGCGGGCGACGCCATAGATATGGTCGCCGCGGCGCTGGGCGCGCCACTCCAGGGTCAGGTAGCGGCCATCCTTGTGCCGGTAGCGGTTGGTGAAGCCGATCACCGGGTCGTCGGGCCTGCGGTTCTCGACCTCCTGCACGCTGACGAGCGTGCCGGGCATGTCGTCGGGGTGGACGAGATCGAGCAGCCGCCAGCCGACCATCGCGTCCGGATCGTGGCCGAGCAGGTTGCGCCAGGAGGCGCTGGCCTTGACCACGCGCCCCTGCAGGTCGCGGATCACCAGCAGGTCGAGGGAGACGTCGAAGAACGCGCCGACGTCGGCCAACTCGCCGAACGGCTCAGCGCCAGGAGCAGGGGCGGCGAAGGGCTCCTGGGGCATGGCGCAAATCCTCGAAATCACTGAACTAAGGGCTAGAGGATTAGGCCGATTGGTTAAGCCTCGATTGCCGTTCCCCGCCGTGGCGTCAACCGCCTAGCCTCCTCTGCGCCTCTGGGAGGAAACCATGGCCTATCAGCACATCACCAGCAGCCTGCAGGACGGTGTTCTCGAAGTCGTCCTTAACCGACCCGACAAGCTCAACGCCTACACCGCGATCATGGGCGAGGAACTCGCCGACGCGTTCCGTACCGCCGACGCCGACGACGCGGTGCGGGTGGTGCTGGTCACCGGCGCCGGGCGGGCGTTCTGCGCCGGGGCCGACATCTCGGCCGGAGCCGAGGCGTTCGACACCACCTCGGCGGCCGGATCGGCCTCGTTCGGCGACGTCAGCAAGGGGCCGCGGCAAGGCAGCGGCGGCGGCTTCGTCGAGGCGATCTACGAGTGCCGCAAGCCCTCGATCGCCGCGTTCAACGGCGCGGCGGTCGGGGTCGGGCTGACCCTGACCCTGCCGATGGACATCCGCATCGCCGCCGAGGGCGCGCGGTTCGGCTTCGTGTTCGCGCGGCGCGGGTTGGTGCCCGAGGCGGGCAGCGCCTGGTTCCTGCCGCGGCTGGTCGGGCTGCCGCAGGCGCTGCGTTGGTGCCTGGACGGGGCGCTGTTCCCGGCCAGCGAGGCGCTGGCCGGGGGGCTGGTCAGCGAGGTGGTCGCCGCCGAGGCGCTGCTGCCGCGGGCGCGCGAGGTCGCCCGCTCGATCGCCGACAACACCGCGCCGGTGTCGGTGGCCCTGACCCGGCAGATGCTGTGGCGGTTGTCGCAGGCGCCCTCGCCGGCCGACGTGCTGAAGATCGACGGGCGGATGGCGATGACGCTGGGGGCCGGCGGCGACGTCAAGGAGGGCGTGGCCGCGTTCCTGGAGAAGCGGGCGCCGAACTTCCCGGGCAAGGTCTCGGCCGACATGCCGCGCGGCTATCCGTGGTGGGGCGACTAGCCTAGCCTTGTGGCATGGACCTCAAGCACCTCGAACAGATCGTGGCGATCAGCCGGCATGGCGGGTTCAGCGGTGCGGCGCGGCGGCTGGGGATGGCGCAGTCGACGCTGAGCAAGAACGTCGCCCGGCTCGAGGCCAAGCTGGGGGTGGAGCTGTTCGCCCGCGACGGCGGCGCGGCCCAGCCGACGCCCTATGGCCGGTTCCTGGTCGCCCGCGGCGAGGCGGTGCTGGCGGAGATCGAGGCCCTGACCCGCGACTTCGACAAGCTGGTGCATGGCGAGCGCGGCCGCCTGCGGATCGGGGTCGGCCCGGCGCCGCGGCACGGGCTGCTTGCACCGATCGTCGAGGCGATGGCCAAGGCCTATCCGGAGCTGTCGATCCGCACGGCGCAGGACAACGCCCAGCGGCTGGTCCGCGACCTGGCCGAGGGCGCCTATGACGCGGTGTTCGTGCACCAGGAGGCGGCGGCGCCGTTCGAGGACCTGATCCGGGTGCGGGTGCTGCAGACCCCGCACGTGGCGCTGGCGCGGCCGGGCCATCCGCTGCTGGGCCAGGGGCCGCTGACGCCGCAGGCGCTGCTGGAACATCGGTTGGCCGCCTGTCCGCCCAGCGCCGGCTTTATCGACTGGATCGGCCCGGTGAGCGGCGCGCAGGCCGAGCACGTGGCGGGGTTCCGCACCGACTCCTACGACCTGATCCGCGACAGGGTCCTGACCGGCGAGTTCGTCACCGTCGCCCCGGCCTTCGTGTTTCAGGGCGATGTCGCGCGCGGGGTGCTGGGCGTCGCGCCGCTGGCCTGGGACGGGCTCTACGAGTGCTGGATGCTGGTGGCCCGCGAGCGCTGGCGGGCGCCGGAGATGAAGGCGATGGCGCAGGCCGCCAAGGCGGCGGGGGCGAAGCTGGAGTCGGCGCTCGCCCCATAGACCGCGTCGATGGGGCCGCAACAGTTCACGGCGTGGCGGGAGGTCGGCCCGCGCCCCTAGGATCGGCCTCCGGAAACGTCAGGGAGGACGTCGCGATGGCGAAGGCGAAGGGCGTGCTGGCCGGGGAGCTGGCCGGCGAGACGATCGGCGAGGGGCTGTTCGTGCTGCCCGGCCAGGGCAACTCGCTGGCGGTGACGACGGGTGACGGGATCATCGTCCTGGACGCCAGCGGCCACGCCCATGCGCCCGGGATGATCGAGGACCTGCGAGAGCGCACGGAGGCCCCCGTGCACGCCATCGTCTATTCGCACGGGCACAACGGCTACAACGCCTCCATCGACGTCTGGGACGCGCACAACCAGGCGCGCGGCGAGCCGGCGGTGCGGCGCATCGCCCATCGGCTGCTGCCGGCCCGCTACGCCCGCTATCGCGAGACCTTCGAGCTGCAGGCGCGGATGGCGGCGATGCAGTTCCCGACCAAGCGCACCCTGGACGAGGTCGGGGCAGGGTTCGGCCTGCACGACCCGACCGAGACCTTCGACCACACCATGACCGTGACCGCCAACGGGCGGCGGGTCGAGCTGATCCACGCCCCGTCCGAGGTCGACGACGCCATCGCCCTGTGGCTGCCCGACGACGGGCTGCTGGCGGCCGGAGCGGCGACGCCGGGCACGACCATTCCGAACATCGGCACGCCGCTGCGCACCCAGCGCTACACCATGCGCTGGGCCCATACGCTGGAGCGACTGGCGGGACTGGAGGCCGAGCGGCTGCTGACCGAGTTCGGGCCGCTGATCGAAGGCCGCGCGGCGGTGCGCGACTGGCTGATCCAGACCGCGGACGCCCTGCGCTGGCTGCGCGAGGAGGTGGTGCGCCGCCTGAACGCCGGCATGAACGAGCGCGAGATCCTGGCCGACATGACCTATCCGGCGGCGATCTTCGACCAGCCGTGGATGCGCCCGACCTATGGCGCGCCGGAATACATCGTCCGCGACCTGTACCGCGAGGAGAACGGCTGGTGGGACCGCAACCCGACCAGTCTGCACCCGGCCAGCGAGGCGGCTGCGGCGCAGGCGGTGTGGTCGGCGATTTCGCCGGACCAGGTGCTGGCCCGCGCCCGCGAGCTGGCCGCGGCCGGCGAGGCGCAACTGGCGCTGCACGTTGTCGATCTGATCGCCGGCGGCCCGGCGGGCGATGCGCGGGTCGGCGAGGCGCGCGCCTTGAAGGCCGAGCTTTGCCGCAGCCTGGCGCAGACGACCACCGCGTTCGTCTCGCGCTCGCTCTACCGCACCAGCGCCAATCTGCTGGACCAGGGCGCGAGCAGCTGGACGGCGCTGAAGTAGGGCGGCCTGGCTAGGCCGCCTTCAGCGGGGCCGGGCCGACATAGACCGACTGCGGGCGGATCAGGCGGCCGCCGGCCACCTGTTCGCGAGCGTGGGCGATCCAGCCGGCGACCCGGCCCATGGCGAACACGCAAGTGAAGGCGCTGGGCGGGAAGTCGAGCGCTTCGAGCAGCAGGGCCGTGTAGAACTCGACATTGGTGTCGAGCGGCCGGTTCGGCTTGTGCTCCTTGAGGATCGCCAGGGCCGCGGCCTCGACCGCCTCGGCGAAGGCGATGCGGCCGGGACGGGCGTTGGACCCGTCGTCGAGCCGGCGCACGGCCGCCTTCAGCGCATCGGCGCGCGGGTCGCGGACCCGGTAGACGCGGTGGCCGAAGCCCATCAGCCGGTCGCCGCGGGCCAGGGCCTGTTCGATCCAGGCGCGGGCGTTCGAGGGCTTGCCGATCTCGTCGAGCATCTCGATCACCGGGCCGGGCGCGCCGCCGTGCAGCGGCCCCTTCAGCGCGCTGATCCCGCCAAGCACGGCCGAGGTCAGGCCCGCGCGGGTCGAGGCGATGACCCGGGCGGCGAAGGTCGAGGCGTTGAGGCCGTGGTCGCTGACCGTGACCAGATAGGTGTCGAGGGCGTCGGACTGGGCCTTGGACGGCACCTGGCCGGAGATCATCCGCAGGGCGTCGGCGGCGTGGCTGAGCGCCGGGTGGGGCGCGACCGGGGCCTGGCCCTGATGCGCGCGGACCACGGCGGCGGTGAACACGGCCGGCGCTGCGATCAGGCGCAGGGCGACGGCCAGGTCGTCGCCGTCGGGCAGGCGGGCGGTCAGGGCGCGCATCGCCTCGACCGGGGTGAGGTCGAGCAGGCCGGGGTCGAGGGCGGCGACGTCGGAGAACACCTCGGCGCGGGCCGCGCCCAGGGCCGGGGCGAGGTCGGCCGGCAGCTCGTCGAAGAAGCCGTCGAACAGGGTGCGGACCAGATCCTCGAACCGCGTGGCGCCGGCCAGTTCGTCGAGGGAGTGGCCGCGGATGATCAGCACGCCGCGCTGGCCGTCGACTTCCGACATCACGGTGTTGGCGGCGACGACGTCTTCAAGACCATCGGACATGGAAAGAACTCCTCTTGCTTGCCGCGATATTTGCCCGCAAGCTGGAAGCGTCAATCTTGATCAATATAATCAACATATGACCGCCGCCGCTTCCGCCCGACCGCCCGAATGGATCGCCGCCGACGAGGCGCGCGCACGGCTCGGCGTGCGGCCGCAGACGCTCTACGCCTATGTCAGCCGCGGGCGGGTGCAGGTGCGGCCCGATCCGCACGATCCGCGCCGCAGCCTCTATCGGGTCGCCGACATCGCCGCCCTGACCGACCGCAAGAGCCGCAGCCGCAAGGTCGCCGAGGTGGCGGCGGGCGCGATCTCGTGGGGCGAGCCGGTGCTGACCTCGGCGATCACCACGATCTCGGGCGGGCGGCTGTTCTATCGCGGGCGCGATGCGGCCGAGCTGGCGCAGACCGAGACGCTGGAGTCGGTGGCGCGGCTGCTGCGCGGCGGCCACGGCGCGGCGTTGAAGCGCACCGACCGGCCGCCGCCGCCCGAAGGCGCGGACATGAGGGCGCGCGCGTTCATGGCGCTGGCGGCGCGGGCCGGCCAGGATCCGCCGGCCCGCGGGCGCAATCCGCTGGCCCTGGCGGTCGAGGCCGCGACCCTGCTGGACGTGCTGACCGACGCCGTGGCGGGCCAGCTGGGCGGCGGGGCGATCGCCGGACGGCTGGCGCTGGCCTGGGGCCAGGGGCCGGGCGGGCCGGGCGCCGACCTGATCCGCCGGGCGCTGGTGCTGCTGGCCGACCACGAGCTCAACGCCTCGACCTTCGCCGCACGGGTGGCGGCCTCGACCGGCGCCTCGCTGGCGGCCTGCGCGTTGGCCGGGATGTCGGCGCTGTCGGGGCCCCGGCATGGCGGCGCGGCGGTGGCGGTGCAGAGCCTGGCGCGCGAGGCCGCCGAGATCGGACCGCGCGGCGCGGTGAACGCGCGGCTGGCCGAGGACCGCCACATCCCCGGCTTCGGCCACAACCTCTATCCCGACGGCGATCCGCGCGCCGCGGCGCTGCTGGCGCGGTTCGAACCGGACCCCGAGATGCTTCGGCTGCAGGCGACGATCAGCGCCATGACCGGCCTCGCCCCCAATGTCGACTTCGCGCTGGTGGCGATGGCGCGGGTGTTGCGGCTGCCGGCCGACGCGCCGTTCGCCCTGTTCGCGGTCGCCCGCTGCGCCGGCTGGATCGCCCACGCGATCGAACAAGGCCAGGGCGGCGGCGTTATCCGCCCACGGGCCCGCTATGTCGGAGTGGAGGCGGTGTGATGCCGGAGAGCGTGATGGAAGCCGCCGTCAGGCGATTGTTCGAACGGTACCAGCGCTTCTTCACGCGCGCCTTGGGCGGAGATCTCGACGGCGCGGAGGCCGCCAGCCTCTACGCCGCGGAGTTCATCGCCGCCACGCCTGCGGGCGTGATGAGCGGCAAGAACGACGACGCGTTCGTGGCGGCCATGGCCAAGGGCTACGAGCGTTATCGGGCGATCGGGACCAAGGCGATGACGGTCCGGGCGGTGCGCGTCTCGCCGATCGATGCGCTGCACTGCGTGGCCCACGTGGCCTGGACGGCGACCTATGCGCGGGACGGGCGCGACGATGCGGTGATCGATTTCGAGGTGCACTACCTGGTCCAGGCCCTGGACGACGAGCCCAAGGTGTTCGGCTGGGTGTCGGACGACGAAGAGGCGCTGCTGAGGCGACACGGGGTGGGGTAGGTGCGGCCCCGGTTTCAGGGCGACGACCGATGGCGAGCGCTGCTTGCGGCTGAGACCCTCGCTCCAGGCTGAGGAGCGGCGGAGATGGGCGCGACCCTGTTGGGCTGGGTGCTGCTGACGGCGGTGCTCATACTGGCGGTGGAGTTGGGCTATCGGCTGCACAGCCGGGCGCTGAACCGCGCCCGCGGCAGGGGTGAGAAGGACTCAGGCGAGTCGGGTTCGGGCTCGGGCTATGTGCTGAGCGCGGCGTTGGGGCTGCTGGGACTGCTCATCGCCTTCGTGTTCAGCATGGCCAACGACCGCTATGTCGAGCGTCGCCAGCTGGTGACCGCCGAGGCCAACGCCATCTCGACGGCGGTGCTGCGCTACCAGCTGATGCCCGAGCCGCACCGCGGTGAGTTGATGCGCAGCATGGCGCAGTACGTGAAGGTGCGGCTGGAGTTCTACGACTTCGGGGCCGACATGGAGCGGGTGGGCGAGGCCGAGGCGCGGGCCGAGGCCCTGCAGGCGCAGATCTGGCGGCAGGTCAACGCGGCGGTTCGCACGCCGGAAGGCGCGCCCTACGCCATGGGCGTGATGATGCCGACCAACGACATGTTCAATCTGGAGAGCTCGCGGCGCGCGGCGTTGGAGGAGCGCGTGCCGGCGCGGGCGCTGCATGTGCTGGTCGTCTTCGCGGTGGTGACGGCGGCGATCATGGGCCACGGCCTGGCGCACGGGCGCAGGCGGCATCTGGTGGCGACCTGCGGCCTGTTCGTGCTGGTGGCGATGGCGATCAGCCTGATCGTCGATCTCGACAACCCGCGGGTCGGCAGCGTGCGGGTGCCGCAGACTCCGATGGAGAACGTGGCGCGCGACGTGGAGGCGCTGGCGGCGGGGTACGTCCCGCCGGGGCTGGAGCCCCCCTCACCCTAGCCCTCTCCCCGACGGGGAGAGGGAAAGGTGAGAGGGCGGGGCTAGGCCCGGTGGTGCACCGCCTCTTCCTCGGCCAGGGGCTTGTCGAGGCGGTGGACCATTTCCTTGGGCACGACCTGCCAGAACTTGGGCAGATGGCGGTCCCAGTCGCGCAGGATGGTTTGCGCCAGGACCGAGCCCGTCTCGCGGGCGTGTTCTTCGACCAGGGCCTTGAGCTCGGCTTCCCAGTGGCGGGTCCCGATCCGTTCGACCACGACGCTGTCGCGGTTGAGCATGGTCAGGAAGCGGTCGTCGAGGTCGAGGACGTAGGCCATGCCGCCGGTCATGCCGGCCGCGAAGTTGAAGCCGACCGGTCCCAGCACCACGGCGACGCCGCCGGTCATGTATTCCAGGCCGTTCGTGCCGCAGCCCTCGACCACGGTGACCGCCCCGGAGTTGCGCACCCCGAAGCGCTCGCCCGCCAGGCCGGCGGCGAACAGCTTGCCGCTGGTGGCGCCGTAGAGCACCGTGTTGCCGATGATGGCGTTGGTCTCCGCGGCCGCCAGTTGCGGCGCGGGCCGCACGACCAGGGTCGCGCCGGACAGGCCCTTGCCGACATAGTCGTTGGCCTCGCCGGTCAGCTCGATGCGCAGGCCCTGGACGGCGAAGGCGCCGAGGCTCTGGCCGGCCGAGCCCTTGAGCTGGACGGTCAGATGCCCGGGCGGCAGCCCTTCCATGCCGAACTTGCGCACGATGTGCGAGGAGGTGCGCGAGCCGATCGCCCGGGCGGTGTTCCGCACGGTGTAGGTCAGCTGCATCTTCTCGCCGCGCTCGAGCAGCGGGGCGGCGTCGCGGACGATCTGGGCGTCGAGCGTGTCGGGCACCTCGTTGCGGCCCTCGACCGTGCAGTAGGGCGCATGCGGGCCGGGGTCGGCGCGGACCAGCAGCGGATTGAGGTCGAGGTCGTCGAGGTGTTCGCCGCCGCGGCTGACCTGCTGCAGCAGGTCGGTTCGGCCGACGATCTCGTTGAGGCTGCGGAAGCCGAGGCCGGCCAGGATCTCGCGCACCTCCTCGGCGATGAAGGTGAAGAGGTTGATGACCTTCTCCGGGCTGCCGGAGAACTTGTCGCGCAGGGCCTGGTCCTGGGTGCAGACCCCCACCGGGCAGGTGTTGGAATGGCACTGGCGGACCATGATGCAGCCCATGGCGATCAGGCTGGCGGTGCCGATGCCGAACTCCTCGGCGCCGAGCATGGCGGCGATGACCACGTCGCGGCCGGTGCGCATGCCGCCGTCGGCCCGCAGGCGCACGGAGTGGCGCAGGTTGTTCAGGGTCAGGACCTGGTTGGCTTCCGACAGGCCCATCTCCCATGGCCCGCCGGCGTACTTGATCGAGGTCTGCGGCGAGGCGCCGGTGCCGCCGACGTTGCCGGAGATCAGGATCACGTCGGCCTTGGCCTTGGCGACCCCGGCGGCGATGGCGCCGATGCCGGTCATCGCCACCAGCTTCACGCAGACCCGGGCTTCCGGGTTGATCTGCTTGAGGTCGTAGATGAGCTGGGCGAGGTCCTCGATCGAGTAGATGTCGTGGTGCGGCGGCGGTGAGATCAGCATCACGCCGGGCGTCGAGTGACGCAGCTTGGCGATCAGCTCGGTGACCTTGAAGCCGGGCAGCTGGCCGCCCTCGCCGGGCTTGGCGCCCTGGCTGACCTTGATCTCGATCTCGCGGCACTCGTTCAGGTACTGCGCGGTGACGCCGAAGCGGCCCGAGGCGATCTGCTTGACCGCCGAGTTCGGGTTGTCGCCGTTGGGCAGCGGCGTGTAGCGGGCCGGGTCCTCGCCGCCCTCGCCGGAGACGCTCTTCGCGCCGATCCGGTTCATGGCGATGTTGAGCACGCCGTGCGCCTCAGGCGAGAGCGCCCCCATGCTCATGCCGGGGGTCAGGAAGCGCTTGCGGATCTCGTTGACGCTCTCGACCTCGTCGACGCTGACCGCGCGCTCGGGCGAGCGCAGGTCGAGCAGGTCGCGCAGCTGGATGGTCGGCATCCGCCGCATGCCTTCCGAGAAGGTCTTGTAGGCGGCGTAGCTGCCGGTGTCGCAGGCCCGCTGCAGGGCGTGGATCATCCGCGCCTCGAAGGCGTGGGCCTCGCCGACGCGGCGGGCCTTGTAGAAGCCGCCGACCGGCAGGGTGATGGCGGCGGCGCACCAGGCCTTGCGGTGCAGTTCGAGGGCCTTGGCCTCGATGCCGGCCAGACCGATGCCGGAGATGCGCGAGGGCATGCCGGGGAAGAACTCGGCGACCAGGGCGCGCGACAGGCCGAGCGCCTCGAAGTTGTAGCCGCCGCGATAGGACGAGATCACCGCGATGCCCATCTTGGCGATGATCTTGAGCAGGCCGCCCTCGATGGCGTGCTTGTAGTTGAGGCAGAGGTCGCGCAGCGAGAGATCGCCGGTCAGACCGCGGTCGAGCCGGTCCTGGAAGCTCTCCTGGGCCAGATAGGCGTTGACCGCCGTGGCCCCGACCCCGACCAGCACCGCGAAGTAGTGGGTGTCGAGGCACTCGGCCGAGCGGACGATGAGCGAGACGTAGGAGCGCAGGCCCTTGGCGACGAGCGAGGAGTGCACCCCGCCGGTGGCCAGGATCATCGGCAGGGCGATGCGGTCGGGGCCGGTGGCCTCGTCGGTCAGCACGATGGTGGCGCAGCCGCGCAGGGCCGCGTCCTCGGCCTCTGCGCGGATGCGGTCGAGGTTGGCGCGCAGGGCGTCGCCGTCACGGCTCTCGGGGGTAGGCAGCGGCATGGTGCAGTCGATGACCGCGACGCTCTTCTCGCCGATGAACTGGGCGATGCGCTGATACATGCCGGTGGTTAGCACCGGGCTCTCCAGCACGAAGACGTCGGTCTGGGCCTCGTCCTGGGCCAGGATGTTGCCAAGGTTCTTGAACCGGGTCTTCAGGCTCATCACCGAGGTCTCGCGCAGCGAGTCGATCGGCGGGTTGGTCACCTGGCTGAAGTTCTGGCGGAAGAAGTGCGACAGCGGCCGGTAGTGGTCGCTGAGCACGGCCAGCGGCGTGTCGTCGCCCATCGAGCCGACCGCTTCCTTGCCGTCCTCGACCATGGGGGCGAGGATCAGCTCGATGTCCTCGAGGCTGAGGCCGGCGGCGACCTGGCGGCGGACCAGTTCCTCGCGCGAATAGGCGCGCGGCTCCGGACCAGGGGCGATGGTGGTCTCGAGGTCGACCATGTTGCCGAGCCACTGGTCGTAGGGGTGGCGGACGGCGAGCTGGTCGATGATCTCGTCCTCGCCGTAGAGCCGGCCCTCGGCCAGGTCGACGGCGATCATCCGGCCGGCGGAGATGTGGGTCTTGCGGACGATGCGCGACTCCTCGACCCGGCACATGCCGGCCTCGGAGCCCATGATCAGCAGGCCGTCGTCGGTATAGGTCACGCGCAGCGGGCGCAGGCCGTTGCGGTCCTTGCCGGCGACCACCCAGCGGCCGTCGCTGGCGCAGATCGCGGCCGGGCCGTCCCACGGCTCCATCACGGAGTTGCAGTAGGCGTAGAGCGCCTTGTGCGCCGGCTTGATCTGCTCGTCCGAGCGGGCGTTCCAGGCCTCGGGCATCAGCAGGGCCTTGGCCATCGGTGCGTCGCGGCCGGCGCGGACCAGCACCTCGAAGGTGTTGTCGAGCGCCATGGAGTCCGAGCCGTGCGGGTCCTGGATGACCGGCTTCACGTCGTCGCCCATCTCGCCGAAGGCGTCGGCCGCCATCCGGATCTCGTGCGACTTCATCCAGTTGACGTTGCCCTTCTTGGTGTTGATCTCGCCGTTGTGGGCGAGCATCCGGAAGGGCTGGGCCAGGCGCCATTCGGGGAAGGTGTTGGTCGAATAGCGCTGGTGGAAGATCGCCACCGCGGCGGCGAAGCGTTCGTCGCGCAGGTCGGGATAGAACTCGTCGATGTGCTGGGCGAGGAACATGCCCTTGTAGATCAGCTGGCGGGCCGAGAACGAGCACAGGTAGAAGTGCTGGATGCCGGCGGCGGCGACGCGCTTTTCGATGCGCTTGCGGCACAGGAACAGGGCGCGCTCCAGCGCCTCGCCGGTCAGGCCGGCGGGCGGGGAGAGCATGATCTGCTCGATCTCGGGGCGGGTGGCGTTGGCCTTCTCGCCGATCACCGAGGTGTCGACCGGCACCTGGCGCCAGCCGTAGATGTAGAAGCCGAAGCGCAGGGCCTCGGCCTCGACGATGGTGCGGGCCGCTTCCTGGGCGCCGAGGTCGTTGCGCGGCAGGAACACCTGGCCGACGGCGATCGGGCCGGGGCGCAGGACGTGGCCGATGCGGGTCACCTGGTCGGCGAAGAAGTCCTGCGGCACCGACAGCAGCACGCCGGCGCCGTCGCCGGTCTTGCCGTCGGCGTCGACCGCGCCGCGGTGCCAGACGCTCTTCAGCGCGGTGATGGCCAGCTCGACCACCTCGCGGCGCGGCTTGCCGTCCAGCGCGCAGACCAGGCCGACGCCGCAGGCGTCGCGCTCGTCGGCGGGGGAGTAGGCATGGGCGGCGGTCAGGGCGGCGCGGTTGGCGGCGTACCGGTCCAATTCACCGCTCACCCCGGCGAAGGCCGGGGCCCATGCCGAGGTCTGGTGCGGCGGGGCTTGCGAGATTTCGAGTCCGCTTGGGTCCCGGCTTTCGCCGGGATGAGCGGGAGAGACATGGTCGCTCATCGGGTTCACTCCGCGGCCAGCAGCGCGCGCTGCGAGAGGTGTTGGTGGATGGCGTCGGCGGCGTCGCGGCCGTCGCGGATGGCCCAGACCACCAGCGAGGCGCCGCGGACGATGTCGCCGGCGGCGAAGACGCCGGGCAGGCTGGTCTGCATGGTCTTGAAGTCGGCCTTGACCGTGCCCCAGCGCGAGACGGCGAGGTCGGGGGCGGAAAAGAGGTTCGGCAGATCCTCGGGATCGAAGCCGAGGGCCTTGATCACCAGGCCGGCGGGCAGGTCGAAGTCGCCGCCCTCGACCTCTTCGGGGGCCTGGCGGCCGGAGGCGTCGGGCGGGCCGAGCCGCATGCGGATGGCGCGCAGGCCGTCGGCGTGGCCGGCGTCGCCGAGCACGGCGCGGGGCGCGGCCAGCCATTCGAACACCACGCCTTCTTCCTCGGCGTGGGCGACTTCGCGGGCCGAGCCGGGCATGTTGGCGCGGTCGCGGCGATAGAGGCAGGTGACGGACTTGGCGCCCTGGCGCACGGCGGTGCGCACGCAGTCCATGGCGGTGTCGCCGCCGCCGACCACGACGACGTCGCGGCCCGCGGCGTTGAGCTCGCCGCTGTCATAGGCCGGGACGCTGTCGCCAAGGCCGACGCGGTTGGAGGCGATCAGGTAGTCGAGCGCCGGAGCGACCCCGGCCGAGCCGGAGCCCGGGGCGATCAGCTCGCGCGCCGCATAGACGCCGGCGGCGATCAGGATCGAGTCGTGGCGGGCGCGCAGCTCGTCGAGGCTGGCGTCGCGTCCGACCTCGAAGGAGAGCTTGAACTCGACCCCGCCCTCGGCGAGGCGCTGGGTGCGGCGCTCGACGACCTCCTTTTCAAGCTTGAAGCCGGGGATGCCGTAGATCAGCAGGCCGCCGGCGCGGTCGTGGCGGTCGTAGACGGTGACCTCGTAGCCGGCTTCGCGCAGGCGCTCGGCGGCGGCGAGGCCGGCGGGGCCGGCGCCGATGATCCCGACCGACTGGCCGCGGGCCGGGCCGGCGCGCAGCGGCTGGACCCAGCCTTCTTCCCAGGCCTTGTCGGTCAGGTAGCGCTCGACCGCGCCGATGGTGACGGTGCCGTGGCCCGACTGCTCGATGGTGCAGGAGCCCTCGCACAGGCGGTCCTGCGGGCAGATGCGGCCGCAGATCTCGGGCATCGAGTTGGTCGCCTGGGAGAGCGCGTAGGCTTCCTCGAGACGGCCCTCGGCGGTCATCCGCAGCCAGTCGGGGATGTTGTTGTGCAGCGGGCAGTGGGTTTGACAGAACGGGATGCCGCACTGCGAGCAGCGCGAGGCCTGCTCGGCCGCCTTGGCGTCGATGAAGTCGGCGTAGATTTCGTGGAAGTCGCCCGAACGGGTTTGCGCAGCGCGCTTGGCGGGCGTCGTGCGTTCGACCGTCGTGAACTTCAGCATGCGCTCGGCCATGGCCGCAAAACCTCCACACCCGGATGTCAGGCAAGGTCGTGTAGCGGCGAATGCGCGACGGCAAAAGCTGATGGTAAAATTATGAGACCAATTGAGTCATCGCAACACCGTGCATCACCTCGATCGCCGGTCGGTTCCCGATAAATAGTCCCTAAAATGGATGAACTGGAAATTTACCCTGTTCATCGCCCTTGATCGCTCAATCTCAATCCATGGAGTCGCCCGTGTCGGACTGGATCGCAGCCGTCATCCTCGGCCTTGTCGAAGGCCTGACGGAGTTCATTCCGGTCTCGTCCACGGGCCACCTGCTGCTGACCAAGAAGCTGCTGGGCCTGCCCAGCGGCTTCTGGGACACCTTCAGCGTCATGATCCAGCTGGGCGCGATCCTGGCGGTGGTGGTGATCTACTTCCAACGTCTGTGGGGGGTGTTCATCCGCCTGCCCAGCGATCCGAAGGCGCGGTGGTTCGCCGCCAGCGTGCTGATCTCGGTGCTGCCGTCGATGGTCGTGGCGTTCTTCGCACACGACTTCATCAAGACCGTGCTGTTCGAGAGCATCGGCCTGATCTGCGTGATGCTGATCGTCGGCGGGGTGATCCTGCTGCTCGTCGACCGCTGGGCCCCGGCGCCCAAGGAAGACGACGCCATGAACCTGACCTGGAAGCGGGCGCTGGGGGTCGGCCTCTGTCAGTGCCTGGCGATGGTGCCGGGGGTGTCGCGCTCGGGCGCGACGATCGTCGGCGGGGTGCTGATCGGCATCGACCGGCGCGCGGCGGCCGAGTTCTCGTTCTTCATGGCCATCCCGACCATGGTCGGGGCGTTCGTGCTGGATTTCTGGTCGAACAAAGACGTGCTGACCGGCGACAACCTCGGGCTCATCGCCATCGGCTTCGTGGTCGCCTTCGTCTCGGGCCTGGTCGTCGTGAAGACGATGCTCGACTTCATCAACCGCTTCGGGCTGGCGCCCTACGGCTGGTGGCGGATCTTCGCCGGCGTGGTCGGCCTGGGCGTTCTGTACTTCCACGGGGGCTGAGCCCCCGCAGAATCCGCGGCGCATCAGGCCGCGGTGATGACCTGGTCGGCGAACTGGCCGCCCTTGCGGAAGCGGTAGAGATAGGTCGGGGCGATCGCCTCCAGCGTCATCGGCGCGGTGACGCCGAGATCGGCCAGGCCGGGCAGGGCCGGGTCGGCGACGTTGTCGGCCTTCAGCACCTCGACCTGGCCGGCGGTGATCGGCGGCGACAGCGGCGTGATCAGGCCGATCGGGGCGCTGAGCTTGGCCAGCAGGCTGGCGACGCCGAACGGCATCGGCGCCAGGAAGCGACGGCGGCCGGTCTCGGCGACGACCAGTTCGACGATCTGGCGCACGGTGAAGACGCCCGGGCCGCCCAGTTCGTAGGTGCGCCCGGCGCAGGCCGGGTCGGTGACCGCAGTGGCCGCAGCGCGGGCCAGGTCGCCGACATAGATCGGCTGCAGGCGGGTCTCGGCGCCGATCAGCGGCAGCACCGGGCTGTAGACCGCCATCTGACCGAAGGTGTTGAGCAGCTTGTCGCCCTGACCGAAGACCACCGAAGGCCGCAGGATGACGGCGTCGGGGAACTCCGCGCGGGTGACGGTCTCGCCCTCGGCCTTGGAGGCGACATAGTCGGCCGCGCCGGCGGTGTGGGCGCCGATGCCGGAGATCAGCACCAGGCGCTCGACGCCGAGGTCGCGGGCGGCGCGGGCGACGTTGCGCGCGCCGTCGACGTGGACGGCGGCCAGCTTCTGGCGGCCGGTGTCATGGAAGATGCCGACGGCGTTGATCGCGGCCTGCGCGCCGGTGAGCGCGCGGCGCACCGAGGCCTCGTCGCGGATGTTGGCCTGCACGACCTCGACCTGACCGACGTCGCCCATCAGGCGCATGGTGTGGGCCAGGTGCGGCTGGCGAACGGCCACGCGAATGCGCAGGCCCTGCTTGGCGAGAGCCCGAACAATCTGGGTTCCGATGAAGCCTGATCCGCCGAAGACCGTGACCAGATCCTGCATGCCGTGCGTCCGCATATGAAAACAAAGAAGGTTCCGAGCCGCCCGGATAGACGAACCGGCCCGGCGCTGCAACGAGACTTCGAATATTGCGACAGAGCGTGTTGACCGCGGCTGAGCGGCGCCCTAAAGAGCGCCCTCCCCGATCCGAAGGGACCGGGCCCAGGTGGCGGAATTGGTAGACGCGCTGGCTTCAGGTGCCAGTGGCCGAAAGGTCGTGGAGGTTCGAGTCCTCTCCTGGGCACCACTCTTTTGCAGAGTGGCGCTCGTTCAGCTCCCAGACATGATGGTTCCTGCAGGTTGCGCCAGCGTTGCGCGGCCGCGACAGGTGTATGTCGATTGCCGGTCTGCGCCTGTGCGACGCAGATCGCGCGCTATATAGGGTGGCGCGACGTGAAGTTTCGGAGACGGTTCTTGGCCAACCACCTGCATAACGGCGACCTGCCCGACGGCCTCTTTGCGGACGCCGAGGCGGTGGCGATCGATTCGGAGACCATGGGCCTGCAACTGGGCCGCGACCCGCTGTGCGTGGTGCAGCTGTCGGATGGCAAGGGCGACGCCCACCTGGTCCAGCTGAACCGCGAGACCTACGACGCGCCGAACCTGAAGCGGGTGCTGACCGATCCGAAGATCCTGAAGATCTTCCACTTCGGGCGGTTCGACATCGCCATGTTCCACCTGCACCTGGGGGTGGTCACCGCGCCGGTCTACTGCACCAAGATCGCCTCGAAGCTGGCCCGCACCTATACCGACCGCCATGGCCTGAAGGACGTCAGCAAGGAACTGCTGGGCGTTGACATGTCCAAGGCCCAGCAGAGCTCGGACTGGGGCGCGGCCAAGCTGTCGGACGAACAGATCGCCTATGCGGCCTCCGACGTGCTGCATCTGCACGCCCTGCGCGCCAAGCTCGACGCCATGCTGGAGCGGGAGGGCCGTGACGGCCTGGCCCGCGCCTGTTTCGACTTCCTCCCGCACCGCGCCCTGCTGGACGTGAGGGGCTGGGAAGAGGTCGACATCTTCGCGCACGCCTGAGGCGCCGATGACGCTGGCCGCCGCCACAGTCCAATCGCCCGTCCGCAGCGACTTCGAGCGCTGGCGGCGGCGTTCGCGGCTGATCCGGCGGCTGCGGATCATCCTGCCGGCGCTGATCGCGGCGATCCTGGTCAGCCTGCTCGGCTTCATCGCGCACACCACCTTCCTCGGCCGCGACGCGGCCCCGCGCGAGGCCGACGCCCCGATCGAACTGGTCAATCCGCGCTTCGTCGGCAAGGACGACAAGGGCCGGGCCTTCGTGCTGACCGCGGCGACGGCGGTGCGCGACGAGAACGACTACCAGCGGGTGCTGCTGGACAAGCCGGCGCTGATCCTGGACGCCGAAGGGGTCAACCCGACGCGGGTGACCGCCAAGTCCGGCGTCTACAGCGAGGACCGGCGGGTGCTGAACCTGGACGGCGGCGTGAAGATGAGCGGCGGCGACGTGACCTTCGACACCGCCAGTTCGATCTTCAACACCGCAACAGGCGAACTGGAGGGCGAGGGGCTGATCTCCGGCGCCTCGTCGCTTGGCGAAATCACGGCGAAGTCCTATGGCGTGTACGACAAGGGCGAGCGCCTGGTCTTCAAGGGCGGGGTGCGCGGACGTATCGATTCGAAGTAGAGCTTGCGGACTCGATCTTTTCGCACTCGACTTTCGGACCGGGCTTCCCAGATGGGCTTCATGAGCATGAGCGGGCTTGAAATGACGAAGCTGGCGGCCCTGGCCGTACTGACGATGGCGCTGGGCGCGGGCCCGGCGGCTGCGCAGCTGAGCCAGAGCTCGGACGCGCCGGTGGACATCACCGCCGACGCGCTGGAGGTCGTGAACAACCAGTGCCTGTCGATCTGGAGCGGATCGGCCGAGGCGCTGCAGGACCGCACGCGGCTGCGCGCCGACGTGATCAAGACCTTCTCCAAGCAGCAAGCCGCACGGCCGGGCGGCGCCAGCGGCGCGTGCGGCGCGCTGGACCGCATGGAGGCGATCGGCAACGTCTACTACGTGACCCCGCAGCAGAAGGTGCGGGGGGACAACGCCAACTACGACGTGACCGCCGAGCGCATCGTCATCACCGGCGACGTGGTCGCCGTGTCCGGCCAGAACGTGATCCGCGGCGACCGGCTGGTGGTCAATGTGGCGACCGGCGACGCGCAGATGCAGTCGGGCGCCAAGGGCCCCGGCAAGGCGCGCCCGCGCGCGGTCATCTTCCCGAACCAGCAGGCGGGCCAGCCCGCCGCCCGCCGCTAGGAGTTCACTTGGCCGAGGCCGAACAGTCGTTGCCGGGCCTGGCCGGCGAAGGTCTTGTCGTCGACAACATCGGCAAGTCCTTCCGCAAGCGTGCGGTGGTCAAGGGCGTGTCGCTGCGCCTGGCGCGCGGCGAGGTCGCGGGCCTGCTCGGCCCCAACGGCGCGGGTAAGACCACCTGCTTCTACATGATCACCGGCCTGATCCCGGCCGACTACGGCTCGATCTATCTGGACGGCGAGAACATCACCCGCCAGCCGATGTACCAGCGCGCCCGCATGGGCGTCGGCTACCTGCCGCAGGAAACCTCGATCTTCCGCGCCATGACCGTGGAAGAGAACGTCATGGCCGTGGTCGAACTGCGCGAGCGCAGCCAGGCGCGCGCCAAGCAGACGGTGACCGAGCTGCTGCAGGAGCTGCGCATCGAGCATCTGCGCACCTCGCCGGCGGTGTCGCTGTCCGGCGGCGAGCGCCGCCGAGTCGAGATCGCCCGCGCCCTGGCCAGCGAACCGTCGTTCATGCTGCTGGACGAGCCGTTCGCCGGCATCGACCCGCTGGCCATCGCCGACATCCGCGAGGTGATCACCTATCTCAAGGGCCGCGGCATCGGCATCCTGATCACCGACCACAATGTCCGCGAGACGCTGGACATCATCGACCGCGCCTCGATCATCCATGCCGGCGAGGTGCTGTTCGAAGGCACCCCCGACCAGATCGTCGACGATCCGGAAGTGCGCCGGGTCTATCTCGGCGAGCGCTTCGGCCAGGACTGATCGCCGCGCGTCCGAGGCAAATTCATCCGCGCCTGGACAATCGACACGCAAGTTCCTTCTATGGCGCCGCCGCGATGGGGCGGTCGGGGATCTTCGTGTTCATGCGTACCGCCAGCCTGATTTTCGCGGCCTGCGCCGCTCTATCCGTGACGCCCGCCTTCGCGCAGATCGCCGAGGCGCCGTCGCGAGTGTTCGCGCCGCGCGACCTGTTCGGGCTCGAGTACGCATCGGATCCGCAGTTCCGGCCGGACGGCGGCGCGATCGCCTACGTGCGGGTCGCCAACGACATCATGACCGACCGGGCGCGGCGGTCGATCTGGCTGATCGATCCGAAGACCGGGGCCCAGAGCCCGCTGATCGCCGACGAGCGGTCCAACAGCCGCCCGCGCTGGTCGCCGGACGGCCAGCGCCTGGCCTATGTGGTCTCCGGGCCCGGCGGCCCGCAGGTCCACGTCCGCTGGATGGCGAGCGGCCGTTCGGCCCAGGTCGCCACGCTGGAGCAGGCGCCGAGCGAGCTGGCCTGGTCGCCGGACGGCAAGTCGCTGGCGATCCTGATGCTGACCGCCGACGAGCCAGCCAAGCTGGGCGCGCCGCTGGCCAAGCCGGAGGGTGCGACCTGGGCTCCGCCGCTGAAGGTCGAGGACCGGATGACCTGGCGCGCCGACGGCGACGGCGAGCTGAAGCCGGGCTTCTCGCAGGTCTTCGTGGTCTCGGCCGACGGCGGCGCCCCGCGCCAGCTCACCTTCGGCAAGTTCGACGCCTTCGGCCCGCTGGCCTGGAGCGGCGACAGCCGCAAGGTGCTGTTCTCGACCAACCGCAACAAGGACTGGGAGCGCGATTCGGCCGAGAGCGAGATCTTCGCGGTCTCGGCGCTCGACGGAACCTTGACCCAGCTGACTCGCCGGGTCGGGCCGGACCGCGCGCCGGAGGTTTCCCCCGACGGGCGGCAGATCGCCTATCTCGGCTACGACGACGCCGCGCGGCGCAGCTACGAAAACGTCCAGCTCTATGTGATGGGCGCCGACGGCCAGGGCTCGCGGTCGCTGACCGCAGGGCTCGACCGCAGCATCGACGCGGCGCAGTGGTCGCGTGACGGGCGCAGCCTGGTGGTCTCGTACGACGACCACGGCGTGAAGAAGCTGGCCAGGGTCGGGCTGGACGGCAAGATCCAGCCGCTGGCCGAGGGGCTGGCCGGACCGGCGCTCGACCGGCCCTACACCGGCGGCGATTTCTCGCTGGCCCGCGACGGGGCGGTGGCCTTCACGCAAGGCTCGCCCGAGCGGCCGGCCGACATCGCGGTGGCCGGCAAGGGCCAGGTGCGGCGGCTGACGTCGCTGAACGCCGACCTGTTCGCGGGCAAGACCCTGGGCAAGGTCGAGAAGCTGGCGGTGACCTCGGCGTTCGACGGCAAGCCGATCGACGCCTGGATCGTCACCCCGCCGAATTTCGATCCGTCAAAGAAATACCCGCTGGTGCTGGAGATCCACGGCGGGCCGTTCTCGGCCTACGGTCCCTACTTCTCGACCGACAACCAGCTCTATGCGGCGGCGGGTTACGTGGTGGTCTATTCGAATCCGCGCGGCTCGACCTCGTACGGGGCCGCCTTCGCCAACGAGATCGACAAGACCTATCCCGCCCACGACTACGACGACTTGATCAGCGTGGTGGACGCCGGGATCGCCAAGGGCTTCGTCGATCCGGGCCGGCTCTATGTCACCGGCGGGTCGGGCGGCGGGCTGCTGACCGCCTGGATCGTCGGCAAGACCGACCGCTTCAAGGCCGCGGCCACCCAGAAGCCGGTGATCAACTGGACCAGCCAGGTGCTGACCGTCGACGGGGCCAACTTCATGGCCGACTACTGGTTCGGCAAGATGCCGTGGGAGGATCCCCAGGGCTATTGGGCGCGCTCGCCGCTGTCGCTGGTCGGCAATGTGAAGACCCCTACCCTGGTGCTGGTCGGCGACCGCGACCTGCGCACGCCGGTCGGCGAGTCCGAGCAGTACTATCAGGCGCTGCGCCTGCGCGGGGTGCCGACGGCGTTCGTGCGGGTGCCCGAGGCCTCGCACGGCGGGCTGGCGGTGCGTCCGTCGCAGTCGGCGGCGCGGGTGCAGGCGATCCTCGCCTGGTTCGAGCGCTACAAGTAGGGGATGGCGGCGGCGGATTGCTCCGCCGCCGCCCCGCCCCTTCGCTGGCGCTGCGGGCCTTCGTCGCCGCTCACCCCTTCACGCAGACGACCTGGCGCAGGGTGTGGACGATCTCGACGAGATCGGCCTGGGCCGCCATGACCGCGTCGATGTCCTTGTAGGCCATCGGCGTCTCGTCGATCACGTCGGCGTCCTTGCGGCACTCGACGCCGGCGGTGGCGGCGACGTGGTCCTCCACCGTGAAGCGGCGCTTGGCTTCGGTCCGGCTCATCGCCCGGCCGGCGCCGTGCGAGCAGGTGCAGAACGACTCTTCATTGCCCTTGCCGCGCACGATGAAGGAACGGGCGCCCATCGAGCCCGGGATGATCCCGAGCTCGCCGAGGCCGGCCCGCACCGCGCCCTTGCGGGTCACGAAGACGTCCTTGCCGAAGTGACGCTCGCGGCTGACGTAGTTGTGGTGGCAGTTCACCGCCATCTGCGTCGTCGCGAGGTCCGGGAACACCGCGCGCAGCACGCCCAGGACCTGGTCCATCATCACTTCGCGGTTCGCCAGCGCGTACTTCTGCGCCCAGCTGACCGCCCGCACATAGTCGACGAAGCCGTCGGTCCCTTCCGGGAAGTAGGCCAGGTCGACGTC
Organism: Phenylobacterium sp. GW823-FHT02A09; assembly: GCF_058797775.1. Classification (NCBI taxonomy): domain Bacteria; kingdom Pseudomonadati; phylum Pseudomonadota; class Alphaproteobacteria; order Caulobacterales; family Caulobacteraceae; genus Phenylobacterium; species Phenylobacterium sp. GW823-FHT02A09. Next base: position 536,738 of record NZ_JBXAJZ010000002.1, on the reverse strand, counting down.
CGGCAGGTTCACGAACCAGCGCCGCATGTCCTGCTTGGCCCGCTCGACGAAGAAGGACCCGAACCGGTTCCCGACGCCGCGCGAGCCGGAGTGCAGCATCACCCACAGAACGCCTTCCTCGTCGAGGCAGAGCTCGACGAAGTGGTTGCCGGTCCCGAGCGTGCCCAGGTGGCCGAGGCCTCGCGGATGCGCCGCCTTCGGATTGCGGGCGATCACGTCGTCGTAGCCGTCCTTCAGCGCCGCCCACTTGGCCTGGGCGATCGCCGGCGGTTCGGCCGCCCACGCGCCTTTGTCGTTGCGCCCGCCGTTGTCGGTCCGCCCGTGCGGGACGGCGGCCTCGATGGCGCTGCGCAGGCCCGCCAGCGAGTCCGGCAGGTGCTCAGCGCGGATCGAGGTGCGGACCGCCATCATGCCGCAGCCGATGTCGACGCCGACCGCCGCCGGGATGATCGCGCCCACCGTCGGAATGACCGAGCCGACGGTCGCGCCCATCCCCCAGTGCACGTCGGGCATGACCGCGATGTGCTTGTGAATGAACGGCAGGCTGGCGACGTTCTGCAGTTGCCGGCGGGCCGAGTCCTCGAGCGGGACGCCGCGCGTCCACGCCTTGATCGGCTTGCCGGTGGTCTCGATGTATTCGAACCCGCTCATCGGGTTCTCCTTTCCTTGCCGCCCCTCCCGGCGTCACGGCTGGAACGGATCTCCGGAAACGAAGAACCCCTCCAGGCCGGGCCGGGAGGGGTTCTTCGTACAGTCCCAAGATCGATGACGATCCCTAGACCCGAGCTTCCTCCCAGACGCGAGCGTGCTTGTCCTCGACCTGGCGGCCGAAGAGCGTGACGCACATCTGATTGGTAGGCCGCAGGGCCATGGGGTGGTCTCCGATTTGGGAGGCGCGGATTACAGAGTTCGCCGAAACCGCGCCAGAGGAAAATTCAGCTCAAGAGCTCCGTGTGGCCTGCGTGTCACGGTTGCGGGCGGCTTCGTACTCTTCGTGATGGCGGCGGCGTTCCTCCTCCAGCGCCTTGCGCCAGCGGGCGCGCAGCAGCGAGGGGCGGTCGGGGTAGCGGTCCTCGAGGAACTCGGCGGCGACCACGCGGTCGGTCCGGAAGTTGCGGAAGTCGGCGCGCAGCTCGCACCAGCCGACCAGCATGCGGACCGTCTCGTGATAGCCGACGGTGACCGGCCAGACGGTGCGGCGGCTCTCGCGGTCCTGCTCGTCGCGATAGTGCAGGGTGATCTTGCGGCCGGCGCGGATGGCGGTGCGGACCTGGGCCATGTCGAGCTGGTCGGGTGGGGCGGTGCGCCAACCGGGCACGGCGCGGCCAGCCGGCTCCAGCACGTAGGGGCGCAGGCGCTCGGGCACCGAGGCGCCGATCTTGGCGATCAGGTCCTGGGCGGCGCGGGCGAGCGAAGGGTCGCCGCGGCTGGCCACCCATTGGGCGCCGAGCACCGCGGCCTCGATCTCGTCGGGGGTGAGCATCAGCGGCGGCAGGTCGAAGCCCTGGTCGAGCACGTAGCCCATGCCGGCCTCGCCGCGGATCGGCACCCGCTGGCCCATCAGGGTGGCGATGTCGCGATAGACCGTGCGCTTGGAGGTCTCGAGCTCCTCGGCGATGGCGTCGGCCGTGATCGGCGCGCGCGCCCGGCGCATGATCTGGATGATCTGGAACAGGCGATCGGCGCGACGCATGGAGATCCGCTTCATGGGGCTGGAGCATCGACCTGCGATGCTGACAGCATGGTGGCAGCAGCCGGGTTCTAAGCCAACGGAGTTCTTTCAGGGAGAGACTCCATGATCACGCTTTACGGGATCGGCGCGAACTTCGGACTGCCCGAGGCCAGCCCCTATGTGACCAAGACCGAGGTCCACCTGCGAATGGCGGGCCTGGCCTACGCCAAGCAGGCGGCGCCGCCGCAGATGTCGCCCAAGGGCCAGCTGCCCTGGCTGGACGACGACGGCGAGCTGATCGCCGACAGCCACTTCATCCGCCTGCACCTGGAGCGGAAGTACGGCGTCGATTTCGACGAGGGCCTCGGCGCGGCCGAACGCGCCCAGGCCTGGGCCATCGAGCGGATGGTCGAGAATCACCTGGGCTGGACGCTGGTCAACGCCCGCTGGCTGATCCCGGAAAACTACGCCAAGGGCCCGGCGCAGTTCTTCCAGGCGATGCCGCCCGCCATGCAGGAGGACATGCGCCGCGACGCCCAGGGACGTATCGGCGAGACGCTGCGCGGCATCGGCATCGGTCGACATTCCGAAGACGAGGTCTTGGGGCTGGGCGTGCGCTCGCTGTCGGCGCTGTCGGCGTTGCTGGGCGACAAGCCGTTCCTGATGGGCGCGCGGCCGACCGGCGTAGACGCCGTCGCGTTCGGCGTGCTGGCCGGGCTGATGACGCCGTACTTCGACGCGCCGATCCGCGACCGGGCCGTGAGCTTCAGCAACCTGGCGCGCTACGTCGATCGGATGATGGCGGGCGTCTATCCGGAGTTCGCCTGGACGCCCCTGGCGGCGCAGGCGGAGACGCTCGCGGCGTAAACAAAGCGTCGCCGTGCGGTTAACACTTCGGTTGGGATGAGCGCGCTAACCTCGCCAGCAAGAAACAGGCCAGGAGGCGGATTTGGCGCTCGGCGCGCGTTTGGAGCTGAGGCAAGGGCAGGGGCTGGTCATCACGCCCCAGCTGCAGCAGGCGATCAAGCTGCTGCAGCTCTCGAACCTTGAGCTCGAAGCCTTCGTCGAGGGCGAGCTGGAGCGCAATCCGCTGCTGCAGCGCGACGAGCGCGAATCAGAGCCCGACCGCGAGGAACAGCCGCGCAGCGAGGCCGACGACCACTCCGCCGACCAGGTCAGCGACCACGCCGCCGCGGCGGACATGGACACCTCGCACGACCAGGCCTCGCCCGGCGAGCACGCCACCGGCGACGCCCAGGAAGCCCAGCATGCGGGCGGCGCGGTCGACTGGTCGAAGGCCGGCAAGGGCGGCAGTTTCGAGGACACCGACGACTTCGAAGGCCGGCTGACGCGCGAAAAGACGCTGAGCGAGCACCTGCACGACCAGCTGGCCGTGGCCGGGCTGACCCCGACGCAGAACGCCATCGCCGCCATCCTGATCGACGGGGTCGACGAGGGCGGCTATCTGCGCGTCGACCTGATCGAGACCGCCGAACGGCTGGGCTGCGAACTGGCCGCGGTCGAGGGCGTGCTGACGACGCTTCAGGGCTTCGAGCCGACCGGGGTCTTCGCCCGCGACGTGCGCGAGTGCCTGATGCTGCAGCTCAAGGAACGCGATCGCTGCGACCCGGCGATGGTGGCGCTGCTGGACAATCTGGAGCTGCTGGCGCGGCGGGACATGAGCGCGCTGCGCAAGGTCTGCGGCGTCGACGACGAGGACATGCGCGACATGGTCGCCGAGCTGCGCGGCCTGACCCCGCGGCCCGGCGCGGCGTTCGGCGGCGAGCCGAGCCAGCCGGTGGCGCCCGACGTGTTCGTGCGCGAGGGCCTGGGCGGCCTGTGGCACGTGGAACTGAACACCGACACCCTGCCGCGGCTGCTGATCGACCAGCGCTATCACGCGCGCGTCGCCGGCGGGGCGCGGACCGAGCAGGAGAAGGTGTTCGTCTCCGACTGCATGGCCAGCGCCAACTGGCTGGTGAAGAGCCTCGATCAGCGGGCCAAGACCATTCTGAAGGTGGCCAGCGAGATCGTGCGCCAGCAGGACGGCTTCCTGGCCTTCGGGGTCGAGCACCTGCGGCCGCTGAATCTGAAGACCGTGGCCGACGCCATCGGCATGCACGAATCCACCGTCAGCCGGGTGACCTCCAACAAATACATCGCCACGCCGCGCGGGCTGTTCGAGCTGAAGTTCTTCTTCACCTCGTCGATCGCCTCGACGTCGGGCGGCGAGGCGCACTCGGCCGAGAGCGTGCGCCACAAGATCAAGCAGCTGATCGACACCGAGCGCGGCGAGCGCGACGTGCACTCCGACGACCGGATCGTCGAGATCCTCAAGGAGACCGGCGTCGACATCGCCCGCCGGACCGTCGCCAAGTACCGAGAGGCGATGCGCATCCCGTCGTCGGTCGAGCGCCGGCGGATGCTGAAGGAAGCGGTCTAGCCGCTCGGCCCCGGGGCGGCCGGCAGGGCCGTCAGATAGGCCTCCAGCAGGCGCACCAGTTCATCTTCGAGCGCGGCGGGGTCGAGGCCCAGGCCGGGCTCAGACGCAGCCGCGCGCAGCAGGCTGATCGGCGCGTGGGTCAGCACGAAGGCGCGCTCGGGCGTCAGCTCCATGGCGAACTGGGCCTTGCCCTCGATGGCGGCCAGAAACGCCTGGTGGTGCTGGGCCAGGCCGCCGTCGTCGCCGCGTCGCCGGTACATGGCGTCGAGCAGGGCGGCGCGGCCGCGCGGCGCGTCGTCGAAACTGCGGGTCAGGGCCTGGACGATGGCGCGCACGGCGTTCGCGCCCGGGGGGCTGATCACCAGGTCGGCGATGTCGTCGCGCACGGCGCTGGCCCGCTGTTCGGCCAGGGCCGCCAGGATGTCGTCCTTGTCGCGGAAGTACTGGTAGACGGTGCCGATGCTGACCCCGGCGCGGGCGGCGATGTGATTGGTGGTCAGCCGCTGGGCGCCCTCGGCTTCGAGAAGTTGAAGGGCGGCGCTGAGGATCACCTCCACCGTCGACTCGGCGCGCGCCTGACGCGGCGTTCTGCGTTTTCTTTCAGTCATTTGGCGAAACCGAAGGGCGGCGGCGCGCGGCCGCGTGAACGCGAGTAGGAATGTGAGGAATGCTTACATATCGTTCCTGGCAGTCCAAGACCTGAACGCCCGGAGACGTCCATGAGCCCCGCCGTCGAGCGCGCCCGCCAGCGCATCGCCGCCCAGAAGGCGCAGCTGCCGCTGATGTACGCCAACGTGGATTTCGACCGGCAGCCGGAGCGGTTCACCGACGATCCGGCGCACGCGGTGGTGCGCGACCGCGCCCCGCTGGGCGTGCAGGTGACCGACGAGGAGATCGAACTGGTCCGCGCCTATTCGATGCTGGGCGACGTGGTGGCCGACGCCTATGCGGCGCTGATCCCGAAGTACGGCTTCCGCGGGCTGATCGCCATGCTGGTGCAGGCCTGCGACGAAGGGATCGCGGCGGTCGAGAACGCACCGCCGGAGCTGGCCGCGTTCATCGCGGCGATGGAGGCGACGCCCGACTGGGTGGACATGGACCTGGTCGCCGAGGGCGCGCGGCTGGACCGCAACGCCACCGCCAACCTGGCACCGTTCGCGATCCGCGGGGCGTTCATCGCCACCTTCCTCAACAAGTACTCGGCCTTGCCGATGGCGCTGACCGGGACACTCAGCAACGACACCGCCGCGCGGCGGGTCAACGAGACGGCGACCTTCTTCGCGACCACGGTGCTGCCCGGCGCGCTGGAGCGCCACGGCGAAGGGTTCAAGGCCGCGGCGATGGTGCGTCTGATGCACTCGATGGTGCGGTTCAACGCCCTGCGCACCGGCCGCTGGGACAGCGCCGTCTACGGCGTGCCGATCCCGCAGGTCGACCAGATGCCGGCCGGGCTGATCCCGATCTTCCTGATGGCGTTCAAGATGGTCGGCCAGGGGCGGCGCGAGTTCACCGCGGCCGAACGGGCGCAGGTCGAGCTGGCCCGTTACCGCTGCTTCCTGCTGGGCCTGCCAGAAGAACTGTTGGCCACCACGCCCGAGGGCATCGTGCGGATCATGACCGCGCGCAATTCGACCCTGCGCCAGGGGTTCGACGACGAGACCTGCGGCGAGCTGATCCGCGCGACTCTGTCGGCTTATCTGCCGGCCAGCCGCTCGCCGATGGCGCGGCTGCACAACGTCATCGAGAAGAGCTTCGCCAAGGCGTTCTTCCTGCGCCAGTTCCTGAAGGGCGACCGGGCGGCGGCGCAGCGGATGGGCGTGCCGATCAGCGGTCTGGACCGGGCGGTGTTCGCGCTGGTGGCGGTGGCGATCGGCCTGCGCATGGCGGCCTATCGCTGGGCGGGGCGGATCCCCGGCCTGCGCGAGGCGGCCGATGCGGCGCTGGTGCGCAAGATCCGCGGGCTGCTGCAGCGCTACGGCCATGCGGAGTTCACGAGCGACGCCGGCGCCTATCGGCCGACCCAGGGCGTGCGCGCAGCGGCCTGATTTCGGCAAGAACGCGCCCGCGCCTGCGAGCTTTGCGAGAAATTCTGTCTTGAGCCTCGCGGGCGTCCGGCTAGGGATGCCCGGTGATCAGCTTTCAATCCGTCGGCAAGACCTTTGCGCGCGCGTCCGCGCCCGCGCTCCATGACGTCACCTTGCAGGTGCAGGCCGGCGAGGTGTTCGGCGTCATCGGCCAGTCGGGGGCCGGCAAGTCGACCCTGATCCGGCTGATCAACGGGCTGGAGCGGCCGAGCGCCGGCAGGGTGATCACCGACGGCGAGGACGTCGGGGCGCTGGACGCCGGCGCGCTGCGGAACCTGCGCCGCCGGGTCGGGATGATCTTCCAGCACTTCAATCTGCTGTCGTCGAAGACCGTCGCCCAAAACGTCGCCTATCCGCTGAAGGTGGCGGGCGTGCCGAGCGCGCAGATCGGGCCGCGGGTCGCCGAACTGCTGGCGCGCGTCGGCCTCTCCGACCACGCAGCGAAGTATCCGGCCCAGCTGTCCGGCGGCCAGAAGCAGCGGGTCGGCATCGCCCGCGCCCTGGCCAACGGCCCGAAGATCCTGCTGTGCGACGAGGCGACCAGCGCGCTGGACCCGCAGACCACCGAGCAGATCCTCGACCTGCTCAGCGAACTGAACCGCGAGCTTGGCCTGACCATCGTGCTGATCACCCACGAGATGGAGGTGATCCGCCGGGTTTGCCATCGGGTCGCCGTGCTCGACGCCGGATCGGTGGTGGAGAGCGGCGAGGTCGCCGAGGTGTTCCTGCATCCGCAGCACGCGGTGACGCGGGCGCTGGTGGCCGACGCGGCCGGGCTGGGGGCCAGTGCGACGCCGGGCGCGCTGCGGCTGACCTTCCGCGGACAGGCGACCTACGAGCCGATCCTGGGCCGCATCGCCCGCGACACCGGGGTCGACTACTCGATCCTGGCCGGACGCATCGACCGCATCCGCGACGAGCCCTACGGCCAGCTGCTGGTCTCTCTGGTCGGCGGCGACGTGGCCGCGGCGCGCGAGCGGCTAAGCGCCGCCGGCGTGCGGGTCGAGGAGGCTTGAGCATGTTCGCCAACATCAACTGGGCCGACATCGGCCAGGCCAGCCTCGACACCCTGGTCATGCTGGCCGGCTCGCTGGGCTTCTCGGTGCTGCTCGGCCTGCCGCTGGGCGTGATCCTGTTCCTGACCGGCAAGGGCAAGCTGCTCGATAACCCGCCGGCGCACGGCGCGCTGTCGTTCGCGGTCAACGTGCTTCGCTCGGTGCCGTTCGTGATCCTGCTGATCGTGATGATCCCGCTGACCATGCTGCTGGTCGGCACCTCGCTCGGCGTCGCCGGGGCGATCCCGCCGTTGGTGGTGGGCGCGGCGCCCTTCTATGCGCGGCTCGTCGAGACGGCGCTGCGCGAGGTCGACAAGGGGGTCATCGAGGCGGCCCAGGCCATGGGCGCCAGCCCGCGCCAGATCGTGTTCGGGGCGCTGCTGCCCGAGGCGCTGCCGGGCATCGTGGCCGGGGCGACTGTGACGGCGATCGCGCTGGTCTCCTACACCGCCATGGCCGGCGTGGTCGGCGCGGGCGGGCTGGGCGACCTCGCCATCCGTTTCGGTTACCAGCGGTTCCAGACCGACGTCATGGTCGTGACGGTGCTGCTGCTGCTGGCCCTGGTGCAGGGCCTGCAATGGGCGGGCGACCGCCTGGTCATCAAGCTCAGCCGCCGTTGAGCGGCGAAAGGACGTCCATGTTGAACAAGCGCACCCTGATCCTGGCCGCCGCCGCCCTGGCGCTGGCCGCCTGCGGCCAGAAGCCGGCCGCCACGGCCGCCGCCGACACCCTGGTCATCGCCGCCACGCCGGTGCCGCACGCCGAGATCCTGGAGGTCGTGCGCCCGATCCTGGCCAAGGAGGGCGTGAAGCTGGATGTGAAGGTGTTCAACGACTACGTGCAGCCGAACCTGCAGGTCGCCCAGAAGCAGCTGGACGTGAACTACTTCCAGACCGCGCCCTATCTCGACGAGTTCAACAAGGCGCGCGGAACCGACCTGGTGAAGGTGGTCGGCGTGCACATCGAGCCGATCGGCGCCTATTCGAAGAAGATCAAGTCGCTGGCCGAGCTGCCGCAGGGCGCCAGCGTGGCGATCCCCAACGAGCCGAGCAACGGCGGCCGGGCGCTGTTGCTGCTGCAGAAGGGCGGGCTGATCACCCTGAAGGATCCGGCCAATCCGCTATCGACGCTGAACGACATCGTCGCCAACCCCAAGGGCCTGAAGTTCAAGGAGCTGGAGGCCGCGACCCTGCCGCGGGTGCTGGGCGAACTGGACCTGGCGGTGATCAACACCAACTACGTGCTCGACGCCGGGCTGAACCCGGCCAAGGACGCGCTGATCCTGGAGGACGGGAACAGCCCGTATGTGAACCTGCTGGTCGCCCGGCCGGACAACAAGGACGACCCGCGGGTGCAGAAGGTGGCCAAGGCGCTGACCAGCCCCGAGGTGAAGGCGTTCATCGCCCAGAAGTACGCCGGCGCGGTGCAGCCGGCGTTCTGAAGCCAACTCCCTTCTGTGGGCGGCTCTGAGCCAATTCCTCCCCCGCTGGGGGGGAGGGGGACTGCTGGCTCAGCAAGCCCCCTCCGTCGCGCTGCGAGCGCCGCCCAGCGGGGGAGGAATGGTCGCCTGATTATCCCGCCACGACCTCGGCGATCTGGACGGCGTTGAGGGCGGCGCCCTTCAACAGCTGGTCGCCGACCACGAACAGGCTGAGCGTGCGGCCGGTCGGGTCGGAGAGGTCGGCGCGGATGCGGCCGACCAGCACGTCGTCGCCGCCCGAGGCTTCGTTCGGCATCGGGAAGTGGTTGCGCAGGGCGTCGTTGACCAGCTTCACGCCGGGGGCGGCGGCCAGCCATTCCACGGCCTCTTCCGGGGTGATCGGGTTCTCGAACTCGACGGTCAGCGACATCGAGTGGGCGCGCAGCACCGGCACCCGCACGCAGGTGAAGGACAGGCGCAGGTCGGGCGCGGACATGATCTTGCGGATCTCCTCCATCGCCTTGAGCTCCTCGCCGTTGTAGCCGGTCTCGGCGTCGACGCCGGCGTTATGGCTGAACAGGTTGAAGGCGTAGGGGTGCGGCAGCACCTTGGGCTCGAAGGCCTCGCCAGCCAGGTAGGCGGCGGTCGATTGCTCGAGCTCGGCCATGGCCGCCGCGCCGGCGCCCGAGGCCGACTGGTAGGTCGCGCCGATCACGCGCTGGACCGTGTTGCGGGCGTTCAGCGGCGCCAGCGCCATCACCGCGATGGCGGCGACGCAGTTGGGGTTGGCGACGATGCGCGGCTGCTCGCCCAGCAGGCGCCCGTTCACCTCCGGGACGACCAGCGGGATTTCCGGCTGCATGCGGAAGGCCGAGGAGTTGTCGACCACCACGCAGCCCTTGGCCGCGGCGATCGGGGCGAACTCGCGGCTGATGCTGGCGCCGGCCGAGAACAGGGCGATGTCGACGCCGGTGAACGACTCGGCGGTCAGCGCCTCGACGGCCACCTGGCGGCCCTGGAAGCTGTAGGTGCGCCCGGCCGAGCGCGGCGAGGCCAGCAGCTTCAGCGAGCGGACCGGGAAGTTGCGGCGCTCGAGGCACTCCATCAGCTCGACGCCGACGGCGCCGGTGGCGCCGACGATGGCGACGTTGAACAGGCGCTGGCCGGCGGGGCGGGCGACTTCGGTGGAAAGCATGACTCTATCGTCTCCGGTGGTGAGTTCCGGTAGGCCGAGGTCTTTCGCTTTTCGAGAATGCGACCCCAGCCTGCCGGCGGGGTCCTTGGGGTCTTACGCGGCGAGCACGCGCGAACCCCCAAGCCCCGCGGGCATGGTGGTTTTAATCGCGCTTTTAATGGTCGAACGACGCATGCCGCTCCGATATGGCAAGAGGCGCCTGCTTGTAAATGAAGAAATGCAGGCCAAATCCAAATGACGTCCTGAGCGTTGTGGTCACGCTGGGAAATCGAAGGGGCCGCAACGGCGAGGCATGAGCGACGACACGGGCCACACCTCCATCTCAGCGATCGTCCGTGAGCTGAGCGCGCGCGACAGCGTGAGCATCGGCGAGATCATCGACCGGTTCGGCACCCGCGCCTTTGGCGCGCTGCTGTTCATCTTCGCCCTGCCCAACCTGCTGCCGCTGCCGCCGGGGTCCTCGACGGTGCTGGGCGCGCCGCTGCTGCTGCTCGCCCCGCAGGTGGCGCTGGGGGTGGACGCGCCCTGGCTGCCGCGCGCGGTCGACGGGCGACGGATCAGCGGGGCGGACCTCAACAAGGTGTTCGGGCCGCTGCTGCCGTGGGTCGAACGGTTCGAGAAAATCTCGCGCCCGCGCATCGGCCTGCTGTTCAGCCCCTGGGGCCAGCGGCTGATCGGCGTGATCTGCTCGCTGCTGGCCTTCGTGCTGATCCTGCCCATTCCGCTGGGCAACCTGCTGCCCGGCCTGACGATCGGCGTGATGGGATTTTCGCTGTTTCAGCGCGATGGCTTTTTTGCGGTCGCCGGGTACGTCCTGGCGGCGTTCAGCGCCTTTCTTTTGTACGTCGCCGCCGACGCCGTGGTCGCCGGTGTTCGCCTTCTCGTGAACTGGCTCGGGGGCGCTTGACACCCAAGCCGCACGGGCGCGTTGTTACGTCATGCAAGTCTTAGTCTCTGGCAAGCATGTCGCCGTCGGGGAGGCCCTGCGCGAGCGGGTCACCGACGAAATCACCGGTTCCATCGGCAAGTACTTCGAACGCGGCGGAGACGCCGACATCGTGGTCAGCCGTGAGGGCCATTCCTTCCGAGTCGACTGCGCGGTGAAGCTGGCCTCAGGCCAGGCGTTGCAGTCCCATGGTCTGGGGAGCGATGCGCACGGCGCATTCGACGCCGCGCTCGCCAAGATCGAGACGCGCATCCGACGCTACAAGCGTCGGCTGAAGAGCCATTCCGCTGCGGCGAACGCCAAGCAGGCGGAAACCGCGTCCTATTTCGTCATCCGCGCGCCCGAGGGCGAAGAGGATGTCGACTGGGACGACGGCGAAACGTCGCAGGCCGCACACGCGCCGCCTTCGGGGATGGTGATCGCAGAAACGGAAAAGCCCGTCCGCGAGATGACCGTTTCTATGGCGGTCATGGAGTTGGACTTGACGGAATCTCAAACAATCGTGTTTAGGAACGCCGCTCACGGAGGCTTGTCCGTGGTGTACCGCCGGCCGGATGGGAATATCGGCTGGATCGATCCCGAACGCACGAAGTCGCTCGATGGGAACGGCATAAACGGAGCCAGCGTCTAGGCGCTGTCTTCCGCCGTCCTCAGAGCCGGACATCGTCGGTCGGGCTTTGTTCGAGTTTGGGCGTCACGAGATTATGCAAATAGGCGACATCCTGGACCGCGCGGCGATCGCGGCGCGTGCGAGCGCGCCGAGCAAGCGTCAGGCCCTGGCCGTGGTGGCGGAGATCGCCGCCCGGCACTTCGGGCTGGACGCCGGCGTCGTCGTGGACGCGCTCATCGAGCGTGAGAACGCCGGCTCGACCGGTGTCGGCCATGGGGTGGCGGTGCCGCATGCGCGGCTGGAAGGCCTGACCCAGATGCGCGGCGTGTTCGTGCGCCTGGACCAGCCGGTCGCCTTCGAGTCGGTGGACGAGCAGCCCGTCGATCTGATCTTCGCGCTGTTCGCGCCGCCGAACGCCAGTTCCGAGCATCTGCGGGCCCTGGCCCGGGTGTCGCGGATGCTGCGCCAGGGCGACCTGCGCGAGCACCTGCGCCAGGCGAGGACGCCTGACGCCATTCATGCTCTGCTGGTTCAGGAGCGGCCGTCCGCGGCGGCCTGATAGGCCGCTGGCCGGGCCGTCAGGGCCCGACCAGCAACTTGCTGTCGTTAGTGCACCGAAACCGGCGCCAGTTCGTGGGCCAGCGCCGCGGCGACGGCCGAATCCTTGTCAGTCAGCACCGCCAGGCGTTCGCCGTCGGCGCGGTGGACCGCATACAAAATCTGATCAGGATCGAGCTGAAACCCCTGGATCTGTGCAGCGGGCGTGCTCGCCATGATCTCGGCGGCCTTGATCGGACGGACATAGACCAGGTCCGGGGCGCCGAGAGCGGCGAAAGCTTCAGTCGTAAGATTGGGCGTCATCATGACCACCTCCGTAAAACTCAACGCGTCGAACGGCCGCCGGTTCAGACGGCCGTCTTGATCGGGATCCGCTGGACGAGGCGTTCCGGCTCCGGGCGGATCAGGTCGATGTGCAGCAGTCCATGGGCCAGGATGGCCCCTTCGACCTTCATGCCGTCCGCCAGGACGAACGTGCGGATGAAGCCCCGCGCCGCGATGCCGCGGTGCAGATAGGCCTCCTCCGCGCCGCCCTCGCGCCTGCCGGCGACCACCAGTTGGCGGTCGTCCTCGACCGTCACCTGCAGCTGGTCGGGGGTGAACCCGGCCACGGCCAGGGTGATCCGCAGGGCGCCGTCGCCGCGGTCTTCCACGTTGTACGGCGGATAGCTCTCGGCGGCGGCCTTGGCCGCGCGCTCGATCAGGCTGCGGGTATGATCGAAACCCAGCAGAAAGGGACTGTCGAAAACAAGCGACCGGTTCATTCCAGAGTCCTCGGCTTAAGCGACTCCCCGGAACCTCCGCCCAAAGCTCGGCGCGGCGGTCCGGTTGGATTTCATGTGGCGATTGGCGCCCGCGATTTCAACGGCGCAGGCGTAGCGGCGGCTTGAAGCTTCACCGTGCGGTTTCTAGCTTGCGCGAGCCAGCAGGCGGGGAGGCGTGGACGATGGGCGCGATGGGGAGGGCGATCGGATACGGCGTCCTTGTTGTGCTGGCCGTTCCCGTGGTGTGGCTTGCGCCCATCTTCGCCTACCCGCTGGCGACCCCGCTGCTGTCCGGCGTGTTGCCGCGTCCCGCTGTGGTCCCCCCGAGAGGCGCGCGCGCCGACTATCATTGGAAGGGCAGCGGCGTCGGCTGGACCTGGTGCGAGAACGTCGGCGGCGGTTCGATCCACTGGGACGCCTACGGCGGGCAGGTCAAAGCCTCCCTGGCCCTCGACCCGATGTGCGAACGCTTCGACGGCTCCAGATACAGCAACCCCTGGGACGCCAGTTTCCGGACCGGCGACAACAATATTCTCTTCAACGCTGCCGGACAGGATCCTTGGCGGTACTGCCGGACGCCCGTTCCATCCGATCAGATCGAGGCCTATGCGCGTCTGATCCGGGCGGCGATGCGCGGCGGCAATTCAGAACAGAAGGCCGCGCTGTCCGAGTTCGAGCGCAGGCTGCGGGGCCCGGACATCGCCGCCGCGCACGTGTCGGGGTCCGGCCTCGACGAATGCCGATACCTGGAACAGGTCGCGCCGATCAAAGGCTGACACGCTGCTGACAGAATTCGGCTCTTGGCGCGTTAGCTAGGTTGCATTGCCCATGGAGCCAAGCCGATGACCCTGACCGCTTCCTGCCACTGCGGCGCCACCAAGATCCAGGCGCCCGTCCCGACCAGCGCCACCGAGTGCAACTGCACCTACTGCGCCCGCACCGGCGCGGTGTGGGCCTATTACAAGCCCGGAGAGATGCAGATGCTCTCGCAGGACGGCGAGGGCACCTACTCGGCCACCGACGCCGGCAACCTGCACCACTTCTGCGGCCGCTGCGGGATGCAGACCTGGGGCGATTCCCCGGACTGGGCCTCGGTCTACAATGTCGACGGCACGCCGAAGCCGGGGTTCGAGGCGGGGTCGTTCCCGACCGCGCGAATCCACGCGCTGAACCTGCGGCTGGTGGACGACCTCGACTGGTCGGCGATCGCGTTGGAGAAGGTGGACGGCCGCAACAGTTGGTAAGGCGGCGGCGACGTCGAAACCCGGAAAAGGTGAAGGCCCGCAGGGTGTCCTGCGGGCCTCCATGGTGGAGCTAAGGAGAGTCGAACTCCTGACCTCTTGAATGCCATTCAAGCGCTCTACCAACTGAGCTATAGCCCCGAGGTCTCGGGTCTCTTCAGTGGTCGCCCCCCGAAGAGGCGCGGAACCTAGTCTGAGAGTTTCGTGCGATCAACCCACCCTGAAAGAAAAATTTGAGCGGGTTGTCGCACCCCGGATTTTACCGGTCGTCGTCGTCCCCTTCGCCGGGGAGTCCTTCGATTTCGGTGTCGTCGAAATCGTCCTCGTCCTCGTCTTCCAGGAACGGCACGTCGTCGCTTTCCTCGTCCTCGAGGTCATCCTCGCTGAACTCGGAGAGTTGGTCTTCCGGCGTGGCGTCGGGAGCCTCGTCGTCATCGTCCGAAACCAGCGGCGGCTCGTTGGCGACTTCGTCGAGTTCCGGCGTGACGGCCTCGTCCTCGTCCTCTTCGTCCTCGTCCTTGGCCTTGCCGCGGACTTGATCCTCGGCGTCCTCGTGATCGTGGTCGACGGGGGCGGTGCGGGCGCGAACCCGGCGATTGCGGACGGCTTCGTCCGGATCGAACTCCGTGCCGCACTTGGGACAGACGGCGGGCCGGCGGGTCAGGTCGTAGAATTTTGCCTGACAGTTGGGGCAAATCTGCTTTGCGCCCAGTTCTGGATTGGCCAAGGGGCGTTGCCTCTTAGAGAGGTTGGAATTGAAGCCGGCTCCCTTGCCATGGGCGGGGAGCGCTGTCAAAAGCAAACCCCTTTTCGAAAAACAGCAAGGCCTTAAGGAGGCTTGGCAATCCCATGACGTCAGCAGGACTGACCGCGAAACGCGGCGGCCCGCTGCGGGGCCGCGTGCGCGCCCCAGGCGACAAATCGATCTCTCACAGGTCACTCATTCTTGGCGCGTTGGCGCACGGGACGACCGAGATCGAAGGGCTTCTCGAGGGGGACGACGTGCTCCGCACCGCCGCGGCGATGCGCAGCTTCGGCGCCAAGGTCGAGCGGCTCGGCGAAGGCCGTTGGCGCGTCGAGGGCGCAGGCGGATTTTCCGAGCCCTCGGACGTGATCGACTGCGGCAACGCCGGCACCGGCGTGCGCCTGATCATGGGCGCGATGGCGGGCTTTCCGTTCGCCGCGACCTTTACGGGCGACGAGTCCCTGCGCAGCCGGCCGATGCGTCGGGTGTTGGGGCCGCTTGGCCAGATGGGCGCGACCTTCGTCGGCCGCTCGAACGGCCGCCTGCCGCTCACCCTGCAGGGCGGGGCGCTGAAGCACCTGTCCTACCGCCTGCCCGAGCCCTCGGCGCAGGTGAAGTCGGCGGTGCTGCTGGCCGGGCTGCACGCCGAGGGCGGCGCTCAGGTGATCGAACCCGAGGCCACCCGCGACCACACCGAGCGGATGCTGCGCGCCTTCGGGGCCGTGGTCGAGGTGCAGGACAAGGCCGACGGCCGCTGGATCACCCTGCCGGGCGGCCAGAGCCTGACCGGGACCCGCGTGCGAGTGCCGGGCGATCCGTCCTCGGCGGCCTTCCCGCTGGTGGCCGCGCTGGTCACGCCGGGATCGGAGGTGACGGTCGAGGGCGTGCTGCTGAACGAGCTGCGCACCGGGCTCTTTACGACGCTGCAGGAAATGGGCGGCGACCTCGTCGTCTCGAACGTGCGCGAGGAGAGCGGCGAGCAGGTCGGCGACATTACCGCCCGTCACTCGGCGCTGAAGGGCGTGGCGGTGCCGCCCGAACGGGCGCCGTCGATGATCGACGAGTATCCGATCCTGGCGGTGGCCGCCGCCTTCGCCGACGGCTCCACCGCCATGCGCGGCATCGGCGAGATGCGGGTCAAGGAAAGCGACCGCATCGCCCTGATGGCGGCGGGCCTGGCGGCCTGCGGCGTCGGGGTCGAGGAGGAGCCGGAAGGCCTGATCGTGGTCGGCTCGGCCCGCGGCAACCATCCGGTCGCCGGCGGCGCCGAGGTGACGACCAAGGGCGACCACCGAATCGCCATGTCGCACCTGGTCATGGGCCTGGCTTCCGACGAGCCGGTCGCGGTCGACGAGCCGGGCATGATCGCCACCAGTTTCCCGGGCTTCGTGGAGCTGATGCGCGGCATGGGCGCGGAGATCTCGTGAAGGCGCCGTTCGTCATCGCGGTCGACGGGCCGGCGGCCTCGGGCAAGGGCACGATCGCCAGCCGCCTGGCCGGCGCCTACGACATGCCGATGCTGGACTCCGGCCTGCTTTACCGTGCGGTCGGAGTGCTGCTGGCGCGGCATGGCGGCGACCTGGACGACGTCGCGGCGGCCACCGCGGTCGCTCGCGAACTGACCGCGGAGATGCTGACCGACCCGGCGTTCCGCACCCGCGACGCCGGGGAGGCGGCCAGCCGCGTGGCGGTCCACCCGCCCGTGCGCGAGGCGCTGCGCGACATGCAGCAGGACTTCGCCCGCCGTCCGGGCGGAGCGGTCATCGACGGACGGGACATCGGTACGGTCATCGCGCCCCAGGCGCCGGCCAAGCTCTATGTCACGGCCGCGCCGGAGGTCCGCGCCGAGCGGCGCTTCAGGCAACTGCTGGCCCAGGGCGAGAGCGTGACCTACGAGGACATCCTCGCCGACATCCTCAAGCGCGACGCCCGCGACGGCGGGCGGGCCGACAGCCCGATGCGGCCGGCCGACGACTCCGTCTTGCTGGACACCAGTGAAATGACTATAGAGCAGGCCACCGATGCGGCCCGCCGTATCGTCGAGGCGGCGCGCGCGCGCTGGGAGCTTTCCTAGAAAGTCACCGGCCCGCAAATCCAACCGCGCCTTTCCCTCGCACGGCTGCGGGCAAATCACCGGCGCGGGGTCTCCCGCGTCATCGGTCGCAACCCTCAACCTGACGCCGGGACTCCGTCCGAACTCCGTTCGGCTGGGGCCATGCCCTTTCCGAAGGGAACCGACGTCATTCAAGACGAAAGAACATCAATGGCTGACGATCTTAGCCTGAACCCCTCGCGTGACGATTTCGCCGCGCTGCTCGACGCCTCGATGGGCGGCCGTGACTTCATGGAAGGCACCGTCGTCAAGGGCGCCGTGGTCGGCATCGAAAAGGACTTCGCGATCATCGACGTCGGTCTGAAGACCGAAGGCCGCGTTTCCGTGAAGGAATTCGGCGTCGATGAAAGCGGCAAGGCGACCCTGAAGGTCGGCGACACCGTCGAAGTCTTCCTGGAGCGCGTCGAGAACGCCATGGGCGAAGCGGTGATCAGCCGCGACAAGGCCCGCCGCGAGGAAGCCTGGACCCGTCTGGAAGGCGTCTACGAAAAGAACGAGCCGGTCATGGGCTCGATCGTCGGCCGCGTGAAGGGCGGCTTCACCGTCGACCTGGGCGGCGCCTCGGCGTTCCTGCCGGGTTCGCAAGTCGACATCCGCCCGGTGCGCGACGTCGGCCCGCTCATGGGCAAGGAACAGCCCTTCGCCATCCTCAAGATGGACCGTCCGCGCGGCAACATCGTCGTCTCGCGTCGCGCCATCCTGGAAGAAGCCCGCGCCGAACAGCGCACGGAGCTGGTCAGCCAGCTGCAAGAGGGCGAAGTCCGCGAAGGCGTGGTCAAGAACATCACCGACTACGGTGCGTTCGTTGACCTGGGCGGCATCGACGGCCTGCTGCACGTCACCGACATGAGCTGGAAGCGCGTCAACCACCCGAGCCAAGTGCTCGCGGTCGGCGACACCGTGAAGGTCCAGATCGTGAAGATCAATCCGGACACCCAGCGCATCAGCCTCGGCATGAAGCAGCTGCAGTCCGACCCGTGGGACGGCGTCGAAGCCAAGTACCCGGTGGGCGCCAAGTTCACCGGCCGGATCACCAACATCACCGACTACGGCGCCTTCGTGGAGCTGGAGCCGGGCGTCGAAGGTCTGGTCCACGTTTCGGAAATGTCCTGGACCAAGAAGAACGTCCATCCGGGCAAGATCGTCTCGACCTCGCAAGAAGTCGACGTGGTCGTGCTGGACGTCGATCCGTCCAAGCGCCGCGTGTCGCTGGGCCTGAAGCAGGCCATGGCCAATCCGTGGGACGCCTTCGTGGCCGCCCATCCGATCGGCTCGACCGTCGAAGGCGAAGTCAAGAACGCGACCGAGTTCGGTCTGTTCATCGGCCTCGACAACGACATCGACGGCATGGTGCACCTGTCGGATCTCGACTGGACCGTGTCGGGTGAAGAAGCGATCGCCAAGTACAACAAGGGCGACGTGGTCAAGGCGCGCGTTCTCGACGTCGACGTCGAGAAGGAACGCATCTCGCTGGGCATCAAGCAACTGGCCGGCGACCCGATGGAAGGCGACACCTACCGTCGCGGCCAGACCGTCACCGTGACCGTCACCGAGATCACCACCGGTGGTATCGAAGTGAAGTTCGGCGACGACGAAGCCCCGATGACCGCCTTCATCCGCAAGTCGGACCTGTCGCGCGACCGCGCCGACCAACGTCCGGAGCGCTTCGCCGTGGGTGACCGCGTCGACGCCCAAGTGACGCAGATCGACAAGGCCGCCCGCCGCGTCGCGCTGTCGATCAAGGCTCTGGAAATGGCCGACGAGAAGGAAGCCATCGAGCAGTTCGGGTCTTCGGACTCGGGCGCGTCGCTGGGCGACATCCTCGGCGCGGCTCTTCGCGAGAAGAACGCCGGCAAGGAATAGGCCTCATAGCCGCATAGCGGTTTGAAGCTGACGGCGGATCGGGAAACCGGTCCGCCGTTTTCTTTTCTGGGCCGGGCGGATCGGGAAACCGGTCCGCCGTTTTCTTTTCTGGGCATGCCGGTATCGTGCGCGGGCCGGAGCCTGTGGGGCTCGTATCGCCTGGAGGCCCGCGCTTGCTGTTCCGTCTCGCCCTGGCGGCGTCTGTCGCCATGCCGCTCGCCGCCGTTTCGAGCGTAGCGCTCGCCGCCGACCGGCCGAGCTTCGGGCCGCCGGCCGCGTGGGTGGCGGTGGCCGAGATCCCGCAGGCCCCGCCCGAGGACGGCGCGGCGGCGGTGCAGGTGGTGCTGGACGACAACCAGACGCGGTTCTCGCCGGACGGCGACGCCTACTACAACCGACGCATCTACCGGGTGACGCGCCCCGAGGGCCTGGCCGGCTTCCAGTCGCGCAACGTGACCTGGGATCCCTCCGTCGAGCAGGTGGCCTGGCACAGCCTGCGGATCGTCCGCGACGGCAAGACCATCGACCTGCTGAAGGGCGGCAAGGATCTGCTGGTGCTGCGCCGCGAGACCAATCTGGAGCGGGCGATGCTGGACGGGCGCATGACCGCCAGCCGCCAGATCGAGGGGCTGCAGGTCGGCGACCTGGTCGACATGGCCTGGACGACCACCCGCCGCGACCCGATCGTCGAAGGCCGCTCCTACGACTATGAGCGCATGCAGTTCCCGGGCGCGGCCGGGCGCTATCGCGTGCGGGTGTCATGGCCGCAGGAGAGCACGGTGCGCTGGCGCGGGACCGAAGGCTTTGGCGAACCGTCCCAGACCAGCAAGGACGGCTGGACGACGCTGGAGCGCGACCAGGCCCTGGCCGCCGCGCCCAAGCCGCCGCTCGGCGCGCCGCTGCGCTTCCAGCGCCTCGGCGATCTGGAGGTCTCCAGCTACGGCGCCTGGGCCGACGTCTCGAAGATCATGCATCCGCACTTCGCCAAGGCCGCGACGCTGGGGCCGGACTCGGAGGTCGGGGCCCAGGCCGCCGCCATCGCGGCCGCGCAGAAATCTCCGCAGGACCGCGCCTTCGCGGCGCTCAAGCTGGTCGAGGACCAGACCCGCTATCTGTTCCTCGGCATGGGCGAGGGAGGCTATGTCCCGGCCTCCGCCGAGGAGACCTGGCAGCGGCGGTTCGGCGACTGCAAGGGCAAGACCGTGCTGCTGCTGGCGCTGCTGAAGGAGTTGGGGATCGAGGCCGAGCCGGCGCTGGTGTCGCTGGGCGGCGGCGACGGGCTGGACGAGCGCCTGCCCTCGCTGTCGGCGTTCAACCACGTGCTGGTGCGCGCCAGGATCGACGGCAAGACCTACTGGCTGGACGGCACGCGCGCCGGCGACCGCGGCGGAATCGACGCCCTGCCGGCCCCCGGCTGGCGCTGGGCGTTGCCGCTGCGCGCGGGCGGAGCGGAGCTGGAGCGCGTGGCCGAGACGCCGCTGACCCTGCCGCAGATCGTCTCGGTGATTCGTCTCGACGCCTCCAAGGGGCTGTCGGAGGCCGCGCCGGCGCGGGTCGAGTTGCGCATGCACGGCGATGCGGCGGCCGGCTTCCGGCAGGTCGCCGCGCGGGCGCCTAAGGACGACCTGGAGCGCACCTTCCGGCAGGCGTTCTCCTCGACCTACAGCTGGATCGAGCTGGACAGCGTGACGTGGGACAGCCGGCCTGACGACAACAGCTTCTCGCTGGTCATGACCGGCAAGGCCGAGGTCGACTGGCGCGAGAACCCCGACCTCGGGGTGCGCGAGTTCAAGCTGCCCGGCGCCGGCGGCGGCGTGGCCGCCTACCCGCGGCGCGAGCCCGGGCCCAACCGCGATGCGCCCTATGCGGTCGCCTATCCGACCTTCCGCGAGTCGGTGACCGAGGTCGTGCTGCCGGGCGGCGGACGCGGCTTTACGATCCGCGGTCCGAACGGCGATCAGTCGCTCGGCGGCTACGAGGTGAAACAGTCTTCGGTGATCGAGGGGCAGGTGGCGCGGTTCTCGACCCAGGTCCGTTCGCTGACGCCCGAGATTCCGGCCGGCGAAATCGAGACGGCGAATCGCGGCCTGCGGGCCCTGGCGGCTCAGGAATACTTCGTGCGGGCGCCCAAATGACGTCGCGTGACACTTACCTGACGTCACCTGACGGTTGAAAAACCAGCGGACGGGCGTGGTGCAAGGGGCGTCAACCTTCTTTGCGCCTTGAACATCCAATCGGACTCGACCATGGTCCCGCTCGCTTCCAGCGATTTCTTGCGAGGCGCGCCGTCTGGCGAAGTTGTTGCTCCTAGTTGAAAGCCTATGAGCCGTCTCCCCACGGCTCGGGGACCCGGAAATAGGCATGATCAAGTCGGAACTTATCGCCCGCTTGTCGGAGGAAAACCCGCACCTGACCCAACGCGACGTCGAACGCGTGGTCGGGGTGATCCTCGAGCGGATGATCCAAGCTTTGGAATCGGAGGGTCGCGTCGAGCTGCGCGGCTTCGGGGCGCTTTCCGTGCGTTCGCGCGACGCCCGCGCCGGTCGCAACCCGCGCACCGGTGAGTCCGTCGATGTGCGCGCCAAGCATGTGCCCTTCTTCAAGAGCGGCAAGGAACTGCGCGAGCGGCTCAACGCCGATTAGTCGCCTCACAGAGGTTTGCAGTTGACCGTAAGGAAGGGCTCAGTCGATCCTGGCCCTTCTTTTCGGCGGTCAACGGTGATCCATGGGCATCTTCTCTGAATTCCGCGAGTTCATCGCGCGCGGCAATGTCATCGACCTTGCGGTTGGCGTGATCATCGGCGCGTCGTTCAACAAGATCGTCGAAAGCCTGGTCACTCAGGTGGTCATGCCGCCGATCGGTCTGCTGACCGGCGGGCTCGATTTCTCGAAGCTGCAACTGGTGCTCAAGCCGGACGATCCCGCCACCGCCGCCAGCGAGTTGGTGGCGATCCAGTACGGCGCGTTCATCAACACCCTGATCCAGTTCATCATCGTCGCCTGGGTGATCTTCCTGCTGGTCAAGGGCGTGAACAGCCTGCGCCGCCAGCAGGCCGACGCGCCCGCCGCGCCGACGCCGAGCGAGGCGCTGCTGGTCGAAATCCGCGACCTTCTGAAGACCAAGTCCTGATCCGGCTTGGCTTGGCGCGCCTGCGGGTCTAACTGCGGCCCATGACCGTGCGCGCCAAGATCTGCGGACTTTCGACGCCCGAGACCGTGCGCGCGGCCGCCGACGGCGGGGCCAGCCACATCGGTCTCAACTTCTTTCCCAAGAGCCCGCGCTATGTCGAGCTTGAGCCGGCGGCGATCCTGGCCCGGCCGGCGCGGGCCCGCGGAGTGAAGATCGTGGCGGTGACGGTCGATCCGGACGACGCCATGCTCGACCGGCTGATGGCGATCCTGCAGCCGGATCTGATCCAGCTGCACGGCAAGGAGACGCCGGCCCGCGTCCACCAGGTCGCCGAGCGCACCGGCGTGGGGGTGATCAAGGCGCTGTCGGTGTCGGACGCCTCGGACGTCGCCGCCGCCTCCGCCTTCGAGCCGGTCGTCGAGCACCTGATGTTCGATGCCAAGCCGCCGAAGGATTCCGAACTGCCGGGCGGCACCGGCGCGCGCTTCGACTGGACGATCATGGCCGGGCGGCGCTTCCAGCGGCCCTGGCTGCTGGCCGGCGGGCTCGATCCGTGGAACGTGACCGAGGCGATCAAGCTGTCGGGCGCGCCGCTTGTGGACGTTTCTTCTGGCGTGGAACGCGGTCCCGGACTAAAGGACCCGGCTCTGATCTCGGCGTTTCTGGACGCCGTCCGCCGCGCTTGAAGTTGCAGATTCCTGTGAACGCCCCAGCGAAACCGAACGATTACACCGCCTATCCGGACGCGTCCGGCCGCTTCGGCGACTACGGCGGACGCTATGTCCCCGAGACGCTGATGCCGCTGGTCCACGACCTGGACGCGGCCTACACGGCGGCCAAGAACGATCCGGCCTTCCAGGCCGAGCTGCGCAGCTTCCTGACCCACTATGTCGGCCGCCCCAGCCCGCTCTACTACGCCGAGCGGCTGACCGCGCACTACGGCGGGGCGAAGATCTATCTGAAGCGCGAAGAGCTGAACCACACCGGCTCGCACAAGATCAACAACTGCATGGGCCAGATCCTGCTGGCCATGCGGATGGGCAAGACCCGGATCATCGCCGAGACCGGCGCCGGCCAGCACGGCGTGGCCACGGCGACTGTCTGCGCGCGCTTCGGCCTGCCCTGCGTCGTCTATATGGGCGCGGTCGACGTGGAGCGGCAAAAGCCGAACGTCTTCCGGATGAACCTTCTGGGCGCCCAGGTCGAGGCGGTCACCGCCGGCTCGGCGACCTTGAAGGACGCCATGAACGAGGCCCTGCGCGACTGGGTCACCAACGTTCACGACACCTATTATCTGATCGGCACGGCGGCGGGCATGCACCCGTATCCGGCCATGGTCCGCGACTTCCAGGCCGTGATCGGCAACGAGGTGAAGCAGCAGATCCTCGAGCTGGAAGGCCGTCTGCCCGACGCGGTGGTCGCCTGCGTCGGCGGCGGATCGAACGCCATCGGCCTGTTCCACCCGTTCCTCAACGACGAGGGCGTGCAGCTTATCGGCGTCGAAGCCGCGGGCGATGGCATGGACACCGGCCGTCATGCGGCGGCGATCAACGGCGGCCGTCCCGGCGTCCTGCACGGCAACATGACCTATCTGCTGCAGGACGACGAAGGCCAGATCACCGAGGCGCATTCGATCTCGGCCGGCCTCGACTATCCGGGCATCGGGCCGGAGCACTCGTGGCTGCACGACGTCGGCCGGGCCAAGTATCTGACCTGCACCGACCAGGAGGCGCTGGACGCCTTCAAGCTGCTGGCCGAGCTGGAGGGCATCCTGCCGGCGATCGAATCCTCGCACGCCCTGGCCCGACTGCCCGAGATCTGCAAGGAGGTCGGTAAGGACGGGATCGTGGTGCTGAACCTCTCCGGGCGCGGCGACAAGGACGTGCAGACCGTCGCCGACCACCTGGGCCGCCAGATTTGACCGTCTCGATGGATCGGCTGAAGTTCGCTCTGCAGATCGTCGTCGCCGTGGCGCTGCTGCTGGGCGCGGCCTGGGCGACCGGCGTCGTCAAGGTGAACGTCGAGCTCGACCCGACCCCCACGGTGCACAGGGCGTCCCAATGACCAAATCCCGTATCGAGGCCCGCTTCGCCCAGCTGAAGGCGGAGAACCGGGCGGCGTTCGTCGCCTATGTGATGGCTGGTGATCCCGATTACGCGACCGGGCTGGAGATCCTGCAGGGCCTGCCCGGGGCGGGCGCGGACCTGATCGAGGTCGGCTTCCCGTTCTCCGATCCGATGGCAGAGGGCCCGCCGATCCAGCGCGCCGCCCAGCGGGCGCTGGCCAACGGCCAGACCCTGAAGAAGACCCTCGCGATGGTCGCCGAGTTCCGGAAGGGCGACCAGACGACGCCGATCATCATGATGGGCTACGCCAATCCGCTGGTGCACCACGGCTATGCGGCGTTTGCGCGCGACGCGGCGGCGGCCGGGGTCGACGGGGTGATCTGCGTCGACATCCCGCCGGAGGAGGCCGATCCGCTGGCCGACGCCCTGGACGCCCACGAGCTGTCGTTGATCCGGCTGGCGACGCCGACCAGCGACGACAAGCGGCTGCCGGTGGTGATCCGTCGGACGTCGGGCTTCGTATATTATGTGTCGGTCGCCGGGGTGACCGGCGTGAAAGAAGCAGACGCCGCCGCCGTGGCCCCGAACGTCGAGCGCATCCGCGCGGCGTCAGGCCTGCCGGTGGCGGTCGGATTTGGAATCAAGACGCCCGAGCGGGCCGCCGAGATCGCCCGGGTGGCGGACGCGGCGGTGGTCGGTTCGGCGCTTGTCGAAGAGGTCGCAACAGGCTTGGCAATGAACGAATCTGTGACCGCCAGGGTTCTTTCCAAAGTGGATTCCTTGGCTAAGGCTGTGCGCTCCGCGCGAGTCGAAAGCCTCACGGTGTAGAACCCCATGGCGATGGCTGAACAGCGAAACGACAAACCGGGCAAAGGCCCGCAAGCGCCCCGCGAACGCCGCGGCTGGCTGTCCCGGATCGCGCCCGGCGTGCGCAATCTGGTCGCCAAGCGCGAGACCCCGGAGAACCTCTGGGTCAAGTGCCCGGACACCGGCGAGATGATCTACCGCTCGGACCTGGAGGCGGCCCTGTGGGTCACTCCGTCCGGCCACCACATGCGGATCGGCGCCGAGCAGCGCCTGCGCTACACCTTCGACGACGGCCAGTACGAGAAGCTGGAAGCGCCGAAGGGCGTGGTCGACGACCCGCTGAAGTTCCCCGACACCAAGCCCTACATGGATCGCCTGAAGGCGGCCCGGAAGGCGAGCGGCGCGCAGGACGCGATGAGCTCGGGCTACGGGACCATCGAGGGGGTGCCCTGCGTCGTCTCGGTGCAGGACTTCAGCTTCATGGGCGGCTCGCTCAGCGTCGGCGTCGGCGAGGCCTTCATCAAGGCCGCGCAGGAAGCCGTGAAGCGCGGCGTGCCCTATGTGATCTTCACCGCCGCCGGCGGCGCGCGCATGCAGGAGGGCACGCTGGCCCTGATGCAGATGGCCCGCACCACCCTGGCGCTGAACGAGGTCAAGGCCGCCGGCCTGCCCTACATCGTGGTGCTGACCGACCCGACCACCGGCGGGGTTTCGGCCTCGTACGCGATGCTGGGCGACATCCACCTGGCCGAGCCGAACGCCATGGTCGCCTTCGCCGGCCGCCGGGTGATCGAGCAGACCATCCGCGAGACCCTGCCGCCGGGTTTCCAGCGCGCCGAATTCCTGGTCGAGCGCGGCCAGATCGACCGCGTGGTGACCCGCGCCGAGATGCGGCCGGTGCTGGGTTCGCTGCTCAAGACCCTGATGATGGGACGCGCACGTTCGAAAGCCGCCTAGGCCTTGTCATTGCGCCCCCTCTGGGGGAGCTGTCAGCGAAGCTGACTGAGGGGGACTTTGACTCCGAGCGTTGCGGCGGCTGCGGCCCCCTCCACCACTTCGTGGTCCCCCTCCCCCAAGAGGGGAGGAATTAGACATGTATGATCCCATCCGTGCTTCGGACGAGGCGATCCTGCGGCTGCGGGCGCACCATCCCTCGCTGATCGATCTGACGACGGGCCGCGTCGAGCGACTGCTGGCGGCGCTGGGTCATCCGGACCGCAAGCTGCCGCCGGTGATCCACGTGGCCGGCACCAACGGCAAGGGGTCGACGGTGTCGTACCTGCGGGCGATCGCCGAGGCCGCGGGCCTGAAGGTCCACGTCATCACCTCGCCGCATCTGGTGCGGTTCGCCGAACGGATCCGGGTGGCCGGCGAACTGATCAGCGACGCGCGGATGAGCGAGCTGATCGACAAGCTCGAGACGGCCAACGCCGGCGAGCCGATCAGCTTCTTCGAGATCACCACGGTGCTGGCGATCCAGGCCTTCGCCGACACGCCGGCCGACCTCTGCATCGTCGAGGTGGGCCTGGGCGGCCGGTTCGACGCCACCAACATCTTCGACGCCCCCGCCGTCAGCGTGATCACGCCGGTCGACTACGACCATCTGGAGATGCTGGGTCCGGAGCTCTCCAAGATCGCCTGGGAGAAGGCCGGCATCATCAAGCAGGGCCGCCCCGTCGTGGTCGCCCGCCAGATGGAAGAAGGCGAGGCGGTGATCCTGGCGGAAGCCGAGAAGCTCGGCGCGCCGATCACCCTGATGGGTCGCGATTTCGACGCCTGGGAGGAGCGCGGGCGGTTGCTGGTGCAGATGCCGGACCAGCTCTACGACCTGCCGGCTCCCAGCCTGTTCGGCGGCTATCAGTTCGCCAACGCCGGGCTGGCGGTGGCCGCGGCGCTGGCCCTGGACGACCCGCGGATCGACGAGGCGGCCCTGGCCAAGGGCGTGTCCAGCGCCGTCTGGCCGGCCCGCTTCCAGCGCCTGACCGAAGGCCCGATGGCGCGGCTGGCGGCCGAGCGCGGCTCGGACCTGTGGCTGGACGGCGGGCACAATCCGCATGCCGGCCGGGCCCTGGCCGAGGCGGCCGGGCGGCTGGTCGCCCGCGATCCGCGGCCGCTGGTGCTGATCGCCGCGATGTTCGCCCGCAAGGACGCGCTGGGCTTCTTCCAGCCGTTTGCGGACCTCAAGCCGACCGTGTTCGCCACCACCTTCGATTCGCCCAACGCCGCGCCGGCCGACGAGCTGGCCGCCGCCGCCGCCCAGGCCGGGCTCGCGGTGGACGAGGTCGCCGACGTCGAGGCCGGACTGCGCCGCGCCCTGGCCATGCCGGGACCTGCGCCTCACGTCTTGATCTGCGGAGGGCTGCACTTCGCCGGCGAGGTGCTGGCCATGAGCCCCGAGACCTGGCCGACATGATCCCGTGGGTTCATCTCGGGACCGCGGTC
Organism: Phenylobacterium sp. GW823-FHT02A09; assembly: GCF_058797775.1. Taxonomy (NCBI): domain Bacteria; kingdom Pseudomonadati; phylum Pseudomonadota; class Alphaproteobacteria; order Caulobacterales; family Caulobacteraceae; genus Phenylobacterium; species Phenylobacterium sp. GW823-FHT02A09. Next base: position 509,584 of record NZ_JBXAJZ010000002.1, on the reverse strand, counting down.
GTGCCCGGCGACGGCGGCGAACTGCGGCTCATGCAGCGGGGGACTGAGTTCTCGATCATGTCGGGCGCGATCGAGCTGATGAGCAGCCGGCTCAGCGGTTCGGAGAAGGCGTTGGCCACCCTGGCCTGCGAGCGGCTGAAGGATCGGCCAAGGCCGCACTTCCTGATCGGCGGCTTCGGCATGGGTTTTACGCTGCGGGCGGCCCTGGAGAACCTCGGCCCGTCGGCGCAGGTCACTGTGGGCGAGCTGGTCCCCGAGATTATCGATTGGGCGCGCGGGCCGATGGCCAATCTGTCGGGCGAATGCCTGAAGGACCCGCGGCTGACGATCGCGCTGGGCGACGTCGGCGACCTGATCCGGTCGGGCCGCGAGAGCTACGACGCCATCCTGCTGGACGTCGACAACGGGCCTGAGGGCTTGAGCCGGGCGGAGAACGACAAACTCTACAACGACGGCGGCCTGGCGGCGGCGCGTCGCGCCCTGCGGCCGGGCGGGATCCTGGCGGTCTGGTCGTCGGCCCGCGACGAGCGCTTCACCAAGCGCCTGCGCCGGGCGGGCTATGATGTGGAGGAAGTCGGGGTGCGCGCCACAGGCGGCAAGCGCGGCGCGCGGCACGTCATCTGGATGGCGACCGCGCCCGCGAAAGGCTGACGCAGCCGGGAGGCCCGGCTGCGCCGCAGAAGCTTAGATGCCGGCTTCGTTAAGCCACTCGACGATCTTCTGCTTGGGCATGGCGCCGACCTTCATCGACGCCATCTGGCCGCCCTTGAACAGCATCATCGTCGGGATGCCGCGCACGCCGTAGCGCGACGGCGTCGTCGGGCTGTCTTCGATGTTCAGCTTGGCCACGGTGACCTGCTCGCCGAGTTCGGCGGCGATCTGCTCCAGGGCCGGAGCGATTTGCTTACAGGGGCCGCACCACTCGGCCCAAAAGTCCACCAGCACAGGCTTGGAAGCCTGCAGGACGTCCTTGTCGAAGGATTCGTCGGTGACCGTCACGGTGCTCATGAAAAGCTCCTTATAGCCCAGCCGGAAAAACGCGTGGCTGCGGCTCTCGATCCGCCGATGTAGGCGGGCATGGCCCTGGTATCAACCTTCACGATGGAGGTCGGCAAGGGTCTGACGCCACAGGTTTTCTGGAACCGCCATCAGCTTCGGGCCATCGGTCCAGACCAGGGCGGCCTCGATGCGACGGCCTTCGAAGATATCCTCTAGCACCGCGGCGTAGATCGCCATCTGCCGCAGGTAGGCGCGGTCGGCGTCCTCGATGCGGGCGGGGGAGGGGCGGTTGGTCTTGAAATCCGCCACCAGGACACGGTCTTGCAGCACCACCAGCCGGTCGATGCGGCCGGAAATGGCCAGGCCCGGCGGCAGGCCGCGGGCCGTTCCGGCGACCGAGACCTCGGCCCGGCTGCCCGGTCCGAACACCTCGGAAAAGCGGGCGTCGGTGAGCACGCCCATGGCGGCGGCGGTCATCTCGGCGCGCTGCTCGGCGGACAGATCACGTTCACGCGAGAGGATGCGGGCGGCGGCTGATTCACGCTCCGCAGGCGGCAGATCGGGCAGGATCTGCAGCAGCCGGTGGATCAGGTCGCCGCGCCGGAACCGGCCCAGGCCCTCGGTGCGGATCAGCGGCGAGGTGGCGGGCGTAGCCACGTCCTCGCTCAGCTGCGAGGGCGAGGCGTAGCGGGCGAAGGCCTCGGCCGGTGGCGCTACCTGCGCCCAGGCCGGCAGGGGGGCGGTCGCTTCGGCCAGGGCCTGGGCGCGGCCGAGCGGGATCGGATCGGGGCCGAAGCGCACGAACTCGCGGCCGCCGCCGACGATGACGCGCTTCTCGCCGCCGACGTCGGGGTGGTCGAAGGCCGCAACCGCCGCGCCCCACCAACCCTTGATGTTCTCTTCCTTGGCGGTGGACGAGACACGGCCGCACAGCACCAGCCGGTCGCGGGCCCGGGTGAGGGCCACATAGAGCAGGCGAGCGGCCTCCTCCTCGTCCTTCTTGGCGCGCCATTCGCGGGCTTCCAGCGAGGCGGCGCAGTCGGTCCCCTTCGACGTGCTCCAGAGGAAGCCGCCCTGCGGGGTGCGCATCAGCGGCGAGCCCCGCGCGGTGCGGCCCAGCGTCGTCTCCGGCAGGAAGACGATGGGCGCCTCCAGCCCCTTGGCGCCGTGAGCGGTCATCACCCGCACCTCGTCGCGGCCGGCCTCCATCTCGCGCTTCACCGTGATGTCGAGGCTGGCGAGCGCGGCGGCCAGGCTTTCGAGGTCCTCGACCCCGCGGCCCTCCGCGGCGAGCACCTGGGCGAGGAATTCGTCGAGCGCGTCCTCGGCCTCGGCGCCCAGCCGCTCCATCAGCCGCCGGCGCATCGAGCGGCCGCTCTCGTCGCGCAAGGCCAGCAGCCGGGAATAGAACTCGAAGGGGCGCGCGGCACGGTTGGCGACGAGCCATTCGACGAGGTCGGCGGCGGCGGCCCAGGCGGGCGTCTCCTCCCGGCGGCGGCGCAGCAGGGCGGCGAGGTTCTCGCGGCCGCGGCCATGGGCCAGGGCGTAGAGGCTGTCGTCGGAGAGGTCGCAGAACGGGCTGCGCAGCAGGGCGGCCAGGGTCAGTTCGTCGGCCGGGAACTGGGCGAAGCGGGCCAGAGCCAACAGGTCGTCGAAGACGATGTGCTCCGAAAGCGCCAGCCGGTCGGCGCCGGCGACCGGGATCTTGCGGTGCTTGAGGGCGCGCAGGATCTCTTCGAACAGCGCCTTGCGGCGGCGGACCAGGATCAGCACGTCGCCGGCGGTGGCCGGGCGCGGCTGGCGGCTGTCCTTGTCGAGCACCGCATCGCCGCGCTCGATCAGGGCGGCGATCTCGGCGGCGATCTTCTCGGCCAGGCGCTTGTTGGCGCTGGCTTGGCCTTCCTCGTCGAGCGGGGCGTCCCAGGCGTCGCGGACGTCGCCCTTCTCCTCGCGCTCCAACGGCCAGAGGTCGACGCAGCCGGCGTCGGAGCGCACGGCCTGGTGGACGATGGCTTCGGCCTCGACCCGCGGCAGGATCGCGGCGGCCAGTTCGGGCGGGGCGAAGGCGGCGTCGACGAAGCGCAGCACCTGCGGCGTCGAGCGCCAGGAGGTCAGCAGGTCGACGCGCTCGAACCGGAAGCCGGCGCCGGTGGCGCGATCGCGGTGGAACTCGAACTCCTGGATCAGCAGTTCGGGCCGGGCGCCCTGGAACGAGTAGATCGATTGCTTCTCGTCGCCGACGACGAACATGTTGCGTTCGAGCAGGCGTTCGGCGGGCTGGCCGGCGCCGGAGAAGAACTCCTCGGTCAGGGCGCGGACGATTTCCCACTGCTCGGGGGCGGTGTCCTGGGCTTCGTCAACGAGGACATGATCAACCCCGCCGTCGAGCTTGTAGAGCACCCAGGCGGCCATGGGCCGTGAGGCGACGAGATCGCGTGTTTTTTCAATAAGATCGGTGAAATCCAGCGCGCCGGAGGCGGTCTTCTCGATGGCGTAGGCGGCGAGGTAGGCGCTGGCCAGGATCAGCGCGCCGTGGGTGTCGTGGGCGACCCGTGCGGCGCGGCGGCGCTCGCGGGCGATCTCCAGGCGATCCTGTTCGGCCAGCAGGAAGAAGCGCAGGTCTTCGCGGACCTTGAGGCCGGCGGTCTTGGCGACCCAGGCGACCGGCGTGCTCTCGCCCTTCTCGGTGAAGAGCGCAGCGAGGCATTCGTCCAACCCGGCGCCGGGGGCGAGGGCGGCGGCCAGCTTGGCGGAGTTGGTGATGTCGGCCTTGCCGCCCTGGGCCAGCACCTCGACGCAGTCGCGCCAGGCCGAACGGTTCAGCTGGGCCAGCGCCTGGGCTTCGACCGCGTCGGGGTCGGTGGGCTCGTCGAACTCGCAGACCTGCCAGACGTGCTCGACCGTGCCTTCCAGGCCGCCGTGGCGATCGAAATAGGCCCCGAGCGCGCCGCGCTGGCTCTCGAAGGTCGCGAACATGCCCTGGAAGCTCTGGAAATCGAGCGCCACCGAAAAGCGGGCATAGGCCTGGGCGACCGCGCCCTCGCCGCGCAGGGCGTGGCGGGCGACGGCCTTGCGGGCGGCGTCGGCGACGGCGGCGCTGGCGCTGTCGTCCATGACCCGGAAGCCGGGCGAGACGCCGGCCTCCAACGGGAAGCGCCGCAGCAGCTTTTCGCAGAAGGCGTGGATGGTCTGGATCTTCAGGCCGCCGGGCGTCTCCAAGGCGCTGGCGAACAGGGCGCGGGCCTTGGAGAGGCTGCGGGCGTCATAGGCCTGGGGCGCGCGGCCTTCGAGCTTGGCGAGCTCGGAGCGCAGACTGTCGTCGTCATAGACCGACCAGCCGCCCAGCAGGTGGTAGAGCCGGCGCTGCATCTCGGCGGCGGCGGCCTTGGTGTAGGTCACGCAGAGGATGGTCTCGGGCTTGGCCCCGGCCAGCAGCAGGCGCGCCACCCGGTCGATCAGGGTCTTGGTCTTGCCCGACCCGGCGTTGGCGGTGACGAAGGCCGAGATGGCGGGGTCGGCGGCCAGGCGCTGCGGGTCCCCAGCGGCGATGATCGCGTTCACTCGCCGTCCTCCTCGCCGCTGGTCGACCACTCGAAGACGCGGGCCAGGTGGTCGTAGTCGCTCATGTGCAGCTTCACGAACTGCGGGGCGACCCGCGAGGCATAGGGGCGACCGCGGTCGAACTGGTCGATCAGCTTGGCCAGGCCCTCCAGGGCGCGGGCCGCGGCGTCAGCGCTCTCCTCGCCAGCGGCGGCGCGGACCTCCTCGCGACCGGCGGGCTTGCGGCCGGTGACCTCCAGATAGGTCAGCTCGCCGGGCTCGGCGCGGCCGATGTCGGGAAAGCCGCCGCCGGCCAGGATCGCGGCGGTGAGGGTGAGCTGCGGCGAGAAGCCGGTCTCCACGACCTTCTTCGAGGGCGCCTTGCCGGTCTTGTAGTCGAGGATGTGGCCGTAGCCCTCGGCGTCAAGCTCGATACGGTCGGCCTTGGCGGTGACGGTGAACGGACCGGCCAGGGCGTCGATGGTGCGCTCGCCCGCCTTCTCGACATGTATGGCGCGGCCGTCGGCGCGGCGGCGGGCTTCGAGGTCGGCGACCCAGAGCGCGGCTTCGCGGGCCAGGGCGGCCTCGCGGGCCAGGGCCTCGTGCGGCATGCCAGCGGCTTCGAGTTCGGCGACGTACATCGCCTCGAAGATCGCCGCCGCGTCGGGCGGCAGCTCGCGCGGATAGTCGGTGGCGAAACGCTCGAAGGCGGCGTGGATAGCGGTGCCGCGGGCGCGGGCCTCCACCGCCTCGTCGGGGCGGTCGAGCGGGAAGAACTTGAGGATGTCGCGGGCCCAGACGCCGTAAGGATCGCGGGTCAGGGCCTCGATGCGGGTGACCGCCATGCGGCGCGGACGGTCCTCGATCGGCGGCGAGGGGGCCGGGCGTTTGGCCGGTGCGTAGGTCTGGGCGGCGTCGAGGGCGCGGGCCCAGTCGAGGACGTCCGGGCGGCCGGGGAGCAGCACGCCGGCGCCGCGGGCCAAGGTCTCCAGCCGCCAGAGCCAGCGCGACTTGACCGCCGGCGCGCCCTCGCGGCGCTCGGAGTGCAGCAGGATCACTTCTGGCGCGCAGGCGGCCTGGGCGAAGTCGTGGGCGGCGAGGCCGACGCGGCGCTCGGGCGGCGGCAGGCCCAGGCGTTCGCGCATCGGGCGCGACAGGAATGGGTCGAGCGGCGCGCCCTGCGGCCAGACGCCTTCCTCCAGGCCGGCGACCACCAGCCGGTCGGCGCGTGTCAGGCGCGCCTCGATGGCGCCGAGGATGCGCAGGCGCGGATGGGTCGAGCCGCCGGTGCGGACGCTCTCGCCGGCCATCAGCCGCGAAAGCAGATCGGCGAAGCCGCGGGCGGTGACGTGCGGCAGGCCTTCGGATTCGTCGATCAGCCCGGCCAGCAGCCGGCCCAGCGCCTCGCCGCCGTGGTCGGCCCAGAGCTGGCCGTGGTCACCGAGCGGATCGACGGCCAGGGCTTCGAGGGTTTCGGTCAGACGCCGCGCGGCGTCGGCCGGCGATTGGGCCTCGCCATCGATCACCAGGCGAGAGAGCGACGCCTGCAGCGTGCGGGAGAGGGCGAGCGCGATCTCGGACTTGCCGAGCCGCGCCTCCAGGGCCGGCCAGGTTGTGCAGCGCGGGCCGCGCAGGCCCTCCCGCTCCAGCGCCGTGCGGGCCTCGACCAGGTGTTCGGGATCAAGGCCGAGGCGCACGAGCGGATGCTTGAGCACGGCGAGCAGCGTGATCGGGTCGAGCGGGTCGATGGCGGCCTTGGCGACCAGGCCGGCCAACACCCCGCCGGGGCAGCCGGAGAGCGAGAGGCCGGCCGAGGAGTCGGCGGCGACGCCCCAGCGGGCCAGCTTGGCGGCGACGCGGCGGGCCAGGGCCTGGTCGGGGGCGACGAGGGCGGCGGTGCGGCCGGGCGTCTCCAGCGCCTCGCGCAGCAGCAGGGCGGCGGTGGTGGCGGCCTCCTCCTCGGCGCGGGCGGTCACCACGGACAGGCCCGACAGGCCCTCGGCGATGGCGTCGACGCCGTCCTTGTCGCCCTCGCGGCGCAGGCTCTCGATCACCGACAGCCAGTCGGCGGTGCGTTCGGCCGGGCGCAGGGCTTCGTTGATCACCCGGCGGCGCCAGCGGCCACGCGAGTCGAGGGTGAAGGAGGCGGGCCACTCCATGACGTCGCGGCGCTCGACCCCGGCGCGGTGCAGCAGGCGGCGCATCGCGCCCTGCGGATGCTGTTCGCCGACCTCGATCCAGGCGCTTTCGGCCAGGCTGTCGTCGAGGCCGGGCAGGACCACGGCGCCCTGCGGCGCGGCGGCGACCACGGCCAGCAGGTCGGCGGTGGCCGGCGCGGTGCCGGTCGAGCCGGCGGCGATCAGCACGCCCTGCGGCGGGCGGTCGGTCCAGGCCTGGGCCAGCTTGCGCAGCAGCGCCACGCGGCGCTGGGAGACGTCGACCAGGCCAAGCTCGGCCAGGCGCGCGGGCCAGGCGACCTGGGCCATCTCCAGGAACTCGCGGCTGATGCGCCAGTGCTCGGCGAGGTCGGCGCCGACCAGTTCGGCCAGGCCGTCGCCGCTGACCTCCTCGATCTGCAGGCTGTCGAGGAAGCCGCCGAGCGCGTCGGCCAGTTCCAGGGCGGCGGAGGCGTCAAGCTCGCGGCCGAGCTGCCGCTCGTGCGCCTTGACCAGCCGGGTCAGCTCGAAGCGGCGGCGCAGCGAGCCGATGGCGGCGGGCAGTTCGACGGCCAGGTCGCCGGGCTCGAACGGCGGCTCGCCCTCGTCGAGGTCGCCGAGCGGGCGGATCTGCGGCGGCAGCACCGCCTTGCCGCCGGCCGCGGCGATGAAGGCGTCGGCCAGGGCCCGCGCGCCGCGCCGGGTCGGGGTGAGGATGATGGCCTGCGATAGCGCGTCGGGGCCGAGCGGGGTCAGGGCGTCATAGAGCCCGGCGGCCAGGTCCTGCACGAACGGCCGGTGGGCGGGGATATTGAACCAGCGCGGGCCGGGGCGGGCGAAGAGGGTCATGGCCTCCAGATCCTCCCCTCTTGGGGGAGGTGGATCGATGCGCAGCATCGAGACGGAGGGGGAATGCTCTCGGGCGGCCTTGAGTCAAAGTCCCCCTCAGTCAGCCATGCGGCTGACAGCTCCCCCAGGAGGGGAGCATCTGGACGGCGTTGATTCACCGCAGCTTCGCCTCGGTCGCCTCCCGGGCGGCGGGGTCTCCGACGTGCATCCAGAAGCCGTCCATCACCGCGCCGTGGAGGCGGCCCTGTTCCGCGAGCCGCCACCAGACCGGCACGATCGAGAAGGCCCCGTCCGGCTCGCCGTCGAGGATCTGCGGCTTGAGGATCTGGAAGCCGACATTGGCGTAGGGGGTGGGCGGTTCGGGCTTGGCCGAGTGGGTCAGGCGGCCGGCCTCGTCCATGAAGAAGCCCTGCGGGCCTTCGAAGCCGATGCCGTGGCCGCGGCGGACCAGCAGCAGGCAGAGGTCCATGGCAGCCGGGTCCCAGGTCGCCTTGAGGGTCTCCAGGGCCGGCGTCTCGCCCTCGATCCACAGCGAGTCGATGTTGGCGATCAGGATCGGATCGTCGCCCAGCAGAGCGCGGGCGTGCTTGATGCCGCCGCCGGAGTCGAGCAGGGCGGCGCGCTCGTCGGAGATCAGGATCTCGATGTCGCGGCGGCCGGCGAGATGGGTCTCCATCTGGTCGGCGAAGTGATGGACGTTGACCACCGCCCGCTCGATCCCGGCCGCGACCAGGCGGTCGAGGACATGGTCGATCAGCGCCTTGCCGGCGACGGTGACCAGGGCCTTGGGGCGCTCGTCGGTCAGCGGCCGCATGCGGGTGCCGAGACCCGCGGCCAGGACCATCGCGGTCTTGATCTGGCTCATCGGCGGGCCTGCGCGGGCACGTGGCGGTCGAACCAGGTCTTGAGGCCGGCCATCGACGGGTCGGTCAGGTTGCGTTCCAGGTAGCGCCAGGTGCGGGGCATGAAGGCCTCGTATTGGCGCCGGCCGAGCAGGGCCTGGCGGGCGAAGACGCGGCCGAGGATGCGCGCGGCGTTCGAGGCGGCGAGCGCGCGGTAGTCGTGGACGAAGGCTTCGCGGTCCAGGCTCGGCCGGGCGGTCAGGAAGCGGTCCAGCATGGCGGCCTCGAGCTCCGGCGAGACGTCGCGGCGGGCGTCCTGCAGCAGATGGGTCAGGTCCCAGGCGGGATGGGCGCGCAGGGCGTCCTGGAAGTCGAGCAGGCCGACGCGGGCCGCGCCCGCGCGCTGCGGCAGCCAGAGCAGGTTCTGGGCGTGGAAGTCGCGGTGGGTGAAGACGTCGGCGTCGGCCGCGCCGCGGGCGAACACCGGGGCCCAGAGCGCCTCCCATTCGGCCAGGGCGTCCGGCGAGAACGCCGGGATGCGCGCGAACTGCGGCCACCATTCGAGGAAGGTGTCGGTCCCGACCTTCAGGGCCAGGGCGTCGTAGGTCAGCAGCGGCCAGGATGCGCCGTCGGCGACGAGCACGTCGGGCGGCGTGGTCTCCTGCAGCTGGATCTGGACGTCGACGGCGGCCTCGTAGAGCGGCGCTTCGGCCTGTCCGTCGGCGATCAGGGTCGCGAACAGGCCATCGCCCAGGTCTTCCAGCACGGCCAGGCCGGCCTCGATGTCGTGGGCGAGGATCTGCGGCGCCGAGAGGCCGTGATCGCGCAGCCAGGCGGCGGTGGTGACGAAGGCGGCGACCGATCCGGCGGCCAGGCGGGCGGCGGCGTTGTAGCCCATGGCCAGGCGCTCGGCCTCGGTGGCGCCGGGCGGACAGACCGCGCTCTCGGCGGCGGGCGGCTGGTCCATGAAGATCACGGTCGAGCCGTCGGCCCGGTGCAGGCGTTCATAGGCGCGCGTCGAGGCGTCGCCGGCCAGCAGTTCGCGACGGGCGTCGGCCAGCCCCGCGGCCTTTAGGAACTCGGCCTTGCGGCCGTCACGATCGGAATTCAAGCCCACGTCCTTCCCAGGCGCCCGCCGGCGTCAGCCGGGCGCGCCGCGCCTCCCCGCCACCCGGCGACTCATCGACGACGATCTCTACATCAAGTCGGTCGGGGGGGAGATGGCCCTCCAGGCGCTCGGGCCATTCGATCACCGCCGCGCCGTCCTCGAGCGCTTCGTCCAGGCCGATCTCATAGGCCTCGTCCGCCGAGGTGAGGCGATAGAGATCGAAGTGCGCGACCTTCAGCCGCGCGCCCTCGTAGAACTGCACGATGGTGAAGGTCGGGCTGGGAACGTCCTCGTTCGGGGTGGTCAGGGCGCGGACCAGGGCGCGGGCCAGGGTCGACTTGCCGGCCCCCAGCGGACCAGTCAGACAGATCGCCTCGCCGGGCTTCAGCTCGGCGGCGATGGCCGCGCCCAGCCGCCCGGTGGCGGCCTCGTCGTCGAGACGGAAGTCGCCGTCGGCCGGGGTGATCATGCGAACGGCCTTTCGGGATGCTGCGGCAGGGTCCGGACGTAGGCCTTGAGCGCCTCGGTCGCGGCGACCGCGTCGGGATCGAGCGCGTCGGGCGCCACCGGCGGGCCGAGCAGCAGCGAGAACTCGCGGCCGCGCTTGTTGAGCAGCTCGTGGAACAGGGTGATGTCGCGCAGCTCGTTGGAGAAGCGGTTGAAGAAGTGGAAGAGGGTCGAGGACGGGCCGTCGAGGTGCATGGGGATCACCGGCGCCTGGTACTTGCGGGCCAGGGAGATGGCGCTGGGCATCCACTCCGGATCGCTGAGCACGCCGCCTGGACCGCGACGGGCCAGGCGGCCGGCCGGGAAGATCATCAGCGCGCGTTCGGCCTCCATCGCCTCGCGGGTCAGCTGCAGGGTGAGGCGGGTGCGCTCGCGGGTGCGCTTCTCCTCGACCCACTCGACCGGGATCAGCACCTCGTCGAAGTGCGGGGCGACGCGGTGGGCGTCGGAGTTGGCGTAGAAGCAGATGTCCGGGCGCAGGCCCTTGAGCGCGTCGAACACCGCGATGCCGTCGGCGATGCCGGTCGGATGGTTGCAGATGAAGATCGCGCGACCCTTCGCCGGGACATGCTCCAGGCCGCGGGCCTGGACCTTCACGCTGAGCAGGTCCGAGACGTAGTCGAGCGCGGCGCGGCCGGGCATCGGCGCGATGGCGTCGGCCATGGCCCGGGCCTTGCGGTAGTCGAGGATCCTGTAGAGCGCCGGGCGGAGCAACGGCCACAGCGGGCCGCCCGACAGCCGCGGCGCCCGCTCGGCGATCAGGGTGTCGACGATGTGGTCGTGATAGGCGCTGCGCGCGGGCAGGGCGGTCGCAGTGGGCGAAAGGCTCGTCATCGGACGCGCAGAATGCGACGGCCCGCCGCACCGGAGCAAGCGAAGGGCTGGCGATGTGGCGTTTTCCTTCGATCGGATGGCCGGGACCTGCCGGCCCGGCCATGACGAAGCATGGAGAGGATCCCTGCAAGATCGCGCTGCGGCGGGCGGAGGGCGAAAAACACGGCCCTGCTCACGTTGGGTGAAGTCTACCCAGGCCCCGTCGGAGGGCATACAACGCCGGTATGCGTGACATCCAACACTTCATCTCCGGTGCGGCTCAGCCTGGCGTGTCCGGGCGGTTCGGCGACGTTTTCGACCCCAACACCGGCGAGGTGCAGGCAAAAGTCGCCCTGGCGACGCCGGCCGAGGTCGACGCGGCGGTGCAGGCCGCGCTGAAGGCCCAGCCGGCCTGGGCGGCGACCAATCCGCAGCGCCGCGCGCGGGTGATGTTCGAGTTCAAGCGCCTGGTCGAGGCGCGGATGGACGAGCTGGCGGCCCTGCTGTCGTCCGAGCACGGCAAGGTGATCGCCGACTCAAAGGGCGACATCCAGCGCGGGCTGGAGGTGATCGAGTTCGCCTGCGGCATCCCGCATGTGCTGAAGGGCGAGTACACCGAGGGCGCGGGGCCCGGCATCGACGTCTATTCGATGCGCCAGCCGCTGGGCGTGGCGGCGGGGATCACCCCGTTCAACTTCCCCGGCATGATCCCGATGTGGATGTTCGGCATCGCGATCGCGGTGGGCAACACCTTCATCCTGAAGCCGTCGGAGAAGGACCCGAGCGTGCCGGTGCGGCTGGCCGAGCTGTTCATGGAGGCCGGGGCGAACCTGGGCATGGACCTGGCAGGCGTGCTGAACGTGGTGCACGGCGACAAGGTCGCGGTCGACGCCATCCTGACCCATCCGGCGATCGCGGCGGTCAGCTTCGTCGGCTCGTCCGACATCGCCTCCTACGTCTATTCGACCGGCACCGCTCACGGGAAGCGCGTGCAGGCGATGGGCGGGGCCAAGAACCACGGCATCGTCATGCCGGACGCCGACCTCGACCAGACCGTCAAGGACCTGGTCGGCGCGGCCTACGGCTCGGCCGGCGAGCGCTGCATGGCGCTGCCGGTGGTGGTGCCGGTGGGCGCCAAGACCGCCGACGCGATCCGCGAACGGGTCGTCGCCGAACTGGAGACGCTGAAGGTCGGGGTCTCGACCGACTCCGCCGCGCAGTACGGGCCGGTGGTCAGCGCCGCGCACCGCAACAAGATCGCCGACTACATCCAGATCGGGGTCGACGAGGGCGCCGAGCTGGTGGTCGACGGCCGCGGCTTCGCGCTGCAGGGCTATGAGAAGGGCTTCTTCATCGGTCCGAGCTTGTTCGATCAGGTGAAGCCGACGATGCGGACCTATCAGGAGGAAATCTTCGGCCCGGTGCTGCAGATCGTCCGCGCGGAGAGCTTCGAGGAGGCGTTGGCCCTGCCCAGCCAGCACCAGTACGGCAACGGGGTGGCGATCTTCACCCGCAACGGCCGCGCCGCGCGCGAGTTCGCCGCCCGGGTCAATGTCGGGATGGTGGGGATCAACGTGCCGATCCCGGTGCCGGTTGCCTACCACACCTTCGGCGGCTGGAAGCGCAGCGCGTTCGGCGACGTGAACCAGCACGGCGTCGAGGGCGTGAAGTTCTACACCAAGATCAAGACCATAACCGCCCGCTGGCCCGAGGGCCTGACCGAGGACAGCGCCTTCGTCATTCCCACCATGCGGTGATGGATCTACTCTGCCGCGCGTTGGCGGCGGAGGTTCGATGAAGCGGTTTCAGCTCTGGGCGATCCTCGTCCTGGTCCTCGCCCTGGCGGGGGCCGGCGGCTTTGCGTGGTGGAACTACGACCTGCGCTGGCGGCCGCATACGATCACCAAGCACCAGGACGAGATCGCCAGGATCCTGGAGACCTCGGGCTGGGTGTCGCCGGGCAAGACCGGGCCGAAGCTGTACATGATCTCGTTCCGCACCTGCCCCGACTGCGTGCGCTTCAAGGCCGAGGAATTCCCGCTGCTGCAGGCCGCCGGCGTCGACACCCGGGTGATCGAGATCGCGCGGCGCGACGTCAACGGCGTATCGAAGTCGACCCCGGCCGAACGGGCGACGGTCGCCGAGCTGTGGCTCGGGCGCTCGTGGCCGCTGATGGAGCGGTGGGAGGACACTCCGGCCCAGGCCTGGACGGCCGAGGGCATTCCGCCGGCCGACGGCGACATGGCGAGGACCGCGGTGGTCGAGGCCGGCCGCAAGCTGGTCGACGACCTGCAGCCGCTGCTGCGCGCCAACGGCGTGAGGTTCGCCTATCCGACCCTGGTCTGGTGGACCAAGGACGGCAAGATGCGGGCGTGCGCCTGCGAGCGGCGCGAGACCTACCGCTTCGTGCGCAGGGAACTGGGCCTGGCCAGCTAGCTGGCGTAGGGCCGGCCGCTGACGATCTGCTTGCTGCGCGCGCGGGTCTTCATGCCGTGTTCGCGATCGGCTGGATGACCGCTGGCGCGCCGCCCGAAGCTTTGGCGGCTGGCCTCGTCCTCCAGGTCGTCGGCGCCGCCGAGCTCGAGGTCGAGCTGCGGATCGGTCTCGCCGTCGATGACGGGGTCGGGCGTGGCGTCGCGGGTCTTTCCGGCCATGGCAGGCTCCTCATCTTCAGTCCGACTAGGTCAACCGTTCAGGGGGCGAGCTGTTCCGTGCTTGAGGCGGGCGCGTCGAAGGTCTAGGCGAAACCCATGCCCTCGCAGTTGCAAGCCTCCTACGACGCCCGCCTGGCGCAGGGCGATATCCGTCCCGACGCGGCCCAGGCCGCCGCGCTGGCGGCGCTGGTGCGGCTGGAGGGCGACCTGGCGCGGGCCGAGCCCAGCGGCTTCGCCTCGTTCTTCAAGAAGGCCGAGAGCCAGAAGGGCGTCTACCTGATCGGGCCGGTGGGGCGCGGCAAGTCCATGCTGATGGACCTGTTCTTCGCCAATGCTCCCGTCGAGAAGAAGCGGCGCATTCACTTCCACGTCTTCATGGGCGAGATCCATCGGCTGATCGACGCCTGGCGCAAGGGTGACCCCGCGGCGCGCAAGGCCAGGTTCGGCCAGCACAAGGGCGATGATCCGATCCCGCCGGTCGCCGACGTCGTGGCCGGCCAGGCGCGGCTGCTGTGCTTCGACGAGTTCCAGGTCACCGACATCGCCGACGCGATGATCCTGGGCCGGTTGTTCGAGGCGCTGTTCGCGCGCGGCGTGACTTTGGTGGCGACCTCGAACCGGCTGCCGGACCAGCTCTACAAGGACGGCATCAACCGCCAGCTGTTCCTGCCGTTCATCGAACTGCTGAAGAGCAAGGTCGAGGTGGTCAGCGTCGCCGGGCCGCACGACTACCGGCTGGACCGCCTGCGGGCGGCAGGCACCTGGTTCAGCCCTAACGACCCGGACAACGCCCGCAGCTTCGACGCCTTGTGGAAGGACATGCTGAACGGCGAGGCGGAGGTCGGCGAGACGCTGGAGGTGCTGGGCCGCAAGGTGCATCTGCCGCACGCCCAGGGCGGCATGGTGCGGGCCAGCTTCGCCAGCCTGTGCTCGGTGGCGCTGGGGCCGAACGACTACATCGCCATCGCCGAACGCTTCCACACCCTGTTCCTGGAAGACGTGCCGCAGCTGACGCCGAACCGGCGCGAGGAAGCGCGGCGGTTCGTGATCCTGATCGACGCGCTCTACGAGGCGCACGCCAAGCTGATCGTGCTGGCGCAGTCCGAGCCGACGACGCTCTATCCGTCGGGCGACGGGGCGTTCGAGTTCGAGCGCACGGCCTCGCGGCTACAGGAGATGCGTTCGGCCGACTGGCTGGCCGAGGACGCCGGCTAGCCCGACTTCAGGCTCTCGACGAGGTCGCGGGCGTAGGGGGCCAGGCCCTCCAGGCTGCGCACGCAGATGGTCAGCTCGCGCTGGGCCCAGTCGTCGGTCAGGTCGACGATGCCGAGCGACATGGTGCGCGCCGCGCGGCGGGCGGTGGTTTCCGGCACGATGCCGACCCCGACGCCGCATTCCACGAGCCGGCAGACCGCATCGAAGCTGCGCAGCTGCACGCGCAGCCGCAGGGGGCGGCCTTCGCGCACCGCCTTGGCCGACAGAAACCGCTGCAGCGAGGAGGCGCGATCGAGCCCGACCAGGTCGCAGCCGAGCACGTCGGCGAAGGTCATCGACTTGCGCTGGGCCAACGGATGGATGGCGCTGGTCACCACCACGAAGCGGTCCGAGCGGAACGGGAAGGTCTCCAGGCTGCCCATGTCGACGGTGCCGGCGACGATGCCGATGTCGCCGACCCCTTCGGCCACCAGCCCGACGATCTCGTCGGAGAGCCGCTCCTCGAGGTTGATGCTGACGTGCGGATGTTCGGCGAGGAAGCGGCTGAGCGCCTCGGGGATGAACTCGGTCAGGGCGTTGGTGTTGGCGAGCAGCCGCACTTCGCCGGACAGGCCGCCGGCATAGGCGCCGAGGTCTTCGCGCAGCCGGGCGGTCTGGGAGAGGATCGTGCGGGCGTGCTTGATCAGGGTGCGGCCGGCCGGGGTCGGCGTGACCCCTTGTCGCGACCGCTCCAGCAACGGGGCGCCGAGCGCGTCCTCCATGTTTCGGATGCGGGTGGAGGCGGCGGCCAGCGCCAGGGCGCACCGCTCGGCCCCGCGGGTGATGGATCCGGCGTCCGCGACCTCGCAGAACAGTCTCAAATCGACCAGGTCAAACCGCATCCTTCGTCTCCCGCGAAGGATGCATACGGGAAAGACGCATTGCATCAAAAGAAAAAGGTCGGAAACTTCGGCTTTGGCGAAGGGGAGGTCGCTGCTCTGTAGAGAGCGGGACTGCGCCTTCGTTGACACTCGAAGGCTGCGGCTTAAAAGCGGAGCCGCCTCTTCCTATTCAGGAAATACGACCCGTCATGTCCGACGCACCTCGTCCACGCCCGCTCTCACCGCACCTGATGACCGGGGGCCTCGGCTCGCCGCTGCTCTGGCGCTGGCACATCACCATGGCCACCTCGATCTTCCATCGGGTGAGCATCTTCGGGCTCTACCTGTCGGCCCTGCTGCTGGCGGGCTGGCTGCTGGCCCTGGCCGGCGGGCCGCAGAGCTACGACGCCTATACGGGCGCACTCAGCTCGCCGCTCGGGTTGCTGGTGCTGTTCGGCCTGTCCTTCACGCTGTTCTACAACCTGGCCTACAACGTGCGTCAGGCCTTCTGGGACATGGGCAAGGGCTTCAAGATCGCAGAGGCCAACGCCGGCTCGATCGCGATCATCGCCTTCGCCGTCGCGACCACCCTGGCCTTCTGGGCCGTCCTCCTCATCCTGGGAGTGCTGTGATGAACACGGGTCCGACCCTTCGCACCCCCCGTTCGCGCGCCCTGGGCCTCGGCTCGGCGCACCACGGCGTGGGCCACTTCATCGTCGAACACGTCAGCGCCGTGATGCTGGTGCCGCTCGGTCTCTGGGGCGCCTGGGTGGCGATCCAGCTCGCCGGTCAAGGCTATGACGCCGCCGCCTACTGGATCTCCAAGCCGGTGAACGCCGTGCTGCTGGCCGTGCTGCTGGTCTGCACCCTGGTGCACGTGAAGAACGCCATGCAGGTGGTCATCGAGGACTACATCGGCCGCTTCGTCACCAAGGCGGCCCTGCTGCTGCTCAATTATTCTATCTGCGTCCTCGCCGGCGCCCTGGGCGTCTTCGCGATCCTCAAGGCCGCCTTCTCCGGAGCCTTCTGATGGCCGAGTACAATTTCATCGACCACAAGTTCGACGTCGTCGTCGTCGGCGCCGGCGGCTCGGGCCTGCGCGCCGCGCTCGGCTGCGCCCAAGCCGGTCTGAAGACCGCCTGCATCACCAAGGTGTTCCCGACCCGCTCGCACACCGTTGCGGCGCAGGGCGGCATCTCGGCCAGCCTCGGCAACATGGGCCAGGACGACTGGCGCTGGCACATGTACGACACCGTCAAGGGGTCGGACTGGCTGGGCGACCAGGACGCCATCGAATACCTCTGCCGCAACGCGCCGGCGGCGGTCTATGAGCTGGAACACTGGGGCGTGCCGTTCTCGCGCACGGCCGAGGGCAAGATCTATCAGCGCGCCTTCGGCGGCATGACCAAGAACTTCGGCGAGGCCCCGATCCAGCGCACCTGCGCGGCGGCCGACCGCACCGGTCACGCCATGCTGCACACGATGTACGGCCAGAGCCTGGCTCACGACACCGAGTTCTTCATCGAGTACTTCGCCCTCGACCTGATCATGGACGAAGGCGTCTGCCGCGGCGTGACCGCGTGGAAGCTCGACGACGGCACCCTGCACCGCTTCCAGGCCCAGCAGGTGATCCTGGCCACCGGCGGCTACGGCCGCGCCTACTTCTCGGCCACCAGCGCCCACACCTGCACCGGCGACGGCGGCGGGATGGCCCTGCGCGCCGGCCTGCCGCTGCAGGACATGGAGTTCGTGCAGTTCCACCCGACCGGCATCTACGGCGCCGGCTGCCTGATCACCGAGGGCGCCCGCGGCGAAGGCGGCTACCTGACCAACTCCGAGGGCGAGCGCTTCATGGAGCGCTATGCGCCGTCCGTGAAGGACCTGGCCCCGCGCGACATGGTCAGCCGCGCCATGACCATCGAAATCCGTGAAGGCCGCGGCGTGGGTCCGAAGAAGGACCACATCTTCCTGCACCTCGATCACCTGGATCCGAAGATGCTGGCCGAACGCCTGCCGGGCATTTCGGAAAGCGCCAAGATCTTCGCCGGCGTCGACGTGACCAAGGAGCCGATCCCGGTTCTGCCGACCGTGCACTACAACATGGGCGGTATCCCCACGAACTTCTTCTCGGAAGTCGTGACCCGCGAGGGCGACAACCCCGACAAGGTGGTTCCGGGCCTGATGGCCGTGGGCGAAGCGGCCTGCGTGTCGGTGCACGGCGCCAACCGCCTGGGCTCCAACTCGCTGATCGACCTGGTGGTGTTCGGCCGCTCGGCCGCGCTGCGCTGCGCCGACACGATCAAGGCCGGGGCGACCCAGCCGGAGCTGAAGGCCTCGATGACCGACGGCCATCTGGCCCGCTTCGACAAGCTGCGCAACGCCAACGGCGGCACCTCGACGGCGCACCTGCGCCTGGAGATGCAGCAGGCGATGCAAGAGGACGCCGCGGTGTTCCGCACCACCGAGGCGCTGTCCTCGGGCGTCAAGCGCCTGGAAGCGGTGCACGCCAAGCGCCCGGACCTGAAGGTCACCGACCGCGGCCTGATCTGGAACACCGACCTGCTCGAGACCCTCGAGCTGGACAACCTGATCGGCCAGGCGACAGTCACCGTGGTCGGCGCGCACAACCGCACCGAAAGCCGCGGCGCCCACGCGCACGAGGACTATCCGGACCGCAACGACCAAGACTGGATGAAGCACACCCTGACCTGGTTCGACGACGTCACCGGCAAGGTGCGCATCGATGACCGGCCGGTGCACAGCTACACCATGACCAACGACATCGCCTACATCCCGCCGAAGGCGCGGGTCTACTAGGTCCTGTCGATGATCGCCCTCCACACTCTGCTCAACGCGTCCGCCGTCAAGGAAAGCGTCTGATGGTTCAGCTCGCCCTGCCCAAAAACTCCCGCGTCCAGAAGGGCCGGCACCATCCGGCCCCGGCCGGCGCCAAGAACGTCAAGACGTTCCGGATCTATCGCTACGACCCGGAAGGGAACGAGAATCCGCGCTGGGACACCTATGACGTCGACGTCGACGCCTGCGGTCCGATGGTTCTCGACGTTCTGATCCACATCAAGAACGAGATCGACCCGACCCTGGCCTTCCGCCGCTCGTGCCGCGAAGGCGTGTGCGGGTCCTGCGCGATGAACATCGGCGGCCGCAACACCCTGGCCTGCACCCATGGCCACGACGAGACGCACGCCTCGTCGTGCCAGATCAGCCCGCTGCCGCACATGCCGGTGGTCAAGGACCTGATCCCCGACCTGACGATGTTCTACGCGCAGTACGCCTCGATCGAGCCGTGGCTGCACACCGAGACGCCGGAGCCGCAGAAGGAATGGCGCCAGACGCCTGAGGACCGCGAAAAGCTCGACGGCCTCTACGAGTGCATCCTCTGCGCCTGCTGCTCGACCTCGTGCCCGAGCTATTGGTGGAACGGCGACAAGTATCTCGGCCCGGCCGCGCTGCTGCACGCCTACCGCTGGCTGATCGACAGCCGCGACGAGGCCACCGGCGAGCGTCTGGACGAGCTGGAAGACCCCTTCAAGCTCTACCGCTGCCACACGATCATGAACTGCGCCCAGGTGTGTCCGAAGGGCCTGAATCCCGCCAAGGCGATCGGCGAGATCAAGAAGATGCTGGTGGATCGGGTCGTCTGACGCTCTTTTAGGAAAGGGCGAACGATCCGAACTGTGTTTGGAAAGTTGACGCCGCCGTCACTTTTCTGCATGGGGCTTATATGAGCCAGTCGGACGCGCATATTGTGATCCTGGGAGCGGGCCACGCAGGTGGCACCGCCGCCGCGTTGCTTCGTCAGTATGGGCACGCGGGCCCTATCACCATGATCGGCGACGAACCGATTCCGCCCTACCAGCGCCCGCCGCTGAGCAAGGCCTGGCTGAAGGGCGAGGCCGACGCCGACTCCCTGGCGCTCAAGCCGCTCGAGTTCTACCCCGAGCAGAACATCGACTTCCGGCCGAACCTGCAGGCCGTGAAGCTCGCCCGCTCCGACAAGGTCGTGACCCTGTCGGACGGGTCGACGGTTCCCTACGACATCCTGATCATCGCCACCGGCATGCGGGCCATCCGGCTGCCGATCGAGGGCGTCGACCTGGCCGGGGTGCTGACCCTGCGCACGGCGGCCGACGCCGAGGCCATCAAGGCCGCGCTCGGCCCGGGCAAGCGCTTGGCCATCGTCGGCGGCGGCTATATCGGGCTCGAGGTCGCCGCTTCGGCCCGCGCCCTCGGCGCCGAGGCCGTGGTCATCGAGCGCGAAGCACGCATCCTGGCGCGCAGCGCCTGCGAGCCGCTGTCCAACTTCTTCCACGGCTACCACGTCGACCGCGGCGTCCAGTTCCTGCTCGGGGCCAGCGTCGCCGGCTTCGTCGGGGAGAACGGCCAGGTGACCGGCGTGCGGCTGGCCGACGGCCGGGTCGAGCCCTGCGACCTGGTGCTGCTGGGCGTCGGGGCCATCCCCAACGACGACATCGCGCGTGACGCCGGCCTGGAGTGCGCCCGCGGCATCGTGGTCGACCTGGAGGCCCGCACGGCCGATCCCAGCGTGTTCGCGATCGGCGACGTCACTCACCGCCCGATGCCGCACTACGGCCGCATGTTCGGCCCCGAGAGCGTGCCCAGCGCCCTGGAGCAGGCCAAGCAGGCCGCCAGCGCCATCACCGGACGTCCGGCGCCGTCGCCGGAAGTGCCGTGGAACTGGTCGGACCAATATGACCTGAAGCTGCAGATCGCCGGCCTGCCGTTCGACGCCGACCGCGTGCTGCTGCGCGGGGATCCGGCCAGCGGCAAGTTCGCAGTGTTCCACCTGAAGGGAGATCAGGTGCAATCCGTGGAGGCGATCAACTCGCCCCCGGAGTTCATGATGGGCAAGCAACTCATCGCCAACCGCAAGCCGGTGAACACCGATAAGCTTGCCGATCCAACGGTTTCCATGAAAGAGGTCGCCGCTTAACAGGCGACGAAGGGGAGTAAATGGCCAAGATCACCTACATCGAGCATGACGGCACCGAACACGTCGTCGACGTGAAGAATGGCCTGACGGTCATGGAAGGCGCCGTGAAGAACAACATCCCGGGCATCGACGCCGACTGCGGCGGCGCCTGCGCCTGCGCCACCTGCCACGTCTATGTGGACGAAGCCTGGCAGGACAAGACCGGCTCCACCTCGGCCATGGAAGACTCGATGCTCGACTTCGCCGAGAACGTCGAGCCGAACAGCCGTCTGTCCTGCCAGATCAAGGTCAGCGACGCGCTGGACGGCCTGGTCGTGCGGATGCCGGAAAGCCAGCACTAAGCACTTCGGCATGCTATAGCCCGGTCCGGATGCGCGGGCGCGCGCCGGACCGGAGGCACTACCCAAGTGGACGCAGAGTTGAACGCGCCTGATCTTTCGTTCGATCGGGTCGATCCCGTCTATCGCGGCTTCATCGACGACTATCTGCGCCTCCACGACCTGGACCCGGCACGGCTCTGCAAGCCGCTGCCCGGCCAGGACGAGATGTTCTTCAACGCCATCCTGCCCAACTACGAGTTCGACGCCTCGATCTCGGCGTTCAAGTTCGTCGAGTCGACGATCCGGCTGGGCGAGGCCTATCGCCAGCTGGTCGAGGGCGTGTTCGGCGGCTTCGACAAGGTCGGGCCGGTGCTGGACTTCGCGTCCGGCTGGGGGCGGCTGACGCGCTACCTGGAACAGCGGCTGCCGACCGGCCAGATCAGCGTCGCCGACATCTATCACCAGGCCATCGACTGGCAGGTTGCGACCTTCGGGGTTGCAGGAATCCACTCGGAAAAGGATCCGGCGCGGCTGACCTACGCCGGAAAGCACGACGTCGTGCTGGCCGGGTCGATGTTCTCGCACCTGCCCGAGGGCCTGTTCCACGCCTGGCTGGCCAAGCTCTACAGCCTGGTCTCGGCCCGCGGGGTGCTGGCGTTCAGCGTCCACGACGAGGCGATCATGCCGGCCGGCGAGACCATGGACGCCAGCGGCATCCACTTCATGCGGTTCTCGGAGAGCGGCTCGCTGGAGCTCGACATCTACGGCATGTCGTATGTCACCGAGGCCTTCGTCGGCCGCGCGATCGCGCAGCTGGCGCCCGGCCTGTCGTGGCGGCGGTTCCCCAAGGGGCTCTACGAGAACCAGGACCTCTATGTGGTCGGCGCGCCGGGCGTCGACCTCTCGGGCCTGGCGCTCGGCTCGGTTCCCATGGGCGGTTTCGAGACGGTCACGACGCTGTCGACCGGCGAGGTCGAGTATGCGGGCTGGGCGATCGAGCGCACGCCCGGCGCGGCGATCGAGGCGGTGGCGGTGTTCGTCGACGGCCAGGAGATGCAGGTCGCGTCTCCGGCCGGCGTGCGGGGCGACGTGCAGAAGCATTTCCCGGGGTCGGCCAATGCCCCGGTCGGCTGGAGTTTCCGGCTGGCGGCCCCGGCCGGGGCGATGGTGCGGGCCGAGCTGCGCAGCAGCAGCGGGCTGAAGGGCCATTGCTACGCCCAGGCGCCGCAGCCGGCGCTGTTCACCTATTCGGGATGGTCGCGGCGCGGGCTGCGGACATAGAAACGCCGCGCCAGGCGGGGCCCGGCGCGGCGCTCTGCTTCTTGCGGTCGGCGCGGGTCAGGCGACCTGACGCAGTCCGTCGAGCTCGGCGATGATGGTCACCATGGCGCTCGAGGGGCGGATGTCGTCCTGGCCGTAGGAGCCGTCCTCGATGATCGCCGCCAGGCGATCGCGGGCGCGGCTGACGCGGCTCTTGATGGTGCCGATGGCGCAGCCGCAGATCTCGGAGACTTCCTCGTAGGAGAGGCCGCCGGCGCCGATCAGGATCAGCGCTTCACGCTGGTCGTCGGGCAGGCAGGCCAGCGCGCGGCGCACTTCGTCGAGCTCCAGGCTGGCGATGGGGTTGGAGGCGGCCTCCAGGGTGCGCTCGGCGACTTCCGGGTCCAGCTGGCTGGAGCGCCACGAGCGGCGCTTGTCCGAATAGAACTGGTTGCGCAGGATCATGAAGGTCCAGGCCTTCATGTTGGTGCCGGGTTCGAAGCTCGCCCGGTTGTTCCAGGCCTTGAGAAGCGCGTCTTGCGCCAAATCGTCGGCGGCGGTCGCATCCCGGCACAGCGAGCGGGCGAACGCGCGCATTTGCGGGATCAAAGCCGTGAGCTCAGACTTGAATTCGTGGTCCGCTTGAGCCTGTTCGGTCATTAGGTCACCTCCGTTCAGACGGGACCGTAGACGCCCCTTGAGGCCTAAACGCGGCGATCCCCCAAAGGCTCCGCTTGGCGTGACAATTGGTGATCACAAAACCTTGTACGCCAAGGCTCGAAGCTTCACTGAAAGCAGCGCAGCAATATGGCGCGAATGCGACGAAATGCGCGTCTAGAAGCTTAGTTCCGGGTGACCGGCCGCGCCTTGGGCCGCCTCAGGCAGGTGGCAGGTGAAGGTCGCGCCGGCGCCCGGCTCGCTCTCGAGCGCCACCCAGCCGCCGTGCAGCTCGACCAACGCCTTGACCAGCGCCAGGCCCAGGCCCGGGCCGCCGCGTTCGCGGCCGATGAAGCGGTCGAAGATGTGCGCCTGGACGTGGAACGGGATGCCGCGGCCGGTGTCGGTGACCTGCAGCTGCACCTCGCCCAGCCCGCGGCGGGCGGCGATGGTGACGATCCCGCCGGGCGGGGTCTGGCGCACCGCGTTCTCGGCCAGGTGGTCGAGGGTCTGGGCCAGGCGGCGGACGTCGCCGCGCAGCAGGCCGATGTCTTCGGGGTGCTCGACCTTGATGACCACCTGGACGGCCTCGGCCTCCTTCTGCCAGCGGGCGGCGGCCTCGCCGAGCAGGTCGGCGACGCGGACGTCTTCGAGGTCCAGCGCCATCTCGTCGGCGTCGATCTGGGCCATGTCGAGCACGTCGTCGATCGAGCGGGCCAGCTGGGTGGCGGCGGTGCGGACGGCGGCGGCGTGGCCGCGGCCGCGCTCCGACAGGTTCTCGCCCGAGCGCTCGAGCAGCTCGGAATAGCCGATGATGGTGGTGAGCGGGGTGCGCAGCTCGTAGGAGACGTTGCCGACGAAGTCGCGCTTCAGGCGCTCGGCCTCGGCCAGGGCGGCCGAGCGGTCGGCGAGGGCGCTCTCCAGCTTGCGGGCGTCGGTGACGTCGGCGAAGGCGATCAGGGTCGCGCCGTCCGGCAGCGGCCGGCTCTGGTAGACGACGATGCGCGAGTCCGAGGTCTTCACCTCGCCCGAGATCGGGGCGCGGGCCTGGGGATCGGGGTCGGCGACGCGGCCCTTGAGTTCGCGCCAGAAGTTCATGTCGTGCAGCCGGCGCACGCACAGCTCGACCACGCCTTCGAAGTCGTGGGCGACTTCCAGCTGGTCGCCGGTGACGTTCCAGAACAGCTCGAAGGCCTCGTTGTGCAGCCGCAGGCGGCCGTCCGAGCCGAACACCGCGACGGCGTCGTTGAGCTTGTCGAGGGTGGCCTGCTGGACCTGGATCTGGCCGTTGTACTGGGCCTTGAGGCGCAGCTCGCCGGTGATGTCGGAGAACAGCAGCACCACGCCGCCCATCGGGTGCGGCTGGCGGCCGACCTTCAGCGTGCGGCCGTCCGGCAGGCTCCAGAGGTCGTCGGGGCCGGTGGCGGTGTCCTCGTAGCGGTCGAGCTCGGCGGCCTTCCACTTGGCGTAGTCGATGGTCTCGGGCAGGCGGCGGCGCTGGCGCAGGCGGTCGAGCACCTCGCCGTGGGTCGGGCGGTCGGCGAGCCAGGCCGGCTCAAGGCCCCAGAGCTCGGCGAAGGCGGTGTTGTGGAAGATCAGCCGCTTGCCCTCGCCGAAGATCGCGACCGCGTCGGCGATGTGGTTCAGCGTTTCGTCATGCGCCTCGACGTGGCGCTTGAGCGCCTCGCGCAGCTCCTCGGTCTCGGTGACGTCGTCGGTCCAGACGCCGACCCCGCCGCCTTCCAGCGGCTGAGCGGTCACCTGGAAGGCGCGGCGGCGGCCGCCGAGACTGGTCCAGCGCAGGGCCTGGCGCTTGGAGCCGAGATTGGCCGCCTCGCTGGCCAGGCTCTCGGCGCCCTTGTCGAACGACGCGCCGCGCTCGGCGGCCTCGTCGAGGCTGGCGGCGCCGGCGGCGGCCAGCCAGGCGGCGTTGACCCAGACCGGCGCGCCGTCGGCGGCGGCGATCCAGGCCGGCGCGGCGCGGGCGGCCAGGAAGGCGGCGAAGCGCGGGGCGGTCGGCAGGCCGGCGTCCTCGCCGATCACCGCCGACAGCCGCAGCCAGGCCAGCGCCCCGGCGGCGCGGCCCTCGACGGACACGACGCCGGCCGGGCCCTGCACCTCGAAAGCGCAGGCCTCGCCGCGCTCGAACAGCGCGCGCAGGCGGCGGGCGTGGTCGGGATCGGCGCGCATCAGGGCCGAGACCACGGCCTGCGGATCGGAGCTCTGGACGCCGAGCGCCTCGGCGCAGACCGCCAGGCTCTCTTCGCCGGAGGTCAGGCGGGCGTGGCCGTCCTCGACCGACAGCAGGGCGGAATCGAAGGCCTCGACGGAGGCCTGGGCGGCTTCGGCGCCGGCCTCCAGCTCGGCGATGCGGGCGTGCAGCACGCCGAGCCGCGCGTCGTTGCGGCGGCGCTGGTCCACCAGCCAGAACATGGCGCAGAGGGCGAGCAGCACCGCGCCGGCGGCGGCCCCCAGGATCAGATCTTGCTCGCTCATCGGCGCTCCGTCGCCGCAGGTCGTCGAAGACGGCGAATCATCTCAAGCGACCATAGTTTGGTCCGCGCATTTCGGCGATGATCGGGAGGTTATGACCGCGATCCTCTATCCCGTGGCCGCCGATGCGGGCCAGGCTTTCGCCGCGCCCAAGGGACGGGCCGCGCGCGAACGCGACGCCGCCGAGGTGGCGGGCGAGCAGGTCGCCTTCCTGACCGAGCCGGTGGGGCCCGTCTACGCCACCCGCGAGGCGGCGCTGGACGCCCTGGCCGGCCGGGTCGAGGACGACCGTCCGGGCCGTGCGGCGGCCGTCGCGGCCGAGGACCGGGTGGTGCAGCTGGTCGAACAGATCGCGCCGAAGGCCGGCAAGCGGGCCCGCGCGCCGGCCCCGGTCGAGCCGACCTTCGAGGACGGCCATCGCTGGCCCGCCCCTGCGCCGCCGCCGGCGACGGTCTGGCGGGCGATGATCTCCTATTGGCGGATCGGCGGCGCCCCGCTGCGCCACGCCGGCGACGCCCAGGCCCGCCAGGCCCGTCGCAAGGGCGGCGAGGACATGGACCGCGACACGCTGCGCGCCCTGACCCGCCAGCCGCTGCTGGCGGTGAAGCCGCAGCAGCCGCTCGACATCGGACTTTTCGAGACGCGCCTGCCTGAGGCTCCCCATATAGTCGTGCCTGATGAGTGATCCTTATGCGGGCCGCGCGCCCTCCCTCGACGACCTCGCCGCCCTGGCCGAGACCGCCTTCGCCGCCCTGCCGGCGGAATTCCGCAAGCTGACCGGAGACGTGATCTTCCGGGTCGACGACTTCGCCAGCGAAGAGGTGCTGGACGAACTGGGCATCGAGAACCCGTTCGAGCTGTCGGGCCTCTACAGCGGCGTGCACATCGGCCACCGCTCGGTGCTGGATCCCTCGCCGGGCCCAAGCCGGATCTTCCTCTATCGCCGGGCGATCCTCGACGAGTGGGCCGAACGCGGCGACGTCACTCTGGCCGAGCTGGTGAGCCACGTGCTGGTCCACGAGATCGGCCACCACTTCGGGCTCAGCGACGACGACATCGACGCCATCGAGGACGCGGCGGAGTAGACAGCGAGCCGTCGGCCCGATCAGGCGGCGAACTCACGCCAGCCCCAGGTCACGGCCAGGTCGGTTCCGAGAAAGGCCTCGCCGTCCAAGCCCTGGCCGACGCGCCAGACGGGCGGCCAGGCGATCTCCTCTACGCCGGTCGGGCTTGCGCCGATCATCGACGACCAAGGCGACGCTGGGTCCGTTCTCCATAGCAGTCCGCCGGCCCCCATGGCTGGGCAGATCCGCAAGTCGAGCGCCAGGACAGCCGCATCGCCGAAGGCGGGGCCTTGCCAGAAGTGCGGGCTCCGCCCAGGCGTGCGCGCAATGATCGCCGTCAGCCGCTGCTCGGGTCCGCGTAGTCCGATCCAGATCGTCGGGAGCTTTCCGGGGGCGTTGGCGCAGAACAGCGTCTGAGCGCGGGCGGCCGACGAAGCCGTGGTCCCGGAGATCGAGAGATCCAGCACGCAACGCTCCGACGGTCGCCCCTGGAGCAGCGCGTCTTGAGCGCCGGTGCGCAGGGGCGAGGGTGCGGCGAACGAAGGCAAGGGCCAAGCCAGTTGCTCGCGCCGACGTCCGCTGTCGTCGAGCACCTGATAGCGGAAGCCGGCGTCGTCCAGGGCGGCTTGAACGCAGTGCAGGTACTCGATCCCTTCCGGCATGCGATGAGCCGTGCCGGCGCCCGCGGTGCAGAGCTGCAGAACGCCGCGGTGGACCTGGACGTCGAAGGCCAGGATGTGACTGCAGACATAGGCCAGCACGCCCTCTCGAACGAGCACGTCCCACATCGCGCCGGCGTGCTCGGGTCCGACGTCGCGTTGGTACGCCCCCGAGAAGCCGTTCACCGAATAGACCGGGTGGTGGCCGATCACGATCTTGCGCCCAGCGTCGCGGTGTTCGGCCAAGACGCTTTCGAGCCAGGCCACATCGACATAGCCCTCGCCGCCCAGATCGGTGGCGAGCGTGTGTACGAAGACCAGCAGCAGGTCGCCGCGGCGTACAAAGTAGGAGAGCCCCTCCTGTCCCGGCGGCCCATTGCGGGGCATGCCGAGCACCTCGCCGAAGACACGCTCGCTCATCCGGTCATAGGCCGTGTGATTGCCGGTCGCGTGCCAGATCGGCGTGGCCGCCCGGTCGAGCCACGCCGTTTCGATCTCCAGCCAATGCCGCCACTGATCCCGAAGTTCGGCCTCGTCCGGTGTCAGTCCGATGATCTCGTCGCCTGGAAAGATCACGAACTGGGGCGCCGGTTCGAGCCGGCGCACGACGTTGCAGACCCGGGAGAAGGTGGTCTCGTGCAGCGCGCCCGGCACGCCGGAACAGGCGTCGCCGAAGATGACGAATTGCCATCCGCCGCCTCGCGGCGAGAGGGCCGGAATGCTGGAGACGTCGGCGGGCTGATCAGGAGCGGTCATGGATGGTCCCAACAACAAAAAGCCCGCCTGGGGGAGGCGGGCGGATCAACGGCGAAAGGGAATGGCTGAGGCTTGAGGGCTAGCCCAAGCAGCAGCGCACAGCCGGCCGTGACGCCCAGAGGCGTCGGCGTCGGGTCGAGGTTGTGCGGCCAAGCGACATCTACTGAAGGTCGTCGGGAGCGGGCCGTCTTGTCAAGCTGGCGAAGGACTGGACTGTCGCGCGGCTTTGCGGCGGGCCCGGCTCCAGCGTCCGAACGTCAGCTCGTCTGGTGCGGATCGGTCAGGGGCTCGGAAAGCGGGCCCGGCTCGTCGCGGACGGCGCGCGCGGGGCTTTCCAGCCAGCGCCTGACCTTGGGCCGGTCGGGGCCGCGATGCAGGGCGACCAGGCCTTCGGCGATCTTGCGGTCGGCCTGGGTGACGCGCTGATTGTGCCTCAGATAGTCCAGCCAGGTCGGGCTTTGGTAGCGTTCGATCCAGATCTCCGGCTCGCCGAGGTCGCGCAGGAGGGTCCAGCCGCGGGCGCCGTCGCGACGCCGCGCGATGCGGCGCTCGGCCATCAGCCGCAGGAACGCGCCCGTATGCTGCTCGGGAATGTCGTACTCGATGGTGATCGCCACCGGCCCGCTGCGCGGCGTGATCTGAGCGGGCAGGCTCGGCTCGGTCCAGCCGCCGGCCGGGTCGAGATTGAGGCCGTGCGTCGAGGGCAGCGGGAAGCGCAGGCCGAGCGCGGCGCAGGCGAGCTGCACGAGGCCGGCGCCGGCCAGGGCCAGGGTTAGCCCCTCGTGCTCGGCCGTCACGCCCCATAGCCAGCTCCCCAGAGCCATGCCGCCGAAGGCCGCGAGCTGATAGAGCGCCAAGGCCCGGGCCACGACCCAGCGCGGCGCCGACATCTGCACCGTGACGTTCAAGGTGGAGAGGCCGAGCACCCAGGCCGCGCCCGCCAGCGCCAATGCGGCCATGCTGACCGCCAGCCAGGTGCTGAACCCAAGCGCGATCGCGGCCAGCCCGAAGGCGACGCATGATCCCATGACGATGTGCTCGTTGGCGACCAGCGTGCGCAGTCTGGTCGTGGCCAGGCCGCCGCCGACCGCGCCGACGCCGAAGGCCCCGAGCAGCAGTCCGTAGGTCTGCGGACCGCCGCCGAGGGTGTCGCGCGCCACGAGCGGCATGAGCGCCAGGACCGCGCTGCCAGCGACGCCGAACACCAGGGCGCGGGTCATCACCAGCTTCAGGGGGCCGGACATCGCCCCGTACCGAAGGCCCGCGCCCATCGCCGACCAGAGGGTCTCCCGGGGCAGGTGCTCGACCTTCGGCTCAGGTTTCCATCTGGCCAGGACCAGCAGGATGCCGATGTAGCTGAAGGTGTTGACGAAGATCGCCGCGGCCGCGCCGGCCGCCGCCACGATGACGCCGCCGATCGCCGGGCCGACGCTCCGGGCCAGGTTGAAGCCCATCGAATTCAGCGCGATCGCCCCGGCCAAGTCGCGCCGGGGCACCATGTCGCCGACCGAGGCCTGCCAGGCCGGCGCGTTCATCGAGGCCCCGCAGCCGATCATGAACGTGAAGAAGAGCAGGCTCCACGGCGTGATCCACCCGAGGGCGGCGCAGGCCGCCAGCCCCATCGACATCGTCAACATGAAGCCTTGCGCCGCGAGCAGCATCTTGCGGCGATCGACGGTGTCGGCGAGCGCGCCGGCCGGCAGCGAGAGGAACATGATCGGCAGCGTGATGGCGGCCTGGACCAGCGCGACCATGCTGTCCGAACCGATGGATGTCATCAGCCACGACGCGCCCACAGACTGGATCATGCCGCCGAAGTTGGAGACCAGACTGGCGAGCCAGATGGCGCGAAAAATGGGGCTGGCGAACGGCGACAGGAGCGTAGGCGTCGGTTCGGGACGTTCGTCGCTTGTTGAGGAGGAAGCGTTGTCCGGTCCGAGGGGCCTGTTCATTCGAAAGCGTACTCGCAACTGGAAGCCGGTCGCCCCCTGAAGCAACCATAGGCCCCCATGCCCCGGGCCGGCCAGCGCCTCGATCCAGAATCTTCAAGTCCGACAAGCAGCGCGCCGAGCAGGGCGCGCCCTGAACATCGCGCCAGGGGGGCGGACCTGAGCGCCGCCGACCAGGACGCTGGCAAGAATCCGCGCTGCGCCGGCGGTCGCGGTCGAGCTTGAGCCCGCACAATTGACAGTCGTTCGCAAAGGTGACGCTGCCGTCATTTTTCTTGACGGATCGCCGTTCTCGGGGGAGGCTTTTCCCAACGAGGAAACAGCGGGCGCCTTTGCGCGCCTTGTCAGGAGGAAGAGCCGATGGCCGCCGACGGCAACATCACCAAGGACGTCATCTACGATGCGGTCGCCCCGGACGACTTCGAGTCGATGCTGGAGCTGGATCGCTACAACGCCCGCTCGACGGCCTTCGACAAGATCATCTCGGCGACGCACGACCACTTCTGGGATCCGCTCGACAAGAAGTACATCGACTTCGACGAGCCCTTCGACATGGAGAACGAACCGCTCCTGCCCGAGGACATGATCATCTCGCTGTCGACCGACTACGTGTCGAACCACCTCAGCGACCCGAAGACCCGCACCCGCTTCATCAACCAGTCGACCCTGCGTTCGTTCTCGTCGATCCTGCACGGCGAGCAGGGCGCGCTGAACCTGTCGGCCAGCCTCTGCCACGTGCTGAAGGACCAGGGCGCGCAGGAATACGCCGCCAACCAGACCCGCGAAGAGGCGCGCCACGTCACCGCCTTCGCCAAGTACATCAAGGCGCGCTGGGGCCGTCCGGTCGAATGCGGCCCGACCCTGAAGACCCTGCTGGTCGACATCATCGGTTCGCCGGAGGTCTACAAGAAGATCATCGGCATGCAGATGCTGGTGGAAGGCCTGGCCATGGGCGCCTTCGCCACCTTCTTCAACAACATCCGCGACCCGATGGGGAAGAAGCTCCTGCAGCTGGTGATGACCGACGAGGCCTTCCACCACAAGTTCGGGAAGATCTGGGCCGACCGCACCATCCCGCACCTGACCGAGGCCGAGCACGAGATCATCGAGACCTGGGCCGCGCACTGCTTCCAGACGCTGCTGTTCAACCTGGTGTCGCCCAGCCAGCAGCGCGACCTCTATGAGGAGTTCGGCCTCGATCCGGACCGCGTGATC
The DNA here is from genome assembly GCF_058797775.1 of Phenylobacterium sp. GW823-FHT02A09. NCBI lineage: Bacteria > Pseudomonadati > Pseudomonadota > Alphaproteobacteria > Caulobacterales > Caulobacteraceae > Phenylobacterium > Phenylobacterium sp. GW823-FHT02A09. The sequence continues at coordinate 478,696 of NZ_JBXAJZ010000002.1, read as the reverse complement.
GCCGAGATGGCCGAGATGGTCACCGACGCGACCCGCCGCGAGAACATGAAGGAGCAGACCAACATCTTCCGGGTGCTGGTGAAGACCCTGCTCAACGCCGGCATCATCACCGACCGCACCAAGGCCTTCTACGCGATGTACGTCGACATCGAGGAGCTGAGGGGCGAGGGCGACCGGATGGTCGGCGACGACATCGCCGAGGAGGGCATCAAGTACCTCCAGGAGATCAACTTCAAGGATCGCCTGGCGACCTCGATCTCGATCGCGGCGGAATAAGCTCAACCGCTCATCCCGGCGAAGGCCGGGACCCAAGCGGCGCTTCAGCTTCGGCTGGGGCGCCGTTTTCGTTTGGGGCTTCCCGATCCTCCCCTCTTGGGGGCGCCGCGCAGCGGCGAGACGGAGGGGGACCGCTCTCAAGGCTGCAGTCGAGTCAAAGTCCCCCTCAGTCAGCCATGCGGCTGACAGCTCCCCCAGAGGGGGAGCAACTCTATTGCGCCGCAAGCTCGACTGGCGCCATCTCCCGCCATGACCGCGCTCGTCTACATCGCCGCCGCCGCCGCCGAGATCGCCGGGTGCTTTTCGTTCTGGATGTGGCTGCGCGAGGGCAAGCCCGTCTGGTGGATCGTGCCCGGGATCGCGAGCCTGGTGCTCTTCGCCTGGCTGCTGACCCTGGTCGACGCCGCCGCGGCGGGGCGGGCCTATGCGGCCTATGGCGGGATCTATGTCGCTGCCTCGCTGGTCTGGCTGCTGGCGGTCGAGGGGGTGCGGCCCGACCGCTGGGACCTGATCGGCGCGGCGGTGTGCATCGCCGGGGCCGGGATCATCCTGCTGGGACCCCGCGCGGCCTAGCTTATCGCCGTTCATTACAAATTTGACGGGTGCGTCATTTTCCTTTGACGCTCCGGAACATCGGTGTTGGAGTTTCGACCAAGGGCTCGCCAAAGGGCTCAGGGAGAGACGTCATGGCCGCTGACGGCAACATCACCAAGGACATCATCTACGACGCCGTGGCGCCGGACGACTTCGAGTCGATGCTCGACCTCGACCGGTACAACAACCGCTCGACCGCCTTCGACAAGATCATCTCGGCGACGCACGACCACTTCTGGGATCCGCTGGACCCGAAGTACATCGACTTCTCGGCCCCCTGGGACATGCAGAGCCAGCCGCTGGTCAGCGAGGACCTGAATGTCGCGCTGCACACCGACTATGTGAAGGCCAAGCTGAACACGCCCGAGCTGCGGGCCCAGTTCGTCAACAAGTCGCTGCTCTATTCGTTCTCGTCGATCCTGCACGGCGAGCAGGGCGCGCTGAACCTGTCGGCCAGCCTCTGCCACGTGCTGCTGGACCAGGGCGCGCAGGAGTACGCGGCCAACCAGACCCGCGAAGAAGCCCGGCACGTCACCGCCTTCGCCAAGTACATCAAGGCCCGCTGGGGCCGGCCGATCCAGTGCAGCAAGGTGCTGCAGGACCTGCTGGTCGACATCATCGGCAGCCCCGAGGTCTACAAGAAGATCATCGGCATGCAGATGCTGGTCGAGGGCCTGGCCATGGGCGCCTTCGCCACCTTCTACCAGAAGCTCAACGATCCGCTCGGCCGCCAGCTGATGCAGCTGGTGATGACCGACGAGGCCTTCCACCACAAGTTCGGGAAGATCTGGGCCGACCGCACCATTCCGAAGCTGTCGGAAGCCGAGCACAACATCGTCGAGGACTGGGCCGCGCACTGCTTCCAGATCCTGCTGTTCAACCTGGTCTCGCCCAGCGAACAGACCGCGCTCTACGAGGAGTTCGGGCTCGACCCGGCCAAGGTGCTCGAGGAAATCCAGCTGATCGCCACCGACGAGGTGCGGCGCGAGGACATGAAGGAAAGCACCAACATCTTCCGGGTGCTGATCAAGACGCTGCTGAACGCCGGCATCGTCACCGACCGCACCCGCGCCTTCTACGGCATGTATGTCGACATGGAGGAGCTGAAGGCCGAGGGCGACCGCATGGTCGGCGACGACATCGCCGAGGAGGGCATCAAGTACCTTCAGAAGATCAACTTCAAGGACCGCATCGCCGCCAACGTGACCCTGGCGGCGGAGTAGACGCGGCGCCGCGGAAGCGCCAAATTCTGCGTTGATATTGCATGGAGGCCCGCGGGAGATTCCGCGGGCCTTACCAATTCAACCGAGACCCACGTCTGCTATGCGCGCACTCGCCACCCTGGTCCTCGCCTTCGCCCTCGCCGGGGGCTCGGCCCTGGCCGCGCCGTCGGCGCCGACCAAGAAGATCGAGCTGACCAACATGATGGGTCGCTGGTACGAGGTCGCGCGGCTGCCCAACAAGATCCAGACCGGCTGCCAGGGCGGCACGTCCGACTGGCAGCGGGTCGCCGACGGCTTTGCGGTGGTGCAGGCCTGTCACAAGGGCTCGCTCTCGGCCCCGGTCACCGAGTGGAAGGCCAGGGCCAAGGTCCTCGACCCCAGCACCAACGCCAAGCTGCAGATGACCTTCTTCAACGGCCTGGTGCGCCAGGAGTACTGGGTGCTCGACCACCGCAGCGACCAGGGCTGGCTGATCCTCGGCACGCCGGGCGGCCGCTCGGTGTGGCTGATGTCGCAGCGACCGACCCTGCCGGCCGCGGTGAAGAGCCAGGCGCTCGCCCGCCTCAAGCAGCTCGGCTACGACGTGGGCCGCCTGGAGTTCCCGCTGCCGGCCCGCAATTGACGGCTCTTGCGCCCCGAACGAAACCGGAACATGGTTTCGACATGGACGTCACCATCGTCACCGTCACCCGGCCTGAGATCACCGCCAACGTCACGCGCGGCGCGGCGCGGCTGCTGGTCGACCTCGGCTATGCGCCGCTGGCGGAGGTGACCTTGCCGAACGGCCGGCGCGCCGACCTGATGGCGGTTTCGCGCAAGGGCGAGCTGGCCATCATCGAGGTGAAGTCGGGGCTCGAGGACTATCGCGTCGATCGCAAGTGGCACGAGTACCTGCCCTATTGCGACCGCTTCGCCTTCGCCGTGGCGCCCGAGTTCCCGCAGCACATCCTGCCGGACGAACCGGGGCTGATCGTCTGCGACGGGTTCGGCGGGGCGGTGCTGCGCGAGGCGCCGGCCACGCCGCTGGCCCCGGCCCGGCGCAAGGCGCTGACCATCGGTTTCGCGCGGCTGGGGGCGATGCGGGCGATGGGGGTCGCTGCGGTGCAGCTGGAGGCCTAGCGCGGCGCGCGCTTGGCCAGGATGCGCTGCAGGGTCCGCCGGTGCATGTTCAGCCGCCGGGCGGTTTCCGAGACGTTGTGGCCGCAGAGCTCGTAGACCCGCTGGATGTGCTCCCAACGGACGCGGTCGGCGCTCATCGGATTTTCGGGCGGGGCCGGAGCCTCGTCCTTGCGGGCCAGCAGGGCGCGGGCGACGTCGTCGGCGTCGGCCGGCTTGGAGAGATAGTCGATGGCGCCGGACTTCACCGCGGCGACGGCGGTGGCGATGTTGCCGTAGCCGGTCAGCATGACCACCTTGGCGTCGGGCCGCGCCTCGCGCACCGCTTCCACAACCTTCAGGCCCGTGCCGTCCTCCAGCCGCATGTCGAGCACGGCGTAGGCGGGGGGGCTGGACTTCACCGCGGCCAGGGCCTCGGCGACGCTGCCGACCAGCACGATCTCAAATCCGCGTTGCTCCAGCGCGCGGCCAAGGCGTGTGCGCAGGGGCGCGTCGTCGTCCAGGACAAGCAGGCTCCTGTCCGGCAGGGCGGCGATATCGGCGGAGAGATCGGTCATGCGCAACCTCCGATAGGGGCGTTCTGATCACACGCCCCCTGCGGCATCATGTCGCTGCTTGTCGCAGCTTCGCAAGTGTCTTCACGCAGATGATGACGGCTTCACTTCGATACGGGCGCGAGGCCATCTCGCCGCAACGACGGCCCCGCGCGGTCTACCGTTCTGAAAAGTCACTGTGGCTCCGGTTCGTTCCAGCAACGTCTTGGCGATGAAGAAACCAAGGCCCATGCCGACGTGGCCGGTGCGGCCGCCGGCCACCCCCGGACGGCTGGTGACATAGGGCTCGCCCAGCTTGGCGAGGACCTCGGGCGCGAAGCCGGGACCATCGTCGCGGACCTGGACGCTGATGGTGTCGGCGTCGAAGCGGACGGTGACCAGCACCTCGGAGGCGGCGAAGTCGACGGCGTTCTCGACGAACGAGGTCATCGCGTGCAGCACCTCGGGCATGCGCCAGATATCGGGGGCGGCGACGCCCGGCGCGCCGGTGACGATCGCCTCGACGCGCACGCCCTTAACCTCGGCGTGGGGCTCGATCACTTCGTGCACCAGCTGCAGCAGGCTCATCCGCTCGTGGACCTCGTCGGAGGCCGCGGCCGGGGCGTCGGTCAGGCGCCGGAGGATCTCGCCGCAGCGTTCGGCCTGGGCCATCAGCAGCTCGGCGTCCTCCTTGACGCCAGGGGTCGGCGCCTCGCGGGCCAGTTCCTTGGAGACGATGGAGATGGTCGCCAGCGGCGTGCCCAGCTCGTGCGCGGCGGCGGCGGCCAGGGCGCCGAGGGCCGAGAGCCGCTGCTCACGCGCCAGCACCGCCTGGGTGACGTCGAGCGCCAGAGCCATGCGCGAGGACTCCTCGGCCGCTTGGCGCACGGTGCCGGCGATGACCACGATCCCGGCGATGTTGGCGATGGCGCAGCCGATCATGAAGGCGGTCGGCAGCTCGGTGAACGCGCCGTTCAGCGACGGCAGCGGCGCATGCACGAAGGCCAGCAGCACCGAGGCGGCGATCGCCATCCCGGCCAGCAGGTTGACCCAGCGCGGGGCCAGCGTCGCCGCCCCCAGGGTGACCGGGGCCAGCAGCATCAGGATGAAGGGATTGGCCGTGCCGCCGGTCAGGAACAGCAGCAGCGAGATCTGGCCGATGTCGAAGCCGAGCTGGGCCACCGCCTCCCAGCCGCCGATCAGCCTTTGCCCCGGCGAGGCGACGCCGGTCAGCAGGTTCACCCAGGCCGAGGCCCCGATGACCGTGAAGCAGAGCGTGTAGGGCGCGTCGAAGCCGAGCACGAGCCCGACCAAGGCGAAGATCAGCAGCTCGCCGGCGATGATCATCCAGCGCAGCGTGACGAGGGTGCGCATGCGCAGCCGCCCGCCGTGCGTGCCGGCCGGGTTCCAGCCCTCGACCCCCCAGCCGGCCGCACCGAGGTCGGCGACGCCTTGCGCAGGGTCGGTGCTTTGCCTATCGAGACCGGGCGACGGCTGCGACGGCGACGGGTTCCGGATGGACGCCATCATGCCGCGAGCATCGCCCCTAACGCCGCGCCTGACGAGCCCCAAAGGTCAACCATGTCCCGCCGCAATCTCATCCTTGTCGCCGCCTGTCTGGTCGGCCTGGTCCTGATGGGCGCGCTCGCCTGGCGCGCCGGGGTCTTCGACGGCCAGCGCGCAGGGAGTTCGGCATCCGGAACGGCCCTGGTCGGCGGCCCGTTCCAACTGGTCGACCAGAACGGCAAGCCTGTCGACGAGAAGATCCTGAAGGGCAAGTGGACCGCGGTATTCTTCGGCTTCACCTACTGCCCCGACGTCTGCCCGACGACCATGCAGGTGCTGGGCGCGGCGCAGCGGGACCTGGGCCCCAAGGCCGACAAGTTCCAGGTGGTGTTCATCTCGGTGGACCCCGAGCGCGACACGCCCGAGCAGATCAAGACCTACCTCTCCAACGAGGTGTTCCCGAAGGGCGCCATCGGCCTGACCGGCACGCCCGAGCAGGTGGCCGCCGCGGCCAAGGCCTACCGGGTCTATTACAAGAAGAACGGCGAGGGCTCGGACTACCTGGTCGATCACTCGACCCCGGCCTATCTGATGAACCCCAAGGGCCAGTTCGACCGCGTGCTGCCCTATGGCATCTCGCCCGAGGAGACGACCCGCCAGATCGCCGACGCGATGCGCTAGCGCGCGGCTTCGTCGGCGCGGCGGCGCAGGAAGTCGCGCTCGCGGCGGTTCTCGGCCAGGGCCAGGGCGGCTTCGAAGGCGGCGCGGGCCTCGTCGCGACGGCCGAGCTTGAGCAACAGGTCGCCGCGGACGCTGGGCAGCAGGTGGTAGGCCGCAAGCGCCGGCTCGGCCGCGAGCTTTTCGACCAGGGCCAAACCCGCAGCGGGGCCGTTCGCCATGCCGACGGCGATGGCGCGGTTCAGCTCGACGATCGGCGAGGGCAGGACCTGCGCCAGCCGCCCGTAGAGCGCGGCGATGATCGCCCAGTCGGTGTCCGCCGCCGCTTCGGCCTGGGCGTGGCAGGCGGCGATGGCGGCCTGCAGGGCGTAAGGGCCGCCGACCGGATCCAGCTGATGGGCGCGGGCCAGGGCGCGCAGGCCGCGGCGGATCTGCAACTGGTCCCAGCGGCGGCGGTCCTGGTCGAGCAGCAGGATCGGGTCGCCTTGCGCGTCGACTCGGGCGTTGGCGCGTGAGGCGTTGAGCTCCATCAGCGCCAGCAGGCCGTGGGCCTCGGCCTCCTGCGGGGCCACCGCGATCAGCACGCGGGCCAGGCGCAGGGCCTCGTTGCAGAGCTGGGGGCGCATCCAGTCGTCGCCGCGGGCGGCGGTGAAGCCCTCGTTGAAGATCAGGTAGACGACCTCCAGCACCGAGCCGAGGCGTTCCGACAGCTCCTCGCCGCGCGGGGTCTCATAGGTCAGGCCGGACTCCGTGAGCGTGCGCTTGGCGCGCAGGATCCGCTGACCGATCGTCGCCTCCGGCAGCAGGAAGGCGCGGGCGATCTCGGCGGTGGTCAGGCCGCAGACCATGCGCAGGGCCAGGGCGGCGCGGGCCTCTCGCGTCAGCCGCGGATGGCAGGCGGTGAAGACCAGGCGCAGCATCTCGTCGCCGATGTCGTCGTCGAGGGGGGCGTCCAGGTCCGGCATGGCCTGCTGCTCGCTCTCCAGCTCATGGGCGACCATGGCGTGCTTGCGGGCCAGCATCGGCCGGCGCCGCAGGTGATCGAGGGCGCGCCGCTTGGCGGTCGCCATCAGCCAGGCGCCGGGACGCTCGGGCACGCCGGTCTGCGGCCAGCGTTCGAGGGCGGCGACCAGCGCTTCCTGAGTCAGCTCTTCGGCCAGCGGCACGTCGCGCAGCATCCTCGCCAGCCCGGTGATCAGGCGTGGCTGTTCGATCCGCCAGGCGGCGAGGATCGCGCGATGGGTGTCGGCGTGGCTCATCGCCGCCGGCCGGGACGCCGCGTCAAGCGTCGGCCGCGGTGGCGACCGACACCGGGCAGCCGGCCTCGAAGTCCGCGCCGGCCATGGCGCGGATCTCGCAGGCGCCTTCCCAACCGGGCATGTGGTCGGCGTGCAGCTGCATGAAGTTCATGGCCGAGGCGACGGCCTCTTCCTTGTTCTGCATTTCGAAGATCGCGTAGCCGCCGACCATCTCCTTGGCCTCGATGAACGGGCCGTCGATCAGCGAGACCTTGCCGCTTTCGAGCCGCACGCGGGCGCCGGTGGCCAGCGGCATCAGCCCGCCGGTGTCGATCATCCGGCCGGCCTTGATCTCTTCGTTGGCCAGCTTGTCCATCGCCTCGATCAGCTCGGGCGTCGGCGGGGTGGTGTGCGCGGACGTGATGAAGAACATGAAACGCATGGAATTCCTCCTCGGCGGGCCGGGGCGAAGGGCGCCCGCGAGTCCTCCCGCTACATGGATCGACGAACCGGGCGCCGCCAGACCGACAGGCGAGCTCGAAAAATTCGCAAATAACGGCCCGACAGGCGAGCTTGAGCGTGGAATCCCTGCTGGCTGCGGCATCAGCGCTGGACTCGCTTAACCACCGGCGTGTTATGCTGCGCCGCAGCAAAGAGGACTCGGCGATGCTCTACACGCTCTATGAGGCCGGCTACTACGCCTCCACCCCGCTGCGCTGGGCCGCGCGGGCCACGCGCGACTTCTGGTCGTCGCCGCTGAACCCGGCCAAGGACAGCGAGCTCGGCCGGCGGCTGTTCGCCGGCTCGGACTTGTTCGCGAACCTGACGCGCCGTTACGGCCGCCCGGCCTGGAACATCGATTCCGTCCAGATCGAAGGCGAGAGCGTGCGCGTGCGCCCGACCGAGGTCTGGTCGACCCCGTGGGTGAAACTCGTCCACTTCACCCGCGACATGGCCGACATGCGCAAGGCGGGCCGTCGCGAGCTGGAGCCGGCGGTGCTGATCGTCGCGCCGCTGTCGGGCCACTACGCCACCCTGCTGCGCGGCACGGTCGAAGCCTTCCTGCAGGACCACGAGGTGTTCATCACCGACTGGTCGAACGCCCGCGACGTACCGGTGATGGAAGGCCGCTTCGACTTCCACGACTTTGTCGACCACGTCCGCGACATGCTGCGCCAGTTGGGGCCGCGGCCGCACGTGGTCGCCGTCTGCCAGCCGGGGCCGGCGGTGCTGGCCGCCGCCGCGCTGATGGCCGAGGACGGCGAGGAGTGCCGCCCCGGGACAATGACGATCATGGGCTCGCCGATCGACGCGCGGCTGTCGCCGACCGTGACCAACAAGCTGGCCGAGGAAAAGCCGTTCGCCTGGTTCAAGTCGACGATGATCGACACGGTGCCGGCGCCCTATCCGGGCATGGGCCGGCGGGTCTATCCGGGCTTCGTGCAGCTCTACTCGTTCATGTCGATGAACGCTGAAAAGCACCAGGACGCGCACCTGCGCTACCTGGAGGACTTGATGAAGGGCGACGGCGACGCCGCCGAAAAGCACCTGGAGTTCTACGACGAGTACCTGTCGGTGCTCGACCTGCCGGAAGAATTCTACCTGCAGACCATCGACTACGTGTTCCAGCAGTACCTGCTGCCGAAGGGCGAGCTGGTCCATCGCGGCCGCCCGATCCAGCCTGGATCGATCAACGACGTCGGCCTGCTGACCGTCGAAGGCGAGAACGACGACATCTCCGGCATCGGCCAGACCCAGGCGGCGCACGCGCTGTGCACCGGGCTCTCGGACGACTTCAAGGAGGACTACGTGCAGCCGCACGTCGGTCACTACGGGGTGTTCAACGGCCGCCGCTTCCGCGAGGAAATCTATCCGCGCGTGCGGGCGTTCATCCGTCGCATGGAAGGCGCACTCGAAAAGGCCCGCGACGCAGCTTAAGTCTGGCGTCATGAGTATCTTCGGCCGTTCGCTTGCGGACGGCGACCGGCTGGATGTCGCCGGCGCCACGGTTCGCCTGAAGGTTCACGCCCGCGCGCGTCGCATCTCGCTGCGGCTCGACCGCACCAAGCGTGAGATCATCGCCACCGCCCCCAGCCAGCGGCGCCTGCCCGAGGCCGCGGCCTTCGCGCGCGACCGCGCCTCGTGGATCGCCGAACGGCTGGCCGAGCTGCCGCAGAGCCAGGCGATCGCGCCGGGCATGACCGTCAGCCTGTTCGGCGAGCCTTGCCGGCTGGAGGCCAGCGACAAGCCGGCGCGGCTGCATCCGGCCGACGGCGAGACGCCGCTGCGGATCAGCGCCCGCGGCGAGGGCGAGGCCTACGCCAACGCCGTGATCCGGATCATCAAGCGCCAGGCGTTGGCGGTGTTCACCGAACGCACCGCCTTTCACTGTGCGCGGCTGGGGGCCAAGCTACCCAGCGTCACCATGATGGACGCCCGCGCGCGCTGGGGCTCCTGCCGGCCCGGGCTGCCGGGCAAGCCGGCGGCGATCCGCTATTCCTGGCGGCTGGCGCTGGCCCCTTACGAGGTGGCCGACTACGTCGCCGCCCACGAGTGCGCGCACCTGCTGGAGCTGAACCACGGCCCGAAGTTCTGGGCCCATGTCAGCGCGTTGGTCGGAGACGAGCGGCCGCACCGCGCCTGGCTTCGGGCCGAAGGGGCGCGGCTGCACGCCTTCGGGCGGTGATCGCCACAATCGCTCCCCCGCTGGGGGAGCTGTCAGCCGAATGGCTGACTGAGGGGGACTTTGAATCTCTTCAGCTCGAGAGCAGTCTCTCTCCGTCTCGATGCTGCGCATCGATCCATCTCCCCCAAAGGGGGAGGAACTTGGAGTCGCAGCTGGCGACCATTACCGCGAATTATCTTGGCGCGGCTCCGGACTGGAGGGAGAAGGAGGCGTAAGCCGCGGGTGCGGCCGTTGGAGCCTTAAGACTTGATCTCCCTCGCGCTCGCCGCGTCGCTGTCGCTGACCGCGCCGGAACTTCCGCCCCTGCCGCCGATCAAGCGCGAGGCGCAGGTCGTCTATGTGGACCGCGCCGGCGCGGTGCTGGGCGTGCGCGGCGGCCGCTACGGACCGCCGGTCGACATCGCCAAGCTGCCGGCCCACGTGCCGGCCGCCTTCGTCGCCATCGAGGACCGCCGCTTCTACGAGCACACCGGGTTCGACGCGATCGGCATCGCCCGGGCGATCGTGGCGAACGCTGAACAGGGGCGCGCGGCGCAGGGCGCCTCGACCATCACCCAGCAGCTGGCCCGCAACCTCTTTCTGAGCGCCGACCAGACGATGGAGCGCAAGGCCAAGGAGGTGGTCTACGCCGTCCAGCTGGAGCGCACCTATTCCAAGAAGCAGATCCTGGGGCTCTATCTGAGCCGGGTCTATTTCGGGTCCGGCGCCTATGGGATCGAGCAGGCCTCGCGCCGCTACTTCGGCAAGAGCGCCGCCAAGTTGAGCCTGCGCGAAGCTGCGACCCTGGCCGGGGTGCTGAAGTCGCCGACCAAGTACAACCCGATCGAGGAGCCGGCCAACGCCGCGGCCCGCGCCGACCTGGTGCTGGCGGCCATGGTCGAGACCGGCGCGATCACGCCGGCCCAGCGCAAGCAGGCGATGGCCCAGCCGCTGAAGCTGGCCGGCGGCAGCTACAGCGCCTCGGCCAACTACTTCATCGACTGGCTGGACGGCCAGCGCCGCCAGTTGGTCGGCGCGCCCAAGCAGGACGTCATCGTCGAGACCACGCTCGACGCCGGCCTGGAGGCCGCCGCTGCGAGCCAGACCCGCGCGGTCGTCGAGCGCTACAAGGCCCAGGACGTCAGCCAGGCGGCGCTGGTGGCGCTGGACGGCCAGGGCCGAGTGCGGGCGATGGTCGGCGGGACCGACTATGCGGCCGCGCCCTACAATCGCGCGGTCACGGCCAAGCGGCAGGCCGGCTCGGCCTGGAAGCCGTTCGTCTACCTGACCGCGCTCGAGGCCGGCCGAACCCCGGACATGGCGGTGGTGGACGAGCCGATCACCATCGGGACCTGGTCGCCGCAGAACTACAGCAACAATTTCTCCGGGACCCTGACCCTGGAACAGGCGGTGGCGCAGTCGACCAACACCGTGGCGGTGCGACTGGCCGACGAGGTCGGGCGCGGCGCCGTGGCGGCCACCGCCAAGCGGCTGGGCGTGGTCTCGGCGGTGAACACCGACCCGGCCATGGCGCTGGGCACCAGCCTGGTCTCGCCGCTGGAGATGGCCCAGGCCTATGGCGCGTTCTCGAACGGCGGCAATCGCGTGCAGGCCTACGGCATCGAGCGCATCCGCACGGTCGGCGGCCAGGTGCTCTATCAGCGCAAGGCGGGCTCGGCGGCGAACGTGATCGGCAACCCGGCGCTGAGCGACCTCAACCGCATGCTGCGCGGCGTGGTCGCGGCCGGCACGGGGACCCGCGCCAAGATCCCGGGCTACGACATCGCCGGCAAGACCGGCACCACCAGCGACTATAAGGACGCCTGGTTCGCCGGCTACAGCGGCGGCTTCACGACCGTGGTCTGGATGGGCAACGACAGCGGCGCGCCGATGAAGCGGGTGACCGGCGGCGGAGCGCCGGCCGAGCTGTGGCGCGGGTTCATGGTCACGGCGCTGAAGCGCGGCCCGGCGCTGGCGATCCCCTACGGTCCGCCGGCGGCCGCGCCGCCGCCGCCGCCGCCGGAGACGATCGAGACGCTGCTGGAAGAGGCGCCCGAACCGGCGCCGGCCCCGACCACGACCGCCGAGGTGGTCGACGAGCCGCCGATCTAGAAGCGCCTAAAACGGGATGTCGTCGGTCGGCGCGGTCTTCTGCTGCGGAGCTTGAGGCTGGGCCGCGGGCTGGCCGCCGACCCCGATGGCGTCGGCGATGCCGTCGACCAGGTCGCCGATCGGATCGCTGGGCGCCGGCGGCTCGTAGGTCCCGCCCGGAATGGCCTGGACCTTCAGCCGCGGCAGGGCCTGGCCCATGAAGTCGCGCCAGATGCCGGCCGGGGCGCCGCCGCCGCTGACCCGCTTCATCGGCTTGTTGTCGTCCTTGCCGACCCAGACGGCGGCGACGAAGCCGCCGGTGTAGCCGACGAACCAGGCGTCGCGGTAGTCGCTGGTGGTGCCGGTCTTGCCGGCCAGGTCGTAGCCGGGAACCTTGGCGCGGGTTCCGGTGCCGCCGGCCACCACCTGGCGCATCATCTGGTTCATGTACTGCAAAGCCGGCGTGCCGATCACCTGGGTGCGGGCGGTCTTCTCGACGCTGTGGTCGTAGAGGATCTTGCCGCTGGCGGTGCGTATCCGCTGGATTCCGTAGCCCTTGGCCAGGAACCCGCCGTTGGCGAACGGGGCATAGGCCTGGGCCATCTCCATCGGGCTGACCTCGACCGCGCCGAGCGCCATCGAGGGATCGAGCTGGATGTGCGAATTGATGCCGAGCCGGCGGGCGGCGGCCGCGACGTTGCCGGTTCCGACCTCGTTGGCCAGCCGCGCGGCGACGGTGTTGATCGACTGGGCCAACGCCGTCTGCAGCGTCATCGGCCCGCGAAAGTCGTTGGTGTAGTTGCGCGGCGCCCAATTGCCGATCTTGATCGGCTCGTCGACCACCATGTCGGCCGGGGTGCGGCCGGCTTCCATCGCCGCCAGATAGACGAACGGCTTGAACGCAGAGCCCGCCTGGCGGCGGGCGGTGGTGGCGCGGTCGAACTGGCTGTCGGTGTAGTTGGCTCCGCCGACATAGGCCCGGATGCGGCCCTCGCCGTCGATGGCGACCAGCGCCCCCTGGCCGATGCCCTGGCTCTTGCCCGCCTCGACCCCCTTGCGGATCGCCTGCTCGGCGGCGGTCTGGATCGGCAGGTCGAGGGTGGTCTCGACCACCAGGTCCTCGGTCGGCTCGCCGACCAGGCTGCGGACCTGATCGTCGACCCAGTCGGTGAAGTACTGCGCCCGCTGGTTGGCCAGCGTCGGGTTGACCCGCACCGGGGTCTTGAAGGCGGCGTCGCGCTCGGCTGGGGTGATGGCGCCGGTGCGGACCATCTCGTCCAGCACGATGGTGGCGCGGCGCTCGGCGCGATCGGTGGCCGAGACCGGCGAGTAGCGGCTGGGGCCCTTCATCATGCCGGCCAGCAGGGCGCTTTCGCCAAGGGTCAGCTGCGAGGCGGGCTTGCCGAAATAGCGCTGCGAGGCCGCTTCGATGCCATAGGCGCCGCCGCCGAAATAGACCCGGTTCAGATAGAGGGAGAGGATCTCCTTCTTGGAGAACTTGGCCTCCAGCCACATGGCCAGGATCAGCTCCTGGGCCTTGCGCCGATAGTTCTGGCTGGGCGTCAGGAACAGGTTGCGCGCCAGCTGCTGGGTGATGGTCGAGCCGCCGCGCAGCGGCCCGCCCTTGTTCTGCATGTTGTAGATCTGCGAGCGTACGATGCCCCACGGGTTGAACCCGGGGTGCCAGTAGAACCAGCGGTCCTCGATGGCGATGAACGCCTTCGGCACATAGTCCGGCAACGAATCGAGATCGACCGGCGGGGTGTTCTGGCTGCCGCGCACGGCGACGAGCGCGCCCGACTGGTCGAGATAGGAGACCGACGGCGCGCGCGTGACGTCGTTGAGCTTGGAGGTGTCGGGCAGGTCGACCGCGAACACCGCGAAGAAGGCGACGACGAAGATCAGCCCCCACACGCCAAGCACGGCGGTCCAGTAGAGGAGCGCCTGCAACGGGGTACGCTGGGCCGGCCGGCGAGGGCCCGGTCCTGACTTGGCCATGTGTCGTCCTAAAGAGTTCGCCGAATACCCGCCCCGAGGCGGCTAGATAGCTGATGCGCACCAAACGCGCGACATGATTGACGAGCGATGAACAAGCTCGGCTGTAGCATCCGCTTGACCCGGCCCCTGGGGCCGCTCCCCTCAATGCGTCGGTCGACAGCGCAGCGAGGTGATTCGTGACCGGTTCCGTTCAGTTCCTGAGTGCTTCGCAGGCCGCGCGGCGGCTGGGGGTCTCGGCCAAGGCGTTGCGGGTCTATGAGGCGCGCGGCCTGATCGCGCCGCTGCGGACCGCGGCCGGCTGGCGCGCCTACGGCCCCGAGCAGCTGGCGCGGGGCGGGGAGATCGCGACCCTGCGGGCGCTGGGGCTCAGCCTCGCCCAGGTCGAGCGGGTGCTCGGCGGCGACGCCAGCGTGCTGGAGCCGGCGCTGGCCGCGCATCAGGCGGCGTTGGAAGCGCAGGGGAGGAGCCTGGCGCTGACCATCGAGCGGGTGGGGCGGATGCGCGCGCAGCTCGCCGCCGGCGCGGCGCCGAGCGCGGCCGAGCTCGCGGCGCTGCTGGCGGCCCCGGCGGTCGCCTTCGACCTGCCCTGGCCGTGGGGCGGCGAGCGCTTCGAGCTGGGTGAGCTTGCGCCGCTGACCTACCTGGTCGGGCCGCTCGGCAGCGGCAAGACCCGGCTGGCGATGCGGCTCGCGCAGGAACTGCCGGGCGCGCGCTTCGTCGGGCTCGAGCGCTTGGAGATCCAGGTCGCTCCGGACGCGCGCATCGAGGCCGCCGCGGCCTGGCTCGTCGAGGATGGTGCGACGCGCAGCCCGGCGCTGCTGTCGTTGCTGGCCGAACTGGAGGCGGAGGGCGACGGAGCGCTGGTGGTCGACATGGTCGAGGACGGGCTGGACGAGGCGACCCAGGCCGCGCTCATCGCGCGCCTGCGGCGACGCGGGCGCCCGGCGCGGCCGCTGGTGCTGATGACCAGGTCGGACGCGATCCTCGACCTGGCCGCGGCCGGGCCTGAAGAGGCGGCGATCTACTGCCCGGCCAACCACAGCCCGCCGATCGGTGTGGCGCTGCGCCCCGGCGCGGCCGGCTACGAAGCCCTGGCCATGTGCCTGGCGCCGCCGCAGGTGCGGGCCCGCACCCACGGGATGATCGCCTGGCGACCGGAGGCGGCGCGCCCGGCGTCGTGAGCCGAGCTCACGAAGCATCCGGCGAAAGCATCGTTTGATCGGGGCGGCGGCGCGTGGCGCAATCGGGGCGAAAGGAGAGCGTGCAAACGCGGCCCCGGCGCTCGCGGAAGGCGACCCCGCCTACATGGGAACGCTGCTATCGGTTCGCAATCCCATCATTTTCGCATAACCGCGTTGCGAAAAAAGCGGTTGCTGATGATCTTAACACCGTTATCTTAGCGATGCTTAGTTCAACTCGCACAGCCGGTGGGGATACCGGTTGTGATCCCCGGATTGGTCCGAGCCGTGTCCCCTGAACCGGACTCGCACATTCTCCCCGAACGCTGGAGGGCTTTCGATGAAGCTCCGTACGCTCGCGGCCGCCTGCGCCGCCATGATGTCCGTCTCCTTCGCCGCTGGCGCGGCCCTGGCTGACGATCCGATCACCGCCAAACTGCAGGCCCCGGTCGCGGAAAAGACCAAGTTCATCGCCGGCGGCGCCGTCTTCACCTGCGAAGGCGACACCTGCACGGCGGCGGCTCCGTCCTCGCGCACCTACGGCGCGGCGACCTGTAAGGAAGTGGCCAAGAACGTCGGTGCGGTCGCCTCGTTCGGCGGCGCGCGCAAGCAGCTGGAAGCGGCCAAGCTCGAGCAGTGCAACACCGCTGCCCTGCCGGCCCAGCAAGTGGCCAACCGCTAAAGGCTGAAGGATCCAGGTTCGCGCAAATCTAGGCGCGCCTCCCAGCCGCTAGTCTAGTCGAGCCTGTAACTCGGGCGCCGGGCCCTCCGGCGCCCGTCTTTCTATGTATAGGGCGGCGCACCGGCTTGGCCGCGGCGCCAGCGACGCTTATGAACCCGCCGCGATGACCCAAGACCCCATTTCCATAGAGACTGAATTTCCCGCTGGCCCGGCCCCGGCCGCCAGCCTGCTCGAGCCGGCCCTGGCCCAGGTCGCCGGCGAGGGCGCAGAGCCCGTTTCGCTGACCATCGATTATGGAGTAGCCGCCGCGCCGGGCGCAGCGGTGAACGTGGAGGCCGGCGTCGAGCGGGCCACCCGCACGCTGGTGTTCGCCTATGGCCGCGTGCTCGCCCAGGACGGCGCAGTGCTGGCCACGGGGGCGGCGGTATTTCGTAGGTTCAACGCCAGATAATACAAGGTGTCGCGGCTGGTTTGGTTGCGACGCTGAAAATCGCGTGCTATCAGGCGCGCGGCTTCGGGCCAGGGGCTTTTCCAGTCTCGATGGCCAATGTGCTTTTCCAAGCGCTTTCAAGCCTTTAGGGTCGCAGTGGAGATTTCTTCGCCGCGGCCTTTTGCGCGCACCGGGCGGACAAAATAAGTGGCGGACGATTCCAAGGCTTCGAATGTGGGCAGCAGATATGCTCAAGCCCTGTTCGATCTCGCGAACGATGAGAAGAAATTGGCGGCCGTCGAGGCCGACCTCAAGGCGCTGAAAAAGATGAGCGCCGACAGCAAGGATCTGCGGACCTTGCTGGCTTCGCCGGCGTTCAGCGCCGACGACAAGGGCAAGGCGTTGGCCTCCCTTGGCGCAAAGGCGAAGCTCAATCCCACAACCAGGAAGTTCCTGGGGCTGCTGGCCGCCAACGGCCGCGCCTCGGTGCTTCCCTCAGTGATCACGGCCTTCGAGGCCCTGGCGGCGGACGCGCGCGGCGCGATCTCGGCCCAGGTGACCACGGCCATGCCGCTTACTGCAGCCCAATCCAAGGGTGTCGCCGCCGCGTTGCGAACCGCGCTCGGCAAGGACCCCGAAATCGAGACCCGCGTTGATCCGGCCCTTCTGGGCGGGATCAAGGTGCAGGTCGGTTCCCGTCTGTTCGATGCTTCGCTGCGTTCGAAGCTCGACTCCCTCAAGTTCGCCCTGAAGAGAGCGTAAGCCCATGGACATCCGCGCCGCCGAAATTTCGGCCATCCTCAAGTCGCAGATCGCCAATTTCGGCGAAGAAGCCGACGTCTCGGACGTCGGTTCGGTTCTGTCCGTCGGTGACGGCATCGCCCGCGTCTTCGGCCTCGACAACGTCCAGTCGGGCGAAATGGTCGAGTTCCCCAAGGCCGGCGTGAAGGGCATGGCCCTGAACCTGGAAAAGGACAACGTCGGCGTCGTTATCTTCGGCGAAGACCGCGCGATCGCCGAGGGCGACGAAGTCCGCCGTCTGGCCGAAATCGTGGACGTGCCGGTCGGCAAGGGCCTGCTGGGCCGCGTCGTGAACCCGCTGGGCGAGCCGATCGACGGCAAGGGCCCGATCCAGAACGTGGCCGAGCGTCGCCGCGTGGACGTGAAGGCGCCGGGCATCATCCCGCGTAAGTCGGTGCACGAGCCGGTGCAGACCGGCCTGAAGGCCATCGACTCGCTGATCCCGGTCGGCCGCGGCCAGCGCGAACTGATCATCGGCGACCGTCAGACCGGCAAGACCGCCGTCGCCGTCGACACCATCCTGAACCAGAAGTCGGTCAACGCCGGCGACGACGAGAGCGCCAAGCTCTTCTGCATCTACGTCGCCATCGGCCAGAAGCGTTCGACCGTCGCCCAGATCGTCAAGACGCTCGAAGAGCGCGGCGCCCTGGACTACACCATCGTCGTTTCGGCGACCGCCTCGGAACCGGCCCCGCTGCAGTTCCTGGCTCCGTTCGCCGGTTGCGCCATGGGCGAGTGGTTCCGCGACAACGGCATGCACGCCGTCATCATCTACGACGACCTTTCCAAGCAGGCCGTCGCCTATCGTCAAATGTCGCTGCTGCTGCGCCGTCCGCCGGGCCGCGAAGCCTATCCGGGCGACGTCTTCTATCTGCATAGCCGCCTGCTGGAGCGCGCCGCGAAGCTGAACGAAGACAACGGTTCGGGCTCGCTGACCGCTCTGCCGGTCATCGAAACCCAGGCCAACGACGTGTCGGCCTACATCCCGACCAACGTGATCTCGATCACCGACGGCCAGATCTTCCTCGAAACCGACCTGTTCTTCCAGGGCATCCGCCCGGCCGTGAACGTCGGCATCTCCGTCAGCCGCGTGGGCTCCTCGGCCCAGATCAAGGCGATGAAGCAAGCCTCGGGTCCGATTAAGGGCGAACTGGCCCAGTATCGGGAAATGGCCGCCTTCGCGAAGTTCGGTTCGGACCTCGACGTCACCACCCAGCGCCAGCTGGCCCGCGGTGAACGCCTGACCGAGCTGCTGAAGCAGCCGCAATACTCGCCGCTGAAGGTCGAAGAGCAGGTGGCGGTGATCTACGCCGGCACCCGCGGCTACCTGGACGGCATCGCGACCGCCGATGTCGGCCGCTACGAAGCCGAACTGCTGGGCCGCCTGCACGCCAAGCACCAGGACATCCTGGACACCATCCGCACCAGCAAGGAGCTGAAGGCGGACACTGAGGCCAAGCTGAAGGAAGCTCTCGAAGCCTTCACCAAGAGCTTCGCGTAAGCAGCGGAGCCCTAGGAGATGGCCAGCCTCAAGGAGATGCGCAATCGGATCGGAAGCGTGAAAGCCACGCAGAAGATCACGAAGGCGATGCAGATGGTTGCGGCGGCGAAACTTCGCCGCTCGCAGGACGCTGCGCAAAACGCCCGCCCGTACGCCCAGCGCATGGCCTCGGTCATTGCGAACCTGGCGGCCGGGGTGTCGGGCGACGCCGCCCCCAAGCTGCTGGTCGGCACGGGCCGCAGCGACCGCCATCTGGTGGTCGTGACGTCCTCGGACCGCGGCATGGCCGGCGGCTTCAACACCTCGATCATTCGCGCGGCGCGCGAGAAGATCAACGAGCTGATCGGCCAGGGCAAGGACGTCAAAATCCTCGTCGTCGGCAAGAAGGCCCGTGACCAGCTGAAGCGTCAGTACGGCGACAAGATCGTGGCCTCCTTCGAGGCCGGGGTTCCGTCGATGGCGACCGCCCAGCCGGTGGCCGACAAGATCACCGAGCTGTTCGAAGCCGGCGAAATCGACGTCGTCACCCTGGCGTTCAGCCGCTTCAAGTCGGTGGTCTCGCAGGTTCCGACCCTGAGCCAGCTGATCCCGGCCCAGGTGCAGGACGGCGGCGCGACCGTCGATCTGAAGGGCGCGGCCTACGAGTACGAGCCGGGCGAAGAGGAAATCCTCGAAACCCTGCTGCCGCGGAACCTGACCGTTCAGGTGCTGTCGGCGATGCTCGAGAACCAGGCCGGGTTCTACGCCGCCCAGATGACGGCGATGGACAACGCCACCCGCAACGCCGGCGACATGATCGCCAGCATGACCCTGCAATATAACCGTTCACGCCAGGCGCAGATCACCAAGGAGCTGATCGAGATCATCTCCGGCGCCGAAGCGCTCTAACCCGAAAGAGTCCGAACCCATGGCTACGACCCCCAAGGCTCCCGCCAAGAAGCCCGCCGCCCCGAAGGCGGCCGCCGCGCCGAAGGCCGCCGCCGCCAAGGCCGCGCCGAAGGCCGCTGCTCCGAAGGCTCCCGCCGCCGCGAAGGCCGCCGCTCCGAAGGCCGCCGCCGCCGCCGGCGTCGCCACCGGCCGCATCTCGCAGATCATCGGCGCCGTCGTCGACGTCGAGTTCGACGGCCACCTGCCGGCGATCATGAACGCGCTGGAAACCACCAACACCGACCAACGGACCGGCGCGCCGTTCCGCCTGGTGCTGGAAGTCGCCCAGCACCTGGGCGAGAACACCGTCCGCACGATCGCCATGGACACCACCGAGGGTCTGACCCGCGGCCAGCCCGTGAGCGACACCGGCCGCAGCATCACCGTGCCGGTCGGCCCGGCGACCCTGGGCCGCATCATGAACGTCATCGGCGACCCGATCGACGAAGCCGGCCCGATCGTCACCCAGCACTATTCGCCGATCCACCGGGAAGCCCCGAGCTTCGCCGAGCAGTCGACGGCGGCCGAAGTGCTCGTCACCGGCATTAAGGTCATCGACCTGCTCTGCCCCTACACCAAGGGCGGCAAGATCGGCCTGTTCGGCGGCGCCGGCGTGGGCAAGACCGTGACCATGCAGGAACTGATCAACAACATCGCCAAGGCGTACGGTGGTTACTCCGTGCTGGCCGGCGTTGGTGAGCGGACCCGCGAAGGCAACGACCTCTATCACGAGATGATCGAGTCGAACGTGAACCAGCCGGGCGGCGGCGGCGAGAGCCGTTGCACCCTGGTCTACGGCCAGATGAACGAGCCCCCCGGCGCCCGCGCCCGGGTCGCGCTGACCGGCCTGGCTCAGGCCGAGTACTTCCGCGACCAAGAGGGCAAGGACGTGCTCCTCTTCATCGACAACATCTTCCGCTTCACCCAAGCCGGCTCGGAAGTGTCCGCGCTGCTGGGCCGTATCCCGTCGGCCGTGGGCTATCAGCCCACCCTGGCCACCGAGATGGGCAACCTGCAGGAGCGCATCACCTCGACCTCCAAGGGTTCGATCACCTCGGTCCAGGCCATCTACGTTCCCGCCGACGACCTGACCGACCCGGCCCCGGCCGCTTCGTTCGCCCACTTGGACGCCACCACCGTTCTGTCGCGTGACATCGCGGCCCAGGCCATCTTCCCGGCCGTGGACCCGCTGGACTCGACCTCGCGGATCATGGACCCGCTGGTGATCGGCGACGAACACTACGGCGTGGCCCGCCGCGTCCAGGAAACCCTGCAGGCCTACAAGGCCCTGAAGGACATCATCGCCATCCTGGGCATGGACGAGCTGTCGGAAGAGGACAAGCTGACCGTGGCCCGCGCCCGGAAGATCCAGAAGTTCCTCAGCCAGCCGTTCCACGTGGCCGAGCAGTTCACCAACATGCCGGGCATCTTCGTGAGCCTGGAAGACACGATCCGCTCGTTCAAGGCGGTCGTGGACGGTGAATACGACCACCTGCCGGAAGCGGCCTTCTACAACGTCGGCACCATCGAAGACGCGGTGGTCAAGGCCGAAAAGCTGGCCGCGGAAGCCTAAGGATCATGGCTGGGAAGCTTCACTTCTCGCTGGTCTCGCCCGAGCGCGAACTGTTCTCGGGCGATGTCGACCAGGTCGACGCGCCGGGCACGGAAGGCGACTTCGGCGTGCTGGCCGACCACGCGCCGTTCATGACCACGCTGAAGGTCGGGCAGGTGAAGGTCTATAGCGGCGGCGCCGTGAAGGTCTTCGAGATCGAAGGCGGTTTCGCCGACGTGACCCCTGAGGGCCTGACCATCCTCGCCGAACAGGCGACGGAAGTGGCCGCCTAACCGCCGGCCGCAGCCCAACGATCAGAGACCCCGACGCCCACGGCGCCGGGGTCTTTTCGTATCTGACGGGCAGGTCACGCGATTTTGCCGTCCCAAGGCGACGCAATCGCCATCGATCAGTCCGATTGCTGCGCTAGAGGGGTTGCGAGGGACCGCCTGTTTCGAGTGTTATGCGGCACGCTTAAGTTAGGGACCTCGCCATGCGCACCGCCTTCGTCAGTCTGATTGCTCTCGCTGGGCTCGCCACGGCGGCTCACGCCCAACCGGCGCCCGAAGCGGCCCCGCCGGCCGCCCCCGCCGCCGAGCCGGCCCCCGCCGCTGCGCCCGCCGCCGCGCCGGCGCCGGCCGCCGAAGAAAAGTCCTACGTGCTGCCGACCACCGGCGCCGAGGGCCAGATCATCGACGTCATCAACCGGGTCTGCAAACCGCTCGTGAAGGGCGGCGACTTCAAGTCCCTGGCCGGCGGCATGGCCGGCTACAAGCTGAACAAGCGCGAGGGGACCTATGTCGGCACCCTGGTCGAGAAGCCCTACACGCTGACCATCTGGCCGCAGGGCTCGAACAAGGACGTCTGCCGGCTGACGCTCAGCTACGCGATCGACGGCGAGAAGCCGATCATCGTCGGCCTGAACATCTTCTCGTTCCTGCACAAGCCCGAGCTGGTCCAGCAGCGGAACGACTTCGTGCCGGCGACCGACTTCAAGCGCATCACCAACTCGTGGGAATACTACACCGACAAGGAATCGATCGGCCTGGTGTTCCTGCAGCTGAAGAAGCCGGACGGAACCCCGGCCGGCAAGAACAGCGACCTGGGCGAAGTGCTCTACTCGGAACGCAAGTTCTAGGATCTCGCCGCGCCCGCCGAGGGCGCAGCCAAGCCGATGCGAAGGGCGTGGGAGCAGATCCCGCGCCCTTTGTCGTTTCCGCCGCAGGGCGCCCGTCGATCGGGCGTTGACGGGCGGCGCCGGGCGCGGCCAGGGTCGCGCCAAACCTCGACTGTTTGGAGTTCCCCCGATGACGACGCGCGCCCTGCTGCTTGGCACGGTCCTCGCCTTCGCCTGCGCCGCCGCCGCGCCGGCCGCCGACCTGCCCAAGCGCCAGTCCGGCCAGATCGTCTACGACAACGTGCCTGAGACCCCGGCGGCGCTGAAGGCCGCGATCGCGCCCTACTACAACGCCCGCTCGGCGGTGTTCGAGGACTGGCTGGACGACGGCTCGATCCTGATCGCCACCCGCTTCGGGGACGTGAACCAGATCCACCGCGTGGCCGCGCCGGGCGCCGCGCGCACCCAGCTGACCTTCTTCGCCGAGCCGGTGAACAGCGCCAAGGCGCAGCCGGGCCAGGCCCGCTTCGTCTATCCGCGCGACGTCGGCGGGGCCGAGTACTACCAGGCCTATGTGCGGGGCCTGAGCGGCGACGAGGTGCAGCTCACGGCACCGAAGACCCGCAATTCGGACTTCACCTTCTCGGGCGACGGCAAGCTGGCGGCCTGGAGCCAGGTGACCCCGGGCGATCCGAACTACGACATCATGCTGGCCGATCCGGCCCAGCCGGAAGGCCGCCGCGTCGTCCACGAGGGCACGGGCGCGATGGCGGTGCTCGACTTCTCGCCGGACGGCAAGAGCCTGCTGCTGAGCCGCTACAACTCGGTCGCCTCGACCGAGCTGTTCGTCCTCGACATCGCCAGCGGGGCGGTGAAGCCGGTCGGCCCGACCGGCCGTGCGATCGCCTATGTCGGCGGCGCCTTCGCTGCGGACGGCGGCCACGTGATCACGCTCTCCGACGACAAGTCCGACATGGCCCGGCCGGTCGTGATCGACCTCGCCAGCGGCGCGGTCCGCGACCTCGAGCCGGGCGCCAAGTGGCCGGCCGAGACCTTCGACCTGTCGCCCGACGGCGCGCTGATCGCCTACCTCGTCAACGAGGAAGGCTATTCGAAGATCGTCGTTAAGGAGGTCGCCAGCGGCCAGACCCTGCCGACCCCGGCCCTGCCGATGGGCGTGCTGACCGGCCTCGGCTTCTCGCCCGACGGCAAGCAGCTCGGCTTCAGCCTCTCGACCTCGACCTCGTCCGGCGACGTCTGGAGCTTCGCCCTGGCCGATCAGAAACTGGTCCGCTGGACGCAGAGCGAGCTCGGCGGCCTGGATCCGGCCAAGCTGGTCGAGCCGACCCTGTTCCGCTACCCGACCTTCGACAAGCGCTCGATCCCGGCCTTCATCTACAAGCCGGCCGCCAAGCCCGGCGAGAAGCTGCCCGTGGTCATCCAGATCCACGGCGGTCCGGAGGGCCAGGAGCAGCCGAACTTCAACCCGCGCCGCCAGTCGTGGGTCAACGAGGTCGGCGCGGCGGTGATCATCCCGAACGTCCGCGGCTCCAGCGGCTACGGCAAGACCTATATCGGCCTCGACAACGCCGAGAAGCGCGAGGACTCGGTCAAGGACATCGGCGCGCTGCTCGACTGGATCGCCAAGCAGCCGGACCTCGACGCCGGCCGCGTGGCGGTCGTCGGGCAGTCGTACGGCGGCTACATGTCGCTGGCGGTCGCGGCCCACTACAACGACCGCATCGCCGGGGCGATCGACCTCTACGGCATTTCCAACTGGAAGACCTTCCTGGCCAACACCGAGGGCTATCGCCGCGACCTGCGCCGGGCGGAGTACGGCGACGAGCGCGATCCGAAGATGGCGGCGGTGTTCGACAAGATCTCGCCGCTCAACATGAGCGCCAAGATGAAGAAGCCGATGATGATCTATCAGGGCGCCAACGATCCGCGGGTGCCGCAGTCGGAGTCCGAACAGATGGTCGCCACGCTGCGCGGCCAGGGCACCGAGGTCTGGTACGTGCTGGCCCTCGACGAAGGCCACGGCGTCGCCAAGAAGGCCAACGCCGAAGCGGTGCGCGCCAGCGAGATCGTGTTCCTGAAGAAGGTGCTGGGGACGAAGTAGGCCCCGCGGGCGCTTAGGCCGGGAGGGCCTCGAGCCAGCCCTGGGCGATCTCGGCGATCTCGCGCCAGCCGGGCTCGGCGACCAGCCAGTGGCTCATGCCGGGGGCCTCGATGAACTCGCCGCCCAGCCGGGCGGCGGTCTGGCGGACGGTGGCGGGCGGATGGACGACATCCCGCTCGCCGCCGATCACCAGGGCCGGCACGTGCAGGGGGCCGACGCTGGTGGTCATGAACGGGTCGAGCCACCAGTTCAGCGTCTCCCAGAGCGCGCGGCCGCTTTCGGGGCGCATGCGGGCGACGACCGCCTCGCGCTCGGCGCGCTCCATGCGGTCGAGGCTGTAGCGCCGCGCCAGGCTGCGGTCGGGGGCGACGGACTGCGCCCAGAACGGCCCCAGCGCGTGCAGGCCGAAGGCGGTGATCGCCTCTTCCATCGACGAGGCCGCCACGCCCCAGGGCGCGGTCGGGGCCAGCAGCACCATGGCCCGCACCGGCGTGCGGCTGGCGGCCAGGGCGCAGACCAGCCCGCCCATCGAGTGGCCGACCAGGATCGGGGCCTCGTCGAGCCCGGCGCAGAGCCGCGCGACGTCACGCGCGTAATCGGTGACCGAGACGCCGAGCACCGCATGGGGCGGATCGACGGCGGCGTGGCCGCGCAGGTCCGGGGCGAGGACGAAGTGGCCGGCGGCCTCGAAGGGCTCGCGCAGGCGCTCGAACGCCCAGCCGCCGCAGAAGGCGCCATGCACCATGACGATCGGCGGCGGAGCGCTGCTCATCGGTCGGTCAGGCCGCGCGGCCGGGCTGGCCGGTGAAGACGTGGAAGGCGCGCACGACGGTCTCGTAGATCGCCTTCTTGAACGGCACGACCAGGCCGGGGGCCTCGTCGAGGCTGCCCCAGCGCCAGGCGTCGAACTCGGGGTGGCCGTCGCCGCTGAGGTCGATTTCGCTTTCCTGGCCGTCGAAGCGCAGGGCGAACCAGACCTGGCGCTGGCCCTTCCAGCCCTTGGCGATCTTCGAGCCGTTGTGGCCGGGCGGGAAGTCATAGGCCAGCCAGCCGTCGGTGCGGCCGAGCAGGGTGGTGGTGACGACGCCCGTCTCTTCGGCCAGCTCGCGGCAGGCGGCGAGATAGAGGTCCTCGCCGGAGTCGACGCCGCCCTGCGGGAACTGCCAGTTGTACGGCTCAGGGGTCTGGAACCGGCGGCCCAGCCACACCCGGCCATCGGGGTGGAAAAGCACCACTCCCACGTTCGGGCGATAGGCGGTCAGGTCGGTCATCTCATTCCATTTAGCGACGTGTGGCCAAAGCGGAAGCCGGAGCCAGCTGATAGCCCCTAGATTCGACCGATTCAGCCCATTTGGCGACCTGCGACAGCGTGACCGGATAGGCGAAGCCCGAGCCCAGCGCCTGGCCGTGCTGCAGGGCGCCGGCCTCGATCGCCAGCAGTTGCTGGTCGATGGCCTGGCCCGACAGCTGCTCGTCGATGATGCGGGCCGCAGAGGCGCGCATCGGGCCGGTGCGGCGCGCCGCCTGGCCGTCGTCGATGAAGACGAGGCCGCGGCCGCGCAGGGCGGTCTGGAAGGCGTTCATGCCCGAGTCCGAGGTCATGAACCGCGAGCCGAGATAGTTGGTCACCCCAAAGTAGCCGGTGGCGCGCGACAGCACCCACTCCAGTTTCTTGACGGTCTCCGAGCCCGGCGAATCGGCCAGCAGAGTGTAGGGGCCCGGATCGTTGTCGGGATAATCGCTGGGCTCCATCGGAGTCTCCAGCAGCACTTCGTGCCCGGCGGCGCGGGCCAGGTCGATCCAGCCCTGCAGGCCCTCGGCATAGGGCACGAACGACAGGGTGATCTCCGGCGGCAGGGTGTCGATGGCCTGGCGGGTGGCCGAGGCGTTGAGGCCCAGGCCCCCGATCACCAGCGCCACCTTGGGGCGGCCGTTCGGCGCGAAGGGGCGGGCATAGGCCTCGGCCGGGGTCTTGCCGTTGGCCGCGATGATCGGCAGCGGGCCGCTGGGGCCCTGCGAATGGAAGCCGGCCAGCGGGGCCTGGGGCAGCGGGTCGGCGGCATGGAAAGCGCCGCCGCCCTCCATGGTGATGGTCGCCTCGCCGATCGCCGCGTCGGCGCCGATCGGGGTCTCGGAGAGGCGGAAGATGTCCTCGGTCACGCTCGGCTGTCCGCCGCCGCGGGCCAGGGCCTCGCGCCAGCCGTCGGGCGCGGCCTCGCCGCCTATCTTGGCGAGCGACAGCCGCACGACCGGCGAACTGGCCTTGGGGTCGCCGATCAGGGCGACCAGGGTCAGCAGCACCAGGAGGAAGACGGCGCCCGCCGCGCTGGCCCCGACATAGGGATTGGCCAACGCGCGCAGCGCGGTTTCGGAGAGCGGGGGAGCCGGCGCAGGGGCGGCGATCGCAGGGGCGAGGTGCTTCTTCGAAAACATCACATGATCACGGAACGTTCCGGCATTGGAGCGTCCGCGAATATGGTTAACAAACGACTTATACAGTGAACGCCGGCGCGATTTCCGTTAACTTTCAATTAACCGTCAGCGCCGGCGTTTTAGGCCGTCTACTTCTTGTCCGGGGAGGCCTTTTCGAGGGCCGTCGCGCCCTTCGGCGAGACCACTGCGGCCATCTTCGGCTCCGGCTTCGGAAGCTTGGGCGTCGCGGCCACCGAACCGTATTTCAGCACGTCCATGGCGCGGGCCAACTGGAAGTCGCCCTTGTCCTCGTCGAAGCCGCTAGGCGGGGCTTCGGCGGGAATGTGAGCGCCGCGGCGGGCCTTGCCTTCCTCGGCGTTCAGCGCGTTGCGGAACGAGGCTTCCGAGAACTGGAAGGCGCGATTGGCGATGCGCTGGGCCTGGTCGCGGGTCTCGGCGACTTCCAGATCCGGCTCGATGCCGGTTTTCTGGATCGAGCGCCCGGCGGGCGTGTAGTAGCGCGCCGTGGTCAGCTTCAGCGCGCCGTCCATACCGCCGCGCAGCGGGATCACGGTCTGCACCGAACCCTTGCCGAAGGTGGTCAGGCCGACCACCTCGGCGCGCTTGCGGTCCTGGAGCGCGCCGGCGACGATTTCCGCCGCCGAGGCCGAACCGGAGTTCACGAGCACGACCATCGGCAGGCCGCCGGTCACGTCGCCGGCGCGGGCGTTGTAGCGCTCGATGTCGCGCGGATCGCGGCCGCGCTGGGAGACGATCTCGCCGCCTTCCAGGAACATGTCGGAGATCCCGACCGCCTGGTCGAGCAGGCCGCCCGGATTGTTGCGCAGGTCGAGGATCAGACCCTTCATCTTCGGGTTCTTGGCCTTGATCTCGGCCAGCGCCGCCTCGGCTTCATCCGTGGTCTTCTCGTTGAAGCCGGAAACGCGCAGGTAGCCGTAGTCGCCTTCCATCTTGGCGGTGGCGGACTTGGGCTTGATCACCTCGCGGACGATCTTGACGTCGAACGGGTCGGACTTCTCACGGGCGATGGTCAGGGTGACCGCCTCGCCCGGCTTGCCGCGCATCTGCTTGACGGCCTCGTTGACCGACAGGCCGAGCACGCTCTCGCCGTTGACCGCAGTGATGAAGTCGCCGGGCTTCACGCCGGCCTTGAAGGCGGGCGTGCCGTCCATCGGCGAGATGACCTTGACCACGCCCTCTTCGCTGGTGACCTCGAGCCCGAGACCGCCGTACTCGCCGCGCGTCTGGTCGCGCATGTCGTCGAAGGAGTCGGGGTTCAGATAGCCGGAGTGCGGATCGAGCGAGGTCAGCATGCCGTCGATGGCCGCTTCGATCAGCTTCTGGTCGTCGACCTCGGTGACGTACTGGCGCTCGACGGTGTCGAGCACGTCGCCGAACAGCTCGAGCATCTTGTAGGTCTTCACCTTCGGCGCCTGGGCCGAGGCGAGAGCCTGCTGGCTCACATAGGCCATGGAGCCGGCGCCGAGCACGAAGGCCGAAGCCCCGATCAGAAGATACTTACGCATGTCAGGCCTTGAAGCCTCCCTTGGCGACGAAACGGCGCCGCACCGGTATTCCTGAACCGATGTTCCGCGACGAATCCGGCGGAATTGGTTCTATTTTCAGCTCACCCCGTCCAGCCATCTGGCCGGGTCGACCGGAACGCCGCGTTCGCGGACCTCCAGATAGAGTTCAGATGGGGAGTTTCGTCCATCCGTCATCCACCCGACAGGCGCGCCCGCCGCGACTGATTGACCGACCCCGACCGTCGTTCGGTCAAGGCCAGCCAACACCAGATGGTAGCCCCCGGCCAGCCGCAAGATCAAAATAGTCCCCCACCCCTTAACGGGGCCTACAAACTGAACGAGCCCGGCGTCGGGCGCTGCGACCGAGGCGCCTTGGTCGGCGGCCAGGGTGACGCCGGACGCCTCGCCGCCGCCGGTCAGCGGCGCGCCATATCGTTGGACCAGCTTGCCCTTCACCGGGGCCAGCAGGCGGATCGGCGGGGTGACCGGGCCGCTCTCGACCGGCGCCGCGCCCGGCGGGGTGGCCTCCAGCCGCTCGCGGCGTTCGGCCAGCTCGGAATCGGAGGTGAACAGCGCCTCGCTCGCCACTGCGGCCAACCGACGCTGGCGGGCGATCTCGCCGGCTTCGGCGGCGTAGACCTTGGCGCGCTTCTGCAGCTCGGGGGTGATCGCCTTGACCAGGATGGCGGCGCGCACCGCATCGGTGGCGTCGCCGGGGCTGACCAGCAGGGCCGGCGGCGGATCGCGGCGGAACTGGGCCAGCGCCGTCAGCAGCCGGGCCATGCGGTTGAGGTTGCGGCCCTGCTCGGCGCTCAGCACCGTCTCGCGGACGTTGAGCCGCTCCAGCCGGGCCTGGCTCTCGGTGGCCGCATAGGCGATCGCGCCAGCCGCCAGGGTCGCGGCGGCGGCGCAGGTGCTGGTCAGGAGGACGCCGCGGCGCATCATCGCATCAGGGATAGACTGAGCCCGTCGCGCCCTCAATCGCGATGATAGGGGCTGCCGGCCAGGATGGTGACGGCGCGGTAGACCTGCTCGGCCAGCATGGCGCGGGCCATGGCGTGGGGCCAGGTCTGCGGCCCGAAGGCCAGCTTGCCGTGGGCCGCGGCGAGCAGCGACGGGTCCAGGCCGTCGGCGCCGCCGATCACGAACACCAGGCGGCGTACGCCGTCGTCCCGCAGGCGGCCGATCTCGCCGGCGAAGGCGCGCGAGGGCCGCGCCGCGCCATGCTCGTCGCAGGCGATGACATGCGCGCCGTCGAGGTGCGGCCGCAGGACCTCGGCCTCAGGCCCCTTGCCTTGCTTCTTCGCCTCGACCTCGATCACCTCCACCGGCCCCAGGCCGAGCGCGCGGCCGGCGGCGGTGGCGCGATCGACGTACAGCTTCACCAGCTCGACTTCGGGCGAGCGGGCCAGGCGGCCGACAGCGAGCAGGGTGATTTTCATTGGGCGTCACCGATCGAGTGCTCCCCTGCTGAGGGAGCTGTCGGCCGAAGGGCCGACTGAGGGGGACTTTGACTCAAGCGGCGTTGAGAGCAGTCCCCCTCCGTCTCGGCGCGATGCGCCGATCCACCTCCCCCAGAAGGGGAGGATCGGGAGGTCAGCTCGTCGGCGTTCGGTGCGCGGAGTCGACCGACCAGATCTTCTCGATGTTGTAGAACTGGCGCACTTCCGGACGGAACAGATGGACGATCACGTCGCCGGTGTCGATCAGCACCCAGTCGCAGTGCGGCAGGCCTTCGACCCGGGCTTTGCCCAGGCCTTCTTCCTTCAGCGCGCGCAGCAGGTGGTCGGCCATCGCGCCGACATGACGGTGCGAACGCCCGGACGCCACGATCAGGGCGTCGGCCACGGCGCTTTTGCCTTTCAGATCGATGAAGACGACGTCCTGCGCCTTGTCATCGTCGAGGCGCTGCAGGATCAGTTCGCCGAGGGCGGCGATCTTCGCCTCGGGGTCGGAAGAAGCGCCGGAAACCGGGGCTTCGTGCGCTCTAGGCGCAGGGTCAGGGCTCAGCGGGGTCGCTCCTTTGTTGCCTCGCTGGGAGAGCCATAGCACGGATTGGGCGCGTTGGTCAGCCCAGCGTCACGACTCTTCAAGCCGACAGCGCCGCGAACGTTCCCGGCCGGGCCGGAACGTGACCTGCGGCTATTTGGCCTGGCGGGCGCGCAGGGCCGTCGAGGACTGGAAATTCAGAGGCCCCGTAAGGAAAACCCAGCGCGGCGGGCTGGCGCCCGGCAGCAGCTTGGCCTCGAGCAGCGACACCCGGGTGTGGGCGAAACGTCGCGCCGCCGGCGAGGAGCGGCTTTTCAGCGAAATCCACGGCCGCGAGACCACGGCCACCGGCACCTCGGCCATGATCTGGGTCCAGCCGCGCCAGCGGTGGAACGTCGCCAGACTGTCGGCGCCCATGATCCAGACGAAGTCCACGCCCGGAAAGCGGGCCTTCAGGGCGCGGATGGTGTCGATGGTGTACTGCGAGCCGAACCGGGTCTCGGCGTCGCTGACGATCATGCTGCGGCCGTGCGCGACCGCTTGGGCGCCGGCCATGCGCTCGGCCAGCGGCGCGGTCTCGCGCGCGGTCTTCAGCGGGTTCTGCGGCGAGACCAGCCAGATCACCCGGTCGAGCTGCAGTCGCCGGCGGGCGGTCTCGGCGACGTGGGCGTGGCCCTCGTGGGCCGGATTGAACGAGCCGCCATAAAGGCCCACGCGCATCCCCGGCTTCAGATCGAAGCCGAGCCGCAGGGCCGTCGGACGCCCCGCTACGGGCCGGCGCCTAGCGGGGCCGGCGAACCACATGGACGTCCCCGGATCTCAAAGCGTCTTCGCCGTGGCCGGATTGCGGTCGAGGTTGGGATCGCTCTGGCGGACCCGGGCGCGGACGGTGAACACCCCGTCGCCGGACAGCACCCCGCCGCGGGCGAACAGGCGGCCGTGCTCCCAGTTGGAGAGGCCGAGCTCGGGGCGGTCGAGGGCGAACTGGCCGTCGACCCAGCGGGTGAAGCCGTCGCCGACGAACGGCGCGTTGACGGCGCCGTAGAAGCGTTCGTGCGCGGCGGCGTCCTGCGAGATCAGGCTGGCGGCGAACTGCGGGCTGTAGCGGTTGAAGAGCTCGGCGGCGGCCTCGACGCTGTCCACCAGCACCAGGGTCAGTTCCGGGGTCTCCTCCCACTCCCACTCGCGGGCCAGGTCGCGCTCGGCCAGCAGCTCGACCTTGGGCTCCTCGACCTCGCCCTCGGCGCGGCCGACGACCACGCGCGCCTCGCGCCAGGCGTCGGGCAGGGCGTCTTGCGAGCCCTCGACCACGTGCAGCTTCACATTGCGGCGGCGCTCGCCGGCCAGGTCCAGGGCCTCCAGGAAGGCCGGGACCAGGGCGCCGGCGGCTTCGCGGACGATCGCGCAGACGTTCAGGGTGTTGCAGACCTTGCGGTCGAGCGAGTGATAGACGGCGGCCTTGAAGCGGGCCGGATCGGCGTCGGCGGCGGCCACCATCCAGGCGCCGCCCGTGCCGTGCAGGCTGACCGGCGCGCCGGCCTGGCGCGCGATGGCGCCCAGCTGGGCGACGGCCGGGCCGGAGCCGCGGGCGACCGCCAGGGCCAGGCGCGGATCGGAGAACATCGCCCAGCCGGCGGCGTGTTCGGGACTGTCGACCAGCGCGGCGGAGCCCGGCGGCAAGCCAGCGGCCTCGATCGCCGGATCAAGCGCGTGCTCGACGATGGCGCGGGCGGTGCCCAGCGCGTCGGAGCCGATGCGGAAGACCACGGTGTTGCCGGTGCGCAGCACGCCGGTGGCGTCGGCGAAGACGTTGGGCCGGCCCTCGAAGATGAAGCCGACCACGCCCAGGGGCGCGGCGACCTGCTCGACGCTCCAGCCGGGATGCTCGACGCGTTCGACCAGCCGGCCGCGGCCGACCTTGGCGTCGCGCCAGACGTGCAGCCCGGCGATCATGTCGGCGCGCATCGTGGCGTTGACCGCCAGGCGGGTGGTCGAGCGGCCGCGGGCCTGGGCGCGGGCGACGTCGTCGGCGTTGGCCTTGGCGATCGCGCTCCAGGCCCCGTCGTCGGCGAGATTATCGGCGAAGGCGGCGAAGAAGGCGGTGATCGCCTCGTCGCTGACTGCGGCCAGCTGGCCGAACGCGGCGTGCGCGCGGCTGACGGCGCCGGCGGCGATCGCCTGGACGGGGGCCGGAACGTGCAGCAGGTCGCCGGTTTCCTGGACCACCACCAGCCGGTCGCCGGTCTGGAAGGCCGCCGCCAGCTTGTCGGAGACGTAGGCGACGCGGTCGCCTCCGAACGGGATCGGCATGCCGGCGACCAGCGTCTCCAGCTTGCCCGTCCGGGCTCCTGTCTCGGCCTTGGTGCTCGCCGCCGCGTCGTCCATTACGCGCCCTAATGCTCAGTTTGAGGTTTAGTAGGCTCCTTTGGAGCCCGTCGCAAATCCGTCGTCAGGTCAGGCTGGCGTCCGCGCCGCCAGCGCCAGGTCGTCGGCATGGATCATCGGGCCGTAGGTGAAGCCCAGCACGCCCTCGATGGCGTCGGACTTCAGGCCGCGGATGCGCCCGGCGTCCTCGGAGTCGTAGCGGGCCAGGCCGCGGCCGATCTCGCGGCCGGCCTCGTCGACCACGACCACGGCGTCGCCCTTGCCGAAGCGGCCCTCGACCGCAAGCATGCCCGCGACCAGAAGGCTCTTGCCGGTGGCCAGCGCCTTGGCCGCTCCGTCGTCGACGATCACCGCGCCCGAGGTCGCCAGCGAGCCGGCGATCCAGGCCTTGTACGCGGCCGCGACGGAGACCGACGGTTCGATCACCGTGGCCTTGTCGCCGGCCTCGATCGCGGCGAGCGGGGCCGGGCGGCGGCCGAGGGTGATGATGGTGGCGCAGCCGGCCGACTGGGCGATGCGGGCGGCCATGATCTTGGTGGCCATGCCGCCGGTGCCGACCCCGGCGCTGGCGTTGGCGCCGCCGGCCATGGCCTCGACCTCCGGCGTCAGCTGGCTGATGCGCGGCAAGTGCTCGGCCGCGGGATTGCTGCGCGGGTCGGCGGTGTAGAGGCCGTCGATGTCCGACAGCAGGACCAGGGCCTCGGCGCGGATCATCTGGGCGACGCGGGCGGCTAGGCGATCGTTGTCGCCATAGCGGATCTCTTCCGTGACGACCGTGTCGTTCTCGTTGACCACCGGAATCACGCCGAGCGACAGCAGGGTGGTGAGCGTCGCATGGGCGTTGAGCCAGCGGCTGCGGATCTCGGTGTCGTCGCGGGTGAGCAGCACCTGGGCGGTGACGAGGCCGTGGGGCTCGAGCGCCTCTTCCCAGGCGCGCATCAGTTCGGACTGGCCGGCGGCGGCGCAGGCCTGCTTCTCGGGCAGGGTCAGCTTGCGGCGGCCCATGGCGAGCCGGCGGCGGCCCAGCGCCACGGCGCCGGACGACACGACGAGCACCTGCTGGCCGCGGGCGCGCAGCCGCGCGACGTCGGCGGCGAAGGCCGAAAGCCACGCCGAGTCGGGGCCTGCCTCGCCGGCCACGAGGGCCGAGCCGACCTTGACGACGACGCGCTTGGCCTCCCCCAGGCCGCTCACGGAGTCCAGCCCGTTCCGCCGGCCTGGTCGGCCTCTTCCTGGGCGATCTGCGCCTTGCGCTCGCGGACCATGGCGTAGGCCTCGCGCAGCAATTCGACGACGCCCTTGCCGGCGACGCCGGACACCAGGCGGACCTTGCCGCCGACGGCTTCTTCCAGGGCTTCGCGCTGCATTTCGATGACGCTGTCGTCGAGCGCGTCGATCTTGCTGAGGGCGACGATCTCGGTCTTGTCGCCGAGCTCCTCGCCATAGGCTTCAAGCTCGCCGCGGACGGTGCGCCAGGCTTCGGCGACGTCGGTCTGGGTCGCGTCGACCAGATGGATCAGCACCGCCGTGCGCTCGACGTGGCCGAGGAAGCGGGTGCCGAGCCCGGCGCCTTCCGAGGCGCCTTCGATCAGCCCGGGAATGTCGGCCAGCACGAACCGCTCGCTGGGCGACAGGTCGACCATGCCGAGATTGGGGGCCAGGGTCGTGAACGGATAGTCGGCGATCTTCGGCTTGGCGGCGCTGGCCGCGGCCAGGAAGGTCGACTTGCCGGCGTTGGGCAGACCGACCAGGCCGACGTCGGCGATCAGCTTCAGACGCAGCCAGATCCAGCGTTCTTCGCCTTCCTGGCCCGGGTTGGCGTGGCGCGGGGCCTGGTTGATCGGACCCTTGAAGCGGTCGTTGCCCCAGCCGCCGTTGCCGCCCTTGAGCAGCAGCAGGCGCTTGCCGGGCACGTCCATGTCGGCGATCAGGGTTTCCTTGTCCTCGTCGAGCACCTCGGTGCCCACGGGGACCTTGAGCACCACGTCGTCGCCGGCCCCGCCGTGGCGGTTGCGGCCCATGCCGTGGATGCCGGTGCCGGCCTTGAAGTGCTGGGTGTAGCGGTAGTCGATCAGGGTGTTGAGGCCCTCGACCGCCTCGATCCAGACGTCGCCGCCGCTGCCGCCGTCGCCGCCGTCAGGGCCGCCGTACTCGATGTACTTCTCGCGCCGGAACGACACAGCGCCGCCGCCGCCGTTTCCGGAGCGGATATAGATCTTGCACTGGTCGAGAAACTTCATCGGGGCCTTTTGTAGCATGGGAAGCGCCCCGTCGAGCCTTGCGGCCGCGGGGCGCTTCGATTCATCGCGCGTGTGGCCTCAGGCCAGCCACACCATCATCCGGGTCGGGGTGGTCTGACCGCCCCGCGCGATCGAGGGGCGCAGCTCGACATCGCCGGTGTAGAGGAAGCCGGCGTTGCACAGCACCTGGCCCGAGGCCGGGTTGTCGGCGAAGTGGCCGGCATGCATGTAGCGCCGGCCCCAGGTCCGGTGCGCCCAGACCAGCGCGCCGCTCGCCGCCTCGGTGGCGTAGCCCTGGCCCCAGTGCGGCCGGCCGATCCAGTAGCCGATCTCGCGCTCGCCGCCGTCGCGGGCGTCGAAGCCCAGCACGCCGATCGCGCCGTGCTCGGGATGGTCGATGACGAACACCGCTTCGCGGGCGGGGTCGGCCGCGCTGGCCTTGTCGAGAAAGCCTTCGGCGTGCTCCACCCCATAGGGATAGGGCATGCCGGTGGTCATGCGGGCCACGTCGAAATCGTTGGCGTAACTCGCCAGGCGGGCTGCGTCGGTCTTGCGGGCCTTACGCAGCCGCAGCCGCTGCGTCGTGATGACGGGCTCCAGTTCGATCGCACACATCGGTCTACCTCCCGGCCCTCTGTCGGGGCCCCAGAACGCAAAGAGGGGGAGTCCGGCGATCCGGACTCCCCCTCGGAAGCACTCTGCCCGGTTCGCCTTACGGCGAACCCGGTTTCAAGAGGTTCGCCTGATTATTCGGCCGCTTGAGCCACAACCACGTTCACGTAGGTGCGGTCGTCGCGCTTGGTCACGAATTTCACGGCGCCGGCGGCGGTCGCGAAGAGGGTGTGGTCCTTGCCGATGCCAACGTTGTCGCCCGGGAAGAACTTCGTGCCGCGCTGGCGAACGATGATGTTGCCGCCGACGACAGCTTCACCACCGAACTTCTTTACGCCGAGGCGGCGGCCAGCCGAGTCGCGACCGTTGCGCGAAGAGCCGCCAGATTTCTTGTGAGCCATAGCTCTCTCCTAACTCTCTAGTGCGCGCTTATTCGGCGGCGTCGTCAGACTTCTTGGCGGCGGCCTTCTTCGGCGCAGCCTTCTTTTCGGCCTTGGCCGGAGCGACCGGAGCCGCAGCGGCTTCGAGCTCGGCGACCACGTTCTTCAGGTTGCGGGCGCGAGCGTCCAGCAGGGCCTTCGAGCTGAGGTCGACGGCGCCGTCCCACTTGGCGGTCTTGCCGGCGCCGGCGATCGAGGTCACGCGCAGCACGGTTTCCGACTGGCGGTGACCGCGGGTGCGGCGATAGCCCTGACGGCGGATCTTCTTGAAGATCTTGATCTTCTCGCCGCGGCGGGTCTCGATCAGCGTGGCCGAGACGCTCGCGCCGTCGACCAGCGGAGCGCCGACCGTGATGGCTTCACCATCGCCGAGCAGGAGGACGTCGCCGAACGCGACTTCCGCACCCGGTTCACCGTCGAGCTTTTCGACGACCAGCAGGTCACCGGCTTGAACCCGGTACTGCTTTCCGCCGGTTTTGATCACCGCGTACATCGTTGGCGCCTTGGACTATAGCAAAATGGATAGCGCCCGCGAGATAGCCCGCGGGCGAGAGGCGCGGACTTATACAGAGGGGCCGTTGAGAGTCAACGCGCCTGGCGTGTTTCTACGGTGACGTGGCTCAGACCCGGCAAGCCGGCAAGCCGCGCGCGGTATATTTCGGCCGCCACGACCTCGCGCGCCTCGACGACGACGATGGCGGCGTGGTGGCCGGGGCCGAGACGCCAGAGGTGCAGGTCGAGCAGGCGCTCGCCGCCGCTCTCCATGCGCTGGCGGATCTCGGCGGTCAGTTCCGGCGAGGGATTGACGTCCAGCAGCACCGAACCGGTGCGGACCATCAGTCGCCAGGCGAAATGGGCCAGCAGCGCCGCGCCGGCCAGGCCCGCCAGACCGTCCGCCCAGGCCCAGCCGAACACGCGTCCGAGACCAAGGCCGACGATGGCCAGCGCCGAGACCGCCGCGTCGCCGGCCAGGTGCAGGTGCGCGGCCGAAAGATTGAGGTCGCCGTCGCGGTCATGCGCATGGGCGTGCGCGGGGCGCAGCAGCCACATGCAGATCAGGTTGATCGCCAGCGCCAGGCCGGCCAGGGCCAGCGCCCCGTCATAGGCGACGGGGGCGTGCGAGAGCATGTGCCGTCCGCTCTCGATCGCCACCAGCACGGCGCTGATCGCCAGCACCGCGGCGTTGGCGAACCCGGCCAGGTAGCCAAGCTTTCCGGTGCCGAACGAGAAGCGATGATCCTGAGCGTAGCGGCGCGCCATCCGATAGGCGCCTGCCGCCACCGCCAATGCGGCGACGTGGGCGGCCATGTGCACGCCATTGGCGATCAGGGCCATGGAGTTGAAGGCCAGCCCGCCGCCGATCTGGACGGCCAGGGTCAGCACGCAGATCGCCGCCACCAGCCAGGTCCGCCGCTCGTTGCGCGCGTGGTCGGCGCCCAAATAGACGCGGTCGCCCCGGAAGGCGTCCATCTGTCCTTGGCGTTCGGGGGCGGAGGCGGTCACGAGGGCTCTTATATAGCGGCGATCGGGGAGCGCGCGCGCCGATATGGGCGCCGGATCGGGTGTTGTCGCGCTCCGGTCGATGGGCCGGGGGCGCGGTGTTATTCGATAACACCTATATATGGTCAAGCGGTCGATGGCCGCAGACTGTTCCCTTCGCCACGATCAGTGACTAGATGACGTCCATGACCGACAAGACCCCCGTCACCGTCCTCACCGGCTATCTCGGCGCCGGCAAGACCACGCTCTTGAACCGCATCCTCACCGAGGACCACGGCAAGAAGTACGCCGTCATCGTCAACGAGTTCGGCGAGGTGGGGATCGACAACGACCTCATCGTCGGCGCGGACGAAGAAGTCTTCGAGATGAACAACGGCTGCGTCTGCTGCACCGTGCGCGGCGACCTTATCCGCGTGCTCTCGGGCCTGATGAAGCGCAAGGGCAAGTTCGACGCCATCGTCGTCGAGACCACCGGCCTGGCCGATCCCGGCCCCGTCGCCCAGACCTTCTTCGTCGACGACGACGTGAAGGCCAAGACCCAGCTCGACAGCGTCACCACCGTGGTCGACGCCAAGCACCTGCCGCTGCGGCTCGCCGACTCCAGGGAAGCGGTCGAGCAGATCGCCTTCGCCGACCAGATCGTGCTGAACAAGACCGACCTCGTCACCGAGGACGAACTGCGCGCGGTCGAGGCGTCGATCCGCCGGCTGAACCCGCTGGCCCCGATCCACCGCACCCAACGCTCTCAGGTGCCGCTCGAGGCGATCCTCGGCCGCGGCAGCTTCGACCTGGCCCGCATCACCGAGGTGCAGCCGGAATTCCTCAATCCCGCCCACGGCGAACCGGGCCACGTTCACGACGAGGACTGCGACCATGATCACGACCATCATCATCACCACGATCATGACCACGGTCACCACGACCATGATCATGAGGACCATGCGGCGGCAGCGGGCATACGCGGCATCTCGCTCACGCTCGACAAGCCGATCCACGGGCAACGGGTGACCAACTGGCTGAACCAGGTCCTGCAGGACCAAGGGCCGGACATCCTGCGCGCGAAGGGCATCCTCGACGTCCAGGGCGAGGACCGCCGCCTGGTGTTCCAGGCCGTGCACATGATCTTGGAGGGCGACTTCCAAGGGCAGTGGAAGGACGGCGACAAGCGCTACAGCCGGCTGGTGTTCATCGGCCGCAACCTCGACGAGGCCAAGCTGCGCGAGGGCTTCGAGGCCTGCGCGGCTTAAGACCGATAGTTGCTCCCCCTCTGGGGGCGCTGTCAGCCGAATGGCTGACTGAGGGGGACTTCGACGCTCGTCGTTGAGTGCGGTCCCCCTCCGTTTCGCGCTTCGCGCCGATCCACCTCCCCCAGAAGGGGAGGAATTGCAGACAAAGAAAAGGCCCGCCCGGGTTTCCCTGGGCGGGCCTTTCTATTTCGTCCGAAGCGCTGCTTAGAGCTCTTCGTTGATCAGGGCGACTTGGAAGAAGCCATTGCCCTGCAGGGTGTTCATCACCGCCATGAAGTCGCCGTAGCGAACGGTCCGGTCGGCGCGGATGTAGACGCGCTCTTCGGTCGGTTCCGGCGAGGCCAGGATGCGGGTCAGATCCGCCGGCAGCGTGTCGAGGCTGGTCGGCACGTCGCCGATGAACAGCTTGCCGCCTTGCTGAACGTTGATCAGCGTCGGCTCTTCGACCTTCGTGCCCGGGGGCGGCGGGATCGCCGGCGGCAGGTCGAGCTTAATCGACACCGTCGCCGCGGGGATCGACACCATGAAGATGATGAGGAGCACCAGCATCACGTCCACGAAGGGCGTGACGTTGATGTCGCTGTTTTGGCCGAGGTCGAACTTGCCGCCGCCTCCGCCTCCCAGCTTCGCACCCATATGAATTTCCTTCCCTAGGGCCCCTACATTGGGGCCGCCGTACAGTCAGCGACACCCTTCGCTAAACAAAATGCGCTTGTAAAGCCCGAACCTGCGAACTTGCGTCCATCAGACCGCCTGCTCTGCTCGGCGCCTGTTTGCCGGGCGTGAATCCGAGTGATTCCGCCTCTCGCCAAGACCAATGTTAGGCAGGTAATACCCCGGCATGACTTTCCAGTTCGACGCCTATGTCACCGCGGCCCTTTTCGGAAAGGACGGCAAGGCCCTGTTCGCCCTCGGCGACGGCACCGTCCGATTCGAGTCGGGCGAGCAGATCGAAGCCCACGACGGGGCGATTCTCTGCGCCTGCCTGCACCCCAGCGGCGAGGGCCTGATCACCGGCGGCGACGACGGACGCGTCGTCTGGTCGCGGACCTCCGGCGCGACGGAGA
Organism: Phenylobacterium sp. GW823-FHT02A09; assembly: GCF_058797775.1. Classification (NCBI taxonomy): domain Bacteria; kingdom Pseudomonadati; phylum Pseudomonadota; class Alphaproteobacteria; order Caulobacterales; family Caulobacteraceae; genus Phenylobacterium; species Phenylobacterium sp. GW823-FHT02A09. The sequence continues at coordinate 439,029 of NZ_JBXAJZ010000002.1, read as the reverse complement.
TCGCCAAGATCCCGGGCCGCTGGATCGACTCGGTCGACGCCTCTGCGGACTCCAAGCTGATCGCCTTCTCGGCGGGCAAGGACCTGCATGTCCGCGACAGCGCCGATCCGGCCTTTAGCCGCACTTTCACGCACGAGAAGTCGGTGGCCGCCGTGGTGTTCGATCCCAAGGGGCGGCGCGTCGCGGCGGCGACCTATGGCGGCGCCTGGCTCTGGTACGCCAAGATCGCCGAACAGAAGCCCTATGTCCTGAAGTGGGCCGGCAGCCATGTGGGCCTGGCCTTCAGCCCCGACGGCAAGTTCCTGATGTCGGCCATGCAGGAGAACGCCCTGCACGGCTGGCGCGTCGCCGACGAGAAGAACCTGCGCATGGGCGGCTATCCCGTGAAGGTCAAAAGCATGACCTTCATCACCAAGGGGCAGCTGCTGATCACGTCCGGCGCCAACGGCCTGGTGGCCTGGCCGTTCGCCGGCGCGACCGGCCCTATGGGCAAGCAGGCGGCCGAGGTCGGCTTCGACGAGAGCGCCATGGTCGTGCGGGTCGATGGCATGCCGGGCGGCCGGTGGGTCTGCGCCGGGCTGGACGACGGCCGGGTCTGGGCCTGCGACCTGACCGGTCAGCGGATCGTGCCGCTCAAGGCCGAGAAGGGCGCGGCGATCGCGGCGCTGGCGATGAGCAAGGACGGAACCCGAGTCGCCTGGGGCGACGAGGACGGCGCGGCCGGCGTGGTCAGCGTTTAGGTTTTGAGAAATTGCTCCCCTTCTGGGGGAGTTGTCAGCCGAAAGGCCGACTGAGGGGGACTTTGACTTGACTGCATCGAGAGCAGTCCTCCTCCGTCTCGGCGCGTTGCGCCGATCCACCTCCGCCAGAAGGGGAGGATCTAAGACTCAAATCCCTTCAGCTCGCCCCAGGCCTCGAACGGGTCGCGGGTCGAGCGGAAGCCGTTGATCGGCGCGGCCTCGTCGCGCCAGCCCAGCGCCATGCCCGAGAACAGCATGTGGTCGTCCGGCAGGCCGACCGCCTTGGCCACGGTCTGCGGATAGCGCGCCCAGTACTCCTGGGCGCAGGTGTCGAGGCCGCGCTCGGTCGCCAGCAGCATCACGGTCTGCATGTACATGCCGACGTCCGACCACTGCGGCGGGCCGACCTTGCGGTCGAGGCAGAAGAAGAGGCCGACCGGCGCGCCGAAGAACTCGCCGTTGCGCGCGAACTGGCGCAGGCGGGCGGGCTTGTCCTCGCGCGGGATGCCGACCGAGGCATAGAGTTCTTCGCCGTTCTTGAACCGCCGGGTGCGGAAGGGCTCCCAGAGGTCTGGCGGATAGACGTCGTACTCCATCGCCTCGCCGAACGGGTTGGCTGCGACCTGCGCCTTCAACTGCGCCAGCGGCTCGCCGGCCAGGGCGTAGACCCGCCACGGCTGCAGGTTGCCGCCTGACGGCGCGCGGGCCGCCGCCTCCAGGATCTCGCGGACCAGGGCTGCGGCGGGGACGTCCGGCTTGAAGGCGCGAACGGACATGCGGGCGGCGACGGCGTCGGAAACGTTCAACAGATTGCGTCCTTGCGGCGGCTTGACCGGAAAGCGTGCTCAAAGCATCGCTACTATCCGGCCGTGGGGTAAGGGCAAGGGTCTTGGCGAAGGCGTCTCGGGGATTGTTCGGCCGGCTGGTGCGCGGGCTGTTGCTGTTGGTGCTGATCTTCGGCCTGATCGGCCCGGTGATGGTCACGGCGCTCTACCGGTTCGTGCCGCCGCCGGTGACCTGGCTGATGGTTCAGCGGGTGACCGAGGGCCGGGGCTTCGACCGCCGCTGGAAGCCGCTGGACGAAATCTCGCCGCGGCTGGTTCGCGCGGTGATCGCCGCCGAGGACGCCAAGTTCTGCGACCACAACGGCTTCGACTTCGAGGCGATCGAAAAGGCCTATGAGGCCAACGCCAAGGGCAAGAAGCTGCGCGGCGGCTCGACGATCAGCCAGCAGACCGCCAAGAACGTCTTCCTGTGGCCGGGCCGATCCTATGTCCGCAAGGGCCTGGAGGCTTACTTCACGGTGCTGATCGAGGTGATCTGGGGCAAGCAGCGGATCATGGAGGTCTACCTCAACTCCATCGAGTGGGGCCCGGGCGTCTATGGCGCCGAGGCCGCCGCCCAGAAGAACTTCGGGGTCAGCGCCGCCAAGCTCACCCCGGCCCAGGCCGCGCGGCTGGCGGCGATCCTGCCCAGCCCGCTGAAGTGGCAGGCGGCCAAGCCCGGCCCCTACGTGAAGCGTCGCTCGGGCAAGATCGGCAAGGCGGCCGGGACCATCAACCGCGAGGGCATGGCCGCCTGCGTCCTGGGTTGAACCGCAGGCCGATAGGCCATCCAATGCCGCAGGGGGCTCAAACCTTGACGGAGGCGGCTGCATGAAGGTCGGCGTTCCCAGCGAGATCAAGCCGAACGAGCATCGGGTGGGCCTGACGCCGACCGCCGTCCGCGAATATGTCGAGCGCGGCCACGAGGTGGCGGTGCAGGCCGGAGCCGGGACCGGGGCCGGTTATGCCGACGAGGCCTATCGTCGGGCCGGGGCGGCCATCGTCGCCGACGCCGAGGCGATCTTCGCCGCCAGCAAGCTGATCGTGAAGGTCAAGGAACCGCAGCCGACCGAATGGGCGCGGCTGAACCAGGACCACATCCTCTTCACCTATCTGCATCTGGCGCCCGACCCTGAGCAGGCCGAGGGCCTGCTGGCCTCGGGCTGCGCGGCGATCGCCTACGAGACCGTGACCGACGCGGCCGGCGGGCTGCCGCTGCTGGCGCCGATGTCGGAGGTGGCGGGCCGGATTGCGGTGTTCTCGGCCGGCGAGACCCTGCTCAAGCACAACGGCGGCATGGGCCTCTTGATCTCCGGCGTGCCGGGCGTGCCGCCGGCGCGGGTCTGCGTGCTGGGCGGCGGCGTGGTCGGCATCAACGCCGCGCGCATGGCCGCGGGCCTGGGGGCCGAGGTGGTCGTGCTCGAGCGCTCGATCCCGCGGATGCGCCAGATCGACGACCTCTTTCAGGGGCGGATCCTGACCCGCTACTCGACCCTGGATGCGGTCGAGGAGGAGGTGCTGAAGGCCGACGTGGTGATCGGCGCGGTGCTGACCCCGGGGGCCTCGGCGCCCAAGCTGGTCCGCCGCGAGCACCTGAAGCAGATGAAGACCGGCTCGGTGCTGGTCGACGTCTCGATCGACCAGGGCGGCTGCTTCGAGACCTCGCACCCGACCACCCACGCCGAGCCGACCTATGTGGTCGACGGCGTCGTGCACTACTGCGTGGCGAACATGCCCGGCGCGGCGCCGCGCACCTCGTCAGAGGCGCTGGTCCACGCCACCCTGCCGTTCGGCCTGGCGCTGGCCGACCGCGGGCTGGAGGCGCTGCGGGACAATCCGCACCTGGCCAAGGGGCTGAACGTGCTGAAGGGCGCAGTCACCCACCCGGCGGTGGCGCAGGCGCTAGGAAAGGACTTCGTCGACCCGTTCGGGGTCTGGGCCAAGCGCTAGGCGGCGGCCCAGGCGCGGGGGTCGAGGGCGACCGGATCGTCGATCGCCATTTCGTCCCAGTCGAGGTCCGGCGGCGGGCTGGAGGCCGCGGCGATCACCGCCGACAGCTCGGCGGCCGAGGTCACGCCGACCAGCACGGTGGCGGCTTCGACGCGCGAAAGCGCAAAGCCCAGCGCGGCTTGCAGCGGGTCCGAGCGGCCCTCGGCGATCAGCCGACGGGCGCGCGAGATGCGGCTGGCGGCGGCCTTCAGGTGCGTCGGCGCGCGGTCCGGCGGCAGGAACAGCAGGCCGTTCAGGAAGATCGAGCGCAGGTGGACTTCGATGCCCAGGCCGGCCAGCGCCGCCAGGGTGCCGTCGATCAGCAGCCGCTGGTCGAGCAGCGAGGCCGGAGCCTGGACGATGTCGGGACGGAAGCGGCGGGCGACGCCGAGCGGGTCGTCGGAGGCGAACACCGACACCCCGATCTTGCGGGTCAGGCCGGCGTCCTTCATCGCCCGCAGGCGGTTCCAGAGGGCCATGCCGTGCGGGCCGAACAGGTCGGCGGCGCAGGGCACCAGGATGGCGTCGGCCTGCTCCACGCCCAGGCGGCGCAGGGTCGCGCGGGCCTCGGCCTCGACATAGTCGGGGCCGCGGTCGGGACGCACGGTCGAGATCGAAATCCGGAACGGGGTCGGGCGCGGCAGCACTTCGCCCAGCGCCGCCTCGGCGACGCCGGAGTGGCCGTCGACGTCCAGCACCGGCAATTGCGCGCGCGCGGCGATGTCCAGGATGTCCCGGGCTTCGGCCTTGGGCGCGCGGCCGCGCACCAGCGTGGTCTGGTCGAGACCGAACTGTGCGGAGCCGAGGCCGAGCTTGGAGAGCGGTGAGATCATGAAGCCGGTGACGCTGGATACGGAAGCGAGGAAGCGCCATCTTCACGGCAATGCCTAAAGAAGCGGTGTCTAGGACCTTTCCAGGGAGTTAAAGTCGAGCCATGCGAGAGCCGCTCCCCGAATGGCCGATGTTCGGCATGGCCGACGATGTCCGCCCCGCGCTAGCCCAAGCCCAGCAAGGGAATCTGCCGCTGGCCCTGGCCACCCTGACCTCGGTCGAGGGCGGCGGGCCGCGTCCGCCGGGGACCCAGATGGTGTTCGCCCACGGCATCGTGTCCGGTTACTTTTCCGGCGGCTGCGTCGAGAGCGACGTGGCCGACCACGCCTTCGCCTGCTTGGAGGACGGAGCGCCCCGGCGGCTGGTCTACGGCGCGGGCAGTCCCTGGCCCGACATCCAGCTGCTGTGCGGGGCGCGGATCGAGATCTTCGTCGAACGCGTGACCCCCGACGACCCGGCGCTGCTCGAACTGCTCGCCGCCCACGAGGCCCGCCGGCCGGTGGTCTGGGTCAGCGACGGCGTCCGGCGCGACTGCGGCCCCGCGCCGGGCCCCTGGGACGGAGCGATCGTCCAGGCCTATGAGCCGACTCCGCGGCTGGTGGTGTTCGGGGCCGACCCGACCGCCCTGGCCATCGCCCAGCTCGGCGTCCAGTCAGGCATGGAAACGACGCTGGTCCGCCCGAAGGGGCCGCAGAGCCCGCCGCCGATCGCCGGGATCGCCTATCGCCGCGACGAGCCCGCCCAGGCGCTGGCGGCGATCGGGACCGACGCCTGGACGGCGATCGCCATCGCCACCCACAATCTCGACATGGACCGCGAGGCGCTGGCCGCGGCGCTGCCGTCCGACGCGGGCTATGTCGGCCTGTTGGGCGCCCGCAAGCGTTTGCCCGAGCGCCTGGCCCCGCTGCGCGCGGCGGGCTTCTCCGAGGCGCGGCTGCAGCAGCTGCACGCCCCCATCGGCCTCGACATCGGCGGCAAGGCCCCCTGGGAGGTGGCGCTGTCGGTGATCGGCGAGATCACCGCCCTGCGCCATGCGCGCCTGGCGGAGGAGCCGCGCAAGGCCACCCCGAAGCGGGCGACGGCTTAGGCGTCCTCCCCTCTTGGGGGAGGTGGCGCGCGAGGCCCGACGGAGGGGGACTGCTCTCATGCCAAGTGAGTCAATGTCCTCCTCAGTCAGCCATTCGGCTGACAGCTTCCCCAGAGGGGGAGCAATTTGGGCTTAAGCCCGCACCAGCGGCAGCACCTCGACGAGGTCGCCGGCCGCCAGCGCCGGGGCGCCCGCAGGCCGGCGCAGCAGGGCGTCGGCGGCGGCGAACACGCTGACCAGCGAGCTGTCCTGGTCGCGGTAGGGTTCGGCCATCAAGCTGCCGTCTGCGTAGCTGAGCTTGGCGCGCATCCAATGCTCACGCGAGCCGTTGGCCGACATCGGCAGGGCCAGTTTGGCGCTCGCCATCGGCAGGCTTTCGGCCCCGCCCTGGAGCTTCATGACGATGGGCTTGAGGAACAGTTCGGCGCAGACGAAGGCCGAGGCCGGGTTGCCGGGCAGGCCCAGCATCCGGCGCCCGTCGCCGAGCACGCCGAAGAAGGTCGGCTTGCCGGGGCGGACATTGACGCTGGCGACCTTCAGCGAGAGGCCCAGCGCGCTGGCGGCTGCGCGCACCAGGTCGTGGTCACCGACCGAGGCGCCGCCGACCGTGACGATCAGCTCGGCGTCGGCGTCTCTCAGCGCGCCGATCACGGCGTCGAGCTCGTCGCGGACTGGTTTGCACTTGAAGGCCAGGCCGCCCCAGCCCTCGACCATGGCGGCAAGGGCCGGCGCGCCGGAATCGTAGATCTGGTAGGGGCCCGGCGCGGCCGGCGCCTCGACGATCTCCTCGCCGGTGGACACGATCGCCACCCGCGGCCGGGCGTGGACGAGGACTTCGGCGCGCCCGGCGGAGGCCGCCAGGGACAACCTCCAGGGATCGATGCGGGTTCCGGCGCTCAACAGCGCCTGGCCGGCTTTGAAGTCGCCGCCCGCGGGGCGCAGGTTGGCGCCCGGCGCCGAGGCGGGGACCGTGACGGTCTCGCCCTCGCGGGCGGCGTCCTCCTGGATGACGATGGTGTCGGCGCCGGCCGGCATCGCGGCGCCGGTGAAGATCCGCACCGCCTGGCCCGGCTTGAGCTCGCCTTCATAGCCGTGGCCGGCGGCGCTCTCGCCGACGATGGCCAGGGTCCCGGGCGCGTCGGCGCTGCGCAGCGCCCATCCGTCCATGGCCGAGGCGTCGAACGGCGGCTGGTGGCGGACGGCGGCGACGTCTTCCGCCAGCACCCGGCCGATGGCGGACTTGAGCGCGATGGTCTCGCCGGCCAGCGGCGCGATCCCGGCCAGCATCGCCGCGCGGGCGTCCTCGACGGGCATCAGCTTCATGCGCGGGCCCAGTCGCCGGACTTGCCGCCGCTCTTGGTCAGCAGTCGCACGCTCTCGATGGTCATGCCTTTGTCGGCGGCCTTCAGCATGTCGTAGATGGTCAGACAGGCGACCGAGACGGCGGTCAGCGCCTCCATCTCCACGCCGGTCTGGCCCGAGGTCTTCACCCGCGCGGTGACGGCCAGGCCGCCCTCGGCCGGGGCGACCCGGACCTCGACCTTGCTCAGGGCCAGCGGGTGGCACAGCGGGATCAGGTCGGCGGTCTTCTTGGCGGCCATGATCCCGGCGATCTCGGCGGTGGCCCGCACGTCGCCCTTCTTGGCGTCGCCCGACAGCGCCAGGGCCAGGGTTGCGGCGTCCATGCGGACGAAGCCCTCGGCGGTCGCCTCGCGGGAGGTGACCTCCTTGCCGGAGACATCGACCATGTGGGCGCGGCCGGTCTCGTCGATATGGGTGAGCTTGCTCACTTACTGCTCGAGCAGCCGCGGCATGAGCTCGACCATGTTGCAGGGGCCATGGCGGCTGTCGAGCTGGGCGGAGATCACCTTGTCCCAGCCGTCCTTCACCGCGCCGTTGGAGCCCGGCAGGCAGAACACGAACACCCCGTCGACGATGCCGGCGGTGGCGCGGCTCTGCAGGGTCGAGAGGCCGACCGACTGGTAGCTGACCAGATGGAAGATCACCGAGAAGCCGTCGATCTTCTTGTCGAACAGCGGCTCGACCGCTTCGGGCGTCACGTCGCGGCCGGTGATGCCGGTGCCGCCGGTGGTGATGATGGCGTCGACGGCGCCCGAGGCGACCCAGGCTTTGATCTGCTCGCGGATCTGGGCGACGTCGTCCTTGACGATGCCCTTGTCGGCCAACTCGTGGCCGGCGGCCTTGATCCGCTCGGCCAGCACGTGGCCGGAGGTGTCGCTTTCCTCGTCGCGGGTGTCGGAGACGGTCAGCACCGCGATGCGGACCGGCTTGATCGCCTGGCTCTCGTCGATGCGGCCGCCGGGGGTGAAGGCGTTCATGGCGTGTTGGTCTCCCATCGGGCGATGTCGGCGTGGTCCTGGTCGCGCGGTTCGATCCAGCGCGAGCCGTCGGGGCCGGTCTCCTTCTTCCAGAAGGGAGCGCGGCTCTTCAAGTAGTCCATCAGGAAATCGCAGGCCTCGAAGGCCGCGCGGCGGTGCGTGGCGGCGGTGGCCACGAAGACGATCGGCTCGCCGGGCGCGATGGCGCCGGTCCGGTGGACGATCTGGAAGTCGTCGAGCGCGAATCGGGCCTTGGCCTCGCCCGCGATCTTGCCGATCGCCGCCTCGGTGAAGCCGGGATAGGCCTCCAGCTCCAGGGTCGTGGTCGCGCCGCGCTCGGCGCGGGCCAGGCCCGTGAAAGTGGCGATGGCGCCGGTCTCCTCCCGGCCTTGGCTGAAGGCGGTCAGCAGCGCGCCCGGCTCGAAAGGCTGGTCGGTCAGGCTGATCATCCGCCGCTCATCGGCGGCAGATAGGCGACCTCGGACCGCGTGGTCAGCACCGCGTCGCCGCGCACGATCTCCTGGTCGAGGGCGACCTGCACGCCGGGCCGGGCCAGCGCTTCGGCGAGGTCCGCGTCTTCGTCCGACAGCAGGGCGGTGAGGGCGGCGATGGAGCCGGCCTCCAGCTCGCGCGAGCGCCAGCCGGCGACGTCGCTCAGGCGACCGAAGAGCAGGACCCTGGCCATGACTCAGCCCCCAGTGGTCGACATGTGGCGCGCGACGGCCGGGGCGGCGGCGCGCGCGATCTGGAAGTCGTGGCCCTGCGGCTTGGCGTCGATCGCCAGGCGGATGGCGTCCACTAGGCCCGCGTCGTCGGCTCCGGCGCGGATGACGGCGCGCAGGTCGCTGGCGTCCTCGCGGCCGAGGCAGGTGTGCAGCGTGCCGGTGCAGGTCAGCCGCACGCGGTTGCAGCTCTCGCAGAAATTATGGCTGAGCGGGGTGATGAACCCCAGCCGCCCGCCGGTCTCCTCGACCCGCACATAGCGGGCCGGGCCGCCGGTGCGGTGAGCTATCTCGTTCAGGGTCCAGAAGCTTTCCAGCCCGGCGCGCACGTCCTTCAGCGACAGGAACTGGTCGGTGCGGTCGACCTCGATCTCGCCCAGCGGCATCGCCTCGATCAGCGTCATGTCGCAGCCGCGGGCGTGGGCCCATGCGATCAGGTCGGGCAGTTCGCCGGCGTTGTCGTCCTTCAGCGCCACGGCGTTGATCTTGACCGACAGGCCGGCGGCCAAGGCCGCGTCGATGCCGGCGATGACCTTGGGCAGCTGGCCGCCCCGGGTCAGGACGCGGAATTTGGCCGGATCGAGGGTGTCCATCGAGACGTTGACCCGCCGCACGCCCAGACGCGCCAGGTCAGCGGCGAATTCCTCCAGCCGCGTGCCGTTGGTGGTCAGGGTCAGCTCGTCCAGCGCCCCGGACTTAAGGTGCCGCGACAGGTTCTCGAACAGGCCCATCACGCCCTTGCGGACCAGCGGCTCGCCGCCGGTGATGCGCAGCTTGCGCGTGCCCAGCGCCACGAAGGCCGAGGCGATGCGGTCGAGTTCCTCCAGGGTCAGCACCTCGGCCTTCGGCAGGAAGGTCATGTGCTCGGACATGCAGTAGACGCAGCGCAGGTCGCAGCGGTCGGTGACCGAGACGCGCAGATAGCTCACCATGCGTCCGAAGCCGTCGATCAACGGCTGGACGCGGGCCTCTTGCGGTGGTGCGGCGTCATAGGGCGTCATGCTGCCCATAAGATAGAGGGGAACACGGTTTGGCGACAGTGGCGCCGGAATTCGAGGCTGTGGTTCTGGCGGCCGGCGCCGGCCGTCGGTTCGGCGGCGGCAAGCTGCTCGCGCCGTGGGCAGGCGGCGCCCTTTTGGACGGCGCCCTGACCGCCGCCTTCGCCGCACCCGTCCGCCGGGTGATCGTGGTCACCGGAACGGCAGCCGCCGAGGTGGAGGCGCTAGCCCGCGACCATGCCGCGCGTTTGGGCGCCGCCGATCGCCTGCTGGTGGTCCACGCCGACGACCACGAGGAGGGAATGGGCGCCTCCCTGCGGCGGGCCGCCGCCGAGCTGCCCGCCGAGTGTGCAGGCGTGTTTGTTTTCCTCGGCGACATGCCGCGCGTGCCCCATGCGGTGCTGCCGGGCCTGGCGGAAGCGGTTCGCGCCGGCGCGCCGGCCGCGGCCCCGGTGTTCGAAGGTCAGCGCGGTCATCCGGCCCTGATCGGCGGCGGCCTGCTGCCGGATCTCCTGACGCTCCACGGCGACGCCGGCGCTCGCGCGATCCTCAAGGGCCTGGGCCAGCGCCTCGCCCTGGTCGAGGCGCCTGACGACGGGGTGCTGTTCGACGTCGACGAGCGCAGCGACCTCGCCCGCTAGGCGCTTATTTTACAGTCAAGCTTCATTAAACAAGTTCGGTCAGAAAGCCTCAACCGCGATCCACCGGGCCAGCAGAAGCGCGCCCCCGCGGATAGTCGAATGAAGAAATCAGCGGTTCGGCCGAGCGCCGCCGCCAAAGGGGTCTGGGGCTACAGTCTTGTTCAGTTCGAGTGTTGAGCGTGCGGCCGTCGCCGCGCGGGAAGTTTCATGCGGCCTGCGTTCTGGCCGGAGTGCAAATCGGTGGTCGCGTCTGGCGCTGGTCGCCATGGCCGGAACGGCCCTGACCGCGCCGATGGCGGCGGCGACGCCCGCCGGCGGCCCGCTGATCCTGAGCGGCGACTACATCAAGATCGGGATCAACGAGACCGGCGGCACCCTGGGCTACAACAACCGGGTCTCGCCGGGCATCCTCTATGACGGCACGGGGACCGGCACGTTCAACCCGAGCTACGACTACCTGACGCCGGGCACCGCGTTCGAAGGTTTCACGATCTCCGGCGCGGGCGGGTCGGCGTTCTCGTTCAGCAACAACAACTCCAGCCTCGGGTCGGTCGGCATCTCCGGCGGGGTCCTGACCGGCTACAACGGCGTGGCCTATGACGGCGCGACGTACGATCAGCGGGCCGTGTGGTCGGCGACCGCGGCGGCGGGCGGCGTGAACCTGTTCACGGTCACGCACGACTACCACTTCAACGCCGACGGCCAGCAACTCAACATCGTCACGACCATCGAGGCGCTGACCGACCTCACGGGTCTGACCTTCGCCCGCTTCACCGATCCGGACGCCCAGGCTGCGTCAGGCGACTCCAGCGAGACCAACAATTTCCGGGGCGGCAACGGCGTCGACGCGGCCAACCTCGTCTATGCCGAAGCGCTCGCCTCCAAGTACGTGATCGGCCTGTTCTCGAACGACTCGACGGGTCACAACACGGCCGTCAGCGAAGGATGGAACGACGATACGGCGTACTATCTGTCCGGCGCCAATGACGGCGACGGCGACTTCACCATCGGTCTCGGCTTCAACCTCGGCGACCTGCTGAGCGGCGGCAAGATCACCTTCAAGTACCAGTACATCTTCGGCACCGACATCGCCGCGGCGATCGGCGCCAACGGCGGCGGGGGCGGCGGCGGTCTGCTGCCGGACATCGGCGTCGGCGGCACGTTCACGCCCGAGGACATCCTGGGCGGCAAGGTCAATCCGGTCTTCGACGGCGGCACGCTGAACCTCGGCGCCACGACCTCGATCAACAACGCCTTCACGATCCGCGAGGCGGGCGGCACCATCAACACTGCCGGCCACGACCTGACGATCAGCGGCGGGATGAGCGGGGCCGGCGCCCTGACCAAGACCGGCGAGGGGGTGCTGACCCTGACCGGTTCCAACAGCCAGAACGGCCTGAACGTCCAGGGCGGCACGGTCGCCTTCAATGGCGGCGGCGCGCTGGGCGCGGGTCTGGTGACGCTGAGCGGCGGCGGCGCGCTGCGCTCGGAAGGCGACACCAGCGTCGGCCAGACGGTGCAGATCGAAGCCGGCCAGCAGGGCGGCTTCAACACCGCCGGCCACAACGTCACGCTGTCGGGGAACATCAACGGCGGCGGCGGCCTGATCAAGACCGGCGAGGGCTCGTTGACCCTGACCGGCGTCAACAACCATGGCTCGCTCGATATCCAGGGCGGCTCGGTGGTGGCCGGTTCGGCCGGCGCGCTCGGCGCGGCCGGCGGCCAGATCACCCTCGGCGGCGGCTCGAGCCTGGTCGCGGGCTCCGGCCTGACCATCACCCAGGGGCTGACCGTCCAGGGTGAGAACGCCCGCTTCGACACCGCCGGTCACGACGTGAACATGAACGGCGTGATCAGCGGCCAGAACTGCTTCATCAAGGCCGGCGCGGGCCGGCTCAGCCTCAACGCGGCGGGCTCCAACGCCATCGGCGCGTGCGTCCAGGAAGGCCAGCTCGCCTTCAACAACACCTTCTCGGGCCAGGTCTGGGTCGACCAGAGCGGCACGATGAGCGGTTCGGGCCTGGTCAACGGCAATGTCGAGGTCGACGGCACCCTGTCGCCCGGAAATTCGCCCGGCGTGCTGGTGGTCGCCGGCAGCGTCACCCAGGCGGCGGGCTCGACCCTGGCGCTCGACATCGACGGCCCGACGGCGGGCAACGGCGCGGGCCATCACGACCAGCTGGTGCTGAGCGGCGCGGGCAGCGTCTACACCGCCGGCGGCGCGATCGCTCCGATCACCCGCGGGATCACGGGTTCGGCCAACAACACCTACACCCCGCAGATCGGCGACAGCTTCCAGGTGGTCAGCGCAGAGGGCGGGGTCACCGGCTCGTTCACCGCGATCACCCAGCCGACGACGGGCCTGGCCCCGGACTCGCGCTTCGACGTGCTCTACCTGCCCAAGGCGGTGGTGCTGGCGGTGACGCCGAACAGCTATGCGGCCCTGGCGGCGCGGGCCGGCAAGCAGAACGCCCAGGCCGTGGGCGCGGCGGTCGACGCCGCGCGGCTGGCGCCTGGCCAACGTGACGCCGGCCTGGCCGGCGGTCTGGTCGGTCTCAAGCAGCCGCAGTTGCTCGACGCGCTGCAGCAGGCGGCCGGCGAGATCCACGCCGACGGCATGGAGGCGGTGCTCGGTTCCAACCGCGCCACCCGCCTGGAGGTCACCGACCGTCTGGAGACCGCCTTCGGCGCTCGCAAGGTCTGGGGCCTGGCCGGCGCCGACACCTGGGAGATCGACGCCGACAGGACCGCCAACGGCTATCGCACCGACCGCGCCTCGCTGATCTTCGGCTTCGACCAGCCGCTGTCCGACGACCTGCTGGTCGGCGCGGCGGTCAGCTACGCCCAAACCGAGGTCGACGGCCGCGGCATGGGCAGCGCCCGCACCAACAGCTATCAGCTGCACGGCTACGGCGCCTGGCGCTCGGGCGAGACCTATGTCAACGGCGTCGTGGCCGCCGGCCTCGACGACTACAAGCTGACCCGCTCGGTCACGCTGGCCAACGGCGGCCGCGCCTATCTGGGCAAGGCCGACGGGACTTCGCTGTCGGCGGATGTCGAGGCGGGTCGCCGCTTCGCCATGGGCCGCGCCGACCTGGTGCTGGCCGCGGGCCTCGCGGCCGACCGCGCCGAACGCGACGCGGTCAGCGAAGAGGGCGAGACCACCGGCGCGCTGCGCTTCGCCAGCGAGACCCGCACCGCGGTGCAGGGCCGCGTCGGCGGCAAGATCAGCACCGATACGCAAGCCGGCGCGATCAAGCTGCGTCCGTTCGCTTCGCTGTTCGTGACCCAGGAGTTCGGCGACGACACGACCGTGCTCGGCGCGCGTCTGGGCCAGAGCACCTTCGACGTCGCGGCGGCCTCGGCCGGCGAGACGGCGGTGAAGCTGTCGACCCAGCTCGACGCGGCGCTCAACGACCGCACCCGCGTCAGCCTCGGCTACCGCTACGGCTGGACCGACGCCTCGGACAGCCACGCGATCCGCGCGGCGGCGTCCTTCACCTGGTAATGAGCCGCAGCGTTTTCCTCCCCCGTCGAGTGGGGGAGGAAATCTCGCCTAGGCTTTGACGAACGGCTGGCTCAGCGTCGGCTGGCCCGTGAGGGTCAGCAGGGCGTTGGCCACCGCCGGGCCGATCACCGGGGTGCCCGGTTCGCCGACGCCGCTCGGCGCATTGCCGGACGGGACGATATAGGTCTCGACGGTCGGGGCTTCGGAATTGCGCAGCACGCGGTAGCTGTCGAAGTTGCCCTGCTCGACCACGCCGTCCTTCAGGGTGATCTGGCCGAACAGCGCCGCCGACAGTCCGTAGCAGGTCCCCCCCTCCATCTGGGCGGCGATCTGGTCGGGCGAGATCGCGGTGCCGCAGTCGATGGCGGTGACCACGCGGCCGACCTTCGGCGTCCCGCCGTCCAGCTTCACTTCCGCCACCTGCGCGACCACCGAGCCGAAGCTCTCGTGCACGGCCACGCCGCGGGTCCAGCCCGCCGGCGCCGGGGTCGTCCAGCCGGCCTTTTCCGCCGCCAGGTTCAGCACCGCCAGATGCCGGTTCGCCCCGGCCTTGGTGTAGAGCGCGCGGCGATACTCGACCGGGTCCTTGCCGGCCTTCTTCGCCAGCTGGTCGATGGTGTGCTCCATCACATAGGCGGTGTGGGTCGCGCCGACCGAACGCCACCACAGCACCGGCACGCCCGAGTCCGGCTGGATCAGCTGGGCGTCGACGATCGGCGTCGCCTTCAGGTACGGCGAGCCGAGCGTGCCCTCGACCGCGGTTTCGTCCAGCTTGGGCTGGCCCATCGGCGAGCCCTTCATCAGCGTCTGGGTGACCACCCGTTGGCGCCAGCTGGCCGGGTAGCCGTCCTGGTCGAGCGTCACGCGCACGGTGTGGTGGGCGATGGGCCGGAAGTAGCCGGCGGCCATGTCGTCCTCTCGGGTCCAGACCAGCTTCACCGGCCGGTCCTTGCCGACCTTCTTGGCGATCTCGACGCACTCGGCGACGTAGTCGGACTGGAAGTTGGCGCGCCGCCCGAACGACCCGCCGGCGAACAGCGTCTCGATCTCCACCGCGCCGGGCAGCATGGTCATGATCTTGGCGGTGTTGAGCTGGTCGATGGTCGGGATCTGCGAGCCGAAGGTCAGCTTGGCCTTGCCGCCGCCGACCTGGGCGACGCAGTTCATCGGCTCCATGGTCGCATGGGCCAGGAACGGGAAGTCGTAGGCCGCCTCGAAGGCCTCGCCCTTGACCGTGGCGATGTCGCCCTTGCTCTCGAAGGCCTGCCACGCCTCCTTGTCTGCCGGCTGGGTTTTGCCCGAAGCCAGATCCTTGTAGCGGGCCAGGATGGCGTCGGAGGACCGCTTCTCGGCCTCGTCCTCATTCCAGGCGACTTTCAGCGCCTCGCGGCCCTGCTTGGCGGCCCAGGTGTTGTCCGCCACCACGGCGACGCCGGTCGGGATCTCATAGACCTCGACCACGCCCGGCACCTTCTTGGCCTCGGCGGCGTCGAACGAGGCGACCTTGGCCCCGAACTTCGGCGCATGCGCGACCATGGCGATCAGCATGTTCGGCAGCTGGACGTCCTGGGTGAACTTCGCCGTGCCGTCGGACTTGGCCTGGGCGTCCTTGCGGCGCACGCGGTCGGTGCCGATCAGGGTGAAGGTCTTGGGATCCTTCAGCGTCGGCGTCGCCGGCGGCGTCGCCTTGGCGGCGTCGGCGACCAGTTCGCCGAAGCCCGCGCTCTTGCCGGAGGCGTGGGTCAGGACGCCGTCCTTCACGGCGATCTCGCCGGCCGGCACGCTCCACTTGTTGGCGGCCGCCTCCACGAACATCGCCCGCGCGGAGGCGCCGGCCTTACGCAGCTGGTCCCAGGAGTTGGAGATCGCCGACGAGCCGCCGGTGCCCTGCACGCCCATGCCGGTGTTGGCGTAGACCTTGGCGATGGCCGGGGCCTGCTCGACGCGGACCTTGGACCAGTCGGCGTCCAGCTCCTCGGCGACGATGGCGGCGAGGCCGGCGTGGTTGCCCTGGCCGAACTCGATATGCTTGGAGACCACCGTCACCACGCCGTCGGGCGCGATCTTAATGAAGGGGCCGAAGGCGCCGAAGTCCTCCTTGGCGCCGATCGACAGGATGTCGCCGGGCGAGCAGGCCCCGACCACCAGGGCGCCGCCGACCAGGCTGGCGCCGATCACCACGTCGCGGCGGGTGGCGCCGGCGATCGTCTTGTTGTTCACGGGAGCGTTCATCGGTGCGTCTCCCCTCAGGCCTTGGCCGGCGCCGGGGCGGCGGCCGGGCCGGGCGCGGGCATGGCCGCGGCGTCCTTGATCGCCGCGCGGACCCGCTGATAAGTCCCGCAGCGACAGATGTTGCCGTCCATCGCCGCGTCGATGTCAGCGTCGGTCGGCTTGGCGTTGGCGCCCAGCAGCGCGGCGGCCGACATGATCTGGCCCGACTGGCAGTAGCCGCATTGCGGCACGTCGTGCTTGACCCAGGCCTGCTGCAGCGGGTGCTGCCCGCCCAGGCCCTCGATGGTGGTGATCTTGCTGGCGGCGACCGCCTCGATCGGCGTCACGCACGAGCGGACCGCCTGGCCGTCGACCATCACCGTGCAGGCGCCGCATTGGGCCACGCCGCAGCCGAACTTGGTGCCGGTCAGTTGCAGCTCGTCGCGGAGCACCCAGAGCAGCGGGGTGTCGGGCGCGGCCTTGACGGCCAGGGGCTTGCCGTTGACGTCCAGAGTCATGGCCATGGGTATCCCTCCCGCAATGTGAGCGTTCGCTCATCCTAACGGCGTTCAGCCCCGCTGGTAAAGTGGCTGCGTTCGGCGCCGACCGCGGCTAGGCTGTACGCCTGACAGTCAGGGGACCTGGATGCGGAAGGTGATGTTGGCGATCGGCGCGGCGCTGGTCCTGGCCGGCTGCGCCAGCACGGCGCCGATGGACGCGACCGATGCGCCGCAGACCTATGCCTGCGCCGGCGGCCGCACGTTCACCGCCGCCTACGACCTGGCCGGCGACATGGCGATCGTTCGCGCTGGGGACCGCACTTACCGCCTGCCGCACGTGCGTTCGGCGTCCGGCGCCAAATACGCCGCCGGCGGGGTCGAGCTCTTCAGCAAAGGCGACGAGGCGATGCTGACCGGGGTGCCGGGCGCGGCCTATCGCGACTGCAAGACCGGCTGATGGACGCCTTTCCCGCCTTCTTTCCGCTCAGCGGCCGCACGGTGGTGATCGCCGGCATGGGCGAACCGGCGCAGGCCAAGCTGCGCCTGCTGGCGGGCTCGCCGGCCCGCATCGTCCATCTGCAGGGCGAGGATGCGGCCGATCCGGCCGCCTATGCCGGCGCCGCGCTCGCCTTCATCGCCAGCGCCGACGACGCCTTCGCCCAGGCCGCCGCCGCCGCCGCCCGCGCCGCCCACGTGCCGGTCAACGTCGTCGACCGCCCGCAGCTCTGCGATTTCACCACCCCGGCGGTGATCGACCGCGGCGAGGTCGTGGCCGCGATCGGCACCGGCGGCGCCTCGCCGATGCTGGCCACCATGCTGCGCGCCGACATCGAGCAGCGCGTGCCGGAGGGCGCCGGCCGGGTCGCGGCGCTGTTCCGCCAGATGCAGGACGAGGTCCGCGCCGCCCTGCCGCAAATGCACGAACGCCGGACCTTCCTGCGCGAGGCCCTGGCGGGTCCCGCCGCCGAGGCCGCCATGGCCGGCGACATGGAGGGCGCGGCCCGGCTGCTGCGCGAGGCCCTGGCCCACGGCGTCGCCGCCCAGGGCCGTGTGCGGATCGTGGTCGCGGGCGGCCCGGTCGACCTGCTGACCCTGCGTGCGGTGCGGGCCCTGGCCGCCGCCGACATCCTGATCGCCGAGCCGGACGCCGACCCGGCGGTGCTGTCGCTGGCCCGCCGCGACGCTGAGCGGCTGGCGCCGGACGACGCGGGCGCCGAGCGGCTCGCCGAGCTGACCCGCGCCGGCCAAGTGATCGCCTGGGTGATGAGCGGCCCGCCCGGCCGTGCCGCGCTGGCGGCGCTGGAGGGCGCCGGCGTGGCGGTCGAGATCCTGCCGACGGCGGCGCCGTGAGCCAACTGACGCCCGAAGACTTCGCCGCGGTGATGCTGTCGCTGAGGGTGGCCGGCGCGGCGACGCTGGTCGCCCTGCCGATCGCGGTGCTGGTGGCGCTGGCCCAGGCCCGCGGCCGCTTCGCCCTGCGGGTGGTGCTCGACGCCGCCGTCACCCTGCCGCTGGTGCTGCCGCCGGTGGCGACCGGCTACGTGCTGCTGCTGCTGTTCGGCCGCCGCGGCGCCTTCGGCCAGGCGCTGGAGAAGATCGGGATCGTCTTCGCCTTCGACTGGACCGGCGCGGCGCTGGCCGCCGGGGTCATGGCCTTTCCGCTGATGGTGCGGCCGATCCGGCTGGCCATCGAGGCCGTCGACCGCGAGGTGGACGAGGTCGCCCGCACCCTGGGGGCGGGGCGGCTGGTCCGCTTCTTCCGCATCACCCTGCCTCTGGCGCTGCCGGGCGTCGCCGCCGGCGCGATCCTCGGTTTCGCCAAGGCGCTGGGCGAGTTCGGCGCGACCATCACCTTCGTCGCCGCGATCCCCGGCGAGACCCTGACCCTGCCGGCCGCGATCTACGGCGCGACCCAGTCGCCGGGCGACGAGGCGCGGGCCGCGGCCCTCTGCCTGGTCGCCGCCGTGATCGCGGTCGCCGCGGTGCTGGTCTCCGACGCGGTCAGCCGCTGGGCGGCACGGGCCGCCCGCGGCGATCGAGGATAATCACCCGGGTAATATTGACGTAGATTTATATCCGGGTAAAAGGCGCCCTCCCAACGGAGGACGCGCCATGGCGCTCGACTTTCCCCCCGCACTGCGCGCCGCCGTCGCCCGCGGCCTGACCGCCGCCTTCGGCGTCGCCGAGCCCGATTCCATCGTGGCGCTGGGCGGCGGGCTTTCCGGCGCCGGCGTGTTCCGTATCAGGGTCGGCGGCATCGCCTATCTGCTGCGGCTGGATCAGGCGCGCGACGGCTTCCGCGATCCGCAGCGGGCCTACGCCTGCATGCGCATCGCTGCTTCCGGTCTGCTTGCCCCGCGGGTTCGCTACGCCGACGCCGCCGACGGTGTGGCGATCATGGACTTCATCGAGGAGCGGCCGCTGTCGCTTGAGTATCGCGGCACGCCAGACCAGTTGGTGGTCGAGGCGGCGCAGACCGTCCGCGCGCTGCACGCCGGCCCGCCGTTCCCGCCGCTGGTCGACTATCTCGATGGGATCGACGCGCTGGTCGCCCAGTTCCAGGCCCGTGACCTGGTGGCGCCGGCCGCCATGGCCGAGCTGCTCGACCGCTATCGGGACCTGCGCGCGCGCTACCGGACCGATCCGGCCGACCTGGTCGCCAGCCACAACGACCTCAACCCGCGCAACATTCTCTACGACGGATCGCGCCTGTGGCTGGTGGACTGGGAGTCGGCGTTCCTGGCCGACCGCTATGTCGACCTGGCCTGCATCGCCAATCTCTTCGGCCGTACGCCGGCCCAGGAAGAGCTGCTGCTGGCCACCTACTTCGGGGCGGCGGACGAGACGCGCCGGGCTCGGCTACGGGTCATGCGGCAGGTGAACCACCTGTTCTATGGCCTGGTGATGGCGAACGCGGTCGGCGACCAGCCGCAGGCGCAGGACCTCTCCGGGCGTTCGCTCGACGAAATGCACGAGGCGCTGACCCTGGGCGAGCCGGTGCTGGACGCCGACGCGGGCCGGTTCGCCTACGTCAAGGCGCGGCTGGCCGCGGCGCTCGAGGGCCTGCGCACGCCGCAGTTCGCCGAAGCCTTGGCGGCGCTGAGCTACTGATCCAGCGACCGGCCGCGGGTCTCGGGCAGCAGCAGCAGGCAGGTCACGACCGAGATCAGGGTGAAGACGAACGGATACCAGAGCCCGGAGTAGACGTGGCCGGTCGCCGCCACGATCGCGAAAGCGGTGAACGGGGTGAAGCCGCCGACCCAGCCGGTGCCGATGTGATAGGGCAGCGACATGGCCGTGTAGCGGATGCGGGTCGGAAACAGCTCGACCAGGCAGGCGGCGATCGGGCCGTAGAGCGCGGTGGCGGCGACCACGAACACCAGCAGCACCAGGAACGCGGCCGGCAGGTTCATCCGGTCGGGGTCGGCCTCCGACGGATAGCCGGCATAGGCCAGGGCGGCCTTGATCTCCCCCTCGACCTTGGCCTTGGCGGCCTTGGCGGTGTTGCCGACCAGACCGACGGCGCTGGCCGAGTGCACGGTGGTCGCGCCGATCCGCACCATCGCCGGCGCGCCCGCGGCGCCGACCTCGTTGTCGTACGAGACCCCGGCCCCGGACAGAACGCTCTTGGCGATGTCGCAGGACGACAGGAACGCGGCCTTGCCGACCGGGTCGAACTGCAGCGAGCAGTCGTTGGGGTCAGCCACCACCACGACCGGCGTGCGGGCCTGGGCCTCCGACAGCGCCGGGTTCAGGGTCTGGGTCAGCATGTGGAAGCCGGGGAAGTAGGCGGCCAGCATCAGGACCATGCCGAACAGCATCACCGGCTTGCGGCCGATCTTGTCGGACAGCCAGCCGAACAGGACGTAGCCGACCGCGCTGACCGCCGTCGCCGACAGCATCAGCAGATTGATGGTCTCCGGCGGGACCTTCAGGAACCGCTCCATGAAGGTCTGGACGTAGAAGAAGGCCGTGTACCAGACCGCTCCTTGGGCGAACATCACCGCCACTAGCGCCAGCAGCACGATCTTCAGGTTGCGCCACTGTCCGAAGGCTTCGGCGAACGGGGCCTTGGAGGCGGTCCCCTCGGCCTTCATCTTGGCGAAGGCCGGGCTCTCGGAGAGCTTCAGCCGCATCCAGATCGAGATCGCCAGCAGGCCGGCCGAAACCAGGAACGGGATCCGCCAGCCCCATTGGTCGAAGGCCTCGGGGCCGAAATAGCGCCCGAGGACGACGCGGGTGATCAGGATCACCATCAGGGCGCCGAACAGGCCTAGCGCCGCGGACGTCTGCACCCAGCCGGTGGCCCAGCCGCGGCCGTCGGCCGGCGCGTGCTCGGCGACATAGATCGCCGCGCCTCCGTACTCGCCGCCGAGCGCGAAGCCCTGGACGATCCGCATCAGCACCAGCAGCGCCGGCGCCAGCAGCCCGACCTGGGCGTAGGTCGGCAGCAGGCCGATGGCGAAGGTCGCCGCGCCCATCAGCACGACGGTGACCAGGAATGCGCCCTTGCGCCCGGCCTTGTCGCCGATCCGCCCGAACACCAATGCGCCCAGCGGGCGGAACAGGAAGCCGGCCCCGAACAGGGCCAGGGCGGCGATGTAGCCGGCGGTCTCCGGCAGGCCCGAGAAGAAGGTCTTGGAGATGACGTGGGTCAGGCTGCCGAAGACGAAGAAGTCGTACCACTCGAAGGCGGTCCCCGCCGACGAGGCGGCCACCACGGTGCGCAACGATGCAGGCTTCTTGCCCGCTTCCACGGCGACGTCCGCCATCCACTGTCTCCCCCGAAACCGACCAAGGTCTAACTCGGAGAACGGCGATGTGGGAAGGGACGATCGTCGTCCCGACCGGGCGTCAGCCGACCGGCGGTCAGGCCACCGCCGCGGCGTCGCCCGGCGCCTCGTCGGCCTCGCGTTCGGCCAGCCGGGCGATCTCGCCCAGCAGGGCGGCGGGCGAGATCGGCTTGCCGACCACCCCGTCCATGCCGGCCTCCAGATAGGCCGCGCGCTGGTGCGCCAGGACGTTGGCGGTCAGGGCGACGATGGGCGTGGCCGCCACCGCGCCGCCGATCGCCCGGATGCGGCGCGCCGCCTCCAGGCCGTCGATGCCCGGCATCTGCACGTCCATCAGGATCAGGTCGAATGCGCCGCGGCCGGCCGCCTCCACGCCCAGATAGCCGTCGGCGGCGGTCTCGACGTCCGCGCCCAGCTTTTCGAGCAGCTTGGTGGCGATCATGCGGTTGGTTGGGTTGTCCTCGACCACCAGCACCCGCAGGCCGTTCAGCCAGTCGTCCGTGGTCTCCTCGGCGGCGACCGCGGCCTCGGACGGGGCGGCCGAGACTTCCAGCCAGAACACCGAACCGACGCCCTCGGTCGAGGCGAAGCCGACCCCGCCGCCCATCATCTGGGCCAGCTTCTGGGTGATCGACAGGCCCAGGCCCGAGCCGCCGAACTTTCGGGTCGTCGAGGCGTCGCCCTGGTCGAAGCGCTGGAAGATCCGCGGCTGCACGGCTTCGGGAATGCCGACGCCGGTGTCGGCGATCTCCAGCCGCAGCATCTGGGTCGCGGGTCCAGGCCGCAGGTGGGCGCGGATCGTGACCTGGCCCTTCAGCGTGAATTTCACGGCGTTGCCGACCAGGTTGAACAGCGCCTGGCGCAGCCGCACCGGATCGGACACCACCCAGCCCACGGCCGGATCGACGTCGACGACCAGTTGCAGGTGCTTGG
The DNA here is from genome assembly GCF_058797775.1 of Phenylobacterium sp. GW823-FHT02A09. Classification (NCBI taxonomy): domain Bacteria; kingdom Pseudomonadati; phylum Pseudomonadota; class Alphaproteobacteria; order Caulobacterales; family Caulobacteraceae; genus Phenylobacterium; species Phenylobacterium sp. GW823-FHT02A09. Next base: position 416,913 of record NZ_JBXAJZ010000002.1, on the reverse strand, counting down.
CCTCGGCCTGAGGCCGCAGCAGCCGCGCCACGCCCTCGATCAGGGCGCGCGGCTCGACCGCCTCGTGCACCATCTCCAGCCGCCCGGCCTCGATCTTCGAGAAGTCGATGACGTCGTTGAGCAGTTCGGCCAGCATCTGGCCGCAGGAAAGCGCCTCCTCGAGCATCCGCCGGCCCTCTTCGGACAGGGTCTCGGACTTCAGCAGGTGCAGCACGCCCATCACGCCGTTCATCGGCGTGCGGATCTCGTGGCTCATATTGGCCAGGAACGCGGCCTTCGCCTCGCCGGCCGCCTGGGCCGCGCGCTGCGCGGCGATCAGGTCCAGCTCCTGGCGCTTGCGCTGGTCGAAGTCCTGCACCAGGCCGACGCCCTTCAGCCAACGCCCCTGGCGGTCGGTCGACAGGTGGTGGAAGACGCGGATCCAGCGTTCCTCGCCGCTGGGGCCGATGGCGCGGGCCTCGAAAGCCTCGCCGGGCGCGCGGTTGCCGTCGCGAATGTCGCGGAACGACTGGCGCACATGGTCCAGGTCGTCGGGGTGGAAGCGTGGGAACTGCAGGGTCTGGGCGTCTTCGTAGCCCCTGATGTCCTTGCCCAGCATCCGCTCGAACTCGGGGCTCGCCCAGAAGGTCTTCTGGACGTGGTCGATCTCGTAGACGCCGGCGTCGGCGGCGGTGAGGGCGAGCTTCAGGCGCCGGGCGTTGACCTCGGCCTCGCGGCGCGCCTGGGTGAGCGGGGAGACGTCGTCGACATAGCAGACCACGCCCTGCACCCGGCCCTTGGCGTCACGCCAGGGGCGCGCCTGCCAGCGCACCCAGCGGCGTACGTCCTCGATGTCGTTGATGCGGTCCTCGTCGCGGGCGACGACCTCGCCGTCCAGGGCGCGCTGCATGGCGTTCAGCAGCCGCTTGGGCGCGCGCGGGAAGGTCTGGGCCAGGGTCAGGCCGATCTGTTCGTTGTCCTGGCGGGTGAACATCTGCCGCCAGGCGCCGCTCATCACCAGATAGCGCAGCCGCCGGTCGAACATCGCCACCGCGAAGGGCGCGCCCTCGACCAGCTGCAGCATCTGCTGCTGGCCGCGCACGGCGCCGTCGCGGGCCTGCACCAGCTCGGTGATGTCCTGCATGACGCCGCGCAGGGCGTACTCGCCGCCGGGCCGCGCCTCGGTGCGGAAGGTGTTGCGCCAGTGCGACCAGCCGCCGGTCTTGTCCTTCAGCCGGTGCTCGAACGATCCGGCCTTGCCGTAGAGGATGCCCTCCATGACCGCGGTGCGGACGGCGACGGCTTCGTCGGGGTGCAGCACGGCCCCGACCTTGTCGATGTCGTCGATCTCGTCGTCGCGATAGCCGGTCAGGTTCAGGATGTCCTGCGACCACTCGATGCGGTCGTGGTCCGGCTCATAGGACCAGGTGCCGATGCCCGCCGCCTGCGACAGCAGCTGGCCGGTGCGTTCGGCGGCCACCAGCCGCGCGTCCAGCTCCCGCTCGCGGGTGGCGTTGCGGACCACGCCGATCATCTCGCCGTCGGGCAGAAGCTGGGCGCGGCCCTCGAACCAGCGCCAGCTGCCGTCCCTCGCGCGGATGCGCGAGGCGTGGTCGCTGAAGCCGTCGTCCTTCAGGCGCTGCAGGTGCGCCTCGATGCTGGCTTCCTCGCCCGGATGAATGAAGTCACGAGCGTACTGGCCGACGACCTCGGCCTCGGTCCAGCCGGTCTCCCGCTCGAAAGTCGGATTGACCAGCTTGAACCGCTTGTCCGCGCCGATGACGAACATCACTTCGCGGCTGTTCTCGAACAGCCACTCGATGATCGCCTTCGATTCCTGCGGTGTCCGCCTTGCGGCCATCGCCCCCGTCCCCTTGTTCGGGAGGATGATGTAACGCGGGTCGGTAAACGTAACGTTTGGACCCGCGATTTTTTACCGCGATGGTTGTGGGCTGAAACCGAAGCGTGAATCTAGAAGGCGTTTTCGCCGGTGATGGCGCGGCCCAGGATCAGGGCGTGGACGTCGTGAGCGCCTTCGTAGGTGTTCACGGTCTCGAGGTTCGCGGCGTGGCGCATCACGTGATAGTCGCCGGAAATGCCGTTGCCGCCGTGGATGTCGCGGGCCTCGCGGGCGATGGCCAGGGCCTTGCCGCAGTTGTTGCGCTTCATCAGGCTGATGGCTTCCGGCACCCAGGCGCCCTGGTCGAGCAGGCGGCCCAGCGCCAGCGCGCCCTCAAAGCCCAGCGCGATCTCGGTCTGCATGTCGGCCAGCTTCTTCTGGACCAGCTGGCGGGCGGCCAGCGGCTTGCCGAACACCTTGCGGGTCAGGGTGTATTCGCGGCTGGCGTGCAGGCAGAAGTCGGCCGCGCCCATCGCGCCCCAGCTGATGCCGTAGCGGGCCTTGTTGAGGCACGAGAACGGACCGCGCAGGCCGCTGACGTTCGGCAGCATATGGTCTTCCGGCACGAACACGTCGGCCAGCGCGATCTCGCCGGTGATCGAGGCGCGCAGCGACAGCTTGTTCTCGATCTTCGGGGTGGTGAGGCCCTCCGAGCCGCGATCGACCAGGAAGCCGCGGATCACGCCGTCCAGCTTGGCCCACACCAGGCAGACGTCGCTGATCGGGGCGTTGGTGATCCACATCTTGGCGCCGTTCAGCACGTAGCCGCCGTCGACCTTCTTGGCGACGGTGCGCATCGAGGCCGGGTCGGAGCCGCCGTCGGCCTCGGTCAGGCCGAAGCAGCCGACGATTTCGCCGCGGGCCATGCCGGGCAGGTACTTCATCTTCTGCTCTTCCGAGCCGAAGGCGTAGATCGGGTACATGACCAGCGAGGACTGCACGCTCATCGCCGAGCGATAGCCGCTGTCGATGGACTCGATCTCGCGGGCGATCAGGCCGTAGGCCACGTGGCTGACGCCGGCGCCGCCGTACTGCTCGGGCAGGGTCGCGCCGAGGAAGCCCAGGGCCCCCATCTCGGTCATGATCTCGCGGTCGAAGCGCTCATTGGCATAGGCCGAGACCACGCGCGGCAGCAGCTTCTCGCGGGCGTAGGCGCGGGCGCTCTCCCACACCATCCGCTCCTCCTCGGTGAGGCGCGAGCCGAGGTCCAGCGGATCTTCCCAGTTGAAGGTCTTCTGCTGGTCGCCGGTGTCGAGGGCCATGGCGCGGTCTCCCAATGGAACTGTATGCGCGCCTTATGACCTCATTTTACGTGCCCGTGTAGACGCCTTTGCGCTTCTCGCGGAATGACGCAGCCGACTCCTTGACGTCGTTCACGGCGCGGCGGGCGTGGGCCAGGCCGACGGACTCGTACTTCACCGCGCTGACGAAGTCGGACTCCATGTTGGTCTGCAGCACGCGCTTGGCCATCCGGATGGCCAGCGGCGGCCACTGGGCCATCTGCTCGCCATAGGCGATCGCGTCGTCCAGCAGCGTATCGTGCGCCGTGAGACGGTTGAGCAGGCCGAGCTTCAGCGCCTCGTCGGCCAGCACCATGCGGCTGGTGAAGATCAGGTCGGCGGCGCTCGCATAGCCGACGATCCGCGGCAGCAGGAACGACAGGCCGGAGTCCGGCGAGATCGCCCGCTCGGCGAAGGTGGTCTTGAAGCGCGCGTGCTCCGAGCCGATGCGCACGTCGCAGGCCAGGGCCCAGGCCATGCCGGCGCCGGCGCAGACGCCGTTGATCGCACCGATCAGCGGCTTGTCGAAGTCGCGCAGCAGCCGCGCCCAGCGGCCCATCCAGGCCTCTTCGTCCAGCCGCTCGCTCTGCGGCGGCGGGCCGTCGCGCTCGGGTGCCGGGCCGGTCAGGTCGGCGCCGGAACAGAAGCCGCGGCCGGCCCCGGTCAGCACCAGGGCGCGGACGCCGTCGTCGGCCTGGGCGGCGATCAGCCCGGCTTCCAGGTCGCGGCGCAGCTCGGCGGAGATGGCGTTCAGCTTCTCCGGCCGGTTCAGGGTCAGGATCCCGACCGGGCCACGGGTCTCGTAGGTGATGGTTTCGTAGGTCATGACGCGCCCTCCAGCCCTGGGAGCCCGCGCCGCCGTCCGTGCGGCTAGACCTCGGCCCACATGCGCAGAAGGTTGTGATAGGTCCCGGTCAGCGACACAAGCTCCGGCGCGCCGGCGCCGACCTTCAGCGACAGCTGCTGGATGGCGATGTCCATCTGGAACAGCAGCGCGCGGCGGGCGTCGTCGCGGATCATGCTCTGGATCCAGAAGAAGCTCGAGGTCCGCGCCCCGCGGGTGACCGGGGTCACCTGGTGCAGGCTCGAGGCCGGATAGAGGATCAGGTCGCCGGCCGGCAGCTTCACCTCGTGGACGCCGTAGGTGTCCTCGACCAGTAGTTCGCCGCCGTCATAGTCCTCCGGCTCGGTCAGGAAGAGCGTCGCCGACAGGTCGCTGCGGATCCGCACGCTGCCGTCGCGGCTCTGGCGGATCGAGTTGTCGATGTGGGTGGCGAAGGTCTGGCCGCCGCCATAGCGGTTGAACAGCGGCGGAAACACCGTCTGGGGCAGGGCGGCGGTGACGAACAGCGGGCTGCGCGACAGGGCGTCGAGGATCTTCTCGCCGGCGTAGCGGGCGGCCTCCGATCCCTCCGGCAACTGCTCGTTGCGCTTGGCCAGGGCCGACTGCGTGCCCGACGTGGCGTTTCCGTCCACCCAGTCGCCGGCGTCGATCGCCGCGCGCAGTTCGGCCACCTGCGCCTTGGTCAGCACCTCGGGGATATGCAGCATCATGGCGCGGGACCTTAGTTCGGGATCTTGGAAAGACAAAAGGCCCCGCCCGGGAAGGGGCGGGGCCTCTCTGAGGTGCTTCTACAATGGGGAGGTCAGAAGCGGTAGTTGAGGGTCAGGATCGCCTGGCGGCCCGGACCGTAGTCGGCGTGGTGCACGCCGTTGGTCGAGGCGATGTACTCCTCGTCGGCGACGTTCTTGATGTTCAGCTGCAGGTCCAGGTTCTCGCGGACGCGGTAGGCCGCGTAGAGGTCGAACTTCCAGTAGGCCGGGGCGAAGACGCGGTTGCCGCCGCCGCCCGCGCCGCCCTGGTTGCCGCCGTAGCTGTCCGACGAATAGTAGGCGCCGCCGCCGAAGCTGAAGTGCTCGTTCAGGTCATAGGTGGTGAACAGGCTGAAGGTGTGCTCGGGCGTATTGGCCAGCTGTTCGCCCTGGTTGACGCCGTTATAGGCGCCGCGGACCAGCTCGCTGTCCATGTAGGTGTAGCCGCCGAACACCATCCAGGCCGGGGTGACGCGGCCGGTGACGCCGATTTCCACGCCCTGGACCATGGTCTCGCCGACCTGGGCGTAGACGCCGTTGGCGATCTGGATCTGGGCGTTCTCGCGGGTCATGTGGAAGATCGCCGCCGAGGTCGACAGGCGCTCGCGGAAGAACGCCCACTTCACGCCGACTTCGGCCGAGGTGATGTCTTCCGGGTCCAGCAGCACGTTGGCGAGGTTGCCGGTGCCGGTGCCCGTGCCGGTGTTCTGGTCGCCGCCCGAGATCGTCGGCGGGGTCGAGGAGGTGCCGTACGAGGCGTACAGGCTGCCGTTCGCCACCGGCTTGTAGACCAGGCCCACCTGGTAGTTGGTGAACTGCCAGTCGCCCTTGCGCGGGGTGATGGTCGTGCCGGTGATCACGCCGGCGGCGCTGGTCGCGGCCACGTCGCGGCCCTTGACCGAGTAGTCGTCGAAGCGGACGCCGACGTTCACCAGCCACTTGTCGCCGAACGACATGGTGTCGAAGGCGTAGACGCCGATGGTGTTGGTGTAGTTCACCGACGGATCGGGGCGGGCGATGATCCCCTGCCACGGGTCGCTCGGGTTCGGCGCGTAGACGCGGGTGCAGTCGCCGACGCCGGCCGTGGTGGTGGCGCCGGTGAAGCCCGTCGGGCAGGCCGAGCCGGCCGTGGTGTAGATCACATAGGACGCGTTCTTGTTGGTCTCACGCGACAGCTCCAGGCCGACGTCGTAGCTGTGCTCGACGCCGCCGGTGCGGAACTTGCCGTAGAAGTCGGTGACGTTGGCGACGGTGAACGCCTCGTTCCAGCGGGACTTGGTGCCGCGCTTCATCCACCACTCGCCGGCCACGAACTGGGCGTTGCCGCCGTCGCCGGGGTTGGTCACCAGATAGTCGTTCAGGGTCTTGGCGACGCGGAAGGCGTTGCGGAAGGTGATCGCGTCGTTGATGTCGTGCTCGGCGATCAGGGTGACGATGTCGGCTTCCGTCTTCTGGAAGTCGCGCGCCTTCAGACCGTAGAACGAGTCACGCGGCACATCGAGCACGCCGCTGGCGTTCGTCCGCGGGGCGGTGGCGCCGCCCAGCTTGGTGTACAGCGGCACGCCGTAGTCGGGCATGTCGTTGCGGGTCAGATGATAGTAGCTGGCGGTGATGCGGGTGTCGGTGCCCAGACCCACGGCGCCGCTGATCGCCGCGCCCCACGCGTCGAAGTCGACGCTGTCGCGGCCGGGGACGTCGCCCTGGGCGCCCATCAGGTTGAAGCGGACCGCGCTGGTCTGTCCGACCGGCAGGTTGGCGTCGACCACGCCGCGCAGATAGCCGTCGGTGCCGACCATGGCGCTGGCGGCGATGTTCTCTTCCAGCTTCGGGCGCTTGGTCGTCAGGTTGATCGAGCCGCCGCCCGAGCCGCGGCCGTTATAGGCGCTGTCCGGACCCTTGATGACTTCGACCTGCTCAAGGTTGAACACCTCGCGGACCTGGCCGCCCGAGTCGCGGATGCCGTCGACGAAGATGTTGTTGCCCGAGGCCTGGCCGCGGATGAACGGACGGTCGGCCAGCGGCTGGCCGCCTTCCCCGGCGCCGAAGGTGATGCCCGGCGAGGTGCGCAGCAGGTCCGACAGCGAAGTCGCGGCGGTCTGGGTGATCACCGCCTGCGGGATCACCGTGACGCTGCGCGGGGTGTCGAGCAGTTGCGCGGTGTACTTCGGCGAGGTCGGCTGCAGGGTCTGGTGGCCGTCGACCTGCACGCCCGAAACTTCGGTGGCGTTGTCCGCCGCTTCGTCCGCAAGGGCGAGTTGCGGGACCAGGGCCAGGCCGGCGACGCCGGCGACGGCAGCGGGAGTGAGCGCCTTGCGCGCATAGGCGCGAACGCCGTTAGTCCGTCTATTGATCACCGAAAATGCCCCTCGGCCCATGCGAATGAAACTGCGAGGCGCTATTAGTTAGGGCGAGCTGCGCTGGCAATGCGAGTCAGTCGCAAATAATTATTTGTGTCCTGAAAGACGCACCCGCTGGGTCGCTGCGGGGTTCGGGCGCTTCGTCGCCCTTAGAGCCGAGATTGTCGAAATCGCCTCGCAACCGACGGCCGGGTTCGGCTGTTCCGCTAACGTGGGTCTCGACAGGAACATCCAGTGACCGAAGTCAGCGTCTATCAGATCGTGCGGCCGTTCGCGTGGATCGCAGCGACGGCGTTTGCAGTGGGTTTCGCCGGCTATGTGGCGATCGGCGCAGGCGATCCCGGCCTGGCCCAGGGCCCGCAGGCCCCGGTGATGGCGACGGTCGCCGGACCCTCGGCCGGCTAGCCCTTGGCGACGAACCAGCCGTTGCGGAATCCGGCCTCGGCCTTTCCGTAGGCGACGTCCTGCCCTTCAGGCGTCTTCACCTGTCCGCCGGCCGCCGTCAGCACCGCGTGGCCCGCGGCGATGTCCCATTCCATGGTCGGTCCGTGGCGCGGATAGATGTCGGCCGAACCTTCGGCGATGCGGCAGAACTTGATCGACGAATCCATCGGCTCGCGCAGGTCGAAGCCGTACTGCTCGGCCAGCTTCTGGGCGGTCTCGTCCTTCATGGTGTGGCTGACCAGCGCCACCGCCGCGCCTTGCGGCCAGGGACGGGTGCGCACGGGCGTCGGCGCGGCCCCAGCGGTGCGCTTCATCGCCGCGCCGCCCTGCGTGAACCAGGTCTCGCCGGTCGCCGGCGCGTTGACCGCGCCCGCGATCGGGCGGCCGTTCTCGATCAGGCCGATATTGACGGTGAAGTTGGGATCGCCGCGCACGAAGGCCTTGGTGCCGTCGACCGGATCGACCAGGAAGAAGCGCGGGCCGATCGCGTCGGGGGTGCCGAACTCGCTGGCGTCCTCCTCCGAAATCACCGGAATGTCGGGGAAGGCGGCCGCCAGCCGCTCCAGGATCAGCGCCTCGCCACGCCGGTCGGCTTCGGTCACCGGGCTTTCGTCGGCCTTGGAATAGACCGTCAGCTCCGACTTCCAGAGCGGCAGGATCAGGGCCGCGGCTTCCTCGCAGATCTCGGCCAGCACTTCGCCGACGTCGCGTGCGTCGCTCATCGGGCGCCTCGCGGGTCGTCGCTCACAAACGTCAGGGCGATCACCGCGCTGTCGATCACCTGTTTACCTGCGTGCTCGAAGTTCACCGTCACCTTGCGTCCCGCGACCGATTGCACCTGGCCCACGCCCCAGTCCTCGCGGGTCGGGTGCATGACCAGCACGCCGGGCTCGAGGAAGGGATCGGGACCGCCCATGGGCGGTTCTCTAGAGTGCAGCGGCGCGTTTGCCAAAGCGCCAAATCAGGACAAGTTCGCGAGCGTAATGATGGACGGCGTAGACACCCCCCAATCGACCCCCGAAACCGCGCCGGAAGCCAAGGCTCCGCCGCGCACCGCCGAGGTGGCCGCCTATCTGGCCGCGCGGATGTGTCACGACTTCATCAGCCCCGCGAGCGCCATCGTCTCGGGCCTGGATCTGCTGGACGATCCCAGCGCCCAGGACATGAAGGACGACGCCATGAACCTGATCTCGGGTTCGGCGCGCAAGCTGGCCGACCTGTTGGCCTTCACCCGCGTGGCGTTCGGCGCCTCGGCCTCGGCCGAGACCTTCGACCCGCGCGAGCTGGAAAAGCTGGCCCAGGGCGTTTTCAACCATATGCGCGCGACCCTGGAGTGGCAGGTCGAGGCCCCGGCCGTGAACAAGCCGGCCGCCCGTGCGCTGATGAATTTGGCCCAGATGGCTGGCGCGGCGCTGCCGACCGGCGGGGTGGCCAAGATCCGCGCGGTGGCCCAGGAAGCCACCATCGCCATTGCGGTCGAGGCGGTCGGCCCGCGCGCGCGCCTGCGTCCCGAGGTGCTGGCCGGACTGCGCGGCGAGGCGATGGGCGACGGGCTGCACGGCCACTGGGTCCAGGCCTACTACGTCCACCTGTTCATGGCCGACGCGGGCGGGCGGGTGTTCGCCGACGTGGCCGAGGAAAAGGTCACCTTCGCGGCGATGGTTCCGGCCTGACGGGGCTTGTGGGCGGCGCTGCTCGCCCACAATTCAGTGAGCCCAACTGGAGGGCTTTCCCATGTTCGATCATCTCTCTGTCGGCGTGCGCGACCTGGCCGCGGCGCGCACCTTCTATGACGCCTTCTTCGCGCCGCTCGGCTGCGCCAACGCCTGGGCGGCCGAGCGCGAGTTGGCCTACGGCCCCGGCGGCGAGAGCCGTCTGTTCTGGCTCTATCCGGTCCAGGGCGATCAGGTCGCGGGGCTCGCCACGCACATCGCCTTCACCGCGCCGACGCGGCTGGCGGTGGATCAGGCCTATGCGGCCGCGCTGGCCGGCGGCGCGACCAGCGTGCGGGCCGCGGGTCTGCATCCGGACATCTCGCCCGATTACTATGGCGCGGTGCTGCTCGATCCCGATGGCAACAAGCTGGAGATCGTCGCCGGCACGATGCACTAGGGCGGCAGCTTCCGGTGAGGCGGCCTGCGCCTCACCGGGCTGCAGGTCAGGCGACGGCGGCCGAAACCCGCCCCTTTGGATCGGGGCCGTACTTGTTGGGGCCCGGGGTGCCGTCCAGCAGGTAGAAGATGAGCAGCACCAGAGCGCCCAGGAACGGGAGCAGGCCCAGCAGCAGCCACCAGCCTGTGCGATTTGTGTCGTGAAGCCGGCGCATGGCCACGGCCAGGCTGGGGATCAGCAGCGCCAGCATCACCAGGAAGAAGACGCCATAGAGCGCCTTGGCCGGCCCGTTCAGCACGGCCAGGGGGTCGGTCGGGTCGGCGACCGCCGCCGTGGGTCCGGCGACCATGCCGATCAGGACCGAGAAGACGATCTGGAGCCCGATCAGGAACAGCCAGAAAAGCCAGAATTCCATCCGGCGCGCACGGCCGGTAAAATCCGCGTACTTGCGGAGCGGTTGGAACATCAAGTCCATCGTGCCCTCCGAAGCTAAGCTAGGGATGACCCTAGCCTAACTTCGGAGGCTGACAACTCCCGCGCGTGCGGGCGCCCGTTTCGACTAGTTCGGCGGGAACGGCGCGCGCTGGCCGCCGATCTTGGCCACCGCGCCGCGATGCATGACGAAGGTCGGGTGTTCCAGCTGGGTGACGTCCGAGAGCGGGCTCGTGGCCACGGCGATGATGTCCGCGTCCTTGCCGACTTCCAGGGTGCCGATGCTGGACGAGCGGCCCAGCAGGTCGGCGGCGTTGACGGTGGCGGCCTTGATCGCCTCGGTCGGGGTCATGCCGACGCCGACCATCAGGGCGAATTCCTTGCCGTTGTCGCCGTGCGCCGAGACGCCGGTGTCGGTGCCGAAGGCGATCTTGACGCCGTTGGCGATGGCCCGGCGGTGGTTGTCCATCGCCGCCTTGGCCGCGATCTCGGCCTTTTCCAGCGAGGCCTTCGAGCGGGCGCCGGCGCGGGCCTGGTCGAGCGCGGTCTTCGGCGCCAGCATGGTCGGCACGAAGTAGGCGCCGGTCTTCTTGAACAGCGCGTCGGTCTGGGCGTTGCCGAAGGTGCCATGCTCGATCGAGTCGACCCCGGCGTTCAGCGCCCCGATGATGCCGTCCGTGCCGTGCGCGTGGGCCGCGACCTTGCGGCCGAACATGTGGGCGGTGTCGACGATCGCCTTCATCTCGTCGTCGAACATCTGGGCGCCGAGGCCGCCGGCGACGTTCGAGAGCACCCCGCCGGTGGCGGTGAACTTGATCACGTCCGCGCCCTGGCTGATCTGGGCGCGCACCGCGCGGCGGCAGTCTTCGGCGCCGTTGCAGACGTTGTCGCCTTCGCGGTGGGCGGCTTCGGTCAGGTCGCGGTTGAGGTTGTTGGAGCCGTCGCCATGGCCGCCGGTGACGGCGATCGGGCGGCCGGCGGCCAGGATGGTCGGGCCGGTCAGCAGGCCGTTGTTGATGCCGTCGCGCAGGGCGGTGACGCTGCGGATGTCGCTGCCGACGTCGCGGATGGTGGTGAAGCCGGCTTCCAGGGTGCGGCGGGCGTTGTCGATGCCGATCACCATCTCGTCTTCCAGGTCGCGGTTGGCCGCTTCCATGCGCGCCTTGACCTTGTCGTCGTCGCTGAAAATGTGGACGTGGCTGTCGATCAGACCGGGCAGCACGAACTGGTTGCGCAGGTCGACGACCTTGGCGCCGGCCTCGGGCTCGACGAAGCCGTCGCGGACCGCTTCGATCTTGCCGCCGCGGATGATGAGGGTGGAGGCGCCGCGCGGCGCCTGGCCCGGCTTGTCGAGCAGCGCGCCGGCGTGGATGACGGTGGCCGGCTGGGCCTGGGCGGCCGCCTGGCCGCTCGCGCCCATACTCAGAACAATGGCGGCGCCGAAAATTTTTGCGGCGGTGGGCGCCGAGACTCTACGCATGGATACTCCCCCCTTTAAAAACGGCCCGCACTCTAGCTTCGGTGGCGCCGGGGTCTAGAGGCCAATTGGAGGTTAAATGACCCAACGCCTCGCCCTCACCGCCCTCGTGGTCCGCGACTACGACGAGGCGATCGGCTTCTATGTGAACCAGCTCGGCTTCGAGCTGACCCGCGATGACGACATGGGCGGGGGCAAGCGCTGGGTCATCGTGACGCCGCCGGGCTCGCAGGGCGGCCTGCTGCTGGCCAAGGCGGCGGGCGAGCCCCAGGCGGCGCGGGTCGGCGACCAGACCGGCGGCCGCGTCGGCTTCTTCCTGCACACCGACGACTTCGCCGGCGACCATGCGCGCATGACGGCGGCCGGCGTGAAATTCCTGGAGGCCCCGCGCCACGAACCCTACGCCACGGTGGCGGTGTTCGAGGACCTCTACGGCAACCGGTGGGATTTGCTGCAGCCGAAGTGAGAGCTTCTGACTCGCGCTCGCGGCCCAGGCGTTGTTTGATCGCGGCAGCCAAGAGGGAGATGGTCCGATGTCAGGCCTCAAGATCCGCAAGGTGGCCGGCGCCCTGGGCGCCGAGATTTCCGGCGTCGACCTGTCCGCCGACCTGCCCGACGCGGTGATCGAAGAGATCCGCGCGGCCTTCGTCCATCACCAGGTGGTGTTCTTCCGCGGCCAGACCCTGACGCCGGAGGCGCAGCTCGCCTTCGGCCGTCGCTTCGGGCCGCTGAACATCCATCCGTACGTCGCCGGCATGCCGGGCCATCCCGAGGTCATGGAGATCGTCAAGGAGCCGGGCGACAAGGTGAACTTCGGCGGCGGCTGGCACTCGGACATGAGCTTCCTGGAGCACCCCTCCATCGGCTCGATCCTCTATGCCGTCGAGATCCCGGAGTGGGGCGGCGACACCCTGTTCGCCAGCCAGGCCGCCGCCTACGAGGCGCTGACGCCCGGCCTGAAGGCGACGCTGGAAAGCCTCAACGCCGTCCACTCCGCGGGCCGGGAATATTCCGCCCAGGGCCATTCGGCCCAGAAGCGCGCCTCGATGAAGGTCGTCGAGGCCGAGGGCGCGGTCGGCGAGTTCATCCATCCGGTCGTCAAGGTCCACCCCGAGACCGGCCGCAAGGCGCTCTACGTCAATCCGGCCTTCACGATGCGGATCGACGGCTGGAGCAAGCGCGAGAGCAAGCCGTTGCTCGACTTCCTGTTCGAGCATTCCCGCTACGAGGCGTTCACCTGCCGCTTCCCCTGGACCGCCGGCTCGGTGGCCTTCTGGGACAACCGCTCGGTCTGGCACTTCGCGCTCAACGACTATCCGGGACAACGGCGGCATATGCGCCGCGTCACGGTCGACGCCTGGCCCGCCACGGTGGGCAAGCCCGCTCTCCAGACTGCGGAGGGCGTTTCCTAGGCGAGGCCGCGAGAGGCCTCGTTTCCAAATAAAAACAAAGACATTTCATTAGGGAGATTTCGAGAATGGTCACCGTCAATCCGAACGGGACGCTGAAGGGCCGCGTCGCCCTGGTCACCGGCGCCAGCCGCGGCATCGGCGAGGCGATCTGCGCCCGCCTGGCCCAGGAGGGCGCCAAGGTCGTGGCCTCGGCCCGTACCGCCGAGAGCGGCGAGAGCCGCCTGCCGGGCACCTTGCAGGACACTGTCGAGCGCATCGGCAAGGCCGGCGGGCAAGCGGCCTTCATCAAGGCCGACCTGGCCCAGGCGTCCGAGCGCGAGCGGCTGGTCGAGGAAGCCACCGCCCTCTACGGCCCGGTCGATATCCTGATCAACAACGCCGCCATCACCTACTTCATCCCGGTCGAGGAGTTCCCGGAGAAGCGCTTCAAGCTGATGATGGAGGTGCAGGTCTACGCGCCGTTCCACCTCTCGCAGCTCGTCATTCCCGGCATGCGCGACAAGGGCGCAGGCTGGATCGTCAACATCTCCTCGCCGGCCGGCATCCATCCCAAACAGCCCTACGGCCCCGGCCGCGGCGGCACCGTCTACGGCATGTGCAAGGCGGCGCTGGAGCGGTTCTCGACCGGCCTGGCGTCTGAGGTCTACGCCGACAACATCGCCGTCAATGTGGTCTCGCCGGGCCTGGTCGACACCCCCGGCGTCGCGGTTCACGGCCTGATCAACGAGGCCACCAAGAGCCGCGTGCAGCCGATCGAATACATCGCCGAGGCGGTCTACCGCCTGGCGTCGGGCGATCCGCAGACCGTCACCGGCCGGGTCGACTACGCCGAACCGCTGCTCAAGGAACTGGACGTCCAGCCGGCGGCGCTGATCTAGCCAACTGGTCTGGCCGGACGTTCGCCAGCGGACCTTCCGGCCAGACCTCTCGCGGTCTATCGCAGCGGCATGCTCCGCCTCGATCACCTGCTCGTCGGCCAGGTCGCCCCGCTTGGGCAGACCCTCAGCGGCATCGCCAAGACGCCGGTCGCCGGGCCGCTGCGCCTGACCGCGACCGGCTTCGAGGGCGACGCCCAGGCCGACCTCCGCGTCCATGGCGGGCCGGACAAGGCGGTCCATCACTATCCCTTCGACCACTACGCGGCCTGGCGCGCCGAGGTCGGCGAGCGTCCGGCGCTGGCCGCGCCCGGCGGCTTTGGCGAAAACCTCTCGACCCGCGGCCTCGATGAAGGCCAGGTCGCGATCGGTGATGTCTTCCGCCTGGGCTCGGCGCTGCTCGAGGTCTCGCAGGGCCGCCAGCCCTGCTGGAAGCTCAACCTGCGTCTCGACGTCCCCGACATGGCCCAGCGGGTCCAGGGAACCGGCCGCACCGGCTGGTACTATCGGGTGCTGGAGCCCGGCGTCGTGGAGTCGGGCGACGGCTTCGAGCTGCAGGACCGCCGCTCGCCGGATTGGACCATCCACCGCCTGTGGCGGACGCTCTATGTCGACACCCTGAACCGCGAGGAGCTGGCCGCCATGGCCGCCCTCGAGCACCTGCCCGAGGGCTGGCGCAAGTACGCCCGGCGACGGCTGGAAACCCGCCGGGTCGAGGACTGGTCCGCGCGCCTGGGCGGCTGAACCCTTCGAAAAACCGTCACGCTCCGCGGCTATGGGGCGCCCGCCAGTTCGGAGTGCGGGCGTGTCCGAGAACCGCGTACCCGTCGCGAGCCATCGCGACGCGCTTTTTCGTTTCATCCAACGAAGGGTCCGCGACGCGGCCGTGAGCGAGGACATCGTCCAGGACACGTTCGTCCGCTTTCTCGGACGCCAGGGCTCGCCGGCCGCCGACACCCTGGCCCTGATGCGCCGCATCGCCCTCAACCTCGTGCGCGATCACTTCCGGGCCGGCGCGCGCCGGGCCTTCGAGCCGGTCGACGCCGAGCATCCCGCCGACACCGAGACGCCGGAGGATTCGCTGATGTTCCGCGAACGGGCCGAACGCTTCGGCCGCATCCTCGCCGCCATGCCGCCGCTGCAGCGGGACGTCTTCATCCATCGCCGCCTGCACGGCCTGAGTTCCAAGGACACGGCCCAGCGGCTGGGCCTGACCCCCGCCGCCGTCGACGCCCACGTCGCCCGCGCGCTCGTGGCCCTGGAAAAAGGCCTGGGCCCCAAGACCGGAGGCCGGCGATGAGCCTCGCCCAATTGTTCCGCCGCCGTGCGCGCAAGCGCTCGGCCGCCGCCTTCGTCGCCGCGCGCGAGGGCCGAGGTCTCGACGCCGCCCGCTTCACCGCCTGGCGACGTGCCGATCCCGGGGCGGGCGAGGCCTATGTCCGCTTTAGCGACGTCTGGGACGACCCGGCCCTGACCGAGGCCCTGCGCGTGGCCGAGCATCGCCGCCCCGCCGCCGCCAGACCGCGCCGGCTGTCAGCCTTCGCCGGTCCGGCGGTCGCCGCGGCCCTGGTCGCCGTCGTACTGCCGCTGGCCTGGCCGGCTGTCGAACTGGCCGGCGCCCCGGTGCTGGAGCAACGCACCCGCCCGGGTCAGCGGCTGGCGGTGCGGCTCGACGACGGCTCGGTGCTGGATCTGGCCGGCGATACTTGGGTGCGCGTCCGCCAGACGCCCCATCGCCGCCAGGTCGAGCTGCTGCGCGGCGAGGCGTTCTTCGACGTCGCCCATGCCGAGGACCGGCCCTTCGAGGTGCTGACCGCCGACAGCCGCGTGCGGGTCGTCGGCACCCGCTTCGACGTCAATCTCACCGCCGGGCGCACCGAGCTGGCGGTCGAGCAGGGCCGGGTCCGCTTCGGCCCGCGCGGACTGCTGTCGCGCGACCGCATGGTCGAGGGCGGCCTGGCCACCGCGCTCACGGCGGCCGGCCCCGAACCGGTGCGCGCCCTGGAACAGGGCGCGGCCGGCGACTGGCGCGAGGGCTGGATCGAGACCCATGGCATGTCGGTCGAACGGCTGGTCGAGCAGATGGGCCGCTGGTCGCCGACCCCGATCCGCGTCGCCGACCCGCAGCTGGGGGCCATGACCGTCTCCGGCCGCTTCCGCATCACCAGCCCCGAACGCACGCTCGCCAACCTCGCGCGGCTGCACGGCTTCGAAGTCGCGCACGAGCGCGGGGCCATCGTGCTGCGCCGTCACGCGGCTGACAGCAAAGCTTCGTGAAACCTTGTCGTAGGATTTCGCCGCCCCGGACGTCCTTCCCTCCGAACCTGGCGCGCCGCGCCACACAAGGGGGATCCGTCCAATGAAGCATCACCTTCTCCAGGCCTCGGCCATCGTCGCCGTGCTGGCGATCGCCGCGCCGGCCGCCGCCGCCGACGTCTCGCTGGCCATTCCGGCCGGCGACCTGGAAGCCGCCCTGGCCGCCTTCTCGCGCGCCACCGGCGTCGAGGTGATGAGCGACCCGGCCCAGATCCGCGGCCGCCGCACCCAAGGCGTCCGCGGTCAGATGGCGGCCGACGAGGGCCTGCGCCGGCTGCTGGCCGGCACGCAGCTGTCGTTCGAACTGCGCGACGGCGCGGCCCTGATCACCCCGGCCGCCCGCGCAGCCCAGCCGCCGCGCCCGGCCGCCGCCTCCGACCATGCAGCCGCCCAGGTCGACGCCCTGGTCGTCACCGGCCAGCGCCGCGCCCAGCTCACCGCCGCGGCCATCAAGCGCGACAGCGACGCGGTGGTCGACGTGGTGTCGTCCGACGACGTCCAGCGCCTGCCCGACCTGACCGTGGTGAGCGCCCTGCGCCGCATTCCCGGCGTCTCGGTGCTGCCGGTCAGCGACAACGAGCACCCGCGCGACGAGGCGATCAGTCCGGTGCTGCGCGGCCTCAACCAGGCCTACAACAACGTCACCGTGAACGGCCTGCCGATCGCCTCGACCGGCACGCCGCTTTCGGGATCGGGCACCGCCGGGCGCGGCGTGCGCCTCGACATCCTGCCGACCTCGTTCGTCAGCGACATCGTCGTCGCCAAGACCTTCACCGCCGATCTCGACCCCAACGCCGTCGGCGGCTCGATCGACCTGCGCACCCGCAGCGCCTTCGACTTCGGCGGCAAGCCGTTCCTCAACCTCGACGCCGGGGCGGCCTATACCAGCGACAAGGACGAGCCCTCGGCCCAGGACGATTTCGGCCTGCGCGCCTCCGCCACCGGCGGCTTCACCTTCGGTCCGGAAGGCCAGTTCGGGCTGGTGGTCTCGGCCAACTATCAGCGCCAGGAGAGCACCACCGACGCGCACATGACGTCGGATTCCACCTTCTACAACGTCTACACCAACGCGGGCGCGCGGGTTGCGGACGGGAGCCTGGGCAACGGCTACCTCGTGCCCCAGCAGGATAAGTACTGGTACAATCAGAACGACCGCGAGCGCTGGAGCCTGACCGGCAAGCTCGAGGGCCGCTTCGGCGCCAGCGTCGAAGTCTCCGCCATGCTCGGCCACTACAGCTTCGTCGACGCCTATCAGCGCAACGAAGTGATCATCAACGGCCGCAACGCCGCGGTGCTGAACCAGACCCCGACCACCGGCCGCTACGCCGCCGCTTCGGTCGAGGTCGGCTTCCGCGACGGGGCCACCGACAGCACCACCGACATCGCCCAGGCCGAACTGAAGTGGCGGCCGACCGACGACAGCCTGCTGACCCTTCGCGCCGGCTCCTCGCGCGCCAAGTCCAGCGAGCCGCATGCGATGGTCAAGTATTCGGCGGGCGCCGACCGCTTCGGCAATGTCGGCGGGCTGGCGGCGATGAGCTTCAGCTACGACGCCTCCGACTTCCACTACAGCTTCAACATGGACAACCCGCAGGCCTACCGGAACCTCGGGCTCTATCGCGCCGACTATTGGCGCAATGTCGACCGCCGCATCGAGGCCCAGGTCGACAGCGTCGACATCAACTACCAGAGCAACTTCGACCACATGGCCACCGGCCTCGGCTACTCGGTCGGCGGCCAGCTGACCCGCAGCCAGATGAGCTACTGGTTCCACCGCGACCAGTACAAGCCGAACGGCGGCGACTTCAACCTGGCCGACGTCGGCCAGCTCAGCCGCGTGGTGCTGCCGTTCCAGCAGCAGGGCCTGCAGCTGATCACGATCAATCCCAAGCTCGCCTGGGAGAAGATGACGCCGCCCGGCGCGGTGACCGAGAGCGACTCCGTCTCGACCAACAACCAGGACAATTTCGAGCACGAGGAAACCACCCTCGGCCTCTACGCCATGGGCCGCTACGCGACCGACCGCGCCAGCCTGATCCTTGGCGTGCGCAACGACGACACCGACCAGGAGACCACCAGCCGGCTGCTGATCAGCCGCCGCTGGCAGCCGTTCGAGACCTCGTCCAGCTATCAGTACCTGCTGCCCTTCGCCCTGGCCGGCTACGAGATCACGCCTGACCTGCGGGTCCGCGCGGCGTTCAGCCAGACCCTGGGCCGGCCGAGCTACGAGTCCTACGCCGCCCGTTCGTCGATCTCGTTCGAATCCGAGAGCGACCGCGGCAACCCCAACGCGCTGAACGTCTCGGTCAGCCTGGGCAATCCCGACATCAAGCCGCGGCTGTCCAGCAACTACGACCTGAGCCTGGAGTGGTATCCGCCCAACGACCGCGGCGGCGTCGTCGCCCTGGGCGCCTTCTACAAGGACATCCAGGACGAGATCTACGACGGGACCAGCCAGGGCTACAGCTTTGAGGGCGTGACCTACGTCAACGCCACGGTGCGCCAGCCCGGCAACGCCAAGGGCGCCCGTATCGCCGGCCTGGAGGCGCAGGCGACCTTCAACTCGCTGGAGTTCGTCCACCCGCGGCTGTCCGACTTCGGCGTGTCCGCCAACTTCAGCGTCCTCGACGGCGAGATCGAGGTGCCGCTGGCCGGCGGCCGTTCGCGCACCATCGGCGGCCTGGTCGGCCAGCCGGACAAGATCGCCAACCTGGCGGCGTTCTACACCCGCGGTCCGTTCGAGCTGCGCGCCGCCTGGAACTGGACCGGCCAGGCCCTGCGCGCCATCACCCCGGAGATCGCCTGGCAGGACGTCTATTGGGACGAGCGCAGCCAGATCGACCTGCAGGCCCGCTACGCTGTACGGCCCAACCTCACCGTGGTGGCCGAGGTCAGCAACCTGACCCGCGCCCGCATGGACAGCGTCACAGGCCCCGGCCGCGACCGGCTTAAGGACAGCTACAGCACGCCGCGCGTCGTCTGGCTCAGCCTCAACTGGACCCCGAACTTCTGATGCGAAACATGATCCTCCGCCTCGCCGCCTGCGCCCTGCTGACGGGCGCCGGCGCAGCCCAGGCCGCCGCGCCCGATCGCGCCGCCGAACTGGAGCGCCGGCTGCGCGCTCCGGACGGCGCGGTGACCATCGTCGCCCACCGCGGCTGCTGGGAAGGCACGTCCGAGAACACCCTGGACTCGATCTCGGCCTGCATCGCCTTCGGCGTCGACATGGTCGAGCTCGACGTGCGCCGCACCGCCGACGGCGCCCTGGTGCTGATGCACGACGTCAGCGTCGACCGCACCACCGACGGCCAAGGCCCGGTCGAGGCCCTGACCCTGGCGCAGATCCGCGCGCTCAAGGTCCGGGCCGGCAAGGGCGGGCCGGGCGCCGCCGTCACCGAGCGCACAGTCCCGACCCTCGATGAGGCGCTGGACCTCGCCAAGGGCCGCATCCTGATCAACATCGACGCCAAGGCCGACGTCCTCGCCGAGGTGCAGGACAAGGTCCGCGCCCGCGGCCTGCAGCGGCAGGTGCTGCTGAAGTCCGGCGCGCCGGTTGAAGAAGTGCTGGCCGCGCCGTGGTGGACGGCGGGCACGCCCTACCATCCGAACATCCGCCCCGAACGGCTGGGCGCCGATCCCGCCGCCGTCATCGGGTCCTACGCCCCGCTGGATCCGGTCGGCTTCGAGATCAACGTCAAGGACCTGGCCGCCGCGCCGAAGATCGCCGCCCTGCTGCAGGCCCGCTGCGCCCGCTTCTGGGTCAACAGCCTTAACACCGCCGAGGCGCGCTTCGACGACCAGGCTATGGTCGATCCCGACGCGGTCTGGGGCGCGATGCTGGCGGCGGGGGTCAACGCAATCCAGACCGACCACCCCATCGCCCTGCGGGCCTACCTGTCGCTGCGCCATCCCCGGGCGCAGAGCTGCTCACGCGGCTAGACGGCGGGCGCCGGCCGGGCGCGCTGGTTGTACAGCAGCCCGCGCCGGCGCTCCTGCTCTTCCGGGGTGACCGACTTCGGGTCTTCGCCGGGGTCGGCGACCACGGCCAGGCCGCGCTGCACGGCGGGGCGGGCGCTGACCTCGTCGAACCAGCGCTTGAAGTACTTGAACTCGCCCATGTCGATGCCCTGCAGCTCCCAGCTGACGGTCCAGGGGAACGAGATCATGTCGGCGATCGAGTACTCGTCGCCGGCGATGAAGCGGCGGTCGTAAAGGCGGTTGTTCAGCACCCCGTACAGGCGGTGAACCTCGTCGTTGAAGCGCCGCTGGGCGTAGGATTGGTCGCCGTGCTCGGGGGCCACGCGGCTGAAATGGCCGCGCTCGCCGAACTTCGGACCCTGGTTGGCCATCTGCCAGATCACCCACTGGATGACCTCGTACTTGCCGCGCACGTCGGCGGGCAGGAAGCGGCCGGTCTTCTCGGCCAGATAGATCATGATCGCGCCGGACTCGAACACGCTCAGCGGCGCCCCGCCGTCGGCCGGCTCATGGTCGACCAGCGCCGGCATGCGGTTGTTCGGCGAGATCTGCAGGAAGCCGTCGGTGAACTGGTCGCCGCGGCCGATGTGCACCGGCACGACCTTGTAGGGCAGGCCGAGCTCCTCGAGCAGGATCGTGACCTTCTTGCCGTTCGGGGTCGGCCAGTAGTGGAGGTCGATCATCGCGGTCCTCTTGCATCGGGTATGTCGGGGGCCAGCCTAGGCCGCGGGGACGGCGCCTCAATCGACAAATTCTGAATCGCTCCCCAGCTTCCGTTGCCGGCGGTGCGGAAATCTGCCCTGCGCCATACGGCTCCTTAACCAACGCAGCGGCAGAAACGCCACAGGGAGGAGCGCCCGCGTTGAAGACCTGCCTCGTCGTCGATGACAGCCGTGTGATCCGCAAGGTCGCGCGCCGAATCCTGGAGGACATCGGCTTCGAGATCGCCGAGGCCGCCGACGGGTTGGAGGCGCTCGCCTGGTGTCGCGCGGCCATGCCCGACGCCGTCCTGCTGGATTGGAACATGCCGGCGATGTCGGGCATCGAGTTCCTGCGCATCCTGCGTCAGGAGCCGGGCGGCGATCGGCCGACGGTGGTGTTCTGCACCGTCGAGAACAGCATCGAACGCATCCGCGAGGCGCTCGACAGCGGCGCCGACGAATACATCATGAAGCCGTTCGACGGCGACATCATCACGGCGAAGTTCGCCGAGGTCGGGCTGGCATGACGCCGGGCGACCGCGAACTGGTGGCCCAGCTCTGCGCGGCGCGCGCGGGCGTGCGGGTCGATCCGGAGAAATCCTACCTGATCGAAAGCCGGCTGGCGCCGGTGGCCCGCCGCGACGGCTTCGGCAGCGTCATGGACATGCTGGCCATGCTGCGCGAGCGACGCGAGGACAAGCTGGCCTGGTCGATCGTCGAGGCGATGGTCCAGTCCGAGAGCGCGTTCTTCCGCGACCGCGAGCCGTTCGCCCTGTTCCGCGACGAGGTGTTGCCGACCCTCGCGCGCCAGCGCGGGACCGAGCCGGTGCGCATCTGGTCAGCGGCCTGCGCCGCCGGGCAGGAAGTCTATTCGCTGGCGATGATCGTCGAGGACGAGCGAGGCCGGCTGCCGGGACTGAAGGTCGAGCTGTTCGGCACCGACATCGGCGAGCGCCAGCTGGAGAAGGCCCAGAGCGGCCTCTACACCCAGTTCGAAGTCCAGCGCGGCCTGCCGATCCGTCAGCTCGTCCGCCACTTCGAACAGTCCGACGACATGTGGCGGGTCTCGCCGCGACTGCGCCAGATGATCCGCTGGCGGCGGGTCAATCTGGTCGCCGATCTGTCGACGGCGGGCCGCTTCGACGTGATCTTCTGCCGCTACGTGCTCTCGACCCTGGTCGAGCCGATGAAGGGGCGGCTGCTCATCAATCTGGCCCGGGCCTTGAGCCCCGAGGGCTATCTGTTCCTCGGCGAGCAGGAATCGGCCGCGGGTCTGTCCGACGCCTTCGAGCCGGTCGCGGGCCGGCCGGGCCTTTTCGCCCGCAACCCCGCCTATCGCGTCGCCGCCTGATCAGGCCCAGACGCGCGAAAGCCGCCACCCGATCTTAGGCGACCCGGTGACGGTCTCATCGCCTCGTCATGGCGGCGGGAGGTCCGCCGCCAAACTGAAGCAGCCTTACTTCTTGGCGTCTTCGGCGGTGTTGGTCACGGCCTGTCCAGCCGCCTTCACGTCCTTACCGGCGCCCGAAACAGTGTTGCAGGCGGTGACGGAAAGGCTGGCGGCCAGGACCGCGAGGATCACGAACTTACGCATGAGAGTATCTCCCCTTGATAGCGCACGAGGCTAACGGTCAAGCCGCAGCCTGGTTCCCTCGGGCGACGGGGCGGCGGCCTGCCTGTTCGTCCAGCGGGGTCGGGAAGATGAGGCGGGCGGTGATCCCGCCCTTGTCGTTGCGAACGACCTCGGCGCGGCCGCGCAGCTGACGGCCGAAGGCGGTCATCAGGGTGCGTCCGACGCCGGAGGTGGTCAGGGCGTCGGGCGGCGCCTCGCCGTCGTCGCTGATCTCCAGCTCGGCCTCGTCGCCGCGGACGTTGAAGTTGACCCGCAGCGTTCCGCCGCGCCCGGCGAAGGCGTGTTTCTGGGCGTTGGTCACCGCCTCGACCGCGAACAGCGCCAGGGGCGCCAGACGGTCTGGATCGATGACCAGGTCGTCGACATGGATCTCCGTCCTCACCCCGGCGCCATGGCTGATGTCGGCGGCGATCAGCTGGGCGGTCAGCTCCTCGAGGAAGGTGCGAAGATCGACCCGCTTCAGGTCAGGGCCCTGGTAGAGCGCGCGGTAGATCAGGGCCAGGGCGGTGATCCGCTGGCGGGTGTCGGACATCGCCGCCCGCGCCGCCGGGTCGGTCAGCGCGCGCTGCTGCATGTTGAGCAGCGAGGAGATGACCTGCAGGTTGTTCTTCACCCGGTGGTGGATCTCGCGCATCAGATCGTCCTTCTGCGCCAGGGAATCGCGCAGCGAGGCGTCGCGGCCGACGATCGCGTCGGCCATGTCCTCCAGGGTCTCGGCCAGGTCGCGGATTTCGGGCGGGGCCTGGTCGGCCTGCACCGGCCGCACGCTCAGCCGCCCGCGGGCGTAGAGCGCGGCGATGCGCTGCAGATAGGCGATCCAGCGGATCACCACCCGCTCGGTGACCACCGACACCGCCACCAGCGCCAGGATGAAGGTCAGGATCGGGAAGACGATGCTGGTCAGCGGGTTCAGCGTCGCCCACGAGAACAGCCCGCCAGAGCGCGCCGACAGGATCACGAACAGCTCGTCGCCGACCAGCGGCGCGGCCGAATAGACGCGGCGCTCGCCGCGCGCGTCGCGGGCGTACCAGACCATCGAGCCCTGCTTCAGCGCCTTGGCCCGCCAGTCGGCCGGCAGCACCGGGAAGGCCTCCTTGTCGGTGGCGTTGATATAGGCGCCGTCGCCGTCGGCGAGCGCGACTTCGGACTTCTGCGGCAGCGAGCGGTCGGCGGTGCGCGGCGCCAGGCTCTCCAGCGAGATCACCGCCACCAGCGCGCCGTCGAAGCCGACGCGCGGATCATGCGCCGGCACCGCCGCCAGCAGCGCCGGCACCGTCGCGTAGTTGGCGCCGGGATCGCGGGTGATCACCAGGCTGTCGCCCTTGGCCAGGCTCTGGAACCAGGGTCGGCTGGCGCGCGTCATATCGGCCGGCACGTCTCCGGCCGCGCAGGCTACGCGGCCGCGGCGATCGAAGCGGATCAGGTTGTGGTAGCCGGGGATGCGGTGGGTGACCTCGGCCAGCCGCTGGGCGCAGTTGAACCCGACCGAGCCGGGGGCCAGCGTCTCCAGCAGGATATCCGCCGCCTCCATCCGCGCCCGCGCGGTGGCGGCGCTGCGTTCGGACGCGGCGGCCAGATCTTCGCGCAGCTGCACGCCTTCACGCCGGAACGAGATCGCCGACTGCAGGATGCCGAGAATCAGAACCGGCAGCAGCGCAGCCGCCAGCGCCGCCGTTAGGCGGACCCGGATGGTGGAAAGGGATCCCCAGGGCGTGCCGTTCATGCTTCCGCCCTATCAGCGAGCGGTGCTTAACCGCTCCGCGTCCGCCAGGATGGCGCTCATTGCATCGCCGGCTGCGCTTCCGTCTCTTTCATAGCTCCCGTCTTCCAGGATGCTGTGCAGAGCCTTGCGCGCTCGGCTGACCCGGCTCTTCACCGTGCCGACCGCGCAGCCGCAGATTTCGGCCGCTTCCTCGTAGGCGAAGCCGCCGGCGCCGACGAGGATCAGCGCCTCGCGTTGTTCGGCCGGCAGCTGGGCCAGCGACAGACGCAACTCGTCGAGCGCCACCGGGGCCTCGGGATCGTCCACCGCCACCAGGGTCCGCTCGGCGGCCTCCTGGTCCAGCTGGCTCTGGCGCCACGAGCGACGCTTTTCCGAATAGAATTGATTGCGCAGGATCATGAAGGTCCAGGCCTTCATGTTGGTGCCCATCTGGAAGCTGGTCCGCGCGTCCCAGGCCTTCATCATGGCGTCCTGCGCCAGATCGTCGGCGCTGGCCGGATCGCCCGCCAGCGTGCGGGCGAAGGCCCGCAGGTGCGGGATCAACTTGACCAGTTCGCGCTTGAAGGCTTCGTCGTCAGCCTGCGTGTTGATCGGCCGGGCCTTGCTCTGCTCGGCCATCAGCCGTTCTCCGCCGACTTCTTGTCCGCTTGACGAAGAATGGCGAGGAACTCGTCCGGCACCGGCTCGCTGACGACCTCGTCGAACATCTGACGCAGGCGCACCCCGATGGCCTGCTGGCGCAGGCGCGCTTCGTCTAGAGCGGCAGGCGCTCGGCGACGGTCCTCTGTGGCACGCTGTTCTATCATGGCCTCGGCGCCCGGCTTTCGCTGAGCCCGCCCCCTCGGTTCGTCTTGGTCGCCCGTCAACGCCTCACCCCACCCAGGGTTCCAAACTGTAGACATTATAACGAAGAGGAAAACCTCGTTCTGACGGAACCGGTTCCCAAGGCCTACGTTCGGGCACATGATGGACCTGCCCAGCGAGCCCAATCCTGGTCGGCTGCATCGAACTCGAGAGGGAGGAGTTTGATTTGAGTCTTCTTGCCCGCCTGGCGCCGCATCTTCCGTATGTACGGCGCTATGCCAGAGCCCTGACCGGCGACCAGACGACCGGCGATCACTATGTTCGGGTGGCGCTGGAGGCGCTGGCGGCCGGCGATCGGGTGCTGGAAGCCAATCTGACGCCCCGTGTGGCGCTCTATCACGTCTTCCACGCCATCTGGCTGACCAGCGGCGCCCAGCTCGAGGCCCGGGGCGAGGAAAGCGGCGACGACGCCAGCCAGCGGCTGATGCGCATCGCCCCGCGCTCGCGCCAGGCGTTCCTGCTCACCGCCCTCGAAGGCTTCACGCCGTCCGAAGCGGCCCAGATCCTGGGCGTCGAGTTCGGCGAGGTGGAACTGCTCATCGCCGAGGCGCAGGCCGAGATCGACGCTGAGCTCGCCACCGACGTGCTGATCATCGAGGACGAACCGGTCATCGCCGCCGACATCGAGGCGCTGGTCACCGAGATCGGCCACACCGTGGTCGACATCGCCGCCACCCGAACCGAGGCGATCGACGCCGTCAATCGCAAGACCCCGGGCCTGGTCCTGGCCGACATCCAACTCGCCGACGGCTCTTCGGGCATCGACGCGGTGAAGGACATCCTGGCGCGTCATGACGTGCCGGTGATCTTCATCACCGCCTTCCCCGAGCGGCTGCTGACCGGCGAGCGGCCCGAGCCGACGTTCCTGATCACCAAGCCGTTCCAGCCGGAAACCGTGAAGGCGGCCATCGGCCAGGCGCTGTTCTTCCACCCGCGCAACAACCGCAAGGCGGCCTAGGAACAGGCTCCTCGCCCTCGCGTTCCCCAGACGCCGCGCCGAGTTCCGGCGCGGCGTTTTGCTGTGTGGGAGTTGCGCATGCTCGGATGGGCCTTGGTTTTCGCAGTGCTGGCGGTGGTCGCCGGCGTGCTCGGTTTCTCAGGCCTGGCCGGCATGGCCGCGGGCATCGCCAAGATCCTGTTCGTGATCTTCCTGGTGCTGCTGATCGCGACCTTCGTGGTCCGCGCCTTCCGCGGACGCTCGGTGCTTTAGCGGGCGACCGCGGGCTGCTCGGCGCTGGGCGTGGTCTGCAGCGTGCCGTGGGCCGGTTCGCCCAGGTTGAACGACTGGGCGGTGCGGACCGCGCCGGCCTTGCTCGGCGGCGTCGCCGACTGCTCGCCGGCCCGCCACGACCAGGCGCCGAACAGCGCCAGAGCGGCGAGGGCGGTGGACACCGCCAGAACCCAGAACATGTGCACGCCCATGCGTCCCTGACGCGCGCGCGTAGCGTTGAGTCCGGGGCGAGAAGTGTATCGGGTTGTGGCCATGTCAGGTCGTCTCCGGGTTTAGAACGGCAGTCGGTCGAGGGGGCCGGGCGGGGCCGGCCGTGCGGAATCTCCGCGGTCCACGGACATCTGGCCAAGCAGGGCGCCTGCCAGCGCCACCGACAGGATCACCGCCAGCGCCCACCATCGGCGGCGCAGCGAATGACCGTGATCCTCCTGCGTTCCAATCACGCCGAAGCGCCCGTTCCGCTCGTGGATCATGGCCCTCTCCCCTGACCAGACGGGCGAACCTGCCCGCTTCTGGCTAACGTCCCGCAGGCGGCGGACGTTCCGCAGGGCGATTTTGCCGACGCGGGGTTCGACATGTGCGCGCCGCGCCTTATCTATGGGGCATGAAGAGCACCAAGCTTATCGCCGGCGCCGTCGCGGCGCTTTCCCTGGCCGGGGCCGCTCAGGCCCAGGCGCCCGCCGCGCTGGAAGGCATGACCGTGCGGGGCCAGAACGGCGTCGTGCTCGGCGTCGTCGAGCGCGTGACCTATCGTGACAACGGATCGCCCGCCCAGGTGCTGGTGCGGCCCAAGGGCCCGCCCGGCGCCGGCCCGCGCAGTCTGTCCTATGGCGCGCTGCGCCAGCAGGGCGGGGAGCTCTCGGCGCCGCTCACCCAGGCGGAGTTCAACGCCATGCCGGCGGTCAACGTCGCGCCGAAATAGCCGCGCGAAAAGTTCTCGAAAAAAATCGCGCGTGGCGGGAACGAACCCACCGCACATGGGTTTATGGATTGCGGAGGCGGCGACGCCCCCCCCGACTTGAGACCGGCGAACATGCCGGTCTGCCGCCTCCGCACCCCTTTTCTCGATGATGCGCACTCAAGAGGCGGGCCTAGAGCCCGCCTTTTCTTGTGCGCGCTCTGCTGGAGTATTTTCGCCGGGGGTCGGCCGCCGGCGAAAACGCTCCAAGCTGCGTGCAGGCCCTTAGGGCGTGGTCAGTTCCAGAGTGACGTCGGCGCGGCGGCGCAGCGGCCGGGCCTCGCCGTCCTGGGTGACGGCGCCCTGCTGGCCGGCGGCGGCCAGGTCGAACTCGCCGGCCGGCAGGCCGGTGGCGATCAGCGCCTTGGTCACAGAGGCGACCCGCTGCTTGGACAGCTCCAGATTGGCGGCCGGGGCGCCGACGGCGTCGGCCAGGCCCAGCACCTTCACCCGCTCGACCTTGCAGGCCTTGGCCGAGTTCGCCGCCTGCGACAGCACCGCGCGGCCCTCGTCGGTGACCTCGGCGCTCTCCGGCTCGAAATAGATGTGGACGGTGAGGTCCTCACAGGCCGCCGGGGTCTCGATCTTCGCCCGCGCGCCGCCGGCCGGCGTGGTGGCGCATCCGGCCAGCAGTCCGGCGCTCAGCACCGCGATCGTCCACGTCTTCATTCCCAGCCCCATGTTCCTGCAGCCCTCGATACGACGATGGGCGGACAGCATAGCTGACCGCCCACCGCAGGCTAGTCTAGGTTGCGCTCGCGCGATCAACGCGGGCTGCCGTCTTCCCAGTAATAACGGCCCGAGCCGTTGTCGTAGTAGTAATAGCGGCCCGCACGCTCGTCGTAGTACTGGCGGCGGTTCTGGGTCTGGGCGCCGCAGCCGCCGTCCTGGCGACAACCGCGGACCGCGCCCGCGCCGCCGCCCAGGGCCGCGCCGATGGCCGCGCCGGTCCCGGCGTCGCCGCTGCCGACATTGTTACCGATCACCGCGCCCGCCAGCGCGCCCAGCGCCGCGCCGCCCGCGGCGTTGCGTTCGACGTTGCCGGTGGTGGTGCAAGCGCTCGCCAACAGAGCGGCGCCGGCCAGGGCCGCGAACGGCATGAGAGATTTGGCCTTGAGCATATGGCTCTCCTTACTTATCCCGCCGACCCCAACGCGCGCCTTACGGCAGAGTTCCGGACGGAACCGCGTCCAACCGCCGCCGTTAGGGGCCTGCTCCTACGGGGCGCTCGCAGAGGACAAATGGCTCAAGCACCCAAGATTTCCCGCATCGAAGCGGTGGTGAATGTCTCCTCCGGCGGCGCGAGCGCGCAGGACGCCGAAGAGATGCGCGCGCTGCTGGCCGCGTACGGCGCCCACGCCAACGTCCAGGTGGCCGACGGCGGCGAGATCGAGCGGCGGCTGCGCTCGGCGGTCGACGCGGCGCCGGACTTGCTGGTCATCCTGGCCGGCGACGGCACCGCCCGCTCGGCCGCCGACATGGCCGGGCCGCAGGGGCCGATGATCGCGCCGCTGCCGGGCGGGACGATGAACATGCTGCCCCACGCGGTCTACGGCGCGGTCCCCTGGCGCGAGGCCCTGACCGGCGCGCTGGAGGCCGGGGTCGAACGCGACATCGGCGGTGGCCTGATCGAGGGCCGCAGCTTCCTGGTCGCCGCCATCCTCGGCGCTCCGGCGCTGTGGGCGCCGGCGCGCGAGGCGGTGCGCGAGGGCCAGCTGCGGTTGGCCTTCGCCCGCATGCGGCGGGCCTGGCGGCGGGCGTTCTCCGGACGCCTGCGCTACGCCCTCGACGACGGCCCGCGCGGCAAGGCCGAGGCCCTGGCGTTCCTGTGTCCGCTGGCCTCCTCGGCGCTCGATAACGAGGCCCAGAGCCTGGAAGCGGCGGTCATCGACCCACAGACCGTCGGCGAGGCGGCGCGCATCGGCTTCAAGGCGCTGGTCGATGACTGGCGCAACGATCCGGCGGTCAGCGCCGGTCCCTGCCGACAGGCCCGCGTCTGGGCGGCGAGCCGGGTCCCGGCCGTGCTCGACGGCGAGCCGGTCTGGCTGGGCTCCAACGCCACGGTCGACTGGCGGCCCCAGGTCGCCCGGCTGCTGGCCCCCGCCTCGGAGGCGCGATGATCCGCCTGGCGCATCTCTCCGACATCCATTTCGGCGGCGAGAACGTCGCGGCGGTGGAGGGCGCGGCTGAGATCCTGCGGCAGGGCGGCTTTGATCTGACCATCGTCTCGGGCGACCTCACCCAGTTCGGCGCGGTAGGCGAGTTCGAGACGGCGGCGGCGTGGCTGGCCTCGGTGCCGGGCCCCCAGCTGGTCTGCCCCGGCAATCACGACGCGCCCTATCTGGCCTGGTGGGAGCGCTTCTTCGACCCCTTCGGCCGGTTCTCGCGGATCATCGGCGCGGCCGAGGCGCAGACCTTCGCCGGGGCCGGCCTGGCGGTCTACGGGCTCAACACCGCCCGCGGCGTGCAACCTCGCGCCAACTGGTCGAAAGGGCAGATCTCGCGCGCCCAAAGCCGCGAGGCCCTGGCCTGGCTGGCGGCCGCCCCGCGCGAGGCGCTGAAGGTGGCGGTCGTGCACCACCCGCTGGTCGAGATGATCGGCGGACCGATGACCGGCAAGGTCTGGGGCGGCGAGGCGGCCGCCCGCGCCCTGGCCGAGGGCGGCGTCGATCTGGTGCTGTCGGGACACATCCACGCCCCGTTCGTCTGGCCCTATCCGTTTGCGGGCGGCTGCGTACACGCGGTCGGAGCCGGCACCCTGTCGGTGCGCGAGCGCGGCGTCGCCCCCAGCTTCAACCTCATCGAGGCCGACGCCGACGAGATCCGCGTCATCGCCCAGGCCTGGACCGGCTCGCGCTTTGAGCCGCTGCGCAGCTGGGCGGTCAATCGCAGACACTAAAACGCCCGCCCCCGGTGAGGGGACGGGCGTTCGATGTTCAGTGCTACGCGCTAGAGCGCGCCGCGCCCTCGTACCAGGTGCATGACGAGGGAAACCACGAACAGCACCAGGAACACGAAGAACAGAATTTTGGCGACGCCCATCGCTGCGCCGGCGATCGAAGTAAATCCGAGTACGCCAGCGATGAGGGCGACTACCAGGAAGGTCAAGGCCCATCCAAGCATGTCGTTTCTCCGGTTATTGTGTCCGGATAGGTAAACGCTCAGCTGTGCCTGACGTTCCGGGATCTAGACCGGACCGGGGTGGGTCCAGCCGGTTTCGCCCTTTCTGGCGGCGTCGTACTGGGCCTGGGCGAACGTCCAGTTCGGCAGCGCGTCGAACCAGGCCTTCAGGAAGCCTTCGCGGTCGTTCTTGTGGTCCAGATAGTAGGCGTGCTCCCACAGGTCGGCGACCAGCAGCGGCACCACGCCGGCTTCGGTCAGCAGGTTCACGCCATCGTGCGTGTCGACGATGCTCAGCGCGTCGCCCTTGGCGGCCAGCCACACCCAGCCCGAACCGAAGTGGCCGACGCCCTTGGCCACGAACTGGGCCTTGAGCTGGTCGAGGCCGCCGAAGTCGCGGTCGATGGCGGCGGCCAGGTCGCCCGAGACCTTCTGGCCGGGCGGGCTCATGCATTCCCAGAAGAAGGTGTGGTTCCACGCCTGGGCGGAGTTGTTGAACAGCTTGGCCTGGCCGACCGCGCCGCGAATGACCTCTTCCAGCGAAGCCGGCTTGGCGCCCGCCTCTTCCAGCATCGGGTTCATGACGTCGAAGTAGCGCTTGTGATGCTTGCCATGATGCAGGTGCATGGTGGCCTGCGAGATCACGGGCTCCAGCGCGTCGTGGGCGTACGGAAGGTTCGGCAGTTCAAACATAGCAATTTCCTACGGGGGAGGGATCGCGGGCCAGCGCCCACGTCCCACACTAACCCGAACTGTGGTGTTTGGTTCTCTAGGATTTGGAGGCGCGGCCCGCCATCAGCGCCGAAACGACGGTGGCGGTGGTGCGCGGATTCTTCAGCGCCACGGCGGCGACCGCCCCGACGATGCCCAGCGCCACCCAGGGCTTGGCCTGGGCGAGTTCGAACATGCGCGAGGAGAGGTCTTTGTCCTGGTCGCGCTTGTGATGGCGGCGCGGCGGGCTGGCCATCATCAACAGCACCATCCCGATCAGTCCGGCCAGCAGCGCCGCGGCCGCGGCCACCAGCACCCCGGCCCAGGCTTCGCCGACCAGGGGCTTGAGGCCTGCATGCAGGGCCATCGCCAGGAACACCACGCAAACGACCGCCGTCGCGGCGAGCGCGACGGCGGCGACGACATAATAGAGCGCTCGCTTGAGGATCAATTTTTGCGGCCGCTGGCGAGCAGCAGGCCGATCAGCAGGCCGACGCCGAGCGCCGCGCCGGTCGCCACCAGCGGACGTTCCTTGACGCGTTCGACGACATAGCGCTGGGCGTCGTCGATGTGCTCGCCGGCGTTGTCGGCATAGGTGCGGCTTTGCGCACGGATCTGTTCCAGGCCCTCGGCGACGACCTTTTCGAACTTCTTGGCCGCTTCGCCGAAGCTGCGCTGCGCTTCAGCCGACAGCTTGGAGGCGGAGTCGGCCATCGATTGGGCCGCGGCCTTGGCTTCGTCTTTGGCGTGGTCGACGGCATTGGTGGCCATGTCAGATTCTCCAAGTATTCAGCAGGTAACGCAGGGATGGCATGGAAGCCTTGCCACAACGTCAAAGGCAATAGGGGGTTCCGAAAATTGACTGAAAGACTCCGCGCGCAATTCAGGGCATACAACCGTTGGTTCCTGTCGCTCGGACCCGAACCCCGCTTAATGGTCGCGCCATGGTGAAGCCCGCCGCTGGACGCAATCTGGATCACGAACGCCTCGAACTGGCGCTCGAATCCGCACGCCTGGGCGACTACGAATGGGACATGGTCGAGGACGTCGTGCGGATCAGCCCGCGGATGTCCGAGGTCAGCGGCCTGCCGGTCGGCGAATGGCCCGCCGAGAAGGGCGAGTTCCTCTATCGCGGCGTGCATCCGGACGATCGCGACCGCACCCGACAGTTCATGGAAGACTCGATGCGCGCCGAGGGCCGCTTCGAGGCCGAGTACCGCCGAATCCGTGAGGACGACGGCCGCACCGTCTGGATGCGCACCTCCGGCCTGCTGGTCTGCGACGACGAGGGCCGACCGATCCGCGCCGTCGGCGTGGCCCAGGATATCGGCGACCGCCGGGCCGAGGAGGATCGCCGCCGCGCGCTGATGGCCGAGCTCGACCACCGGGTGAAGAACGTGCTCGCCGCGGTCCAGGCCCTGGCCGTCCAGACCGCCAAGCGCACCACCTCGCTCGACAGCTTCCTGTCGACCTTCTCCGGCCGCCTGAAGTCGATGGCTTCGGCCAACGAGCTGCTGACCGCCGCCCGCTGGCGCGGCGCGGCCATCGCCCATCTCGCCGCCGCCGAGCTTGGCGGCATCGCGCCGGGCCAGACCCGCTGGGAGGGGCCCGAACTGTTCCTCACCCCGCGTGCGGCCAACGCCCTGTCGCTGGCGCTGCACGAGCTGGCGACCAACGCCGTGAAGTACGGCGCCCTGTCGGTGGAGGGCGGCCGGGTCGACCTGCGCTGGACCCAGATCGCCGACGGCGGCTTCGAGCTGTTCTGGACCGAAACCGGCGGCCCGCCAGTGGTGGTCCCGACTCACAAGGGCTTCGGCTCGACCCTGCTGGGCCAGGTCACCGGCCGGGAGCTCAACGGTGAAGTCGAGCTCGAATACCGCCGCGGCGGTGTCAGCGTGCGCCTGCGCGCCGGTCCCGCCGCCGTCGTTTCGCGGCCCGAGACGGTTCCCGAAGCGCCGGCCCCGCGGAAGATCGAGGCGACGCCCGCCGCTCAGGGGCCCGTCGACCTGCGCGGCAAGCGCGTGCTCATCGTCGAGGACGCGGTGCTGCTGGCGCTGGAGCTGGAGACCGGCCTCTCCGACGCCGGCGCCCAGGTGGTCGGCCCAGCCTACGAGCTGGCCGAGGCGATGAGCCTGTTGGCCGGCCACATCGATGCGGCCGTGCTCGACGCCAATCTCAACGGCCTGGCGGTCACCCCGGTGGCCGAGGCGCTGGCCGCGCGCGGGGTGCCGTTCGTGTTCGCCACCGGCTACGGCGACAGCGGCGCGCCGATGGGCTTCGACGCCCCGATCATCCGCAAGCCGTACGACGTGACCCAGGTCGCCGCCGCGGTCGGGGCGCTGCTGGCGTCCTAGCCCGTCATCGTCAGCTTCGGCGCCGACCACGTCCTGGGATGCAGCCAGCGCTCGGGCCGGGCGTGCAGTTCGGCCAGCGCCGCACGTACGGCCGCGACCGGCGCCTCCCACATGTTCGGCGGCGCGATGGTGCTGTTGTCGAGCGCGTTCATGCAGGCGTTGGCCTCGAACACCAGCAACTCCCCGTTCGGTCGAAGCGAGACGTCCAGCCCGAAGTGATCGAGCCCGACCGCTCGCCGGATCGCCCTAAGCGCCGGGGCGAGGCGCGGCAAGGCAAGCGTCCGGAAGGTCGCCAGCGAAGCACGCTCCTCGGCCTCGGTGTTCGCAGTGCGGTCGCCCGAGTGCAGCAGCCAGCGATCGCCGATGACCAGGTGGCGCCAGAACACCTGCTCGCCGACCACGAACAGCCGCAGCTTGCGATATCGGCCGTCGGCGTCGGCGAACTCGACGTACTCGCTGGCGTAGACGGCCTCGTCGACGCCGAGCGGCAGGTGGGCCGCTTCCAGCTGCTCGCGGCTGTCCAGGCGCATCAGTCCCTTGCCGCCATGACGTCCCGCCGGCCGCAGCAACAGCGGAAAGCCGAGCCCGGCGTCCAGGATCGCAGCGATCAGCTCGTTTCGCGTCGGTGCGCTGAGCCGCATGGTCCGCGGCGTGCGCACGCCGGGGAGCGCCGCCAACAGCCGGGCGCTGCGGTCGCGTCGTGAGTTCAGCACCGCGGTAGGGTGGTTCAGCACCGGCAGGCCGGACTGCTCGGCGATCAGCTCGGCCTTGGCGAGGGCCGCGGCGTAGAGGTCCGGATCGGCCATGTAGTTGACCAGCGGGACCCGCGGCAGGCTCAGCTGGAAGGCGCCAGGCTGGTTGTCCAGCCACAGGTCGCGCCCGCGACGACGCAGGTCCGGCATGAAGGAGAGGTAGCTGGCCGTGCCCTGGACCACGAAGCGCGGTCGGCCGAAGCCGCTGTCGACCGTCATCCAGCACTCGCCGTCGGCCGGCGCGCTGGCCAGGAACAGGAAGTCGGGGCGGGGATCTGTACGCGCGAAATGTGACACTGCCGGTGTCATATTCCGCGCGATCGCCACCGCGCAAGCGGCCTAGTCCGCGGCGTTCAGGAACGTGATCATGTCGCGTACGGCGGCGCGGTCCTGGATCATGAACATGTGGCCGCCGTCGTAGAAGCGCAGCTCCGCGCCCGGGATCCTGCCGGCCAGCCGCTCCAGCGTCGCGGGCAGGGCGATGCCGTCGAAGCGGCCGCCCGCCACCAGCGTCGGGGCGGCGATCTCTCCCAGCCGTTCCCAGGTGTCGTGGTCGGCCCGCGCCTCCAGCTGGCGATGGGCGCCCTGCGCGCGGCCGGGCTCGTCCGCATACGGATCGGCGGCGGTCATGGCGATGATCTGGGCGTAGAGCTCGCCATTGGCGGCCGCCCAGGCGTCGTCGCGGCGGGTGTCGGAGATCGGGGTCAGGTGCCTGGCCCGTTCCTCGCCCTTCAGGTGCTCGATCTCGTGAAACGCGAACGAGGCCCCGCCCTCGCCGCCCGGCGAGGTGCAGGCCAGCACCAGCCGGCGGATCTTGCCCGGATGGCGCAGGGCCAGCTCCTGGGCGACCATGCCGCCGAACGACACGCCGATGACGTGGGCGCTCGGCCAGCCCTGGCTCTCCATCAGCGCCGCGGCGTCGTCGGCATAGTCGGCCATGGTGTAGCGCACGTCCGGCTTGTCCGACTGGCCCAGCCCGCGCTGGTCGTAGCTGATCATGTCGAACGCCTTCGGGAACGGCCCGTCGAACTGGTTCGGCTTCACCCGCAGGTCGCCGCCGGTGCCGGAGATGAACAGCAGCGGCTCGCCGGCCCCCGCACGCTCGAAGTAGAGGTTGAGGCCGTTGACGGCGGCGATGGGCATGGCGCTTTCCCCGAAGCTTGTTCTTGGCCCCATGGGCGGCGCCATGCCCGTGGTCGTCAACCGATCTCGATAGGAAGGACGATCTGCTGCCCGTTGACGCGGGCGATCAGTTCGCCGTCCTCGCGGCGGAAGTCGGCCTCCGCCGTAACGAGTCGCTTGCTGGCTGCGGTGACCCGACCCTCGATCAGCAGGGGGTGCGCCCGGCCGACCTTTACGAACTGCATCTGAAGATTCACCGTCCGATAGCTCGCCCCATCGGGCATCACGGTCATGGCCGTAAACGACAGGATCTGGTCGCCCAGGGCCGCCAAATAGCCGCCGAACAGCGAGCCGTCGCTGTTGAGGACTGAGGGATCCGGTTCCCAGCGCTTGCGCACCCAGCCAGGCCCCCACTCCTCGCACAGGCCGAGCTTCAGCGTGGTCACCACGGGTGGCGGGTTGTTTTTCCGGGTGGTGATCAGGTCGAGCTGGTCGGTCCAAAAGGTCATGGAAGCTGTCTCTCGTTGGCGTGGCGTCCACAATCCGAGCTAGGCTCAGGTTTGACGACTCGCTTTCCGGAGGCCCGATGGCCCGTCCCGCGCAACCGCAACGCCGCGCGCCGAAACAGGCCCGCGCCCAGGCCACCCGCGAGGCCATCTTCCAGGCCACGGCTCAGATTCTGGAGAGCGAGGGCGAGGCCCGGCTGACCACCAACCGCATCGCCGAGGTCGCCGGGGTCAGCGTCGGCAGCCTCTACCAGTACTATCCCAACAAGCAGGCGATCCTCATCGACATGGCCCTGGCCGAGAACGCCAAGGTCCGCGCCGCCATCGCCGCGGCGACCACGGACCGCTCGCGCGTGGCCATCCGCGCTCAGATCGGCATCTGGGCCGACCGGCCGGCCACCCGCCGCGCGGCGCTCAAGGCCATGCTGACCGCCGACGCCAGCCGCTCGCTGGCGGCCCAGAGCGAGGAAACCCTGGCCCTGCTCGAAGGACCCAGTCGGGCCGAGCTCGACCACTTCGTCAGTTCGCGCGCGGTGCTCGGCGTGATCCGCGCCGCGGTGCTGGAGGGCTATCCCCACCTGCACGACCCGCGCTTCGAGGACGCGCTCGTCGCGCTGGTCGCCCGCGACTGACGCGTTTACGCCGGCCCGCGAACCGTGCAGCGTCGTCGCGGACGAGGAGGGCGGCGCATGACGCAGATGCAGGGCGAGCCGATCGCGCGGATCGGTTGGCTGCGGGCCGCGGTGCTCGGGGCCAATGACGGCATCGTCTCCACCGCCAGCCTGATCGTGGGAGTCGCCGCCGCCGCCCAGGGGCGCAACGAAATCCTCATCGCCGGCGGCGCGGCGCTGGTCGCCGGGGCGATGTCGATGGCGGC
This sequence comes from Phenylobacterium sp. GW823-FHT02A09, assembly GCF_058797775.1. NCBI lineage: Bacteria > Pseudomonadati > Pseudomonadota > Alphaproteobacteria > Caulobacterales > Caulobacteraceae > Phenylobacterium > Phenylobacterium sp. GW823-FHT02A09. The sequence goes on along the minus strand of NZ_JBXAJZ010000002.1, from coordinate 380,206 downwards.
CGGCGAGTACGTCTCGGTCAGCTCCCAGCGCGACACCGAGAAAGCCGCGCTCGAGGCCGAGCGCCGGCAGCTGGCGGCCGAGCCCGAGGCCCAGCTGCGCGAGCTCGCCGGCATCTACGAAAGCCGCGGCGTCGCGCCGGACCTGGCGCTGCAGGTCGCCCGCCAGGTCAGCGCCCACGACGCGCTGGGCGCCCACGCTCGGGCGGAACTCGGCCTGTCGGAGATCACCACCGCCCGCCCGATCCAGGCGGCCTTCACCTCGGCGGTCACCTTCTCGGCCGGCGCCGCCCTGCCGCTGGTCGCCTCGCAGGTCGCGCCGACGGCCTGGATCGTGCCCGCCGTCGCCGGCGCCTCGCTGGTCTATCTCGGCGCGCTCGGCGCGCTCGGCGCCTGGGCCGGCCGCGCGCCGATGCTGCGCCCAGTGGTTCGCGTCACCTTCTGGGGCGCGGTGGCCATGGCGGTCACCGCAGGGGTCGGAGCCCTGTTCGGCGTGGCGGCCTGACCACGAAAAACGGCCCGGCGCAGGGTGCGCCGGGCCGTCGATCTTGCGTAGCTGAGGTCGGCTTAGACCGCTTGCAGCTGGCCGGCCGAGTTCTTGCCGCTGCGCTTGTCGCGCTCCAGCTCGAAGCTCAGCTTCTGGCCCTCGTGCAGGGTGGCCATGCCGGCCCGCTCCACCGCCGAGATGTGCACGAACACGTCCGCGCCGCCATCGTCAGGCTGGATGAAGCCGAAACCCTTTTGGGCGTTGAACCACTTAACGACACCAATAGTCATGTTGTCCCTTTCCGGGCATGAGTTCTCGCGCCCAGAACGGGTCGCAAGATCAAATTTTCGGAGAGGTCCGAAGGCAATTGTGAAGCTGATCTCTCAAGTAGAACTAGCGCCACGGCAGCGAGCCAAAACGACATTTGACCAGGACAAATTGAGGGAAATTTTCGCGGACGGCAAGAAATATATGGAAAATTCGCCGCCCGCCCCCGGGTATGCTATGGCTTGCCGATGCAAAAAGGTTTGGAACGGGCCGTTTTGACGGTCGCATTTCGTGACGGCGTCTGGGCCGTGGAGTTGGACGGCGACACCTTCGGGCACTCGCCGGACAAAGACATCGCCAAGGCCGCCGCCAATCGCCGCGCGCGGCAAGAGCAGGACGACGGCCGCCCCTGCCAGGTCCGGGTCAGCGGCGAACTCGGCTTCTTCGCCTCCTAGCCGCCCCGGCGGTCAGGCGATCGAAGCGATCTCGTAGAGGAAGTCGGCGTAGCCCACGGTCGCGCCGACCAGACCTTCGACCTTCGGGTTCGAAGACTCGATCACATAGTACTCGTTCGGCGCATGGGCCCCGCTGCCGTGGCCCAGCCCGAACTGTCCAGCCGGCAGGCTGACGGGGGCTGAGGTGAACACCGCCCCGGGCCAGGATCCGGCCAGCCGCGGATAGAGGCTGATCGGCACGCCGGCCTTCTTGTAGGTGGCGATCTCGGCCTTGATCAGGCGGCTGTTCTCGTCGGTCTCGGTCGGGTCGTAGCCGCCGCTGACATTGACCTCGATGTCGGTGAAGCCGCGCTTGTCCAGGTGCGCGCGCAGCTTGGCGACCGTGTCGTCCTTGGTCTGATTGGGCACCAGCCGCATGTCGATCTTGGCGGTCGCGCGGCCGGGCAGGATGGTCTTGCCGCCGGGCCCGGTATAGCCGGCGACCAGTCCCTCGATGTTCACCGTCGGCTGGCTGGCCAGCCGCTCCAGCGACTGCTCCCAGGGCATGTCGTCGATCCACCGGTCGACGCCCATGGCCTTCTTGGCGTCGGCCTCGCTCATCTGCTGGGCGGCCAGGCCGATCAGCTCCTTCTCGCGGGCGGTCAGCGGGCGGACCTTCTCGAAATAGCCGTCGATCGCCGGGGTGTTGCCGTCCGGCGTCACCAGGCTGGTCAAAGCCTGGACCAGGCGCCAGGCCGGGCTGTCGACCCGCGCCTTCTCGCTGGAATGGATGTCGGTCTTCGGGCCGCGGCCCCACTTGGCGCCGCTGGCGATCAGCTCCAGCTCGACGACGCCCTTGGCGCCCAGGTTGACGCTGACCCCGCCGTTGCTCGGGCTCTGCCAGCCGGCCGGAATGATCACGCCCTCGCAGCGCTTCAGCGCGGCCAGCACCTTCGGCTGGGTGACGATCTGCCGGAAGTTCGGGCTGCCGATCTCCTCCTCGCCCTCGCAGACCAGCACGATGTTGACCGGCGGCTTCTTGCCGGCCGCGCGGATGGCGTGCAGCGCGGCCAGGAAAGTCGCCTCAGGGCCCTTCTGGTTCACGGCCCCGCGCCCGACGATGACCTTGCCGAAGCCGGGCTTGTCGACGATCCGCGCCTCAAGCGGCGGGCTCGACCATTCGGCCGGATCGTATTGCTTCACGTCGTACATGAAGTAGATGCCGATGGTCCGCTTGGCGCCGACGTCCAGCGTCGCGAACACGCCCGGAAACCCGGCGGTCGGCACCTTCTCGACGTGCTGGAAGCCGGCGTCCCTGGCCAGGGCCATCATGTAGTCGCAGCCCTTGTCCATGTCGCGGTTCTCCGCAGCGATGGAGGGCAGGGCGATCCACTCCTGGATCCGCTTGACCGAGGCGTCGTAGCCTTTCTCGGCCGCCAGCCGGATCGGCGTCACGTCCCCGCTCTGCGCGAAGGCGAGGCCGGGCGTGAACAAAGTGGCGGCCGCCCCGCCGGCCAGCAGCGTGCGGCGGTTCTGGATCAACATGCGGAGCCCCCTGAAACTTCTGCGAGCATAGGAGCCGCAAATTCGCCCTCCCACAAGATGCTCCCCCGCGGGGGGAGGGGACCTATGGCTCTAGCGCCTGGCGAATGGTCGCGACCGCATCATCGACGTCGTCGAGCACCAGCTCGGCCGGAAGCCGCACCGTCGTGACGCCCTGCTCGGCCAACCAGGCGTCCCGCTCTACGTCGCGCTCGGGCCGTACGCCGGTTCCGTGGCTGTATCCATCCACCTCGACACACAGCCGGGCGCTGTCGCAATAGAAGTCGAGCACATACGGCCCGACGGGGTGCTGCTTGCGGAAATGCAGGCCGTCCAGCCGACGGCTCTTGATCGCTTTCCAGAGCAGGACCTCCGGCAACGTCATCGCCTTCCGCAGACCAAGCGCCAACCGCCGGGTTCGTTCGGGCGCTTGCATCAAAGTCCCCCTCAGTCGGCCTGCGGCCGCCAGCTCCCCCAGAGGGGGAGCATCTGAAGAGGATGGATGCGATGTGACGAGGTCAAGATGCTCCCCCGCTGGGGGAGCTCCCGGCGCAGCCGGGTGAGGGGGGCTTTAAGTTTTGGGGCCCTAGACCACGCCCTTCGCGCGCAGTCCGGCCACGTCGTCGGCGCTGAGCCCCACCTCGGCCAGCACCTCGTCGGTGTGCTGACCCAGATCCGGCCCCGGCCAGCGCACCGCGCCGGGCGTCTCCGACAGCTTCGGGAAGGCGTTCTGCATCTTCACCTTGCCGAACACCGGATGCGGCAGCTCCACGATCGCCTCGCGGGCCTGGTACTGCTCGTTCTCCAGCATGTCCGGGGCGCGGAACACCCGGCCGCAGGGAATGCCGCTGGTCTCCAGGTGATCGATCAGGTCGGCCAGCGTCCAGCCCGCGGTCCAGGCGGCGATGATCTCGTCCAGTTCCTTCTGGTTCACCCCGCGCGCCGCGTGGCTGACGAACTTCGGGTCGGCGGCCAGGTCGGCCCGGCCCATCGCCTCGGCCAGCCGCGCGAACACCGTGTCGCCGTTGCCGCCGATCAGGATCATCTCGCCCTCCGCGCACGGATAGACGTTCGACGGCGCGATGCCGGGCAGGATCGAGCCCGAGCGCTCGCGCACATAGCCGGTCAGGTCGTATTCGGTGACCAGGTTCTCCATCACCGCCAGCACGCTCTCGTACAGCGCCGCGTCGATCATCTGGCCGCGGCCGGTGCGCTCGCGGGCATGCAGGGCCATGGTGATCCCCATCACCGCGTGCATGGCGGTCAGGCTGTCGCCGATCGAGATCCCGGCCCGCGCCGGCGGCCGGTCCGGCTCGCCGGTCACGTGCCGCAGGCCGCCCATCGCCTCGCCGATCAGGCCATAGCCGGCCCGCTTGGCGTAGGGGCCGGTCTGACCGAAGCCCGACACCCGCGCCACGATGAGCCGCGGATTGCGGGCGCTGAGCGCCTCGTAGCCCATGCCCCACTTCTCCAGCGTGCCGGGCCGGAAGTTCTCGATCAGCACGTCGGCCTGGTCGATCAGCTTGGTCGCGATCTCGCGGCCTTCGGGCGTGCGTAGGTCCAGGCCCACCGAGCGCTTGTTGCGCCCGATCACCGGCCACCACGGCGACAGCCCCTTGGGCAGGCTGCGGCCCCACTGGCGCATCGGGTCGCCGGTCTTGGGATCCTCGATCTTGACCACGTCGGCGCCGAAATCGCCGAGGATCTGGCCGCAGAACGGCCCGGCGATCAGGGTCCCCATCTCGACGACCTTCAGCCCTTGCAGCGGGCCGGTGTTGGCGGCGGCGTCGGTCACGTTTGCTCCCTCCCCGGAACGGATCACGCGTCCGTGAGTTCTGGACCCGTGCGCTGTCCGTTGGACCTGCGCCGATCATTCTAGTCAATCGTAAGGAGGGTTTGATGACCCGTAACCTGCTGATCGCGGGCGCGGCTATTGCTGCCATTTCGCTGGCCGCTTGTGGGCAGAAGACCGAAACCAAGGGTGCGGCGACCCCGGCCGAACAGGCTGCGACGCCCGACGCCAATCCGGCCGCGACCGTGATCACGCCGTCGAACGAGGCGGCCGCCCCCGACTTCGTCGCCAAGGCCGCGGCCAGCGACATGTTCGAGGTCGAGGCCGCCAAACTGGCCGCCACCAAGGCCAAGAGCCCCGAGGTGAAGAAGTTCGCCGCCGACATGGTCACGGCCCACACCAAGACCACCGAGGGCCTGAAGAAGGCGATCGCCGAATCCGGCCAGACCGCCCTGGCGCTGCCGACCGTCCTGCCCAAGGACCTGCAGGACAAGCTGACCGACCTCGGCAAGGCCGACAACTTCGACAAGGCCTACATGGACAATCAGGTCGACGCCCACCAGGCGGCGCTGGACGTCCTGCAGCGCTACGCCCAGGACGGCGACGTCCCGGCCATCAAGGCTTTCGCCGCGACCACGGCCCCGACGGTGCAGCAGCACCTCGACAAGGCCCGCGCCATCCGCGACGCGGTGAAGTAGCGCCTCAACGTGTCATCCCGGAAGGCGCGCAGCGCCTGTCCGGGCCCCATGGACACCTGATCTGTCAGGTGGCGCGCTGCGCCCGCGGCGCGAATGGGTCCCGGTCTTCGGCCTTTGGCCGAAACCGGGATGACACACGGTTGGCCTCATAAGAGCTCGCCCCTCCCGCAAAAACCTCCCATGTTCCCACTACGGCAGGGTTCACATCGCCCTTTCCCAGGCGTAAGGCGGCGCCATGACATCCTATGTCCTGCCGCCCCCCGCTCCCGCCTCCGTGCCCGTGGAGGGCGAGACGGCGGTGTTCCCGGTCCGGCGCATCCTCTGCGTGGGCCGCAACTACGCCGCCCACCGCCGCGAGATGGGCGGCGACGACCGCGATCCTCCGTTCTTCTTCGCCAAGCCGGCTGACGCGATCGTCCCGCCGGGCGGGCAGGTCCGCTATCCACCGGCGACCTCCGACCTGCATCACGAGATCGAACTGGTCGTGGCGCTCAAGGGCGGCGGCGCCGACGTGCCGGTCGATCAGGCGCTGTCGCTGGTCTACGGCTACGCGGTCGGCGTCGACCTGACCCGCCGCGATCTGCAGAACGCCGCCAAGGCCAAGGGCCATCCCTGGGACGCCGCCAAGGGCTTCGACGCCTCGGCCCCGATCTCGGCGATCCGCAAGTGGGACGCCGCCCCGCCGCGGGGCCGCATCGCGCTCACCGTCAACGGCCAGGTCCGCCAGGAAGGCCAGGTCGCCGACATGATCTGGAGCCTCGCCGAGGTGATCGCCGAGGCCTCCAAGCTCTGGACCCTGGCGCCCGGCGACCTGATCTTCACCGGCACCCCCGAGGGCGTCGGCCCGATCGTCCCTGGCGACGTCGTCGAGGGCGAGGTCGAGGGCGTCGCTAAAATTCGCTTCGAGGTGATCGGATGACTTTTGTCCTGCACAGCGCCTGGCGCGCCACCGCGCCCTATCGCGTCCGCATCGGGTTGGCGCTGAAGGGCGTGGATTATGACTACGCCGCAGTGAACCTGCTCGCCGGCCAGCAACGCGAACCCGCCTACCGCGCGGTGAATCCGCAAGGTCTGACCCCGGCCTTGGACATCGGCGGCCGGGTCCTCACCCAGAGCCTGGCGATCCTGGAGTGGCTTGAGGAAACGCACCCCGATCCGGCCATCCTTCCGAAGGACCCGCTCGACCGCGCGAGCGTGCGCGCCATGGCCGGGATCATCGCCTGCGATATTCACCCGCTGAACAACACCCGCGTCGGCCGAAAGCTCGACAAGATGGGCATCGACCAGGCGGGCATCCTCGAATGGACCCAGGGCTGGATCGTCGACGGCTTCTCGGCGCTGGAGCCGATGGTCGCGCGCCATGGCAAGGGTTTAGCCTTTGGCGATACGCCGACCATCGCCGATTGCTGCCTGGTGCCGCAGGTCTATTCGGCCCGCCGTTTCCAGGTGGACCTCACGCCCTTCCCGGCGATCGTCGCCGCCGCCGACAAGGCGGCTCAACACCCGGCCTTCGCCGCCGCCCATCCCGATCGCCAACCGGACGCCGTGCATGCTTGAGGACCTGAAGGAAAACAACCGCCGCTGGGCGGCTGGAAAGCTCTCCGTCGACCCCGGCTTCTTCGAACGCCTGGTCGCCCAGCAGAGCCCCGAATATCTCTGGATCGGCTGCTCCGACAGCCGCGTCCCGGCCAACGAGATCGTCAATCTCGATCCGGGCGAGCTGTTCGTGCACCGCAACGTCGCCAACCTCGCGCCGCCGCAGGACGCCAACTACCTGTCGGTGCTGCAGTTCGCGGTCGACGTGCTGAAGGTGAAGCACATCATGGTCGTGGGCCACTACGGTTGCGGGGGCGTCGCCGCCGCCGTCGACGGCAAGCGCCGCGGCCTGGTCGACCACTGGCTGCACCCGATCCGCGAGGTCTACGCCGAGCACCGCGACGAGCTCGAGATGCTGCACGACCACGAGCGCATCGACCGGCTGATCGAGCTCAACGTCATGCGCCAGGTCCGCAACGTCGCCTCCGACGTCTTCGTGCAGGACGCCTGGGCCCGCGGCCAGAACCTCAGCGTCCACGGCTGGGTCTACTCGATCGCCAACGGCCTGGTCACCGACCAGAACTGCACCATCAGCGGCCCCGTCGACCTCGACAAGGCCCGCGACGAGGGCCAGTAGGCCGACGATGCTCCCCCGCTGGGGGAGCTGTCAGCGAAGCTGACTGAGGGGGACGTTGACTCAAGCTGCCTCGAGAGCAGTCCCCCTCCGTCTCGGCGCTGTGCGCCGATCCACCTCCCCCAAGAGGGGAGGATCTGTTCGCCTACTTCACCCGCACCCGGGCGCTGGCCTTGCGGCCCGCCTCGTCGACGACCATCAGGCGGTAGAAGCCCGGCCCCGTCGGGCGCCAGATCGTCCGTCCACTGACGGGATCGGCGGCCAGCGGCTCGCCGGCGACGTACCAGCTCAGGCCCTCGCCGCCGGCGGCGAGCACCAAGCCCCGCGAAGCTGGCCCGAACGCCTCGACCTGCACCGTCGACCCGTTGGGCGGGAAGATCAGCCGCGGGCCCTGGTCGCGTTGCTCCAGCCGGGTCAGCGCCGACGGCGCGCCGCGCGGCGCGATCGGCCGCGGCGCGCTGGCCGGGGCGTCGATCAGGTCGGCGGCGTCGAACAGCAGCGGCAGCGCCGCGTCGCGCCCGGTCAGCCCGCCGCGCGCCCCGCCGTCGGCGCGGCCGGTCCACACCACCACCACGTAAGGCCCGACCACCCCGGCCGCCACCGCGTCGCGGAAGCCGTACGAGGTGCCGGTCTTGAAGGCCATCACCGGTCGGCCCTTGGTCAGGGCCGCCGCCGTCGCGCCGGCCGGGGGCGGGGTCTCGCGCAGGATCGCCAGCACCTGGTCGGCGGCCTCGGCCCGCATCAGCCGCCGTCCGCCCTGGTTTTCACGCCGCGCCGCCTCGTCCTGCGTCCAGGCCAGCGGCTTGGCCACTCCGCCGTCGCCCAGCGCCGCATAAAGCACCGCCAGGTCGCGCAGGGTGATCCCGACCCCGCCCAGCGCCATGGCCAGGCCCGCCTCGCGCGTCTGCGCCTTGGGCCGCACCAGGTTGACCCCGGCGCCGTCGATCCGCGCCTCGAACGCGGCGGGCCCGACCTTGTCGAGCAGCTCCACCGCCGGGACGTTCAGCGAATAGGTCAGCGCCTCGCGCGCCGTGACCTTGCCGCGGAAGATGCGGTCGAAGTTCTCCGGCTGGTAGTCGCCGAACCGCCTGGCCGCATCGTCGATTTGGGTGTCCGGCGCGGCCAGCCCGTCGTCGAACGCGAAGCCGTAGATGAAGGGCTTTAGCGCCGAGCCGGGCGAGCGCACCGCCCGGGTCATGTCGATCCAGCCGCCGGGCCGCGCCAGCCCGCCCGAGCCGACCGCTCCGCGCACCGCCCGGCCCTTGATCTCCACCACCAGGATCGCCGCCGTCGCTTCGGGGCCCTGGCTCTGGGCGACCCGTGCGGCCAGCGGCTCCAGCCGCGCCTGCAGCCCCGCGTCCAGCGTGGTTAGCACCGAGGCCTCGCTCACTGGCGCCGCCCGCGCCAGTTCGCCGGCGACGTGCCAGGCCAGGGCCGGGAACGGGCTGCGGCCGGGCAGGGGCTCGTCCTTGGCCTCCGCCGCCGCGGTCTCGCTGAGGATCCGGGCGCGGATCATCTTGTCCAGCACGGCGCGGCGCGCCGCCCGCGCGTTCTCGGGACGCAGGTCGGGCCGGCGCGCCTCCGGCGACTGCGGCAGCGCGATCAGCAACGCCTGCTCGCCGTCGGTCAGGGTCTCCGGCTCATGGCCGAAGTAGGACAGGCTGGCGGCCCGCACCCCCTCCAGATTGCCGCCATAGGGGGCCAGGGTCAGGTACAGCGCCAGGATCTCGCGCTTGCTGAGCCGCGCCTCGATCTGCACGGCCCGCACCATTTCGATCAGCTTGGCGGGAATGGTCCGCGGCCGCGGCTCCAGCAGCCGCGCGGTCTGCATGGTCAGAGTCGACGCCCCCGAGCTCACCCGTCCCGACGCCGCCGCCGATCCCGCCGCCCGCGCCACCGCCAGCGGGTCGACGCCCGGATGCATCCAGAACCGCGCGTCCTCGATCTGCACCAGCCGCTTCTGGAAGCTTTCGTCCGTCCGCGTCAGGTCCGCGCGGATCCGCCAGCGCCCGTCCTCGACCGGCAACGCCCGCAGCCAGGCGCCGCGCCGATCCAGCGCCACCGGCGAAGACCGCTCCGCCCGCCCCATGTCCGGCGGCAGCGCAGCGTCCAGCACGAACACCGCGACCTCGACGCCAAGCAGCGCGGTCAGGCCGAGGGTGAGACGGCGCACGCTCCTCATTGCTCCCCCGCTGGGGGAGCTGTCGGCCGCATGGCCGACTGAGGGGGGCTTTGACTCCGAAGAGCGGTCCCCCTCCGTTTCGGCGCGACGCGCCGATCCACCTCCCCCAAGGGGGGAGGAACTGGCCTCCGTACTCATGGCCCCGGCGCGATCACCGTGCGGCTGGCGCCGGTGCGCGCGTTCAGGCTTGGACGGTACATGTCCTTGGCCTGCGCCCCCGGCAGCAGGAAGTCGCCCGGCGTCACCGCCCGCGCCACATAGGCGAAGGTGAAGCCGCCCTTGCCGGCCAGGTCCATGGCCGCGACATAGCGGTCGTCGCGGGCTTCCTGGACGTCGGCGCTGGAGAGCTCGCCCAGGAACTTGAACGGTCCGCTCTGCGCATCGTCCGGTCCCAGCACGGTCTCGATCTCGAAGCCGGCCGGCAGCGGGTCGTCGACCACCAGGGACATCGACCGGCTCTGGCCCGAGCGGCCCGACACCACCACGATCACCCGTTCACCCTGGGTCAGGGCCGCGGGATCGACGGCCCCGCCGGTGAACCCGACCAGACGCTTGGAGAGGCTGATGCCGTTGTCCTCGGCAGGCGGCGGGGCGACCGGCGTGCCGGTCACCGTCACCGTGCGCCATAGCGCGCCCTTGCCGGCGTTGACGAAGCGGGCCTCGGCCAGCTTGCCGACCGCCCAGCGCGGAGCCCCGCCGACCGCGGTCAGCGGCTGGGCCCCTTCGGCGTCGATGCGGATCGCCCCGGCCGCCTTCAGCATCCAGTGCGCCGCCTGCAGCAGACGCGCCTGCTCCTGGGTGTTGAGGCTGTCCGGATCCTTGACCGCGTTCTCCAGCCGCTTCTGCAGCCCGCGCGCCAGGTCGGTCTCGCCGGCCTCGTAGGCCAGGGCCGTGACGGCGGCGATGTCGCGCAGCGGGCTCTGGTACCAGTCGGCCTCGTCGCGATAACCGAGCGCGGCGATCGCCTGGCGGAAGGACGAGCGCGCCCGGGCCTTGTCGCCCATCATCGCCAGCCCCGCGCCGACCTGCGCCTTGGCCAGCGGCGAAGCCTCGCTCTTCATCTGCACGTCGTGCCACCAGCGCAGCCGCGCCAGGTCGCCGCGACCGCCCTTGGCCAGCACGTAGAGCGCATAGGCCGAGGCCCGGCTGCGCATCCGTTCGGTCGCCTTCTTCGAGGCGTCCGATCCGCCGGCCCACCAGTCCGGATACTCCATCCGGTAGGAGACCGAGGCCCAGCCCTCCGGCCGCGAGACCTGGCGCATGGCGCTGAGCGCCCGGTCGATCGCCTCGTGCGGCACCGGCGTCCCGGCCTTCTGCGCTTCGAGCAGGAAGTCGGTGACATAGGCGCCCAGCCAGGGATCGGCCTCGCCGTCGCCGACCCGCCAGAGCCCGAAGGCGCCGTCCAGGGTCTGGCGGTCCAGCAGCCGCCCGACCGCCCCGGCCAGGGCCACCGACGAGCGCTTGAGCTTCGGGTCGCTGGCGATCTCCGCCGCATAGATCAGCGGATAGGCGGCCGACACCGTCTGCTCGGTGCAGCCATAGGGATAGCGCGACAGCGCGTTCGCGATCGGCGCGGGGTCGAAGCCGCGGAACGGCGAGTAGCTGACGTGCAGGGTCACGTCCCCGGCCGCCAGGCCCGCGAGCAGGCTGGAGGCCGGCGTGAACGCCGCCCCCGGCTGCTGCAGCTCATAGGTCGTGCGGGTGATCGGGCTCCAGCCCAGCCGCGTCTGGATCGGATAGTCCTTGGCGGTCGAGAAGCCGGGGCCTGAGACCTTGAAGCCCACCTGGCCGATGCCGGCCCGGCCCGGCGCGCTGAACGGGATCTTCTCAGCCACGCGTTGGCCGAGCGCCAGTTGGAACGCCTTCTTGAACGGCGCCAGCACCCCGCCGCCGCTGGTCAGCTCGGCGATGTACGAGCCGACCTTGCCCTCGATGTTGTGCAGCTGCAGCGTCGCGAACGCCTTGTCGCCCGGCGCCAGGAAGCGGGGCAGGGCGAGGTCGGCGACCACCGCCTCGCGCACGGTCAGCGGCTTGCTGGCCGAGCCCACCGCGGTGTCGGTCCAGGCCACCGCCATCAGCCGCAGCTCGCCGTTGAACTGGGCGGCCGGCAGCTTGATCGTCGCCTTGCCGTCCAGCCCGGTCTCGACCACGCCAGACCACAGGGCGACGGTCTTGATCGGCGTCACCGACAGGCCCTCGCCGCCGATGCCGTCGGCGCCGAAGTTGACGTTGGCCGGGGCGCCCAGGTTCGGGTCGAGCAGCCGTCCGTAGTCGTCGCGATAGTCGAGCGTCAGCGCCCGCTTGCCGAAGTACCACTTCACCGGATCGGGGCTCTGGAACTTGGTCAGCTGCAGGATGCCCTCGTCGACCGCCGCCAGCGTGACCCTGGCGCGGCCGGCGAACCCGGCGCCCTTGATGGTGATCGGGACCTCGACCAGCGCCTTGGAGTCGATCTTGGCCGGGGTGTTGAGCTCGACCGTGAGCTTCCGGTCCTTCGGGTCCAGCGGCACATAGACCAGGCCCAGCGCCCGCCGCGGCTTGGGCGAGGCGACCGGGTCGCGCGGCTGCACCACGCTGACCAGCACATAGGCCCCACCGCCCCAGGCGGCGCTGGTCTTCAAGCGAACCGTCGCCCCGTCCTTGCCGACGGTGACGGTCTTCAGGTCGATCAGCCGGTCGGTGGCCACGGCGATCTGGGCCTCGCCGGCATAGGGCGGCTTCAGGGTGATCTCGACGGTGTCGCCTTGCGCATAGGGCTTGGCCCCGGCGCTGACCCGCACGAAGTCGGGCGCCTCGACGTCCTTGGCCGGCGCGCCCCAGCCCGAGGCGAAGCGGATGACGCTCTTGGCGCCGGCCGGTCCGGTCATCTCCAGCCGATAGTCGCCCCAGCCCAGCCGGCGGCTGATCCGCGTCGGCTGGCCGGCGGCGAGGTTCACATTTGCCTTGGCCACGACCACGTCGCGGCTGGTCCGCCGCCACTGCCAGCGGCCGTCCTGCTGGAACCAGTCATAGTCCCAGTTCTCCGAGATCAGGGTGTAGCTCGTCCCCGGCGCGGCGATCCGCTGGCCGGCCGCGTTCACCGCGATCAGGTCGATCAGCATGGTCGGATCGCCCGAACCGCTGGAATCGCCCTGGTCGATCTTGGCGCCCAGATAGACGGCCTTGGTCCGCACCTTCAGGTCCAGGCCCTCGCGCACCGGGCGCCCGCCCGGCTCGAAGACGCTGGCGGTGAAGGCGGCGGTCAGCGGCTGCGGCGTGTCGCCGGCCTCTTCCGAGGACAGCGCCAGCACCGCGCGGCCGGCGCCGTCGGTGACGGTCTGGCCGACCTCCAGGAACTTCTCGGCGAACGGCTCGCGCTGGTCGCCCCACTGATAGCCCCCGAAGGCCGGGAACGGGTTGGGGTCGACGCGCAGCCGCGCCTCGCCCTGGGTCTGCAGGCCCGCGCCCGCCGCGCCGTAGAGGAAGCGGGCGGTGACGTCGATGTTGCGGGTCTCGCCGGCCTTCAGCGGCACGGCCTCCTGGCCGACGGCGGTCACCGCCAGCCGCTGCGGCGCGAAGTCCTCGACCTGGAACGACAGCTCGCCGGCCGGCTTGTCCAGCCCGTCGATCTCCAGCTTGGCGGTCCAGCGGCCGCGCGGCGCGCTCTTCGGCAGCTCGATGTCGACCGGCACGGCGCCCAGCGGCGCCTTGTCGAACGGATAGCGCTTGTATTCCACGCCCGAGGGGCGGCGGACGACGACCGCGCCCTTGCGGTCCTTGACCGCCTTGGCCTCGCGGTCGCGCAGCAGGGCGTTCAGGTGCACGGTCTCGCCGGGGCGATAGATGCCGCGGTCGGCGTAGAGATAGCCGTCGATGGCGGTCTGGGCCGTGCGGCCGGAGACGCCGCTGTCCTCGGTGCGTCCGCCGATCCCCTGCTTGGACAGGTCCACCGGCGCGCGGTCGAGGTCCAGCACCGCCAGGTCGCCCTGCGCGCCATAGGCCATGACCATCTTGGCGTCGGCCGCGCCTTCGCCGTCCAGCAGCGGGCGGTCGAAGCGCACGCGGCCCTGCGCGTCGCTCTGCGCCACGGCCAGGTCCTCGCCGTTGCGCGCCACCAGCGTGACCCGCACGTTCGGCATTACCTTGGCGGTCTTCAGCGAGCGGACCACCACGTCCAGCGCTTCGGACCCGTCATAGGCCGACAGCGCCATGTCGGTGAACACCACCCAGCGCCGCGCCTGGGCCGGCGGGTTCGGGTCGTAGTCGTCGTCGGAATTCTCGCCCTTGATCGAGCGGCCGCCCGAGGCGTCGCGCACCTTGATCACATAGGCGCCGGGCTTCATCTCCTTCAGCACCGCGCCCAGCGGGAACACCGTCGTCACCCGCTCGCCGGCGCCCTGCGTGGTCACCGGCAGCTCGCCCTTCCAGACCACCCGGCCCTCGTCGTCGGGGCTGTCCGAGCCGTAGTCGCTCGGCCACTCGCCTTCGGCGGTGGGGTCGGGCGCGCTGATCGACTTGCGCACCAGGTTGCGGTCGACGACCCGCCAGACCTCGACCGACAGCCGGCTGACATTGACGGTCTCGATGCCGACGCCGTCGGAATCCTCGCGCGGCAGGATCACGCCCTCGCCGGCGAAGCCGACGAACGGCGGCCTCTCACCAAAGGTAAAATCGACGTCGGCGTTGGCCGCCAGGGTCTCGCCGCCCTTCGACGGCAGCCCTTTCAGCAGCGTCACGCGGCGGTCGGCGAAGCCAGTCCCGCCGATGCACAGCTCCGAGCCCTTCACGGTGACCGCCGGCGCGCCGCCGATGTCGGGCGAGACCAGCACGAAGTCGGCATACGACTTGGCCGGGTCCAGCGGCCGGGTCAGCTCGATGCAGGCGGCCGGCTGGTTGCCCGAGGTGTCGATCCGGTGGCGCCAGACGGCGAAACCTTCCGGCTTGGGAATGCCGCGGCGTGCGGCCTTGGCGTCGCGGGGTTTTCCGAACAGCGACCAGCCCTGCGCGCCCGGCGCGACCTGAGTCTCCTCCGACGGCTTGCCGAACCAGTCGACGCCCTTGGCCGACAGCACCCCGCCGCCGAACGCCGCGATCACCAGGCCCGCCGCCAACAGCCCCGGCATCTTGCTGGCGCGCAGTTTCTGCATCCACCCTTGCGGTTTCGGCGCGTCTTGTCCGGGCGTCTGGTCGCTCGCCATCGGTCTCTCTCAAGCTGGACAGAATGTCGCAGCGATGGGACGCGAAAGCCTCCGCGGCGTCAATCACGGGTAGGTATCGCTCCCCAGCCGCGTTCTCGGGGTTCGGCCCGATTTTCCGGCTGCACCCGGCCCCTAGGCTCCTGCTCCCAGTCCCCTCCGAGGAGCGCTCCCATGGCCGACGATCTCAATCCCGCCGCCGCCCACCACTGGCTCGGCAGCGAAACCCTCAGGACGCGCGAGGGCGAGTTCCCGTTCAAGAACGGCTACCCGACGCGCGAGGCCGCCTCCCGCCTGCGCGAACGGCTGGTCTTCAACCGCGCGGTCGAGGCGTACCTGGTCCAGATGCACGGGGTGTCCTGGTTCCATGTCTGGAAGGGCGTCGCTGAGGCCGGGACCGGCGTTCCCAACCAGCTGGTGCTCTGGGAACAGCTGATGGACGGCGAGACCATCCTGCTCACCGGCAATACCGAGACCGTCTACGGCCTTGTCGCCATCGACCTGAAGCGCGACGGCGCGGTGGTCATCGAGGCGCCGCCGGGCCTGCTCGGCGGGGTCAGCGACCTCTGGCAGACCGAGATCTTCGGTATCGGCCCGACCGGCGCCGACAAGGGCCAGGGCGGCAAGCTGCTGCTCCTGCCGCCCGATCATCAGGGGGCCGCGCCCGACGGCTACATCGCCGCGGTCGCTTCGACCTACAGCGTGGTGTTTGGCGTCCGCGGCTTCCAGGTCGACGGCAAGCCGGACAAGGCGGCCGAACTGATCCGCAAGGCCAAGGTCTATCCGCTGTCACAGGCCGCGTCCCCGCCGGCCCTCACGGTCTTCAACGGCTCGCGCCGCCGGGTCGACACCCTGTTCTCGGACGACGGTTCGTTCTTCGACGACCTGGCCTGGATGATCGAGCGCGAACCCCAGGACGTTATCCCCAGCCATGAGCGCTTCCAGCTGGCCGCCATCGGCATCGAGAAGGGCAAGCCCTTCCAGCCCGATCCCGCCCGCCGCGCCCTGCTCGACGAGGCCGCGCGTCAGGGCGGCGCCATCGCCCGCGCCAACAGCTTCGACAGCCAGGACGAGGCGCGCCTGGTCTATCCGGACCGGGTGTGGGAGTGGGCCTTCCTGGGCGGCAGCGCCGCCTGGGACAGCCAGGGCTACGTCAACACCGATCGCCGGGCCAGTTTCGCCTACATCGCCATCGGCATGTCCCCGGCCATGGTCGACAAGCACATCGGCCTCGGCTCGCAGTACCTTTGGACCCCGCGCGACGCCGACGGCGACTTCCTGGACGGCGCCCGCGCCTACCGGCTGCACGTGCCGGCGAACCTGCCGGCCAAGAACTTCTGGTCGGTGGTGGCCTACGACGCCGACAGCCGCTCGATCCTGCGCAACAGCCAGCCGTTCCCCTCGGTCAGCACCTACACCGACCCGGACATCAACGCCGACGGATCGATCGACATCTGGTTCGGGCCCAAGGCTCCGGTCGGCCAGCAGAAGAACTGGATCGAGACCGTCCCGAACAAGGGCTGGTTCACGCTCTTCCGCTTCTACGGCCCGCTCGAACCGTTCTTCGACAAGAGCTGGAAGCCGGGCGACATCGAGAAGGTCTAGGCGGCAGGCCGGCGCGCAGCGCGCGCCGGCCGCCGTTGGTCAGTTCTGGTTCGGGCTGGCGGTGGCGATCTTCTCCATCGCGTCGCTGACCGTGAAGCTCGCCGCCTTGGCCCGCGGCGGGAACTCCTTGAAGGTCTCCAGCAGCTTGGCGACGATCGCCTGCGCCGGCACCATGAGGAACATGCGCCGGGCGACGAAGTCGGCGTAGTTGATGCTTTCAGGGCCCCGCTCGAACGGGTCGGAGCGGATGTTGTACATCATCGGCGCCCGCAGGCTGGTGAACGCACCCTGCCAGACGCCCAGCGGCGTGTGCGGGCTGATCTCCGTGTTCTGGGTCATGAACGCGATCTTCCAGTGCTTGACGCGCACCGCCATCAGGTCGCCGTCGTCGCTCCAGTAGGCGAAGCCCTGCCGCGGCCATTCCTTGGCCTCGCCCTTGAAGGCGGGGATCAGGTTGTTGCCGTCCAGGTGCACCTTGAAGGACTTGTCGCCGACCTTGCCGCCCTTCTTGAGACGCTCGACGACATCGGCGTCGCCCGCCGCCGCGGCGAAGGTGGCCAGGAAGTCTTCGTGCGCGCAGATCTCGTTGATCACGCTGCCGGGCTTGATCGTCCCGGGCCAGCGGATGGCGCAAGGAACGCGAAAGCCGCCTTCCCAGTTGGTCGCCTTCTCGCCCTTGAACGGCGTGGTGCCGCCGTCCGGCCAGGTGAAGCACTCGGCCCCGTTGTCGGTGGTGTAGACGACGATGGTGTCGTCGCCGACGCCCAGCTCGTCGACCAGGGCCAGCAGCTCGCCGACATGGCCGTCGTGCTCGACCATGCCGTCCGGATAGGTGCCCAGGCCGGTCTTACCCTTCGACTCCGCCTTCAGGTGGGTGAAGATGTGCATGCGGGTCGAGTTGAAGTAGCAGAACCAGGGGCCGCCCTCCTTGTTCTTGCGCTGGATGAAGTCCTTGGCGGCGCCGAGGAACTCCTCGTCCACCGTCTCCATGCGCTTGGTGTCCATCGGCCCGGTGTTCTCGATGCTCTGGCCGCCCTTGCCGTCGGCCTTGCACTTCAGCACGCCGCGCGGGCCGAACTTCTTTCGGAACTCGGGATCCTTCGGATAGTCCTCGTTCTCCGGCTCCTCCTCGGCGTTCAGGTGGTAGAGGTTGCCGAAGAACTCGTCGAACCCGTGCATGGTCGGCAGGTGTTCGTCGCGGTCGCCCAGGTGGTTCTTGCCGAACTGGCCGGTGGCGTAGCCTTGGGCCTTCAGGACTTGGGCGATGCAGGGGTCTTCGGCCGTCAGGCCGAGCGCCGCGCCCGGCAGCCCGACCTTGGTCAGGCCGGTGCGGATCGGCGACTGGCCGGTCAGGAATGCGGCGCGCCCGGCCGTGCAGCTCTGCTGCGCGTACCAGTCGGTGAACAGCGCGCCTTCCTGGGCGATGCGGTCGATGTTGGGCGTGCGATAGCCCATGGTTCCAAGGTTGTAGGCGCTGACATTGTACCAGCCGATGTCGTCGCCCATGATAAACAGGATATTGGGTTTGCCCTTCGGCATCGCGCGCTCCCTGATGTTGTTCGGGGGCGCTGGACACGTCTCCCCGCAGGGCCGCAGCCTCCGCCCGAGCGGCGCCGTGCGCCATCGGGCCGCCCCCTGCGGCGGCCTCGGGTGAAAGCCCCAGATCTAACGGCGTTCGGCTTGCGCCCCGCCGCGGTTGGCGCGACTGTCCGCCGCGCGACGAACAGGGGCCGATGCGATGATCTTCGAGCAGATACCGACCGGCGGCTGCCAGTCCTACCTGGTGGGCTGCGAGGCGACCCGCGCCGCGGCGCTCATCGATCCGGAGTTCAGCCAGATCGACCGCTATGTCGGCCTCGCCGGCCAGCTTGGCCTGCACATCCGCTACATCGTCGACACCCACACCCACGCCGACCACTTCTCGGCCAGCCGCGAGCTGCAGAAGCTCCTGAAGGCGCCGGTGGTGATGAACCGCCTCAGCCCGGCGCCCTACGCCGACCTGCGGCTCGACGACGGCGATATGCTGATCGTCGGCGAGCTGCGCATCCAGGCCCTGCACACCCCCGGCCACACCCGCGATTCCATGTGCCTGGTGATGGCCGACCGGGTGTTCACCGGCGACACCCTGCTGATCGGCGGCACCGGCCGGACCGACCTGCCGACCGGCGACCCCCACGCCCTCCATGAGAGCCTGTTCGACAAGCTGCTCAAGCTGCCGCGCGAGACGCTGGTGTTCCCGGCCCACGACTACAAGGGCCGCACCCACTCGACGATCGGCGACGAGATCGACGCCAATCCTCGCTTGCAAAAGACCGACCGCGCCGAGTTCGTGGCGATGATGCAGAACCTCGACCTCTCGGCCCCGACCCACCTGACCGAGGCCCTGCGCACCAATATGAGCGGCGGCAAGACCGTCGCCCAGCTGCTGGCCGAGGCCTCGGCGAAAGTGCCGTTCATGTCGCTGGCCGAGCTGCACGGCCGCATCGGCGGCAACAGCGGCGACATCGTCATCCTCGACCTGCGCGAGAAGGACGCCTTCGACGCCGGCCACATCCCCGGCGCGCGCCATCTGCCGCGCGGCCAGCTGGAGCTGCGGGTCAATTCCGAGCTGCCCGACCCGACGGTCCGCATCCTGGCCTGCTGCGAGTTCGGCAAGATCTCGACCCTGGCAGCCGCCACCCTGCGCGAACTCGGCTTCACCCGCGCCGTCGCCCTCGACGGCGGCCTCAAGGCCTGGCGCGACGCCGGCTACGACATGGAAAGCTGAGCGCTGCAATTAGAGGCTGAGTAACGCGCGCCTGCTAGCGTGCTTCCGAACTGGGGGAGCACGCCATGCAAGTGCTGACGGGACTGATCGGCAAGGACGTCACCGCCGACGACGTGCGCGCGGTCCGCGCGGCGATCTATCCGGACATGCAGATCTCGCCCGACGAGGCCGAACTGCTGTTCCATGTCAACGACGCCGCGCCCCGGACCTGCCCCGAATGGCGCATGCTGTTCGTCGAGGCGCTGACCGACTACCTGGTCCGCCAGCAGGCCCCGGCCGGCTATGTCGACGAGGCCCAGGCTCGCTGGCTCACCGCCCGCATCGCCCAAGACGGGCGCCTGCGCAGCGCCACCGAACTCGAACTTCTGGTCCGCATCCTCGAGACCGCCGTCCAGGCTCCGCCGGCGCTGTCCGCCCTGGCGCTGCATTCGGTCGCCGACTTCGCCCTGACCACCGAGCGACGGGCCGGCCAAGGGCCGACCCTGACCGCTGAGGAAGTCGCGTTGGTGTCGCGCGTGGTCTACGCCTTCGCCGGCGACGGCGAGCCGGCCATGGCCTCGCGGGCCGAGGCCGAGGTGATGTTCGACCTCAACGACGCGGCCCGCGGCCGCCCGAACGACCCGGCCTGGGCTGAGCTGTTCGCCAAGGCGGTCGGCGGCGCGCTGCTCGCCGCCTCGGGCTATCGCCCGCCCGACCGCCAGACCGCCGCCCGCTACGACGCCTGGCTGCGCACCCCGACCGAGGGCGTCGGGTCTCTGCTCGCCGAAGCCTTCCGCCTGTTCTTCACCGATCCGATGGCAGGCTTCCGGGCG
Organism: Phenylobacterium sp. GW823-FHT02A09; assembly: GCF_058797775.1. Taxonomy (NCBI): domain Bacteria; kingdom Pseudomonadati; phylum Pseudomonadota; class Alphaproteobacteria; order Caulobacterales; family Caulobacteraceae; genus Phenylobacterium; species Phenylobacterium sp. GW823-FHT02A09. Next base: position 360,279 of record NZ_JBXAJZ010000002.1, on the reverse strand, counting down.
GCGGGGGAGCCGGACGTCCGCGACGTCCGCAACCAGGAAGCCGCCGCGGCCGCCGCCGTCGCCGAGCGCATCACCGACGAGGAAGCCGCCTGGCTGGTCGGCCGCATCGGCCGCGACGGGCAGTTCGACGACAACGAAGCGGCGCTGCTGCGTTTCGTCGCCGACCGCGCCGCCAATCCGCACCCGGCGCTGGCCCCGCTGCTGGCCCAGGCCGCGCCGGTTGCGCCGAAGGCGGCCCCGACGTTCGGGCGCCGCGGCGCCGCCTAGCGCGCGGAAAACCGCAGCACCGGGCCGTTCCACTCGGGGCTGGCGATGTCCAGTTCATCGACCGGACCGGCCGCGCAGGCGCCCGCCACCTTGCGCCAGAAGGCCAGCGCCCCGGTGTTGGTCCGCGCCACCGCGATCTCCCAGCCGCCCGGCTCGTCGGCGATCAGCGCCTGCGCCGCCGCCTGCCCGGCCCCCTGGCCGCGGTGTTTGCGGACCACGAAGAACTCCGCCATCGAGCGCCGCGCGGGCAGGCCCGAGTGGGCCTCGTCGTTGATCAGCGCGAACCCGGCCGGCGCCTCGCCCGCCTTCAGCAACCAGGCCGACCAGCCGGGACGCGCGAAGTACGGCTCCAGCGGATAGTCCGTGAACCGACCATCCGCCCCCAGCTCGCCGCGCGCGCTCCCCGCCCAGAACTCCGAGAAGTCGTGGGTGTAGAGCTGGAAAAGGTTCTGCAGCAGGGCCGCGTCGCCAGCTCGCGCGCGGGTGATCGCCAGGCTCATGGGCGCGCCGCCCGCGGGGCGAGCCCGGCCTCCAGGTCGTCCATCGTCGTCGCGAACGCCGCCGCCAGATCGATCTCGTACATCCGCGCCAGGGTCATCACGCTCCACAGGCAGTCGGCCAGTTCGTGCGCCAGCTTGGCCCGCGCGTCCGGGATCGCCCGTACGCCTTCGGCCGCCTGCACCAGCTTCATCAGGTCGCCGACGTCGCCGACGAAGCCCAGCGCCACCTCCTCGCGGCTCCAGGCCCGGCCGTGCCGCTGGGTCTCGGCCTGCGCATAGAGTTCGCGCACGCGCCAGGCGCGGTCGGACATCGATTCAAATTTAGGCATCCGGAGCCTTCGTGAGTTACATTGTATTCGTGGCCATGACGTTCGTCGTGGCGCTTTTGAATACTATAATTGAAGACTTTATTTGAGGAATTTCATGAATACCATTCGCCTTCCCGGCATCTCGGGGCCTCTCGCGGATCAAGTCCGCGCCCGCATCACGACTTTGACCGCAGGCGGTGTCACGTTCGACAACCTCCCAGGCGGGGACATTCTGGTCAGCTCTCCTCAGGATCAGAACATCGCCGTCGCGCGCTTGGCCTGGGAGTACTAGCCCCGCCGCATGGTCAGGATCGGGAACGGCCGGCCCTCGCTGTCGCGGTCGGCGCGGCCAGTCACTGCAAATCCCAGTCGCTCGTAGAAGGCGACGGCACCGGGGTTCTGCTCGTTCACCCCCAGCCAGGTGGCGCCACGCGCCTGGGCGTGGGCCATCAACGCCCGTCCGATCCCGCCGCGATGCGCGGCCGGATCGACGAACAGGCTGACGATCTCCTCGGCGTCTAGGCCCACGAACCCCGCCGGCCGCCCATCGCGTTCGGCGGTCCAAAGCTCCGCGTCGCTGGCCAGATAGCCGCGCACCTGCGCTTCGATGGCGTCGACGTCGGCGGCCGTCAGGAAGTGATGCGTCGCCTCCACCGCCGCTCGCCAGATCGCGAGCAGGGCAGGGGCGTCGGCGAGGGTGGCGCGTCGGATCATCGCTCGCAGATAGGCCGCCTGGCCCCTCCGGCCAAGCCTCGTCGAACGTCCTGCTTGACGCCCGGCGGGCGATTGGACGGGATGTTCGGCATTCGACTCGTGGAGGCCCCGATGGCCGACGTTCCGATCGCCGCCGCTCGACGCTCGCCCCGCCGCGCGGCGTGGCTCGACGTCGCCGCGATCCTGGTCGTCGCCGCGGCGATGCTCGCCCTGCCGGCGCCGGACGCCGGCGGCGCGGTGGTCGCGCAGCTGATGGTGCCGCTGCGGATGCTGTTGCTGGTGGCGGCCGCGACCCTGCTGCTGCGTCGGCGGGGCCTGGCCTGGACCGATATCGGTCTGCGCCGCACCGGCTCCTGGGGGCGGACGCTGCTCCTGGTCGGCGGCGGCTATCTGGCCCTGGCGCTCTGCGCGGGGCTGCTGATGGCCTTCGTGCTGCCGGCGCTCGGTCAGCCGGCCCAGGCCTCGGCCGCCGCCTTCGCCTCGATCGAGGGGCAGCTGTGGAAGTACCTCTCCTGGCTGGCCATCGCCTGGACCTCGGCGGCGATCGGCGAGGAGCTGATCTTCCGCGGCTTCCTGCAGTCACGGCTGGAGGCGGGGTTCGGACCGGGGCGCGCCGGCGTCGTCCTGGCCCTGCTGGTCCAGGCCGCCGTCTTCGGCTTCGCTCATGGCTACCAGGGAATCGGCGGGGTGCTGCTGACCGCCGCCGCCGGGCTGGTGCTGGGCGGCGTGCGGCTGGCCGCGCGGGGCGGGCTGATCCCGTCGATGCTGCTGCACGGCCTCATCGACACCGTCAGCCTGACCGCGGTCTATCTCGGCGCGCTCAGCCTCGCGCAGGGCGTCTGAATTCGCGTCCCCCCCAAGATGCTCCCCCGCTGGGGGAGCTCCCGGCGCAGCCGGGTGAGGGGGACTTGCGACTCCGTCCTTACGCGTCCAGCAGCCCGACCAGCCGGCCGCGGATGATCTGCTCGGCCTCGGCCATGGTGCGCTCGATCAGCTCCTGCACGCTCGGCACGTCGTGGATCAGGCCCGCGACCATGCCGCACGACCAGCCGCCGGCATCCATGTCGCCGTCGCGCAGGATGCGCGGATAGACGCCGGCCACCTCGGCGGCGATGTCGGCGAAGGTGACCTTGTCGCCCAGCTCCTTTTCCTTCTCCAGCAGCCGCTCGACCCCGGCGTTGACCAGCACCCGCTCGGTGTTGCGCAGCGGGCGCATGATCAGGCGGGTGTCCAGTTCGCTGGCCGCGACCAGGGCGTCCTTCACGTTCTGGTGGACCGGGGCTTCCTTGGTGGCGATGAACCGGGTGCCCATGTTCATGCCGTCCGCGCCCATGGCCAGGGCCGCGACCAGCGAGCGGCCGTCCGCCATCCCGCCCGAGGCCAGGAACGGCACCTTCAGCTCCTCGCCGGCCCGCGGCAGCAGGATGAAGTTCGGCACGTCGTCCTCGCCGGGGTGGCCGCCGCACTCGAAGCCGTCGACGCTGACCGCGTCGCAGCCGATCGCCTCGGCCTTCAGCGCGTGGCGCACCGAGGTGCATTTGTGGATCACCACGATGCCGGCTTCCTTCAGCATCGGCAGCCACTTGGCCGGGTTGTTGCCGGCCGTCTCGACGACCTTCACGCCGCTCTCGATGATCACCTTCACGAAGCCCGGATAGTCGGGCGGCGTCACCGCCGGCAGGAACGTCAAGTTCACCCCGAACGGCTTGTCGGTCATCGCCCGGCAGCGCTCGATCTCGGCCTTCAGGTTCTCCGGCGTGCCCTGGGTCAGGCCGGTGATGATCCCCAGCCCCCCGGCGTTCGACACCGCCGCCGCCATCTCGGCGAAGCCGACGAAGTGCATGCCGCCCTGGACGATCGGATGCTCGATGCCGAGCATTTCGGTGATGCGGGTCTTCATGATGCGTTCCCTTGTTCGCGAGGCGCGTCGTGGCGCGCGTCTTCGCAGCCTGCATCGCCCATCGGCCGGAGGCGCGCAACGCCGGAAGCGCGGCTCACATTCCGTTTCGGTCCACCAGGTCGGACCGCTGAGGGCGCGAGCGGGTGTCGGGCGCGCGCCCCGCTGTCCGCTGGACGCCGCCCCGCCGCTGTGCTCACTCACCGGCGCAAACACGAAGGGGAGAGACCGCCATGACCTACAACACCCTGCTCTGGGAGGTCGAAGACCGCGTCCTCACCCTGACGCTCAACCGCCCCGACCAGCTCAATTCCTTCACCGTCGAGATGGCCCACGAGCTGATCGCCGCCTTCGAGCGCGCCAGCGAGGACGACGGCGTCGGCGCGATCGTCGTCACCGGCGCCGGCCGCGCCTTCTGCGCCGGCATGGACCTGTCGGCGGACGGCAACGTCTTCGGTCTCGACGAGAGCCTGACCCCGAGCATGGCCGACATGCGCGATCGCCTGGAGGACCCGGCCATCGTCGCGGGCGTGCGCGACACCGGCGGGCGCGTCACCCTGGCGATCTTCAACTGCAAGAAGCCGGTGATCGCCGCGATCAACGGCGCGGCGGTCGGCATCGGCGCGACCATGACCCTGGCCATGGACATCCGCATGGTCTCGGAAAAGGCCCGCATCGGGTTCGTGTTCGGCAAGCTCGGCATCGTGCCGGAAGCCTGCTCCAGCTGGTTCCTGCCGCGCCTGGTCGGTCCGCAGCAGGCGCTGGAATGGGTGCTGTCGGCCGACATCTTCGACGCCGCCGAGGCCCAGCGCGGCGGTCTCGCCCGCTCGGTCCATTCGCCCGAGACCCTGGTCGCCGAGGCGCAAGGGCTGGCCCGCAAGTTCATCGCCGGCCGCTCGCCCGTCGCCGTCGCCCTGGCCCGCCAGATGCTGCTGCGCAACGCCGCCCAGCCGCATCCGCTGGAGGCCCACCGCGTCGACTCCCTGGCGATGTTCTACGCCAGCATCGGCGACGGCAAGGAAGGCGTCGCCGCCTTCCTCGAGAAGCGCGAGCCGCAGTTCACCGGCCGGGCCTCGCAGATGCCGCCCTTCTATCCTTGGGAATAGATCGCTGCGGCTTCAGCCCAGGCGCACCGGCGCCTGGGGCACGGTCGTCCAGAAGTCGGGGTCGTGGCCGTACATGATCCGCGCGCCGCGGGCCTGCATTTCGCGCAGCCGCTGGAACACCGCCAGCGCCGCCTCGCGGTCGGCGATCACGCCGGGCGTATGCATCGTCTCCAGCGAGGTTCCGATGTCCACGCCGCAGGTCACCACGCACCAGGAACGGCTGCTGACGGTCAACATTAACGACGCCCCGCCGCCCTCGATGGACGGGGTGTCCCTGACCCCGCTGTTCCTCGACCGCGAGAACGGGGCGTCTGGGTGCTGTACGGCAAGTTCGCGCCCGGCACGGTGCTGCCGACCCACTTCCACACCGGGACCGTCCACTTCTTCACCACCAAGGGCCAGTGGAACTACCGCGAGTATCCCGACGACCCGCAGACCGCCGGCAGCTACCTCTACGAACCGGGCGGCTCGATCCACACCTTCACGGTGCCGGCCGACGCGGCCGAGGCCGCCGAAGGCTTCATGGTCGTCAACGGCGCCAATGTGAACTTCGTCGACGGCGTCTATCAGGACATCACCGACGCCGGCTCGCTGGAGGAGATGTTCAAGACCATCGCCCAGGCGACCGGCGTTCGGCTCAACTACATCTCCCCGGGCGCGGCGGCCCGCCGGACCTAGGCGGCGCTCTCGGCGGGGGCGGCCCGCGCCGCCTGCCGCAGCTGGGCCCAGTCGAGCAGGGCCAGGAAGACCGGCCCGATCGCGCGGCCGGTCTCCGACAGCTCGTAGTCGACCCGCGGCGGCACCTGGGCGTGGACGGTGCGGGTGACCACGCCGTCCTCTTCCAGCGCCCGCAGCTGCTGGATCAGCATCTTCTGCGAGGCCTGCGGGATCGCCCGCCGCAGCTCCGAGAACCGCATCAGCTCCTCGCCGTACAGATGCGCGACGATCAGCATCTTCCAGCGCCCCTCGAGCACCGCGATGGCCTCTTCGACATCGTCCACGCAGGCGATCTTGGGAACCTTGCGCGCCGCCAGGCGAGGGTCGGGGGCCTCGGCGGCCATGGTTACCTCCAGGTGCCTAAGTCACGAAATCGTCTGTTCTTGCCAGAAACGCAGCAGCTTGCCTAGATCGGCGCCCAGGCGCCTCCGCGCCGCCGGAGGTCCCGCATGCTCGCCTACCGCTTCGATGATCCGAACAGCCTGGAAGCCCTGCGCGCCCGCGACGAGCCGACGCCCGAGCCGCAGCGCGGCGAGGTGCTGGTCAAGGTCCGCGCCGTCTCGCTCAACTACCGCGACATCGCCCTGATCCTCGGCCGCTACGTCTGGGACGGTCTGCCGGGTCTGGTCCCCTGCAGCGACGCGGCTGGCGAGATCGTGGCCGTGGGCGAGGGGGTGAGCGGCTTCTCGCCCGGCGACCGGGTGATCAGCACCTTCCATCCGCGCTGGTTCGGCGGCCGCCCGCCGGCCGGCGCGTCCATGCAGACCTACGGCAACGGCGTCGACGGCTGGCTCGCCGAGTACAAGGTCGTCTCCCAGGAGGCGGTCGTGCCGCTGCCGGCCGAGATCTCCTTCGAGGAGGGCGCGACCCTGCCCTGCGCGGCGACCACCGCCTGGACGGCGCTGTCGGGCGCCACGCCGGTGCGCGCCGGCTCCACCGTCCTGACCCTCGGCTCGGGCGGCGTCTCGATCTTCGCCCTGCAGTTGGCCAAGGCCATGGGCGCCCGCGTCGTCGCGACCACCTCCAGCCCGGCCAAGGGCGAGCGCCTGCGCGCGCTCGGCGCCGACGAGGTGGTCAACTATGTCGAAACCCCCGAGTGGGGCCGCCACGTGCGCAAGGTCGTCACCGGCGGGGCCGGCGTCGACTGCATCGTCGAGGTCGGCGGTCCGGCCACGCTCAGCCAGTCGCTGCGCGCCGTCCGCCCGTTCGGCGACATCGCCCTGATCGGCTTCCTCAGCGAAGATAACCCCGGCATCGACTACTTCCTGCTCAAGGGCAGCAACGCGGTGCTGCGCTCGATCGCGGTCGGCGATCGCGCCGCCCTGGAGGACACGGTCCGCGCCTGGACCGGCGCCGGCCTGAAGCCGGTCATCGACCAGGTGTTCGGCTTCGACGAGGCCCGCGCCGCCTTCGCGCACCTCCAGGCCGCCCGCCATGTCGGCAAGGTGGTGATTTCGGTGAACGGCTGATCCCGCTAGGCTGGGCCATGGCCGCCCAACCGACAGTCCTGCTCGACCTCGACGGCGCCCTGGTGGATTCGCTGCCGGGCATCGCCGCCAGTTGCCGCGCCGCGCTCGCCGCGCTCGGTCACGTCCCGGCGCCTGACCTCGACATCGCCGCCCTGATCGGCCCGCCGATCGAAGACATCATGCACGTGCTGCTGGCGCCGTTCGGCGACGACCGCATCGACGAGGCCGTCGTCGCCTATCGCGACGACTACGGTGCGCGCGGCCTGCTCGCCAGCCATCCCTATCCGGGGATCCCCGAGGTCCTCGACGCCATGCGCGCAGCCGGCGCCCAGCTGATCCTGGCGACCTCCAAGCGTCGGGCGTTCGCCGAGCGCATCCTCGACCACACCGGCCTGGCGCCGCGCTTCGCCGCCATCCACGGGTCCGAGCCCGGCGGCGCGCTCGACCACAAGCCCGAGCTCATCGCCCACATCCTCGCCCGCCACGGCCTCGACCCGGCCGCCTGCGTGATGGTCGGCGACCGTCGCTACGACATCTCCGGGGCCCACGCCAACGGCGTGCGCGCCCTCGGCGTGCTCTGGGGCTACGGCTCGCGCGAGGAGCTCGAGGCCGCCGGCGCCGACGACCTGGTCGGCGATCCCGAAGACCTCGCGGCCGCCGCCCTGGCCCTGCTCAATAGCTGAGCTTCGGGTACCAGTCGGTTCCGCGGCCCTCCGGCGTCAGGTCGAGGATCGACCACAGCGCCGCCACGTCCGGCGCGTCGCGCGGGTCCTGGCCGGGGTCGGCCATCTCCAGGGTCATCTCGCTCGCCCAGAACAGCCGCACCTGGTCGCCATCGCGCCGGAACACCACCAGCGCCGGGTTCTCGCTGCCGTCCGGGTTCAGCAGTCCGAGATCGCGCGCATAGTCGTCGCCGAGCGTCTGCACGAACTCCAGCCCGCGCCAGCCGCGTTCCTTCGCGAAGGCCGTCTGCCGCTCCACCGGGCTGCGGCCGAAGATCTTCAGCGCCACGCGCTGGCCGATGTCGGCGGCGTTGCCGGCCACCGCGCCCAGCCAGTTGGTGCACATCGGGCAGGGGCGCTCGCGCTGCGGCCCGTACATCCAGAAGTACGAGACCAGCGTGTCCTTGTCGCCGAACAGGTCGGCCAGCCCGACCTCCGCCCCGGACGCGTCCTTGAAGCGGTAGTCGGCCTCGATCACCGGCCCGTCGGGCAGGGCGCGTCGCTGCTCCACCAGCCGCGTCATGTGCCGGCGAAACTCGATCTCCTGCGCCAGCAGCGCCCGGCGCGCCTCGCGATAGGCCGCGCTCTCCCCCGGGAACGGCGTGCGTCCCTCGGCGGCGAGCTGGGCGGCGGGAACCAGTGTCTGAGCAACCATCGACGGTCTCCTCTCATGGCGCGGCCGAGCGGCCGCTCCCCAAGGACGTCCCACGCCCCCGAACGCCGACAACCCCCCGCAGACGGCGCAAGTTCCGGCCGCATGTTGAGCGTCTCAATCAAGCTTGGCTGTCGCGACGTGAGCGTGTTCAGAAGGCGGCCACGCGACGCTGGAGAGGTCGAAGGTGAAGCAAGCGGACTATCTGGCGCATGACGCCGTCGGCCTGGCCGACCTGATCGCCCGCCGCGAGGTCAGCGCCGCCGAGGTGCTGGAGGCGGCGGTCAGCCGGCTCGAAGCGGTCAATCCCGCCATCAACGCCGTGATCTACACCGACCTCGCCGCCGCGCGCGCCGAGGCCGAACGCCCGCGCGAGGGGCCGCTCGCGGGGGCGCCGTTCCTGGTCAAGGACTACGCCGCCCATGTGACCGGCTGGCCGACCTCGGCCGGATCGCGGCTCTACCAGCACGAGGTCGCCGCCGCCGACGCCCCGATCGTCGCCGCCTATCGCCGGGCCGGCTTGGTGATCTTCGGCAAGACCAACCTGCCGGAACTGGGCCTCGACGCCACGACCGAGCCCGACCTGCACGGCCCGACCCGCAATCCGTGGGACGTGGCGCGCACGGCCGGCGGATCCTCGGGCGGGTCGGCCGCGGCGGTCGCCGCCGGCATCGTGCCCGCCGCCCACGCCAGCGACGCCGGCGGCTCGATCCGCATTCCGGCCTCCTGCTGCGGGCTGTTCGGGCTCAAGCCCTCGCGCGGCCGGGTGTCGTTCGCGCCGGTCAGCGACGGCCTCGCCGGCTTCGACGCTCAGCACGCGGTCACCCGTACCGTCCGCGACTCCGCGGCCCTGCTCGACGCCGTCTGCGCTCCGCAGCTCGGCGATCCCTATTGCGCCCCGCCGCAGGAGCGTCCGTTCCTGGATGAGTGCCGCCGCGATCCCGGCGTCCTGCGCGTCGGCTTCACGACCGAGGCTTTCGAAGCCGGCGCGATCTCCGCGGAGTGCCGCCAGGCGGTGGCCGCGACCGTCGAACTGCTGGCGGGGCTCGGCCATGAGGTCGAGGTGTTCTCCATGCCGGCCGGGCTCGACGCCGCTGTGGCCGCCTCCAGCGCTGTCCTCGCCGGTCACATCGCCGCCGATCTCGACGACCGCGCGCAGCAGCTTGGCCGCCCGATCGTCGAGGCCGACGTGGAGCCGCTGACCTTCGCCCGCTATCAGCACGCCAAGGGCTACAGCGCCTCGGACTATGTGCGTGCCTTGCGCATCGTCCACGGCTACGGCCGCGCCGTCGCAGGCCTGTTCAGCCGGTTCGATGTCGTCCTGACCTCGACGCTGGGCTCGCCGCCGGTCGCGCTCGGCGTGCTGCGCGGCGCCGCTCCGGGCGCGGCCGGCGTCGCCCGCCGGGCCTTCATGCCCAACACGCGGATTTTCAACCTCACCGGCCAGCCGGCGATGAGCGTGCCGTTGGCCTGGACCGACGAAGGACTTCCGGTCGGAGTCCAGTTCGTCGCGGCGATGGGGGACGAGGCGACCCTCTTCCGGCTCGCCGCGCAGCTCGAGCGGGCCGCGCCCTGGGGCGGGCGGAGGCCGAAGCTGGCCTAGCCGCCGAGCACATCGCGCAGCGAGGCCTCGATCTGGCCGCCGCAATAGGCCTCGCCATAAGCCTTCGCCGTACGGGCCGCGAGGTCGGCTTGCGGCGGCAGGGCGGCGATCCGGCGCGACAGGGCGGCGGTCATCGGCGCGGTCTCGTCCAGCAGCGTCTCGATCTCGCCGAAGCGCTCGGCCATCGTCCGCCAGAGGGTCGCGGTCACGATGTCGGCGAGGCCCGGCGCCTCGCCGCCCAGCAGCAGCCCGGCGTCCGCCGTCAGGCCGTGGCGGCGTCCGGTTTCTTCCCAGATCGACATCCACTTCGCCAGCCGGGGGACGAACCCGCGCCAGCGCTCCTCCGTCCACATCAGCCGGCCGCCGTCGAGGGTCAGGTCGTCGATCACGTCGTTGGCGTCGGCGACGACCTTGAGGGTCAGGGCGCGCAGCGCCGGCGAGGCCGGCAGCAGATCCAGGGTCTCGCCGAGATAGAGCAGGATCGCCGGCGTCTGCGCGATCGCGACCCCGGCCTTGCGGTCGATCAGCAGCGGCGGGCCCATGAACGGGACCGGCATGTCGGCGACCGGGCCGTCCATCAGCTCCGCGATCGCCGCGTCGCCCGCCTCGGTCCAGCTCTTGCCGGCCTGGGCCAGCACCGCCCGCACGAACTGGCCGCGAAATGGCACGGACCAGTAGTAGAGGTGATAGTCGGACATCGCGGCGGCTCCAGGCTCCCGCGAACAACGCCGCGGGGCGCCGGTCCGTTCGACGCCGACAGGAGATCATTCAACTTTTGCGGTGATGGTTTGCGCCGTCTCGCCCTATCGGGGAGCGTCCCACGGAGAGTTCGTCTTGATCCGCCGCCTGGCGCTGTCGCTCAGCCTGCTCCCGCTCGCCGCGTGGGCTCACGCCCCGGACGGCGGCGGCCAGCCGGAAATCTATCGCGGGCCGCTGACCGTCGAGGCCAAGATGCGCGATGGCGCGAGCCGGATCTACCGTTCCGAGGGGACGCGCAGCCGGGTCACCCTCCATCACGCGACCGGCGGGTCGTTCGACCACGTCGCGGACGGCGTCGCACGCCGGACCTTCACATGGTCCAGCGCCAGACCCGAGGTCGAGGCGCAGCGGATGCGCAAGCCGCCGCTCCGCTTCTGGCTGTGGGTCGAAAACACCGTACCGGGCGAGGCCTGCCACGCCGCCGGCGAGACCGGAACGATCTGGCGCCACACCTCGCCGCCGAACTTCAAGAACCCGCAACCGACAATCACCGCCGCCTGCCTGACCCCCGACGGGGTGATGCTCGCCAAGTATGTCGGCCACCCGCCCGGCGCCTCGCCGATCCTGGAGTGGGAAGCGACCAGCGTCGTGCGCGGGCCGCTGCCCGCCGGCGCCTTCGCTCCGCCGTCCGGCGAACGCGGCGCGGCGTCCGGCCACGACTGAGGGGCCCCTACGTCTTCGCCGGGGCGGTGTAGCGGCGCTCGACCATCTCGCGCATCCGGGCGCGGGTCTCGGCCGGGTCGCGCTCGGCCTGCAGGGCCTTGGCCTCCCGCGCCAGGTCGTCGTCCTTGATCGCGCTGCGGAACCAGCGGGTGTAGTCGCCGCGCTGCAGGTGGTGCAGCCAGGTGGCGTCGTCGACCCCGTCGGCGATCTGCAGGAAGGTCGCCAGGTTCTGGGCCCGCAGGTTCAGCGCCTTCTTGGGCCCCCGGAAGTAGAAGCTCTTGTCCTCGCCCAGTTCGCCTTCGGCGTACTTGCGCACGTGCCGCTTCAGGTCCTGCACCGGCCGGTCGGCCTCGACCCACTGCGGCTTGCCGCCCAGCCGGCTCCAGTAGAGCACCGCCTCGCCCTCGGGCGCCTTCGGGATGCGCGGCGCCGGCGCGTCCAGCGCCTTGCAGAACGCCTTGATCACCTCGCCGGCCTGTGGCCCGACCGCCAGCACGGTGTTCACGCCGGCCAGCGCCGCCGGCGCCACCTGGTCGGGATGGACGGTGACCAGGATCGCGGGGACCGGGGGCAGGGCCGGCGCCTCGTCCGGGCCGGGGGCCTCGACCGGCAGCATGTGGTGCGCCTCGTCGATGACCAGCCAGTGCGGCCGCGCATGGCTGCGCGCCAGTTCGCCGGTCTGGGCCATCAGTTCGCGGAACGCCTTCGGCCGGTCCTCGACCTTGAAGCCCAGCAGGTTGACCACCAGCGGCGGCGCGGCGGGATCGTCGAGGATCCCCATCGCCTCCTGCACTGTCGGCTGGTGGGTGGCGTCGCCCAGCACGACGCCCGGCGTCAGCCCGTCATAGTCGCCCTCGGGATCGACGATCATCAGCTGGAAGCCCTGGGCCGTGAGCTTCTCGATCAGCGCCGTTGCCAGGGTCGACTTGCCGAACCCCGACGATCCGGCGATCAGCACGTCGCCCGCGTCGCTGCGCAGCGACGCCTCCGGGGCGCCGGCCCCGACCAGGATCTGCTTGCGGGCCGCCGCGCTGGCGCTCAGCGGCGAGTCCTCGGCCAGCAGGGCGGCGATCGCCTCGGCGACGCCGGCCCCGTGGTCGGCCTTGGTCACCAGGTCGGCGGTCGCCTTGACGGCGTCCAGCGCATTGGCCACGGCGACCGAACAGCCGCTGGCGGTCAGGAAGGCGTGGTCGTTCTCCGCGTCGCCGATCGCCACCACATTGAGCGGCGAGAGCTTCATCGCGCCCAGCGCCGCGGCCAGGCCGCTGGCCTTGTTGACCCCCGGCGGCAGCACCATCACCGCGCCCTTGTTGAAGATGATCTGCCACTCCAGGCCGAGGTCGCGGATGGTCTCCAGCACCGCCGTCTCGTTCGGCTCCCAGGTGGCGACGATGCCATGGCCGACCGACAGCGGCGCGACCCCGCGCGCCTCCAGCGCGGCGACCAGCTCCGGCGGCGGCGGCGGGGCGACCGGCCGCTCCTCCTGGGTGGCGGGGACGTAGAGCAGCGAGCCGTTCTCGGCCACCACCATGTCGAACAGGTCCAGCCGGTCGAACGTCCGCTGCAGGTCCGGCAGCTCCCGTCCGGTGACCATCAGCAGCTTGATCCCGGCGCCCTTCAGCGTCTCGAGCGCGGCGAGGGTCGGTTTGTCCACCCGCCCGTGGTGGGCGAGCGTCCCGTCATAGTCTGTAGCGAAGGCGATCAGGCGCATGGGGTGATAGCGGGCCGCCGGCCGCTCCGGTTCCGGAGGCCGGCGCTGCTCCGTACCCGTCTGGGCGTTCTCGAGGCCTACCGCAGCGCCAGGGTCAGCGCCTTGACCTGCATGTAGTCGGCGATCCCGTAGACGGACCCCTCGCGGCCATAGCCGCTCTGCTTGACCCCGCCGAACGGATTGGCTGCGTTGGAGATCAGCCCGGCGTTGACCCCGACGATGCCGGACTCGATGGCACGCCCGACCCGCATCGCCCGGTTCAGGTCGTCGGTGAACAGGAAGGCGGCGAGGCCGAACTCCGAGGCGTTGGCCCGTTCGATCGCCTCGGCCTCAGCCCCGAATTCGAACACCGGGACCAGCGGACCGAAGGTCTCCTCGTGACAGAACAGCGCGTCGTCGCCGCCGAAGGTGACGGTCGGCTGAAAGAAGTTGCCCTCCAGCCGCGCGCCGCCGGTCAGCACCTGGCCGCCGGCCGCGACCGTGCGGGCGATATGGTCTTCGACCTTGGCCACGCCCTTGGCGTCGATCAGCGGCCCGATCACCGTCTCCGGCGCAAAGGGATCGCCGACCTTCAGGGCCTGCACCTTCTCGACCAGCGCCGCGACGAAGCGCTCGCGGATGCCGGCCTGCACATAGACCCGGTTGGGGCAGACGCAGGTCTGTCCGCCGGCGCGGAACTTGCCGGCCACCGTCCCCTCGACCGCGACCTCCAGGTCGGCGTCGTCGAACACCAGCAGCGGCGCCGCGCCGCCCAACTCCATCGACAGCCGTTTCAGGGTCGGGGCGCATTGGGCGGCCAGGGTCCGCCCGACCCCCGTCGAGCCGGTGAAGCTGAGCTTGCGGATCAGCGGCGAGGCGGTCAGCGCCCCGCCGACCACGTCCTGCGCCCCGGTCACCACCGACAAGCACCCGGCCGGCACGCCGGCCTCCAGCGCCAGGGCGGCCAGCGCCAGCGCGGTGAACGGCGTCGCCGATGCCGGCTTCAGCACCACCGGGCAGCCGGCGGCGAACGCGGCGGCGGCCTTGCGGGTGATCATCGCGGCCGGGAAGTTCCACGGGGTGATCGCCGCCACCGGGCCGACAGGTTCCTGGAAGGCGAGGATCAAATCCTGCCCGTTGGGGCTCTGAATCGCCTTTCCGTCCAGGCTTTGGGCCAGGTTGCCGAACCACGTGACGAAAGAGTTTGCGTAGCGGACCTCGCCCAGCGCCTCCTTGAACGGCTTGCCGTTCTCCAGGGCGATGATCGCGGCCAAGGCGTGCTCGTGGTCGCTAACCTTCTGAGCCCACTGGGAAAGGATCGCGCCCCGTTCGGCCCCCTTCAGCGCCGCCCAGGGCCGGAAGGCGGCGTCGGCGGCGCGAATCGCCCGCTCGACCTGGTCCTTCGGCAGCTTTGGGACTCGTCCGACGACCGTCCCATCGGCAGGATTGACGACCTCGATGACGTTGGCGCCCTCGGCGGGGATCCATTCGCCGTCGACCAGGGCGGCCTGGCGGATCAGGCGCGCCGCGCCGGCTTTCAGTTCGTCCACAGACGGTTGATCTGACATGCAAAATCCCTTCGCCAAGCTTGCCTGGCTATAGGTTCCCAGGCCCGTGCAGGGTTCCGATGAAACTTTTCGTGTTGCGCCGCAACCGCCCGAAAGCTTGACTCAGCTGGGTCTTGGAGTCGTCATAAAGCGGACATGCCGCATTGCAGCATGAGTTTCGCGGAGGCGCATATGACGGATCTTCCGTTCGCCTACTCACTGGCCCACGCCGAATGCGGCTGGGCCTGGCGGATCTTCGACGAGGACGGCGAGACCGTCGCCCAGGGCCTCGACCTGTCGCAGTCCGACGCCCAGGCGTCGGTCGAGACCGCCATCCGCATGGCCGCGTCCGAGGCCCGCGCCTAAGCGCCGCTTGACGGCGTCCTTCCCAGACGTTCCTTTCCGATCAGCGCGGCCTTCAAGGCCGCATTTGCCGCGTTAGGGACGTCTCGCCGCATGAAATCACATTTGCTGGCCGCCACGGCGGTCGCTTTGTTCGCCTTCGCCCCGGCTTCGGCCCAGGCGCCCAAGCCCGCCAAGCCGACCCCCGCCGAGGCCAAGGCCTTCGTCGACAAGGCCGAGGCCGAGCTCGCCGCCTTCAACCAGTACGTGGCCAAGTCGGCCTGGGTGCGGGCGACCTACATCACCGAGGACACGCAGTGGCTGGAGGCCAAGGCCACGGCCGAACAGAACGAGCTGACCGCCCGCTACGCGCGTGAGGCGGCCAAGTACGACGGCGTCGCCGTCGATCCGGTCACCGCCCGCAAGCTGAAGCTGCTCAAGCTGTTCCTGGTCTCGCCGGCCCCCAACCGGCCGGGCGCCGCGGGCGAGCTGGCGACCCTAGCCACCCGCCTGGATTCGACCTTCTCGTCGGGCAAGTTCCAGTACGGCGGCAAGACCCTGAACCTCAACGAGGCCGAGGAAATCCTCGCCAAGAGCCGCGATCCGGCCGAGCTGAAGGCGGTCTGGGAGGGCTGGCACTCGGTCGCGCCGCAGATGCGCGGCGACTACGCCAAGCTGGCCGAGCTGTCGAACGAGGGGGCCCGAGACCTGGGCTTCAAGGACACCGGCGCGCTCTGGCGCTCGAACTACGACATGGACCCGGACAAGTTCGCGGCCGAGACCGACCGCCTGTGGAGCCAGGTCGAGCCGTTCTACCGCAATCTGCACTGCTACGTGCGCGGCCAGCTCAACGACAAGTACGGCGACGCCGTGCAGCCGCGCACCGGCCCGATCCGCGCCGACCTGCTCGGCAACATGTGGGCCCAGCAGTGGGGCAACATCTACGACGTCGTCCAGCCGAAGACCGCCTCGTCGAGCTACAGCCTCGACAAGCTGTTGGTTTCAAAGGGCTATGACCCGGTGAAGATGGTCAAGACCGGCGAGAGTTTCTACACCTCGGTCGGCATCTCGCCGCTGCCCGAGACCTTCTGGCAGCGCTCGATGATCACCCGTCCGAAGGACCGCGAAGTCGTCTGCCACGCCTCGGCCTGGGACCTCGACGACCGCGACGACGTGCGCATCAAGATGTGCACCAAGGTCGACGCCGACGACTTCTACACCGTTCACCACGAGCTCGGGCACAACGTTTACCAACGCGCCTACAAGGATCAGCCGTTCCTGTTCAAGAACGGCGCGAACGACGGCTTCCACGAGGCGATCGGCGACTTCGTCGGCCTCTCGGCCCTGACCCCGACCTACCTCCAGCAGATCGGTCTGCTCGACAAGGCGCCGGGCGCGGACGAGGACATCCCGTTCCTGCTGAAGATGGCGCTCGACAAGATCGCCTTCCTGCCCTTCGGCCTGATGGTCGACCGCTGGCGCTGGGAAGTGTTCTCGGGCGAGGCGACGCCCGACCACTACAACGACGAATGGTGGAAGCTGCGCCTGAAGTACCAAGGTCTGACCCCGCCGGGCCCGCGCCCGGCCGACGCCTTCGATCCGGCCGCCAAGTATCACGTGCCGGCCAACGTGCCCTACACCCGCTACTTCCTGGCCCACATCTACCAGTTCCAGTTCCACCGCGCGGCCTGCAACCAGATCGGCTGGAAGGGGCCGCTGCATCGCTGCTCGGTCTATGGCGAGAAGGAAATGGGCCAGAAATTCAACGCCATGCTGGAAATGGGCGCGTCCAAGCCGTGGCCCGAAGCCATGGCCGCCTTCACCGGCGAGAAGACCGCCGACGCCAGCGCGGTGACGGCCTACTTCAAGCCGCTGAACGACTGGCTGACCGTCCAGAACAAGGGCGAAAGCTGCGGCTGGTAAGTCGGTTAACGGGCGCCGAATAAAGCTTTGCCTTAACCTTCTTCGGCGCCCGTTCGTTTACGCTGCTCTGGCAAGCTCCAGCGGATTCATCTCTGAACTGCTGGGGCTCCAGGCGTGGAAAAGATCACCAAGCAAGTCGCCAGGCGTATTCATGGCATGACCGGGCGGCTCAAGGCCCGGTGCGTCGCGGGCGTCCGCGACGAACGCGGCGCGACCGCCGTCTTCTTCGCTGTGGGCCTGCTGTTGCTGGCGCCGGCCACCATGGGTCTGATCGACCTCTACATGATCACGACCCAGCGCGGCCAACTGCAGGACGCCCTCGACACCGCCACGCTCTACGTGGCCCGGTCGAGCGCGACGTCGGCCGCCGACATCCAGACCTCCGGCGACGCAGCCCTGCGCGCGAACCTCAAGCTGCCGACGGGCCAGGCCATCACCTCCAGCACGTTCCAGCTGGCCGCCGACAAGATCACCATCAAGGGCCACGCGACGATCACCCCGCCGACGGTGGGGCCGCGCCTGTGGGTGCAGGCCGACATCGCCGCCAGCTCCGAGGTGCTGCGCAATTCCAACAACGTCGAGGTCGCCCTGGTGCTCGACACCACCGGCTCGATGAGCGCCGACATGGCCAACCTGCGCACCGCGGCCAAGGACCTGGTCGATCTGGTGATCAAGGACCAGCAGCCGCCGCTCGCGCCGTACTACACCAAGGTCGCCCTGGTGCCGTACGCCAACAGCGTCAATGTCGGGTCCTACGCCGAGACGTCGCGCGGCTCGATCCGCCAGGCGGTCGCGATCTCGGGCGTGACCAAGGCCAACCCGGCCGTGGTCACCACCTCCCTCGACCACAACCTGGTCAATGGCGAGACGGTGTCGATCGCCGGCGTGAAGGGCATGACCGAGCTGAACGGCAAGGAATTCGTCGTCGCCAACCGCACCGCCAAGACATTCGAGCTGAAGTCGACCAACAGCTCAAGCTACACCAAGTACACGTCCAGCGGCACGGCCCAGTGCCTGAGCGAGGACTGCCAGTCGTTCAAGTTCACCGGCGCCGACAGCAAGACCAAGTACTGGGTCCCGACGAACTGCGTGTCGGAGCGCATCGGGGGCGAGGCCTATACCGACGCCGCGTCCAGCGCCAATCCGGTCGGCCGCCGCTACTACGCCAGCGGCGACAGTGCAGGGTGCTACACCCAGCCGATCGTGCCGCTGTCGACCAACAAGACGGCGCTGAAGGCGGCGATCGACAAGCTCGACGACAACGGCTCGACCGCCGGCCAGATCGGTCTGGCCTGGGGTTGGTACATGGTGTCGCCGACCTTCGGCACGATGTTCCCGGCCGAAAGCCGCGGCGCCGCCTACGGCTCGCGCGAGCTTCTGAAGGTCGTCGTGCTGATGACCGACGGCGCCTTCAACACCCCCTACTGCAAGGGCGTGGTCGCCAAGAACGCCGGTTCGGGCAGCGGCAACAGCGACATCAAGATCAACTGCAACGCCACCAACGGCGACCCCTTCGCCCAGGCGACGGAGCTTTGCCGGAACATGAAGGCCAAGGGGGTCATCGTCTACACGGTCGGCTTCAACGTCAGCAGCGACACCCAGGTCCAGAACCTGATGACCAGCTGCGCGACGGCGCCGGAGTACGCCTACAAGCCCAACGGCGGGGCGGAACTGAAGGTGGCGTTCCGCGCCATCGCCCAGGACATCAACTCGCTGCGGATCTCCAAGTAGCCGCCGTCAGCAAGGCTGGAAGTTCGACGCGCCGGGCCCTGCGCCCGGCGCGTTTTTCTTTGCGCGTCAGCCGACCCGCTCGGGGCCTTCGCCGCCCTCGACCTGCTCGGCCTGGGCGGCCAGCTTGGCGAGGCTGGCGGCGTGGCTGTCGCGGGTGATCCTGTAGAGCGAGACGCAGAGGATCGCCGCGCCGTAGAGGCCGCCCAGCACGAACAGGTAGGTCATGCCGAGATTCGACACGACGCCTTCGCTGACTTCGCCCGGCTTGGCGTTCTGCGGGAAGCCGATGGCCAGCAGGATCATGCTCGAGGCGAAGATGCCGACGCCTGACACGGCCTTCTGCACGAAGGCGGCGGCGGCGAAGAACAGGCCTTCGGAACGACGGCCGGTGCGCAGCTCGGAGTCTTCCACCACGTCGGCGATCATCGACGAGATCAGGATCGCCGAGATGATCGAGAAGCCGGTCGAGAACACCGCCTGCACGAACAGGATCGGCAGCAGCGCCGGCGAGCTGTTGTCGGGGAATACGCCTGTCAGCCGCAGGGTGATCGGCGCGACGGCGATGACGAATGACAACACCTTGGTGATCTGCGCCGTCTGCTTCTTGCCGAGGCGCTTGGACAGCGGCGCGGCGAAGCCGAAGGCCAGGGCCGCCGAGATGAAGTTGGCCATGGCCAGGATGGCGATCTGCGCCGACGGCAGCTGCCAGAAGTAGGTGTTGAAGTAGAGGTTCAGCGACAGCACCAGGCCGCCGGCCATGGCGTTGAACAGACCAGCGCCCATCAGCACCAGGAACGACTTGTGGCTGAGCGTGCCGACCATCTCTTTGGCCAGCTGGCCCAGGCTGAGCTTGCGGGCCGGCGGGATGCGCAGGCGCGGGATCTGGTTGTGGGTGCCCATCGCCGAGATGATGATGGCGAAGAAGATCACCGCGGCGGCGACATAGCCGTAGGTGACGTAGCCGGCCGGGTTCAGCTGGCCGACAGGATGCTCGGCGTCCGGGGTCAGGAACACCTTCAGCGCCAGCAGGGTCATGGTCAGGCCGCCCCACCAGGCGAAGAAGTAGCGGTAGGACATCACCTTGGTGCGTTCGTCGTAGTCGGTGGTCAGCTCAGCCGCCAGCGCCGACGAGGGGATCTCGTACATGGTGATGAAGCTGCGGATGATCACCGCGACGACGATCAGGTAGACGAACAGCGCCTCATGCGACCAGCCCTGCGGCGGGTTCCAGAGCAGCAGGTAGGACAGCGCCACCGGCAGGGCGGCGGCGTACATGAACGGGTGGCGGCGGCCCCAGCGCGAGCGCCAGTTGTCGGACACCTGGCCCATGATCGGGTCGAGGAAGCTGTCGATGATCAGGGCGATCATGATCGCCAGGCCGACGGTCGCCGAGGGCAGGCCGACCACCTGGTTGTAGAAGATCAGCAGAAGATAGGAGAAGCCCTGGTCCTTCACCCCGAAGGCGACCGAGCCGAAGCCGTAGAAGAATTTAGTCGGAACGCTTAAGCGTCCCTGCTTTTGAGCATCTGGTACGGCTTCCGCCACGGCGTTTCCCCTGTTCTATGTTCGCTTTTGTAAACACGACCAGGAGGGCGAGGGAAGGGGGCGTCTCAACCTGCGCTGGCGATCACCGGCTCGGCCTGCGGCGGCTGGCCTTCGTCGCCGACGGTTTTCTCACCGGCCAGCGCCGCGACGTTGCGCTCATGGGTCTCGCGGTCGATGCGGTAGAAGATCAGCACCAGGATCGAGAGCATGTTCATCCCGAAGGTGATCGGCAGGTAGATCAGCGCCAGCTGGCGCATGATGTCCGGGCCGACCGAACCGGCCGGCGCATGGGTCGGGAAGGCCACGAAGGTCAGCAGCAGGCCGCTTAAGAACACGCCGATGCCGGCCGTGAACTTGGGCAGCAGGCCGTTGGCCGCGAACAGCAGCCCCTCGGAGCGCACGCCCGTTCGGACCGCGGCGTCCTCGACGATGTCGGCGATCATCGAGGAGATGATGATGTAGCCGGCGATGGCCAGGGTGGTGGCGACGAAGGCGTCGATCCAGAGGATGGCGAACACCCACGGCGAATGGTTCGGGGGCATCACGTGCAACAGCCGCAGCAGGATCGGGGCTGAGGCGGTGACCGTCGAAACGCTGAACAGGCCGAGCATCGCGGCCTTCTTGCCGAACGCCTTCGAGGCCGGGGCGGCGATCGCCACGCCGGACACCGAGGCCAGCACCGAGGCCAGGGCCAACATCGAGATGTTGGCGGCGCTGAGCCCCCAGAACTCCAGATAGAAGTACTGGCTGAGCGCGTTGGTCATGCCCGCCGCCACGCCCGAGCAGAGGCCGGAGGTCATCACCACCACCAGCGAGCGGTTGGACAGCGTGCCGCCGATCTCGCGCAGCAGTTGGCCCAGGCTGGCCTGGCGCTCGGGCGGCGCCGCCAGCTGCGGAATGTGCCGATGCGTCCCGAGCGAGGAGACCAGGATCGAGGCGGCCATCACCAGCCCGGCGAGGATCCCGTACTGCGCATAGCCGTCCCGATTGAGGATCCCGCCGTTCTCCGGGCTCAGGAAGACCTGGTAGAGCACGACGTTCATCCCGAACCCGCCGATCACCCCGAAGAAGAACCGGTAGCTGAACAGGCTGGTGCGCTGGTGGTAGTCGGACGTTAGCTCCGGGGCCAGGGCCTGGCTCGGCACCTCGTAGAGGCTGACGCAGATCCGCAGCACGACCAGCATGCCGATCAGGTAGAGCCCGATGCTCTCCGGCGGCCAGTCGGCCGGCGAGTTCCAGAACCCGATGCAGGCCAGCGCCACCAGCGGGGCGGCGGCGTACATCAGCGGGTGGCGGCGGCCCCAGCGCGTGCGCAGCTTGTCCGACCACTGGCCGATCGCCGGGTCGATGAAGGCGTCGAGGATCAGGGTGGCCATGATCGCCGTGCCGACCCACAGCGCGGGCAGGCCGATCACCCGGTTCAGATAGGGCTGCAGCACCGCCGAGGAGAGGCCGAGCGTGGCGACCCCGAAGGCGACCGAGCCGACGCCGTAGAACATCTTGGACCCGACGCTCAGGCGTCCGTCCGCCGCTTGGGCCTGGCCCATGCGCTCCTCCCTGGCAGGCGCGCCGCGATCTCCGCCGCGGACGTCACGGCTTCGAATATTCGGTATGATCGGGGCGCTGGCAAGCGCCTATTCGCCAGAAAGAAAATCCCCCCGCGACGAGCGTCGCGAGGGGATGAAGAGGTCGGTCGCCGCCACCGCGGAAGGCGGCGCGGCGCGGGCGTCAGGCCTTGGGCGCGACCGGGCTCAGGTCGCCGGCCGGGCCGGTGGCGGCAGGGCTGGCGCCCTCGATCTGGGCGTCGGTGGTGCGGACCTCGACGGCGCCCTCCTGCAGCTTGCGCAGGTTCTCCTCGTGGGTGGTCTTGTCGATCCGGTAGAGGAACAGGCAGGTGATGGCGATCGCGTAGAAGCCGCCGATCGTCGGCAGGTAGATGAGCGCCAGGTTGCGCAGCAGCTCGGGATCGACCTCGCCCGGCTTGGCGCCCTGCGGGAAGGCGACATAGGCCAGCAGCACGCCGGAGGTGAAGACCCCGACCCCGGAGACAATCTTCTTGAACAGGTTGTCGGCGGAGAACAGCAGCCCCTCGGAGCGGCGCCCGGTCTTGACCTCGCTGTCCTCGACGACGTCGGCGATCATCGACTGCAGCATGACCCCGGTCATGATCGCCATGGCGCCGTTGGCCATGAAGTCGATGATCAGGATGCCGAACAGCAGGTTGGTGCCGTTCTCGGGCATCAGGCCCATGATCCGCAGGCCGATCGGCAGCAGCAGGGCGATCACCGCGCCGAAGAACATGGTGATGGCGGCCAGCTTCTTGCCGAGCTTGGCGGCGACCTTCGGGGCGGCGACGACGCCGATCACGCTGGCGACCACACCGGTGACGGTCAGGATCGCCAGCTGGCCCTGGGTCAGGCCCCAGAAGTAGAGGTTGAAATAGAGCTCCAGCGCGGTCTTCAGGCCGAGCGAGACGTTCATGAACATGCCCGAGATCGTCAGCGCGACGAACGAGCGGTTGTTCAGGG
This sequence comes from Phenylobacterium sp. GW823-FHT02A09, assembly GCF_058797775.1. Classification (NCBI taxonomy): domain Bacteria; kingdom Pseudomonadati; phylum Pseudomonadota; class Alphaproteobacteria; order Caulobacterales; family Caulobacteraceae; genus Phenylobacterium; species Phenylobacterium sp. GW823-FHT02A09. Next base: position 337,596 of record NZ_JBXAJZ010000002.1, on the reverse strand, counting down.
TGGCGCCGACCTCGCGCACCATGGCGCGGATGGTGATCTTCCGCTTCGGAGGCTGACGCAGATAGGGGATCTGGTGGTGGGTCGCCCGCGACGAGATCAGGATGATCGTGAAGATCGTGATCGCCGCGACGATCGAATAGGTCTGCCAGCCGTCGCGCGACAGCAGGCCGCCGGTGCCGTCGGCGTTCTTCTTGAGGAACACCTGGTAGACCAGCAGCTGCATGATCAGGCCGCCGGCCACGCCGCAGAACGAGCGGATGGCGATCATGCTGGTGCGCTGGTCGTAGTCGCTGGTCAGCTCGGCCAGCAGCGCCGACGAGGGTAGTTCGAAGAAGGTGTCGAACAGCCGGATGACCAGCAGGCAGACCAGCATGTAGCCGAACAGCGCCTCGTCCTCCCAGCCGACCGGCGGGTTCCAGATCATGTAGAAGGCGATCGCGACCGGCAGGGCCGCGGCGTACATGAACGGGTGGCGGCGGCCCCACTTGCTGCGGGTGTTGTCCGAGATCTGCCCGACCATCGGATCGACGAAGGCGTCGAAGATCAGCGCGATCATGATCGCCGTCGACACCATGGCCGGCGGCAGGCCCACGACCTGGTTGTAGAACAGCAGCAGGAAGGTCGTGATGCCGCGCTGCTTGATGATGTTGGCGGCCGCGCCAAGGCCATAGAGGGCCTTGGTCGTGAACGTGATGGGCGGGCGTGGCGGCAGGCCGGCGGCGGCGTCGGTCATGTCGTGGATCCTGGACTTAAGGTCAGGCTTTGAAGGGCTGCGGCGATGCGGCCGGGGGCTCGGGCGCCGGGTCGGGTTCGGGGGCCTGGCTGGGCGCGCCGGACCGCTCGGCCAGGCGGGCGAGGTTGTCCTCGTGCTTGGCCTTGTCGATGTTGAAGAAGCTGAGGCTCACGATCCCGAGCCCGAACAGCACCCCGATCACCGGCAGGTAGATCAGGCCCATGTTGTGGATGATCTCGGGGTCGACCTGGCCGCGCTTGGCGTTCTCGGGGAAGGCGATGATCGCCAACACCGAGCCGGAGATGAACACCCCGACGCCCGAGACCAGCTTCTTGAACAGGTTGTCGGCGCTCATCAGCAGGCCTTCCGAGCGGCGCCCGGTCTTGACCTCGGCGTCCTCGATCACGTCGGCGACCAGCGAGACCAGCAGCACGCCGGTGGCGCCGGCGAGCGCGGTGTTGATCACCGTCTCGACGACCAGCAGGCCGTAGAGCAGACCGGTGCCGTTGGCCGGCATGACCCCGAACAGGCGGGCGACGACCGGGCTGACCCCGACCAGCAGCGCGCTGGCGAACATCAGGATCGCGCCGTGCTTCTTGCCCATCCGCTTGGCGATCTGCGGCGAGGCGACCACGCCGATCGCCGAACCGACGACGCTGACCGTGACCAGCCCGGCGAGCTGCGTCTGGGTCAGCTCCCAGAAATAGAGGCCGAAATAGATCTCCAGCGCGTTGCGGGCGCCCACGGCGATGGCCACGAACATCCCGGTGATCGTGGCGATGACGAAGGCGCGGTTGTTCAGCGTGGCGGCGACCTCCTTGGCCATCGCCTTGAAGGTGATCTTGCGGTTCGGCGCCTGGCGCAGATAGGGGATCTGGTTCTGGGTGCCCGCCGTCGACAGCAGGATGCAGACGAAGATCAGCGCAGAGGCGCAGAGCGAGTAGGAGAAGTAGCCGTCGCGGGCCAGCACGCCGCCGGTGCCGTCGGGGTTCTCCTTGAGGAAAACCTGATAGGCGAGGACCGTCATGCCCAGGCCGCCGATCACCGCGAACAGCATGCGCAGCGAGAGCAGCTTGGTGCGCTCGTCGTAGTCCTTGGCCAGTTCCGGCGCGAGGGTCGAGTGCGGCAGCTCGAAGAAGGTGTCGAACAGCCGCACGGTCAGCAGGCAGGCCAGCAGATAGCCGACCATCTGGCCGTCGCTCAGGCCCGACGGCGGGTTCCACAGCATGTAGAACGCCACCGTGACCGGGATCGCTGCGGCGTACATGAACGGATGGCGGCGGCCGAGCCGGGACTTGAAGTTGTCGGAGACCTGGCCGACCAGCGGATCGACGATGGCGTCGAACACCAGGGCGATCATCAGGACGAAGGTCACCGTCGTCGGCGGCAGCCCCACGACCTGATTGTAGAACAGCATCAGGAAGGTCGAGAGCCCGCGCAGCTTCACGGCGTTGGCGACGGCGCCGACCGCGTAGAACAGCTTGGTGGCCAGGCTCAGAGGTGGTCGAGAGTCGCTCATGCGCGGGCGCTCGGACCTTCGGCGCACGCGAACGTGTTCGGCTTGGATGGGCCGTCGACCAATTTTTCCTCCCGCCGCGCGATCAATGCTGCGCAGCCGCCATTATGAGGACGCCAAACCACAGCCTTGAAGCTGTGGCGGACGCCCGCGATCAATTGGCCAAATCGTGAGGGAGGGTTTCCCTATCGTCAACGGATTTCGTGGCCGCAGGCGGGCGCCTTACCGTTACCGGACAGGGATTTCGTGGAGCGGGACGCCGCCCCTATCGATGTTCTGCAAACATTCCGCAATGGCGGCGGGCGCTCCGCCCGCCGCCATGCCGCATCCTAGAACTCCGACTCAGCCGCCGGTGGTCAGCATGACCTTGCCGACGTGCGCGCCGCCTTCGAGATAGGCGTGGGCCGCGCCGGCCTCGTCCAGCGGGAAGGTCTTGTCGATCTGCGGCTTCAGCTTGCCGGCCGCGATCCACGGCCAGACGGTCGCCTCCACCGCCGCGGTCAGCCGCGCCTTCTCGTCGGCGTCGCGCGGGCGCAAGGTCGACCCGGTGACCACCGCGCGCTTCATCATCAGCCGGAAGATCGGCAGCGCCACCTCGCCGCCGCCCTGGGCGGCGATGAACACGATCCGCCCGCCGGTCTTCAGAGCATCCAGGCCCTTGGCGAAATAGTCGCCGCCGACCATGTCGAGGATCACGTCGACCCCGCCGTGCGCCTTGGCGACTTCGGCGAAGTCCTCGCTGGTCACGTCGACGCTGACGTCGGCGCCGAGCTTCTTCGCCTCGGCCGCCTTGCCCGCGCCGCGGCCGGTGGCGATCACTTTGGCCCCGGCCGCCTTGGCCATCTGTATCGCCGTTGTCCCGATCCCGGACGTCGCGCCGTGGACCATCAGCGTCTCGCCGGCCTTCAGGCTCCCATGCTCGAACACATTGGCGAAGACCGTGAACACGGTCTCGGGAAGCGCCGCGGCCTCCAGCGCGCTCAGGCCCTGCGGGATCGGCAGGGCGTGGCGCGCATCGACCACTGCATATTCGGCGTAGCCGCCGCCGCCGAGCAGCGCGCAGACCTTGTCGCCGGCCTTCCAGCGGCCGGTCCCGACCACCACCTCGCCGGCGACCTCCAGGCCCAGGGTCTCGGGCGCGCCGGGCGGCGGCGGATAGGCGCCGATGCGTTGCGCCAGGTCGGGACGGTTCACGCCCGCGGCCTCGACCTTGATGAGGATCTGGCCGGGGCCGGGCTGCGGCCGCGCGATGGTCTCGGCCCGGAGGTTTTCCGCAGGTCCTCGCCCGCCCTCCACAGCGATAGCGGTCATGGTCTCGGTCACAGGGGCGCCCTCCGGCAGGTTTTCAGCGTAGTCTCCCAGATAGACGCCGGAACGGATCTGGCAATGGGAGGTCTTCGATGGATGAACCGGTAAATTCCCGGGTCCAGCGCGGGCAGCGTCTGGCCGAAGCCATTCGCGAGGATCTTGAGCTGTACGGCGTCGCCGAGCTCAACGAGCGCATCGAAACGCTCCAGGCCGAGATCGACCGCTGTCGTGCCCAGATTGAGCGTAAGCACTCGGGCAGGGCCGCGGCCGACGCGCTATTTTCAAAGCCAAGCTGACTCCCGCTTACGGATAACCGAACGTAAACGCGGGTCATCGATAAGGGTGTTTACGTCTGGCATGGGGGTTGCAGACCTCCGCCGCCGAAGCCGCAGACACCTGCGGGCGAGGATTTTAGAGGCTGAGTGCTGTCATGACCGAAGGATTTGCGCCGAGCGGCGCCTGGCGCGCTGACGTGATCGCCGACTTTGCGCGATCCGAGCTGTTCGACCGCACCTTCCAGGAAGGCATGGACCTGGTCGAGGAGACCGCCGGTTACCTCGACGGCTCGGGTCGTCAGGAATCCAAGCTGCTCTCGCGCAGCGCCGCCCTGGCCTATGCCGGCGAAAGCATGCGGCTCACCACCCGCCTGATGCAGGTCGCCTCCTGGCTCTTGGTTCAGCGAGCCGTGCGCGAAGGCGACATGCCGCCGGAGAGCGCCCGCGAGGACCGCTACCGCCTCGGGGCCGAGGACATCTGCCGCGGCGCCACCACCGAAGACCTTCCGGCCGGCCTGCTCGTGCTGCTCGACCGCTCCGAGCGGCTCTACGAGCGCGTCCGCCACCTGGACCGCCGCATGTACATCGAAGAGAGCGAGCCGGAGGACGCCAACCCGGTGCTGTCCCAGTTCGGTCGCCTGCAGGCCGCCTTCGGGGCCTGAGTCCAACCCCGCTCATCCCGGCGAAGGCCGGGACCCAAGCAGCGCTTCGGCCCGGCTGGAGCGCTGTTTTCATGTCTGCAAGTCCGCTTGGTCCCGGCCTTCGCCGGGATGAGCGGACTAGTGGTCCACGCACAGCAAAAACGCCGCGCGGGCTGCGCGGCGTTTTCGTATCTGCTCGCCGAGTTCGACGGGCGCGCCGCAGCGCGCCGCACGTCTTACTTGCGGGTGAAGGCGCCGAACTTGGCGTTGAAGCGCGACACGCGGCCAGCGCGGTCCAGCAGCGTCTGGTTGCCGCCCGTCCACGCCGGGTGCGTCTTCGGGTCGATGTCCAGGTTCAGGGTCGCGCCCTCTTTGCCGTAGGTCGAGCGGGTCTGATAGCTCGAACCGTCGGTCATCACGACCGTGATGAAATGGTAGTCCGGGTGGGTGTCTTGTTTCATCGCGAGGGCAACCGACGTAAAGGAGCGGCAGAAAGTTCACGGTCCGCCGCAAGGGCGGGCGCGAAGGAAGCCGCGCGTATACAGGAAAAGGCGCGGTAAGAGCAAGGGCGCTAGTTTCCATGAGTGATTTGGCCGCCGAGGCCCCTGTCGAAGGACGGCCCAGCGCCGGCGCCGCCATGGCGCAGGATCTGAGCGAAGCCGCCCAGCGCCGGACCCGCAGCCGCAACGTCGGGGCCCTGCGCGCCCTGGCCCCGTATCTGGCCCGCCACAAGGGCGACACCGCCTGGGCCGGCCTGTTCCTGATCACTGCGGCGGCCTCGACCTTGGGTCTGTCGGGCGCCGTGCGGCTGCTGGTCGACCACCTGACCGCGCCCGGCGCCACCGACGCCAGCGTCGCTCCGCGGTTCTGGCTGATCGGCGGCGTGGCCCTGGCGCTCGCCGCCTCCAGCGCCCTGCGCTACTTCTTCGTCACCAAGCTGGGCGAGCGGATCACCGCCGACCTGCGCAAGGGCGCCTACGCCCACATTCTGACCCTCGACCAGCCGTTCTTCGCCAAGACCCGCACCGGCGAGGTGCTCTCGCGCCTCACCACCGACATCCAGATCGTCGAGAGCCTGCTCTCGACCTCGATCTCCGTGGCGCTGCGCAACCTGCTGACCCTGATCGGGGCGCTGGTGCTGCTGGTCATCGTCAGCCCCAAGCTGACCGGCCTGGTCGTCGCCCTGTTCCCGTTCGTGCTCGCGCCGCTGTTTCTCTACGGCAAGCGGGTGCGCAAGCTGACCACCTCGACCCAGGACCAGTTCGCCTCCGCCGTCGGCCACGCCGGCGAGACGCTCGACGCGCTCGAGACCGTCCAGGCGTTCGGTCGCGAGGGCGCGGGCGCGGCCACCTTCGGCGAGGCGGTCGAAGCCTCGTTCCGCACCTCGCTGCGCCGAATGACCGCGCGGGCGATCATGACCGCCCTCGTCATCGGCCTGGTGTTCGGCGGCGTGGTGTTCATCTTCTGGCTCGGCGTGCATGCCGGCCTGCGCGGCGAGATGACCTGGGGCGCGCTCTTCCAGTTCGCGTTCCTGGCCGTGATGGCCGCCGGCTCAGTCGGGGCGCTGGGCGAGACCTGGGGCGACGTGCAGAAGGCGGCCGGCGCCATGGAGCGGGTCTCCGAGCTGTTCGCCGCGACCCCGACCATCGCCGCCCCGGCTCAGCCCAAGGCGCTGCCGCAGCCGGCCCGCGGCGAGATCGCCTTCGAAGACGTCCGCTTCGCCTATCCGGCCCGCCCTGACGCCCTGGCCCTTGACGGCTTCTCGCTGCACATCGCGCCGGGCGAGACCGTCGCCCTGGTCGGCCCGTCGGGCTCGGGCAAGAGCACCGTCTTCCGGCTGCTGCTGCGCTTCTACGATCCGCTCAGCGGGACGATCCGCCTCGACGGCGTCGACCTGCGTGAGGCCGATCCGGCGCAGGTGCGCGCCCGGATGGCGCTGGTCTCGCAGGACTCGCCGTTGTTCTCCGGCTCGCCGTCCGACAACATCCGCTTCGGACGGCTCGACGCCAGTCCCGAGGACGTCCGCGCCGTCGCCCGTGCGGCCCAGGCCGAGGGCTTCCTCGACGCCCTGCCTCAGGGCTTCGACACCCCGCTCGGCGACCGCGCCCGCAGCCTGTCAGGCGGCCAGCGCCAGCGCCTGGCCATCGCCCGCGCGCTGATCCGCGAAACCCCGATCCTGCTGCTCGACGAGGCCACCAGCGCCCTCGACGCCGAAAACGAGCGCCTGGTCCAGCGCGCGCTCGAGGACGCCATGGTCGGCCACACCACCTTGGTCATCGCCCACCGCCTGGCCACCGTGCTCAAGGCCGACCGCATCGTGGTCATGGACGGCGGCAAGGTCGTGGAGCAGGGCACCCACGCCGAACTGATCGCCACCGGCGGCCTATACGCCCGCCTCGCGGCCCTGCAGTTCGGCGACGTGGCGGCCTGATCGGACAATTCCTCCCCCGCTGGGGGAGCAACCAGAAGGCGTCACCCCCGCGCTTTCACCGCCAACCCGGGGAAGTCGCTGAAGACGCCGGTCACCCCCGCGCCATAGAGCGCCTTCAGCACCGCGCCCGCGTCGCCGTGCGCGGCCGGATCCTCGCCCTTGCGCAGGCTTGCCGGCAGGAAGCGGTTCTCGGCCCGCACGGTCCAGGGATGCACCTCCAGCCCCAGCGCCCGAGCCTGGGCGACCAGCGGCGTCGGCGGGCCCAGCTCGCCGCTGGCCGTCGGGATCACCAGCGACCAGTCGGGACCCACGCCCTGGGCGTAGCTCGCGATCTGCTTCAGGCCATCAGTGCTGACCATGCCCGGCGTCTCGGCCCCGACCAGCTGCACGCGGCGGGCTTTGGACAGGGTCTTGAAGGTCTTCAGCGGCTGGACCTCGAAGCACTGCACGAACACCGGCGCGTCCTCGGCGTCCAGGCCGGCGTCCTTCAGCGCCTGGGCCAGCCGCGCCTCGATCGGCAGCCCGACGGAGGCGAAATAGGCCGGGTGCTTCATCTCGGGATAGACGCCGATGACGCGGCCGGTGCGGCTGCTCTCGGCCTTGGCCAGGGCGACAACCTCCTGGAACGTCGGGATCGCCTCGCGGCCGTCGAACGCGGCGCTGGCCGGGCGCAGCTGCGGCAGCCGCTCGCGGGCGCGCAGGGTCTTCAGCTCGGCGAGGGTGAAGTCCTCGGTGAACCAGCCCTCGACCGTCTGGCCGTCGATGACCTTGGCGGTCTTGCGGCTCGCAAATTCGGGACGGGCGGCGACGTCGGTCGTGCCGGCGATCTCGTTCTCGTGGCGCACCACCAGGTGGCCGTCCTTGGTCAGCACCAGGTCCGGCTCGATGAAGTCGGCGCCTTCGTCGACCGCCAGCCGATAGGCCATCGGCGTGTGCTCGGGCCGCTCGCCGCTGGCGCCGCGGTGGGCGATGACGTTGGGCTTACGGGCGTCTGCGGCCATGGCGGGCGTGGTGATGAGGGCGGCGGCGGTAGCGCAGAAGGTGCGGCGGTCTATGGTCATGAGGTTGATCTAGCCGCCCAAGGCGACGTTTCCGTCAACATGCGCTAGCCTCGGGTCATGGAAAACCGGATCGTCGACACGCAGGGAGGCGTCCCGTTCGAAGACGGGGTCGATCGTGGCCGCATTCTGGTGTCGGGGCGCGACACCGGCGGGCGCTATTCGCTGATGGAGTGGATCGTGGCCGCCGGCGATGGCTCGCCGACTCAGAACTATGGCCCGCATCGGCACGGGGCGATCGAGGAAACCTTCTACGTCCGTCGCGGGACCTTGGAGTTCCTGCTGGACGACACGGTGACCACCTTACGGGCCGGAGACTTCGTGCGCGTGCCGCCCGGCGTGCGCCATGGCTACGCCAATATCTCGACGGAGGAGGTGGAGCTGCTGGTCAGCTTCCATCCAGGCGGCTTCGAGCAGCTGTTCCTGAAGTACCGGACGGATCGGGCGGGGGCGCCCGCGGGCGAGGGCTTCATCGCCGACGCCACGCGGGACTTCGCCTCTGAGTTCGAAACCTAGGCGGCCGCCTTGAGCTTTTCGAGCAGCATCGGGTGCAGTTCGAGATTGGCCGCGCAGATCGAGCCCGAGCCCATGATGTCGTCGCCGCCGTCGGCGTTGGTCACCTTGCCGCCGGCCTCGGTGATCAACAGCACGCCCGCGGCCATGTCCCAGGGCTTCAGGTCGCGTTCCCAGAACCCGTCCAGGCGGCCGGCGGCCACATAGGCCAGGTCCAGCGAGGCGGCGCCGAAGCGGCGCACGCCGGCGACGCGCTGGCTGATCTGGTGCAGCTCCTTCAGGAACCGCGCGTGCTGGCCGTGGCCCAGGAACGGGATGCCGGTGCCCAGCACCGACTCGTCCAGGTGCTTGCGGCCGGCGACGCGCAGGCGCTTGTCGTTGACGAAGCAGCCCTTGCCCTTCTCGGCCCAGAACAGCTCGTTGGTGACCGGGTTGTAGGTCACCGCCGCGACCACCACGCCCTCGCGCTCCAGCGCGATGTTGATCGCGAAGTGCGGGATCGCGTGCAGGAAGTTGGTGGTGCCGTCGAGCGGGTCGACGATCCAGGTGTGGGTCTTGTCGGTGCCCTCGATCAGGCCGCGCTCCTCGCCCATGAAGCTGTAGCCGGGGCGGGCCTTTTCCAGGGCTTCGAAGATGGTCTGTTCGGCCTTGATGTCGGCGGCCGAGACGAAGTCGGCCGGAGCCTTGCGCGACACCTGCAGCTCGCCGAGCTCGCCGAAGTCGCGGTTGAGGCCGCGGGCCGCCTTGCGGGCGGCGTCGCTCATCACCTTCAGGAGGGCGGTCTGAGTGCTCACGGTGTCAATGATCTCGGGCGAAAGAAGCCGCGGAAACTAGTGTCCGGGCTCGCGCAAGGCAAGGCGTCTGGCCTATCGTGGTCACATGACGCACCAGACGACGCGCACGGGCCGCTGCTTTTGCGGTGATCTTTCGGCCACGATCGCCGGCGATCCGGTGCTGGTCTCGAGTTGCGCCTGCACCCGTTGCCAGCGCCGGACCGGCAGTTTCTTCGGCGTCACCGTCTATGTGCGGCCAGATCAGATCGTGGCGCGGACGGGGGCCAGCGACACCTTCCGGGCGCCCGACGCGTCGGCCGTCTTCCACCGCTGCGTCCGCTGCGGGACCAGCCTCTGGTGGGCGATCGACGACGAGGAGGACATCGTCGGCCTGGCCGGTGGCTGCTTCGCGGGCCAGGACCTTCCCGCGCCGCAGCGCATGGTCTTCACGGCCACGCGCCATCCGTTCGTCCATACGCCCCCCGGACTGCCCGAGTACGAGGACGGCCCGCCCGAATAGTCAGCCGCGCGCCGCGAGGCCTCGCGCGATCGCCGCTTCCAGCGCCTGAACCGCCGCGGCGGGGCCTTGCGGATGGGCCCAGACTCCGGCCGAGACGGCCAGGAAATCCGCGCCCGCCTTGACCAGCCCTTCGGCGTTGTCGGCGGTGATCCCGCCGATGGCCACGCACGGAACCTCCATGGTCTCCTGCCAGATGGTCAGGATCTCCGGCTCGGCCCGGGTCGGGGCGTCCTTGGTCGTGGTCGGGAAAAAGGCCCCGAACGCCACGTAGTCGGCGCCCGCCTCGGCCGCCTCCATCGCCAGGTGGCGGCTGTCGTGGCAGGTCACCCCGATCATCGCCTCGCGGCCCATGATCTTGCGCGCCTCGGCGTAGGGCGTGTCCGACTGGCCGACATGCACCCCGTCGCAGCCGAGCCGCGCGGCCAGGTCCGGCCGGTCGTTGAGGATCACCGCCACGCCGCGCGCCTGGGCGATCGGCAGGATCACGTCGACCGCCGCGGCGATGGCCGCGTCGTCCGCGTCCTTCAGCCGGATCTGCAGCGCGGCGACGTCGCCGGCGTCCAGGGTTTGGGCCAAAGTCCGCCCGAACGCGGCCAGGTCGTCGAGTTTGGGCGGGGTGATCAGATAGAGGCGGCATTCGGCGGTCATGGCCGCCTTCTAGCCGCGCGCGCGTCCAGCGACAAACGGCCGCGCGTCGCACCCCTGGCGGAGTCGGCCCAAGAGTTGCAAATGAGTTGCAACGACGTTCGCATTTGGTACAAAGCCTCGTCGTCGGGAGTTAGACCGCCTTGTACGTCTGCAATTGTAACGGCATCCGCGAGCGCGAAGTCCGCGCCGCCATCGAAGCAGGGGCCTCGCGTCCGGCCGAGGTCTTCCGCGCCTGCGACTCCCAAGCCCAATGCGCCCGCTGCGTCTGCGACATGCGCAAGATGATCGGCGAGCACGGCGAGGCGATGCGCTACGCGGCCGAATAGGTCTTCGCACCCCGTTCGTAAGCTTGCGAACGAAACGCGGAATTACTTGCAAACATAGGCTTTGACTAAATTCGTCCCGGGGAAGAGTTTGCCCCTCGAAGTGGATTCGAGGAGGTCCTCATGAAGGGCGACAAAGCGATCATCCGGCGGCTGAACGCGGTGCTCACCAATGAGCTGACCGCGGTTAACCAGTATTTCCTGCATGCGCGCATGTACCAGGACTGGGGCTACGCCCGTCTCGGCAAGATCACCTACGATGAATCCATCGGCGAGATGAAGCACGCCGACAAGCTCATCAAGCGCATCCTGTTCCTCGAAGGCCTGCCCAACCTGCAGGACCTGCACAAGCTGAAGATCGGCGAGACCGTGCCGGAATGCCTGGCCTCCGACCTCGCCGTCGAAGTCGCCGGCCGCGTCGACCAGATCGAAGGCATCCGCGAGTGCGAGGCCACCGGCGACTACGCGACCCGCGAGATCCTGCGCGAGATTCTCAGCGACACCGAGGAGCACATCGACTTCCTCGAGACGCAGCTGAACCTGGTCCGCACCCTCGGCGAACCGAACTACCTGCAGAGCGCGCTCGGCGAACTCGAAGGCGGCGAGGGGCACTAAGCCCAGGGTGTCATTCCGGTTTGCGCAGCAAGACCGGGACCCATTCGCGCCGTCTTGCCGAACGGGGCTGACGGTGCGCTTCTGATCACATTGAGTGTTCATGGATCCCGGACAGCTGCTGCGCAGCTTCCGGGATGACACTAGAGGACTGATCCCGCTAGGCTCCCCGCAACGATAAGGGGGAGCGAGCATGGCCGAAGCGGTCGCGGACGACGGCGTCGTCACGAAGAAGAAGAACCGCATGGTGATCGGCGCGGCCTCGGCCGGCACGGTCTTCGAGTGGTACGACTTCTACCTCTACGGCTCGCTGGCCGGCTTCATCACCCAGCACTTCTTCTCGGGGGTCAATGAGACCACCGGCTACATCTTCGCCCTGCTGGCCTTCGCCGCCGGATTCGCGGTGCGTCCGTTCGGGGCCATCGTCTTCGGCCGCCTGGGCGACCTCTGGGGCCGCAAGAACACCTTCCTGGTGACCATGCTGCTGATGGGGCTGTCGACCTTCGCGGTCGGCCTGCTGCCCGGCTATGATCAGATCGGCGTCGCCGCCCCGGCGCTGCTGATCGTCATGCGGCTGATCCAGGGCCTGGCGCTCGGCGGCGAGTACGGCGGCGCGGCCACCTACGTCGCCGAGCACGCCCCGCCCGGCAAGCGCGGCCTCTACACCAGCTGGATCCAGACCACCGCGACGCTTGGCCTGTTCCTCAGCCTGATCGTCATCCTGGCGGTGCGCTCGCTGACCGGCGAGGAGGTGTTCAAGGCCTGGGCCTGGCGCATCCCGTTCCTGGTTTCGGCGATCCTGCTGGCCGTCTCGCTGTGGATCCGGCTCAAGCTCAACGAGAGCCCCGTGTTCCAGAAGATGGTCGACGAGGGCAAGACCTCGAAGAAGCCCCTGGCCGAGTCGTTCGGCCAGTGGTCGAATCTGAAGATCGTGCTGCTGGCCCTGGTCGGGCTCACCGCCGGCCAAGCGGTGGTCTGGTACACCGGCCAGTTCTACGCGCTGTTCTTCCTGGAAAAGACGCTGAAGGTCGACGGGCCGACGACCAACACCCTGGTCGCCTTCGCACTGATCCTCGGCACCCCGTTCTTCGTGGTGTTCGGCTGGCTCTCGGACAAGATCGGCCGCAAGCCGATCATCCTGGCCGGCTGTCTGCTGGCGGCGCTGACCTATTTCCCGATCTTCAAGGCGCTGACCGAGGCCGCCAATCCGGCCCTGGCCCACGCGACCGCCCGCGCGCCCGTGGTGCTGATCGCCAATCCGGCCACCTGCCACGTTCAGTTCGACCCGGTCGGCAAGCAGGTGTTCACCAGCGGCTGCGACGTGGCCCGCGCCGCGCTCGCCAACGCCGGGGTGTCCTATGACAGCGTCGAGGCCACGCCGCGGTCGGAAACCACCTTCGTGATGATCGGCGAGCGGGGCCTCGAGGGCCTCGACGCCGCCGGCATGGACACGGCGCAGTTCAAGGTCGCCCGCGACGCCTGGGTCAAGGAGCTCAACGCCGCCCTGCACGAGGCGGGCTATCCGTCCAAGGCCGATCCGGCGCAGATCAACCGACCGATGGTCGTGGGCCTGCTGTTCCTGCTGATGCTGTATGTGACCATGGTCTACGGCCCCATCGCCGCGGCCCTGGTCGAGATGTTCCCGGCCCGTATCCGCTACACCTCGATGAGCCTGCCCTACCACATCGGCAACGGCTGGTTCGGCGGCTTCCTGCCGACCACCGCCTTCGCCATGGTGGCGGCGACCGGCAACATCTATTTCGGGCTCTGGTATCCGGTCGTCATCGCCGCGGCGACCGTGGTGATCGGCTACATCTTCGTGCGCGAGATGCGGGGGGCGAACGTCGACGACTAGCCGCCAAAGGATCTAGCGCCGGCCGCCGCGGGGCTTGTTGACGTCGTAGGGCTCGTCATAGCCGTGGCGGGCCGAATAGAACGCCAGCCACATCAGCCCGGCGGTCAGGCCGCCCACCGCGACCAGCGCGGCGACCACGAAGATCAGCACTTGGCCAAGGCCCTCCCAGCCATAGCCGAGGCGCGAGCTGGCGTAGAGCGTCCAGCCGCCCAGCGCGGCGATCGCCGCCAGGGCGGCCATCAGGGCGAAAAGGGTCCACATCCGGCGCATGCCCCTCCAATCGGCGGCGGGGCTGCAAGGTTCCCAGACATGCAAAAGCCGCCGCCTCGGGCGAGGCGGCGGCTCTGCGGGTCGTCTATGCCGATCGGCCTATTCGGCCGCTTGGCGGCTGACGCCGATCTTCGGGGCCAGTTCGCCCGAGGCGTAGCGCTTGGCCATGTCCGACAGCGGGATCGCCTTGATCGAGCTGGCGTGGCCGGCGGTGCCGAACTCCTCGAAGCGCTGGACGCAGACCTTGCGCATGGCTTCCTTGGCCGGCTTCAGATAGCTGCGCGGGTCGAACTCGCCCGGCTTCTCGGCGAACAGCTTGCGGATCGCGCCGGTCATCGCCATCCGGTTGTCGGTGTCGATGTTGATCTTGCGCACGCCGTGCTTGATGCCGCGCTGGATCTCTTCGACCGGCACGCCCCAGGTCTGGGGCATCTCGCCGCCGAACTCGTTGATGATGTCCTGCAGGTCCTGCGGCACCGACGAGGAGCCGTGCATCACCAGGTGGGTGTTGGGCAGGCGGCGGTGGATCTCTTCGATCACGTTCATCGCCAGGACGTCGCCGTCCGGCTTGCGGGTGAACTTGTAGGCGCCGTGGCTGGTGCCCATGGCGATGGCCAGGGCGTCGACCTGGGTGGCCTTCACGAAGTCGACCGCCTGGTCGGGATCGGTCAGCAGCTGGTCATGGCCGAGCTTGCCCTCGAAGCCGTGGCCGTCTTCCTTCTCGCCCATGCCGGTTTCCAGCGAACCCAGCACGCCCAGTTCGCCCTCGACCGAGGCGCCGACCCAGTGGGCCATGTCGACCACGTTCTTGGTGACCGTGACGTTGTAGTCGTAGTCGGCCGGGGTCTTGCCGTCGGCCTTCAGCGAGCCGTCCATCATCACCGAGGTGAATCCGTACTGGATCGCCGTGGCGCAGGTGGCTTCGTTGTTGCCGTGGTCCTGGTGCATGCAGATCGGGATGTGCGGATACATTTCCGCCATCGCGTCGATCAGGTGCTTCAGCACGATGTCGTTGGCGTAGGAGCGGGCCCCGCGCGAGGCCTGCATGATCACCGGCGAGTCGGTGGCCTCGGCGGCCTCCATGATCGCCAGCGCCTGTTCCATATTGTTGATATTGAACGCCGGGACCCCATAGCCGTGCTCGGCCGCGTGATCCAGAAGCTGTCTCAAAGTAACCCGGGCCATGCCCTGCCCTCCGTAGTTCTAAAGTTTAATTGGTCAGGGCCGCCACTCCGGGCAGCTCCTTGCCTTCCATCCATTCAAGAAACGCGCCGCCCGCCGTCGAGACGAACGTGAAATCGTCGGCGCGGCCCGCCGCGTTAAGAGCCGCGACTGTATCACCGCCGCCGGCCACGGCCACCAGCTTGCCGCTCTTGGCCAAATCCGCCGCATGCTTGGCCGCCGCCATGGTGGCGACGTCGAAGGGCGGCACCTCGAACACGCCCAGCGGCCCGTTCCAGATCAGGGTGCTCGAGATGTCCATGGCCGCGATCAGCTTGGCCAGGGTCTTGGGGCCGGCGTCGAGGATGCGGTCGCCCGGCTGGACGGCGTCAAGCTCGCGCACGTTGGACGCGGCGCCCGGCTTCACTTCCTCGGCGGTGACCACGTCGATCGGCAGCAGCAGCTCGCAACCGGCCTTCTGCGCGTTGGCCATGATCTCGCGGGCGGTGTCGGCCAGGTCGTGCTCGCAGAGCGAGGCGCCGACGTCGATCCCTTGCGCGGCCAGGAAAGTGTTGGCCATGCCGCCGCCGATCGACAGGCGGTCCAGCTTGGTCACCAGGTTGTTCAGGAGGTCGAGCTTGGTCGAGACCTTCGAGCCGCCGACGATGCCCAGCACCGGGCGCTTGGGCGCGCCGAGCGCGGCTTCCAGGGCGTCCAGCTCGCGGCGCATCTGCTCGCCGGCATAGGCCGGCAGCAGCCGGGCGACGCCTTCGGTCGAGGCGTGGGCGCGGTGCGCCGCCGAGAAGGCGTCGTTGACATAGAGGTCGCCGTTGGCGGCCAGCGCCCTCGCGAACTCCGGATCGTTCTTTTCCTCGCCCGGGTGGAAGCGGACGTTCTCCAGCAGCAGCACGTCGCCGTTCTTCAGGCCGTCGACCGCGGCCTTGGCGGCCTCGCCGACGCAGTCGGCCGCGAACGCCACCGGGGCGTCCAGCAGGTCGGCCAGCGGCTGGGCCAGCGGCTTCAGGCTCATTTCGGGAACGACCTTGCCCTTGGGCCGGTCAAAATGGGCCAGCAGGATGACCTTGGCGCCGCCGGCGCGCAGCTTGGCGATGGTCGGCAGGATGGCCCGCAGGCGGGTGTCGTCGGTGACCTTGCCCTCGGCCATGGGGACGTTGATGTCCACGCGGACCAGGGCGCGTTGGCCGGCCAGGTCGGCGTCGTCGAGAGTCTTGAAGGCCATCAAAATATCTCCGCTCACCCCGGCGGGCGCGCCTGGGGTGCGACAGGTTCGAAATGCGAAACGGGCGCCACCTTGTGGATGGCGCCCGTCGCGAGGGTCTTAGATCAGCTTCGCCAGCGCGATGGCGGTGTCGCTCATGCGGGTCGAGAAGCCCCACTCGTTGTCGTACCACGACAGCACGCGGCCGAGGGTGCCGTCGATCACCTGGGTCTGGGCCAGGGCGGCCGTCGACGAGGCGGCTTCATGGTTGAAGTCGATCGACACCAGCGGCTCGTTGGTCACGGCCAGCACGCCCTTCAGCGGGCCGTTGGCCGCGGCGGTCAGCGCCTCGTTGATCTCTTCCTTGGTGATCTTGCGGCCGGCGACCCAGGTCAGGTCCACGACCGAGACGTTCGGGGTCGGGACGCGGATCGACGAACCGTCCAGCTTGCCCTGCAGTTCCGGGATCACCAGGCCCAGGGCCTTGGCGGCGCCGGTCGAGGTCGGGATCATGGACATCGCCGCGGCGCGGGCGCGGTAGAGGTCCTTGTGCATGGTGTCCAGCGTCGGCTGGTCGCCGGTGTAGGAGTGGATCGTGGTCATGTAGCCGCGCTCGATGCCGGCCAGTTCGTGCAGGACCTTGGCGACCGGCGCCAGGCAGTTGGTGGTGCACGAGGCGTTCGAGATGACCAGGTCGTCCTTGGTCAGGGTCTGGTGGTTGACGCCGTAGACGATGGTCTTGTCGGCGTTGTCGCACGGGGCCGAGACGATCACGCGCTTGGCGCCGGCTTCCAGGTGGGCCGAAGCCTTTTCCTTGGTGGTGAACAGGCCGGTGCACTCGAGCGCGATGTCGACGCCCAGATCCTTGTGCGGCAGGTCCTTCGGATCGCGGATCGCGGTGACCTTGATCGGGCCGAAGCCGACGTCGATGGTGTCGCCGTTGACGACGACGTTGCCCGGGAAGCGGCCGTGGACGCTGTCGTAGCGCAGCAGGTGGGCGTTGGTCTCGACCGGGCCCAGGTCGTTGATCGCGACGACCTCGATGTCCTTGCGGCCATGCTCGACGATCGAACGCAGGACCAGCCTGCCGATACGGCCGAACCCATTGATGGCGACGCGAACGGTCATCGAAAACTCCTGAGCCAATTGATTTGGGGCGGTTTCTTGAGGTCGGGGGGGCGGGAGTCAAGCCCGCGGCGGTCAAGTCTAGCTACAACGTGTTGCCGTTATCGTTGTCAAACGCCTCCCAGGGAACGCGAAGCCCGGTCGCACGCTATGGCGAAGCCGAACAACAGAGGGAACTTCGGAGTGGCGAATCTTCAGCATCTGGCCGCGGTGGCGGTGATGGCGGGACTTGGACTGGCGGCCTGCAGCAAGCCGGCCGAACAGGCCCAGGCGCCGGCGAAGGCGGCCGCCCCGGCCGCGCCGGTGATCACCTATGCCTGCGAGGACGGTCGCACCGTGCGGGCCAGCTATCCGGACACCGACACCGCGCTCGTCGAGGTCGACGGCAAGAGCCGCACCTTGAAGATCGCCATTTCGGCCAGCGGCGCGCGCTACACCGGCGACGGCGTCCAGTGGTGGACCAAGGGCATGACCCAGGCTCAGCTCAGCCCGCTGGCGGCCGGCGAGGACATCGCGAGCGCCCCAGGCGTCAACTGCAAGGCGCCCGAGCCGGCGGCCGCGCCGGTCGCCCCGCCGCCGCCCGGCAGCCCCGGCGGCCTGCCCGACGACAAGACCCCGATCTCGGAAGGTCCCTTCACGCCCGACAGCGCCCAGGGCGCGGCCAATGTCGTGCAGACCTACTACGCCCTGATCGGCGAGAAGAAGTACGCCGACGCCTGGAAGCTCTGGAGCGACGGCGGCAAGGCCAGCGGCATGACCCAGCAGGCCTTCACCGCCAGCTTCGACAAGTACGCGAGCTACAATGCCCAGATCGGCGCCCCCGGCGACATCGAGGGCGGCGCCGGCTCGCTGTTCGTCAGCGTGCCGGTGGTGATCTACGGCCAGCTGAAGACCGGCGCGCCGGTCAACATGAAGGGCGACGTGAACCTGCGCCGGGTCAACAACGTCCCCGGCTCCAGCGACGAGCAGCGCAAGTGGCGCATCGCCGAGACGGCGCTGAAGCCCTCGCCCGGCGGCTAGGGATCGGCGGGGGCCGGCTTTCGGCCCTTCGTCAGCCCTTGACCGGCTTCACGCGGCCGGCGGCCTCGCGGGCCCGTTCGCGGGCCTGGTCGACGTCGGCGCCTCTGGCCAGGGCCACGCCCATGCGGCGGCGCTCGAAGCTCTCGGGCTTGCCGAACAGGCGCAGGTCCGCGCCGGGCACGCTCAGCGCCTCGGCGACGCCCTCGAAGGCGATGCCCGGGGCCTCCATGCCGCCATAGATCACCGCGCTGGCCCCCGGCTCGCGCTGGGCGACGTCGGTCGGCAGGCCGAGGATGGCGCGGGCGTGCAGGGCGAACTCGCTCTGGTACTGGGTGGCCAGGGTGACCAGGCCGGTGTCGTGCGGCCGCGGGCTGACCTCCGAGAACCAGACCTCGTCGCCGCGCACGAACAGCTCGACCCCGAAGATGCCCAGGCCGCCGAGCTCGCCGGTGACCTTGGCGGCGATGTCCCTGGCGCGCTCCAGCGCCGCCGGGCTCATCGCCTGCGGCTGCCAGCTCTCGACATAGTCGCCCTTGACCTGGCGGTGGCCGATCGGCGCGCAGAAGCTGGTCTCGATCTCGCCGCCGGCGCCTTTGGAGCGCACGGTCAGCAGGGTGATCTCGAAGTCGAATTCGATCTTGCCCTCGACGATCACCCGGGGCTGCTCGACGCGGCCGCCTTCCAGGGCGTAGCGCCAGGCCGCGGCGATGCCTTCGGGGCCCTCGACATAGGACTGGCCCTTGCCGGACGACGACATCACCGGCTTCACGAAGCAGGGGAAGCCGGCGACCTTCGCCGCGCCTTCGGCCAACTCGGCTTCCGATGAGGCGAAGGCGTAGGGCGAGGTGGCCAGGCCCAGCGTCTCGGCCGCCAGCCGGCGGATGCCCTCGCGGTTCATGGTCAGCTGGGCGGCGCGGGCGGTCGGGATGACGGTGGCCACGCCCTCGGCCTCGAGCTTGACCAGCTCGTCGGTGGCGATGGCCTCGATCTCGGGCACGATCAGGTGCGGGCACTCGGCCAGCACCAGGGCGCGCAGGGCCACGGCGTCGGTCATGGCGATGACGTGGCTGCGGTGGGCGACCTGCATGGCCGGGGCGCCGGCGTAGCGGTCGACGGCGATGACCTCGCAGCCCAGCCGCTGCAGTTCGATGGCGACCTCTTTGCCGAGCTCGCCCGAGCCCAGCAGCATGACCCTGACGGCCGACGGCGAGAGCGGGGTTCCGAGACGCATGCGGGCCATCCTGGCAGGTAGGTGGAGGTCGGCCGCGAAAACCTGCCGATAGGCTTTCGCGGCTGACGATAGGCGATCCTAGCCCGGCTTAGCCGAGCTTGGCCTTCGCGGCGGCGACGACGGCCTCGGCGGTGATGCCGAATTCCTTGTACAGCCGGTCGGCGGGGGCGCTGGCGCCCCAGCCGTGCATGCCGACGAAGGCGCCGTTTTCACCGATGAACCGCTCCCAGCCGAAGCTGGCCGCGGCCTCGACGGCGACGCGTACCGGCGCCTTGCCGATGGTCGCCTGCCGATAGGCCGCCGGTTGGGCGTCGAACAGTTCCCAGCAGGGGGTCGAGACGACGCGGGTGGCGACGCCGTCGGCTTCCAGCAGCTCGCGCGCGGCGACGGCGATCGAGACCTCGGTGCCCGAGGCGAAGATCGTCACCTGGGCTTCGGCGCTGGCGGCCTTCAGCTCGTAGGCGCCCTTGGCCGAAAGGTTTTCCGGGGCGCTGTCACGCACCGCCGGGACCTTCTGGCGCGACAGGGCCATGAACGCCGGGGTCTTCTGCGACTGCAGCGCGATCTTCCAGCACTCGGCGGTCTCCACCGCGTCGGCCGGGCGGAAGACGTTGAGGTTGGGCATGGCGCGCATGCTGGCCAGGTGCTCGACCGGCTGGTGGGTCGGGCCGTCCTCGCCGACGCCGATGGAGTCGTGGGTCATCACGTGGACCACCCGCACGCCCATCAGCGCGCCCAGGCGGATCGCCGGGCGGCTGTAGTCCGAGAACACCATGAACGCCCCGCCGTACGGGATGACGCCGCCGTGCAGGGCCATGCCGTTCATCGCCGCGGCCATGCCGAACTCGCGCACGCCGTAGTTCACGTAGCGGCCCGAATAGTCGGGGGTGTCGAAGATCGCGGTGTTCTTGACGAAGGTGTTGTTCGAGCCGGTCAGGTCGGCCGAACCGCCGACCATTTCCGGGATCGCCGGGAACAGCGCGTCGAGCGCCGAGCCCGAGTGCTGGCGGGTGGCGGCGGCCGGCTTGGCGGCGGCGGCTTCGGCGATGTGCGCGTCCAGGCGCTCGAAGGCGTCGGCCGGCAGCTCGCCCTTGATGGCGCGGGCGAAGACGCCGGCGTGCGGCGAGGCGGCCAGGCGCGCTTGCCAGGCCTTGCGGTCCTTGGCGCCGCGGCGGCCGGCCGAACGCCAGGGCTTCACGACGTCGTCGGGGATCGCGAACGGCTCAGCCGACCAGCCCATCTTGGCGCGGGTGGCGGCGATCTCGGTGGCGCCCAGGGCCGCGCCGTGGGTCTTGTGGTGACCTTCCATGGTCGCCGCGCCCTTGCCGATCTTGGTCTTGCAGGCGATCAGCGACGGACGGTCCTGCTTGGTCGCCCAGGCCAGGGCCCGGCGGATCTGGCCGACGTCATGGCCGTCGATCGCCTTCACCGCCCAGCCGGCGGCCTTGAAGCGGGCGACCTGGTCGCCGGTCTCGGCCAGCGACACCGCGCCGTCGATGGTCACGTCGTTGTCGTCCCACAGCACGGTCAGCTTGTTCAGCTTCAGGCGGCCGGCCAGGCTGATCGCCTCGTGGCTGACGCCCTCCATCAGGCAGCCGTCGCCGCAGATCACCCAGGTGCGGTGGTCGACCAGGTCGGCGCCGAAGCGGGCGGCCAGGTGACGCTCGGCCATCGCCATGCCGACCGAAGTGGCCAGGCCCTGGCCCAGCGGGCCGGTGGTGGTCTCGACGCCCGGGGTGTGGCCGTACTCGGGGTGGCCGGCGGTGTTGGAGCCCCACTGGCGGAAGTTCTTGATCTGCTCCAGCGTCATCGCCTTGAAGCCGGTCAGGTGGAGCAGCGAGTAGAGCAGCATCGAGCCGTGGCCGGCCGACAGCACGAAGCGGTCGCGGTCGGCCCAGTCCGGGGTGCTGGCGTCGAACTTGAGGAACTTGGTCCACAGCACCGTGGCGACGTCGGCCATGCCCATCGGCATCCCGGGGTGCCCCGAGGCCGCCTGCTCGACGGCGTCCATCGAGAGCACGCGAATGGCGTCGGCCATGGATTGCAGCGGTGCGGGCATTATCTGTTCCGGTGAGTCTGGCGGGGGAATGGTGCGGGAATTTGCGCGCGCCCCTCGCACGCGAGGCTTGCAGGGTCAAGGAAAGGTCACGCCACAGTCCGGCTTTCGGCGCAAGGCCGACGCAGTCTATAGATTAACGGACACACTTTCGGAGCGCGTGAATATGCGGGAGCCGGCGGGTGAAAGCCCTCTCGATCAGGCTGTGAAACGGCTGGACCGGGCGATCTCTCAACTTGAGCAACGCCTTGCCGGCTCGGCCGGACAGGGCGGCGGCGGGCTGTTCGACCAGGACGGCGTGCGGCTCGCGGCCGAGCTTGAAAAGGCCAAGGTTCGCGAGAAGGAGCTGGAGGAGGCCGGCGTGGAGGCCTCTGCGGCCCTGGGTCGCGCCATCGCCGAGATCAAGGCGGCGCTGTCCGGCGAGCCGGCCGCGCAAGAGACCGAGGAGGCCTAAAGGCTCATGGCTCAGGTCAACATCACGGTGAACGGCCGGCCCTATGCGGTCGGCTGCGAGGACGGCCAGGAACATCACCTGCTGGAGCTGGCCCGGCTGTTCGACCGCCAGGTGCGCCAGGTGTCAGAGGACATGGGCCAACTCGGCGAGACGCGGCTGTTCCTGATGGGCGCGCTGCTGCTGGCCGACGAACTCTCCGATCTGCGCGGCCGCCTCTCGGTGGTGCAGGCCGAACTGGCCCGCTTCCAGTCCGACCAGGCCCGGGTCGAAACCCGCGCCGTCGGCGCCCTGGAAAACGCCGCCAAGCGCATCGAGAAGCTGGCGCAGGGATGATCTTTTCCCTCCCCCTCGTGGGGAGGGACAGGCGGCGTAGCCGCCAGCGTGGGGCTTTGTTGCGTGGGTCGTCCCCCACCCGTCTCGCCGCGGCGCGGCGATCCGCCCTCCCCACGATGGGGAGGGAAAGAAGACCGTCCGTCCCGCTTGTTCCAAGGCCCCCGCGGCCCTACCTTGGTCAACGGCGGGTCATGCTGTGGCTCTCGTCGAAGGCAATCTATCCCAGAGACCTTAATTTCTTCGAAGGGATCTGTCCCTGTTTGGCCCCGTGGGGCCAGGCACTACGGAGCCCACCTGGTTAGCCAGGTCCGAGGGGATAAAACCGACCTTCACGGCTCTCGCGGCGCCGCCACCCTTCGCGCTAAACTCGCGCGGTGAACCTGCCTCCTGACAAAACGAAACTTCGCAGCGTGCTGCGCAAGCGCCGTCGGGCGCTCGACGCGGCGCGGCCGGACGCGGCCCAGGCCGCCGCCGCGGCTCTGCCGCTGGAGGTGCTGCCCGCCTTCGAGTGGTTCGCCAGCTATCACGCCGTGGGATCCGAACTCGACCCGGCTCCGCTGGCTGCGCGGCTGGTCAAGGCCGGCGGGCGGCTTGCCCTGCCGGTGACGCTGGCCCCCGACGCGCCGCTGATCTTCCGCGCCTGGCGCAGGGACGACGAGGCCGAGATCGACGCCTTCGGCGTGCCGACGCCGCCGGCCGACGCCCCGCTGGTGCGGCCGCAGCTCGTGATCTGCCCGCTGCTGGCCTTCGACAAGGCTGGCGGCCGGCTGGGGCAGGGCGGCGGGCACTACGACCGCACGCTCGCCGCGCTGCGGGCGGCCGGCCCGGTGTTCGTGCTCGGCCTGGCCTATGCCGGCCAGGAGGTCGAGGCGCTGGCCATGGAGCCACACGACCAAAGGCTGGACGCCATTCTCACGGAAAACGGGTATACGGAGGTCCGAAAGGACTAATTCCGCATGCGCTTTGCTTTCTTCGGGGACGTCGTCGGCCGAGCCGGCCGCGAGGGCCTCGCCGATCACCTTCCGCACCTGCGCCGCGCGCTGGGCCTCGAGTTCGTGATCATCAACGCCGAGAACGCGGCCGCCGGCTTCGGGATCACCGAGAACACGGCGCGCGAGCTGTTCGACGCCGGCGCCGACTGTCTGACCCTGGGCAACCACTCCTGGGATCAGAAGGAGGCGCTGACCTACATCGTGCGCGAGCCGCGGCTGATCCGGCCGCTGAACTATCCGGTGCTGGCCGACGCGCCGGGCCGCGGCGCCAATCTGTTCGAGACGCGGGAAGGCAAGCGGATCGTGGTGATCAACCTGCTGGGCCGGGTGCACATGGATTCGCTGGACGACCCGTTCGCCGCCGTGGATCGCGAGCTGGACAAGGCCCCGCTGGGCATGGTCGCCGACGCGGTGGTGGTCGACATGCACGCCGAGGCGACCAGCGAGAAGATGGCCATGGGCCACTTCTGCGACGGCCGCGCCAGCCTGGTGGTCGGCACCCACACCCACGTCCCGACCGCCGACTGTCAGATCCTGCCGGGCGGCACCGCCTATCAGACCGACGCGGGCGCCTGCGCCGACTACGACAGCGTCATCGGCAACCAGAAGGAAGAGCCGCTGCGCCGGTTCACCACCCGCATCTCCGGCGGCCGCTACAAGCCCGCCGAGGGGCCGGCGACCGTTTGCGGCGTGTTCGTCGAGACCGACGACTCCACCGGCCTGGCGCGGCGGATCGAGCCAATCCGCGTCGGCGGCCGGCTCCGTCAGTCGATCCCGCAGGTGGACCTGGCGAGCGCCTAGCGCGCCAGGCGCGGACGCAGCGCCTCGAGGGTCAGCTTGCCGTCCTTGTCGGCGTCGAGGATCTCGTAGCGCCGGCGCGCGGCCTTGGCCCATTCCTCGCTGCTGACCCGCTGGTTGAGGTCCGCGTCGGCGCCGCGCACCGGCTGGGCCTCGTTGATGAGCGAGAAGCGGGCCGCGCCGACGCGCGGTTCGCGCTTGTCGGTCTTGCGCACGATCGGACGCTTGCCGGGCGGGCCGCCGGGACCGAGGTCCATGCGGGTGATCTCCGGCGCGATCTTGGTCTCGTAGGCGCTGTTCTCCGGTCCGTCGACCTGACCGTCGCCGTCGTCGTCCAGCACCTTGAAGAAGCGCATGGCGTCGTCGCGGAACTCGGCCAGGGTCAGCGTCCCGTCCTTG
This sequence comes from Phenylobacterium sp. GW823-FHT02A09, assembly GCF_058797775.1. NCBI lineage: Bacteria > Pseudomonadati > Pseudomonadota > Alphaproteobacteria > Caulobacterales > Caulobacteraceae > Phenylobacterium > Phenylobacterium sp. GW823-FHT02A09. Next base: position 313,332 of record NZ_JBXAJZ010000002.1, on the reverse strand, counting down.
TCGGCGTCGGCGCCGGCGAACCAGTCGGCCAGGCCGTCCTCGCCGCGGAACGGCTCGCCCGACGGGCTGAGGAACAGCTGTACGTGTTCGCTGGGCCCGCCGCGGGGCGGCCGTTCGCCGGAAGGCCGCTCTCCGGGCGGCGGCCGTCCGCCCGGCGGCGGGCCCATCTGGGCGAGAGCGGGCGTGGCGGCGAGCAACGCCGCGGCGGCGATGGCGATACGAAGCATGCGAGGAACCCTTGCGCGCCCGTCCCGGCGCCGGGCGGCCTAGCTGGACCGTGGGTGCGGCCAAAGCGGGGCGTGCTTGTAACGTTGCTGAAACGCGGGCCGGCGGCGTGCGATTGCCAAGCGGCGCGCCCGGCCCCATCGTCGCCGCAGCAAAGCTACGGAGCCTCCCGATGACCCGCTTTATCGCCCGCGTGATCTTCGCCGCGCTGGGCCTCGCGCTCGCCGCCTATCTGCTGAAGGGCGTGGGCTACGACGGTCTCGTCGACCTGCTGCTGGCCGCGGTGCTGCTGGGGGTGCTGAACGCGATCGTGCGGCCGATCCTGTTCGTCCTGACCCTGCCGCTGACCATCGTCACCCTGGGGCTGTTCCTGCTAGTGCTGAACGCGGCGATGATCGGGCTGGTGGCCTGGATGCTGCCCGGCTTCTGGGTGCACGGCTTCTGGTCGGGCGTCGCCGCGGCGATCATCACCGGCCTGGCCAGCTGGGCGGGCGGCGTGGTGATCGGCGACGCCAAGCGGTAGGGCAAAGAAAAAGGGCGGAGCCTCGCGGCCCCGCCCTTCCTTAGTTCGACAGGTGTCGTGGACTTAGAAGTCCATGCCGCCCATGCCGCCCATGTCCGGCATGCCGCCGGCCGGAGCGTTCTTCTTCGGAGCCTCGACGATCGCCGCTTCCGTGGTGATCAGCAGGCCCGACACCGAGGCGGCGTCCTGCAGAGCCGTGCGCACGACCTTGGCCGGGTCGATGACGCCGTCGGCGACCAGGTCGACGTACTGCTCGGTCTGAGCGTTGAAGCCGAAGGTCGGCGAGGTGCTTTCGAGGATCTTGCCGACGACGATCGAGCCTTCGACCCCGGCGTTTTCCGAGATCTGACGGATCGGCGCCTGCAGGGCGCGACGCACGATGGCGACGCCGGCGTCCTGATCGGCGTTGTCGCCTTTCAGGCCGTCGAGGACCTTAGAGGCCTTCAGCAGAGCGACGCCGCCGCCGGGCACGATGCCTTCTTCCACGGCCGCGCGGGTCGCGTTGAGGGCGTCGTCGACGCGGTCCTTCTTTTCCTTCACTTCGACTTCGGTCGCACCGCCGACGCGGATGACCGCAACGCCGCCGGCCAGCTTGGCCAGACGCTCTTGCAGCTTTTCCTTGTCGTAGTCCGAGGTGGTCTCTTCGATCTGACGCTTGATCTGGCCGATGCGGCCTTCGATCGCGTCCTTGGCGCCGACGCCGTCCACGATGGTGGTGTCGTCCTTGGTGATCTGGACCTTCTTGGCGCGGCCGAGCATGTCGAGGGTGACGTTCTCGAGCTTGATGCCCAGGTCTTCGCTGATCAGCTCGCCGCCGGTGAGGATGGCGATATCTTCCAGCATGGCCTTGCGGCGATCGCCGAAGCCCGGAGCCTTGACGGCCGCGACCTTCAGGCCGCCGCGCAGCTTGTTGACCACCAGGGTGGCCAGGGCTTCGCCTTCGACGTCTTCAGCGATGATCAGCAGCGGACGGCCCGACTGCACGACGGCTTCCAGCACCGGCAGCAGCGGCTGCAGCGAGGAGACCTTCTTTTCGAAGAGCAGGATCAGCGGCTCTTCCAGCTCGACTTCCATCTTGTCGGCGTTGGTGATGAAGTACGGCGACAGGTAGCCGCGGTCGAACTGCATCCCCTCGACGACGTCGAGTTCGGTTTCCAGGCTCTTGGCTTCTTCGACGGTGATGACACCCTCGTTGCCGACCTTGGCCATCGCCTTGGCGATCATTTCACCGACTTCGGTGTCGCCGTTGGCCGAGATGGTGCCGACCTGAGCGATTTCCGAGTTGGTGGTGACCTTCTTGGAGGTCGACTTGATCTCTTCGATGACCTTGAGGACGGCCTTGTCGACGCCGCGCTTCAGGTCCATCGGGTTCATGCCGGCGGCGACCGACTTCAGGCCTTCGACGACGATGGCTTGCGCCAGCACGGTGGCGGTGGTGGTGCCGTCGCCGGCCTTGTCGTTGGTCTTCGAGGCGACTTCGCGGATCAGCTGGGCGCCGAGGTTCTCGAAGCGGTCAGCCAGTTCGATTTCCTTGGCGACCGAGACGCCGTCCTTGGTCGAGCGCGGAGCGCCGAAGGACTTTTCGATCACGACGTTGCGGCCCTTGGGGCCGAGGGTCACCTTCACCGCGTTGGCGAGGGTGTTGACGCCGCGCAGCATGCGGTCACGAGCGTCGGAGGAGAAATAGACGTCTTTGGCGGCCATTTTTCTCGTCTTTCAAAAGGTGTGAATGGGGAGGAAGGACGAAGGAGGGGTGGTTACTCGACCACGCCCAGGACGTCGCTTTCCTTCATGATCAGCAGGTCCTTGCCGTCGATCTTGACCTCGGTGCCCGACCACTTGCCGAACAGGATGCGGTCGCCGGCCTTCACGTCGAGCGGCTGAAGCTTGCCGTTGTCGTCACGGGCGCCGGGGCCGACGGCGACGACTTCGCCTTCCTGCGGCTTTTCCTTGGCGGTGTCGGGGATGATGATCCCGCCCTTGGTCTTTTCTTCTTCCTCGACGCGCTTCACGAGGACGCGGTCTCCCAGAGGACGAAACGCCATATGTATGTCTCCGTTCGGGACGGTTGAAATTGCTTTGGCCAACACCCCGGACGCGGCCGTTAGCAGCCGCAGCCCCTGAGTGCTAACGCAGGGCGGAGGTAGGCAAGGGGCAGGAGGGAGTCAAGCGCGGCGCACGGCGGTTTTTGATTCCGCTTGGTTACCGCAGCAGCCGGCAGATAGGTTGGCGCCCGAGGGAACACCAGGAGAAGTACACCACCATGCGCCGCATTTTCGCGCTCGCCGGCCTCTGCGCCTTGGCCGCCGCCACCACCGTCCAGGCCGAGACCTGGACCCCCTACGCCAAGACCGCCAACGGCCTCGAATGGTCTTATGACGCCGACTACTCGTACCGCGACGTCCAGAGCGGCCGCGTGGTCGTGATGCAGGCCGTCGGTAAGCCGGGCGCCGAGCCGCGCATGGGCCCGTCGGGCCCGGGCAAGGCCGACGGGGTCGGCTTCGTCACCGCCGTCGACTGCAACGGCAAGTCGATGATCAGCCTCGGCGGCTATTCGCCGAAGAAGCCGCTGGAGCTGTCGACCACTTGGCGCACCGCGACCCCGGGCGCGGCCAAGAGCGCCGAGGACAAGGCCCTGGTCGAGGCGGTCTGCAAGACCGCCTCGGGCCTAGCCTCGAAATAATCGGCGAACCGGCGGGGCTGCTGACAGGTTTGCGTCAGTCCCGCCGCTAAGGCTGGCGGTCGACATCCGAAGGGACAAACCCATGCTCGACCATCTTGGACTGACCGTCAGCGACTTCAAGCGGGCCAAGGCCTTCTACGACGCCGCGCTCGCGCCGCTCGGCGTCGCCGTGGTGATGGAGGTGACGCCCGAGCAGACCGGCGGCTCCAGCCATCTCGGCTACGGCTCGGACGGCAAGCCCTACTTCTGGATCGGCGACGCCGGATCGACCACCGGTTCGCTGCACGTCGCCTTCGTGGCCCCGGACCGCGCGACGGTCGACGCCTTCTACGCCGCGGCGCTCGCCGCCGGCGGACGCGACAACGGTCCGCCCGGCCTGCGCGAGCACTATCATCCGACCTACTACGGAGCCTTCGTGCTCGACCCCGACGGCCACAACATCGAAGCCGTCTGCCACCACGGCTGAGCCCCATAACAAATGTCTGGAATGCGGCTGGCGATACCGACCGGTCGCTCCCATTTCATGATCATGAACCTGCTCCTGAAGCTTGCGCCCGCGCTGGTCATCTTGGGCCTGGCCGCAGCCTTGGTGCTGCTGAGCCTGCCTGCGCCGCTCTACGCCTGAGCTCGCGGCGCGCCGCGCCGTCCTGCCGCCATTCCCGCCCGAAGATCCCAGCCCTTGCCGCGCAAGGGTTTGCGGCCGTGTGTCCGCACACGGCCAACGCTGGACGGCGTAAAATTAAAACGCTTGTTTGATTTAGCGAAAATATGGGCCAAAACTACCGCCCAACAAAATCGCAGCAGGAGAGACCCAGATGACCGAGGCCGCCGCCAAGCAGGCTAGCTTTTCGCTGAACGTGCAGGACGAACTGAACGACCTGCGCATGTCGGACAAGGCGCTGCCGCTCTACAATCAGGTGAAGCAATTCATCAAGGACGTGGTCCAGCCCATGTCCGAGGAATTCCACCGCCTGGGCGAGGGCAAGACCGACATCTGGAGCTACGCGCCCGGCCAGCTGGAAGTGCTGGAAGCGGCCAAGGACAAGGCCAAGGCCGCCGGCCTCTGGAACTTCTTCCTGCCCGACGCGCACACCGGTGAAGGCCTGTCGAACCTCGACTACGCCTACATCGCCGTCGAGCTCGGCAAGAACCCGATGGCGTCGGAAACGATGAACTGCGCCGCCCCGGACACCGGCAACATGGAAGTGCTGGAGCGCGTCGGCACCCCGGAACAGAAGAAGCAGTGGCTCGAGCCCCTGCTGGCTGGCAAGATCCGCTCGGCCTTCGCGATGACCGAGGTCAACGCCGCCTCGTCGGACGCCAAGAACATCAACACCCGCGCCACCCTGGTCGGCGACGAGTACGTGATCAACGGCGAGAAGCACTACATCTCGGGCGCCGGCGACCCGCGCTGCAAGATCATGATCACCATGGTCCAGACCAGCCCCGACGGCCCGCCCCACCTGCGTCAGTCGCAGATCCTGGTGCCGACCGACGCGCCCGGCGTGAAGATCCTCGGCCCGATGAACGTCTTCGGCGACCCGGACGCGCCGCACGGCCACATGCACATCGTGTTCGACAACGTCCGCGTGCCGGCCTCGAACATGCTGCTCGGTGAAGGCCGCGGCTTCGAAATCAGCCAGCTGCGCCTGGGTCCGGGCCGTATCCACCACTGCATGCGCGCCATCGGCCAGGCTGAGAAGGCCCTCGACCTGCTGGTCACCCGCGGCCTGACCCGCGAGGCGTTCGGCAAGCCGATCATCCAGCTGGGCGGCAACATCGAGATCGTCAGCCGCGCCCGCATCGAGATCGAAGCCATGCGCCTGATGGTCCTGAAGGCCGCCAAGGCCATGGACATCCTGCCGCGCGACGAAGCCCGGATCTGGATCCACATGGTCAAGGCCATGGTGCCGGAACGCGTCTGCCTGATCATCGACCAGGCCATTCAGATGCACGGCGCCCTGGGCGTCAGCCAAAAGACCCCGCTGGCCCGGATGTACACCTCGACCCGCACCCTGCGCCTGGCCGACGGCCCGGACGAGGTGCACCACATGGTCGTGGGCCGCAACGAGGTCCGCCAGTACCGCGAAATGCCGGTCGACCCGTCGAGCGCCGCGGTGTTCCGCAACTAGGCGCCGGCTGACCAGGCTGCACAGGATCAGGCCCCGGGAGACCGGGGCCTTTTTCTTCGTCCGGCCGCCATCGACCGCCGCGTCCGGCTCGGCCTAGGATTCGGCATGAGCTTCCGCATCAGACGGCTGAGCGCCGACGAAACCCTGCGCGCGGCCCCGGCCCTCGGCGTCGTGCTGAAGGACTGCGTGGACGGCGGGGCCTCGGTCTCGTTCATGGCCGACCTGACGCTGGACGAGGCGACGGACTTCTGGAAACGCGCCGCCGCGGCCCAGGCCGGCGACGGGCGCGCGGTGCTGGTCGCCGAGGACGACGAGGGCGCGTTCGGCGTGGTGCAGGTGATCGGCGCCGGCACGCCCAACCAGCCGCACCGCGGCGACGTCGCCAAGATGCTGGTGCACCGGCGCGGGCGACAACGCGGCGCGGCGCAGGCGCTGCTGGCCGCCGCCGAAGCGGCGGGCCGCGATCTCGGCCTGACCTTGCTGGTGCTCGACACCGTCACCGGCGGCGACGCCGAACGGCTCTACGCCCGGCTCGGCTGGACCAGGGTCGGGGTGATCCCGAACTACGCCCTGATGCCCGACGGGACGCCCTGCGCCACCACCTACTTCTACAAGGCCCTCTGACAGCCACGCCTGTTGGGTGTATGCAGGGGTTCGCCCACAGCGAACCTCCGACCGGCGCGATCGCCGGGAGCCGCAGCGGGCGACCTCTTTCCCGCGCGCGTGTCGCGCAGCTGGCCGGTGGAGTCGGGGGCCTGTGTCCCCCTTCCGAGCCGCTCGCAACCTGGAGGACTATCCATGGGGCTGCTACCGGCTCTCTTCCTGATCGCTCTGGCGTTCATCACCGCGACCTTGTCCGGCGTATTCGGCATGGCCGGCGGCCTCGTGCTGATGGGGGGGCTGGCGCTGGTGCTCCCCGTCTCGGCCGCCTTCGTGAGCCATGGCGTTCTTCAGCTGGTCGCCAACGGCTGGCGCGCCATCCTGCACCGCCAGCATGTGCGCTGGGACATCGTCGGCTGGTACGCCATCGCCTCGGCCGCCGCGGGCGGCATAGTGGCGATGATCTCCCTCGTCCCGTCCAAGCCGGTGCTCTACCTGCTGATGGGCTTGGTGCCTTTCCTGCTGTGGCTGCCGCAGCGCTGGATCAACCTCGACGCCGCCCGTCCGCCGCAGGCCTTCGCCTCGGGCCTGATGGTCACCGGGCTCAATCTGACCGCCGGGGTGGCCGGGCCGCTGCTGGACATCTTCTTCGTCCGCACCAGCCTCACCCGCCACGCCATCGTCGCCACCAAGGCGGCGACCCAGGTGTTCGCACACTTGGCCAAGATCCTCGTCTACGGTGCGCCCCTGCTGACGGCCAAGACCGCCGGCATGCCGCCGTGGTGGATGTTCGCCATCGCCATTCCGCTGTCGATGGCCGGCACCGTGGTCGGAGGCCGGATCCTCGACCGCATCACCGATGTGGACTTCAAGAGCTGGACGAAGTGGATCGTGACCGGCATCGGCGTGCTCTATCTGATCCAGGCCGCTCAACTGTTCCTGAGAGGCGCGTGATGCAGGTCGAACCGAAGGTGCTGGAGAACCGCTTCGTGCGGCTGGAGCCCATGGCTGACGGGCATCGCGACGCGCTTCGCGAGGCCTGCAACGCCGATCAGGACATCTGGACCGACCTCTACCCGTTCTCCTGGGCCAACGAGCACTTCGATCCGACCTGGGCCAAGCTGCGGAACGATCAGGCCGCGGGGAACACTCAGCCGTACGCGGTCGTAGCCGGCGAGAGGCTGGTCGGCCTGACGACCTTCTACGCGATCGATCCGGCCAATGCGGTGCTGGAGGTCGGCGGCACCTACTATCGGCCCGACGTCCGCGGCGCGGCGGTCAACCCGGCGGCCAAGCGGCTGATGATGGGGCACGCCTTCGACAGCGGCGCACGACGGGTGGTCTATCGGGTCGACGCCATCAACGCCCGCTCGCGCGCGGCGGTGACGAAGCTCGGCGCGGTGCAGGAAGGGATCCTTCGCCAGGACCGCGAGACCTGGACCGGCCGCATCCGCGACACGGTGATCTTCTCGATCCTGGCGCCGGAGTGGCCAGCCGTTCGCCAGAGACTGGACGAACGGCTGACCGTGTTCGCCTAGAGCGTCATCCCGGTTTCGGGCAGCCGAAGACCGGATGACACGTAGGGTCAGGCGCTGGCCGCGGTCTTTTCCTGAGCGGCTGGGAAGAACACCTCGGACGCGTGCTCGGCGACCTCCTGGGCAGTGTAGGGGCGCCCGGGCGTGAAGCCGTCGGTCTGCAGCATCTTGATCTCACGGACGCCGCGGGACGAAACGCCCAGCACCTTGCCGGTGTGGTCGGCAGCCAGGTCCGAGGCCATGAACAGCACGCCCGGCGCGATGTTCTCCGGCAGCGCCATGGCGTCCGGCTCCTTGTCGCGGAAGCCCGGCAGGTCGGAGGTCATACGGGTGAAGGCGCCCGGCGCCAGGCCCATGACCCGGATGCCGTACTTGCGTCCTTCGATCGAGAGCACGCGCATGAAGCCGTAGATGCCGGCCTTCGCCGCGCCGTAGTTCGACTGGCCGAAGTTGCCGTAAAGGCCCGAGGTCGACGAGGTCATGATGATGACGCCGGGCTTGCCGTTGTCCTTCATCCACTTCCACACCGGCATGGTGCAGCAGTAGGTGCCCTTCAGGTGCACCTTCACGACCAGGTCCCAGTCCTGCTCGGTGGTGTTGGCGAAGGTCTTGTCGCGCAGGATTCCGGCGTTGCAGACCAGGATGTCGACCTGGCCGAAATTATCCAGGGCGGTCTTCAGGATGTTCTCGCCGCCTTCGAGGGTCGAGACGTCGTCGGTGTTGGCCGCCGCGCGGCCGCCCGCGGCGATGATGTCGTCGACGACCTTCTGCGCCGCGCCCTTGTCGGAGCCGGAGCCGTCGCGCGGCCCGCCCAGGTCGTTGACCACGACCGCTGCGCCTTCCTTGGCGAACAGCTTGGCGTAGGCCTCGCCCAGGCCGTTGCCCGCGCCCGTAATGATGGCGACCTTGCCGGTCAGCAATCCCATGTCGTTTCTCCCTTATGATCTAACTTATGGGGCCATCTTCGGGGCGGGGTTTTGCGCTGGCAAGCCTTGACCGCTACGGGTGCCCGGCTCCAATTGGCGTGCATAATGCCAATAGGGAGCGACCTCGATGATCCGCATGCTGGCCCAAACGTCCGCGCTGACGGCCGCGCTGGCCGCCGCCGGCGCCGCCTACGCCCACGAGCCGGCCCCGCGCATCGCGCCCTCGTTGGCCGCCCATACCGCCGAGTTCGCCCCGCCCAAGGTCTATGAACCGGCGCCGGGGATCTTCTCGGCGGTCGGTTACGGCATCGCCAATTCGATCATGGTCGTCGGCAAGACCGGCGTCGTCATCATCGACACCACCGACAGCCTGGACGAGGCCAAGAAGGTCTGGGAACAGTTTGCGCCGCACGCCGGCGGCAAGCCGATCGTCGGGGTGATCTACACTCACAACCACAACGACCACATCAACGGCGCCCGCGGCTTCCCGGTGGCGGACGGCGCCAAGATCATCGCCCACGACACCCTGCTGCGCGAGGCGGCCAAGTGGAACGGCGTCGCCGCCCCGGCCATCGCCGCCCGCGCCGCGCGGATGTACGGCGTCTTCCTGCCCAAGGGCACGCCGGAGGGCTTCGTCAGCGTCGGGATCGGGCCCTACCTCTCGGCGTTCAGCGGCGGCGGGGCCGGCGGCTTCATTCCGCCCAACACGGTGTTCGCGGACAAGCTGGAGATCAGCCTCGGCGGCGAGAAGTTCGTGCTGGAGCATGCGCCCGGCGAGACCGAGGACCAGATCCTGGTCTGGATGCCCGATCGCAAGGTGCTGTTCCCCGGCGACAACATCTACAAGGCCTTCCCCAACCTCTACACGATCCGCGGCACCAGCTACCGCGACCCCGTGCAGTGGGCGAATTCGATCGACCGGATGCGGGCGCTGCAGCCCGACGTGCTGGTCCCCTCGCACACCCGGCCGATCGTCGGGGCGCAGGCGATCGCCACCGAGCTGACCAACTATCGCGACGCCATCCGCTTCACCCACGACCAGACGGTCCGCTGGATGAACCAGGGCCTGACCCCGGACGAGATCGTCGAGAAAGTGAAGCTGCCCGCTCACCTCGCCGCCGACCCGTACCTCTTCGAGCACTACGGCACGGTCGAATGGTCGGTGCGCTCGATCTTCGCCGGCTACATGGGCTGGTTCGGCGGCGACCCGGCCAGCCTGTCGTTCGACGCGCCGGACGTGCGGGCCAAGGAGGTGGTCGACCTGGCCGGCGGCGCAGCTCCGGCGTTGGCTGCGGCGCAGAAGGCCTTCGACGAGGGGCGTTGGAAGTGGACGGCCGAGCTGACCGGCTATGTCGGCCGCGCCGATGCGGCTTTGAAGCCGCAGGCCGACGCGCTGCAGGCCAAGGCGTTCCGCCAGCTCGGCTACGACAGCGTCTCGCCCAATGGCCGCAACTATTACCTTGAGCGCGCCGCCGAGCTCGAGAAGAAGGCGCCCGGCTGGGCCCAGATCATCAGCGCCCGTCAGAACGGCTCGCAGGCCGCCGGGCTGCCGGCCGCCGCGGTGATGGCGACCTTCCCAGTGCGGCTGAACGCCGAGAAGGCGGCGAACGCCGAGGCGGCGATGGGGCTGAAGTTGGCCGGCGACGGCGATTGGACGATCCGCGTGCGCCGCGGCGTCGCCGAGACCCCGACCGGCGTGGCCGCCGACGTTCCGCTGGTGGTCTCCGCGACCAAGGCCGACTGGGTCGGAGCCCTCGCCTCGCCCAGCGCGATGCAGGCGGCGCTGGCCTCCGACAAGGTCAAGATCGAGAAGGGCGACCCGGCGGCTCTGGCGGCGTTCCTCGATCTGTTCCGGGGATAACGTCGCAAAGCTACTCAGCCCGTCTGTACCGCCAGTCCTGGCTCTGCGGCTTGCCGTCCACAACGCCCTCGATCCGCGCGCAGAGGTCCTCGCCGCAGCGGCGGTAGGTCACCCGCTGCGGGAAGTCGTGGGCGAGGTTCTCGAACGTCGCCTGGCCGGCAGGGCCCGGCTTCAGCACGAAGGGCGTCGGCGGCTGACCGTCGAGACGGGCGGTGAAGGTCGCGCCGGCGGGCTCGGCGCTGATGGTCATGAACTCGGTGAACGGCTTGCGGCCGGGACGGTTTGTCTGGGACAGGCCGGACATGACGCCGTCCCGCGGCGCCAGCCAGACCTCGCGCACCGTGCGGTTTTCGCCCTGCTGAATCCAGGAACCGGCCAGCCAGCCCAGCGCCTGGACGTCGTCGGCCGGGGCGGCCTGGGCGGCGCCGGCGAACAGCAGCGCCGCGACGAGCATCGCCGTCCGCATGCTCAGCCCTTCTTCTTGCGCCGCGCCCGGAAGAAGCCGCGCAGCAGCTCGGCGCTTTCCTCGGCCAGCACGCCGCCGGTGACCTGCGGGCGCCAGTGGCAGGTCGGCTGCTCGAAGAACTTCGGCCCGTGCACGACCGCGCCGCCCTTGGGATCCTCGGCCCCGAACACGACGCGGCCGATCCGCGCATGGCTGATCGCTCCGGCGCACATCGCGCAGGGTTCCAGCGTCACGACCAGGGTCAGATCGGTCAGCCGGTAGTTCCCGAGCTTCGCGGCCGCTTGCCTTAAGGCGACGATCTCGGCATGAGCGGTCGGATCGTGCGCGCCTATCGGGCCGTTGGCCCCGACGGCGACGATCTCGTCGGTCCTCGGATCGACGACGACGGCGCCTACGGGAGTTTCTCCGCGTGACGCGGCGTCTTGCGCCGCCGCGAGCGCGATGCGCATGGTGCGATGATCATGATCCACGACCCCCAACGAAACGACCAGACGCCCTCCGGTCAAGGTGAGCGCGTCGCAAAGGCGCTGGCGCGAGCAGGCGTAGCCTCCCGGCGAGACGTCGAAAAACTCATTGAAGAGGGCCGCGTGGCCCTGAACGGCGAGGTGCTGACCAGCCCGGCGGTGAACGTCGGCCCCGACGATATTCTCACGGTCGACGGCGAGGTGGTCGACGCCGCCGAGCCGACGCGCCTGTTCCGCTACCACAAGCCGATCGACCTGCTGACCACCCACAAGGACCCGCAGGGCCGCCCGACGGTGTTCGACGCCCTGCCGCCGGGCCTGCCGCGGCTGATCTCCATCGGCCGCCTGGACATCAACTCCGAAGGCCTGCTGCTGCTGACCAACGACGGCGAGCTGGCCCGGGCGCTCGAGCAGCCGTCCAGCGGCGTTGTTCGGGTCTATCGGGTGCGCGCCCGCGGCCGGGTGACCCAGGCCGACCTCGACAAGCTGCAGGACGGCGTCACCGTCGAGGGCGTCCGCTACGGCCCCCTGGAAGCCAAGATCGACAAGGCCAAGGACGGCCCGAGCGGCGCCAACGTCTGGATCACCGTCACCATCGCCGAAGGCAAGAACCGCGAAGTCCGCAAGGTGCTGAAGTCGGTGGGCTTGGAGGTCGGGCGACTGATCCGCATGTCCTACGGCACGTTCGCGCTCGGCTCGCTGCCGATCGGCCAGATCGAGGAAGTCGGCCCGCGGGTGATCCGCGAGCAGCTGGTCGAGTACATCTCGCCCGAGAATCTGCCCAACGGCGACCGGCCGTCGTTCAAGTCGCCCAAGGCGCCGCCCGGCGCGCACGCGGTGCACGACGGCACCGGCCGTCGCGGCGCCGGCGCCCGTCCGGCGGCGGAGGCCAAGCCCAAGCCGAGCTACAAGGAGGGCTGGGCGCGTCCGAAGGTTGAGATCAAGGCCGGCGCGGTCAAACGCCGCCGCGCGCCGCGTCCCGAAGACGACGCCGCGCCCGCCGTGCCGCTGGCGCCGCGCCGCCGCTCGGCGCGCATTCCCGGCGACACGCCGGGCGGCATCCGCAGCTACGCCCCGGGCGACCCGTTGGCCCCGCCGCGTCCGCCCCGGCCCGGCGGCCCCAAGCGCAAGCCTGGCGGCCGCGACGACGCGCCGCGCAAGGGCGCGACCCTGATCGAGCGCGGCCCGCGCGCCAACGACGGCAAGCCGGCCAGGCCGCGCGGCCCGCGTCCGGAAGGCCGTTCGGACGATCGTCCCCGCGGCGACTGGTCCGGCCCGCCCCGCGGTCCGCGCCGCGAAGGCGACGCGCCGCGCGGTGAAGGACGGCCCGAGCGCGGGCCGCGTCCCGATCGTGGACCGCGTGGCCCGCGGCCAGACGGCGGCGCGCCGCATGGCGAGGGGCGCAGCGAGCGCTTCGATGGTCCGCGCGGTCCGCGGCCGTCGGGCCCGCGTCCGGGCGGCAAGCCGGGTTTCGGCGGCCCGCGGTCGGGGCCTCGTCCCGGCGGTCCGCGCCGTGATGGCGATGCGCCGCGCGGTGAAGGCCGTCCCGAGCGCGCTGACGGCCCTCGCGGTCCGCGTCCTGGCGGCAAGCCGGGCTTCGCTGGTCCGCGGTCCGGACCTCGCTCCGACGGCCCGCGCGGCGAGGGCCCGCGTTCCGATCGCCCGCGGTCGGGCCCCGGCGGCAAGCCGGGCGGTCCGCGTCCCGGTCCCAAGGGGCCTCGGCCCGGCGGCCCCCGCGGTCCTAAGCGGGACGGCTGATGCGCATCGTCTCCGGAGAATTCCGCGGCAAGGCCATCGCCACGCCGGAGGGCGAGCGCACGCGCCCGACGTCCGACCGCGCGCGCCAGGCGGTGTTCAACATCCTGGAGCACGCCGCCTGGTCGCCGGGCGTGCGTGACCTGAGGATCATCGACCTGTTCGCCGGTTCAGGTGCGCTGGGCTTCGAGGCGCTGTCGCGCGGCGCGGCCTTCTGCCTGTTCGTCGAGACCGACGAGCTGGCCCGCGGCGCCATCCGCCAGAACGTCGACGCCATGGGCCTGTTCGGGCGCACGCGGGTGCACCGCCGTGACGCCACCGATCTGGGGACGCGGCCCGGCGCCGACGGCCCGGCCTTCAATCTGGCCTTCCTCGATCCGCCCTATGGCAAGGGCCTGGGCGAGGTCGCGCTGGCCAAGCTCGCCGCCGGCGGCTGGCTGGCGCCCGGCGCGGTGGTGATGTTCGAGCGCGGGAGCGACGAGCCCGATTTCCAGATTGAGGGCTACGAGAAGCTGGACGCACGCGACTATGGCGCCGCGCGCGTCCATTTCCTGAAGTACGCCGGCGCCTAGACCCTTTCCGGTTCAGGTGGCTTCACCTGAACCGGACCAAAAAGTGTCTATCTTCAAATGTGTAGAGCGTGACGGCCGCTTCAACCGGCATCCACTTGAAGCTGTCACGCTCTAGAAGGCTCTGGCGGTGGTGCGGTTGTCGAGCTGGCTGCGCAGGCTCTTCAGTCCCTCCTTGGTGATGCGATAGGGCTGGCTGTCGCGACTGGCGATCAGCCGCTTCTGCTTCAGACTCTTGAAGACCGCGACGTTGCAGTCGCTGAGCACCCAGCCGTCGCGGGTGACGCAGTCGGCCGCGAGGATGTCGCCGCGATGGTCGCGTTCGAGGATGATCTGGCCGCCTTGGGCCAGGGCGTGCAGCGTGCGTTGCTGCGCTTTTGAAACGTTCAATGGATTGTCCAGCGTTCAGGCATGAGGAAACGCGCCCGGGCCAGATCTCGTGAAAACGAGGGCGCGGACGTTGGGGCCTGACTGCCGATTTTCAGACGAGGACGCCGGCTCGGCGGTTAGGCCCGGACCTCGAACGCAAGCTCAGACATGAAATCCTCTTTCTTGAGCCGTACGCGCCAATCATGGCCGAGCCGAACGCGGCCGTCCAGGCGCCGGGCCGCCATCATCACGCCGAGAGCTCCGGCCGCCTCCGGCATGTGACGGCTAGATGACCGTTGTGTGACATTATGTATTTGATTTAACAAAGAAAAATATCGGACATTCACGGCTCATTAGTCGAGGGGCGACTAAAGCGCTGCTCGACCCGCGAGAGCTCCTTCGATGTCCGCCATTCTGCTCGACCTGATCCAGTCGATCGCGCCGATCACGCCCGAGACGCTGGGCCAGGACGTCTATGACCGCTTCCAGGCCGAGCCTGACACCCTGGCCATCGCCGTCGTCGACGAGGAGGGCCGCCCCGTCGGCCTGGTCGAGCGCAACGCCTTCTTCGTGGCCATGGCCGCTCACTATGGCCGCGCGCTCTATGGGTTGCGGCCGATCTCGCTGCTGATGAACGCCGCGCCGCTGATCGCCGAGGGCGACACGCCGGTGGCCGAGTTCTGCGGCGACGTGCTCGCCGACCGCTCCAGCGAGGTGATGAAGGGCTTCGTGGTGGTCAGCGGGGGGCGCTACGCCGGGGTCGGCTCGACGCTCGCCCTGCTGCAGGCCACCAACGCCGCCAACCGCGCCCACGCCGAGGAGATGACCCGGCTGGCCGACACCCTCAACCACGCCAAGCTCGAGGCGCAGAGCGCGCTCACCGCCAAGTCGCAATTCCTGGCGGTGATGAGCCACGAGATCCGTACGCCGCTGAACGGGGTGCTGGCCATCGCCGACATCCTCCAGCGCCGGCTGGCCGATCCGGCGCTGAAGCCCTACGTCACCACCATTCAGGATTCCGGTCAGACCCTGCTGCGGCTGCTGACCGACGCCCTCGACTTCAGCCGCGCCGACGCCGGCCAGCTGGAACTCGCCGAGGACAGTTTCCACCTGCCCGGTCTGCTCGACGACCTCTCGGCGCTCTGGACCGCGCGGGCCGAGCTCAAGGGCTTGAGCCTTTGCTTCCGCTACGAGGGCGCGCTCGACCAGTGGGCGTTGGGCGACGCCGTCCGCATCAAGCAGGTGTTCAACAACCTGATCGGCAACGCCCTGAAGTTCACCCGGCAGGGCGGGGTGCAGGTGACGCTGCGGGCTCGCCGCGACGATGTGCATGTGGTGGTCGAGGGCGAGGTCCGCGACAGCGGCGTCGGCATTCCCGCCGATCGCCTGGGCGCGATCTTCCAGCCGTTCAGCCAGACCGAAGCCGGCGTGCGTGAGGGCGGGGCGGGCCTGGGCCTGTCGATCTGCCGCCAGCTGGTCGAGCAGATGGGCGGCGCCATCGGGGTCGAGAGCGATCCGGGCGGCACGGCGTTCGGCTTCGAGTTTCCGCTGTTCGATCTGCCGGCCCCGAGCCCGGCGGAGATCGCCGCCGAGCCGGACCTCAGCCAGGGACCCGGCGGTCTGCACGTGCTGATCGCCGACGACAACGCCACCAACCGCCTGGTGGCCGAGACGCTGTGCGGCATGTTCGGCTGTACGAGCGAAAGCGTCGAAGACGGGGAGCAGGCGGTCAGCGCGGCGGCCACCGGGCGCTTCGACCTGGTGCTGATGGACATCAAGATGCCGAACCTCGACGGCGTCGGCGCCACGCGGCGGATCCGCGGCCTCGCCGGCGCCGCGGCCCAGGTGCCGATCCTGGCCATCACCGCCAACGCCGATCCCTGGGACGCGGCCAGCTACCTGGCCCAGGGCATGGACGGCGTGGTCGAAAAGCCGATCAAGGCCGAACGCCTGCTCAGCGCCATCAACGGCCTATTCCTCGAAGAGGCCGAGTCGGTCGCCGCCTGACCTTCGCCGGTTGCCTGCGCCGCCGCCATAGGCGAGGGTCTGGCCTCGGCGAGGAGGCGCGGATGGCGAGCTACAAGGCTCGACTGACCAAGGACCTGGATGAGTGGATCGCGGCCGGCCTGGTGCCGGCGGCGAATCGCGGCGTGATTCTGGACCGGGTGTCGGACGGCCGGCGGATCGACGCCTCGGCCGCCCTGGCGGTGATCGGCGCGCTGCTGCTGGGGGCCGCGGCCATCGCCTTCGTGGCCGCCAACTGGGGCGCGATCCCGCGGCTGCCGCGGTTCGGACTGATCGTCGGCCTGTTCCTGGCGGTGGCCGGGGGCGGGGCCTGGGCCGCGCGCGCCGGGCGTCCGCTGCTCAGCAACACCCTGCTGGCGGTGGCGGCCCTGGTCTACGCCGCCGCCATCGGCCTGACCGGCCAGATCTTCGACATCGCCGGCGACCCGCAGCGCGCCCTGCGCAGCGCCGGCCTGGCCGCGGCCCTGCTGACGATCGCCGGGCGTTCCAGCGCCGCCGGGGTGGTCGCCTTGGCGCTGTTCGGCTTCGGGGAGTTCGCCGGCCGCTTCGACGGCGGCGAGAGCCGCTGGCTGATCTTCGCCGCGCCGGTCGGCGTGGGCCTGGCCTGGCTGTGGAACTCCAAGCCGCTGGCGCACGCCTCGGCCCTGGCGTTGATCGTCGGGCTGGTGGCGGCGATCGCGCAGTTCGAGCGCTGGGGCGCGACCAGCCTGCTGGCCAGCGCCGCCGTCCTGGCGGTCCTGGCGGGAGGCGCGCGGCAGCTGGGCGAGCGGCGCACGGCGGTGATCTTCTTCCTGTGGTTCGTCTGGGGCGCGCTGGTGTTCTACGGCGTCGCCGGGTTCGACGAGTTCAAGGGCGGGGCGCTGATCGCCCATCGCGCCGCCTGGCTGATCCTTTCGGGCGGCGTCATCGCGCTGGGCATGCACGATCGCCAGGGCATGGTCACGGCGGCCGGCGTGGTCTCGATGATCGCGGCGGTCTGCACCATCCTGTTCGATCTGGGCCTCGGCCTGATGACCGCGGCCGGCCTGTTCGCGGTCTGCGCGCTGATCGCGCTGGTCGCCGGCGGTCTGACCCGGCGGAGGGCCAAGGCATGATCGCCAGTCTGCCCCTGCGCATCGCCGCCGCCGCCGCCGTCCTTGTGCTGCTGCTGGTCGGCGTGGTGCTGCGCGAGAGCGGCGCCCGCGCCGCCGGCCGCGAAGTGCTGTTGCCGATGGAAGCGGTCGATCCGCGCGACCTGCTGACCGGCCACTACGTCGCCTTGCGCCTCACCCAGCAGCTGGCGCTCGGCCAGCCCTGTCCGCGCGAGCGATCCACCTTCGAGGACGGCGGCTGGATCGGCCTGAAGCCTGCGGACGGCCACTATCGCTTCGTCAGCGTCGGGGCGAGCCGCGAGGCGGCCCTGGCCGCGGGCGCGGAGCTTGCGGTGCGCGGCGGGGTCTATTGTTCGCGCACGGCGTTCGGAAACACCGAGTCCGACGTGGTCACCCTCGACATCGGCGTCGACCGCTTCCACGCCGACCAGGACGAGGCCCTGGCCATCGAGAAGGCGCTACGCGAACGCCGCCAGGGCGAGGCGCCGGCCTTCGCCGTGGTGTCGGTTGGGAACGACGGCCGCGCGCGGCTCAAGGGCGTAATCGTCGGCGGCAAACGCACCGACCTGACCTGGTGGTGACGTCTCCAGAGGCTCCCCCTCTGGGGGAGCTCCCGACCGTGAGGTCGGGTGAGGGGGACTTTGAGCCCCCTTTGGACTCACAGGCTGGCGCGTCGGGAGAAACGGCGGGAACTCCGGTCCCCCTCAGTCCGCCATTCGGCGGCCAGGTCCCCCAGAGGGGGAGCATCTGAGGGCTCACCGCCGCCCGAACAACCGCTCGATGTCGGCCAGCTTCAGTTCCACATAGGTCGGGCGGCCGTGGTTGCACTGGCCCGAGTGGGGCGTGGCCTCCATCTGGCGCAGCAGGGCGTTCATCTCCGGTGCGGTCAGCCGCCGGCCGGCGCGGACCGAACCGTGGCAGGCCATGGTGCCGCAGACCTCGGCCAGCCGCTCCTTGAGCGCCAGGGCCTGGCCGTTCTCCGACAGGTCGTCGGCGATGTCGCGGATCAGGCCGGAGACATCGGTCTCGCCCAGCAGGGCCGGGGTCTCGCGCACCAGCACCGCACCGGGACCGAACGACTCGACCACCAGGCCCATGTCTTCCAGCTCCGCAGCGCGGGCGACGACCCGCTCGGCCTCGGCAGGATCGAGCTCCACCACTTCGGGCAGCAGCAGCACCTGTCGGGACACCCCGCCGCCCTCCATCTGGACCTTCATCTGTTCGTAGACCAAGCGCTCGTGCGCGGCGTGCTGGTCGACGATGACCACCCCGTCGCGGGTCTGGGCGACGATATAGGTCTCGTGCACCTGGGCGCGGGCGGCGCCTAGCGGGAAGTCGACCGGATCGAACACCACGCTGGGAGCGGGCGCCTCCTGCAGGCCCGGCGTGTAGGCTGCGGGCGACGGCGTCCATTCGGTCGCCTCGGCGCGGGCCGAGACGTCGGTCAGGCCCGGGATGGCCGCGGCGATGGCCGGGGCCCAGCCGCCGGCCTGCCAGGCCGAGAAGCCCTGGGCCGAAGGCTGCGGCGGCGGATAGCTCGGCTGCGGCGACCAGCCGGGACGCAGGTTCGAGAGCGTGTCGCTGGCGACCGTGGTCGCGGCGCGGTGGCCGGCGCCGGCCAGGGCGTGTCGCAGGCCGCCGACGATCAGGCCGCGCACCAGGGCCGGATCGCGGAACCGCACCTCGGCCTTGGCCGGGTGGACGTTGACGTCGACCAGCGACGGATCGAGGTCGAGATACAGCGCCACCAGCGGGTGACGGTCGCGGGCCAGGAAGTCGGCATAGGCGCCCCGCAGCGCGCCCTGGAGCAGGCGATCGCGCACCGGCCGGCCGTTCACGAACAAATACTGGTGGGCGCTGTTGCCGCGGTTGAAGGTCGGCAAGCCGGCGAAGCCGGTGAGCCGCACGCCCTCGCGCTCGTGGTTGATCTCCAGGGCGTTGTCGGAGAACTCGCGGCCCATGATCGAGGAGAGGCGGGCCAGCCGCCCGTCCGGCCCCTTGCTCTCGGCCGGCAGCCGCAGGGTGCGCCGTCCGTCGAGGTCGAGGGCGAACGACACCGCCTCGTGCGCCATGGCCTGGCGCTTGAGCTCGTCGGCGATGGCCAGCGCTTCCGAGCGCTCGGACTTCATGAACTTCAGCCGGGCCGGGGTGGCGTAAAACAGGTCGCGCACCTCGACCCGCGCCCCGTGCGGCCCCGGGAAGCCGGAAGGCGTCACCGCCCCGACCTGACCGCCTTCGACCAGGATGGCGTGGGCGTCGGCCAGGCCCTTGGCGCGCGAGGCGATCGACAGCCGCGCCACCGAGCCGATCGAGGGCAGGGCCTCGCCCCGGAAGCCCAGGGTGTGGATGTGCAGCAGGTCGTAGTCGCCGGCGTCGTCGGGGGCGAGCTTGGACGTCGCGTGCCGCTCGATGGCCAGGGCCAGTTCGTCGGCCGACAGGCCGCAGCCGTCGTCGGCGACCAGGATGCGGGTCAGCCCACCGCCGTCGGCCTGCACCTCGATGGAACGCGAACCGGCGTCGAGCGCGTTCTCCACGAGTTCCTTGATGGCGCTCGCAGGGCGCTCGACCACCTCGCCGGCGGCGATGCGGTTCACGGTTTCGGGCGGAAGGCGGCGGATGGGCATGGTCACGCTTCGGTTAGCTCGTCACTATATGGCGATTCCGGGGGGCAAGTCTGGAAGGTGGTCCTTGAAACCGACCCTCGGCGTGGCGCTGGCCGCCGTCATTCTCGCATCTCCTGTCTCGGCCCAGGTTCCGCTGGTTCCGGTGCCGCCGCTCGCGGCCGGGGTCGTCGATCCGAACGAGACCCTGGTCGAGGAGCTCGTGGTCACCGCCCGGCTGCCGGGGCCCGCCTGGTGGCGCGTCTCCAACGGCGCGTCCACCGTCTACGTGCTCGGCGCCCCGACCGTGGCGCCCAAGCGCCAGCAATGGGACCGTCTGCAGTTCGAGCGCCATCTGGAAGGCGCGAACGCGGTGATCCTGCCGTTCACCGGCCTGAAGGTGAAGCTGGCCGGGGCCCCAGGCGCGGCGATCAGCTACCTGCGCCTGAAGTCGGGCAAGCCGTTCGAGGACAGCCTCGATCCGGGCGAGCGCGCGCGCTTCGCGGCCGTACGCACCAAACTCGGCCAGCCTGCCGACCACTACAAGACCAAGCACCCGCTGGCCGCGGCGCTGATGCTGACCGACGACTACCGTGAGAAAGAGAACCTCACCACCGCCGACCCGACCAAGCTGATCAAGCTGCTGGCCCAGCAGGGCGGGGTGAAGGTGGTGCAGCGCTCCTATGACCTCGGCCCGCTGCTGGGCGCGGTGATCCGCACCTCGCCGGCGGCCGGCGAGGCTTGCCTGGACGAGGTGATGGGCGAGATCGAGGCAGGGCCGGGCCGCACCCTGGCGGCCTCGCGCGCCTGGGCCGACGGCGACGTGGCCGGCGCGCTGGGGGCCGAGCGCAGCTACGAGCGCTGCATCGCCGTCACGCCGGGCGCGCAGGCGTTCGATGCGCGGGTGAAGAACGATCTCGCCAAGGACATCGAGACGGCGCTGAAGGCGCCCGGCCACGCCATCGCCGTCGCCCCGCTGCGCACCCTGCTGGCCCAGGGCGGCGTGCTCGATCAGCTCCGCGCCAAGGGCTACGACGTGAAGACGCCGGGCGATGTGGAGGCGGATTGATATGGATGCTCCCCCTCTGGGGGGCTGTCAGCCTCTGGCTGACTGAGGGGGACGTTGACTCAAGCTATTTGAGAGCGGTCCCCCTCCGTCTCGGCGCCTCGCGCCGAGCCACCTCCCCCAGAGGGGGAGGATTTGAGGACGGTTCTACAGGCCCGGCAGCTTGATGCGGGTTTGCTTCTCGCGGGAGATCACGACGGGCTTGTCGCCGGTCAGGCTCTTGACCTTGGCTTCTTCGGCGGCCGGATCGACCGGGGCCGGGACGTTGTCGCCGGCCGCGGCCACGACCGCTGCGCTGCCGCCGGCGGCTTCGCCCGGCTTCCAGAACATGACCTTGTCGGCGAACGACTTGTCCTTGTGGGCCAGGGCCCCGGTTTCGTCGTCGACGACGTAGCGGATCAGCGGGTCGGCCTTGTCGGCGCCGGCCTTCGCGACCAGCAGCTTCTCGCCGTCCGAGCGGGCCTGGGCTTCGCGCGTGCCGAGCAGGGCGTTGCGCGCGGCGCTTTCCGGCTGCAGCTCCTGCGGGCGCGGTTCGCCGGGCGCCGGCGGGCGCAGAGCGTATTCGGGCGGAACCACCAGCGGCGCCTTCGAAACCACGCGAAACTCGTCCGGGGTGACCTTGGTCATGCCCAGCGCGTTACGGGTGGAATTGCAGCCTGCGAGGCCAAGGCCGGTCGCCGCGACGAGGGCGGACGCGACGAGCACACGGTTCAGACGCATCAACTTTGAGTCTCCGAAAGCCGCCCCCCGGCGGTGAAGGGTGGGTAAATAGCGCATACGGGCATACCCGCCAACGCGATTAAGCAGCCGATTCCTTACGCAGGGAATCGAGCAACAAGAAGACGACGCCGATGGTGATGGCGCTGTCGGCGACGTTGAACACCCAGGGGAAGAACCCCAGGCGCTGGAAATCCAGGAAATCGACCACCGCCCCGAAGCGGATCCGGTCGATGGCGTTGCCGATCGCCCCGCCAATCACCAGACCGAGGCCCACGCTCAGCAGCGGCCGATCGGCCTTGCGGACCCAGACGGCCAAGGCGATGGCGACCCCGATCGAGAAGATCGTCAGGATCCAGCGCACGAGGTCGGCGTCGGCGCGGAACAGGCCGAAGCTGACGCCGCGGTTCCAGACCATGGTCAGCGAAAAGGGTCCGGCGATCGGCGTCGAGAACCGCGCGGGCAGGTCGTAGACATAGAGGATCCAGTACTTCGACAGCTGGTCGGCCAGGATCACGAAGGCGGCCAGGCCATAGGCCGCCCAGCCGAGTTTGGAGATGGACTTCAAGAGTGCTCCCATTTTCCGGTCGCCCCGCAGGAGCGACCGGAACTGTGGTTTATCCTGCGGTCAGGCTCAAGCCCGCGCAGCGTCCCAGGCGGCGACCGCGTCGGCGTCACGCAGGGACAGGTCCGGATAGCGCGGATCCGAGCCGACTTCCGGCAGGATCCGCCACGAGCGGGCGCACTTGGCGCCTTGCGCCTTCAGCGGCTCGACCGCGACGCCAGGGACCTCGGCCAGCCGGAAGGCGCCGGACGGGCCTTCGCCGGCGACCAGGGTCGCCTGACTGGTGCGGAACACCTCGGCGGCGTCCAGGCCCTCGAGGGTGGCCAGCAGGGCCGCGTCGGCGACGTGGACCACCGGGGCGGCTTCGAGCGCCGCGCCCATGCGCTTCTCGCGGCGCTCGACCTCCAGCGCGCCGGTGACGACGCTGGTCACCTGCTGCACCTTGGCCCAGCGCTCGGCTTCGGCGTCGTTGCGCCACTCGGCCGGGGTCTCCGGGATCTGCCGCAGGCAGTTGGAGATCGCGTCCGGATAACGGGTGGTCCAGGCCTCTTCCATCGTGAACGGCGTCAGCGGGGCAAGCCAGGCGGTGATCCGCTCGAACACCGCGTCCATGACCGTGCGCGCGGCGCGCCGACGCAGGGCGTCCGGGCGGTCGCAGTAGAGGCTGTCGCGACGGATGTCGAAGAACAGCGACGACAGGTCGGTCTGGCAGAACTCGATGATCGGCCGGATCACGTCCTGGAAGACGTAGCCCTCGTAGCCGGCGCGCACCTGGGCGTCCAATTCCCACAGCCGGTGCAGGATGAAGCGCTCGAGCGGCGGCATTTGCTCGAGCTCGACCGCCTCGTCCGGCGAATAGTCGGCCAGCGCGCCCAGCATGTAGCGGACGGTGTTGCGCAGCTTGCGATAGGCGTCCGACGTCGTCTGCAGCACGGTCTTGCCGATGCGGCTGTCGTCCGAATAGTCGATCATCGCCGCCCACAGGCGGATGATCTCGGCCCCCGACTCGCGGATCACCGCCTGCGGATCGACGACGTTGCCCTTGGACTTCGACATCTTCTCGCCGTTCTCATCCATGGTGAAACCGTGGGTGAGGATGGCGTCGTACGGCGCGCGGCCGCGGGTGCCCGAGCTTTCCAGCAGCGAGGACTGGAACCAGCCGCGATGCTGGTCGGACCCTTCGAGATAGAGGTCCGCCGGCCATTTGGTGTGCTCGCGGTTCTCCAGCGTGAAGGCGTGGGTCGAGCCGCTGTCGAACCAGACGTCGAGGATGTCGTCGATCTTCTCGTAGCGGTCCGGATCGTGGGCGCCGAGGAAGTCAGCGACCGGGCGGTTGAACCAGGCGTCGGCGCCTTCGGCTTCGATCGCCGCGATGATGCGGGCGTCGACCTCAGGATCGTGCAGCGGCTGGTTCGTCTCCTTGTCGACGAACATGGCCAGCGGCGCGCCCCAGGCGCGCTGACGGCTGATCAGCCAGTCGGGCCGGGTCTCGACCATCGCGCGGATGCGGTTCTTGCCGCCGGCCGGATAGAAGGCCGTGGCTTCGATCGATTCCAGCGCCGTCTCGCGCAGGGTGCGGCCGCCGAGCTGCAAAGTGTCCACCGGCTCGTCCATGCGGATGAACCACTGCGGGGTGTTGCGGAAGATCACCGGGGCCTTGGAGCGCCACGAGTGCGGATAGGAGTGCTCCATCCGCCCGCGCGCCAGCAGGCGGCCGGCCTCGATCAGCTTTTCCATGACCGCGCCGTTGGCCGGGCCGAACTTGCCGGCCTTCTTGCCCTCGGTCTCCAGCACCTTGAGGCCCGCGAACAGCGGCACGTGCGGATAGTAGGCGCCGTCCGGATCGACGGTGTCGGGGATGTCGCGATGACCGTGCGCCAGCCACACCAGATAGTCGTCGGCGCCGTGGCCCGGCGCGGTGTGCACGAAGCCGGTGCCGGCGTCGTCGGTGACGTGGTCGCCGTCCAGCAGCGGCACCTGGAACGCGTAATGGGTGTCGAGCGCGGCCAGCGGGTGTTCGCAGACCATGCCCTGGCAGTCGACCGCTTCGATCCTGCGCCAACTGGCGATCTTGGCGGCCTTGAACACGTCCTCGGCCAGCTTGTCGGCCACGATGAGCCGGTCGCCGGCCTTGGCCCAGGGCTCGAACTCCAGCCCCTCTTCCATGGCCTCGACCTGGTAGACGGCGTAGTCGACCGAGTCCGAATAGCTGATGGCGCGGTTGGCGGGGATGGTCCACGGCGTGGTGGTCCAGATCACCACGCTGGCCCCGCGGGCCGCGTCGCTGCCCTCGACCACCGGGAACTTCACCCAGATCGTCGGCGACACGTGGTCGTGGTACTCGACTTCGGCGTCGGCCAGGGCGGTGCGTTCGACCGGGCTCCACATCACCGGCTTGGAGCCGCGATAGAGCTGGCTGCTGGCCACGAACTTGTGGAACTCGGCCACGATCGCGGCCTCGCTCGAATAGTCCATGGTCGCGTAGCGGTTTTCCCAGTCGCCGATGACGCCCAGGCGCTTGAAGCCGTCGCGCTGCACGTCGATCCAGTGGGCGGCGTACTCGCGGCAACGGGCGCGGAACTCGGCCTTGGAGACTTCGTCCTTGCGGCGGCCCTTTTCCTTGAGCTCCTTCTCGATCTGCCACTCGATCGGCAGGCCGTGGCAGTCCCAGCCGGGCACGTAGTCGACGTCGTAGCCGAGGAGGAAGCGCGAGCGGACCACGAAGTCCTTCAGGGTCTTCTGCAGGGCGTGGCCGATGTGGATCGCGCCGTTGGCGTAGGGCGGGCCGTCGTGCAGCACGAACAGCGGCGCGCCGGCGCGCTGCCGCTCGGCGCGGACGGTGTTGTAGAGGTCGGCCTTCGCCCAGCGGGCCAGGATCTCCGGCTCCTTCTGCGGCAGGCCCGCGCGCATCGGGAACGGGGTTTCCGGGAGGAAGACGGTTTCGCGATAGTCGCGCGAAGGCAGTTCGGCGTCGTCGGCCATGGGACTTTCCAGCTTGGCTCGGAGCTTGAGGACTTAAGCGGGTGGAACCCGGCGCGCGCTGGAGCGATCGTCCGGCGGCGTCACGCCGGGCGAATAATTCGCAGGGGTTTCCGAACCGAAGTCATGTCCCGGGGCTGTAGCAGAGGGCGCCGGTGCGCGCGAGCCCCTTTGCCCGCGGTCGCCGACGGGGTGGGGAATTTGACATCGCCCGTCGGGCCGGTCAGGATCGGATCAGGATGTGTATTTGCATGAACATGCCGCGCCGAGCGCACCATGCGGGACGCCTAGTCGAAGGAGACTAGCCCCGAGCTCATAGCGGCCGCACGCCGCGAGTTCGGGGATGCTTTCATCCAAAATCCTGATCACTGGTCTTCGATCCGTGGCTTAGCGCCACGGGGAGCATCGTGACATGCCAAAACCTCCGCCGCCGCCCGCAGATACTGCGGGTGTTCTTTCCCGTGCGCCCGATACTCAGCCGCCCGAGCCGAAGGTCATCGCCTTCCCGCGGCGCCCTGGGCCCGCGGCCCGCCCCGATCCCGACGACGACCCGCCGCCCAGCGCGGCCTGACGAACCAACCAAGAGGAGCCAACCCATGGCCGCCAAGATGAAGGCCCGCCCCAAGGTGCGGGTCACCGAAGCCGATTTCGAGAAGCTCGCCGCCATCGGCGCGGCCTCGCGCTCGCCGATGCCCGGCGCCAGCATCCTGCTGGAAGAGCTCGAGCGCTTCTCGATCGTGCCGAACACCGACCGCCGCTCGAAGTTCGTGCGGCTGGGCTCGAAGGTCACCTATCGCGACCTGATCTTGAAGCGCGACCGCACGGTGCAGGTCGGCCTGCCGGGCGAGGCGGACATGGACGAGAACCGCATCTCGGTGCTGGCCCCGGTGGGCGCAGCGCTGATCGGCCTCTCGGTCGGCGACGTCTTCCGCTGGGAGTCCCCCGACGCGCGCCTGCGCGAGATCGAGGTGCTGTCGATCGAGGACTAGAACTCGGGCAGCAGCAGCGCGCGGGCCTGGGCGGCGTCGGCGTGGATCTGTTCGATCATGGCTTCCATGCTGTCGAACTTCTCCTCGGGGCGCAGATAGGCGACCAGGTCGGTCTCGATGACCTGGTCGTAGAGGTCCTCGTCGAAGTCGAACAGCCAGACCTCCAGCCGCGGGGCGATCTCGCCGGGCACGGTCGGATTGACGCCGATATTGGCCACGCCGGCGATCTCGCGCCCGTCGGGCAGGCGGGTGCGGGTGGCGTAGACCCCGAGCTTGGGGATCACATAGTCGGTCAGGGCGACGTTGGCGGTCGGGAAGCCGATCGTGCGGCCCAGCTTGCGGCCGTGCTCGACCGCGCCCTCGATGGCGAACGGCCGGCCCAGGATCGCTGCGGCGTCCTGTGGGCGGCCCTCGCGCAGCGCCGCGCGCACGCCGGTCGACGAGAACTTGTCCGCGCCGTCGCCCAACGCCTCGGCGACCGAGACCGAGAAGCCGAGCTCGCGGCCATAGGCGGCCATCAGCTCTGGGCTGCCGGTGCGGCCCTTGCCGAACGAGATGTCGAAGCCGACCGCCACGTGGCGCACGCCCAGGCCCTCGTGCAGCACCTGGGTCGCGAACTCGCGGTCGGTCAGGTTGGCCATCTCGTGGTCGAAGGGCAGCACGTAGAAGACGTCGACGCCCAGCGCGTCCAGCGCGCGCGCCTGCTGGTCGGTGTCCATGATCCGGAAGGCGGGGGCGTCGGGCTGGAAGATCTGGCGCGGGTGCGGCTCGAAGCTGATGACGCCGAGCGGCGCCTTCAGGGCCTGGGCGGCTTTGGCGGCCTCAGCGATCACCCGCTGGTGGCCTCGGTGCACGCCGTCGAAGTTGCCGAGCGCGACGGACGCGCCCTTGTCGGCGGCGTCGAGCCCCTTCCAGCCGTGAACGATGCGCATGGCTTCAGGCGTCCTTGGGCCGGCGCGGGGCCGCGACCACGGCTTCACCGTCGACGACGGTCTTGCCGTCGACCTGGCAGACGGTGGTCAGGGTCACGTGGCCGCGCCGCTCGTCCAGCGCCTGGACGGTCACGCGGGTGACGACCGCGTCGCCGATCTTCACCGGTCGGCGGAAGCGCATCGACTGGGTCAGGTAGATCGCGCCGGGGCCGGGCAGCTTGGTGCCGAGTACGGCCGAGATGTAGGCGCCCGACAGCATGCCGTGGGCGATGCGGCCCTGGAACGGCGTGGTCCGCGCATAGTCTTCGTTGAGGTGCACCGGATTGGTGTCGCCCGACACGGCGGCGAACGCCTCGACGTCGGCGGAGCCGACGATCTTGGTCGTCTCGGCGCTCTGGCCGACGCTCAAGTCCTCGAAGTAAAGCCCCTGCACGCGTGCGCTCCCTCTCACCGCCACTAGTTAGCGGCTTTTGCTCACCACGCCAGATCGGAGATGGCGTAGGTCGCCCGTGCGCCATCCTTGGCCAGCAGCGTCTCGACGGCGGCCGCATCGACGCCGTCCGGCCCGATGGTCTCGGCGCCGTGGATGCCGCTGGCGACGAACAGCACGTCCAGGCCCTGGTCGTTGGCGCCCTTGGCGTCGGTGGCGACGGCGTCGCCGATGCATAGCACCCGCGCGCGGTCCAGCGGCCGGCCCAGCAGCATCTGCGCTTCGGTCAGGCAGAGGTCGTAGATCGGCGCGTGCGGCTTGCCGGCCATGATCACCTCGCCGCCCATCTCCTCGTAGCGCTGGGCCAGGGCCCCGCCGCAATAGATCAGCCGGTCGCCCTTCTGCACGACGATGTCGGGATTGGCGCAGATCATCGGCAGCTTGCGCGCCAGCGCGACCTTGAAGCGGTCTTCGTAGTCGTCCGGGCCCTCGACGTCGTCGTCATAGGGGCCGGTGCAGGAGATGAAGGCCGCGTCCTCGGGACCGGCGAAGGCCAGGTCGAGGCCTTCGTACAGCGAGGCGTCCTTCTCCGGGCCGATGGCCCAGGCCGGGCCCGGCGCGCGGCCGCCCAGCAGGATGCGGGTGGCGTCGCCGGACGAGATGAACGCCGACCAGGCCTCGCGCGGCACGCCCAGCTGGTCGAGCTGGCTGTGCACGGCGCTGGACGGGCGCGGGGCGTTGGAAATCAGGATCACCGGGCCGCGTTCGGCGCGCCAGCGGCTGAGCGCCGCGCAGGCGGCGGCGAAGCTCTCGCGGCCATTGTGGATCACGCCCCAGACATCGGAGAGCAGGACGTCGTAGCGGTCGGCGACGGCCGAGAGGCCGGTGATCGGAAGGGGCGCGGTCATGGCCAGGGGCGGTAACGGTCCGGCGCGCGGCGGTCAATGCGGCGCGTCAGATCCGGGTGGCGGCGGCGCGGCGGCGGGCCAGGACGCCGACCCCGCCGCGGGTGCGAACCGGCGGCTCGTCATACGACGCCGGCTCGGCGACCGGGCCGTCGGCCTCGGCCAGCACCGCGTCGCGGATGGCGCGCGGCTCGCCGAACAGGTGGCCTTGGCCGTAGGCGATGTCGAGCTCGAGGATGTCGACGATCTGCCGCTCGCTCTCGACCTTCTCGGCGACGATCTCGACGCCGTAGCGGCGGGTCAGCGAGGCGAAGTCCTGCGCGGCCAGATCGGGCAGCGAGCGCAGGATCAGGCCCTCGTCGGTCTCGGCCAGTTCGTCCAGCAGGAACGGCGCGGCGATCTTGAGGAACTTCACGTCCGAACGGGCCAGGTCCTGGAAGTCGATGTCCAGGTCGGTGACCTTGTCGAGCGAGAAGCGGAAGCCGAGGTCGGCCAGCTTGCCCATGTTGCGCGCCTCGACCGAGCCGCGGGCGTCGAACGCCGCCTGGCCCAGTTCGAAGATCAGCGCGCCGGCCAGGTCGCGGTTGGCGGCCAGCAGGTCGAGGAACTGCGGGAAGAAGCTCTCGTCCGCCAGGCTGGCGATCGAGATGTTGCAGAAGATGCCGACCTTGCGGTCCTGCTTGGCCAGCCGGCGGACGATCTGCACGCAGCGGAACAGCAGCAGGTTGTCGATCGAGGTGACCAGGCCTTCGGGCTCGGCGACGGTCAGGTACTCGGCGGGCATCAGCACCCGGCCTGTGGCGTCGCGCAGGCGCGAATAGCTTTCGTAGAAGACGGTGCGGCGCTGCGGCAGGCCGACCACTGGCTGCAGGTAGAGGTCGACCCGGTTCTCGGCCAGGGCCTCGCGCACGGTGTCGAGCAGGGCGGCCGATTGGTGGTGGCGGCGCGGATTGGGCTCGTGGCGCGCGTGCAGCGCGCTGGCGCTGACCCGCTCCTCCAGGCGCTGGCCCATCCGCTGGACCAGGTCCTCCAGCATGTGGACCTCGCCCTCGAGCGCTTCGGAGCGGCCGGCGTCGTCGCTGACCGCCTCGGCGACTTCGGTCATCCGGGCGTCGACCTGCTCCATCTGCGCCAGCATCACGCGCTGGGCCTCGCGCACGGCGTCGAGTTCCTTGCGCAGCGCGCGCATCTTCAGGGACTGGGCCACCAGGCCGTGCACGGCGAAGCAGAGCCCGAGGCCCCCGACCAGGGCGGCGACGCCAGGCGCCCAGCCGCCCCCGTTCCGCCACAGAAGCAGGGCGACGATCAGCGCTAGACAGAGGTAGGTGGCGGAGAGCGCCACCGAGGTGAACTGTCGCATGAGCCCGCAGAATCCGAATCACTTGGATTATCGGATGCGTCGCGTCGACAAGTCGAACGGATTAACG
This sequence comes from Phenylobacterium sp. GW823-FHT02A09, assembly GCF_058797775.1. Lineage (NCBI taxonomy): Bacteria > Pseudomonadati > Pseudomonadota > Alphaproteobacteria > Caulobacterales > Caulobacteraceae > Phenylobacterium > Phenylobacterium sp. GW823-FHT02A09. The sequence continues at coordinate 283,498 of NZ_JBXAJZ010000002.1, read as the reverse complement.
AACGCTTCACGTTTCTGAAGCGTTCGGCGGTGGATTACCGCGTCGGGACGGGCTTCTCGCCGCGATAGTCGTAGAAGCCGCGGCCGGCCTTGCGGCCCAGCCAGCCGGCTTCGACGTATTTCACCAGCAGCGGGCAGGGGCGGTACTTGGAGTCGGCCAGGCCTTCGTAGAGCACGTTCATGATCGACAGCACGGTGTCGAGGCCGATGAAGTCGCCCAGTTCCAGCGGGCCCATCGGGTGGTTGGCGCCCAGCTTCAGCGCCGTGTCGATGGCGTCGACGGTGCCGACCCCTTCGTAGAGGGTGTAGATCGCCTCGTTGATCATCGGCACCAGGATCCGGTTGACGATGAAGGCCGGGAAATCCTCGGCGTTGGCGGTGGTCTTGCCCAGCGACTTGGCGAAGTTGACGGCGGTCTCGTAGGTCGCCGCGTCCGTCGCTATGCCGCGGATGATCTCCACGAGGTTCATCAGCGGAACCGGGTTCATGAAGTGCAGGCCGATGAACCGCTCCGGACGGTCCGAGGCCGCGCCCAGGCGGGTGATCGAGATCGACGAGGTGTTGGAGGCGAGGATGGTGTCCGGGCCGAGGTGAGGCGTCAGGGCCTTGAAGATGGTCTTCTTGACCTCTTCGTTCTCGGTGGCCGCTTCGATGGCCAGGTCGGTCGTGCCGATGGTCTGCAGCTCCGGCGCCGGCTTGATGCGGGCCATGGCCTCGTCCAGGGCGTCCTGGGCGATCGCGCCCTTGATCACCTGGCGGCTCAGGTTCTTCTCGATCAGCGAGCGGCCCGCGAGGATCCGGTCTTCGCTGACGTCGTGCAGCAGGACGTCGTATCCCGCCAGCGCACAGACGTGGGCGATGCCCGCTCCCATCTGACCCGCGCCGATGATGCCGACCGACTTAATCTGAACCATGCCGAAATAAGCCTCGAATGACCTGGGCGCACTCCCCTGCGCGCCCGATTGCGACGGGTTTCTAACATGCGGAACCGCGCACAAGCCAAGGCTTTTGCTGCGACGCAGCGTAGCCCTTTGGCGGATCAAGGATTCAGGGCTGGCCCCTGGCCGCCTCGGCCGTCAGCCAGTCGCGCAATGCGTGTATCCGGTGAAGTTTCGGGTTGTCGCCGCGCCAGACCAGATAGAACGCGAATTCGTTGCCGACCGCTTGCGGCAGCACCTGCACCAGCCGTCCGCTGGCCAGGTCCTGCTCGACCAGCGCGCCGCGCGCCAGGGCCACGCCCATGCCTTGGGCCGCCGATTCCAGCAGCATGATCGAGTCCTCGAGTTCGATCCCGCGCCCGGGATCTTCCAGACCGAAGGCGCCGAACCAGACGCTCCAGGGGCGGTGACGGTGGCGCAGCAGCGGTGCGTTCAGCAGGTCGGCCGGGGTGTTGATCTCGTGCGACGCCGCCAGGGCCGGGCTCGCCACCGGGAACAGTCGCTCGCGAAACAGCAGGGCGGTCTCCAGCCCCGGCTCCCGGGCGAGGCCGTAGCGGACCCCCACGTCGACGCCGTCGGTGACGAAGTTCGCCATCCGCTCCTCGGCGATGAAGTCGATGTTCGCGCCGGCCGGGTCGGCCAGCAGCCGCGGCAACCGCGCCGGCAGCCAGCGGGCGGCCAGCTGCGGGTCCAGGCTGACGACCAGCGGGTCGTGGTCGGCGGCGCGGCGGAAGTCGGCGACGCCGGCCTGCAGCACGCCAAGCGCCCGCTCGACCTCGCCGGCCAGCCGCTCTGCGGCCGGCGTCGGGATCATGGCGTTGCCCTGGCGCACGAACAGCCGCGCGCCGAGCTCGGCTTCCAGCTTGCGGATCTGCTGACTGACCGCGCCGTGGGTGACGGCCAGGTCCTCGGCCGCGCGGCTGTAGCTGCGGCGGCGGGCCGCGGCGGCCAGGGCGCGAAGCGCGAAGAACGGCGGCAGGCGGGTCATGCGTAGTTGTTAGTCTGGCTAACAACCTGGAGCAACATTGATCGTTCGTATCGGCGGCGGCGCGGGCGCATATCGACGGGGCGGCCGCACCTCCCCAATCCTCACAAGCCCAGGATCTTCCCATGAAAGCCCAGCTTCTGCTGCTGAGCGCGACTGGCCTGCTGCTGGCCGCGCCGCTGACCAGCGCGCTCGCCGCGCCGGCCGACGTCCAGACCTATGTCGCCGCGGCGACCGCCGACGCCGGCGAACGCCTCGCCGCCCGCAACGTCGAACTCGGCCAGCGCACCGTGGCCGTGCGCGGCCGCGTCCAGGCTGACCGCCTGAGCGGCCTGCGCATCGCCCGCTCCAGCGGTTCGGCCGAACTCGACGACCAGATCGTCGCGGCGCTGAAGAACCTGCGCACCGACGCCGCGCCGGTCGACGTGGCCGGGCGCGAAGTCACCCTCACCCTTGGCGCGCCGGTCGCCGCGGAAGCCATCGCCACACGCTAGCCATGTTGGCGGACGGGCATGAAAAAGGGGCGGTCCCTTGCGGGGCCGCCCCTTGATCGTTCGGTTCCTGGAACCTCGTCCGGTTTACTTGCCGGCCGCGGACAGGGCGTCCATCAGTTCCGGCACCGCGGTCTTGTAGTCCGCGACCAGGCCGAAGTCGGCGACCTGGAAGATCGGCGCGTCGCCGTCCTTGTTGATCGCGACGATGACCTTGGAGTCCTTCATGCCGGCCAGGTGCTGGATCGCGCCGGAGATGCCGACGGCGATGTACAGTTCCGGGGCGACGACCTTGCCGGTCTGGCCGACCTGATAGTCGTTCGGAGCGTAGCCCGCGTCGACCGCGGCGCGCGAGGCGCCGACCGCCGCGCCGAGCTTGTCGGCGAGCGGCTCGATGACCTTCTGGAACTCTTCGGCCGAACCCATGGCGCGACCGCCGGAGACGACGATCTTGGCGCCGGCCAGTTCCGGACGGGCCGACTTCACCAGTTGCTGGTCGACGAACTTCACCTTGGTCGAGACGGCGCCGGCGGCGACGTTTTCAACCGAGGCCGAGCCGCCTTCGCCGGCCGCCTTGAAGGCGGTGGCGCGCACGGTGATGACCTTCTTGCCGTCCGAGGACTGCACGGTCTCCAGGGCGTTGCCGGCGTAGATCGGGCGCACGAAGGTGTCGGCGCTGACCACTTCGACGATTTCCGAGATCTGAGCGACGTCCAGCTTCGCGGCGATGCGCGGGCTGAAGTTCTTGCCTTGCGAGGTGGCCGGGGTCAGCACCGCGTCGTAGCCGCCCATCAGCGGAACGACGGTGGCTTCGACGGCTTCGGCCAGGCCTTGGCCCAGCTCGTCGCTTTCGGCCAGCAGCACCTTGCGCACGCCGGCGATCTTGGCGGCGGCGTCAGCCGCGGCCTTGGCGTCCTTGCCGGCGACCAGCACGTCCACGTCGCCCGAGAGGGCCAGCGCGGCGGTGACGGTCTTGTTGGTGGAGTCCTTCAGCGACGCGTTGTCGTGATCGGCGATGACGAGAACAGCCATTAGAGCACCCCCGCGGTCTTCAGGTTGGCGACCAGGTCGCCGGCGGTTTCAACCTTGATGCCGGCCGAGCGCTTCGCGGGCTCGGTGACCTTCAGGACCTTCAGGTGCGGCTTCAGGTCGACGCCGAGCGAGGCGGCTTCCTTGACGTCCAGCGGCTTCTTCTTCGCCTTCATGATGTTCGGCAGCGAAGCGTAGCGCGGCTCGTTCAGGCGCAGGTCCGCGGTGATGATGGCGGGCAGGCCGACCTCGATGGTCTGCAGGCCGCCGTCGACTTCGCGGGTCACCTTGGCGGTGTCGGCCGACAGCTCGATCGCCGAGGCGAAGGTCGCCTGCGGCCAGTCGAGGATGGCCGCGAGCATCTGGCCGGTGGCGTTATTGTCGCCGTCGATGGCCTGCTTGCCCATGATCACCACGTTCGGGTTCTCTTCGGCGATCGCCGCCTTGAGCACCTTGGCGACTTCCAGCGGCTCCAGATCCTGGTCGGTCTGGATCAGCACGGCGCGGTCGGCGCCCATGGCCAGAGCCTGACGGAGGGTTTCCTGAGCTTGAGCCGGGCCGATGGAGACGACCACCACTTCGCTCGCCGTGCCCTTTTCCTTCAGGCGGACGGCCTCCTCGACTGCGATCTCGCAGAAGGGATTGATGGACATCTTCACATTGGCGAGGTCGACGCCCGATTGGTCGGACTTCACCCTGGCCTTGACGTTTGAATCGATCACCCGTTTGACCGGGACCAACACCTTCATGGGTCGCTAGCGCCTCAAATTTGTTTTTGCGAAAAATTCGGTCGGATGCGGCATAACGGTTCCGCCGAGCATTGCAAGTCGGCGAGGGATCACAGTTCGCCGCATTTTCGGCGAACGAAGCCGCTAGCAGGCTCCCGAAGCGAAGACTAGAAGCACGTCATGAACCGTACCATCGACCGGCTGAAGCTGATCTTCCTTGGCCTTTTCATCGTCCTCAGCGCCGGGACGCTCGTCTATCACGTCGGCTGGGTGTGGCCCGGCCAGAAGTGTGAAGAGGCGGGCGACTGGTGGGATTGGCGCAGCCGCACCTGCGCCAGCCCGATCCTGATTTCGGACATAACCGGCCGGGTGATCAAGAACGACAAGACCCGCGCCGAGGCCAAGGCCGACGCCGCCAAAGCCCGTGCTGAAAAGGCGCCGGAAGCCGCCGCGTCCAAGGCGAAGGCCGAACCTCAGCCCTGACGGGTGGCGCCGGACTGCCAGAACACCTCGGCTGCGCCGCGGTCGTTGGCGAAGCGTGCGGCCACGAACAGGAAGTCCGACAGCCGGTTCAGGTACTTCATCGCTTCCGGCCCGACGTTTTCGCCCGATTCGACCAGGGCCACCGCGATGCGCTCGGCCCGCCGCGCCACGGTGCGCGCCAGGTGCAGATGCGCCGCAGCAGGGGTTCCGCCCGGCAGGATGAACGAGGCCAGCGGCGGCAACTGCGCGTTCATCGCGTCGATTTCCCGCTCCAGCCGGTCGATCTGCGACTGGACCATGCGCAGGGCGTGGGTCTCGCCCGCCTGCGGCGGCGTCGCCAGGTCCGCGCCCAGGTCGAAGAGTTCGTTCTGCACCCGCGCCAGCATGGCGTCGAACTCGCCCTCGGTGTGCAGGCGCGCCAGGCCCAGACAGGCGTTGGCCTCGTCGACCGCACCGTAGGCCTCGACCCGCAACGAGGACTTCGAGACCGGCTGGCCGGTGGCCAGACGCGTGGTCCCGGCGTCGCCGGTGCGGGTGTAGATCCTGTTGAGCGTGACCAAGTCAGCCGCCGAACTTGGCGCGCCACCAGACGGCCAGCACCAGAATGGCGATGGCGAGCGCCTGCAGCGCCACGCGGAGCCGCATCAGCTTGTTCGAGTATGAGCGGCCGAAGTCACCGCCACGGAACAGCGCAAAGAGGCCGACGAACAGGGTGATGGTCACCGCCGCCAGGCTGATCGGGATCAGGTAGGTGAAGATGTTCATGGCGCGATCTTAGCCGAGATCGTAGGCGCGGGCCTATCGGTTCGCTGCCGCAGGCGGGCGAAATCCGCTGGCGATCAGGCCGATGTGGCGGTCCATCACCTTGCCCATGGCCTCGGCGTCGGCGTCTTCCCAGGCGGCCAGCCGATAAGTCCAGGCGTAGGAAGCCATCAACGCATCGACGACCACCTCCAGATCGGCGGCGGGATCGACGTCGCCCCGCTTGATCCCGTCGACCAGGCAGTCGCGGATCACCAGCCGCAGGCGCGGATTGCGGCCATAGGGGCGGCTGGAGGGGCTGAGCGTCCAGTTGTAGGCCGCCGCGATGTGAGCCAGGAACAGCCGCGTGCGCCGGGTCTCGAAGGCGTAGTGGATGGCGAAGATCGATTGCAGTCGGTCGGGCGTCGAGCCGCGCAGGTGCGGCACCAGCCGGTCGAGTTCGGCATAGAGCGCGTCCAGCCGATCGGCCATGACCTGGCTCAGGATGTCGTTCTTGGAGGAGAAGGTGGTGAATACGCTGCCGACCGACACCGCCGCCTGGCTGGCGATTTCGCGGACGGTGGTGGCGTCGAAGCCCTTGGCCTCGAACAGGTCCCGAGCCGCGTCGAGCACGCGCTGACGCGTCGCCTCTTTCTGGGACTTACGTACGCTCAAATGTTCCCCCCAGCCTGCATTGGCCGTGCAGGCGCCCCAGGCGAAGTGCTTAGGGCGAATCCTGCTTCAGGAATGCGTGATGTGAGAAGATGCGACAACTCGCCGCGGAGCTGAAGCCTGAAAAACCCCAGGAACAGCAAGGGCGAGACCTGATCCGTCTGGAACAGATCTCGCCCTGATCAGTCTAGTCGGCTGCTTAGCCGCGGCGCGCGCCGGCCAGCAGGACGCGGATCTGGTCTTTCGACTTGGCCTGCAGAGCCTCCAGGCTCCAGCCGCCGAAGATCGCTTCCTGATAGTTGGCCAGGTAGCAGTCGAACAGCATCTGGCTGCGCAGCTTCACTTCGGCTTCCTGCGAAAGCTCGCCGCGCTCGACGCCCAGGGTCAGCTGTTCGGTGAACAGTTCCTGCAGTTCCAGCACCGGCGGCAGGTTGCGCAGTTCCTGGCCCTGCTCGGGCATCCAGGAGATCCCGAAGGCGGCGCGGGCCAGCGGCAGGCGGGTCTTGTAGAAGGCGTAGCCGGCGACGAACAGCTTCAGCAGCGTGTCGTCGACGCCGCGACCGCGCGAGGCGCCCTCGCGCATCGCTTCGACCAGGGCCTCCATGTCGGCGACCATGATCTCGCGGAACAGGTCCGACTTGTCGGTGAAGTTCGCGAACACGGCGCCCGTCGACATGCCGGCCTCGGCGGCGATGTCACGGATGGTCGCGCCCTCGTAACCGGCCTCCGAGAACAGGCGGCGGGCGGCGGCCAGCACCTTGGTGCGGGTCTGCTGCTTGGCGAGCGCGCGGCGGGTCGGAACGCGGACCTGGGTCTCGCCGGCGACTTCGATGTTGCTGGAGACGTGTTTCATCGGGCGATCCTCGCCGTAGCCAGCGCCATCGGCTGTTCGAACTCTACGCAATACTCTTTCACTACATTGGCGATCCGCTCGGCGCCTTGCAGCGCGAGGCGCAGTCCCAAGTGGGCTGCGTCGCGCAACTCAGCGATGAGCTGGGTCGGGTTTTCTACGGCTAGATCGCCGCCCGCGGGGGAACGGACGGCGGTGACGCAGGTCGTCATGACCACTGATTCCTCTTAGCCCCTCAGCCCGGCGGGTCCAAGCGATGGGTTTGGTTGAGCGTGTTCAGCGAACTTGTTTCGCAAAGTATGTGTGCAGGCAGCATGTAGCGTGGCGCACTGGGCTTTGCCGTGTGGCGCAGCGTCGCAGACCAGCGTTTTGCTGCGAAATCCAAACTTGGTGTGTCGGGTGCCCGCCAGTCCAAAAAACCACGGCTCGCTGAGCGTGCTCGTGAAACGTCGTGCGGCGAGACGGTTTCTCGCTTCGCGTACGGCCGGTGTGCGGCGGTGGTGCACACCCAAGACGTTTGACCTAGCGGAAACCTCACCTCGAAACGCTGATTTTTTGCGGCCACGCCCGGAGATGATGCTCAGGTCAAACGGGACGACGATCCAAGGCGAGCGGCAGTAACGCGTGCGGTTACGAGGCGGCCGGCCTCGCGGTCAGGGACAGGCCGACGCGTCTTCAAGTTATCGTGTAGTCGCGCGAGCGGCCAGTATTGGCACAAGATGCGCCAAAATATCGGCGCTATCAGTTCGCGCCGTCCAGCAGTCGGCGGGCGATGACCTGGGCCTGAATTTCGCCGGCGCCCTCGAAGATGTTCAGGATCCGCGCGTCGGCCAGCACGCGGCTGACCGGCTGTTCGGTGGCGAAGCCGGTTCCGCCGTGGATCTGCACGGCGTTGTCGGCGCAGGCCCAGGCGATGCGGGCGGCGACCAGCTTGGCCATGCCGGCCTCCAGGTCGCAGCGGCGGCCTTCGTCCTTGGCGCTGGCGGCGAACCAAGTCAGCCGCCGCGCGCCGACCAGTTCGGCCGCCATCATCGCGAGCTTGTTGGCCACTCGCGGGAAGTCGGAGATCGGTCGTCCGAACTGCTTGCGCGCGATGGCATAGTCGACGGCCAGGTCGAGCGCCGATTGCGCCACCCCGATGGCGCGGGCCGCGGTCTGGATGCGGGCGCTCTCGAACGTCGCCATCAACTGCACGAAGCCCTGGCCCTCCTGCCCGCCGAGCAGCCGGTCGTGCGGCACGGAAAAGCCGTCGAAGGCGATCTCGTATTCCTTCATGCCGCGATAGCCGATCACCCCGATCTCGCCGCCGCTCATGCCGGGCGCGGGGAACGGGTCGCTTGCCGTGCCGCGCGGCTTGGCGGCCAGGAACATCGACAGGCCGCGGTGATCTTTCGAGGCCGGATCCGTGCGCACCAGCAAAGTCATGAGGTCGGCGCGGGCGGCGTGGGTGATCCAGGTCTTGGCGCCGGTGACCCTCCAGGTCTCGCCGTCACGCGCCGCGCGGGTGCGCAGCGAGCCGAGGTCCGACCCGGCCTCCGGCTCGGTGAACACTGCGGTGGGAATGATCTCGCCGCTGGTGATCGCCGGCAGCAGCTCCCGCTTCTGGGCGTCGGTGCCGTGCGCCAGGATCAGCTCGGCGGCGATTTCCGAGCGGGTGCCCAGCGAGCCGGTGCCGATCCAGCCGCGCGACAGGGCCTCGGACACCACGCACATCGCGACCTTGCCCAGGCCCGAGCCGCCGTATTCTTCCGGCGCGGTCAGGCCGAACACGCCCAGCGCCGCCAACTCGTCGATCAGCGGCAGCGGGATCAGCTCGTCGCGCAGGTGCCAACCATGGGCGTAGGGGACGATCTTCTCCTCGGCGAAGGCGTGGAACTGGTCACGGACGTGCTCGAGCGTCTCGTCCAGGCCGCTGGCCTCCAGCGACGGGCGACCGTGGGCGGCCTCCAGCAGCTCGACGATGCGGTTTTTCACCGCCTGCGAGGCGCCCGGCGCCAGGGCGGCGATCGACGGCCCCAGCCGCGCGGCGTCGAGGCCGAGGTCGGCGGGTCGGAAGGTCTCGCCCTGGTTCATCGGCAGGCCGCCGGCCAACTGGCTCAGATACTCGTAGGCCAGCAGTTGCGCGGGCAGGGCCTCGGCCTCGCCAAGGCGGTTCTCGGCCGCGAGCTCGGCGGCCCAGACGGCCGTTTGGCGCAGGGTCTCGGCATAGGCGGCGGCCCAGGCCAGGCCGTGGGCGACATGCTGTTCGCGATCCAGGGCGTCGCGGTCCAGCCGCCCGGAGGGTGCTACTCGGGCCGCCACCGCCTGGCGGACCTCAGCGACATAGGTTTCAGCGGCGTCGGCGGCGTCGGCCAGCAGGCCGGTAAGGTTCGCAAGCATCATGGCGGCCTGACTATAGGGCAAGCTTGCCGCGCGTCATCGGTGACGCTACGCCAAGTGAAAACCGGAGGAAGCGCCATGATCGTCGTCCATCACCTCAACGACTCTCGCTCGCAGCGCATCCTTTGGCTGCTGGAGGAGCTGGAGCTCCCCTACGAGATCAAGGCCTATCAGCGCGACGCGACCACCCGGCTGGCGCCGCCCGAACTGACCGCCGTCCATCCGCTGGGCAAGTCGCCGGTGGTGACCGAGGACGGCGCCACGATCGCCGAGTCCGGCGCCATCATCGACTATGTGCTGCGTCACCACGCGGCGGGGCGGCTGGCGCCGCCGGTCGGCACGCCCGACCACGAGGCCCACCAGCAATGGCTGCACTACGCCGAGGGATCGGCGATGCTGCCGCTGATGCTCAACATGTACGTCGCCCGCCTGGGCGAGGCCGGCGCGCCGCTGCAGCCGCGCATCCAGGGCGAGATCGCCAACCACCTCAGCTATGTCGACCGCGCGCTCGAGGGCCGCGACTACCTGATGGGCAAGGACCTGACCGCCGCCGACGTGCAGATGAGCTTCGTCGGCGAGGTGGCCGGCGCCTTCGGCCAGTTCGCGACCTATCCGAACATCGCCGCCTGGGTGCGGCGCTTCCAGGACCGCCCGGCCTATCGCAAGGCGCTGGCCAAGGGCGGCCCCTACAATCTCGGCCCCAAGGACTAGCGCGCCCAGGGATCGTCCAGCACGCCGTCGATGAAGTCGAAGACGGCGGCCTTGGTCAGGGCGTGCGGGATGGCCGAGAAGTGGTCGCAGCCGGGGATCACGACGCCCCGGCCGTCGCCGAACGCCTGGGCCAGCAGTTCGGGGTCGCCGTTGGTCTCGCGCTGGCCGGCCACCACCAGCACCGGCATCGGCAGAGTGGCGAAGCCCTCGGTGTCCAGCGGCGGGTTCTCGGCCTGGACAAAGGCCGCCAGGGCGCGGCGGTCCTCGCCTTGCTCGTCGGCGAATTGGCGGAAGCTCTTGAGGAACGGCTCGGTGATGCTCTCGGGATCGTCGGCCAGCATGGCCTCCGCCATCACGTCGCCGCGCGCCGAGGGCCGCTCGCTCAGCATCTTGTCGCCGACCCCGCCGAGGATCAGGTTCGAGAACCGATGCGGCGCGGCCACGGCGGCGGCCGCGGCGACCCGTGCGCCCATCGAATAGCCGAACAGGTCGACCCGGTTGACGCCGAGATGGTCCATCAGCTCGACCACGTCGCGCGCCAGGTTTTCGCGCAGATAGGCGGTCGGCTCGTAGGCCTTGCCGCTCTGGCCGTGGCCGCGCTGGTCCAGCGCGATCACCCGGAAGCGGCGGCGTTCCAGGGCCGCGTACCAGCCGGTCCGCTTCCAGCCTTCGTTGCGGTTCGACGTGAAGCCGTGGACCAGCAGGATCGCCCGCTCGTAGTTCTCGGGCGCGACATCGTCGTAGCTGATCGTAAAGCCGTCGCTGGTCGTGAAATCCATGGTGGCAATGAGCTCGATCTGAATAGGCCGTCAAAATAACGGCTCAACAGACCTGCCGTGCGCGCCGATGGCAAGTCCCGGTCAGCTGCGCCAGCGCAGCGTCGCGGCCTCCACCGGGTTCTCGAACGGGCGGCCGGCCTTGCGGCTGGCGGTCCATTCGCGCTTCAGCTGCTGGTACCACTTGGCTTGGCGGTCGGCGTCGTCGATCCACAGCAGCGAGGGATCGTAGCGCAACCCCTCATTCTGCAGGTTCACCATGTCGCCGTCCTGGCGCAGGAAGGCCCGCGCGCCGGCGGCGATGAACGGCTTCAGCACCAGGAACGCCGGGTGGTCGGACCAGACGATCTGGGTGATCCGGGTCTTGGTCTCGTTGATCGGCGTCAGGCAGGTCAGCGACAACACCTGGCGCTGGCCGACGGTCACGTGCTCCCAGCGCAGGCCGGGGATGCGGAAGGTGATCTCGGTCAGCGGCTCGCCGCCCAGGACCGCATAGGCGCGGCTGTTCTTGCTGGGCTCGTGGCGGACCATCGCGAAGCCCTGCTCGCGCGGTTCGAACTTCTTGGACTTCTCGTGCTGGCTCTTGGCCGAGCGCCACCACCACTGCTGGTGCACGTAGGGGCCGTGGGCCGGATCCATCAGCCCGACGACCGCGTGGTCGATATGGGCGTCGAAGTCCATGCGGTCGACCAGCTTGGGGCCGCCGCCGACCACGCCGGGGAACACCGGCGGCGGCTCGGAGGGCTCGCCGGTGAAGCGCGGGTCCGAGCTGATCCAGACGAACACCAGGCCTTGGCTCTCGGCGGCCGGATAGTTGCGCACCCGGATGCGGCTGACGTCCATCGCCTGGTCGTCGACCAGCGAGGGGATCGCCGCGCAGGCGCCGTCGGTCTTGAACCGCCAGCCGTGATAGGGGCACTCGACGCTTTCGGCGCCATCCGCCTCGCGGGTCAGCTTGCCGGCCGACAGCGGCGCGGCCCGGTGCGGGCAGATGTCCTTGAGCGCATACACCTTTCCGGCGCGGTCCCGACCCAGCAGGATCGGCTCGCCGAGGATCTCGTAGCGTTGCAGCTTGCCGGCCTTCAGGTCGCCGGACAGGGCGGCGAAGTACCAGATGTCGTGCAGGAAGCCGCGACCGAACTTGGTGTCGGCGGTGGGTGTGGTTTTGGCGTCGCCGTCGGGCATGGCCACCTTCTAGCGCGTCATGCGAGCCGCAGGAACCTGGCCGAGTGGGCGCCCATGTGGAGAGCCGCGCCGTCGAGGCTGGCCTCGCCCGCGCTAGGCGCCAGAATTTCCGCTCCTGCCAGGCGCTCGTCGCCGAACACCGCCGGGGCCGGGCCCATGTTGAACACGCAGGCGATCTGTTCCTCGCCCGCCCGGCGGATGAAGACCAGCAGCGGCTCGGGGGCGCTGACCATCTCCAGGTCGCCGACAACCAGGGCCGGGATGTCGCGGCGCAAGGCCAGCAGCGCGCGGGTGAAGGCCAGGGTCGAGTCGGCCGCCGCCTCCTGGCTCGCCGCCGACAGCCCGGCGTGCTCGACCGCCAGCGGCAGCCAGGGCTTGCCGCCTGAGAAGCCCATGTTCTGGCCCTCGGTCCACGGCATCGGCGTGCGTGAGCCGTCGCGGCCCTTGGCGATCGGCCAATAGAGGTCGCCGACCGGATCGCGGATCTCCTCGCGGGTCAGGCTCTGGGCCTCCGGCAGACCCAGCTCCTCGCCCTGGTAGAGCAGCACCGTGCCCTTCAACGTCAGCAGCAGGGCCAGCATCAGCCGGGCGACCGCCTCGCCGCCGCCGAACCGCGTGGCCGTGCGCGGGATGTCATGGTTGCAGAACGAGATGCACGGCCAGTGGCCGGGAAACCGGTCGAGGGTGTCGTAGTGGTCGCGGAAGATGTCCGGAGACAGCTTGCGCGCATGCAGCAGCACGAAGGTGTAGGCCGAGTGCAGGCCCTCTTCCGGCGTGCAGTAGGCCCCGCAGCGCTCCTCTTCCTCCGAGAACTCCCCGAACACGAAGCGGTCGTCGAAGGCGTCCACCCGCCGACGGATCTCGTCGAGCAGGGGCACGTTCTCGGGCAGGTTGGAGTCGTGCAGGTGGCGCTGCATCTCGCTGGCGTGCGCCCAGTGACGACGCAGCCGCTGGTCGGCCGGCACCGCTGGATTGTCGGTCAGGGTGTCGTCGTGCAGGAAGGTCCCGGCGACGTCGAGCCGGAAGCCGTCGATCCCCTTGTCCAGCCAGTACTCCAGCACCCGCAGGGCGGCGGCCTTGGCCTCGGGATGGCGCCAGTTCAGCTTCGGCTGCTGGCGTAGGAACTTGTGGTGATAGTGCTGGCGACGCGCCGGCTGGTAGGCCCAGGCCGGGCCGCCGAACACCGACAGCCAGTTGTTGGGCGCGGTCCCGTCGCGGGCCGGATCGGCCCAGACGTACCAGTCGGCCTTGGGCCCCTCCGCGCCGCCGTCGCGGCTCTCGGCGAACCACGGATGTTCGTCTGAGGTGTGCGACAGCACCTCGTCCAGCAGCACCTTCAGGCCCCGCCGGTGGGCCGCGTCGATCAGCGCCTGCAGGTCGTCCAGGGTCCCGTAGTCGGGCTGGACGCCTTCGTAGTCGGAGATGTCGTAGCCCCAGTCGCGGTTAGGCGAGGGGTGGACGGGCGAGAGCCAGATGGCGTCGACGCCCAGGCTCTCGATGTAGTCCAGCTTGGCGAGGACCCCGGCCAGGTCGCCGTGGCCGTCGCCGTCGGAGTCGAAGAAGCTCCGCACATAGACGTGGTAGACGACCGCGCCCTTCCACCAGGGCGCGGCCGACATCTTACGCCTCGGTGGCGTTGTGGATGATCTTCGAGACCAGGCCGTACTCGACGGCGGCCTCGGCGCTCATCCAGAAGTTCCGCTGGGTGTCCTTGACGATCTTCTCGTAGGGATGCCCGGTTTCCTTGGCGATCATGCGGTTGACGCGCTCGCGCATCTTCACGATCTCCTCGGCCTCGATCTGGATGTCGCTGGCCTGGCCGCGCACGCCGCCCATCGGCTGATGCAGCAGGAAGCGCGTGTTCGGCAGGCAGAGGCGGTTTTCCTTGGTCGCGCCCAGGAAGATGTGCGCCCCGGCCGAGGCCACCCAGCCGGTGCCGATGACCTTCACCTGCGGACCGCAGAACTTGATCATGTCGTGGATGGTGTCGCCGCTTTCGACGTGGCCGCCGGGGGAGTTGATCACCACCTTGATCGGCTTGTCGCTTTCGGCCGACAGGGCCAGCAGCTGGGCGGTGACCCGCTCGGCCAGGCGCATGTCGATCTCGCCGAACACCAGCACGGTGCGCGACTTGTAGAGCGCGTTCTGCACAGGCCCGGCCGTCATCGGCATGTCGGGCTTGCGGGCGCCGTCTTCGCTGTCGTCGTCTTCGTCCAGGCGCCAGTTACGCATATGGGTCTCCAATTCGGTTAGTCCGGAACGTGCGATGCGCAGCGGCGCTTCGCAAGAGCCGGAAGGCCGCGCAAGAGCGGATATTGCGCGGGCAAGGCGTCTGTAGGCGGTTTGTCTGACGAAGTCGTTGCTTCAGCGGACCTTGAGCGCCAGCAGCAGGAGCAGGGCCGAGACGCCCAGGTGCAGCAGCATGAAGCGCACCAGCACCTGACTGTTCGACCAGCCGAGTTCCTTGCGCACGTGGTCGTGCAGCGGGAAGCGCACCTTGGACAGCACCTTCAGGCCGAAGAACCGCATCAGCGCGACCTTCACCAGGCCGGTCGCGCCGTTGAGCAGCAGCACCGAACCGATGAGCAGCAGGAACAGTGGATTGTTGGTGGCGACCACCAGCATGCCGATCAGCAGTCCGATCGGGCGCGAGCCGGCGTCGCCCATCAGCACCTGGCTGGGCGGGGCGTTGTACCAGAGGTAGCCGGCGATGCAGCCGACCATCAGGAAGGCCATGATCGCCCAGTTGGCGCCGTCGCGGTTGAGCGGGATCTGCAGGTGCCCGGCCACCGCCTCATTGCCGATCACCGTGTAGAGCAGGCCGCCGAGCAGCAGGATCGCCGTGCCGCTGAGGCTGCCAGAGACGCCGTCGACCCCGTCCGAGCAGTTGGTGGCGTTGATCGACAGCCAGATCACGCCGGCGGCCATCGGGATCGAGATCCACGGCGCCAGGGTCAGCACGCCCTTCCAGCCTGGCAGCCAGATCTGCACCGGCTGGAAGCCGTAGATGACCGCGGCCGCGCCCACGGCGATGGCGGCGTCCATGATCGCCAGCTGGTACTCGGAAAAGCCGCCGCGGCGGTCGTCCAGATAGCCGACGATCAGCGCCGCCAGCATGAACGGCACGGTCAGCAGCGGCTTCGCGGTCAGCGGCACGAAGATCATGCAGGCCAGGCTGAACAGGGTGATGAAGATCAGGCCGGCGCTGACCGGCTTGCCGACGCTCAGCTCGGCGTTGACCGCGAAAGCCCGCCCGCGGTCGGTCGGCAGGAAGCGCCACAGCTTGGGCAGCAGCAGCCAGGTGCCCAGGGCGCAGACCGCGAAGCCGGCGCCGGAGAGGAAGAAGAACGAATTGAACAGCCGCAGCGGACCCCAGGCCTCGCCAAGGGTCGAGTAGATCCAGTTCAGCATTCAGGTCGCGGTCCGCGCGGTTGGACGATCGCCCGGATGTGTCGCAATCCGGGCGGCTTGTCGATGCGGCGTAGGCGCGTGCCCTAGCCCGCGGTGCTGGTGGCGATCAGCCGGGCATAGAACTGCACGGCGCGGTCCAGGTTCTCCAGGCTCATGTGCTCGTTGGTGCCGTGGATCATCTTGATGGTCTCCAGCGAGAAGACCATCGGCTGGAAGCGGTAGACGTCGTCGGCCACCCCGACCAGGTAGCGGCTGTCGGTGCCGGCGGTCACCAGGCTGGGGGCGACCGGCGCCTTGGCGGTGTCGCCGGCCAGGGCCGCGACCATCTTCCAGGCCTCCGAGGTGGTCGAGGAGACCGGCGACGGCTCGTTCGGCTTGCGGCTCCAGGCGAAGGTCACCGGCAGCGCGCCGACCGCGGCCTTGGCGCGTTCGAGCACGCCAGCCGAGCTGTCGCCCGGCGCGATGCGGTAGTTGATCCAGGCGGTGGCGTCCTGCGGCAGCACGTTCTCCTTCGGGCTGCCCTTCAGCATGGTCGGGGCGATGGTGGTGTGCAGCAGCGCCGCGCCGGCCGGGGTGGCGGCGGCCTGCTTGATGATCAGCGGCTCGAACAGCCAGCGGTTGGCCATCGCCATGCGGATCATGAACGAGCCCTGCGGGGCCAGGCTCTCCATCATCATCCCGCCGGGACCGTCCAGCTTCATCGGCGCCTGGTCCTCGGCGATCTTGGTCACCGCCCGGGCCAGGGTCAGCACGCCGCCGGAATCGGCCGGCGGGGCCGAGGAGTGGCCGCCCTCCGCCTCGGCCGTGACCATCAGGGTCGCATAACCCTTCTCGGCGATGCCGACCAAGGCGACCTGGCCGCCGGTGATCGGATTGTCCGAGATGATCGCCATGCCTTCGTCGAGCACGAACTGGGCCTTGATCCCGCGCGATTTGAACAGCTCGGCGACCGCTTGGGCGCCGGTGCCGCCGGCCTCCTCGTCGTGGCCCGAGACCAGAATCAGCGTGCGCTTGGGCTTGTAGCCCTGCTGGGCCAGCGCCTCCACGCCCTCGAACAGGGTGACCAGTGAGCCCTTGTCGTCGATCGCGCCGCGGCCCCAGACCGAACCCTCGGCGATCACGCCGCCGAACGGCGGATGCTTCCAGTCGTCCTCGGTGCCGGGCGTCACCGGCACGACGTCCTGGTGGGCCATCAGCACCACCGGCGCCAGGGCGGGGTCGGAGCCCGCCCAGGTGTAGACCAGCGTATGGCCGGCGACGACTTCACGCGTCATCGCTGCGTGGGCGGCCGGATAGGTGGTCTGCAGCCAGGCGTGCAGCTTGTCCCACTCGCCGAGCTGATTGTCGGCCTTGTCCTGGTGGCTGATGGTCTGGAACTGGATCGACTGCGACAGATGCTCGGCCGCCTTGGCGGTGTCGATGTTCACCGCCGGCGCCAGTTTCACCTTGGAGAGGTCCGCGCCGGTGTCGGGCTTGAAGGTCAGCGTCCTGATCACGACTATGGCCGCGAGCAGTACGATCAGTCCGACCAATCCCAGCGCGATCTTGCCGATGAGTTTCATGCGTCCCTCTCCTCTGGACCACGACCATAAGTCGGCGCCGCTGGGGAAGAGAAGCCAGTCTGCGTGCGCCTGATCGCGTTTCAATCATCCGGCGTGTTCTGGGGCGCGCTATGGGCCAGCCTGACCGACGCGGCGCTGGTCGCGGCAGTCCTGGTCTTCTGGGCCAATGGCGCGCTGCCGCCGCAGGACCTGCCGTGGAAGCCGCTGGCTTTGTCAGCTCCGCCCGGTCTGGCGACCCATCAGCAGCTGCAGCGCGCTGCGGCCGATCCGGCCCGATGCCGCGCCGCGCTGCGGGCCGGCGGCGTGATGTTCGACGAGAGCCCGCCGCGGCGCGAGGCCGGCTGCTCGCAGTTGGACGCGGTCCGGCTTCGATCGGGGACGACGCCGCTGGCGCCGGCCGCGCCGGTGATGACCTGCGGCCAGGCGCTGACCTTCGCCGCCTGGGACCGCTACGGCCTGCAGCCGGCGGCGCGCGAGCTGCTCGGCGAACCGATCGCCAGCGTCGACCACATGGGGACCTACGCCTGCCGCAACATGTACGGCGCCGCCGACGGCCCGCGCAGCGAGCACGCCTTCGCCAACGCCCTGGACGTCGGCGGCTTCACGACCGCTAGCGGCCGCAAGCTGCGCGTGCTCGGCCAGTTCGACGGCGACGATCGGGGCGGCGCCTTCCTGCGCCGCTCACGCGATGCCGCCTGCCGCTGGTTCCGCACGACCCTGAGCCCGGACTACAACGCCGCCCACCGCGATCATCTGCACCTGGACTCGGGGCGCTACCGGGTCTGCCGTTAGCCGCGAGCGGCGCGGACGAAGAAGATCGCGGTCATGACGACCGAGAGCGCGATGGTGGCGGCGCGGACCACCCGCGGGTCCAGCCGCTTTCCCAGGTGCGCGCCCAGGTATCCGCCGACGATCGCGCCCGCCCCGACCATCAGGGTTTCCGGCCAGCGGACCGCCCCGGCGATCACGAAGCAGACCACGGCGATGGTGTTGGCGGCGCTGACCATCAGGGTGCGCGGCGGATTGAGCTGCTTGAGATCGACCCCGGCCAGCAGGCTCCAGGCGGCCATCATCATCAGCCCGACCGCGCCGCCGAAGTAGCCGCCGTAGACGCCCAGCGCGAACTGCAGGACCAGGATCGGGCCCGGCCCCATCCGCGCATGCCGCTGCAGCCAGGGCGCGATGCGCGGCCCGAACGCCAGCGCCAGGGTCGCGGTCAGCAGCAGCCACGGCAGGATGACGTCGAAGGTCGAGGACGGGGTCCAGAGCAGCAGCAGGCTGCCGGCCAGGCCGCCGGCTAGGGTGACCAGCAGCATCGGCCGGATCGGTACGCCGCAGACTTCAGTCAGGCCCTGGCGGTAGACCCAGGCGCTGGCCAGCCCGCCGGGATAGAGCGCCACGGTGCTGGAGGCGTTCGCCGCCACCGAAGGCACGCCGGCCGCGATCAGCGCCGGCAGGGTGACGAACGAGCCGCCGCCGGCCAGGGCGTTCATCGCGCCCGCCAGCAGTCCCGCGCCCAGCAACAAGATCTCGCTACCCATGCCGCCAAGCTGCGCCGGGCGGGGCGGCCGCACAATGCGCGGTCGCCAGGGTCAGCCTTCGCGATAGGCGAAGGCTAGAGCGACTTCAGCCAGGGCAGCAGCCGGTCGTTCACCTCCTGCGGGCGCTCCTGCTGGGTCCAGTGCCCGCAGCCAGGCAGCACGTCGGCGCCGCGCAGGTTCGGCATCTCCGCGCCCATGATCGCCATCAGGTCGCCTTTGCCCAGCATCGACAGCACCAGGTCGCGCTCGCCGCCGACGAACAGCGACGGCTGCTCGATCTTGCGGCCCTCGAACTGGCGCAGGTACTCGAAGTCGCGCTGGTGGTTGCGATAGCGATTGATCGGCCCGCGGAAACCCGAGCGCTCGAACTCCGCCACGTAGTAGTCGAGATCGGCGTCGGTGAGCCAGGCCGGGAAGGGGTTCGGATCGACCAGCCCCTCCAGCAGGCTCTGGCCGTGGGTCTTGTTGTTCGGCCAGGTTCCGTCCGGCGCGTCGCCGCTGATCGCGTAGTAGAACTTGCGCAGGCCGTCGCGGACATTGGCCTCCAGCTCGGCCTCGGCCGGGCCGACGTTCTGGAACCAGGCCTGGTAGAAGAATTTGCCGCGGCTGGTGAAGACGCTCTCGATCATGTCGCTGAACGGCCGCTGGGGCACGCCGGTATAGGGCACCGACAACCCGGCGACGGCGCGCACGCGGTCGGGGCGGACCAGGGCGGTGTTCCAGACGATCGGCGCGCCCCAGTCGTGGCCGACCAGCACGGCGGGCGCGTCGGGGCTCAGCGCCTCGATCACCCCGGCGACGTCGGCGACCATGTGCTCCATGTCGTAGTCTTCGATCGCCGGCGGGCGCGTAGAGCCGCCATAGCCGCGCACGTCGATGGCGCAGGCGGTGAACCCGGCCTCCGCGACCGGGCCCATCTGGTGGCGCCAGCTGTACCAGCTCTCCGGAAAGCCGTGGACCATGACCACGAGCGGCCCCTGGCCCTCGACAGCGGCGCGGAGGGTGACCTCCGGCAGGGCGATTTCGCGAAACTCCGGCATGATGGGCTCCTCCCCGAACGGCTTGACCCAACGGCGCCCGGCGCCGCAAATGGCCACGACAAAATCAAACACGTGTTTGGAGGGAACGCTATGGGCGAACTGTTCGACCTGACCGGTAAGGTCGCTGTCATCACCGGATCCTCGCGCGGGATCGGCAAGGCGATCGCCGAGCGAATGGCCGAGCATGGCGCCAAGGTGGTGATCTCCTCGCGCAAGGCCGGGCCCTGCGACGAGGTCGCCGCGGCGATCAACGAAAAGCACCCGGGCGCGGCCATCGCTGTTCCGGCCTCGATCTCGTCGAAGGAAGATCTTCAGCGGCTGGTCGACGAGACGGTCAAGGCGTTCGGCCAGATCGACATCGTGGTCTGCAACGCGGCGACCAACCCGTTCTTCGGTCCGATGTCGCAGATCAACGACGACCAGTTCCGCAAGATCCTCGACAACAACATCATCGCCAACAACTGGCTGATCCAGATGGCCGCGCCGCAGATGCGCGAGCGCAAGGACGGCGCGGTGATCATCATCTCGTCGATCGGCGGCCTGCGCGGCTCGACCGGCATCGGCGCCTACAACATCTCGAAGGCGGCGGACTTCCAGCTGGCCCGCAACCTGGCCGTCGAGCTCGGCCCCGACAATGTGCGGGTCAACTGCATCGCGCCGGGCCTGGTGAAGACCGACTTCGCCAAGGCGCTGTGGGACACTCCGGAAGCCGAAAAGCGCTCCAGCGCCAACAACCCGCTGCGCCGCCTGGGCGAGCCGGACGACATCGCCGGCGCGGCGGTGTTCCTGGCCTCCAAGGCCGGATCGTGGATGACCGGCCAGGCCATCGTCGTGGACGGCGGCTCGACCTGCTGATCGACTTGCTCAGCTACGAATGAAGAGGGCCGGAAGCGATGTCGCTTCCGGCCCTTTTGCTAGTTCCGCGGCTGCGGCGCGAATTGCGGCGGCGGCTGGTACTGCGGCGGCGGGGCGAACTGCGGCGGCGGTTGTTGCCAGCCGGGCTGCGGCGCCTCGACGCTGCGATAGGTCCGGCGGTACTCGTAGTAGGTGACCGGCTGCGCGCCGCCGACGGCGTAGGTCGGGTGGCCCCACTGGGCCGGATAACCCTGGCCGTAGAACGGGCCGTAGGCGCCCTGCGCCGCGGCGATGGCGGCGGTGCCGCAGGCGGCGGACCGCGAACCGGCGACGCCGCCGATGATCGACCCCACGAACGCGCCGAGGCCCGCGCCTTCGGCGACGACGCCGGCGCCGGCCGCCGCGCCGCCGGCCAGGCCGCCGGCGATCAGGCCGACGATGCCCCAGCCCAGGGCGCGCTGCGCGGCCGTGCGGGCGCAGGGGTCGGCCGGGCCGACGCGCGCATAGTGGACCGGCGCGGGGGCCGCGTAGGAATAGTACTGGGCCTGGGCGACGCCGCCCGCCAGCACCGCGCCGGCCGTCGCCAGAGCGACGCCGATCTTCGCAGCCTTCTTGGAAGCCAGGTGCATCTCACGTTCCTCTCGAAACCGTCTCGCCCCAGGATAGACACGGGAACGGCGTTACGGGAACCTCAGACAACCTGCGCGCTACTTTCGGCGCGCGAACCTCAGGCCCGGCGCGAGAGCTCGCGGGCCTTGGCCAGCCGGCGTACGCCCTCATCCAAGGTCTGGTCGTTCTTGGCCAGGCAGAGCCGCAGGATGGTGGTCACGTGATCCTCTTCGTAGAGGGCCGAGACCGGAATGCTGGCGACGCCCGCGTCCTTGACCGCACGCAGGGCGAAGGCTCGGTCAGGCTCCTCGATCCCTGAGGCGGCCAGGTCGATGTTGAGGAAGTAGGTGCCCTGCGCGGGCAGGGTGACGAAGCCTTCGGCGGCGAGGCCGGCGGCCAGCCGGTCGCGTGAGCGCTGCAGGTCGCGGGGCATGGCCTCAAACCAGTCGCCGCTGTTCTCCAGGCCCCAGGCCACCGCCGCCTGCAGATTGGGCGCGGTGGTGAAGGTCAGGAACTGGTGCGTGCGCGACAGCGCGCGGGTCAGCTCAGGCGCGGCGCACAGGAAGCCGACCTTCCAACCGGTGAGGCCGAACATCTTGCCGGCCGAACCGATCTTCACGGTCCGCTCGCGCATGCCGGGGAAGGCGATCAGCGGCAGGTGCTGCGCGCCGTCGAACACCACCTGCTCCCAGACCTCGTCGCAGATCGCGACGGCGTCGTGCGCGACGCAGAACTCGGCCAGCAGCGCCAGGTCCTCGCGCGGCAGCACGGCGCCGGCCGGGTTGATCGGGTTGTTCAGGACCACGAACCGCGTGCGCGGGCCAAACGCCGCCTCCAGCATCGCGCGATCGAAGCGCCAGTGCGGCGGGCTCAGCTTGACCAGCCGCGGCACGCCCCCGGCCCGCCGGATCAGCGGCAGGTAGGCGTCGTAGAGCGGCTGGAAGACCACCACCTCGTCGCCGGGCTGGATGAGCCCGAGGAAGGCGGCCGCCAGCGCTTCGGTCGCGCCCGAGGTGATGGTGACCTCGCCGGCCCAGTCGAGATCCACGCCTTGGGTGCGGGCGTAGTGGGCGGCCACGGCGGCGCGCAAGTCGGGCAGCCCAGCCATCGGCGGATACTGGTTGTAGCCGTTCAGCACCGCGTCGGCGGCGCGCTCGCGGATCGCCTGCGGACCGGGATCGTCCGGGAAGCCCTGGCCGAGGTTGATCGCTCCGAGCTCCCGGGCCAGGCCCGACATCTCCTCGAAGATGGTGGTCGGAAGGTTAGCGAAGATCGGATTGGCCATGCTGCTTGCCTAGCACAGCCCGGCGCGCGACGCGTCCGCCTCGATCTCGTCTCGCCGATGCCACTTCCGGCGACCATGCGCGTTGTGATCTTGGGTCGGATCGTCCGCTCTAGCTTGCGGCCGCCGTTCCAGGGCGAAGGAGGGGCAGGAGGCATGGGCGGATCCCAACCGCCGACGGGCTGGAGGCGGGCGGTCGCCTACGGCGGCGTGTCGCTTCTGCTCGGCCTGACCCAGGGGCTTGGCTTCAACCTCGTCAATAACAATCTGCCTTGGATCCAGGGCTCGCTCGGCGCCTATCCCAGCGAGGCGGCCTGGCTGTCGACCGCCTACACCGCGACCAACGCCACCATCGGCCTCCTGGCGATCAAGTTCCGCTTCCAGTACGGCCTGCGCCTGTTCGGCGACATCGGGCTTGGCCTGTTCATCGTCGTCGCCATCGCCCACCTGTTCACCGATGACCTGCGCTCGGCGATCGCGGTGCGCGCGGCCTCGGGCGTCGCGGCCACGGCCCTGTCGACCATGGCGCTGCTCTACATGATCGCGGCAGTCCCCGAGCATCGGCGACCGATGGGCATAGCGCTCGGCGTCGGCTGGAGCCAGCTGGCCGCGCCGCTGTCGCGGCTGGCGTCCTCGGATCTGCTGCAGATCGGCCAATGGCACGGCCTGTACCTGCTGGAGATCGCGCTGAGCCTGCTGTGCCTGGTGGCCGTCAACCTGGTGCGCGTGCCCCCGATGCCGCGGGTGAAGATGTTCCAGGCGCGCGATTTCCTGACCTTCGCGCTCTTCGCGCCCGGGGTGGCGCTGCTCTGCGCGGTCCTGGCCCAGGGCCGCTATGTCTGGTGGTTCGACGCCCCGTGGCTCGGCTGGGCGCTGATCGCGGCCATCGTGCTGCTCGCGGCCTCGGTGTTGGTCGAACTGCACAGGGAAAAGCCGCTGTTGCACATCCGCTGGCTTTCCAGCGCCGACATGCTGCGGCTGGTGGTGATCATCCTGCTGTTCCGCATCGTGCTCTCGGAGCAGGGGGTGGGGGCCTTCGGTTTCCTGCAGGCGATGGGCATGAACAACGACCAGATGCGCGGCCTCTCCTGGGTGATGTTCTGGGCGACGCTGGCGGGGATGGTGATCGTCGCGGTGACGATCAATCCGGCGCGGGTTTCGACACCGGCTCTGATCGCGCTGCTGCTGATCGCGGCCGCCGCCTATTGGGACAGCCACGTCACCAGCCTCACCCGGCCCGCGCAGATGTACGTGAGCCAAGGGCTGATCGCCTTCGCCAGCGCGCTGTTCCTGCCCGCCGCCATGCTGGCCGGCTTTGGCCGCGCCATGCGCCAGGGCCAGGAGTTCATCATCAGCTTCGCGGTGATCTTCGGCGCGGGCCAGAGCCTGGGCGCGCTCGCCGGCTCAGCCTTCCTGGGTACGCTGATGACGGTGCGCGAAAAGGCTCATTCGGCCCAGATCGTCGAGCGGCTGCTGCTTACCGACCCCCAGGTCGCGGCGCGCGTGCGCCAGTACGCCGGCGCCTATGGCGGGAGCATCGCCGATCCGACGCTACGCCAGGGCGAGGGGCTGGCCCTGCTGGCGCAGCTGGCGACGCGGGAAGCCACGGTGTTGGCCTATGCCGACGTCTTCCGGGTCATCGCCGTGCTGGCGCTGCTGGTTTTCGTCTATCTCCTGGCCCTGCGGCTGCGCGAGGATGCGCGGGCGCGGCGGGCCGCCCTCCTGACCCCTGCCGAGGCCGCCTGACGTGAGCGACACCACGCCCGCCCCGCCCCCCGCCCCCCCTGTTTCCAAGCGCCCCTGGTCGCGCGCCGCCATTCCGATCGTGCTGGCGGCGATCGGCGGCGTGCTGCTGGTGCTGTTCGCCTGGCGGCTGCCGCCCTTCGACACCGGCGTGCAGAGCACCGACAACGCCTATGTCCGCGGCTACGTGACCATCATCAGCCCGAAGCTCGACGGCTATGTCGCCGAGGTCCTGGTGAAGGACTTCATGCCGGTGAAGGCCGGCGACACCTTGGTCGTCATCGACGACCGCAACTATCGCCAGAAGGTCGAACAGGCGCGCGCGGCGCTGGCCGTGCAGAAGGCCAATCTCGCCAACTCGGATCAGCAGCACCGCCGGGGCCAGGCCAACATCAGCCTGGTCGGGGCCGAGGAGGCCAGCGCGCGCGCCGCCCTGGCCAAGGCCCAGGCCGACTTCCGCCGCGCCGAGCCGCTGGTCCAGAAGGGCTGGCTGGCCCCGACCGAGCTCGACCGTCTGCGCCTGGCCGTGCAGCAGGCTCAGGCCGCCGTCGGCCAGGCCCAGGCTCAGGGCCGCGTGGCGCAGGAGGATCTGGCCTCGGTCGGGGTCAACCGCGCGGGGCTGGAGGCCGCCGTCGCCCAGTCGCAGGCGGCGCTCGAGCTGGCGCAGATCGATCTGGCCAACACCCGCATCACGGCTCCGGTCGCCGGCCAGGTCGGCGAGGTCGGGGTCAAGGTCGGGCAGTACGTGGCGCCGGGAACCCCGCTGATGGGGCTGGTTCCGCAGGCGGTCTGGATCACCGCCAACTTCAAGGAGACCCAGATGAAGGACGTGGCGGTCGGCGAGCCGGTCCGCGTCCGTATCGACGCGCTGCCGGGAACGACGCTGCGGGGCAAGGTCGAGCGCATCGGCCCGGCCGCAGGATCGGAGTTCTCCGTGATCAAGCCGGACAACGCCACCGGCAATTTCACCAAGGTGGTTCAGCGCATTCCGGTGCGCATCGCCCTCGAGGACGGCCAGGAGGGGACCGCGCGGCTGCGTCCGGGCATGTCGGCGGTGGTTAGCATCGACACCCGCGGCCGCTAGCTCAGACGGCGCTCAGCGCCTCGCCCAGCGTGCGGCGGCTGAGCGGCTTGCCCAGGAAGCCGATCGGCTTGATAGCCGCCATCGAGTGGCGGAATTCCTCGGTGATCGAGCCCGAAACGAACAGCGAGCGGACGCCCAGCTTGTCGTAGAGCTTGCGGGCCAGAACGCCGCCGTCCGCGCCGCGGGCCAGGCGGATATCGACCAGCGCGATGTCGGGGCGGCCGCCTTCGGCCAGCGCCCAGGCTTCGGTCGCGTCGGCGGCCTCGGCCACGACTTCGTGGCCCATGTCTTCCAACAGGCCGACGATGTCGAGCGCGATCAGCGCGTCGTCCTCAACAACCATGATACGCACAGCGCGGCTCAACTCCTCGGGAAGACGACGGCGAAGGACGCGCCGGTCTTCGGTTGTTCTATCTCGAAGCGCCCGCCGAGTTGTCTCGCCAAGGCTTCGATCGCCCGCATCCCGAGGCTCTTGCGTTTCGTTGGTGAAAAGTCTTGGGGCAGACCTTCACCGTCATCGGCCACGCTCAAACGGTAGAGCTCGCCATCTGTTCCGAAAGCGACCCTTATTGTGGAGGGCCTATCGGGCGGGCAGCCGTATTTCAAGGCGTTGGTGATCAACTCATTGAGGATCAGGGCCAGCGGCACCGCCTGCTTCACGTCGAGCACGGCATGCTCGATGGCGGTTTCCAAGGCGACGTCGTCGCGGCCCAGCGAGCTGACCAGGTCCTGGGCGAGGGCTTCGGTGTAGCGGCCGGCGTCGAAGGCGCCGATGGCGTCGTCGGCCTTGTACATCTGCTCGTGCACCCGGCCGACGGCGATGATCCGGTCGAGGGTCCGGTTGAGGGCCTCGCGTGCATCGTCGTGTTCGACGGCGCGCGATTGCAGGCGCACGACGCTGGCGATCTGCTGCAGCGAGTTCTTGACCCGGTGGTTGACCTCGTCGAGCAGCAGGGTGCGGTCGTCGAGCAGGCGGCGCAGCCGCTGCGCCACGTCGGCCTCGGCCTCGCGGTCCAGGCTGATGTCCCGCAGCGCCTTGAAGAACAGCAGCGCCAGCAGCGCCGCGAAGATGATCAGCGAGGCGACGATCACCGTCCGCACGACGGCGACCTGATGCTCGCGCTGGCGCTGCAGCCGCCGCTCTTCCAGTTCCAGCTCGCCGGCGATGGCGCGAACGCCCTGCATGGCCGCCACGCCTTGGCCGCGCTGGATGATCTGGATGGCGGCGCCGGGCGATCCGGTCCGTCGGGCGGCGACCGTCTGGTCGATCACGTCCATCCGGGTCTTCATCAGCGCCTGCAGGCGCGTCAGGCGTTCCTGCTGTTCGGGATTGTCGCGCGTCAGCCGTTCCAGCGCGCTGATGTGGATCGCGGCGGCGGTGCGCGAACCTTCGATCTGCCGGGTGAATTGCGAGTCGCCGGTGAGGATGAAGGCGCGTTGGGCCGACTCGGCCTCTGTCAGCGACAGGCGCAGGCCTTCGATCTCGATCCGCACCTCATGGGCGTGGGTCAGCCATCCGGCCGCGCGGTCGTACCAGAAGAAGGCCCCGCCCAAGGCGGCGAAGGCCAGAAACAGTGCGGTGACGGTGCCGGCCAGCAGGCGGAAAGCGCGTTCGCGCGCCGCCTGCCTGCTTGCACTGGGTGTCGCCCCCGCTTGCGTCACTACTCCTCCTTGACGCGCCGCTTGCGGAAGGAGGGGTTCAGCACCTGCTTGCGCAGGCGGATCGACTTCGGCGTGACTTCGACCAGCTCGTCTTCCTCGATGTAGGCGATGGCCTGTTCGAGGGTCATGCGGCGCGGCGGGGTCAGGCGCACGGCCTCATCCTTGCCGGACGCGCGGACGTTGGTCAGCTGCTTGGCCTTCATCGGGTTGACGTCCAGGTCGTCGGCGCGGCTGTTCTCGCCGATGATCATGCCCTGGTAGGTCTTCTCGCCGGCCCCGACGAACATGACGCCGCGCTCTTCCAGGTTCCACAGCGCATAGGCCGCGGTTTCCCCGTCGGAGTTGGAGACCAGCACGCCCTTGCGGCCGGCGTCGATGGCGCCCTTGTAGGGCTCGTAGTGGCTGAACACGCGGTTCAGCACGCCCGAGCCGCGGGTGTCGGTCAGGAACTCGCCCTGATAGCCGATCAGCGAGCGCGAGGGGGACATCAGGCTGATGCGGGTCTTGCCCGCGCCCGACGGGCCCATGTCCTTCAGCTCGGCCTTACGGGCCGACAGCTTTTCGATGACGATGCCGGTGAACTCGTCGTCGACGTCGATCATGACGTCTTCGATCGGCTCCATGCGCTGGCCGTTCTCGTCGGTCTGGAACACCACCCGCGGGCGGCTGATCGAGACTTCGAAGCCTTCGCGGCGCATGCCTTCGATCAGCACGCCCAGTTGCAGTTCGCCGCGGCCGGCCACCTCGAAGGCGTCCTTCTCGGACGTCTCGGTGACGCGGATGGCGACGTTGGATTCGGCTTCCTTCAGCAGGCGCGCGGCGATCACGCGGCTCTGCACCTTGTCGCCTTCGCGGCCGGCCAGCGGACTGTCGTTGACCGAGACGGTCATCGAGATGGTCGGCGGGTCGATCGGCTGGGCGGGCAGGGCGTCGGTGACTTCCAGCGCGCAGAGCGTGTCGGCCACGGTGGCCTTCGACAGGCCGGCGATGGCGACGATGTCGCCCGCTTCCGCGCCGCCGTCGATCGGCTGACGCTTCAGGCCGCGGAAGGCCAGCACCTTGGTGATGCGGCCGCGCTCGATTTCCTTGCCGTCACGCGACAGCGCCTTGATCGCCAGGCCGGGGACGGCCTTGCCGGCTTCGATCCGGCCGGTCAGCAGGCGTCCCAGGAACGGGTCGCTTTCGATCAGCACCGACAGCATCTGGAAGGGCTCTTCCTTGCGCGCCTCGGCCTTCGGCGGCGGCACGTGGTCGACGATCAGGTCGAACAGCGGGCCGAGATTGTCGTTCGGCTGAGCCAGGTCCATCGTCGCCCAGCCGTTCTTGCCCGACGCATAGATGTGCGGGAAGTCGAGCTGCTCGTCCGTCGCGCCCATGGCCGCGAACAGGTCGAAGGCGTCGTTGAGCACACGGTCCGGATCGGCGTGGGCGCGGTCGACCTTGTTGAGGCAGAGGATCGGGCGCAGGCCCATCTTCAGCGCCTTGCCCAGCACGAACTTCGTCTGGGGCATGACGCCCTCTTCGGCGTCCACCAGGAGGACGCAGCCGTCCACCATGCCGAGGATCCGTTCGACTTCGCCGCCGAAGTCGGCGTGGCCGGGGGTGTCGATGATGTTGATGCGGGTTTCACCCGCTTTTCCGTTCCAGAGGACGCTGGTGCACTTGGCGAGGATGGTGATCCCGCGTTCGCGCTCCTGGTCGTTGGAGTCCATGGCGCGCTCAACCGTCGCCTCATTGGCTCGGAAAACGCCTGACTGGGCAAGGAGCTGGTCGACGAGGGTCGTCTTGCCGTGGTCGACGTGGGCGATGATGGCGATGTTGCGGAGCGACATTGATTTGGCTTTATGGGCGCCTATTTGGGGAAGCGCGCGCTTTTAGGTGAGGAATGGCTTTTGCGCCAGCGCCTTCTCGCCGCGGCGCCGAACATTGATATCGTGTCTTTGTGCGGTGCAGCAAACCTAGGCTGTCTGAGGCGCCTTCAAATCTCACTGATTTGTAACAATTTTTTTCGGCGCTTTCAGAAAATGTGATGGGTCCGGCACAAAATCGCTTGTTGTTTTGTGCGTCGCACCGTATATGTTCGAACTGTGAGGCGGCGCTGCCGCTTCTGCCCTTCCTGGGCGTTTCCTCCCTAATGAACTGCCGGGCCTTCGGGTCCGGCTTTTTTTTTGGCCTGAGCCCTGGGGCTGCGAAACTATCGCCAGGATCCGACTCCGTATAGGAACGGAGCATGAACCTGGACTCCCTGCTGCTCGCCGTCCTCGCCGCC
This sequence comes from Phenylobacterium sp. GW823-FHT02A09, assembly GCF_058797775.1. NCBI lineage: Bacteria > Pseudomonadati > Pseudomonadota > Alphaproteobacteria > Caulobacterales > Caulobacteraceae > Phenylobacterium > Phenylobacterium sp. GW823-FHT02A09. The sequence continues at coordinate 254,473 of NZ_JBXAJZ010000002.1, read as the reverse complement.
CTGTTGGCGGCCATCCCCGCGCTCGCCTGGGCGCTCATGGAGCGCGGCCGCGCCAATCGCGCCGAAGCCCGCGCCTTCGAACTGCAGGACGCCGCCGCTCGCCTGCGGCTGTTGGAAGAGCAGGAGGCCAAGAACAGCGCCTTCCTGCAGGCCCAGGCCGCCGCCGCCATCGCCGAGCAGGTGATGAAGCGCGCCGATGAGACCTTCCATAATAGAGAGCAGCTCGCCCAGGCCCGGCTCGAAGCGCAGCTGAAGCCGGTCGCCGAGACCCTGGCGAAGTTCCAGGAACAGGTCGTCGCCGTCGAAAAGACCCGCGCCGAGGAGACCGGCGGCCTGAAGGAGCAGATCAGCCAGCTGCTGCAGGCCTCCACCGCCACCCAGGCCGAGGCGCGAAAGCTCTCTGCGGCGCTGCGCCGCGGGGCCGGCGTGCAGGGCCGCTGGGGCGAGCAGACCCTGCGCAACGTGCTGGAGGCGGCCGGTCTGCACAATCGCTACGACTTCGACGAACAGACCTCGACCGACAGCGAGGAAGGTCGCCGCCGTCCCGACGTCACCGTGCGCCTGCCGGGCGGGGCGGTGTTCGTCATCGACGCCAAGTGTTCGCTCAACGCCTTCCTCGAGGCCCAGGACGCGCCTGACGAGGCCAGCCGCGAGGCCGCCTATCTTCGCCACGCCCAGAGCGTCCGCGCGCACATGCAGGGGCTTTCGGCCAAGGCCTACTGGGACCAGTTCAACCAGGGCTCGCCCGACTTCGTGGCCATGTTCATTCCGGGCGACAGCTTCCTGGCCGCGGCGCTGGAGCGCGCGCCCGACCTGATGACCGAGGCCATGGACCGCCGGGTGCTGGTGGTGACGCCGACCACCCTGTTCGCGCTGTGCAAGGCGGTGGTCTACGGCTGGCGGGTCGAAGAGCAGGCCGCCAACGCCCAGGAGATCTCCAAGCTGGGCCGCGAGCTCTACAAGCGCATCTCGGTGATGGGCGCGCACGCCGGTTCGGTCGGCAAGGCGCTGGAGGCGGCGGTCAGCCGCTACAACCAGTTCGTCGGTTCGCTGGAGACCCAGGTGCTGACCCAGGCCCGCCGCTTCGAGGATCTGAAGGTCGACCACGAGGGCAAGGAGCTGCCCGAATTGGCCCCCGTGGAGACCGGAATCCGCCCCCTGGCCAAGCTCGCCGCCGATCCAGAGGGCCCCGAGACCGGACGCCTCGCCGCCTTGACGGCGAAGGGACGCTGACCTACCTGCGTTTTTATGGCTATCCGCGAAATTCTCGTCGTCCCGAACCCGGTCCTCAAAGAGGTCTCGCAGCCCGTCGATAAGGTCGACGACGAGCTGCGCGCGCTGATGGATGACATGCTGGAGACGATGTACGACGCGCCCGGCATCGGCCTGGCCGCGATCCAGATCGGCGTGGCCAAGCGCGTGATCGTCATGGACATCTCCGGCCCCGACGACGAGAAGGCGCCGCGCTACTTCGTGAACCCGGAAATCGTCTGGAGCTCCGAGGACACCGCGCCCTACGAAGAAGGCTGCCTGTCGATCCCGGACATCTATGACGAGGTCGAGCGTCCCGCCCGCGTGAAGCTGAAGTACCTGAACTATCAGGGCGAGGAAGTGATCGAGGACGCCGACGGCCTGTTCGCGGTCTGCATCCAGCACGAGATGGACCACCTGCAAGGCGTGCTGTTCATCGACCACCTGTCGCGCCTGAAGCGCGACCGCGCCGTCGCCAAGGTCAAGAAGCAGGCCCGCGCGGCCTGAGGCCTGCGCCCGTCAGCGGGCGCGCTTGCGTGAATGATAGGTGAGCGCCAGCGCGATGCAGTGTGCGACCGCCTCTTCGTCCAGCGGCGTCGTCGCATCGAAGATCAGCGCCCGCTTGCCGTCATAGACCAGGGCGTCTCCGTAGAGCTCGCGAAAGCTGGCCAGCAGACTCGTCTGGCAATGCACGAAGAGCGCGTACTGCGAGACGTTCACGGCGTCGATGCGGATCGTGCTGCCGGTCTTGGTCAGATAGCTGGGCTGTCCCCAGCGCAACGCTTCCTCGATCGTATCGACGCCCGGCGTCGCCGCGGCGGTGTCGAGGATCAGGCGGCGTAGGCGCTTCAGCGCCGAGCGGGTCGGTTCCGGATGACGGTCGAGCAACGCTTCGACATCGTTGGCTGCCCCCATCGTTCCCCCGCCAAGAAGCTCCGCGCCTGCCCGTGCCTGTCGCCCGGGCAGGCGCGAGAGGTCCTAGTGCTTGTCCGGCGCGGTCGCGTCGTGGACCGCGGCCTTGGCGTCCTTGGCCACGCCCGCCGCGGCGGCCTTGGCGTCGGCGGCCGCATCCTGGGCCGCGACGCTGGCGTCGGCGGCGGCCGCCTTGGTGTCGGCGGCCATCGTGCCGGCCGCGGCTTGAGCTTCCGCGGCGGCCTTGTCGGCGGCGGCCTTGGCGTCGGCCGCAGCCTGATCGGTCGCGACCTTGGCGTCGGCGGCGGCTTGATCGGCCGTGGCCTTGGCCGAGTCTTGAGTGGCCTGCGAGCAGGCCGACAGGGCCAGGCCCGAAGCGACCAGGGTGACGATCATCAGATTGCGCATGGATTGGTTCTCCCTTCCCGAGTGCTTCACAGAACGGCGAAGCTTGCATGAGGTTCCTAAAATCCTCCGCCGTCGTTACATGCAGGCCTGATGCGCATCGCCTTTCTCGGAACTCCCGATTTCGCCGTCGCCGCCCTCGCCGCCCTGGTCGAGGCCGGGCACGAGGTCGTCTGCGTCTATTCCCAGCCGCCCGCGCCGCGCGGCCGCGGCCAGACGCTGAAGCCCTCGCCCGTCCATGCCTATGCCGAGGAGCGGGGGATTCCCGTGCGCACCCCGGTCTCGATGCGCGATGCGGCCGAGATCGAGGCTTTCGCCGCCCTGAAGCTCGACGCCGGGGTGGTGGTGGCGTTCGGCCAGATCCTTCCGGCCGCCGTGCTCGACGCGCCGAAGCTCGGCTGCTTCAACCTGCACGCCTCGCTGTTGCCGCGCTGGCGCGGCGCGGCGCCGATCCAGCGCGCGATCATGGCGGGCGACAAAGTCACCGGCGTCGAGGTCATGCAGATGACCGAAGGCCTCGACGAGGGCCCGGTGCTGGCCTCCGAGACCGTGCGCATCGACGCCCTGGAGACCGCCTCCACCCTGCACGACCGCCTGGCCGTCGTCGGCGCCGACCTGCTGGCGCGGACCATGGCCGCCGTCGAGCGCGGCGAGGCCCAGGCCACGCCGCAGGCCGAAGCGGGCCTGACCTACGCCAAGAAGATCCGTCCCAAGGAGGCGCGCCTGCGCTGGGACAAGCCGGCGGCCGAGGTCGATCGCAAGATCCGCGGCCTCTCGCCGTTCCCCGGCGCCTGGTTCGAACTACCGACCGACAAGGGCCCGGTCCGGGTCAAGGCGCTGCTCTCGCGGCTCGAGGACGGGCAGGGCGCGCCGGGCCAGGTGCTGGACGACGCGCTGCTGGTCGCCTGCGGCGAGGGCGCGGTGCGCCTGCTGCGCGTCCAGCGCGAGGGCAAAGGCCCGCAGGACGCCGAGACCTTCCTGCGCGGCGCGCCCGTGGCGGCTGGGACCGAGCTGGCCTGATGCCGCGCTACAAGCTGACCATCGAATACGACGGCCGCCCCTATAAGGGCTTCCAGGCCCAGGACGATCTGCCCTCGGTCCAGGGTTCGATCGAGCGCGCGGTCAAGGCGTTCAGCGGCGAGACCCTGCGCCTGCAGGCCGCCGGCCGCACCGACACCGGCGTGCATGCGACTGGCCAGGTGATCCATGTCGACCTAGCCAAGGACTGGCGGCCCGAGGTCGTCCGCGACGCGCTGAACGCCCACCTGGTGCCCGAGCCGATCGCCGTGCTCGACGCCGAGATCGCGGTCGGCGACTGGCACGCCCGGTTCTCGGCGACCGAGCGGCGCTACATCTACCGGATCCTCAATCGCAAGAGCCCGCCGGCGCTCGACCAGGGCCGGGTCTGGCACGTCAAGAAGCCGTTGGACGCGCAGGCGATAGACGCCGCCGCCCGCCAACTGATCGGCCACCACGACTTCACCACCTTCCGCCACATGCAATGCCAGGCGAAGTCGCCGATGAAGACGCTGGACGTGGCCCGCGCCTGGCGCGAGGGCGAGTACGTGCTGCTGGAGTTCGCCTCGCGTTCGTTTCTGCACCGCCAGGTCCGCTCGATGACCGGCACCCTGGCCGAGGTCGGCGTCGGCCGCTGGGCGCACGACGACGTCCGCGCCGCCCTGGAGGCCCGCGACCGCAAGGCCTGCGGCCCGGTCGCCCCCGCCGACGGGCTCTATCTCACCGGCGTGAAGTACTAGAGGCTTCGCCGTTTCCTCACCCCAGCCCTCTCCCGCCTGCGGGAGAGGGGAGGGTGGGGGCGAGCGTAGCGAGGCGGCGTCGCCCTTACGATGAGAACGCCGCGAAGTACCGTTCGATCAGCCGCTCGTAGACCTTCTGCAGGTCGTGGATCTCCTGCACGGGCGCGCGTTCGTCGACCGCGTGCATGGTCTTGCCGACCAGGCCCAGCTCGACGACGGGGCAGAGCGCGCGGATGAAGCGCGCGTCCGAGGTGCCGCCCGTGGTCGACAGCTCCGGCGCCGCGCCGGCCACGTCCTGCACCGCGGCGGCGACGATGTCGGTGAACGCCCCCGGCTCGGTCAGGAACGCTTCGCCGCTGATCACCGGCTCGACGGTGATGGTTCCGGCGAACCCTTCGCGCGACTTGCTCGCCTCGGCGTCGATCCAGGCGGCCAGTTCGGCGCCCTTGTGGGCCGGGTTGAAGCGGATGTTCAGCCGCGCCTTGGCCTGGGCCGGAATGACGTTGGTGGCGGCGTTGCCGACGTCGACCGTCGTCACTTCCAGGTTGGAGGGCTGAAAGCCGGTATAGCCCTCGTCCAGCACGTGGGTCTGCAGCCGGGCCAGCAGGTCGATCAGCACGGGAATCGGGTTGGCCGCGCGATGCGGATAGGCGACGTGGCCCTGGCGGCCGTCGACCGTGATCCAGGTGTTGATCGAGCCGCGGCGCCCGATCTTGATCATGTCGCCGAAGGTCTCGGCGCTCGACGGCTCGCCGACCACGCAATGGTCGATGACCTCGCCCTCGGCGGCCAGCGCCTCGACCACCATCTTGGTGCCGTGGGTCGCCACGCCTTCCTCGTCGCCGGTGATCAGGAACGACAGCGATCCGGTGACCTGGCCGGCCTCGATCGCTTGCGCGGCGGCCGCGGCGAAGGCGGCGACCGCGCTCTTCATGTCGACCGACCCGCGGCCGATCAGCATGCCGTCGACGATGTCGGCGGCGAAGGCCTCGCGGCTCCAGGCCGCCGCGTCGCCCACCGGCACCACGTCGGTATGGCCGGCGAAGCAGAGGTTCGGGCTGGCGGTCCCGTAGCGGGCGTAGAGGTTCTCGATCTCGCCGAACTTCATGCGCCGGCAGGCGAAGCCGAGACCCTCAAGCGTGCGCTGGACGATGTCCATGGCGCCTTCGTCGGCGGGGGTCACCGAGGGGCGGCGGATGAGGTCTTGGGTGAGGGCGACGGGATCGAGCTGCGGCATGGCTCGCTGGTAGCGGCGACGGCCGTCAGGGGCAATGGCTGTCGAGTCGATGGGCAGTCAAGGCGCTGCGCCCAGAATGGGTCGTTAGTTTCCTGTTTACCATCCCGAATTGGGAAGCAATTGGATCGACCTGGGACGCACATTCAAGAACTATGCCTGAACCGGGTGTGGGGTGTTGCGTCATGTTCAATTTCTTCAAGAAGAAGAAACCCAGAACATCTTCCGAGAAGATCGAGGATATCCTTGATATTCTGGAGCGCGGCGGCGTTATTCGCGGAACGCAGTTACCTGACCATATTATCCAGTCGCCGACGTCGCGTCAGGTCTCGGCCAGCGAGCACGTCTACTTCGCCGTCCGTTCCGTCGCCGCCGACGGCCGTCAGCACGTGATGCAGTACGCCTTCGTCGACGATCGGGGAAACGTGGTGCTCAGCGCCTTCGTGCGCTCGTCCAGCCCAGCGACCTTGTTCGGGGGGGCGGCCAGCGAGGACCTGCCGACCGAGCCGATGGAAGAGGCGGCCTTCGCCGTGCTGGCGGCGCGGATCTGCCGCGGCTCCACCCTGGTCGCCTTCCATCGCGTGCTGCAGACCGGGCTGCTTCCGGCCGGAGCCTCGGAAGGCGCGGCGGGATCGGAATGCGTCTGGCGGCGCTTCCAGACCGTCGCGCGCCGCAAGGGCATCCGCCTGTCGCGCCACGAGCCGCTGGCGCTCAACGATTGCCTGCTGAAGCTCGGCATGGCGCCGATGGAGTCGGATGATGCGGCGGTCCGCGCCCTGGCGATCCGCCGACTTTGGCGCAAGCTCGACAACATCGAGTAGGGCGGCCGGCTAGCGCTCCAGCCGCACCGCGTCCCAGAACAGCGGCTTCAGGTCGGTGAAGAACTGATCCACGTCATAGGCCTCGCCCAGCGTGAACAGGCCGTCGGCCTCACGCACCAGATAGCCGCGCTCGACCAGGGCCAGCAGCTTGCGCCGCGTGGTTTCCCGCGGGATCTGAGTGATGTCGGCCAGGCTCAGCGCATTGAGACCGCGCCGCCGGCGGAAGGTCTGCGGCGGGCGCGGTCCGCGCGGCATGGACTCCGAAATCTCGGCCAGCAGGAACACTAGGTAGAGCAGGTATTGGTCGAGGTCGCCGTCGAAGCGCGAGCGGACCCGGATCAGCGTCGCCGAAAGATGGCCGCCCCAGCGATAGAAGAACCGCATCGCGTCCTGTTCCAGGTAGCCGGCGGCCGGCTCAGCCCACGAGGGCGCCTCCGGCTGCGGGACATCCTGGTCTGGGATATCGAGGACGACAGTGGCGAGGGAAGGCGCTGGGGTCATCGGTTCGGGCCCTGCGTTAAAGTTAACGTCCATCCGCTTCAATGGTCGTGGCGAATAGCAATCTCCTTGAATAACAACGGGCTCCGAACATGCCGCGTGGTTACGTTAAGGATACTGTCGTTGATCGCCGCGGCTATCTTCGCGTCACGCGATAACCTAGTCAGGCGTCAGTATCGCGAGAAGCGAATGCTATAGTTAATTGGTTCCGCGGGCTCGGAACGGGGGCATTTCCTGTGGATGACGCCGCTGCGGCGGGCGTGATCGCAGGCCTTGGCCGCGCGTAGGCGCGCATGGCGCCCGCTCCGGCTGCGGGAATCGTCCGCAGCCGGCGAATCGTCTGGAGAATCAGCAGGGAAAGGACCGGCGGCCCCGGAACCTGGGTCCAGGCCGCCGGTCGGGGCGCGTCAGTCGCGCAGCAGTTCGTTGATCGAGGTCTTCGAGCGGGTGCGCTCGTCCACGGTCTTGACGATGACCGCGCAGTTGATCGAGGGCAGGCCCTCGCCGAACGGGCTCGGCATCGAGCCGGGCATGATCACCGAGTAGGGCGGCACTTCGCCCATGAACACTTCGCCGGTCTTGCGGTCGACGATGCGGGTGGTCGAGGTGATGAAGGTGCCCATCGACAGCACGCTGCCCTCACGCACGATCACGCCTTCGGCGACTTCCGAGCGGGCGCCGATGAAGCAGTTGTCTTCGATGATGGTCGGGTTGGCCTGCAGCGGCTCCAGCACGCCGCCGATGCCGGCGCCGCCCGACAGGTGGACGTTCTTGCCGATCTGGGCGCAGGAGCCGACCGTGGCCCAGGTGTCGACCATCGTGCCTTCGTCGACATAGGCGCCGATGTTCACGAACGACGGCGTCATGATCACGTTCTTGGCGATGTAGGCGCCGCGGCGCACGACGCAGCCGGGGACCGCACGGAAGCCGGCCGCCTCGAACTTGGCGGCGTCCCAGCCGGTGAACTTGAGCGGGATCTTGTCCCAGTACGGATGCGGGGCGTCGGCGTCGATCAGTTGGTTGGCGCTCAGGCGGAAGGACAGCAGGATCGCCTGCTTGGCCCACTGATGGGTGGTCCACACCCCGTCCTCACCGCGCGAGGCGACGCGCAGCGTGCCGCTGTCCAGGCGGTTCAGGGTTTCCTCGACCGCCTCGCGGACTTGGCCCTGGGTGCTGGTGTTGACGCCGTCCCGGGCTTCCCAGGCGGCTTCGATCACGGACTTCAGGTCGTCGGACATCAGGCGGTTTCCTTCAGACGCGCCGAACTCAGGAACGGCGTCAGCTTCTCGGTGCGGTGGTGGACAAAGGGGGCGGTCGAGGCGAGCGCGCGCGAGCCGACCAGCACGGTGGTCATGCCCAGGTCTGCGGCCGGATGCAGGTTGCGCTCGGAGTCCTCGAAGAAGGCGGTGGTGGCCGACGCCAGGCCATGGGCGTCGATCATCCGCTGGAAGCCCAGCGGGTCGGGCTTGGGCGCGAAGCCGAACGAGTGGATGTGGAACACGTCGTCGAACAGCCCGCGCAGGTTCAGGTGCGCCAGCACCCGCTCGGCGTGCTTGTCGTCGGCGTTGGTGAAGATCAGCCGCCGGCCCGGCAGCCGCGCGATGGCGGCGACCAGCTCCGGATCCTTGGCCAGCAGGTCCAGCGACAGGTCGTGGAACAGGGCGTGGAAGTCCGCGGGATCGACGCCGTGGTGCAGCATCAGCCCCTTCAGCGTCAGGCCGTGTTCGGCCAGATAGTGCTTCTGCAGGGTGTAGGCGGCGTCATGCTCCAGCCCCGTGACCTTGGCCACGAAGTCGGTCATCCGGCCCTCGACGCCCTGCATGAACCCGGACTCCTCCGGGTAGAGGGTGTTGTCCAGGTCGAACAGCCAGGTGTCGATATGCGACAGGTCCGCGGTCATGCGCGGATGAGCGTGCCCGAGCCGTGTTCCGTGAAGAGCTCGGTGAGCATCGCGTGCGGCCGGCGGCCGTCCAGGATGACCACCGCCTCGACGCCGGACTCGACCGCGGCGATCGCGGTTTCCAGCTTGGGGATCATGCCGCCGGTGGCCACGCCCGAGGTGATGGCCTCGCGCGCTTCGGCCAGCGTCATCTGGCGGATCAGCTCGCCGTTCTTGTCCAGCACGCCGCGCACGTCGGTCAGCAGCAGCATGCGCTTGGCGTTCAGCGCCCCGGCCAGGGCGCCGGCGACGGTGTCGGCGTTGATGTTGTAGGTCTCGCCTTCGACCGACACGCCGATCGGCGCGACCACCGGGATGTAATCCTCCTCGGCGTAGATCAGCGCTTCGATGAGCTTCGGATCGATGCGGGTCGGCTCGCCGACATAGCCCAGGTCGACGACCTGCTCGATCTGGCTGTCGGGGTCTTTCTTGGTGCGGTGCGCCTTCTCGACGGTGATCAGGCGGGCGTCCTTGCCCGACAGGCCCACGCCGCGCACGTCAGCCTCGGCCCCGGCCAGGGTGATCCAGTTGGCGATCTCTTTGTTGATAGCGCCCGACAGCACCATCTCGGCGACCTCCATGGTGGCCTCGTCGGTCACCCGCAGGCCGTCGACGAAGGTCGACTTGACGCCGGCCTTGTCGAGCATGCGCGAGATCTGCGGGCCGCCGCCGTGCACCACGACCGGATGGACGCCGAGCATCTTCAGCAGCACCGCGTCGGCGGCGAACAGCTTGGCGACGCTTTCCTCGCCCATGGCGTGGCCGCCGTATTTGATCGTCACGACCTCGCGGTCGTAGATCTGGATGTAGGGCAGGGCCTCGGCGAGGGTCTTGGCGGTGGCCCAGCCCTGTTCTTCGGCGTCGTCGGTCAAGGTCGCAACCCTCCAGGAGCCGCTCGAGGCTCCGCCACACTTAGCCAGCCGCGACAGGTCGCGCGCTGTTGGGGGCTCCGATAGCGGACCTCACGCCCCCTGTCACCGCCTGTGGCGAGGGCCGAGGGCGCGCAGGCCTCAGATCGAGCGGGCGACCACTTCCTTCATGATCTCCGAGGTGCCGCCGTAGATGCGCTGGACGCGGGCGTCGCGCCACAGCCGGGCGATCGGATACTCGTTCATGTAGCCGGCCCCGCCGTGCAGCTGCAGGGCGATGTCGCAGGCCTCCCACTGCAGCTCGGTGTGGAACAGCTTGGCCGCCGAGGCCTCGGCGGCGTCGAGCTTGCCGGCCACGTGGCGGGCGATCGCCCAGTCCAGGTGCGCCCAGCCGGCCTGCAGCTTGGCCTTCAGGCCGGCCAGGGTGAAGCGGGTGTGCTGAAAGTCGAAGATCGACTGGCCGAAGGCCTTGCGGTCCTTGGTGAATTTCACCGCCTCGTCGAAGGCCCGCTGGGCGCCGGCCTGCCCGGCGATGGCGATCTGCAGCCGCTCCTGGGCCAGCTGGTTCATCAGATAGGCGAAGCCGCGCCCTTCCTCGCCCAGGCAGTTGGTGATCGGCACGCGCACGTCGTTGAAGAACAGCTCGGAGGTGTCGGCCGAGTTCTGGCCGACCTTGTCGAGGTTGCGGCCGCGCTCGAAGCCCGCCGTTCCGCGCTCGACCAGGATCAGCGAGATGCCCTTCGAGCCCAGGCTCGGATCGGTCTTGGCGACCACGATCACCACGTCGGCGTTCTGGCCGTTGGTGATGTAGGTCTTGCTGCCGTTGAGGACGTAGTGGTTGCCGTCGCGGATGGCGGTGGTCTTCACGCCCTGCAGGTCCGACCCGGTGCCCGGCTCGGTCATGGCGATGGCGGTGATGATCTCGCCCGAGACCATGCCCGGCAGCAGCCGCTGCTTCAGCTCTTCCGAGCCGTAGTTGATGATGTAGTCGACGGTGATGTCCGACTGCAGAGTGACGCCGGCCGACGACCCCGCATAGGACAGCTCCTCGCCGATCACCGCGTTGTAGCGATAGTCGAGCTCCAGCCCGCCGTACTCGGCCGGGACCTGCGGGCAGAGCAGGCCCGCCGCGCCATAGGCCTTCCAGAACTCGCGATCGACGATGCCGGCCTCTTCCCAGCGGTCGAGGTGCGGATAGAGCTCCTTGTCGAAGAACTTGCGCACCTGGTCGCGGAACAGGTCGAGGTCGGCGTCGTAGGCCGTGCGGCCGGCGGTGGAGAGCATGGTGGCGGTCCTGGGAGTTTCCTTCCCGCCGTTGTTCCATGGACGCTCAGGCCCGCAAAGACTGACCCCGCGTCAGCGCGGCGATGCGGCCTAGAGCGTGATCTCGCAGGCCGACATGATCTCGGCGCGCAGCTCGGGGATGCCGCCGCCCTTTTCCGACGAGGTGGCCAGCACCCGCGGGAACGCCGCCGGGCGCTTGATGATCGCCGCCTCGGTGCGCAGGCGCACGGCCTCGACCTCGGCGGCTTTGAGCTTGTCGGCCTTGGTCAGGATGATCTGGTAGGAGACCGCGGCCTTGTCGAAGGCGGCCATCGGCTCCTCGTCCACCGCCTTCAGGCCGTGGCGGGCGTCGATCAGCAGATAGGCGCGCTTGAGGTTGGCGCGGCCGCGCAGGAAGTCGCGGCCGAGGTTCTGGAACTTCTTCACCTCGACCTTCGAGGCCTTGGCCCAGCCGTAGCCGGGCAGGTCGACCAGCCGCAGCCGCTCGTCCAGCATGAAGAAGTTCAGCTCGCGGGTGCGGCCGGGCTCGTTGGAGGCGCGGGCCAGGCCCTTGTGGCCGACCAGGGCGTTGATCAGCGACGACTTGCCGACGTTCGAGCGGCCAGCGAAGGCGACCTCGGGGAGGTCGCCCGGCGGCAGGCCGTCGACCGAGACCGCTCCCATCAGGAAGCTGGCCTGCCGCGCGAACAGAATGCGCGCGGCTTCCAGTTCGTCCTCGGTGAAGAGCGGGTCCTGGCTCAACCGACTTCCCTGGGCTTGCCGGTGATCTTGGCGATGATCTGGTCGATCGGGTTGTCCACCTTGAAGCGTCGCATGATCACGTACTGCTGCAGGATGGTCAGCACGTTCGACCAGGTCCAGTAGATCAGCAGGCCGACCGCGAACGGGGCCATGATGAAGGTGAACATCACCGGCATGAACTGGAAGATCTTCTGCTGGATCGGGTCCGGCTGCGGCGGGTTCATCGCCGTCGAGAGGTACATGGTCACGCCGTAGAGCAGCGCCATGGGCCCCAGGTGCAGCAGGTCCGAGTTCAGGATCGAGCCGATCACCGGCACGTTGGCCGGGTTGTACGGGATCAGGCCGAACAGGTTCCAGATCGTCAGCGGGTCCTTGGCCGAGAGGTCCTGGATCCAGCCGAAGAACGGCGCGTGGCGCATTTCGATGGTGACGGTCAGCACCTTGTAGAGGCCGTAGAACACCGGGATCTGCACCAGCATCGGCAGACAGCCGGTCAGCGGGTTGATCTTCTCGCGCTGATACAGGGCCATCAGCTCCTGCTGCTGCTTGGCCGGGTCTTCCTTGTATTTCGCGCGCAGCGCTTCGACCTGCGGCTGCGCCTTCTTCATCTTGGTGAGCGACTCGTAGCTCTTGTTGGCCAGCGGGAAGAAGATCAGCTTCACGGCCACGGTCAGCAGCAGGATGGCGATGCCGAAGTTGCCGACCTTCTGGAAGATGAAGTCCAGGAACATGAACATCGGCCGGGTGATGAACCAGAAGTTCCCCCAGTCCACGGCCATGTCCAGGTGCGGCACGCCGAGCTTGGTCTCGTATTCCTTCAGCAGCGGCACGGTCTTGGCGCCGGCGAACAGGCGGGTGACCTCGGTGACCTGCTTGCCGGCCGGGATGATGTGCGGGCGGCCGACATAGTTGGCTTCAAAGATGTCGGCGGCGAGCGACTTGGTCACCCGGTACTGGCTCTGGATGTGTTCCTTCTGATCGGGGATCAGCGCGGTCAGCCAGTACTTGTCGGTGATGCCCGTCCAGCCGCCGACCGACGAGACGTTCAGGTCGCCTTCCTTCAGCCACTTGGCGTACTTCAGCTGGCGCAGTTCGCCGCCCAGCCAACCGATCGCGCCCTCGTGGACGATCTGGTTACGGCCGAGATCAGCCGGCACGCCCTGGCGCTGGACCGAGGCGTAGGGGGCCAGGGTCACGGTTCCGGCGCCGGTGTTGGCCACGGTGTCGGTCACCGTGAACATGAACTTGTCGTCGACCTCGAGCTTGCGCGTGAAGGTCAGGCCCTCGCCGTTCGACGTGCGCAGCACCAGCGGCTGGCCGGGCGCGAGGGTCGAGCCCTCGACCACCTGCCAGACGGTGTCGGCGTTGGGCAGCCCGGGCAGGTTGGCCCCGGTCCAGCCGAATTCGGCGAAGAAGGCGTGCTTGGCGCCTTCGGGGCGCAACAGTTCGACCGGCGGCGAGTCCTTGGCCACCGCCACGCGGTAGTTGTTCAGGAACAGGTCGTCGATCCGCGCGCCCCGCAGCGAGACCGAACCGGTCAGGGCCGGGGTGGCGATCGGCGCGCGGGCGCTGGCCGCGGCGGCTTCCTGGCGCGAGACCACGACCGGGCCAGGCTTGGCGTTGGGCGCGCCCGGCAGGGCGGGCGCCGCGCCTGAGGCGGCCTGCACTTCGGCGGCGGCGGCCTTCTGGCGGTCGGCCTCGGCGCTGCGCTTCTTGGCGGCCGGATCCAGCACGAAGAACTGGTAGGCGATCAGGATCAGAACCGCGCTGACCACGAAGATGATCGTGTTGCGGTTGTTGTTCTCTTGCATGGGGACGCGCGCTCAGGCGGAGGAAGAAGGGGCGCGCTGCGAGGCGCGGGACGGGCTGTCGCTTTCGGCCGCGAGGCTTATCAGCGCGGTTTTCACATCGTCAAGCAAACGCGGCCACGCCCGGGTGGGCGCGCCGTTGCGAGCGATCAAAACATAGTCAAAGCCGGGCTTGCCGAGTTGCGGCAAAATCGCCTGTGCGGCGGCGCGCAGGCGCCGCTTGGCGCGGTTGCGCACGACGGCGCCGCCGATCTTGCGGGTGGCGGTGAAGCCGACGCGAATGACGGGGGAGCCGTCGGCCCGATCACGGGCCTGCATCACCACCGCGCCTTTGGCGTACGAAGACGCCCGCGCGGCGGCGAGAAAGTCCGAGCGCTTCTGAATGCGTTCGATGACTTTAGGGGCGTCGGTCATGCCGACACCTCAGGCTCTAAGACGCGGATGCGTCTTAGGCGGTCAGGCGCTTGCGGCCCTTGGCGCGACGGCGAGCCACGATCTTGGCGCCGTTCTTGGTCGCCATGCGCGCGCGGAAACCGTGACGGCGTGCACGCACCAGTCGGGACGGTTGGAAAGTCCGCTTCACGAGATCAACTCCGGTATAAAATTGAGCGGCGGTTCCTAAGGGAGCCTTGGAGAGGAGTCAACCTTCTCCTGCGTTTTCAGGCCGCCAAGGTCAGGATAACTGGTCCGCGCTTGGTCGCGACCAGCGTATGTTCGTACTGAACGGTCGGTTCGCGGCCCGGCGGGGTCAGCGTCCAGCCGTCGTCGCCCTCCTCGACCCAGTCGGCGCCGAGCGACAGGAACGGCTCGATGGTGAACACCAGCCCCTCGTGAATCCGGCGGCGGTCGTGCGGCTCCCACCAGGTCGGAATCTCGGCCGGCTCGTCGTGCAGCGAGCGCCCGACCCCGTGGCTGGCCAGGTTGGTGACCAGCGAATAGCCGTTCTTGTCGGCGAAGGTCTGGATGGCCTTGCCGACCTCGTTGAGCTTGGCGCCCGGGCGCACGGCGCGGATGCCGGCCCACATGGCGCGGCGGCCGTCGCGGCACAGGCGCTCGATGTTCGGCTTGACCGGCGGCACCGCGAAGCTCGCCCCAGTGTCGCCGAAGAAGCCGTTCAGCTCGGCCGAGACGTCGATATTGACCAGCGTCCCAGCCTCGATGCGGCGGTCGTCGGGAATGCCGTGGGCGCAGTCGGGGGCGACCGAGATGCAGGTCGCGCCCGGGAAGTTGTAGGTCAGCTCCGGGGCCGAGCGGGCGCCTTCCAGCTCCAGCATCCGGCGGCCCAGCTGATCGAGCTCGCGGGTGGTGATGCCCGGCTCCAGCGCCTTGCCCATGGCCTCCAGGGTCCGCGCGACCAGCCGGCCGGCGGCCTTCAGGCCCTCGAGTTCGTGTTCATGTTCGATGGTCATGGGCTGAGTATATAGGTCAGAGATCGGGCCGCACGATGGTCTTGCCGACGACTTTGCGGTCGGCCAGCGAGTCGAAGGCCGCGCGCCACTCGCTCAGCGGATGCTCCTGGTCGACCCGCGGCTTCATCTGCGCGGCCAGCTCCCAGATCGCCGCCTGGTTCTCGCGGCCCTTCTCGGGGAACTGGCGGCCGTACTCGCCGGCCCGCACGCCCATCACCGAGAAGCCCTTGATCAGGGCGATGTTGACCGGCAGCACGGGCAGCCGGCCGGAGGCGAAGCCGACCACCAGCAGGCGGCCGTCGAAGGCGATGCAGCGGGTGCTCTCGTCGAACACGTCGCCGCCCACGGGATCGTAGATTACGTTCGCGCCGCGCCCGCCGGTGATCTCCTTGACCTTCTCGCGGAAGCCGCCGGTGACGTTCACGACGGCGTCGGGCTGGTACTCGCGCTGCACGATGGCCAGCTTGTCGTCCGAGGCCGAGGCGGCGATCACCTTACAGCCCAGATGCTTGGCGAGATCCACGGCCGCCAGACCGACCCCTCCGGCCGCGCCGTGCACCAGCACCCATTCGCCGGGCTGCACCGCGGCGCGGCGCACCAGCGAAACATAGGCGGTCAGGTAGGCGGTCGCGTAGCCCGCCGCCTGGCTGAACGACAGGCCGTCCGGCTTGCGGCGCAGGCTGGACGCCGGCGTCACTGCGTACTCGGAGAAGCCGCCGATCCGCGCGCCGCCGACCACCGCCTCGCCGATTTGGAACTGGTCGACGCCTTCGCCCAGGGCGGTGACTTCGCCCGCGATCTCCATCCCAGGGATGAACGGCAGCGGCGGCTTGTGCTGGTACTCGCCGCGGGTCTGCAGCAGGTCGGGAAAGTTCACCGCCGCGGCCCGCACCTTGATCTGCACCTCGCCCGGACCGGGGGCCGGGGTCTCGACTTCCTTCAGGACGCAGCCGCCGTACTCGGGCTTCAGTTCCTCAACCAGCAGCGCGCGCAATCCGTCCCTCCAGACCTTCGCGGACCAGGCCCGCAATCTCCCGACACGCCACGTCGGCGCAGGGCACCACGCCGGTGAAGGCGGTGAACCCGTGGGCCATGGCGTCATAGCAGCGATAGATCACCGGCACGCCGGCCGCGCGCAGGCGCCGGGCGTAGGCCTCGCCCTGGTCGACCAGCGGGTCGAAGCCGGCGGTGACGACGACGGCGGGCGCCAGCCCGGACAGATCGTCCTGGCGGATCGGCGACAGCCGCGGATCGGCTGGGTCGGCGTCCGGACCCATGTAGTGGCCCATGAACCAGTCCATGGTCGCCCGCGACAGCGGAAAGGCCTCGGCGTAGGTGGTCATCGAGGCGGTCTGGCTGGCGACGTCGACGCAGGGATAGATCAGCAATTGCAGGGCCGGCTGCGGCTCGCCGCTGCGGGCCAGCTCCTGGCAGACCACGGCGGCGAAGTTGCCGCCCATGGAATCGCCGCCGATCATCGCCTGGCCGGCCGGCGCGCCGAACTGGGCGGCGTTGTCACGGACATGGCGATAGGCCGCCAGCACGTCCTCCAGGCCCGCCGGGAAGCGGTGTTCCGGGGCCAGGCGGTACTCGACCGACACCACTGGCGCGCGGGCGACCTTGGCCAGGATGCCGCAGAAGGCGTGGCTGGTGTCCAGGTCGCCGATCACGCCGCCGCCGAAGTGCGCGAAGACGATGGCCGGCGCGGCCGGATCCTGCTGTTCGGGCCTGTAGAGGCGCGCCGGGATATCCCGCCCGTCCGCGGGGACGGTCAGGGGCTCGATGCGGACGCCTGGCTCCGCGCGCCCGCCATAGACCTTGCCGCCCTCGGCGGTGGCGCGGCGGGCCTCTTCGGGCGACAGGGCGGTCATGGCGGGCATGCGCGCGGCCTGGGCGGCCATGAACTGAAAGCGCGGATCCAGGGTGCGCCCGCCGCGATAGACGGCCGCGCCGCCCGACATCAGGCGCAGGATGGGAGAGGGCAGCGAAAGGAGGGTTCTGGCGAGGGCGCGCTGGACGTTCGCCACCCGGCCTAGTCCTCGGCCTGCCGCAGGCCGTTCAGGCCGCCTTGGATCATCGCCACCGCGAACTGCGTGGCGCCCTTGGTGTCGATCGGGCGACGGGCCAGCATCTTCTCGCCGACGTCGCGCGCGACTGCGATGCAGGCGGCGGCCAGGTAATCGGGGTCGGTGACCGGCGCGCCGCCGTTGGCCATTTCCTCGACGATGGCTTCGCGGACCTCGTTGAAGACGGCCGCCATCTCGGGCGTCTCGCCGTGGACGTGGGGCTGGGTCTCGCCGGGCGGGCGCTGGCTGAGCCAGCTCTTGTGCGCGTCGGCCAGGAACAGGAAGTAGGCTTCGATGGCGGCGTTCAGAAACTCTTCCCAGCCGGCCGACTGCGCGCGGTGCGCCTTGAGCAGCGGCGCGAACTGCCGCGCGCCCTCGCTGGCCAGGGCCAGGTACACCTCGTCCTTGGATTTGAAGTAGTTGTAGAACGTGCCCGCGGCCAGGCCGGTGCCGCGGATGATGTCGCGCACCGTCGCGGTCTCGTAGCCGAGCTCGCCGAACACCTTGCGGGCCGCGTCCAGAATGGCCTGCCGGTTGGCGACCTTGGTCAGTTCGCGCTTGCCGGCGGGAAGATAGGCGACTTCGGACATCTCAGGCCTGACTCGAAAAGGTGACGCCCGTCATATTACGACCAGGGCGGGCCGGAAGCCAAGGCGAAGAAATGCTCCGGGAGCGGAGCGATCGGCTATCGGCGGGCTGCGGCCGCGCAGTTGCTGCGGCACTGGCTCCAGTGCGGCGCGCAGTCCTCCGCCGTCTCGGTCGACAGGCAGGCATAGTAGTCGCTGGCGCAGGTCAGTCGGCAGCGATCGGCCGCGGCCGGGCTCGGGGCCAGCGGCGCGATCAGCGCCGGCAGCGGTTCGACGGGCTGGGCCGCGGGCGCCGCTGGGCGCGCCGGCTCGGGCTGCACGGGGCCGCGCAGGGGCTGCTGCGCGGTCGCCGGCCAGGCGGCCAGGGCCAGGATCAGCAGGAGCGGCGCGATACGCATGACCCAGGCTTGGGCCGCCCCGCCTTAAGACCCGGTTAACCATGATCAGACCGTGCGGGCGGCGCGGTCCTTGGCGTTGGTGGCCTGGATCGCCTCCTTGGCCGCCGTCCATTCCCCGTCGCCCCAGCCGGTCAGGCGCGAGAAGTTGCCGCCCGAGGCCTGCCACGCCGCGCCGTCGATGGCGATGGTCTGGCCGTTCACATAGGCCGACAGCGGATGCAGCAGATAGACCGCCAGGTTGGCCAGCTCGCGCATGTCGCCGACCCGGCCCATCGGATTGCCGCTCATGTCTGAGTAAGCGCCGCCGGTCTCCTCGCCCTGGCTGGGATTGAGCCGCGCGCTCATGCCCTCGGTCGGGAAGGGGCCGGGCGCGATGTTGTTGAAGCGGATGCCGTGCTGGCCCCACTCCACCGCCAGCGACTGGCTCATGGTGGCGATGCCGGCCTTGGACATCGCCGAGGGCACGGTGAACGGACCGCCGTTCCAGATCCAGGTGGTCAGGATCGAGATCACCGAGGCGCGCCGCCCCTCGGCGATCCAGCGCTTGCCGCACTCAAGCGTCACGAAGAACGAGCCGCGGAACACGATGTTGGCGATGGCGTCGAAGCCGCGCGGCGACAGGTCCTGGGTGCGGCTGATGAAGTTGCCGGCGGCGTTGTTGACCAGACCGGTCAGCGCGCCGCCGTCGGCCCAGATCGTGTCCAGCATCTCGCTGATCGCCTCGGGCACGCGGATGTCGCAGGCCAGGCCCACGCACTTGCCGCCGTGGGCCTCCATCAGGTCCTTGGCGGCCTGTTCGACCACGCCGCCGCGGCGGCCGCAGATATAGACCTCGGCGCCCAGCATCAGCAGCGCCTCGGCCATCACCTTGCCCAGGCCCGTGCCGCCGCCGGTGATCAGGATCCGCTCGCCGGTCATCAAGCCCGGCTTGAACATCAGGTCGTCGGCGGTGAACTGGGCCATGACTTTTCCTCCCGTGTTTGGGGGAATTGCGCAGGGCCTGACGCCGCGTCGGTCAAGCCTCGCGATCAGCCGCCCAGAACGTCTGTCGAGCGATGGTCGTCGCCGACGCCGTCGAGCAAGATGACGTCGCCCTGCGAGGCGCCGGTCCGCAGCGGCAGGATCTGCTGGTAGGCGGGCGAGGCATACCAGTCGCGTGCGCGCCGCCGATCTGCGAACTCGATCATGATCAGGTCGCCCGACCAGTCGCCCTCCAGCACCTCGGCCTGGCCGCCATGGATGCGGAATTTACCGCCGAAGGGCGCGAGCGTGGCGTCGATGCGGCGAAGGTATTCGACGATGGGCTCGCCCAGCGTGACGTTGCGAAGGCGGGCGATGGCGTAGGCGGACATGGGAGCCTCTGGTCGGCGTGGTGGGTCCAGCCACCGTGCGCCGCCGCCAGCCGCCGATCGATTACCCGCCGGGTAATGCGCTGGGCGCAACGAAAAAGGGCCGCCTCTCGGCGACCCTTCCGTTCCTGGACGTCTTCTTATCCTTAGAATTCTTCCCAGCTGTCCTCGTCGGCATGGGTCGCCGTGGCGAGGGCCGTGGCGCCGCGGCTGGCCGGCCGAGACGTAGGCCGCTGGCGCGGCGCGCCGACCGTGCGGGTGGCCGTCTGCACGCCGCCGCCGGTGACCCGGAAGCGCGCGACCAGCCGAGCCAGTTCCTGCGCCTCGTCGGCCAGCACGCGGCTGGCGGCGGTGGATTGCTCGACCATGGCGGCGTTCTGCTGGGTGACCTGGTCCATCTGGTTGACCGCCGTGTTGACCTGGCCGAGGCCGAGGGCCTCTTCCTTCGCGCTGGCGGCGATCTCGCCGACCACGGTCGAGATCTCGCCGACCTGGCGGACGATGCGCTCCAGGGCCTTGCCGGTCTCGCCGACCAGGCTCACGCCGGAGGCGACCTGCTGGCTCGAGGCGCTGATCAGGGTCTTAATCTCCTTGGCCGCCTCGGCCGAGCGCTGGGCCAGAGCCCGCACTTCGGAGGCGACGACCGCGAAGCCGCGGCCGGCTTCCCCGGCGCGGGCGGCTTCGACGCCGGCGTTCAGAGCCAGGAGGTTGGTCTGGAAGGCGATCTCGTCGATCACGCCGATGATCTGGCTGATCTGCTTGGCCGAGCTCTCGATCTGGCCCATCGCCTCGATGGCGCGGCCGACGACCAGCCCGCCTTCTTCGGCGTCGGACTTGGCGGCGGCGACGGCTTCACGGCCGTGGCTGGCGCCCTCCGAGGTCTTGTTGACGGTGGCGGTGATCTCGTCCAGCGCCGCGGCGGTTTCTTCCAGCGTCGCGGCCTGATGCTCGGTGCGGCGCGACAGGTCGTCGGCCGAGGTGCTGATTTCGCCCGCGCCCGACTGGATCGAGGCGGTGGCGCCGGCGATGGCGGCCATGGCTTCTTCCAGCTTGGCCGACGCGGCGTTGAAGTCGTCGCGCAGCTTGCGGTAGTCGCCCGGGAACTCGGCGTCGAGGCGATAGGTCAGGTCGCCGGCGGCCAGGCTGTCGAGGCCGCGGGCCAGCGAGTTGACCACCATCGCCTGCTCTTCGGCGATCGCCGCGGCGGCGTCGGCGTTCTGGCGGCGGGTGACTTCGGCGGCGGCCTCGGTCTGCTCGTGCTCGACGCGCAGTTTCTCGAGGTGCAGCTGGTTGTCGCGGAACACGGTCAGCGACGACACGATCGCGCCGAGCTCGTCCTTGCGGGCCAGCTTGTCGAGGTCGATCGAGCTGTCGCCGCGCGCCAGGGCCTCGGTGGCGCCGGCGATCTGCTTGACGTCGCGGCGCAGCATCATGGTCAGCGCCCAGGCCAGGGCGCCGGCGATCAGCAGCGTGGCCACGGCGGCGACCATCTGCACCATCTGCGCGGTCTGCGAGCGTTCTTCGCTGGCCTTGGCGTTGGCGTCGGTCATCGCGTTGTTGGCGGCGACGATCTTGTTCAGCATGCCGGTCATGTTCGTGTATTCCTGCTCGAACGGAGCAGCAAAACCGGCGGCGGTGCTGAAGTCGGTGGTGATCATGGCGGCGATCACGTCGAGCGCGTCGCGCGTGCCCTTGAGGGCCTTGATCAAATCCTGGAAGGACTTCTTCTGAGCGGCGGGGGCCTTGGCCTCCATCGCCTGGACTTCCTTGGTGATGGCGTCGACCTCGGCCAGCAGTTTCTGGCTCTCGCCCTCGATCTTGTCCGTGTCGATCGAGGCCGCCTGATGGGTCAGCAGGAAGTAGAGCTGGCCATGGACCGCAGTAATGCGCTCCGAAACCTTCTGCAGACGCAGGCTGTTGGGCAGGTCGGTGTGCACGACCTGCTTCAGGTCGGCGGCTTGACCGCGTTGGATGACGACGGCGCCGCCGGCCGTCAGGGCCAACATCACCAGTGCGAAAGCAGGCGCAAAGCCGATCTTCGCGATCAGCGGCAGGTCGACGAGCCGAAAGCGCTTCACCTAAGTTTCCCCCGACTAGGTAGTATCCTTAGCTTCACAATGACGGGAGGTTGCTAACCAATCGTCACTGGAAATCCGCATTATCCCGACTTCACGCGCGTAATAGATATAAAGACACGACAATTGTGATTGTCGCGTTTACTGCGCATTAACCAAATCTAATTCTCGGCCATCAGATTCTTTTAACCTGAATGCCTCATACAGGGTCTGCGTCCGTTATCTAGAAAGGAGTGGGGCCATGAAGAATCTCATCAAAATCGGCGGCGGTGTCGCCCTCTGCCTGGCGTTTGCCGGCGCGTCGGCTGCGGCTGACTTCCAAGAAAGCATGTCGAAGTGCCTGACCAAGCACGCCAACACCCGCGACGCGGCTGTGGTGATGCTCGAGTGCAATGCGACGGCTGGTAAGCTGTCGGGCTGCAAGGTCCTGGAAGACAGCAAGGCTGGTAAGGGCTTCGACAAGGCCGCCCTGTGCGTGGCCGATGCTCTGCCGATGGGTTCGAAGACCGGCACCGTGAAGGTTCCGATGCGCTTCCCCGGCGGCGCGTAAGCACCGCAACAAGAATTCGCATTCTTGCAGATCGCGCCCTCGGCTACGGCCGGGGGCGTTTTGCGTTCTGGGGCTAGCGGTTAACCCGCTTCAGCAGTTCCTGCGCCGCGGCCGGGGCGCGAACCTTCCCCTCGTGGATGAAGAACACGAAGGTCTCGTGCGGGCCTTCCGCCGGCCCCGTGCGGTCGATCGGCTTCAAGTCGCCCGGCACCCGTCCCTTCGAATATTCGCCGAAGCGTTCGGCCCAGGCGTCCAGGTCTTCGGCGACATAGCCGGTCTCGATCGTGTCCGATCCCATCAGCAGGCGCGAATAGACGAAGTCCGCGGTGATGTCGGAGATCAGCGGATAGTTCTCGTTCTCCGAGACGCAGATCGCCACGTTTCGCTCGCGGCACATCTTCACGAAGGCCGGGTCGACGAAGCTGGCGTGGCGGACCTCGACGCAGTGGCGCAGCGCCAGCCCGTCCTGGCTCCTGGGCAGCAGGTCCAGGAACCCGGCGAAGTCGGCCTCGTCGAACTTCTTGGTCGGCATGAACTGCCAGAGGATCGGGCCGAGCCGGTCGCCCAGCTCGACGATCCCCTGGGTCAGGAATTTGGTCACCGACTCGCCGCTTTCGGCCAGCACCCGGCGATTGGTGCAGAACCGCGAGGCCTTCACCGTGAACTTGAAGCCGTCCGGGGTGGCGGCCGCCCACTTGGCGAAGGTCTGCGGCTTCTGGCTGGAGTAGTAGGTGGAGTTGATCTCCAGCGCGGTGAGATGGCGACTGGCGTAGGCCAGTTCGTCGGCGTGCTTGAGGCCTTGCGGATAGAAAACCCCGCGCCACGGCTCGAAGGTCCAGCCCCCGATGCCGGCCCGGATCTGACCTGCCTGCGCCATCTCGTTCCTCGCCTTTGCTACTTCCTGTCGGACGCGGTCGCGTCCCGGGTCAGCTTGAACTCCGAGCCCGCTTTCCACTCCGGCCAGGTGGCGGAGTCGGCCAGCTGACGGCCCAGCTCGAACATCAGTTGGCCGTCCTGGGCGATGCCTTCAAGGTTCCAGCTGTCGTCGAAGTGGTCGGCCGGCTGGTGATAGCGGTCGGCGGTGTAGGCCTTCGACCACGCCGCGCCGGCTTCCTTGCCGCCGCTCACCAGGTCGTAGCCCGAACCGAACGAGATCGCCGGCACGCCGCGCTTGGCGAACGGGAAGTGGTCCGAGCGGAAGAACAGGCCCGCCTCGGGCTTGGAATCCGGCGTGTAGTAGCGGCCATGGCTCTTGCCGACCGCGACCAGCGCGTCCTGCAGCGTCGAGGCCGCGTCGCCCGAGGTTGTGAAGTCCTTGGCCGGGCCGGCCGGCGACAGGGCGTCCATGTTGATGTTCGCGACCGTCTTGCCGAGCGGGTAGAGCGGGTTGGCGGCGTAGTATTCCGATCCCAGCAGGCCTTTTTCCTCGGCGGTCACCGCCAGGAACACCACAGAGCGGTCCGGCTGCGGGCCCTTGGCGAAGGCCCGGCCGATCTCGATCATGGTGGCGATGCCGTCGGCGTTGTCGACCGCGCCGTTGTAGATCTTGTCGCCCTTGGCGTCCGGCAGGCCGACGCCCAGGTGATCCCAGTGGCCCGAGTAGATGATCGTCTCGTCGGGGCGCTTGGCGCCGGGGATCAGCCCGACCACGTTCTTCGAGACGATCTTCTGCACGTCGACGCCGTAGGTCGTCGAGAAGGTCGCGCCCTTCAGTTCGACCGGCTTGAAGTCGCGGCTCTGGGCCTGCTTCTTGGCGGCTTCGAAGTCGAGGCCCGCGGCCTTGAACAGCTCGACCGTACGGTCACGCTGGATCCAGCCTTCCAGCAGGGCGTGCGCCTCGCTCGGCTTCTCGCGGATGATGTCGAACAGCGGCGCGGTGTTGGAGTTCTTCACCGTCGCCCAGCCGTAGGAGGCCGGCGCGGTTTCGTGGACCACCAGGAAGCCGATCGCCCCGCGGCGCGCGGCCTCTTCGTACTTGTAGGTCCAGCGGCCGTAATAGGTCATCGCCTTGCCGCCGAAGTCGCCCCCGTCCTTGCTGTTGGGGCCGGTCTCGAAGTCGGGATCGTTGACCAGCACCAGCGCGACCTTGCCCTTCAGGTCGACGCCCTTGAAGTCGTCCCAGTTGCGCTCCGGTGCGGTGACGCCATAGCCGACGAACACGATGGGAGCGTCCTTGACGGCGACTTGCGTCGCGCCGGTCTGGGCCGCGCGCAGGGCGACGTCCTCGCCCTGGGTCCAGGCCTGCGTCTTGCCGCCGGCGGTGACGCCGACGCTGACCGGGCCCTTGATCTCGAAGCGGGCCAGCGGCACGTCCTGGGTCCAGGCGCGCTGGCCCTCCACAAGATCTCCACCCGGCTTCAATCCGGCGTCCTTGAACTGGTCGATGATGTAGGCGACCGTCTTCTTCTCGCCTTCCGTGGCCGGGCCGCGACCTTCGAACTCATCGGACGCCAGCACCTTCACGTGCTCGGCGATCTTGGCGGGATTGATGTCGCCGGCGAGGGCAGGGGCGGCGAAAACGGCCCAAATCGCGGCGCCAGCGAGCAGAAACTGTTTCATAGTTCACTCAAATGGGGGGTGGAATTGCGCGGAACCCTAGTTCGCGGCGTGGTCTCGCGCCAGTGCCATGCGACCGGTTTGCGACACCTGCGTTTCGCTTTGCCGATTGTCTCGTCTCTGCAATCGACCTGAAGCATGACCGCAGCTAAGAACGGAACGCCGGTATCGAGGTCCGCGCTGCGCGTGCTTGTCGCGCCCGGCGCGGTGGGCGGTGTCGCAAACCGATAGTGATGAAAAGAGCGATGCGCCTAGTTTCCCCTGCGGTCGGATCGGTGACGGGCCTGGCCCTGATGCTGACGGCCTGCGCCTCCACCCGCGACGTCGATACGCGCCTTCCCGCCGCCTACGAGGCGCCGTCCTCGCCGGCGATCTCCGCCGCCCCGTCGCTGGAGACCTGGTGGACCGGGTTCGACGACCCGCAGCTCACCGCCCTGATCACCGAGGCGCTGGCCAACAGCCCCGACGCCCGCAGCGCGGCGGCCAAGCTGCGTGAGGCGCGCGCCACCCGGTCCGGCGCGCTGACCAGCTTCCTGCCCCAGGGCAATCCCCGCGGTTCGATCACCGAGACCGACAGCAAGGTCATCGACGGGACCGCCATCAACATTCCGGGCTTCTCGAGCACCGGCGACAGCCGCACCGAGAGCGCCAACTTCGACGTCAGCTGGGAGATCGACCTCTTCGGCCGCATCTTCGCCGCCAGCCGCGCCGCCAACGCCGAGATGGCGGCCGCGCGGCTCGACTACGAGGCGGCCCGCGCCAGCCTCGCGGCGGCGGTCGCCGACGGCTACTTCGCCGCCCGCGGCCTCGCCATCCAGCTCGAGGACACCCGCGCCACCGAGCGGATCCAGGCCGAGCTCTACCGCGTCGTCGACATCCGTGCGCAGCGCGGCATCTCCTCGACCGCGGACGCCGACCGCGTGGCCGGCGACCTCGCCCAGGCAAGGTCCCAGGTCGCCGGTCTGGAAGCCGAGCTTCAGGCCGCGCGCCGCAACTTGCTGATCCTCACCGGCCGCGGGATCGAGCCGATCGCCGCCCTGCCGGTCGACGCCCAGGTCGGCGTGCCGCCGGCCGTGCCGGACGTGATCCCCGGCGAGCTGCTCGCCCGTCGCCCGGACGTGCGCCGCGCCGAAGCGATGCTCGCCTCGGCCCTCGGCCGCCTCGACTACGCCAAGCTCGCCTTCTTCCCGACCTTCAAGCTGGCGCCGGGCATCGGCCTGCAGAAGAACGACCAGCCCGGCTACTCGGCGACGACCCAGAGCTGGAGCATCGGCGCCAACGTCGTCGTCCCGGTGCTCGACATCCCGCGGCTGCTCTCGGAGATGAAGGCCCAGGACGCTCGCGCCGAACAGGCCGCGATCGCCTACGAAAAGGCCGTCCAGACCGCCTTTGGCGAGGCCGAGAATTCGCTGGTCCAGCTGGAGGCCGATCGCCGCCGGGTGGACCTGCTGACCGACGGCGAGGCCCGCGCCCGCCGGGCCTACGAAGCGTCCCGCAAGGGCTACGTCGCCGGCTTCACCGATCTGCAGACCACGCTCGACAACGAGCGGGCCTGGCGCACCGTGCGCACCCTGAAGACCGGCGCCGAGGTGCAGGCCCTGCGCCGCGCGGTCCAGACCTACAAGGCTCTCGGCGGCGGTTGGCCGCTTGAGGCCGCCCCGACCAACAAAGAGGCTCGCTGAAGTGACGAGAACCAAGACCATCCTGGCCCTCGCCGCCGGCCTGGCTTCCGCCGTGACGTTGACCGCCTGCGGCTCCAAGGAGCCGCCGAAGAAGGACCCGGCCGCCCAGGCGCGCGCGGTGTCGGTCGTGCGGCTGGAACCGCGCGCGATCTCCGGATCGCTCAGCGCTTCGGGTACGCTGCGCCCGCGTGAAGAAGCCGCCGTGGCGGCCGAGGTCAGCGGCTTCCGTGTGCTGCGCGTCAACGCCGACGTCGGCGACACCGTCCGCGCCGGCGAAGTGCTGGTGCAGCTCGACCCGGCGCTCCTCCAGGCCCAGATCGCTCAGGCCGAAGCGCAGTCCGCCCAGGCCGACGACCAGGCCAGGCGCGTCGCCGACCTGGACGGTCAGGGCGTGCTCGCCCAGGAACAGATCGCCCAGCGCCGCTTCCAGGCCCAGGCCGCCCGCGCGAACCTGCGCGACCTGCAGACCCGCCTGGCCAAGCTCGCCGTCGTCGCGCCGGTGTCCGGCGTGATCCTCGAGCGCACGGTCCGTCCGGGCGACCTGTCGGCCGGCGGCGGCACGCCCTGGTTCCGCATCGCCCGCGACGGCCAGATGGAACTCGGCGCCGACATGTCCGAAGACGATCTGGCCCGCATCCGCGTCGGACAGGGCGCGACCGTCACCCTGCCGGGCGGCGGCCAGGCCCAGGGCACGGTGCGCATCGTCAGCCCACAGATCGACGCCCAGACCAAGCTCGGCCAGGTCCGCGTGCTGCTGCCCGCCCGCTCCGACATCCGCGCCGGCGGCTTCGCCCGCGCGGTCTTCGCCGACGCCAGCGCCTCGACCCTCGCCCTGCCCGAAACCGCGATCCGCTACGACGCCAGCGGCGCGGCGGTCATGGTGGTCGGCGACGACAACCGCGTGAAGCACGTGGCCGTCCAGACCGGACAGCGCGGCTCCGGCCTCGTCCAGATCGTGAAGGGCCCGCCCGCCGGCGCCCGCGTGGTCCAGAACGCGGCCTCGTTCCTGCTCGACGGCGACCTGGTGAAGCCGGTTGAAGCCGGCGCGGCCGCTGCGCCGCAAGCCGCCGCGACGCAACCCGCCGCGAGGGCCAAATGAGCGAGCATCAAGGCGGGAGCTCCGGCTTCCCGATCTCGGCCTGGGCGATCCGCAACCCGGTTCCGGTCGCGCTGCTGTTCATCGGCCTGCTGATCGCCGGCATGATCGCCTATTCGGGGCTGGCGGTTAAACAGTTCCCGAACATCCAGTTCCCGGTGGTCGCTGTCACGGTGACCCAGAGCGGCGCCGCGCCCGGGGAAATGGAGACCCAGATCACCCGGCCTGTCGAAGACGCCATGTCGGGCATCACTGGGGTCAAGAACATCCAGTCGGTGGTGACCCAGGGCGTTTCGACCACGTCCATCCAGTTCGAAATGGGCGAGGATCTTCAGAAGAAGACCGACGAAGTCCGCGCCAAGGTCGACCAGACCCGCCAGGTCCTGCCGCGCGACATCGACGAGCCGACCGTCACCCGGGTCGAGATCGACGACGCCTTCCCGATCATCACCTACGCGGTCGAAGCGCCGGCGATGTCGGACGAGCAGCTCTCCTGGTACGTGGACGACAAGATCGCCCGCGATCTGCAGACCGTCAGCGGCGTGGCCCAGATCTCCCGGGTCGGCGGCGTGGCGCGCGAGATCAACGTCGTCGTCGATCCCGACAAGCTGGCGGCCCGCGGCCTGACCGCGGCCGAGGTCAACAACGCCCTGATGGCGTTCCAGCAGGACGCCCCCGGCGGCCGCGTCCAGGTCGGCGGCCGCGAACAGACCGTCCGCGTCCTCGGCTCGGCCGAGACCATCGACCAGTTGCGGGCCATGACCATCGCCACCGGCGGCGGCGGCTTCGTCCGCCTCACCGACGTCGCCGACATCGGCGAAGGCTCGGCCGAGGCGCGCGGCTTCGCGCGCCTGGACAACCGTCCCGTGGTCGGCTTCCAGGTCAGCAAGACCAAGGAGTCGTCCGACGTCGACGTCGAGGACGGGGTGAACGCCAAGCTGGCCGAAATCGCCAAGGCCGACCCGAACGTCAAGTTCACCAAGATCTACGCCTCGGTCGACGAGACCCGCGCCAACTTCCGCGCCACCCAGCACGTGCTGCTCGAAGGCATGGTGCTGGCGGCGCTGGTGGTGCTGCTGTTCCTGCGCGATTGGCGCGCCACGGCCATCACCGTGCTGGCCATGCCGATCTCGCTGATCCCGACCTTCTTCGTGATGAAGATGGCCGGGTTCTCGCTGAACCTGGTGACGCTGCTCGCCCTGACCCTGGTCATCGGCATCCTCGTCGACGACGCCATCGTCGAGATCGAGAACATCGAGAAGCGGGTGGCCCGCGGGGTGCGGCCGTTCAAGGCCGCGCTGGAAGGCGCCGACGCCATCGGCCTGGCGGTGGTGGCGACCACCTTCGCCATCGTCGTGGTGTTCACGCCGGTCAGCTTCATGCCCGGCATTCCCGGCCAGTTCTTCAAGGAGTTCGGCCTCACCGTCTCGGTGGCGGTGCTGTTCTCGCTGCTCGTCGCCCGCCTGGTGACGCCGCTGATGGCGGCCTACTTCCTCAAGCCCAACGTGCATCAGCGGCCGCAGAAGCCGTTCGAGGGCTTCTATCCCAGCGCCCTGAAGTGGGCGCTGGAGCATCGCATCATCGCCTCCATCGCCGGCCTGCTGCTGTTTGTCTGCTCGGCGACGATGATCGGCTTCCTGCCCAAGGGCTTCCAGCCGCCCGGCGATCCCGACTACGTCTACATCAACGTCCAGGGCCCGCCCGGCGCGACCATCGGCGACATGGAGCGCGCGGTCCAGCAGGCCTCGCTGGTCATGGCGGCCCAGCCGGAAGTCCGGGGCGTCTTCAGCCAGGTCGGCTCGACCGTGGCGAACTTCGGTCCTGGCGGCGGGGGCGGCGGCAGCGACCTGCGCAACGGCACCATCACCGTGCTGCTAAACACGAGCCGCAAGGTCACCGGCAACCAGCTCAAGGACCGCGTCCGCGCCCAGATCGCGGCGGTTCCGGACGTGCGGCTCAACTTCCTCGACGGTCAGGGCTCGGCCGGGTTCGAGCAGATCCTGACCAGCTCCGATCCCAAGGCGCTGGAGCAGGCCAGCCTCGAGCTCGAACGCCAGATGCGGACCCTGACCAAGGTCACCGATCCGCGTCCGAAGAACCCGCCGATCGGCCCCGAACTGGTGATCCGCCCCCGCGCCGACGAGGCCGCGCGCCTCGGCGTCTCGGTGGCCGCGATCGCCCAGGCGGCCCGCGTCGCCACCGTCGGCGACATCGACGCCAACATTCCGA
This sequence comes from Phenylobacterium sp. GW823-FHT02A09, assembly GCF_058797775.1. Taxonomy (NCBI): domain Bacteria; kingdom Pseudomonadati; phylum Pseudomonadota; class Alphaproteobacteria; order Caulobacterales; family Caulobacteraceae; genus Phenylobacterium; species Phenylobacterium sp. GW823-FHT02A09. The sequence continues at coordinate 224,957 of NZ_JBXAJZ010000002.1, read as the reverse complement.
AGATGAACGAGGGCGAGCGGCGAATCCCGATCCGCATCCGCCTGCCGGAATCGGCCCGCGCCGACATCGAACAGGTCCGTCAGCTTCGCCTGCCGACCGCCACCGGCGGCTCGACGACGCTCGGCGCCGTGGCCGACGTGGAGTTCCAGGCCGGTCCGGCCCGGATCGACCGCCTGAATCGCCAACGCCAGATGACCGTCCAGGCCGAGCTGGCCGACGGGGTCGAGCTCGGTGACGCGACCAGCGAAGTCCACAAGCTGCCGATCATGAAGAAGCTGCCGGCCGGGGTCGCCCCCAGCGCCATCGGCGACGCCGAGGCCATGGCCGAGATGTTCGGCGGCTTCGTCGTCGCCTTCGCCACCGCGGTGTTCCTGATGTTCGCCGTGCTGGTGCTGCTGTTCAAAAGCTTCTTCAAGCCGATCGTCATCCTCGCGGCCCTGCCGCTGGCCGTCGGCGGCGCGTTCATCGGCCTCTTCATCTTCAATCTGTCGCTGTCGATCCCCTCGCTGATCGGCTTCCTGATGCTGATGGGGCTGGCGGCCAAGAACTCGATCCTGCTGGTCGAGTACGCGATCGAGCGCGAGCGCGAGGGCATGCCCCAGCGCAACGCCCTGATCGAGGCCTGCCGCGAGCGGGCCCGGCCGATCGTCATGACCACCGTGGCCATGGCCGCCGGGATGCTGCCGACCGCCCTGGCGCTGGAGAAGGGCGCCGAGTTCCGCCAGCCGATGGCCGTGGCGGTGATCGGCGGCCTGATCACCTCGACCCTGTTGTCGCTGGTGCTGGTGCCGGTGGTCTACGAGTTCGTCGACGACTTCGAGAACTGGCTGCGTCCCAAGCTCGCCAAGCTGATCACCCCGCGCGAGGCGCCTGGCGAGGCCGTTCCCGAGGACCGCCTCTAAGCGGCGCCGTTGCGGCGCGTCTGACGGTCCCGCTATGCTCCGCAGCTGAAGGTTGCGGGGTAGGGCATGACGACGTTTTCGTTCGGCGGCGCGGTCGGGTCGGGGTTCGGCGTCATCGCCCGCAACCCGCTGGCGTTCCTGGTCTGGTGCGCGGTCTACCTGGTCGTGGCGCTCGGGCCGGTGGCGCTGATGGTCGCGACCGTGTGGCCGCAGTTCGGCGCCCTGGCGGCGTTGGCCGAGGCCGAGATCGCGCCCGATTCGCCGGCCGCCACCCAGCAGATGGCGGCGCTGATGGGTCAGATCAACGCGTTGTCGCTGCTGCAGTGGGTCACCAGCCTGGCGTCCAGCGCCCTGCTGACCGGCGCGGTGTTCCGCGCCGTGCTCGAACCCGAGAACCGGCGCTGGTTCTTCCTGCGCCTGGGCCGCCAGGAATTCTGGCTGGCGCTGAGCCTGATCGTCGTCGTCGTCGTGGCGATCCTGCTGGCCGTGTTCGCCACCATCCCGGTCACGGTCACCTCGCTCGTCCTGGTCGCCGCCGGCCCCGGCGAAACCCTGGCGCCCGGCGTCGGGCTCGGCATCGCCGCGGTCGTGCTGATCGTGCTCGGCGCGATGATGTGGTTGTTCGTGCGCTTCTCGCTCGGCCTGCCGATGTCGTTCGCCGACAGCTACTTCCGGCTGTTCGACTCCTGGAAGCTGACGAAGGGCCATGCGGCGAAGATGGTGCTGGTCGGCGTCGTGGTCAGCGTCATCGCCACGTTCGTCCAGACGCTGCTGTTCGTCGGCTTCATCGTCGCCGCGATCGCGATCCTCAAGCCGACCGCCGAGATGGACTACACGGCCCTGACCTTGGCGCAGGTCTCGCCGATCCTCGCCCTGGCCGCCGCGCTCATGGCCCTGGTCAGCGTGTTCGGCACGGTGCTCTACAGCGCCCCGCTGGCGGCGATCTACCGCGAGCTCGCGCCCGCGCCGGCCGAGGCCTAGACCTCGCCGCGCAGCACCCTGGCGAACAGCTCGGGATCGACATTGCCGCCGGACAGCACCAGCCCGGTGGCGTTCGCGCCGAAGTCCGCGACCTTCCCGGCCAGCAGCGCGGCCAGCCCGACCGAGCCGCCCGGTTCGACCACCAGCTTCAGCACCGAGAACGCATAGCGCATCGCCTCGGCGACCTCGGCGTCGGTGACCAGCGCCACGTCGGCGACGGTCTTCTGCAGCACCGGGAAGGTCAGCAGCCCCGGCGCCGGGCTTTCCAGCGCGTCGCACAGCGAGCGCGTGGTCGGCTGGGTCACGATCCGCTCGCCCTTTTGCAGCGAACGCAGGGTGTCGTCGAAGCCGGCCGGCTCGACGCCGACGATGGCCGTGCCCGGCGACAGCGCCTTGACCGCCGTCGAGACGCCGGCCAGCAGCCCGCCGCCGCCGATCGGCGAGACGAGGGTGTCCAGCGTCACGCCGCGGGCCTTGGCCTGGGCGACCAGCTCCAGTCCCACCGTGCCCTGGCCGGCGATGACGTCGAGATCGTCGAAGGCCGGAACCGTCACCGCGCCGCGCTCGGCGGCGACCGCCGCGGCGATCGCCTCGCGGCTCTCGGTCAGCCGGTCGTAGAACCTGACCTCCGCGCCATAGCCGCGGGTCGCCTCGACCTTCACGCTCGGCGCGTCGGCCGGCATCACGATCAGCGCCGGCATGCCCAGCAGCCGCGCCGCCAGCGCCACGCCCTGGGCGTGGTTGCCGGACGAGAACGCCACCACGCCGCGCTCGGCCTCCTCGGCCGTCAGCTGCGAGAGCCGGTTGTAGGCCCCGCGGAATTTGAACGCCCCGACCCGCTGCAGCGTCTCGGGCTTGATCAGCACCCGGCGGCCCAGCCGCTCGTTCAGCGCGGGGCTCTCGATCAGCGGGGTTTCGACGGCGTGGCCCGCCAGCCGCCCGGCGGCGGCCTCGATGTCGGCGAGGGTCACGCTCATGTCGCGAACACCATGGCGTCGTCGGCGAAGGCCTTGAACTCCAGCGCGTTGCCGGACGGATCGAGGAAGAACATCGTCGCCTGCTCGCCCGGCTGGCCCTCGAAGCGGATCTGCGGTTCGATCACGAACGTGATCCCCGCGTCCTCCAGCTTGCCGGCCAGCACGTGCCACTCGGGCAGGGTCAGGATCGCGCCGAAGTGCCGGACCGGCACGTCCTCGCCGTCGACGCTGCTGGTGGTCTTGTGGCCGCACTCGTCCGGCGACAGGTGCGCGACGATCTGGTGGCCGTAGAAGTCGAAGTCGATCCAGTCCGGGCTCGAACGCCCCTCCGGGCAGCCGAGCAGGCCGCCATAGAAGTTGCGCGCCTCGGCCAGGTCGCGGACGGGAAAGGCGAGGTGAAAGCGCGGTCGGGTCATGACGCCTTCATAGCCTGAGCCGCGGCCCCAGGCGACCGGGGGCTTGACGCGCAGGCCTCCCGCTGGTTTACCCCGCCCGAACGGAGAGCCGCCGCCCGCAGGGCCGCCGCATCTGGTTCCTACAATCGATCAAGTCCACTCGCCGAGTCCTGTCGAAGGGCGTTGCTGGACCCGCTCGGGCAGGCCGGGAGATCGTATCCGAATGGCCAATGTGACCGTGATCGGCGCTCAGTGGGGCGACGAAGGCAAGGGCAAGCTCGTCGACTGGCTGTCGAACCGCGCCGACGTCGTCGTGCGCTTCCAGGGCGGCCACAACGCCGGCCACACCCTGGTGGTCGGCGACCAGGTCTACAAGCTCAGCCTGCTGCCCTCAGGCGTGGTCCAGGGCAAGCTGTCGGTGATCGGCAACGGCGTCGTCGTCGACCCCTGGCACCTGCTGGAAGAGATCGCCAAGCTCGGCGGACAGGGCGTCTCGATCACCCCCGACATGCTGGTCCTGGCCGACAACGCCTGCCTGATCCTGCCGCTGCACCGCGACCTCGACCAGGCGCGCGAAGCCGCCGCGGTCAATAAGATCGGCACCACCGGCCGCGGCATCGGCCCGGCCTACGAGGACAAGGTCGGCCGCCGCGCCATCCGCGTCGACGACCTGCGCGACCGCGACGCGCTGGAAGCCAAGATCGACCGCCTGCTGGCCCACCACACCCCGTTGCGCGCCGGCCTCGGCCTGCCGGAGTACGACGGCGCCCAGCTGCTGGCCGCCCTCGAAGAGATCGCGCCGAAGATCCTGCCCTTCGCCCAGCCGGCCTGGAAGCTGCTGGACGGCGTGGTCAAGGCGGGCAAGCGCGTGCTGTTCGAAGGCGCGCAGGGCGCTCTGCTCGACGTCGACCACGGCACATATCCCTATGTGACCTCGTCCAACACCGTGGCCGGCCAGGCCGCCGCCGGTTCGGGCCTGGGTCCGAAGGGCCCGGGCTTCGTGCTCGGCATCGTCAAGGCCTACACCACCCGCGTCGGCGAGGGCCCGTTCCCGACCGAGCTCTCCGACGAGATCGGCCAGCACCTGGGCACGGTCGGCCGCGAGTTCGGCGTCGTCACCGGCCGTCCGCGCCGCTGCGGCTGGTTCGACGCGGTGCTGGTGCGCCAGTCGGTGGCGCTCAACGGCATCGACGGCATCGCCCTGACCAAGCTCGACGTGCTGGACGGCCTGCCGAAGCTGAAGATCTGCGTCGGCTACAGGCTGAACGGCGAGGTGCTCGACTACCTGCCCGCCGGCCTCAAGTCGCAGTCGGCGCTGGAGCCGGTCTACGAGGAGATGGACGGCTGGAGCGAAAGCACCGCCGGCGCCACCTCCTGGAAGGACCTGCCGGCCAATGCGGTGAAGTACGTGCGCCGCGTGGAAGAGCTGATCGGCGCCCCGGCGGCGATGGTTTCGACCAGCCCGCAACGCGACGACACCATCATGGTCCGGGACCCGTTCCAGGACTGATCGCCAAGACGGATCGGCGACGGGCGGCGTAAGGCGTTCTTAAGGACGCTGCGGCACTCTCTGGTGAGATTCCAGGAGTCCGAGCGCCGCCCGTGTTCACCGAGAACCTCAAACAAATTCAGCGCATGACGCCGCTGATGCAGCGGGTGCTGATCATCGACCCGGCGCCGGCCAGCGCGCGCCTGCTCGCCGACTCGATGCGGAATATCGCCAACGTACAACTCTGGCATGCGCCGACCACCCGCAAGGGTTTGGAAGCCGCGCGCCAGGTCAATCCGCAGCTGATTTTCGTGGAGCTCGCCGGGACCGAGGTCGACGGCGTCCAGTTCTCCCGCCAGCTCCGGCGGTCCGACGCCGCCTGCCGGATGGCCCCGATCATCATGGTCACGGCGACGGCGACGGCGGCGGCCATCCTGTCGGCGCGCGACGCCGGCGTGCACGAGTTTCTGCGCAAGCCCTACACGACCAAAGACCTGCTGCGCCGCCTCGAGGCGGTGACCCTGCATCCGCGCGACTGGGTCGAGGCGGTCGAGTACGTCGGCCCCGATCGCCGTCGCTTCAATTCCGGCGACTACAGCGGCCCGCTGAAGCGGCGCTCGGACGCCACAGCGACGCCGGAAGCCCAGCGCATCACCCAGGCGCTCAAGATCGTCCGCTCCGCCATTCCCGCGATCGCCACCGACCCCAGCCAGGCGATGCGCGCGCTGCTGGCCCAGATGGTGGAGCTGCAACGCGCCGCCGCGGTGACCAAGAACGCCAAGCTCGCCGCCGCCACGGTCGAGTTCCAGCGCGAACTGGCCGTCGCCGCCCAGGCCGGCGCCCTGGTCCCCGAGGATCTCGCCCGCAAGGCCGTCGACCTGCTGGCCTTCCTGCCCAAGGACGAGCCGGGCAGGGACCGGGCGGCCTAGAGCGACAGGGCGTGCTGAGCGCGTCCGCTCAGCAGAGATAGTCTTCAAGTTGCGGAACTTCGCCTGGGCGTCCCGCCTGCAGCCAAGCGAGCTTGCCTTGCAGGAAGCTTAGCGCGGCGTCGAGTTCCGTCCGCCGATGCTGCAGGCGTTCGATCTGGGCCGACAGGACTTCAGCGGTGCGGTCGTCTCCGCCGCCGCCAGTCCGATATTCATCGTTGAGCTCCGCGATCTCCCGCAGCGTATAGCCGAGCGACTGCTGCAGCTTGATCATCCGGGCGGTTGTGACGTCGTCGCGGGTGAAGACCTGGTAGCGATTGCCGCCGCCCTTCTCCCCGCGCTCCGGCCGCAACAGCCCCTTCCCAACATAGAAGCGGACCGTGTCGATCGGCAGGCCGACGCTGCGGGCGAACTCCGAGATCAGCACGTCTTGGCTCCTTGACCCTGGACCATGGTCCACACTTATAGGGCTGTTCGTCATTCATACGGAGCCCTCCCATGACGAACATTCCCCACGTTCTGCCGCAAGTCCGACTCGGTCGCGACGGCCCGATGATCGGCGCCCAGGGCCTCGGCTGCATGGGCATGAGCGAGTTCTATGGCGGAACGGACGAAGCCGAAGCTCGCGCCACCCTGGAACGCGCCCTGGAACTGGGCGCGACGATGTTCGACACGGCGGACATGTACGGCCTCGGGGCCAATGAGACCTTCCTTGGCGAATTTCTCGCGGGGCGGCCTGAAGCCTTCGTCGCGACCAAGTTCGGCTACGCCCGGACCGCCGCGCAACCCGACGACTGGAGCCTCAACAATCGGCCCGACCACATCCGCGCGGCCGTCGATCGCTCGCTGCGGCGTCTCGGCGTCGATACCATCGGTCTCTACTACATGCATCGGCGCGACACGGTCGTTCCGTTGGCTGAGTCCGTGGGCGCCATGGCCGACCTGGTGGCGGCCGGCAAGGTGCGCCGATTGGGACTGTGCGAGGTCACGCCTGCAGAATTGCGCGAGGCTCAGGCGATCCACCCGATCGCGGCCCTGCAGTCGGAATGGTCTTTGTTCAGTCGCGACATCGAGGACGAGATCGTCCCCCTGGCCATCGCGCTCGGCGTGACCATCGTGCCGTTCGCTCCACTTGGCCGAGGCCTGCTGACGACCAGGAATTTCGCACGCTCGCTGTCCGCCGAGGACGCGCGCGCGGCCTTCCCTCGGTTCGCGCCTGAAAACGCCGACGCCAACGATCGCCTTGTCGGCGAGGTGGAGCGTGTCGCGGCCGCGCACGCGATCACGCCCGCTCAGACGGCGCTGGCTTGGCTCTACGGACGGGCGCGCATGCTTGGGGTCAGCATGGTCCCGATCCCGGGGACGCGTCGCCGCGCCCGCCTCGAAGAGAACGTCTCCGCGGCGGCCGTGGTCCTGCCTGCGGCCGATATGGAGGCGCTCGACCGCATCGCCGGCGCTGTCCGGGGCGTGCGCATCTAGCTGTCCCCCAAGACGAAAGAAGCGCCGCGGTCGGGGACCTGTCTCTTCTCCACATCTGACGCTGCCGACGATCCAGAGATCGTGTAGATCTCGGTGGTCGCCGTATCATTAAAAAGGGGGGGGGGGGGGGGGGGGG
>NZ_JBXAJZ010000002.1:0-217663 GCF_058797775.1 Phenylobacterium sp. GW823-FHT02A09 | reverse complement strand
CGGTCGGGGACCGCGGCGCTTCTCGTTCGTCTTGCAGACCGTCGCCCTTAGGCTTCGATCAGGTTCTTGTCGCGGGCTGCGGCGGTCACCGACTTCTGCAGCTTCTCGAAGGCCCGGACCTCGATCTGGCGGACGCGTTCACGGCTGACGCCGTATTCCGCGGCCAGTTCTTCCAGCGTGGTCGGGCTGTCCTTCAGGCGCCGCTCGGTCAGGATGTGACGTTCGCGGTCCGACAGTTCGGTCAGCGCCGCTTCCATCAGGGTCATGCGCTGGGTGCGCTCCTGGCTTTCGGCGACGTAGGTCTCCTGGCTGACCGAGGTCTCGTCCTCCAGCCAGTCCTGCCATTCGCTCTCGCCGTCGGCGCGCAGCGGCGCGTTCAGCGAGGCGTCCGGACCGGACAGCCGGCGGTTCATCGAGATCACTTCCTCGTTCAGCACGCCCAGCTTGGTGGCGATCTGGCTGACCTGGTCGGGGTGCAGGTCCCCGTCCTGGAAGGCGCTGATCTGGCTCTTGGCCTTGCGCAGGTTGAAGAACAGCTTCTTCTGCGCGGCGGTGGTGCCCATCTTCACCAGGCTCCAGGACCGCAGGATGTACTCCTGGATCGAGGCGCGGATCCACCACATGGCGTAGGTCGCCAGGCGGAAGCCCTTGTCCGGTTCGAACTTCTTCACCGCCTGCATGAGGCCGACGTTGCCCTCGGAGATCACTTCCCCGATCGGCAGCCCGTAGCCGCGATAGCCCATGGCGATCTTCGCCACGAGGCGCAGGTGGCTGGTGACGAGCTGGTGGGCGGCGTCGGAATCCTCGTGCTCACGCCAAGCCTTGGCGAGCATGAACTCCTGGTCCTTGGCCAGCATCGGGAACTTGCGAATTTCGGTCAGGTACCGGCTCAGTCCGCCTTCCGGCGACATCACGGCGAGCGCGTTAGCGGCCATGGACATATCCCCTTTCTTACTCGGCGGACCTTCGGGTCGCTGCGCGATGCGCGCGCGAAACCGTCCGCCCCCTCCAACCAATCAGATAGGTATTGGTTGCGGCGGGCGTAAGGGCCTGGCTTGGGAGAAACCGCGGCCCGGAAGTCCGACTGCTCTAGTCAGGTATTAGTACAGGCCGATGACGGCGCCTTCAAGGCGAACCAGGCACAAGCTTTCTTACAAAGCTGTCAGGTTAGCTTGCAGTTGCGCCATATCGGCGGGTAGGGGGCTTTCGAATCTCACGGCCTGGCCGGTCACGGGATGGACGAACCCCAACACCGCCGCGTGCAAAGCCTGACGTTTCAAGCCCGCGTCCGCAACCGCCTCGCGCACCGGCCCGGCCGGCGGACCCGAGCCATAGACCGGATCTCCGAGGCAAGGCGTGCCCTTCGAGGCCATGTGCACGCGGATCTGGTGGGTGCGGCCGGTCTCCAGCGTGCAGGAAATCCTGGCCGCCAGCGGCTTGCCGCCGCCGCCTCCATAGGCGGCCTCGGTGCGATAGTGCGTGGTCGCCTCGCGGCCGCCGGTCTTCAGGACGGCCATCTTCTTGCGGTCGTGGGGCGAGCGTCCCAATCGCGTCTCGATGGTCCCGCGATCGGGATGCGGCGCCCCGCGGACCAGGGCGATGTAGACCCTGTCGATATCGTGCGTCGCGAACAGCTTCGAAAGCCCCTGGTGGGCGGCGTCGGACTTGGCGGCGACCAGCACGCCCGAGGTGTCCTTGTCGAGCCGGTGGACGATCCCCGGCCGCGCCACCCCGCCGATGCCCGACAGGCTCGCGCCGCAATGGTGCAGCAGCGCGTTGACCAGGGTGCCGGTCTCGCTGCCGGGGGCCGGGTGCACCGCCATGCCGGCGGGCTTGTCGACGACGATCAGGTGGTCGTCCTCGAACAGGATCGACAGCGCGATGTCTTCCGGTTCGGGCTCGGCCGGGGCCGGCGGCGGGATCAGCAGCTGGTGCTCGCCGGGCTTGGCCTTGGCCGAGGCGTCCAGCAGCGGCACGCCGTCGCGGCTCACCAGCCCCTGGGACATCAGCGCCTGGATGCGGCCGCGCGACAGGTCGGGCAGGTGTTCGGCCAGGGTCTTGTCCAGCCGCCCGCCGGCGGCGCTCGGCCCGATCGTCACGATGCGCGCGGCCATGCCCTCGGCGGAGGGGGCTTCGGCGGCGAGGTCGTCGTCCTCGATGTCGGTCTGGCTCACCCCTGCAGGTGTCCGCCGGACGACAGGCCTTTCGACAGGCTGCTGGCCCAGGTCGACAGCAGGAACAGCTCGCCCGTGCCGGCGGCGGCCGCGGCCGGGCCGATGTCGCGGATCAGGTGCTTGCGCATGGCGTCGGGCGCGGTTTCCTCGGTGGCGGCGGTGTCGAGCTTCAGGAGCTCGGCGCAGTGTTCGTCGTCGGTTTCCGGGTCGCCGGTCAAGTCCCCGATCCGCTCCAGCACCACCGGGTAGGCCGAGGGCGTGCGCGCCGCGTTCAGCGCCGCGGCCAGGATCAGCCCGTCCAGCTGCACCGCCTTGTGCAGCGACACGCCGTTGAACACCAGGAACACTGGCGTCTGACCGACCGTGTCGAACAGGATCGCGAACACCTGGCCCTCGACCGGCATCAGCCAGCCGTCGAACAACAGGCCCGAGCCGCCCATCTGGAAGCGCAGCAGCCCGTCGGGGCCGCGCCGGATCATTCCGTAGTCGTGGAAGATCTCGCCGGGCATGGCGATCGACGGGCGGGTGCTGCGCCAGAAGCCCTCATAGGTCGCGCCGCGCCGTTCGGTGACCATCCGCACCATGTCCATGCCCGGCAACGGCAGGCCCGCGACCGCTGCGCCGTTGACCTGCGGCTCGGGCGCGCGCGGCGAGGCGGGCTCGACGCCGAAGACCTGCGCCAGGCCATCGAGGCTGCGGTCCCAGTCGAGCATGGTGAAGCCGGCGCGCCGTTGCGCCACCAGCCGGGTCAGGTTCTCCAGATTGTGCGCCGACGGCGTCACCGCTCCGGACGCCCAGCGCCCGACCAGCGATTTGTCCACGCCGAGTTCGGCTGCAAGTCGCCCCCGGCTCATCGAGAGCGCCTTCAGCACCAGGTCCAGCTTCTCGGAGAACGGCGTGGCGGCGTGCATGGAACCTCAATGATTCCATAGCCATCGCGAAATGCAACCCTGCATGCAACGGTTGCGCGTTGGAATGCAACGGTTGCACGTGGCGGCGCAAGGGTTGCGCAGGCCGTCGCAGGCCGCTGCAACTGCTCGCCGAACGACGTTCGCCTAAACTTTGCAGCAACCACGAACGCGGCCTCGAGACCGTCGGCGGAGGACAAGACCATGGCCTATCTGACGCTCGGATTCTCGATCGCTTCCTTCATCGCCGCCGGGGTCATCGCCCTGACGACGCCGGCCACGGCCGGGCTGGTGAAGGCGGACCCGGCGCGCGAGTCGGCCAGTAGTCAGAGCCAGCCCGGTCTCTCCGCCGCGCTGCGGGCTCTGCGGTGATCCCACGGTCCCCACCATAACCGGATCACCACGACCGGAGGCGGCGGCCCCAGCTGCGGCGGCCGCCTCCGCGTCGAACGTCCATCCCGGCGAGGGCCGGGACCGCCGGGAGGGTCTGGGGGCTCTCCGCGCCGTCGCGGCTCGGACGCGCGGCGCTGGCAAGGTCCCGGCCTTCCCCCGGATGGGCGTGCTGGACATGTGACCGTCATCCTTCTCCACTATGGCTCAAGCTCGACCACCGAGTGCGAGGGGGATTTCATGCGGATCGACAGACGCCGGGCTCTGGCCCTGCTTGGCTTTGGCGCGGCCGGTCCGGCAGCGGCGGCGCAGGGCGCCTCGCGCTACACCGGCGCGGTCGCCTTCGATCACGGCGTCGCCTCGGGCGATCCGCTGGCCGACCGCCTGATCCTCTGGACACGGATCACGCCCGCCGACCCGGCCGCCGGCGAGATCGCCTACAGCTGGACGCTCAATCCCGTCGACCGCCGCGCCGGCGGCGCCAAGTCGGGGCAGGGGCTCACCGGTCCGGGCCGCGACTGGACCGTGAAGGTCGACGTCGGCGGCCTCGACGCCGGCCGCGCCTACACCTTCGAATTCACCGCCAACGGCGTCGCCTCGCCGACCGGCCGGACCGCCACCCTGCCCAGCGGCGCGACCAAGGACGTGGTGCTGGCCGTCGCCTCCTGCTCGCTCTATCCGAACGGCTACTTCAACGCCTACGAGGCGATCGCCAGGCTGCCGCGGGTCGACGCGGTGCTGCACCTGGGCGACTACATCTATGAATACGGCGGCGCGGACTCGTACGGGATGACCTCGCCCGTCGCCGGCGAGCGGGCCCATGACCCGAACCACGAGATCCTCTCGCTGGCCGACTACCGCCGCCGCCACGCGCAGTACAAGTCCGACCCGCAGCTGCAGGCCGCCCACGCCCGCGCGCCCTGGATCGTGGTCTGGGACGACCACGAGACCGCCAATGACAGCTTCATGTCCGGCGCCCAGAACCACCAGCCCGAGACCGAGGGCGACTGGAACGAGCGCAAGGCCCGCGCCATCAAGGCCTATTACGAGTGGATGCCGATCCGCGAGCCGGAGGGCGGCGGCGCGGCGATCAACCGGGCCTTCCAGTTCGGCGACCTGATGAGCCTGTTCATGCTCGAGACCCGGCTCACCGCCCGCGACCAGCAGTTGAACTACGAGCGCGACCTGCCGGCCCCCGGCGGCCCGGCCGAGATCGCCGCCTTCCGCGCCAAGCTCGACGATCCGGCCCGCAAGATGATGGGCCCGGCCCAGCAGGCCTGGCTCGCCGCCGGCCTGAAGGACTCGGTCAAGGCCGGCCGCGTCTGGCAGGTGCTCGGCAACGAGGTGGTCATGGCCCGCCTGCCGGTGCCCAGCCTCAGCAAGCACCTGGGCGAGGCCAAGCTCGCCGAGGTGCTGGCCGCCCAGGGCGAAGGCTCACGCAAGCGCCTGGCGCGCATGGAGCAGCTGGCCCAGCTCGACCTGCCCTACGGCCTCGACATGTGGGACGGCTATCCGGCCGAGCGCGAGCGGCTCTACGACGCCATCAAGAGCGCCGGCGCGCGGGCCATCGTGCTGGCCGGCGACAGCCACGCCTTCTGGGCCAACGAGCTCTATGACGACGCCGGCAACCGCGTCGCCGCCGAGTTCGGGGCCACGGCGATCACCAGCCCCGGCGCCAACGACACCATCAAGGGCTTCTCCGTCGGCGAGATGTTCGCGACCGCCAACAAGGAGGTCGTGTTCTCCGAGCAGTCGATGAAGGGCTTCCTGCTGCTGACCCTGACCCACGAGGACGCCAAGGCCGAGCTGATGACGGTCTCGACGATCGCCTCGAAGAGCTTCGAGGCCCAGGTGCTCAAGACCTTCCGGGTGACGCCGGAGGCGCACCGCGTCTCACGCCTGACCGAAGTCTAGGCCCGCGACAGCGCCAGCCGGGCGGCGAAGGCCACGAACACGCCGCCCGTGACCCGGTCGAGCCAGGCGACGACCGCCGGCCGCTTCAGCGCCCGCGCCAGCGGCCGGGTGGCGGTGATCAGCATCGCGAACCAGATGAGGCCGATCAGTCCGTGGATCGCCGCCAGCAGCACCAGGAACGGCCCGGCCGGCACGCCCTTCGCCATGAACTGCGGCAGGAACGACACGTAGAACACCCCGATCTTCGGGTTGAGCAGGTTGGTCAGCAGACCGCGCCGCAGCCAGGCGAGGTCGCGGCCGCCGGGGGCGCCGGCCTCGCCGCCCAGCTCGAAGCTCCGCCGCGGGCGCAGCAGCATGCCGATCCCCAGCCACAGCAGGTAGGCCGCGCCCGCCCACTTCAGGACCGTGAAGGCCAGATGCGACGCGGCCAGCAGCGCGCCCAGCCCGACCGCCACGGCCGCGCCCCAGACCAGGCAGCCGAGCGTGATGCCCAGCCCCGCCAGCGCCGCGCGCCGCGGCCCTTCGACCGCCGCCGTGCGCAGCACCAGCGCGGTGTCCAGCCCAGGCAGGATGGTCAGCAGTCCGGCCGCGACCGCAAAGCCGGCGATGGCCTCGAGCGGGCTCACGGCCGCTCGACCAGCTTTCCGTCCTCGACGACGCGGTAGAAGCACGAGCGGAAGCCGACGTGGCAGGCGCCGCCGTCGCCCTGCGGCAGCACCTTGATCCAGAGGCAGTCCTGATCGCAGTCGACGCGCATCTCGACGATCTTCTGGATCTGGCCGCTGGTCGCGCCCTTGTGCCAGATCTCGTTGCGGGAGCGGCTGTAATAGACCGCCTCGCCGATCTCCAGCGTCCGCGCCAGCGCCTCGGCGTTCATGTGCGCGAACATCAGCACCTCGCCGGTCTCGGCGTGGGTCGCGACCACGGCCAGCAGGCCGTTCGAGTCGAACCGGGGGCTCAGGACCTCGCCGCGTTCGAGCGCGGCCTTGTCGGGGGCGGTGGGGAAGCTCGCTTGGGTCATGGCGCGCATATGGCGCCCGCGCCCACGCTCGCGCTAGCCGGAAAGGCGCGCACCTCGCCTTTCTAACGCCGCGGTTGGGCTGGAAGACCGCTCCTGAACAACCGGAGCCGTACATGAGCCTGCACCGCCGCACCCTGCTCGCCGCCGCTGCGGCCGCGACCTTGCCGGGCCCGGCGTCGGCGGCGCGGGCGAAGAAGGCGCCCCGCTGCAAGGGCCGCGTCGCCTATGCCGGGCCGCCGCTGCGCGCGCCGCTGGCGGCCGGGACGCTGGAGGCCGCCGCCCAGGCCGGTTCCGCCCGGCTGCAGCCGATCATCGACGACGCCCTGGAGGCCAAGCTCGAACAGGCGGTCGGCAAGATGCAGGTCCAGGCCCTGACCGCCGCGCTGGCGCGGGGGGACGGGACGCTGTGGACCCAGACCCACGCCGCTTCAGGCGCGCCGCCCACGCGGTTCTTCTGGGCCAGCGTCGGCAAGGCCTACACCGCCACCGCGGTGCTGCAGCTGGTCGAGGAGGGCAAGCTCGCCCTCGACGCGCCGATCGCGCGATGGGCGCCGAACCTGCCGAACGCCGCGCACATCACGATAGAGGACCTGCTGGGCCATACGAGCGGGCTCTTCAGCTTCCAGGAGGACGAAGGGCTGCGGGCGGATCCCGGCTACAAGCCGCCGCAAAGGCTGCTGGCGACGGCGGCCGGCCAACCGCCGCTGTTCTGTCCCGGAGCCGCCTGGAGCTACAGCAACACCGGCTACGTGCTGCTCGGCACGATCCTGGAGGCGGTGGACGGCAAACCTTACGATCAGGTGCTGTCGGGCAGGATCATAGAGCGCCTGGACCTGCGCGAGACCTCGGTGCTGGCGCCCGGCCGCACGCCCGCCGGCATGGCGCCGCCGGTCCCGGCCGGCGAGGACCTCGCCACCCCCTTCGCGGCCGGCGCGGTCGCGGCCTCGGCGGCCGACGTCGTTCGGTTCTGGCGGGCGCTGCTGTCGAACCGTCTGCACGGTCAGGACGTCACCGCTCGGCGTCTGGCGCGGCTCTACCCGATGGCGGGAGTTTCGCCGGCCGGATTCTATGGCTTGGGAGTGATGGTCAGCGATCTGGCGCTCGCCGATCCCAGCGCCGCCGACAGCTGGATCGGCCACGCCGGCGGTCTGCCGGGGGCCAAGGCGATGGTCGCCTATTCGCTGGAGAAGCAGGCCTATGTGGCCGTGGCGCTGACCGGCGAAGGCTCGCCCGAGGCCACGGCCAACCTCTTGCTGTCAGGCCTCCCGAAGAAGGCCTGACGCCAGATCGGCTTAGCGCTTGTTGACGAAGTCGAGGAAGCGCTGACGCAGGGTCGCGTCGGTCTTGAACACGCCCGTGAACTGGGTGGTGATCGTCGAGACGTGGCGGTGGTGCACGCCGCGTGTCGTCATGCACTGGTGGGCCGCGTCGATCAGGATCGCGACGCCGGCCGGACGCAGGCTGTCGGTGATCGCGTCGGCGATCTGCTGCGTCATGGTTTCTTGGGTCTGCAGGCGGCGGGCGTAGATCTCCACGACCTTGGCCAGCTTGGAGATCCCGACGACCCGGTTGGTCGGCATGTAGGCCACGTAGGCCTTGCCGAGGAACGGCGCCATGTGGTGCTCGCAGTGGCTCTCCACCTCGATCTCGCGCAGCATGACGATGTCGTCATAGCCCTGCACGTCTTCGAAGGTGCGCGAGAGTTCCTTGGCGGGATCGAGTTGGTAGCCCTCGAACCACTCGCCATAGGCGTCGACCACGCGCTTGGGCGTGTCGATCACGCCTTCGCGACGCGGATCGTCGCCCGCCCACGCGATCAGCGTGCGCACGGCTTCCATAGCCTCTTCGCGCGACGGGCGCTTCACGGCTTCAAGATCAAGACCGGGCGTGCCGATCAGGGTTCGGTCGCGACTGGGAGCGTCCATGTGCAGCGGTTTCTTTCCGGGGCCTGAGTTGCGCCGGGACGAAGGTCCCGGAAATGACGCGTGCCACCCCTGATGTCGGCCAAGTGCGCGACCACGGACGGAACCGTGGCCTCGCGGCCGGACCGAATGTATATGGGGCCAACCCCTTGGCGGGCAACCGTTACCCAGCGTCAGTTTTTCTCAAACGCTGACGCGCCTTTTCATGAAGGACCCTATGGCCCTCTCGCTCTACGACACCATGGCCCGCGAAAAGCGGCCCTTCGTCCCCAAGGATCCGAGCCGGGTGACGATGTATGTCTGCGGGCCGACGGTCTACAACTACGCCCATATCGGCAACGCCCGGCCGGTGGTCGTCTTCGACGTGCTGTTCCGCCTGCTGCGTCACGCCTACGGCGAAAACGCCGTGATCTATGCGGCCAACGTCACCGACGTGGACGACAAGATCAACAAGAAGGCCGCCGAGGAAGGCGTCGCCATCGACGTGATCACCGACCGATACCTGGCGATCTACAACGACGACATGGCCACGCTCGGCGCCCTGCGCCCGACCCATCAGCCGCGCGCCACCCAGACCATGGCCGAGATCATCGCGATGATCGGCCAGCTGGTGGGCAACAACTCGGCCTATGCGGCCGAAGGTCACGTGCTGTTCAACACCCAGGCCTACGCCGACTACGGCAAGCTCTCGCGCCAGCCGATGGACGACATGATCGCCGGGGCCCGCGTCGACGTCGCGCCGTACAAGCAGCACCCGGCCGACTTTGTGCTGTGGAAGCCCTCCAAGGAGAACGAGCCGGTCTGGGACAGCCCCTGGGGGCCCGGCCGCCCCGGCTGGCACATCGAGTGCTCGGCGATGATCGAGAAGTCCCTCGGCCTGCCGATCGACATCCATGGCGGCGGCATCGACCTGCTGTTCCCGCACCATGAGAACGAGATGGCCCAGGGCGTCTGCGCCGGCCACGATCATGAGGGCGGCTACGCGAACTACTGGATGCACAACGGCTTCCTGAACATGGCGGCCGAGAAGATGTCCAAGAGCCTGGGCAATGTCGCCCTGGTGCACGACCTCATCCAGCAGGCCCCGGGCGAGGCGCTGCGCTGGGCGCTGCTGGTCGGCCACTACCGCGCGCCGCTCGAATGGACCGGCGACCTCATCGAGCAGTCGAAGAAGGCGCTCGACCGGCTGTACGGCGCCTTGCGCCGCGCCAGCGAGGTCGAGGCCGAGGACGCACCCGCGCCCGAGGCCTTCCTGGCTGCGCTGGAGGACGACCTCAACACCCCGGCCGCCTTCGCCGAGCTGTTCGCCATGGCCACCCGGCTGGAGACCGCGACCGGCAAGGGCCGCGGCCAGGCCAAGGGCGAGCTGCTGGCCGCCGCCAACCTGCTGGGCTTCCTGTTCGGCGATCCGGAAGACTGGTTCCAGGCCGGCGTCACCGACGAGCTGCGCGAGAAGGTCGACGGCCTGATCGCCCAGCGGATCGAAGCCCGCGCCGCCAAGGACTGGGCCGCCGCCGACCGCATCCGCGACGAGCTCACCGCGTTGAACATCGAGGTGATGGACGGTCCGACCGGGGCGACCTGGCGGATCAGGGAATCCGGCTGATGGGTCTGGGTCCGAAGACGCAGAACAATATGTTCACGCCCGGCAAGGGGCTGAAGTTCAAGCCTGCCGCCTCGGCCGGTCCGCCCGGCGTGCGGGTCGAACACCGCATCGGCATCCAGGCCCCGGCCGAGACGATCTGGGAGATCCTCTATGACGTCGAGCGCTGGCACGAGTGGAATCCGCTCTACACCAAGGCGCAGGGCGTGGTCCGCACCGGCGGTCAGCTCACCCTGACCCTGGCGCTGGAGGACGAGGCGCCGCGGGTGATCCAGCCGGTGGTGTACGAGTGGGTGCCCAACGACCAGATCCACTGGCGGCTGAAGATGCTGGGCGGGCTGGTCTCCAACATCCGCTTCCTCGAACTCGAGAAGCTCGACACCGCCAGCACGATCTTCTCCAACGGCGAACTGATCGGCGGGCTGCTGGGCCCGACGGTGGCGCGCCGCATGGGCCGCAAGATCTATCGCGGCTTCCAGGCCATGAGCGAGGCGCTAAAGGCGCGCGCCGAGGCGCAATGGCGCGCCGAGGGCGAAGCCCCTACATCAGCCCCATGATCGACGACCTCTACTCGGCCAAGCTGCTCAAGCTTGCGGCGAACATGCCGCATCTCGGCCGGCTGCCTGCGCCGGACGCCAGTTCGGAGAAGGTCGCCAAGCTGTGCGGCAGCCGCGTGGTCGTCGATGTCACGGTCGAGGGCGACCGCGTCGCCCAATTCGCCCAGGACGTGAAGGCCTGCGCGCTGGGCCAGGCCTCGGCCGCCGTGCTGGGCGCCAGCGTGCTCGGGGCGAGCCTGTCGGAGATCGAGATGGCCCGGGACCAGTTCCGTGCTATGCTCAAGCAAGGCGCAGATGCGCCCCAAGGACGTTTTTCGGATCTCTCCATGCTGGCCCCGGTGAAAGACTATCCCGCCCGCCACGCCTCCACGCTCCTGGCGTTCGAGGCCGCGGCCGAGGCTGTCCGCCGCGCCGTGGAACGAACTAGCCGCGCCGGCGCGGCTTGATCCTCAAGGCCGCCCAGCGTAATCGCTGCGGCTGAATCGCACGTCCGCGAGCCGGCATGAACCTCTACGAGACCTGCGTCCGTGGCGCCTTGCGCGCCTACAAGCTGACGCTTTCGCCCCTGATCGGGCGCCAGTGCCGGTTTCTTCCGACCTGCTCGGAGTACGCGGCCCAGGCCCTGATCCTGCACGGCCCCGTTCGCGGCTCCTGGCTTGCGACCCGGCGGTTGTGCCGCTGTCACCCCTGGGGAGCTTCGGGCTACGACCCGGTCCCCCAACCGCGCGACAAGGCCCCAGACGGAGATGGGCCGGCCTCGCGGACATGGACATGTGAGACATGATCGACCTGATTTTCCCCGATGGTTCCCAGCGCCAGTTCGACGACGGCGTGACGGGACGTGACGTCGCCGCCTCCATCGCCAAGTCGCTGGAGAAGAAGGCGGTGCTCGTGAAGCTCGACGGCGAGCTGCGCGACCTCGACCGCCCGCTCGAAAAGGGCGGCGCCTTCGAGATCCTGACGCGCGAAAGCCCCGAGAGCCTCGAGACCATCCGCCACGACGCCAGCCACATCATGGCCGAGGCGGTGCAGGAGCTGTTCCCCGGCACCCAGGTGACGATCGGCCCAGCCATCGACGACGGCTTCTATTACGACTTCGCGCGCGACACGCCGTTCAGCCTGGACGACCTGGCGACGATCGAGCAGCGCATGAAGGAGATCGTCGACCGCGACGAGAAGATCGTGCGCGAGGTCTGGGGCCGCGGCGAGGCCATCGAGCACTTCAAGTCGATCGGCGAGGCCTACAAGGCCGAGATCATCTCCGACCTGCCGGAAGGCGAGACGATCACGGTCTATCGCCAGGGGAACTGGAAGGACCTGTGCCTGGGGCCGCACCTGCCGTCGACGAAGTCGGTGGGCAAGGCCTTCAAGCTGATGAAGCTGGCCGGCGCCTATTGGCGCGGCGACCACCGCAACGCCCAGCTGCAGCGCATCTACGGCACGGCCTGGGCCAGCGAGGCGGACCTGGAAGCGCACCTCAAGCGCCTCGAGGAAGCCGAGCGCCGCGACCACCGCAAGATCGGCCGCGCCATGGACCTCTTCCACCTGCAGGAAGAAGCCAAGGGCATGATCTTCTGGCATCCGAAGGGCTGGACGCTCTACCGCACGGTCGAGGCCTATATGCGCCGCCGCCTGGACGTCGACGGCTATGTCGAGGTCAAGGCGCCCCAGATCATGGACCGCGCCCTCTGGGAGAAGTCGGGGCACTGGGAGAAGTTCGGCGCGAACATGTTCACGTGCGAAACGACGGAAGGCGAAGAGCTGGCCGTCAAGCCGATGAACTGCCCGGGCCACGTCCAGATCTTCAACTTCGGCCAGAAGTCCTATCGCGACCTGCCGCTGCGCATGGCCGAGTTCGGCGCCTGCCACCGGTTCGAGCCGTCGGGCGCGGTGCACGGCATCATGCGCCTGCGCGCCTTCACCCAGGACGACGCCCACATCTTCTGCCGCGAGGACCAGATCGAGGAGGAGACGACGAAGTTCGTGCGCCTGCTCAACTCGGTCTACGCTGACTTCGGCCTGGAGCTGCACAGCGTGAAGCTGGCCCTGCGTCCGGACCTGCGCGCCGGCACCGACGAGGTGTGGGACGTGGCCGAGGACAAGCTCGACCGCGCCGCCCGCCAGGCGGTGAACATGGAGGTCGAGCGGCTGCCGGGCGAGGGCGCCTTCTACGGCCCGAAGCTCGAATTCCACCTCTCGGACGCCATCGGCCGGACGTGGCAATGCGGTACGCTGCAGCTCGACTTCGTGCTGCCGGAACGGCTCGACGCCGAGTACGTGGTCGAGGACGGCTCCAAGCAGCGGCCGGTCATGCTGCACCGTGCGATCTGCGGATCGATGGAGCGTTTCATCGGCGTGGTGATTGAAAACTACGCAGGCGCGTTCCCGCTGTGGTTGGCGCCGACGCAGGTGGTTGTCGCCACAATTACGTCAGACGCCGATGATTATGCCTTGAGGGTGGCTCAAGAATTGAGCGCCGCCGGTCTCCGGGTTGATACGGATCTGCGGAACGAAAAAATCAACTACAAGATCCGTGAACACAGTCTCGCGAAGGCGCCGATCATCGCGGTGGTCGGCCGGCGGGAAGCTGAGGAAGGCAAGGTCGCCTTGAGGCGTTTGGGCTCCGACGGTCAGTCCATTCTTTCGCTCGAAGAGGCGGTCAATAAACTTGCCTTAGAGGCGAGTCCGCCGGATGTTGCACGTCAGGCTGTGCTTCGGGGTGCTTCGCCGGAGCAGGGCGCGGTCGGGGTTAGGGAGGCTGGATGAACGGCATCGCCGCACCGATCGTTGCTTACGAACCCGCGCCGACTCAGGACTTCCTGAAGCCGCACCGCAAAGTGTCCGTCGTCATGGTCGTCTACATGACCGGCGAGGCCCTGCAGCAGAGCATCGAATGCGTGCTCGCCGATCCGCTGGTCGACGAGCTCGTGATCGTGGACAACGGTTCGACCCGCATGGAGGCGGCGCGCTTGAAGCGCCTTTCCGAAAGCGACAAGCGCGTGCGGCTGATGACCGGCCATGGGAACGTCGGCTTCGCCCGCGGCGCCAATCTCGGCGCCCGCGGCGCGGCCGGCGACACCATCGTCTTCCTCAATCCTGACGCCTTCCTGCAGCCCGGCTGCATCGCCGAGCTGGTCCGCGCCATCGAGGGACGTCCGGTTCCGACCCTGGTCGGCGGTCGGGTGCTCAACGCCGACCGCACCGAACAGCGCGGCGCGCGCCGCGGCGACATCACGCCGGTCAGCGCGCTGATGAGCCTCAGCCATCTGTCGCGGAAGATCCCCGCCTGGCGCCGTTACGAGGTGCACTGGGAAACCGAGGCCGCGCCGGAAGGCGTCATCGCCGTGCCGACCATCTCGGGCGCCTGCTTCTGCATGCGCCGCGAGGACTTCGACATCGTCCAGGGCTTCGACGAGGGCTACTTCCTGCACGTCGAGGACGTCGACCTCTGCTGGCGCATCCGCCAGACCGGCGGCGAGGTGCTGTTCCAGCCCAAGGCCGAGGTGATTCATCTTGGCCATACGAGCCACGCCAGCCCGCTGCGGGTCGAGTTCCACAAGGGCGTCGGCCTGGCGCGTTACTTCCGTAAACGTGCCGAAGGCTTCGGCGAGCTCGCGCTCGCATTGATCCTGTCCCCGATCATCGTCTGCACCGCCATCGCCCGCCCGGTGATGTGGCGGATCCGCGGCCGCACGGCCTAGGCCGGAAACACGCCCGCCCGGCTGACCGAGGCGGCGATCGGCTTGTCCAGCAGCCCCGACATCCACTTGGCCGTCTCGATCAGCGCGCCGATGTCGTAGCCGGTCTCGAACCCGGCCCGCTCCAGCATGTAGACCAGATCCTCGGTGCCGATGTTGCCGGTCGCCGCCGGCGCGAACGGGCAGCCGCCCAGACCGCCGCAGCTGGCGTCCAGGATGTCGATCCCGGCCTCGACCCCGGCGAAGGCGTTGGCCAGGCCGGTGTTGCGGGTGTCGTGGAAGTGCAGCCGCAGCGGGATATCGCCGATCACCTGCTTCACCGCCTCGACCCGGTCGCGGACCATCCACGGATCGGCCACGCCGATGGTGTCGGCCAGGGCGATCTCGTCGACCTTGGCGTTCGCCGCTTCGCGGGCCAGCGACACGACGCGGTCCTGCGGCACCTCGCCGTCGAACGGACAGCCGAAGGCGGTCGAGAAGGTCACCGAGATCGGCGGACCGCCCTCGTTCTTCTGACGGGCGGCGATGGCGTGCATCGCCTCGATCTGCTCGGCGACGTTGGCGCCCTGGTTGCGGATCCCGAAGCCGTCCGACGAACACACCACGACATTGGCCTCGTCGCAGCCGGTCGCCACCGCGCGCTCCCAGCCGCGCATGTTCAGCACCAGGCCGATGCGCGACAGACCCGACCCGGCCGGCAGGGCGGCCATGATCTCTTCGGCGCCCGCCATCTGCGGCACGCGGTTCGGATTGACGAAGGACACGACCTCCATCCGCTTGGCGCCGGCGGCCTGCAGCCGGCGAATGAAGTCGAGCTTCTGATCGACCTCGAGGATGGACTTCTCGTTCTGCAGCCCGTCGCGCGGACCGACTTCGACGATTTCGATGAACCGGCTCATGGGGACTCAGATGGGGCTGGGGCGTAGATGCGTAAAGTCGTTTCGTCGCCGTTCGAGTAGTCGAGGCCCTCGACCTTGCCGATCTCGCGGGCCTTCAGGCCGCGAGCCTTGAGCTCGGCCTCGAAGGCCGCCTGCTCGCGGCCCTCGACCACGGCGGGCCGCTGGTCGGCGATGGCTTCGATGGCCTCGGGAACGTCGCCCAGGTCGGTCGGCGTGCCGAGCGCGAACACCAGGCTGGGTTCGGCGTAGCCGGCGACCGCGACCGGCGCGGGCGTGAAGCCCTGGCGCGGCAGCAGGCGGGCCTCCTCCAGCACCTTCTCGGTGCGCTGCGACAGCCACAGCGGCTCCAGGCGCGGGGCGAAGGCGCCGGCGAAGGCCCCGTGGCCGAGGATGGTCAGCGCGCCGGCGCAGACGATGGCCTTCAGGGCGTCGCCGCGCCAGAGCAGGTAGGCCCCGGTCAGGCCCGCAGCGGCCAGCAGCAGCGCCGTGGCGATCGTCGCCGGAAGATCGCTGGGATCGCCGTACTCGCCGTAGAGGTAGAAGATCGCGGCGGCGAACACGACGCCGACCAGCGCCGACAGCACCACGCCGATCCACTTGGCGACCTTGCCGATCGGCGGGCGCATCACAGCCGCAGCCATCAGCCAGGCGAAGGCTCCGTAGGTCGGCAGGGTGTAGTGCACCAGCTTGGTCGGGGTGGCCTCGAAGACGATGAAGGCGGGGATCAGCCAGCACAGCGCAAAGCGCACGCCCGGCTCATTGCGGGCGCGCCAGCCGAGCGCCAGGGCGGCTGGCAGCAGCAGAGCGCCCGGGAAGATCAGCAGCGGGGTCAGCAGGGTGTGATAGCCAGGCGGGGCGCCGTGACTTTCCTGGCCGCCGACCAGCTTGGGCGCGAAGTCGGCGCCGAAGGCGGTGGTCCAGAAGCCGCCGTCGGTGGCGACCGTCACGGCCGCGGCCCACGGACCGACGATGGCGGCCATCAGGATCAGGCCCCAGGTCCAGCCCAGCCCTTTCAGCCAGGCGCCCTTGCGGTCCCAGGCCCACAACGACAGCGCCGTCAGGGTGACGACCATCAGCCCGACCGGGCCCTTGACCAGCATCGACAGCGACAGGCCGAGCCAGAACAGCAGCCGCGTGATCCGCCCGGCCGGCGGGCCGCCGCGCGACGCGGCGTAGATCCTGGCCAGCGCCGCCAGCGCCAGGGTCGTGGTCCCGGCCAGCACCGCGTCGGTCTTGGCGATGAAGGCCTCGGTCGAGAGCAGGAACGTCGATCCGAGGATCGCTCCGGCCAGCAGGCCGGTCGGCGCCCCGAAGAACACCGTGGCGCCCCAGGCGCAGGCCGCCGCCGCCAGCATCGCGCCCAGCAACGAGGGCAGCCGATAGGCCCAGATGTCGCGGTCCTCGACCTGCGAGGTCAGGCTTACGCTGGCCGCCTGCATCCAGTGGATGCCGACCGGCTTCTTGAATCGGGGCTGGTCCTGGAACTGGATGACGACGAAGTCGCCGGTCTCCAGCATCTGCGCCGTGGCCTGGGCGAACCGGCTTTCGTCGCGGTCCAGCGGAGGCATGGCGAAGACGCCGGGCAAGCCGGCGAGCATGGCGATCAGGGCGGCGAAGGCCGGCGCACGCCAGCCCTGGCTGAATCGGTCCAGATAGGCCTGTAGACTCATGGCAGCGTTGATAGCATCCGCGCGGCGAATTTTCCGCTATGAGGAGCCATGGCCAAATCAACGCCCGACATTTCCGTGGTCGTCCCCGTTTTCGACGAGGAGGGCGCGGCGCCAGATCTCGCACGCGAGATCGCCGCCGCCTTCGCCGGCCGCGACTATGAGATGATCTTCGTCGACGACAAAAGCCGCGACGGCACCCGCGCGGCGCTGAGCGCGCTGAAGGCCGAGATCCCGCAGCTCCGCGTGCTGAGCCATACGAGCAATTCCGGGCAGAGCCGCTCGATCCGCACTGGCATCCTGGCTGCGCGTGGCGACGTGATCGTCACACTGGACGGCGACGGGCAAAACGATCCTGCCGACGGCCCGGGCCTGGTCGATGCGCTCATTGCCGGGCCGTCCGATCTGGTTCTGGTCGGCGGCGAACGGGTCAAGCGCCAGGACAGCGCCGCCAAGAAGTTCGCCTCGCGCTTCGGCAACGGCGTTCGCAAGAAGCTGCTGAAGGACACCGCCAACGACACCGGTTGCGGGCTGAAGGCGTTCCGGCGCGAGGCGTTCCTGCGGCTGCCGTACTTCGATCATATCCACCGCTACCTGCCGGCGCTGATGCTGCGCGAGGGCTACCAGGTCTCGTTCCGGCCGGTGAACCACCGCCATCGCCAGACCGGCCAGTCGAAGTACACCAACCTCGGCCGGCTCTGGGCCTCGCTGTCGGATCTGTTCGGCGTGATGTGGCTGCAGTCGCGCTCGCGGCTGCCCGGCCGCGTGGAAGAGCTCTGAGGGCCGAGCGCTTGTCGCGCCTGGAGAAGCAGCGGAAGCTCCTGCTCGATCCCGAAGGGGGAGGGGTTTCGATGTTCGCCGCCGTGCCGCTGCTGGCCCTGCCCGTGCTCGCCTACAACATCGTCGTGCTGGCCCTGGCGGGAGGTTTCGCCTCGCAGGAGGCGACGATCCGCATGACCGAGCCGCTGTTCACGATCGCCATGAATTCGGCGGCCGAGTGGCCGGTGACGCTGGGCGACCTGCTGCTGCTGGCCGGCCTGATCGTACTGTTCATCGAGCTGCTCAAGTCGACGACCAGCCGGCGGACGGCGATCGTCAATCACGCCCTTTCAATGCTGCTGTTCGTCGGCTGCTTGGTGGAGTTCCTGCTGGCGCCGGCCTTCGCGACCTCGGCCTTCTTCCTGCTGACCGTGATGGTGCTGCTGGACGTGCTGGCCGGATTTATCGTCACCATCGTCTCGGCGCGCCGCGACGTCGACTTCGGCCAGGGCGACTACTAGGCCTCAGGTCAGGGCGGAGAAGATCAGCGTGACGACGGCCAGATCGAAGAAGCGGGTGGCGATGGCGAACATGGGAGTCCCGTCGGCGATGGATTCACTCCTGGTTAAGCAAGACCGGCGCCAAGCCGGGCGCGGCTGATGGCGCTGTTCTTCGATCGCCAGTGGTTCGAGGAAAAGCTGGCCGAACGCGGGCTCAATCAACGCATTCTCGCGGCCGCGGCCGGCATGAGCGAGGCCGAGATGGTCCTGGCCTTCAAGGACCAACGGGAACTTTCAGCCGAGGAGGTAGGCATTTTCGCCGACCTGCTGGGCGTGCCGGCTGCTGAGGTCGCCGACCGGGCCGGAATTTCGACGCCCGTGCCGGGGCAGGGCGACCTGACCGGCCGCCTGCTGGCGCTGGAAAAGAAGGTGGCGACGCTGGAAGCCGAGATCGCCCGGCTGAAGGGAAGCTAGACCTCGGTCTTGGCGGTACGGCCCTTGGGCGTGCGGCGGTCGGCCGAGCCCGAATATTCGATCTTGTTGTAGAGCGTGCGGGCGCTCTCGAGCGTTTCCTTGCCGCCGCGCAGGCCGCGCTTCTGACCGTCCTGGCCGAGCATGTGCGCGGCGAAGGCCGCTTCGGGGCGCGCGGCGACGCCCGCGGGCGCGGGCGGCTGCGGCGGCTCATAGACCGCCGGCACGCTGCGATCCGTCGATTCGCCCCGCGCGGCGTTGTCGGAGCGCTTGACGCGTCGCGCTGCGTTCGGCCTGCGGATAGGATCGATGGGCGAAGTCATGCCGGAAGCCTAGCGGGGCGAGGTTAAGCTAGCGTTTGGCGAGCTTTTCGATCTGCGCCTGCATCTCGGCCATCTGTTTCTTGAGGGCGTCGAGCGTCTCGTCGGACGCCGGCGGGGCGGCGGCTGCGGGTTTGGCGGCCGGCGCGGGTTCGTCCTGCGGGCGGGTGTAGGCGAAGGGTGAGAACATCTTCATCGCCCGGTCGAACATGGCCAGGTTCTGGCGGATCTGGTCCTCGTAGGCGCCGCCGAGGCCAGAGCCCTGGCCGATGCTGGCGAACTGCGAGCGCATGCGCTCCTGCTGCTCGGCGAAGGTGGCCAGCGACAGTTCCAGATAGCTCGGCAGGAAGGCCTGCATCGAGTTCCCGTAGAACCCGATCAACTGGCGCAGGAACTGGATGGGCAGCAGATTCTGCCCCTCGCGGCTCTCTTCCTCGAAGATGATCTGGGTTAGGACAGTGCGGGTGATGTCCTCGTTGGTCTTGGCGTCGTAGACGACGAAGTCCACGCCCTGCTTCACCATGTCTGACAGGTGCTCGAGCGTGACGTACGAGGACGAGGCGGTGTTGTAGAGCCGCCGGTTGGCGTACTTCTTGATGACGACGCGGCCGTCGTCGGATCCCTGGGTGTCAGCCATCCCACAGTCCTTCATCTGCCCGCCCCCGGCGGCGGATTCTCATTCTTGCACCGCAGTATCGCGGATGCGAGCGCGTTCCGAAAGTGACCGCCCTGATTAGGCGAGTCGGTTTGCGCCCTTGCCCAAGCTCCGCCCTTTATCGATAGATGAAAACCTCAAATGAGCTGAGGAGCCCTCCCATGAGCGACGTCGTCATCGTCTCGGCCGTCCGCACCCCCGTCGGATCGTTCAATGGGGCGCTGTCCAGCCTCCCCGCCCATGAGCTTGGCAAGGTGGCGA
Organism: Phenylobacterium sp. GW823-FHT02A09; assembly: GCF_058797775.1. Taxonomy (NCBI): domain Bacteria; kingdom Pseudomonadati; phylum Pseudomonadota; class Alphaproteobacteria; order Caulobacterales; family Caulobacteraceae; genus Phenylobacterium; species Phenylobacterium sp. GW823-FHT02A09. The sequence goes on along the minus strand of NZ_JBXAJZ010000002.1, from coordinate 197,944 downwards.
TCACCGCCGCCGTCGAGCGGGCCGGCATCGCCTCGGCCGACGTCGGCGAGGTGATCATGGGCCAGGTGCTGCAGGCCGGCGCCGGCCAGGGCCCCGCCCGCCAGGCGGCGGTCAACGCCGGCATCCCGGTGGAAAGCCCGGCCTGGAGCCTCAACCAGCTGTGCGGCTCGGGCCTGCGCGCAGTCGCCCTGGGCGCCCAGCAGATCGCCGACGGCTCGGCCGCCATCGTCATCGCCGGCGGCCAGGAGAGCATGAGCCAGTCGCCCCACGCCCAGAACCTGCGTGGCGGCCAGAAGATGGGCGATCTCGCCCTGGTCGACACCATGATCAAGGACGGCCTGTGGGACGCCTTCCACGGCTACCACATGGGCCAGACCGCCGAGAACATCGCCGCCCGCTGGCAGATCACCCGCGAGGAGCAGGACAAGTTCGCCGTCGCCAGCCAGAACAAGGCTGAGGCCGCGCAAAAGGCCGGCAAGTTCGCCGACGAGATCGCGCCGGTGACGATCAAGGGCCGCAAGGGCGACACTGTCGTCGACCAGGACGAGTACATCCGCCACGGCGCGACGCTCGAAAGCGTCGCGGGCCTGCGTCCGGCCTTCGCCAAGGACGGCTCGGTCACCGCCGCCAACGCCTCGGGCCTCAACGACGGCGCCGCCGCGCTGGTGCTGATGAGCGCCGACGAAGCCGCCAAGCGGGGCCTAAAGCCGCTGGCCCGGATCGCGTCGTGGGCCAATGCCGGCGTCGAGCCTGAGATCATGGGCACCGGCCCGATCCCCGCCAGCCGCAAGGCGCTGGAAAAGGCCGGCTGGGCTGTCAGCGACCTGGATCTGGTCGAATCGAACGAGGCCTTCGCGGCCCAGTCGATCTGCGTGGTGCGCGACCTGGGTCTTGATCCCGCCAAGGTGAACGTCAATGGCGGCGCGATCGCCATCGGTCACCCGATCGGCGCTTCGGGCGCCCGCATTCTCACCACCCTTGTGCACGAAATGAAACGTTCGGGCGCCAAGAAGGGACTGGCGACGCTTTGCGTGGGCGGCGGCATGGGCGTTGCCATGTGCGTGGAGTCAGTCTGACGTTCCTGGAGCGCCGGACCAACCGGCGCCCGGTTGTTTAAGCGAGGGAGGCGAGCCCGATGGGCAGAGTTGCGTTCGTGACGGGGGGAACCCGGGGGATCGGCCGGGCGATCGTGGAGCGGCTGAAGACCGACGGGTTCGAGGTCGCCGCCGGCTATTCCGGCAATGAGGCTGCGGCGCAGGCCTGCGCGTCCGAACTGGGCGTGATGGTCGTGAAGGGCAATGTCGGCAGCTTCGAGGACTGCGGCCGCGCGGTCGAACTGGTCACCGCCGAACTGGGGCCGATCGAGGTGCTGGTCAACAATGCCGGCATCACCCGCGACGGGGTCTTCCACAAGATGACCGCCGAGCAGTGGTCCGAGGTTATCCGCGTCAACATGGATTCGGTCTTCAACATGACCCGTCATGTGATCGAAGGCATGCGGGACGCCGGCTGGGGCCGGGTCATCAACATCTCGTCGATCAACGGTCAAAAGGGCCAGATGGGGCAGACCAACTATTCGGCGGCCAAGGCCGGGGTCATCGGCTTCACCAAGGCGCTGGCGCTCGAAAACGCGCGCAAGGGCGTCACCGTCAACTGCATTGCGCCCGGCTACATCGACACCGAAATGGTGCAGGCGGTGCCGGAAAACGTGCTCGCCTCGATCATCGGCCAGATTCCCGTCGGACGCCTCGGCAAGGGCGAAGAGATCGCCGACATGGTCGCGTTCCTGGCCGGCGAGCATGCCGGCTATGTCACCGGGTCGACATTGTCGCTGAACGGTGGCCAGTACATGGCCGGCTAAGCTTGGCGCGCGTCCAAAAAGCGCCCCAGTCAAAGGGCATCTGCCTAGCTCGATGGTGAGCGAAAGACCGGCGTCAGCGTACCTGGGGCTTATCGCCGTGGCTTTCGCCGCGGCGATGAACCTTGGCTGGGCGACGGTCGCGCAGGCCGGACCGCAGACATTGCGCGAAGGTCTGTTCGGCGATCGCCCGGCTCCCGGCCGTCAGGCCAGCCCGCCGATCGCCCGCTATGTCAGCGAGGACGGCGACGGCTTCGTCCTCGATCGCAGCCAGCCGCGCGTCTACATGAAGTTCGACGCGAGCCCCGAAATCTGGGCGCTGCGGCCGCATCCGGCCCCGCGCGGCGATGTGATCTACAAGAACGATCTGGGCGAGCCGATGTTGCGCGCGACGCGGCTGGGCGGCTTGACCCTGTTCACCGCCGATCGGCCGGGCGGCTCGCCGGCGGCCTTGGCCGGCGCCGGCGGCGCCCTGCGGCTGGCGCCGCTCAGCCCGCAGGCCCTGCTCGAAAAATTGGCCCAGGCCAGCGCTCGCGCGACCCGCGCGGCGCGCCGCCTGATCCCGTTTGAGGCTGACGCCTCGCCGGCCTCCTCGGCGGTCGTCGCCGACGCTGCGGCGGTGGCGGCCGAGGCCGTCGTGCGCATCTCGCGCCGCCCTGACGGCCGTAGCCTGCTGTCGCGGGTCAAGAAGGTGAAGCTGGTCGAAGGGCGGCGGCCCTCGGCGATCCTCTACGGCGAAGAGATGCGGATCACCGTCACGCCGGCCGACGGCATGTATGGCCGCCCCTCGTCAGACCGCATCATGCAGGCGGCCGGCGGCCGCTAGACGTGCAAAGGCCCGCCACAAGGGCGGGCCTTACTCACGCGGCCTTCGGGGGACTAGCGCTGCGCGAGTTCCTGGGGCTTGTCGGCCGCGGCCTGGCGCACGGCCAGCTTGTCCTGAATTTCGGCGCGGGCGCCCTTCAGGCAGGCTTGGTGTGCGGCCAGGGTGATGCGCCCGACCGAAGCGGTGCTGCAGTAGTCGGCGGCGGCCTTCGACACCCGGTGTTCGAGGGTGTGCGCGTGGCGGGCCGACCCGACCTCGATGTCCGAAACCTTCACGGCGGCCGGGGCGGCCTGGGCGCCGCTGGCCAAGGCCAGGATGGGCACCGCCGCGAGAGCGATGGTCGCGACGCCGGCCAGGGTGGCGCTGAACTTGGTCATCCGAATTCTCCCAATTCGTGGCGCCTGTGTAGGCCGCCGATGGCTATTGGATATTCCGATCGGCCGTGAATAGTCGTGTTAAACTGGAGTAATGACGAAGGTTTAAGAATGTTACGGAATGTACATGTGTATAATTACTTGAAATTTATGCTTCCGGAGATCGGATTGGGTCCCCTCGTCCGAGGCCTGTCAGATTTACTCCGCTTGCGGCGTGGCCATACCAACCCTTAGGATTCCGGAAGAAACAGGGAGGGCGGCTTTGATGGCCTTCAAGCTCAACGTGAACGGCAAGGTTCTGTCGGCGGACGTCGACGGCGATACCCCGCTGCTCTGGGTGCTCCGCGACACCCTTGGCATACTGGGTCCCAAGTATGGCTGCGGCGTCGCCCAATGCGGCGCGTGCACCGTGCATGTCGACGGCGCGCCGATGCGCTCGTGCGCGATTCCGGTCGAAGGGCTCGGTCAGTCGAAGATCGTCACCATTGAAGGCGTCGGCGTGAGCGCCGTCGGCAAGAAGGTGCAGGCCGCCTGGAGCGAGCTCGACGTCGCTCAATGCGGCTACTGCCAAGCCGGCCAGATCATGTCGGCGACGGCTCTGCTGGCGGAGAAGCCCAAGCCCACCGACGCGGACATCGACGAGGCGATGGCCGGCAACCTCTGCCGCTGCGCGACCTACACGCGCATCCGCGCGGCCATCAAGCTGGCCTCGGGCCAGAAGACGGAGGCCTGATCATGGCGGACGGATCCCAACTGCTTTCGGCCAACCGTCGTGACGTCCTGGCGGGCGCGGGCCTGGTGTTGTCCTTCACGGTGGCCGGCAAGGCCGGTGCGGCCGAGGCGGGCGGCGCGGGCGGCAAGCTCAACGCCTATGTCCGGGTCGCCCCTGACAACAGCGTGACCATCGTCTCCAAGAACCCGGAAGTCGGGCAGGGCATCAAGACGATGCTGCCGATGCTGATCGCCGAGGAGCTCGACGTCGACTGGGCCCAGGTCCGCACCGAGCAGGCGATGAACGATTTCGCCACCTACGGCCGCCAGTTCGCCGGCGGCAGCATGGCCACGCCGCTGCACTGGGACGAGCTGCGCCGGGTCGGCGCGGCGGCGCGGATGATGCTGGTGGCGGCCGCGGCCCAGGGCTGGGGCGTTCCGGCGACCGAGTGCACGACCGCCAGCGGCGTCGTCCATCACGCCGGCTCCAAGCGCAAGGCGACCTACGGCTCGCTGGCGACCAAGGCGGCGCAGATCACGGTGCCGGACCTGAAGACCGTGCCGGTCAAGGATCCCAAGGACTACAAGATCATCGGCCAGCCGCTGCGCCAAGTCGACACCGACGCCATCGTCACCGGCAAGCCGCTGTTCGGCATCGACGTCGTCGTGCCCGGAATGCTCTTCGCCACCTTCGAAAAGGCGCCCGTGTTCGGGGCCAAGGTCGCCGGCGCGGACCTGGCCGCCGCCAAGGGCGTCAAGGGCGTGCGCGACGCCTTCGTCGTCGAGGGGGGGACCGTGCTCGACGGCCTGCTGCCCGGCGTGGCCGTGGTGGCCGACAGCTGGTGGGCGGCGCGCAAGGGGCGCGATCAACTCAACACCCGCTGGGCCGAGCATCCGACCTCGGCGCAGTCGTCGGCCGGCTTCGCCGCCAAGGCGGTCGAGTTGTCGAAAGCGGCGCCTGGCAAGACCGAGCGCAATGACGGCGACGTCGAAACGGCGTTGAAGGGCGCCGCCAAGACGGTGGAGGCGGCGTACGCCTATCCGTTCATCTCGCACGCCAATCTCGAGCCGCAGAACTGCACCGCGCACTTCAAGGACGGCAAGGTCGAGATCTGGGCCCCGACCCAGAACCCCGAGCCGGGCCGCCAGCTCGTCGCCAAGACCCTGGGGATCGCGCCCGAAGCGGTCTCCATTCACATGATCCGCGGCGGCGGCGGCTTCGGCCGACGGCTGATGAACGACTACATGGTCGAGGCGGCTTGGATCTCCAAACAGGCCGGCGCGCCTGTGAAGCTGCTGTGGACGCGTGAAGACGACATGCGCCACGACTTCTACCGCCCGGCCGGCTGGCACTTCCTCAAGGGCGGCGTGGACGCGGCCGGGGATATCGTCGGCTGGCACGACCACTTCGTCACCCTGGGCGAGAACGGCACGGCCGCGCGCAGCGCCGGCATGTCGCCGACCGAGTTCCCGGCTCGTTTCCTGACCAACTATCGCTACGACCTTTCGATGATGCCCTGCGGGGTGCCGACCGGACCGCTGCGCGCGCCCGGTTCGAACGCCATCGCTTTCGTCGTGCAGTCGTTCATCGACGAGTTGGCGCATGCCGCCGGCGCCGATCCTGTCGCCTTCCGGCTGAAGCTGCTAGGCGACAAGCCGATGGTCGGCGAGGCGCCGTCCGGCTACGCGGCCGGCCGCATGGCCGCGGTGGTCAAGCTGGCCGCCGAGAAGTCGGGTTGGGGGCGGACGCTGCCCAAGGGCTCGGGCTTGGGCATCGCCTTCCACTACAGCCATCTGGGCTACTTCGCCGAGGTGGCCGAGGTGGCGGTTGCCCCGGAAGACGGGGCGATCAAGGTGGTGAAGGTCTGGGTTGCGGCCGACGTCGGCCGGCAGATCATCAATCCGTTCGGCGCCCTGAACCAGATCGAGGGCTCGGTGCTCGACGGTCTGTCGGGCGCGCTGCACCAGAAGATCACCATCGAGAACGGCGCCGCGGTCGAAAGCAACTTCACTGATTACGGGCTGATGCGCATCAACGAGGCGCCGCCGATCGAGACGCACTTCATCAAGTCGGACAACTCGCCAACCGGACTGGGCGAGCCGGCCCTGCCGCCGATTGTCCCTGCGTTGTGCAACGCGATCTTCGCCGCCACTGGAAAGCGCATTCGTCAGCTTCCGATCGATACGGCCACGCTCAAGAGTGGCTAAGCGCGCTCAGGTCGGTCATCATGTGTTCGGGAGGACGCGGCGGGGCTGATCTGTCGTCGTCTAGATAACAAGAACGCATCGATGACGACGACGACGGTCCGTGTACCGACCAAGCGCTTTGAGCAGCGCAAGAGTGCTATTGTGGGATCGGCCGTGGAGGTGCTCAACCGCCGCGGCGTACGGGGCATGACCCTGGCCGACGTGGCGGCGCGGCTCGACCTCGTGCCGACCGGGGTGATCTATTACTTCAAGAACAAGGAAGATCTGGCCGCGGCCTGCTTCCTGCGGGGCATCGACCGCTACAACGGCCTCATCGCTCAGGCCGAGGGAGGCGAGGATGTTCGCGCGCGGGTGAAGCTGTTCCTCGACGCCTACTTCGACTATCGCGCCCAGATGTTGGCGGGCCAGGCCGAACCGCTGACCGTCTTCAACGACGTGAGGGCGTTGAACAGCGCGCCGGTCAACACCGCCTATGTCGACATGTTCCGGCGTATCCGCACGTTGCTCTCCGGGCCCGAGACTCGCGCGGTGTCGCGACCGGCGCTGGGCGCGCGCGCGCTGCTACTGATCTCGGAAGTGTTCTGGGCGCCGGTCTGGCTGCATCGCAACGACGCCGAGGACTTCGGCCGGGTGTCCAAGCGGGTCTGGGCGATCACGGTCGACGGGCTCGCCGCGGCGGGCGCGGCCTGGAACCCCGTGGCGCTGCCGACCCTGATCCCGAAGGGCGCCGAAGCGTCCAGCGAGCTCTTCCTGCGGGCCGCGACCCAGCTGATCAACGAAGAGGGTTATGTGGGCGCCTCGGTCGAGAAGATCAGCGCCCGGCTCAACGTCACAAAGGGCGCCTTCTACCACCACCACGAGACCAAGGACGAACTGGTGGTCGCCTGCTTCGAGCGCACCTTCGACGTCATGCGGCGGGCCATTCGTCAGGCCGAGGAGGTGTCGACCACCGGGCTGCAGACCCTGGCGACCATCGCCACGGCCCTTGTCGAATATCAGCTCAACGGCAATGCCCCCCTGCTGCGCGCCTCGGCCCTCACCTCGGCGCCGGAAGCCATCCAGCCGCAGCTGGTCGCGCGGTTCGATCGCCTGTCCGACCGCTTCGCCTCGCTGATCTCGGACGGGATCGCCGACGGGTCGGTGCGGCCGGTGGACGTCAATGTCGGCGCCCAGATGCTGACCGCGATGATCAACGCCGCCGCCGAGCTGCACCACTGGACGCCAGGGGTCACGCCGCAGGCCGCCGCCGCGCTCTATGTGCGGCCGTTCTTCGAAGGACTGGCGCCCAAGGCGTAGACGGCCCCTGCGGCGCCCGGGCAAAGTGGCCGAAAAGCCCGAGAGCCTTCCAGCCATGGCGGGCCGTCACGCGAGGGGAACGCCAGGTGAAGAAGCTGCTGATCGCCAACCGCGGCGAGATCGCTATCCGTATCGCCCGCACCGCCGCGGACATGGGGATCGAGACGCTGGCGGTCTATTCCAGCGACGATGCGGCCTCGCTGCACACGCGTGTGACGGGCGCGGCGCATGCGCTGAACGGCGCTGGACCGGCGGCCTATCTCGACGGCGCGCAGATCCTGGCCTTGGCCCAGGCGCAGGGCTGCGACGCCGTTCATCCCGGCTATGGCTTCCTGTCCGAGAACGCGGCCTTCGCACGCGCCTGCGCCCAGGCCGGCGTGACGTTCGTCGGCCCCTCGCCAGAGACGCTGGAGCTGTTCGGCGACAAGGGCGCGGCCCGGGCGCTCGCCGAACGGTGCGACGTGCCGATCCTGGCCGGCACCCCCGGTGGAACGACACTGGCGCAGGCGCGGGTGTTCCTCGAGAGCTTGGGGCCGAACGGGACGGTGATGGTCAAGGCGGTGGCCGGCGGCGGCGGACGCGGCATGCGGCCGGTGCGCTCACCGGACGAACTGACCGAGGCCTTCGAGCGCTGCGCCTCCGAGGCGCAGGCGGCGTTCGGCGACGGCGCGCTCTATGTCGAGGAATTCCTGCCCCGCGCGCGGCACATCGAGGTGCAGATCGTCGGCGACGGCCAACTGGTGTCGCACCTCTGGGACCGGGAATGCAGCCTGCAGCGCCAGCGCCAGAAGGTTGTCGAGATCGCCCCGGCGACGAGCCTGCCGATGGAAACCCGCGAGCGGCTGTTCGAGGCCGCCGTCGCGCTGGGGCGGGCGGCGCACTACCGCAATCTCGGCACGGTGGAGTTCCTGGTCGATGGCGATCGCGCGGTGTTCATCGAGGCCAATCCTCGGCTGCAAGTCGAGCATACGGTGACCGAGGAGGTCACGGGGCTCGATCTCGTCCGTCTACAGATCGAACTGGCGCGGGGCTGCTCGCTGGCAGAGCTCCATCTGGTTCAGGCAACCGTCCCCCGCCCTCGCGGCGTCGCCCTGCAGACCCGCGTCAACCTGGAAACCATGGCCGCTGACGGGACCGCCAAGCCTTCTGGCGGGGTGCTGTCGGCGTACGAGCCGCCCTCCGGGCCGGGCGTGCGGGTCGACGGCTTCGGCTACGCCGGATACCGCACCGGGAGCCGGTTCGACTCGCTGCTCGCCAAGCTGATCGTCCACGCGCCGGACCTGGCCTCGGCGGCGACCAAGGCGCGGCGGGCGCTCTCGGAGTTCAAGATCGTCGGGGCGGCGACCAACATCGAATTCCTGCAGGGCCTGCTGGCGCATCCGGCGGTGACGGGCGGCGAGGTCCATACCCGGCTGATCGAGGAGCGCATGGACGAACTGGCGCAGACGCCGCCCGCCCCGCGCCACTACTTCGAGACTGCTGCGGCCGCCTCGCCAAAGCGTGCTGGGGCGCAGGTCGACGCCTCCGATCCGCTGGCGGTTCTGCACCACGGCAAGGCGCAAGCCGAGACGCAGGACGAGCCCGAGGAGATGGAAGGCCCGGAAGGCACGCGGCCGGTGCGCGCGCCGCTGCAGGGCACCGTGATCGGCCTGATGATCCAGTCGGGCGACGAGGTGCGCGAGGGCCAGCCGCTCTTCGTCATGGAAGCCATGAAGATGGAGCACGTGGTCGCCGCCGACGTCTCGGGCGTGGTGCGACTGGTGGCGGTGGGCGAGGGGGACACGGTCTTCGAGGACCATGCCCTGGCCTACATCGAACCGGCCGAAGTCGCCGGCGGCGCGGACGCCCAAGAGGAGGCGATCGACCTCGATCACATCCGCCCGGACCTGGCCGAGGTGCTGGAGCGCCACCGCCTGACGCTCGACGAGGCGCGACCGGACGCCGTCGCGCGCCGCCGCAAGACCGGCCAGCGCACGACCCGCGAAAACATCGACGACCTCTGCGATCCGGGGAGCTTCACCGAGTATGGCGCGCTCACCGTCGCCGCCCGGCGACGCCGCAACACGGTCGACGAGCTCATCGCCCAAACGCCGACCGACGGCATGGTGATGGGGCTGGGCGCGGTCAACGGCGACCGCTTCGCCGAGGACAAGGCCCGCGTGGCGGTGATGGCCTACGACTACACCGTCCTGGCCGGCACCCAAGGTTCGCACAATCACGACAAGCTCGATCGGATGAGCGAGATCGCCGCGCGCTGGCGCCTGCCGACGGTGTTCTTCACCGAGGGCGGCGGCGGTCGGCCGGGCGACACCGAGGGCGGCGGCTTCGTGCGCGGCTTCGAGTTCTGGGGGCGGCTGTCGGGCGCCGTGCCGCTGGTCGGCGTCGCCTCAGGGCGGTGCTTCGCGGGCAACGCGGTCATCCTCGGCTGCTGCGACGTGATCATCGCCACCAAGGACGCGGCGCTCGGCATGGGCGGGCCGGCCATGGTCGAGGGCGGCGGGCTCGGTGTCTTTCGCCCCGAGGAGATCGGGCCGGTCAAGGTCATGCAGGCCAACGGCACCATCGACGTGCTGGCCGACGACGAAGCCCACGCGGTGAGGCTCGCCAAACAGTACCTGTCCTACTTCCAGGGGCCGGTCGCCGACTGGACCGCCGCCGATCAGCGGCTGTTGCGGCGGGCGATCCCGGAGAACCGGCTGCGGGTCTACGACATTCGCAAGGTTATCGAGTTGATCGCCGACGAGGGTTCGGTGCTGGAGCTGCGCCCCAAGTTCGGCCTGGCGATGGTCACCGCCTTTATCCGCATCGAGGGGCGGCCGGTCGGGGTGTTCGCCAATAATCCGCAGCACATCGGCGGGGCCATCGATTCCGACGCCTCGGACAAGGCCGCGCGCTTCATGCAGCTGTGCGAGGCCTTCGACATCCCGCTGCTGTCGCTGTCCGACACCCCCGGCAACATGGTCGGACCGGAGGCCGAGAAGACGGGCCTCATCCGGCATTGCTCGCGGCTGTTCGTGATCGGGGCCAACCTGACCGTGCCGCTGTTCTCGGTGATCCTGCGCAAGAGCTACGGCCTGGGGGCCATCGCCATGACCGGCGGCAGCTATCAGGCGTCGATGTTCAGCGTGTCCTGGCCGACCGGCGAGTTCGGCGGCATGGGCCTCGAAGGCTCGGTGAAGCTCGGCTACCGCAACGAGCTGGCGGCCATCGAGGATCCGACCGCTCGCAAGGCGAAGTTCGACGAGATGGTCGCCGCCGCCTATGCCCGCGGCAAGGCGCTGTCCCAGGCCATGGGCCCCGCGCTCGACGACGTGATCGACCCGGCCGACACCCGGCGCTGGGTGCTGTCGGGCCTGAAGTCCCTGCCGCCGCTGCCGGTGCGCACGGAGAAGAAGCTGCGCTGGATCGACAGCTGGTGATCCGTCCGAGCACGGGGGTGTGACCGCCCGCGCCTTGCTTCGCCACCCGCGTTAAGCAAGTTTACGCCCGCTAAGGCCTCGCGGCGCGCGGCCGCCTCGCAGGCGGCTCGCCCGGCGAGGGTCGGGGGACGCGTAATGGATAGGCTGGCCACGCTCACGCCACGCGAGCGGCAGTGCCTCATGGGGGTGGCGCGCCATCTCCAGTCGAAGGAGATCGCCCGCGAACTCGGGCTCGAGGCGCGGACGGTCGACAAGCACATCGAACGGGCGATGAAGAAGCTGGGCGCCGCCAACCGGCGCGACGCCGCCCGCATGCTCGCCGGCGATGTACGTGATGACTACGTAGGGGCGCCGCTCCCCCTGGCCGGCAGCGTCGACGAGATGCTGACCTCCTTCTCGAAAGGAGGCGCACATGCCCCATACGGCGAAACAACTGCCACAGACCACCTGGGGCGACCTGGAGGCGATCTTCGACAGCCTGGCCAGCACGGGTCAGCAGAAGGAGACGGTGCATCACCTGCTGCAGGTGACGCGGGAGATGAGCCCCTATCTGACGAGGCTCGATCTGCTGCGCGAGATTATCTGCGTCGCGCTCGTCTTGTTGCCCGCGGAGGCTCAGCCCCCCCAGTCGTGGCGGTGGCTGGCCCAGGGGCCGCCAGGACCCCCTGGCGACGACTCCTGAGCGCAATGTTGTTCACCCTTGTCGCTGGGGCCCTGCTGATCGGCGGTCTGGCCATCGCCATCCAGCTCGGCCACCTCATGCAGACGCTCGACGTCTGGCTTGCCCGCGGCTGACCCGGCCCCTCGCCGACGCCGCTCCTCATCGCTGCAACATCACGTCCCGCGCCACGGCGCGGAGGAAGGACACCTCATGCAACGTCGTGAACTGGCTCAGGCCATCGCCACCTCGCTCTTTGAGACCGAGGCGGCCCTGGACGCCGCGCTGGAAAGGGCCGCTTTGCTGATCGCTCAGACCAGCGCCCTGCGCCGCGAGCACAACTATTCCGCGGTTCTTGGTCACGAGGCGGTCGCCGCCTTGACCCGCACCATTGACGCCCTGGGCGAGGCGCGCGGCCACGCGATGTCGGCCCACGCCGCCTTCGAAAAGGCCTCGCCGCAGCTGGGCGTGCGGCCCACGACCCTGCACGGCACCGGCGTCGAGAAGCCGCCGACCGGCGTGTCGGAGGCCGAGGCGCCGATACTGCGCGCCGTCGCCAGCGCGGCTTGACGCGATGCTCGCACCGCTTTCCCTTCCGGGGATGAGCTGGTTTGAGCTGATCAACGCGCCCATTCAGCTGACCGGCGCCGTCGCCACGGCGGCGGTCACGCTGCTGGCGCTCTGGAAAGGCGGCGTTCCTGAACGGATCGCCGCCTGCGTCAGTCTCGCGGCCTTCTTCCTCAGCCCGCTCGCCCAGCAACTGGGCGGCCTGCCGCAGCCGCTCTGGGGCGTGGCGGCGGTGGACGCCTCGGTGTTGGCGGTGGTGACCTTGCTGATCTGGTTCTACGACCGCCAGTGGCTGATCGGGGCCTGGGCGGCCGAGGCGCTGACTCTGATGTGCCATGCCGCCAAGCTGGCCGACGTCACCCTGCTGGCGCGCGGCTACGTCGCCAGCCTCTACATTCTCTATTTCGGCTTCCTGGCCTCGCTGGCCTGGGGCGCGTTCGAGGCCAGCGCTCGCCGCGCGAGAGCGGCGAGCGCCTGAGCGGTTAGTGCGGGACGTAGGTCCGCAGCACGTCCTCGATGATCCGCTCCAGCTGGCCCAGCGTGTTGCAGGTCTTGGCCACGTGGCAGAAGCGTTCGTAGCGGTACATGACGCTGTCGCCCTGGCTCCAGTAGCTCTCCGGCTCAGGGTTGAGCCAGATGACCGAACGGGCGCGATTGTGGATCGTGGCCATCAGATCGAGCCGCGGATCGGCATAATTCGACCGTCCGTCGCCCAGGAAGATGACGGTGGTGTGCCGGTCGACGCTGTCGAGGTGGTTCTCGCAGAAGTCCTCCAGCGACTTGCCGTAGTCGGTCTGCTGGAACCCGATCTTGCGCAGCACCTGGAAGATCGCCCCGTCGACGTGCTCGTCTTCGAGGATGTCGTTGACGCTGATCAGCCGGCCCGAGAACGCGTAGGCCTCCATCCGGTCGACCACCTCGTTCAGCGAGTAGAGGAAGGTCAGCAGGAACTGGGCGGCCGCGGCCACCGACTTCGACACGTCGCAGATGCAGATGATCGACGGCTTGTCGATCTTCTCGGTCTTCCAGATGATCTCGAACGGCATGCCGCCATAGGGCATCGACTTCCGCAGCGTGCGGCGGATGTCCATGTGGCCCTTGCGGGCGCGGTTGCGGCGGCGCGAATAACGGTCGGCCAGGCGCTTGGCCATCTTCTTGACCAGCGCCTGCATCATCGCCTGGTCGATCGGATCGATGCCGCCGTCGGCGTTCAGCGCCTTGCGGGCCAGCATCTCCTCGCGGAGCATCTTGCCCGAGCCCGAGGCGTAGAGCTCGTGCTGGCGCTCGACGTAGCGTTGGGCCTCCTGGGCCAGTCGGCGCTTGCCGGCCTCCAGCCGATCAGCCGCATCGCCGCCGCCTTCCAGCTTTCGGGCGTTGGCGATGATCGACTCGATCTCGGCTAGGCCCATCTCCTCCAGCAGCCGCCGGGCGAGGCGCGAGCGTTGGGTGGTGAGCCGGATCTGCGAGACCTGGGCCCGCTGGGCGGCCTCCTCCATCGCCTGGGCCAGGCCCGAGGCGTCGCCCTCCAGCAGCATGCGGGCGAGCTCCGATTCCTCGGACCCTTCCGGCAGCCCCTCCATCGGATCGCCGTCGCCTTGCGGCGGCGGCTCGAAGGCCATCTCGTCGCGGCGGAAGAAGGTCTCGAACGTCTCGTCGAACCGGATCACCTCGTCGGAGGACTTGGCCAGGGTCGCGCACAGCGCGTCCTTGAACAGCTCGCGATCGGCGAATCCGACCTTCTCCACCGTGCGGTGGGCGTCGATGGCCTCGGCAGGCGAGACCTTTACATCCGCGGCCCGCAGGGCCCGGAAGAAGTCCTCCAGAGCGCCCTGCATGGGCTTAGGCCGCCGGACGGCGCAGCAGCTCGGAGATTTGCGGCTCCACCGCGGCGATGTCCGGTTCGAACTTCAGCAGCACGTTCAGCGTGTCGCGGACGATCTCGGGATTGAGACTGTCGGCGTTCAGCAGGATCAGCGCCCGCGCCCAGTCGACGGTCTCGGAGATCGACGGCGACTTGCGCAGGTCGAGCGTGCGCAGCGACTGCACGAAGCCCACCAGGCTGGTGGTCAGGGTCTGCTCGATGCCGGGGACGCGGCTGGCGACGATCTTGCGCTCGAGGTCGGCGTCCGGCAGCGGAATGTGCAGGTGCAGGCAGCGGCGCTTCAGCGCGTCGCCCAGGTCGCGGATGTTGTTCGAGGTCAGGAACACCAGCGGCGGGGTCTTGGCCTCGATCACCCCGAGCTCGGGGATGGAGACCTGGTAGGCCGACAGCACTTCCAGCAGGAAGGCTTCGAACGCCTCGTCCGACTTGTCGATTTCGTCGATCAGCAGAACGCAGCCGTCGTCTTCCTTCAGCGCCTTCATCAGCGGGCGCGGTTCCAGGAAAGGCTCGGAGAAGAACAGGTCGCCGATGCCGTGCAGGCGCTCCATGGCGGCGTCCATGTCCTCGGCGTCGGAGAGCGCGGCGCCCATCCGGTCCTTGAGGATCTGGGTGTAGAGCAGCTGCTTGCCGTACTTCCACTCGTAGAGCGCCTTGGACTCGTCCAGGCCCTCGTAGCACTGCATGCGGATCAGCGGCTGGCCGAGCAGCTTGGCGGTCGACAGCGCCAGTTCGGTCTTGCCCACGCCGGCCGAGCCTTCGACCAGGATCGGCTTTTGCAGGTGAATGGCCATGTAGAGGGCGGTCGCGATGCGGCGCGAGGCGATGTAGCCGACGCTGGCCAGACCTTCGATCAGGGCGTCCACGGACGACAGGACGTCCGGCTGCGCGGCCTTAATCGCCGCGGGAGAGGTAGCGGTCAAAGTCTCAAACTTTCAAAAGTCGCGCGAAATGGCGCCTGGCTATCTTCAATGAACATGAGTGTGCAGGGGCGGGGCCCCGCACGCAAGCGCTGGTTCAAACAGGTGTTGGAGGGCGCGGCCGCTGGCCGCGCCCTCTGCAAGCGGAGACCTACAGCCCGTACGGGCGGTAGGGCCCGGCGATCAGTTGTTCGAACACGCCCATGCCCTGGACCGGAGCTTCGCCCGGCAGGGTGAGGGTGACGTGGCTGAGCGCCTGGATGTGCCAGTTCTCCGGGCTGGCCATATCGGTGGCGCCCAGGTCGATGTCCTCGCGCTCGACGACGAGGTCGCCCTTGTAGCCCCCGTGGCGCCAGTTCGGCGCGCCATAGCCGATGCCGCGCATCAGGAAGGTCAGGAACGGCTTGAAGCGGATGGAGGCCGAGCCCTGGGCCAGCGGCACGTTCAACGTTCCGGTGCTGGCGTGGCGGGTGCCGGCGATCAGCGACACCTCGTCCATGGTCGGCGCTTCGGTTTCGTAGAACCCGTCATGGCCGGCGCCGTCCGGGGCGATCACGGCGCGGGTGTTCCACGGGCGCCCTTCCGGGTCGGCGTTGACGTGGAAGAAGATGCTGCGGTCGGCGAAGTTGAGCGGGGTCCACTGCCAGAAGAAGCCGCCCAGCGTCATCGGCACCGGCGGCTGCGGATCGGGGGCGCCGATCGGCCGGATGCCCCAGGAGCGGTCGCGGGTGCCGACCGTGCCGGCCGCAAGCTCTTTGCGCACGCCGTCCACCTCGATCCAGCCCGTGCAGCGCACGTTCTGGGTCAGGCGGGTGTAGTCCATGAAGGCGCGCGGCCCGATCCGGCGCATGAAGCGCGGCTCTTCGATCGGGAAGGAGCGGCCCTCGAAGACGATCTCCGCCGCGAAGCCGTTCGACGGCGCCACGGTGACCTTCAGCTTCTGCAGCGGCTCGAGAATCTCGATCGAGATCGGCCCGCAGGCCAGGTCCATCCGCTCCATGTTGATGACCCTGGAGGCGTGCAGGCAGTGCTCGACCCCGTCGCGGATGACCGAGAAGTGGGCGTCGGCGACGTTCAGCTGCGGATAGACGCCGAAGGCGACGGCGAAGAACTCGGTCCCGTCGGGCTGATAGCCGTTGAAAAAGTAGCGATCGTAGAAATTCCGGTCGGTCCCGGCGTAGGCGATCGGCTCGGGCGTCTGGTGGATCGGAAAATCGTCGGCCTTGGTCAGCATGGGTGGCGTCCTCCCAGACGTATCTTGCACTGCGGCGATCATGACTTTGTCGATTGACGGTATTGCGACGTCGCCGTCTGCGGCATTATCAAGTGAACAAAGATAACAAGACAAGGGAGGACGCTTTTTGCTGACGCCACGTAAGGTTACGGGGCGTAAGGTAGCAACGAGCGCTCAGGAGAGATGAGCACAAGCAACGCGCGCATACCCGACGAATACGCGGCCAACCTGGTCGACCCGACCGCCTATGCGGACGGCCGTATTCACGAGACCTATGCCTGGCTCCGCGCCAACAACCCGTTCGGGCTGGCCGAGATCGACGGCTTCGACCCGTTCTGGGTGGCGACCAAGCACGCCGACATCCTGGAAATCAGCCGCCAGAACGCGCTGTTCCACAACGGCGACAAGGCGACGGTGATCACCAACAAGGCCGCCGACACCGCGGTGCGCGCGATGATGGGCGGCAGCCCGCATCTGGTCCGCAGCCTAGTGCAGATGGACGCGCCCGATCATCCGAAGTACCGCGCCCTGACCCAGTCCTGGTTCATGCCGACCAACATCAAGGGGCTGGAGGACCGCATCCGCGGCATCGCCCGCAAGGCGGTCGACAAGATGGCGGCGACCGGCGGCGAGTGCGACTTCGTCCGCGATGTCGCGCTCGGCTATCCGCTGCATGTGATCATGGAGATCCTGGGCGTCCCGGAGGAGGACGAGCCCCGGATGCTGACCCTGACCCAGGAGCTGTTCGGCGCCACCGATCCGGAGCTGGCCCGCGACGGCGGCAAGCAGCGCGACTTCGAGTCCCTGATGCGCGACGGGGTGATCGCCGACTTCTACACCTACTTCAACAAGGTCTCGGCCGACCGCCGGGCCAACCCGCGCGACGACGTCGCCTCGGTGATCGCCAATTCGACCATCGACGGACAGCCGATCTCGGAACTGGAGGCGATCAGCTACTACATGATCGTCGCCACCGCCGGGCACGACACCACCTCGTCGTCGACCGCCGGCGCGCTCTGGGGCCTGGCCGCCAATCCGGGCGAGTTCGCTAAGGTGAAGGCCGATCCCACGCTGATCCCGAGCCTGGTGGACGAGAGCATCCGCTGGATCACGCCGGTGAAGACATTCATGCGCACGGCCACCGAGCCGACCGAGTTCGCCGGCCGCCAGCTCGCCAAGGACGACTGGATGATGCTCTGCTACGCCTCGGGCAACCGCGACGAGGACGTGTTCGACGACGCCGCGGCGTTCAAGGTCGACCGCAAGCCGAACAAGCACCTGGCCTTCGGCTATGGCGCCCACCTGTGCCTGGGCCAGCACCTGGCGAAGATGGAGATGCGGATCCTCTGGGAGGAAATGCTGCCGCGCATCAAGTCCGTCGAGCTGAACGGCGAGCCGAAGCAAAGCCTGGCGACCTTCGTCAACGGGCCCAAGACCCTGCCGATCCGCTTCCAGATGCACTGAGTTCGAGTATGGCGTTGGAACCCCGTCTGGCCGCCTACATCGCCGCCCGCATGCCCGGCGCGCGCGATGTGGAGGTGAAGGACCTGTCGCGTATCTCGGGCGGCGCTTCGCGCGAGACCTATCGTTTCAAGCTGCTGTGGAACGAGGACGGCGCGGCGCGCGAGCGCAAGCTGATCCTTCGCCGCGATCCGCCGGCCTCGCTGATCGAGACCGAGCGCCGCATCGAGTTCGAGGCCTATCGGGCCTTCCACGGCAGCGCCGTGCCGGTGCCGGAGATGCTGTGGCTGGAGGAAGAGGACGCCGCCCTCGACCACCCGTTCTTCATCGCTGAGGAGATCGCCGGCTTCCAGGCCGGCCCGGCGGCGCTGTTCGGGCCGCCCTATGCCGCGACCCTCGGCCAGCTTGGCCAGCGCAAGTGGACGATCCTCGGCGAGATCGCCAAGGCCGATCCAGTCGCGCTGGGCCTGACCCAGGTGATGGCGCCTGTGGCGCTCGACGCCTGCTGGGATCGGGAACTCAGCTATTGGGAGGGCCTGCTCGACCGCGACGAGCCCGAGCCGCTGCCGATCACTCGTGCGGCGATCCGCTGGCTGCGCGCCAACCCGCCGCCGCCGGCCCAGAAGCTGTCGGTGGTGCACGGCGACTATCGGACGGGCAACTTCCTCTACGACGAGGCGGGCGGCATCCACGGCGTCCTCGATTGGGAAATGTGCCACCTGGGCGATCCGCTGGAGGACCTGGGCTGGAGCTTCAATCCGGTCTGGTCATTCGGCCAGGGCAGGGCCGGCGGCCTGCTGCCGCGCGAGGAAGCGGTCGCCATCTGGGAACGCGCCAGCGGGCTCAAGGCCGACCCTGCCGCGCTGCATTGGTGGGAGTTGTTCAACTGCGTGAAGGGCCAGGCGATCTGGATCTCCTCCGCCCGCGTCTGGATCGACGGCGGCAACCGCGAGCCGATCATGGTCTATCCGCCCTGGCTGCTGCAGAACGCCCAGGACCGCGCCACCCTGCAAGTGATGGGACGCCTATGAACCCGCCCGTTCCCGCCGTGCTGGCCGAGCTGGCCGGCCTCAGCGTTCGCAATGCGATGCCGGACGTCCATCCCGCCGACCGCGCCAGCGCGCTGGGCCTGTCGGCCGCGCTGCTCGGCGTCGCCGCCGAGGTCTGGGACGGCATGGCGGCTCGCCTGGTGGCCGAGAATCGCGCCATCCGGCCGCTGCTGGCGCGGGCAGGCGAGGTCGGCCTCGACTTCGCGGACCTCGCGGCTGGATCGGACGAGGACTTGCGGCTGTCGGCGCTGAAGGCCGGTAACGACGCCCTGCGCGCGGCGCTGATCGAGCTGCAGGCCGCGGCCGAGGCGAAGGGCGCCTCGAACCTTGAAGCCGCGATCTGGGCCGAACTCCTGGCCTCCACCGAGCGCCGCAAGCTGGCGTCGTCACCGGTCTGAGTTGCGCTCCAGGATCTGCAGGGTGAGCTCGTCGCGCTCGCCGCCGAAGAACCGCGCGAGCGCGGTCCGAAAGGGCGTCTCGTCCGGGGCCACGGCGTTGAACAGCGTCATGCACGACCGGAATTTCAGGTCGTCGGGCGGGCCGAACACCTCGCGCGCCGACCCCGGCGCCTCGTTGGCCAGTTCGGTGAGGTCGCGCAGCCGCGAGCCGAGCACGGGGTGGGCGAGATAGGCCGCCGCCTCAGCCGCCGAACCGATCGCGTAGCGCTGGGCCATGGCGCTCGATCCCAGGCCGGCGATCTGCGGAAACACGAACCACATCCAGTGCGAGGCCTTGCGCCCGCACGCCAGTTCGGCGCGGGCCGTGGTGATTGCGTTGGCTTGCGCGTCGAGGAAACGGGCGAGGTCGAAGGCGTCGGACATCGAAGTTTCCCTTAGCGTCAGCATCGACAACGCGGCCGTATCGGGCTTTGCTGCCGCGCCCGTCGAAAGGCGGGCCAATTTCCAAACGTCGAATTTTGATTGGGGACGAATTTCAAGATGGCGAGAATCTTGCCTGAACCCACGCCCGAGACCCAGCATTTCTGGGACGGGGCGGCCCGGGGCGAACTGCTCCTGCAACGCAACAAGGCCACCGGCGAAGCTTACTTCCCGCCGCGTCCGTTCGATCCGAAGACCGGCTCGCGCGACGTCGAGGTCTTCAAGGCCAGCGGCAGGGCCGTCCTCTGGTCCTATGTGATCAACCACCGTCCCCGCCCCGACATGGGGACCGAGCCCTACGCCATCGCGGTGGTGAAGCTCGAAGAAGGCCCGACCATGATGACCAACATCGTCGGCTGCCCGCAGACGCCTGAAGCCCTGGTCCTCGACATGCCGCTCGAGGTCGTTTTCGAAAAGTTCAGCGACACGATCTCGCTGCCCTTCTTCCAGCCGGCCAAGTCGTAAGGGCTCCAAGACCATGCAAAAGAATTCCGTCGCGGTCGTCGGGGCCGCGGAAACCACGAAGATGGGCAAGATTCCGGACGTGTCCGTGATCGGCCTGCACGCCGATGCGGCGCTGAACGCCATGGCCGACGCGGGCCTGACGCCGGCCGACATCGACGGCGTCGCCACCGCCGGCATCAGCCCGGTCGAACTGGCCCACTACCTCGGCATCAAGCCGACCTATGCCGACGGCACGTCGGTGGGCGGCTGCTCGTTCATGCTGCACGTCCGCCACGCGGCCGCGGCGATCGCCGCCGGCCACGCCAAGACCATCCTGATCACGCACGGCGAATCGGGGCGTTCGCGGGTCGGCGCCGGCGGCTTTGGTCGCGCGCCGTCGAGCCTGATGGGCCAGTTCGAAATGCCGTTCGGTCCGGTCGGCCCGCCGACCATGTTCACCGTGCCGGTGCTTCGCTACATGAAGACCTACGGCGTCACCGAGGAAGACCTGGCCAACGTCGCGGTGATTCAACGCGAATGGGCCGCCAAGAATCCGCGCGCCAGCTTCAAGGACCCGATCACCGTCGACGACGTGCTGAACTCGCCGATGATCGCCTGGCCTTACCGGATGCTGATGTGCTGCCTCGTCACCGACGGCGGCGGTGCGCTGATCCTGACCAGCGCCGATCGGGCCAAGGACTTCCCGAACAAGCCGGTCTACGTGCTGGGCACGGGTGAGAGCGTCGAGACCCCGATGGTCTCGCAGATGTACGACTTCACGTCGTCTACCGCGTTCAAGATCTCGGGCGCCAAGGCGTTCGAGGACGCCGGCATCAAGCACTCCGACGTCGATCACCTGATGATCTACGACGCCTTCGCCCACCTGCCGCTCTACGGCCTGGAAGACCTCGGCTTCGTGAAGCCGGGCGAGGCCAAGGACTTCATCCGCGAGCGCAACACCGCGATCGGCGGCAAGCTGCCGGTCAACACCAACGGCGGCGGCCTCTCCTACATGCACTCGGGCATGTACGGGATGTACGCGCTGCAGGAGAGCGTGCGGCAGATGCGCGGCACCGCCGCGGCGCAGATCGAAGGCGCCAAGATCAGCGTCGCCCACGGCGTCGGCGGCATGTTCGCCTCGTCCGGCACGGTGATCTTCACGAACGAGAAGTAGCGAGCGAGCCGGAACCGCAAGCCGGTTCCGGCGACCGTAGCCTCAGCCTTTACTTCATCTAGAAAGGCTGAGGAAACAGCGACTTACCGCAGTTCATGCTGCACCCATGCTGCAAGGCGTGGGTGCAGCATTTTTTGTGCGTCAGGCGCCCTTGTTGGGGTTGATCAGGTACTTCTCGCCGGTCGCCTTGCGGGCGTAGGCGGCGATGAACTCGGGCTGCAGGGCCTCGGCCAGCGAGAGCTCGGCCGTGTAGTGGCTGGCGAAGGTTGTCTTCAGTTCGGCCGCCACGCGGGCGCGCAGCTTGGCGGCGTCGGCGCCGATCTTCACCAGGAAGGGCGTGAGCAGCCAGCCGTTGACGCCCCACGACAGGCCGAAGTTGCGGGCCAGCTCGGTCGGGCGCGTGTCCAGGCCGCCATAGATGTAGACCTGCTTGTAGGTCGACGAACCGTAGCGGCTGTAGACGGTGGCTTTGCGGTTGGCCGCGACTTCCATCGCCGAGAGGATCTGCGAGGCGAGCTTGCCGCCGCCGATGGCGTCGAAGGCCAGCGTCGCGCCGGTTTCGTCGATGGCGTCGGTCAGGGCCTCGATGAAGTCGGGCGCGGTCGAGTCGACGACGTACTTGGCGCCGATGCCGCGGAGCAGGTCGGCCTGCTCCTGGCTGCGGACTATGTTGACCAGGGCCACGCCGTCCTTGATGCAGATTTTGTTCAGCATCTGGCCGAGGTTCGAGGCCGCCGCAGTGTGGATGAGCGCGGTGTGGCCCTCGCGGCGCATGACTTCCACCATGCTGAGCGCGGTCAGCGGATTGACGAAGCACGAGGCGCCGTCGGCAGGCGTGGCGTCGGCCGGCAGCTCCAGCACGTCGCCGGCCTTGGCGATGCGGTGCTGGGCGTAGGTGGCGCCGCCGAGGATGGCGACGGTCTTGCCGAGCAGGGCCTGGGCCTCCGGCGCGTCGCCGGCCGCGACGACGACGCCGGCGCCTTCGTTGCCGACCGGCATCGAGTCGTCGAGACGCGCCTTCAGCGCGCGCAGGAACTGCTCGGGGACGGGGGCGGTGAAGACGACGTCGTCGCCCGAACCGGTGACTTTGGCGTTCGTGATGTCGGCAGGGCCGAGCAGCAGGCCGAGGTCCGACGGATTGATCGGGGCGCCTTCGATCCGAACCAGCACCTCGTCACCGGTGGGTTGCGGCACCGGCACGCGCGCCAGGGACAGTTCCAGTTCGCCGCTCGACTTGACCAGCGAACGCAGTTGCAGGCTCGTTTCCATACCCGTCTCCGTAGGATTTTGCTTACGTCGTAAATATGGACAGGGCGCCGCAACGGCAACGAAAAACGCACGATCGGTCGTAAATTTGCGCGTGCTATGCCGAAACCCGATGAAGAGAACCCTGCTCGGCTTGGTGATGGCGGCGGCGTTGGCGAGCGCAGCGCAGGCGCAGCCGACGCGCGCGCCGGACGTGACCCTGACCGGGGTGCTGACCTCGGCCGCGCACCAGACCTACGTCGAGATCCCGTTCAAGGTCCCGCCTGGGACCGAACGCCTGACCGTCGAGTTCGCCCATGACGGTAAGGAGCAGAAGTCGGTCATCGACCTTGGCCTGCGCGATCCGCAGCGCTTCCGCGGCTGGAGCGGCGGGAACAAGTCCAGCTTCACCCTCGCGCAGAGCGACGCCACGCCGTCCTACCCCGCCGGGCCGCTGACGCCGGGGACCTGGACGCTGATCCTGGGCGCGCCGAACATCCGTAAGGACGCGCGGGCCGAGTATGTCGCCCGAATCTGGCTCGACCGCGCTGGCGCTCCGCCGGCCGATTTCTCGCCCGCGGCGCCGGGGGAGGGCGAGCGCTGGTGGCGCGGGGACCTGCACATGCACACCGCCCACAGCGACGGCTCGTGTCTGTCGCGCAAGGGGGTTCGGGTTCCGTGCCCGGTGTTCAAGACGCTGGAGGCCGCCGCCGCGCGCGGTCTCGATTTCGTGGCCGTCACCGACCACAACACCACCTCGCATTTCGAGGCGCTGCGCGAGCTCGCGCCGTACTTCGACGATCTGCTGATCGTGCCGGGCCGCGAGATCACCACCTTTCACGGCCATGCCAACATCTTCGGCCCGACCGCCTTCATCGACTTTCAGCTCGGCGGGCCGCGCGCCCCAGGCGTCTCCGACATCCAGGCGCAGGCGCGCGAGGCCGGCGCGCTGTTCTCGATAAACCACCCGGGCCTGCCTTCGGGCGAGTTCTGCATGGGCTGCGGCTGGACCGCGCGGGACACGGACTATGCTGCGGTCCAGGCGATCGAAGTGGTCAATGGCGGCTTTGCGGAAGGGCCGTTGTCGGGCATGGCGTTCTGGGAGGCGCGGCTCAACGAGGGGCGGCGCATCACCGCCGTCGGCGGCTCCGACAACCACGACGCCGGCCTCGATCCAGCCAAGGCGCCGGCCATCGGCGTGCCGACCACGGTGGTTCGTGCGCCGGAACGCAGCCAGGTCGCCATTCTCGAAGCGATCCGGCGCGGGCATGTGTTCGTCGACGTCGCCGGGACCGCAGACCGGCTGCTGGAGGTCCGCGCCACAAACGGGGTGGAAGTGGCCCAAATGGGCGATGCCCTCGCCGCGCCGGCCGGGCGTAGGATCGCGGTCGAGGTCCGCGTGGTCGGCGCCGCGGGCGGGCGGGTGCGCCTGGCCGGCGACGCCAAAGGACTGGCGGCGCCCGGCGACCGGATGATCGGCCAGGCCGATCAGAGGCTTGCGTTCGAACTCACCGCCGATGGCGCCGCCCGCTGGCTGCGGATCGACGTGCTCGGCCCCGACGGCAAGCTGATCCTGCTGGGCAACCCGGTCTACCTGCGGCCCTAGCGTGTGGCGGCTCGCCGCACCGCCGACAGCGGAAACACTTATTAACCCTGATCGCCTTAAGGTTGGACGATCGCTTCCACGCCCGGAAACAGTATGGGTCTTAGTCCGGAATCCCGCGCCCGCTTCAATCTCGAGCGCGCTTCGGTGCTGGTGCTCGATGAGTCTCCCATGGGCATGAGCATCCTCGTGCAGATCCTCACCGGCTTTGGGGTCAAGACGCTGCATCGCTGCGAAAAGGTCGAGGAAGCCAAGGAAGCGATCTCGAAGATCGAGGTCGACCTGATCGTCTGCGACTCGCTTGGCGCGGCGGGCGAGGGCTATGACTTCGTCAGCTGGCTGCGGTCGAGCCGGATCGAGCCCAATTGTTATGCGCCGGTGCTGCTGACGTCCGGGCACACGCCCAGCCATGCCGTGCAGAAGGCCCGCGACTGCGGCGCTCACTTCATCATGGCCAAGCCGCTGACCCCGATCGCCGTGCTCGAACGCATCATCTGGATCGCGCGCGAGAGCCGGCGGTTCGTCGAGTGCGACACCTACATAGGCCCCGACCGCCGTTTCAAGAACGAAGGCGTCCCGACGGGCATGACCGGCCGCCGCCGCGACGACCTGCAAGGCGACATCGGCGAGGCCCAGAGCCCCAACATGGATCAGGAAGTCATCGACAGCCTGATGAAGACAAGACGGGTGGAACTATGAGCTCAGTTCGTATCCATACCCCGCCGGTCAAGCTGGCGAAGCTTCTGCGCACCCCTGGCGGGTTGCCGGTGGCGGAGGCCGTGCAGCGCGCCGGCGCGGGCCTCGCCAGTCTCAAGAACGACTGTCTCGGCGAACTGACCACCATGCTTGACCAGGCCGAGGCCTGTGCGGGGCGGGCGGGCGCCGACTACGACGCGGCCTTGACGGGCGAGCTCTACGACATCGTCGCCAAGCCGATCGGGGTGCCGAGCGTCTGCGGCCTGGCGGCCATCGACACGGCGCTGATCAGCCTGTCGGACTTGCTGGATTATCTGAAGAGCCAGCAGCGCTGGGACGCCAACGCCGTGGCGGTGCACCTGCGGGCCTGCCGGCTGCTGCTGCAGACCGAAGGCGCGGCCGATGCGGCCGGCACCCAGGCGATCCTGGCGGGCCTGCGCAAGGTCAGCCAGCGCTACGCCAAGCCCGAATAGGAAAGGGGCGGCGGCGCCTTAGGGCGCCAGCCGGTCCGTGATCGACCACAGTCCGTTGACCACCGACTTGAGCGAGTCCGGGTCCTGACCGTCCTTGGTCCAGAGCAGGCGCAGGGCGCTAACGTGGACGCCGATGCTGGTCCAGTCCTGGCGGCCGTGGGTCCGCTGGCGGTCGACCAGTTCGCAGAGGCTGTAGCAGGCGTCGCAGAGCGTGCGCTTGTCGAACAGGCCGGCGATGTCGAGGATGGTCGAAGCCTCCTCGTAGACCGTGTCCAGCGACACCGACTTCTCGCGGTTCATCGCCTCCAGGCGGCCGATCATGTTGCCGAGCGACTTCATCGCGTCGCCGGCATGGGCGGCCAGTTCGCGTTGCGCCCGCTCGTTGGCGAGGCCCGCGGTCATGCCGCCCGGGCGGGCGACCTGTTCGGTCAAGCGGTACTTGACCTTGACGAATTCAGCTTCGCTCACAGTTGCGCCTTCATCGGTTTCAGCAGCATGTCGATGTCGGACTGATCCATGTTGGGATCGGTCGCGGCCCCGACGTGCGTGGAGAGGTCGTCCTTGCGCCGGCCCTTGACGCCAAGTGGTGGGCCCATGTTCTTGAAGCGGCGGTCCGGGCCGACATAGCCGTCGGCGACCACCATCTGCCGCTCGTCCTTGGCCACCCAGAACACCCGCTGCAGCAGGATTTCCGGGGTGAACGGACGCGAGACGACGAAGTTCGCTCCGGAGTCGCGGCTCTTCTCGACCATGGTGCGCGCGGCGTGGCCGGTCAGCATGATCACCGGCGTGAAGCGCGCGTTGTCGGGGCCTTCGCGGCGCAGCCAGTGCACCAGGTCGTAGCCGTCCATGTCCGGGAGGTGCGAGTCGGTGACGATCAGGTCGAGTTCCTGCGTCTTCACGATGTGCATGGCCTCGGCGCCATTGGCCGCCTTGAACTGCTTGCGCACCCCGAACCCGCGGAACATCGCGGTCAGCGCGTCCATGGCCTGTGAGTTCTGCTGGACCAGCAGCACCACCGATCGGTCGAGATTGATCCGGATCTTGGGATCGAGGGCCATCGGCGAGCGCCTAGAAGAGGTCGAGGTCCCCGGCGTCGGCCGCCGCCCGCGCGGAACCCTCGCGGGTCACCCGCGCCAGCCGGTTGGCGAGGTCGCCGAGCGTGACGCCGGCGACGGCGTCGGTGAGGTCATAGGCGTCGCTCGCGGCCTGGGCCGAGAGCTTGCGGGTGAAGTTGGCCAGCGCCGCCAGGTGCTGGGTCAACACGTCCAGGGTCTGAGCTTCGTGCAGGGCGATGGCCAGCGGCTCGCCGCGGCTGGCGCGCACCAGCTGCGTCACCAGGGTTTCCAGGCGGTCGCACAGCTCGCCGGCGTGCTCCAGCTCCTGGGCGATGGAGGCCAGGACCTCCGGGGTGCGGACGAGGGCGGATTGGCTCATCAGAACAGCTCCACGGACCCTTCGTCCTCGACCGGCGCAGGAACCCGCGCCACAGGTTCGCGCAGACGGGTTAGCTCCGCGTTATCAGTGACAGTTCTTTGTTGCGCCCGTCCGGTGGTCGGCCAGTACTGCACCCGACGCGCCGCCAGCCCGCCCAGGCTGGAGCCCACGACCGGGATGCCTTCATCGCGCAGGAATTTCTCGGCGAAGGCGGCGTTAGACGCGCCGACGTCCGACAGGCCGCCGAACATCCGCGCCCCGCCGAACAGCTTGGCCTCCAGGCGATCGCGGCGCGCGCCTGAGCGCAGCAGTTCGTTGATCAGCAGTTCCATGGCGTAGGCGCCGTAGCGGCGGCCTTCGTCCAGGCCCTCGGCCTTGCCGCTCGGCAGCAGGAAGTGGTTCATGCCGCCGACGCCGGTCTTCGCATCTCGCATGCAAACGGCCACGCACGATCCGAGGATCGTGGTCAGCATGACATCGGGGTCGCTGGAGATGTGGTGCTCTCCCTGCACCACATGGATCCGTTTTCCCGGCCGTCCAGAGACGTTCTCGACGATCATGTCAGGGGACCGAACACCGCTTCGATTTTTTCTTTGAGAGTCTGGGTGGTGAAGGGCTTCACCAGATAGTTGTTCACGCCGAACTGCACGGCGCGCTGCACCAGTTCGCGGTCGGCGCGGCCGGTCAGCATGATCACCGCGGTCTTCGAGGTCGGACCATGGGCGCGGATCGCCCGCAGCAGGCCGAGCCCGTCGAGCTTGGGCATGTTGAAGTCGGTGATCACCAGGTTGGCCGGGGCGGCGACGATCTGGCGCAGCCCCTCCTCGCCGTCGGGCGCTTCACGCGTCTGGGTGATGCCCAGGGCGTGCAGGCTGGTGCGGATCAGCGAGCGCATCGTCTGTTGGTCGTCGACGATCAGGGTCTTGATGCTGACGGCGGCGGGCATCAGGCGCTCCTATGGATGTCTGCGGCGGAGCAGAGGTTCAAGATGGCGGGACCCATTCGCGACAGGCCGATCTGTTTCTCGACGGCCCCGATTTCAAAGGCGACGCGCGGCATGCCGTAGACGACGCAAGAGGACTCGTCCTGGCCGAGGGTGCGGGCGCCGGCCTTGCGCATGGCCAGCAGGCCGGCGGCGCCGTCGCGGCCCATGCCGGTCAGGATCGCGCCCACCGCATGGCGGTTCAGCTTGGCGACCGACTCGAACAGCACGTCGACCGAGGGGCGATGGCCGTTGACCGGCTCGCCCGCACGCAGGCGGATCACCGGATGCGAGGCCGACAGCACTTCCATGTGCTGGTCGCCGCCGGGGGCGATGTAGACGTGGCCGGGCTGCAGACGGTCGCCGTCGCGGGCTTCGGTTACATGGGCGCCGGAAATCCGATCCAGGCGTGCGGCGAAGCTCTTGGTGAAGGTCGCCGGCATGTGCTGGGTGATCACCGTCGGCGGGCAGGTCTCCGGGAAGGTCGCCAGGATGGTCATCAGCGCCTCGACCCCGCCGGTGGACGAGCCGATCGCCAGGATCGTGTCCGAGGCGCGGTAGTCGCCGTCGCGCTCCACCGGCGTGACCGGACCGTTGTAGGGCTTCACCCGGGCGCGGGCGGCGGCCTTCACTTTCAGCGTCAGTTCGTTGAAGGCTTCCTGCGCGGTGACGCCGCCGACCGGCTTACCGACGCAGTCGACCGCGCCGAGCTCGAGGGCCTCGAGCGTCACGTCGGCCCCAGCCTGGGTCAGGGTCGAGACCATGACCACCGGCGTCGGCCGCAGGCGCATGATCTTTTCCAGGAACTCCAGGCCGTTCATCTTCGGCATCTCGATGTCGAGGGTGACGACGTCGGGATTGAGTTTCTTGATCTGCTCGCGCGCTTCCAGCGGGTCGTTGGCGAAGCCGAGGACCTCGATCTCAGGATCACGCTTCAGCGCCGCGGCGATCAGGCCGCGCATGGTGGCGCTGTCGTCGACGACGAGAACCCCGACGGTCATCGGCCGCCTCGCAGGGCATAGGTGGTCAAACCGGTGGTCTCGAACTGGCTCGTCGCCGGACCGGAGACACGTTCGGAGTGGCCGATGTAAAGCGTGCCGCCGGGGACCAGCGCCGGCGCGAAGCGACTCCAGATCCGCTCCTGGGTCGGCTCGTCGAAATAGATGACCACGTTGCGGCAGAAGATGACGTCGAACTTGCCGCGCATCGGCCAGTCGCCGATCAGGTTCAGTTCGCGGAATGCGACCAGTTCGCGGAGCTCGTCGGCGACTTCCCAGCCCCCGCCGGCCTTCTTGAACCACTTGCGGCGCAGTTCCAGCGGCACCGGAGCCACCGCGTCCTCGCGATAGATGCCCGCCTTGCCTTCGGCGATCATGTTCGGGTCGATGTCGGTGGCCAGGATCTTGACGTCCAGGTTGGCGGCCTCGGGCAGCGCGGTCAGCACCGTGATGGCCATGGAGTAGGGCTCCTGGCCGTTGGAGCAGGCGGCCGACCACAGCCGCACGCGGCCGCCGCGACGCGCGGTCTCGGCCAGCTTCGGCATCACGACGTCGCGCAGATGGTCGAAGTGATGCGGCTCGCGGAAGTAGCGGGTCACATTGGTCGTCAGGGCCGCCATCATCGCCTGGCGCTCGTCGACGCCCTGCTGGCCCTCGACCAGGCTGCAGTATTCGCGGAACGAGCGCATGCCCAGCGAGCGCAGCCGCTTGGCCAGGCGCGAATAGACGAGCGCGGCCTTACCTTCGGCCAGGGCGATCCCGGCGTGGCTGTGCAGGATGTTGGCGATTTTCTTGAAATCGTCCTCGGTGAACAGGAACTCGCCTTCGACCAGACCGGCCGCGGCGCCGCCCCTGGCGCGCGTATCGACCGGGCTCGTCATGCTGCCTCCGCCTCGGTCTCAGGCAGGACGCGGTCGAGCGAGATCAGGCTGACCATGCGCCCGTCGATGGCGAACAGGCCCTTCACGAAGGTCTTCACCTGGTCGCAGGCCACGTCCGGCGTCGGCTGCACCATGTCGTCGCTGACGTTGATGATGTCGCTGACCGCCTCGACCAGCAGGCCGAGCGTACGGCCGCCGACATTGACGACCATGATCACGTGGCGGGCGCTGGGCTCGCTGGTCGTCAGGCCGAGGCGCGCGCCCAGGTCGACGATCGGCAGCACCGCGCCGCGCAGGTTGATGACGCCCTTCATGTAGGACGGCGTGCGGGGCAGAGGCGTGGCCGGGGTCCAGCCGCGGATCTCGCGCACCTGCATGATGTCGACGCAGAATTCCTGCTCGGCGATGCGGAAGGCGATCAGTTCGCGGCGCGCACCGGCCGCGGAATGGGTCATCGGGTCAGTCATGCTCATCCGGCCATTCGCTTTTCGCTACGCGGCGCCGGCTTGCGCCGGTGCTGAGTGGTCACCAGGGCGTCGACGTCGAGGATCAGGGCGACGCGGCCGTCGCCCAGGATGGTCGCCGCGGCGATGCCGTCGATCTGCTGGTAGTTGGCTTCCAGGCTCTTGATCACCACCTGGCGCTGGCCCTGGATGGCGTCGACCAGCAGAGCCGCCTTACCGCCGCCCTCGCTTTCGACCAGGATCGCCACGCCTTGGCCGGCTTCCATCGGACCGTCGCGGAAGCCCAGCGACACGCCGACGTCGATCAGCGGCACGAAGGTGTCGCGAATGCGGATCACCGCGTCCTTGCCGCCGACATAGTGCACGTCCTCGGGGCGCGGGGTCAGGCTCTCGACGATGGCCGACAGCGGCGCGACCAGCGTCTGCTCGGCGGCGGTCACCACCATGCCGTCCAGCACCGCCAGGGTCAGCGGCAGCGACATCGTGAACTTCGAGCCCTTGCCGGGCTCGGACGAGATCGAGATGCGGCCGCCCAGGCCCTGGATCGAGCGCCGCACCACGTCCATGCCGACGCCGCGGCCGGAGATGTCGGAGATGGTCTCGGCGGTCGAGAAACCGGGCAGGAAGATCAGGTTGTCGGTCTCTTCGTCCGACAGCACCGCATCCTCGGCGATCAGGCCCTTGTCGATGGCGATGCCGCGGACGCGCTGACGGTTGATGCCGCGGCCGTCGTCCTGGATCTCGATGACGATGCGGCCGCCGCGGTGCAGGGCGCGCATGTTGACGACGCCTTCGGCCGGCTTGCCGGCTTCGGCCCGGCCTTCGGGCGTTTCCAGCCCGTGGTCGATGGCGTTGCGCAGCATGTGGGTGATCGGGTCGGTCAGGCGCTCGATGACGGTCTTGTCGACCTCGGTGCCTTCGCCTTCCATGACCAGGCGCACGCGCTTGCCGACCATGTCGGCGACTTCGCGGACCAGGCGCGGCATGCGCTGGAACACGCTCTTCACCGGCTGGGCGCGGATGGCCATGACGCTGTCCTGGATTTCCCGGGTCAGCAGTTCGAGATCCTCGAGGCCGAGCACCACGTTCGACGAGCGGGCCAGGCCGCTCTCCAACACGCGCTGGGACAGCATGGCCTGCTGGATGACCAGTTCGCCGACGGCGTTGATCAGGCGGTCGACGCGGTCCAGGTCGACGCGGATCGTCGCCTGGGCCGGCGCGGCCGATGCGTTGGCGGGGGCGGCGGCCTTCGCGGCGGCAGGCGCGGGCGAGGGCGCAGGTGCGGGCGCTGCCGGGGCAGGCGCGGCCGGAGCCGGCGCAGCGGGAGCGGTGGTTTCGGCCTGGGCGCGGGCGATCAGCGCGGCGACGTCCATGTCGGCGGCCGGCTCAGGCGCCGGTTCGGCGACAAATTCGGGCTCGATCGCAGCGGCCGGCGCCTCGCCGGACACGCGGGCGAGCAGGGCGGCCAGATCGAGGGGCGCTTCGGCGCTGGCCTTCGCCAGCTCGTCGTCGCTCATCGGCACGTCGGCCTTGGGCGCGGGTTCGTCGCCGCCCTCGCGGACGATCGAGAGGACGCAGTCGTCCTCGACGAACTCGAACACTTCGCGGATCGAGGCTTCGTCCTGCTCGGTGGTCAGGCGGATCGTCCAGCGCAGATAGGCGCTCTCGGCCGCGATCTGATCCAGCGGCGGGAGGTCGCTGTCGTCCAGCGTCACCTGCGTCTCGCCCAGCCGGGCCAGTTCGCGCAGCAGCAGCCCGGCCTCGTTGGCCTTGGCGTACATCTCGGTCTTCGGCGCGAACTCGATGACCCAGGCGCCGCCCGCGGCGACCACGGGTTCCGGCTCCAGCGCCACCGGCGGCGGCAGATCGAAGTCCATGGCCGGAGCGGCGTCGTCGTCGATCGACACGGCCATCGGCACGAAGCCGAAGTCCTCGTCGCCGCCGAGGTCGCCGTCATCGGCCAAGCCGTCCTCGCCGATCAGCGACTTGAGCTCGGAGAGCATGCCCGCCGAGCGGGCCTCGTCGACGATCGTCCCGTCGCGGGCGGCCGCCACATGGTCGGCCAGAACGTCGAACGCGCGCAGCAGAGTTTTGGCGACCTCGTCGGTCAGCTCCATCTTCTCCGAGCGCAGCTCGTCCATCACCGTCTCGAAGACGTGGGCGAAGCGGATCAGGTCTTCCAGACCGAAGGCCCCGGCGCCGCCCTTGACGGAGTGCACCGCCCGGAACACCGCGTTGATGGTCTCGCTGTCCGCGTCGCCGGCCTCCATGGCCAGCAGACCCTGCTCGGCGTCGGTCAGGAGCTCGTCGCACTCCTGGAAGAAGGTCTGCTTGATGCTCTCGAACGGATCCAACGGAACGCTCCGGTTGGGTGGGAAGATTTAAGCGGCGACCCGGCGGACGGCTTCGACCAGCTTGACGGGATTGAAGGGCTTCACGATCCAGCCCGTGGCGCCGGCCGCGCGGGCCCGCTCCTTCTTGGCCGCGTCGCTTTCCGTGGTCAGGACCAGGATCGGCGTGGCGCGGTGATCGGGATTGGCGCGCACGCCCTCGATCACGCCAAAGCCGTCGAGGCGAGGCATGTTGATGTCGGTGATGACGACGTCGGCGCCGTTGGCCTGCAGGACCTCCAGGCCCTCCACGCCGTCCACGGCCTGGATCACGGTGTATCCAGCCTGAACCAGGGCGTGGTTCAGCATTTCCCGCATGGTGCGGCTATCGTCGATCGTCAGGACGGTTTTGCTCACGAGGATCCCCCTAGGACTCGAATTGCAGCTCGGGCGCGCCGAATGCAGCCAATTGCTCTGAGAAGCCCGAAGACGGTTGATCCACAGTTAAGCTAAGACCGTCCTCGGCCCAGATTTTGCGCGCCGACATCAAAACTTGCAGGCAGAGCCCGCCCAGGCGGGTGACCTGCGAGGCGTCAAGGCTCAGGGGACGGCCGCGCAGGGCCATCAGTTCGGCCCGCAGCGGCTCGGCCGCCTGCAGGTCCAGGATCGGCTGCAGGCTGACCACGGCGGGCGCCGTCGACGTCGTCATCTTCACTCCCCCCAAGGGCCCGCGTTGTGCGGCGCCCTAGAATTCTTCCCAACCGTCGGTCTCGGGCTCCGGCCTACGGAGCGCCGAACCGTCACGGCTCGACCGTCGCATCTGCGGGCTGGCGGCGGCCGGACGACGTCCGGCCGGAGCGGCCTGCACCTGGCCGATGTTGAACCGCGCGACGGACCCGGAGAGGGTTTCGGCCTCGCCCGCCAGGGCATGGCTCGCCGCCGTCGATTCCTCGACCATGGCCGCATTCTGCTGCGTGACCTGATCCATTTGGTTAACGGCGGTGTTGACCTGTTGCAGACCGACGGCCTGCTCCTGGGCGCTGGCGGCGATCTCGGAGACCAGCTCGTCGATTTCGGCGACGCGGCTGACGATGCGCTGCAGAGCCTCGCCGGTTTCGCCGACCAGATGCACGCCCTGACCGACCTGCTGGCTCGAGGCGCCGATCAAGGCCTTGATTTCCTTGGCTGCTTCGGCCGAGCGCTGGGCCAGGGCCCGCACTTCCGAGGCGACGACCGCGAAGCCGCGGCCGGCTTCCCCGGCGCGGGCGGCTTCGACCCCGGCGTTCAGCGCCAGCAGGTTGGTCTGGAAAGCGATCTCGTCGATCACGCCGATGATCTGGCTGATCTGTTGCGCCGATTGTTCGATTTCACTCATCGCCGCGACGGCTTGCCGCACCACTTCGCCGCTCTTCTGGGCGTCGCCGCGCGCGCCCAGCACCACGTCGCTGCAGGTCTTGGCGCCGCTGGCGGTCTTGTTGACCGTGGCGGTGATCTCGTCGAGCGCGGCGGCGGTCTCTTCCAGGCTGGCGGCCTGCTGCTCGGTGCGGCGCGACAGGTCGTCGGCGGCGATGCTGATCTCGCCGGCGCCGCTCTTGATGCCCTGGACGTTGGCGATGACCACCTTCATGGCGTCCTGCAACTGGCCCATGGCGGCGTTGAAGTCGGTCTTCAGTTGCTCGGCGTCGGGGGCGAAGCGGGCGGTGATGCGATGGGTCAGGTCGCCGTGGGCCAGCTTGCCCAGCGCCTCGGCCAGCGAGCCGATGGCGACGGCGTCTTCCTCGGCCTTGCGGGCCTTTTCCTCTTCGCGGGCGCGGCGCTCGGCTTCGGCTGCGGCGCGCTGCTCGGCGGTCTGGCCTTCCAGGCGCAGCTTCTCGATGCCGGCTTCCTTAAACACCGCCACGGCCTGGGCCATTTGGCCGACCTCGTCCTTGCGGTCCATGGCCGGGACGATGGCGGTGAAGTCGCCCTGCGCCAGGCGGCGCATGGCGGCGGTCATGGCGGTGACCGGCGAGGCGATCATCTTGCTCAGAAGCCAGCCGAGGCCGACGGCGATCAGCACCGCCAGGCTCAGGCCGA
The DNA here is from genome assembly GCF_058797775.1 of Phenylobacterium sp. GW823-FHT02A09. NCBI lineage: Bacteria > Pseudomonadati > Pseudomonadota > Alphaproteobacteria > Caulobacterales > Caulobacteraceae > Phenylobacterium > Phenylobacterium sp. GW823-FHT02A09. The sequence goes on along the minus strand of NZ_JBXAJZ010000002.1, from coordinate 163,803 downwards.
TGGCGAGGCTGAGGGTCGCGGTTGCCGAGGCCTTGACCTGCTGCTCCTGCAGCCGGGCCATTTCTTCGTTCATCGCCGCCTGCACGGTGTCCATGGCGTCTTCGGCCGGGGCGATCACTGAATCGGCGGCGCCGTCCGGGCCGACCATGGCGATGGCCTGGGGCAGGGTGGCGGGGTCGGCGGCGAGCTTGACGCCGGCTTCGAAGATTTCGGCGTACCAGCGATCGGCCGAGGCCGCGGCGGTGTCGATCTTGGCGGCCAGTTCGGGCGTGTCGGTGAGGCCGGCGCGCGCGGCGTCCAGGCGCTTCTTGAAGTTCGCCCGATGCTTGTTCACGCGCTCGACATAGTAGTCGTTCTTCGACAACAGATAGCCGCGATAGCTGTTTTCCTGCCGGGTCATGAAGAACTTGGCTTCATCGAGAGCCGAGAGGACCTCGCGGCTTTCCTTGATCTCCGCGCGGGCGTGGTCGAGCGTGCGCAGGTTGACCATCATCGCGCCGCCCATGCCGGCCATGGTCAGCACCACCGCAGCAAAGCCCAGGGCCAGCTTGCGGGAGATCTTCAGATTGTCGAAAAACACGAGGCCGTCCCCAGGGTTCAGACCGCAGCGCGGCGAGCGCGATGCGAGGCGAGCGCGCCCCAGGCTTTTCTTCCGTACCAGATACAAGAAAATGCCGAAGCGACCTTATTGCTTCTGCACTTGGAGAACAATGTTCTCAACTATACGAAAGTCGGTCGCCTGCGAACGTGCACTATTCTCCTACGAATACTTTGGCGACGTTGGGGGGAGCGGACTCCATCACCCTCCATCGCCTGTCCTACCGCTAGGTCGTCCCGGCTGAAGAAATGGTTACTGCAACCGTTATGAAGGCGCCTTTTTCCAGCGTTTGCCGTGGTTTGCGCGAATGGGTGCGACAAGCCGCCACAGGGTGATTGCGACCCGAGCGAGTGCTGAAACCTGGGGGTGCGTCGGTGCCAACACTACAGTCTTAGGTAATATAGTGACGCTTGTCTCATATTGTACGGAAGTTCAATTTGAGATTTGACCCCATGCGCCGCAAGGCGTTCGGCTTCCGTTGGGTCATACTTGCAGGGCGCGGTCGGGGGTGCTCGCCTAGAGGCGACGACGCCCTGGGAGGACGCCGATGGACCTCAGATTCACGCCCGAAATGGAAGGTTTCCGCGACGAGGTTCGCAGTTTCCTGACGAAACACCGCGACCGTTACGTCGGGGACGTCCCGCGACCGCGCGAGGCCGCGCTGGAATGGCAGCGGCTGCTGATCGACCACGGCTATGCGGCGCGAACCGTTCCCCAGGCCTATGGCGGCTACGGCGCCGCGCCCGACGTGCTGAAGTCGCGGATCATCGCCGAGGAGTTCACCCGCGCCGGCGCCCCGCGCGGCTTCGCCAACCAGGGTATCTCGATGTTGGTCCCGACCCTGCTGGAGGTGGGGTCGGAGGAGCAGAAGCAACGCTGGATCGGACCGACCCTGCGCGGTGAGGTCGTCTGGTGTCAGGGCTATTCGGAGCCGGGCGCGGGATCGGATCTGGCGTCTCTCCAGACCAAGGCGGTCGAGGTTGGCGACGACTTCGTGATCTCGGGCTCGAAGATCTGGACCAGCACCGCGGCCCAGGCGGACATGATCTTCTGCCTGGTGCGGACCGAGCCGGACGCGCCCAAGCACGACGGCATCTCGTACCTGCTGTTCCCGATGACCACGCCGGGGATCGAGGTGCGGCCGCTGAAGACCATGACCGGCTCCGCCGAGTTCAACGAGGTGTTCTTCACCGACGTGCGCGTGCCCAAGAGCGCGGTGGTCGGCGGCCGCGGCCGCGGCTGGTTCGTCGCCAACGCCACGCTCAAGCACGAGCGCGGCATGCTCGGCGATCCCAACGCCACCGAGGCGCGGCTGCACAATCTGATCGAACTGATGAAGTCCGAGACCGTCGATGGCCGGCGGTTGATCGACGACCCGGTGTTCTGCGATCGGGCCATGCAGCTGCAGGCCCGGGTGCTGACCATGAAATTCAATGGCCTGCGCAACCTGACCGCTTCCGTCAACGGCGAGTCCAGCGGCATGGCCGGCCTAGTGGTCAAACTGCAGGGCTGCGAACTGAACCACCAGATCGCCGCCCTGGCGATCGACGCGCTGGGCGAGCTTGGCGTGCTCTACGAGGACGGGCCCCACCTGCGGGTCAAGGGCTCGTGGCAGTGGAACTACATGTTCGACCTCGGGCTGATCATCGGCGGCGGCACCGCCCAGATCCAGAAGAACATCATCTCCGAACGCGGTCTTGGCATGCCGCGCGAACCCAAGCTCGCGAGCGCCTGACATGGATTTCTCGATCACCGCCGACCAGAGGCTGATGCAGGAAAGCCTGCTGCGCACGCTGGAGGCCGCCGCGCCGCTGGAGCGCGTGCGCAAGTTCGCCGCCGACCGCCAGCCGATCGCCGGCGACGTCTGGGCCGCTTTGGCCGACTTCGGGCTGCCCGGCGTCGTCGTGCCCGAAGAGCACGGCGGACTGGGCCTTGGCCTGCTCGACGCCGCCCTCGCGGCGGAGGCGCTGGGCAGAGCCGTCGCGCCGACGCCGTTCCTGGGTTCGGTCGCGGCCTCGGTGGCGTTGGTGCGCGGCGGCAGCGCCGAGCAGCAGGCCCGCTGGTTGCCGAAGGTCGCCTCGGGCGAGGTCGTCGTCGGACTGGCCATATCCGAGGCCGTGGCCGGCGCGCGCGACGGCATGGGCGTCACCGCGGCGGGCGGACGGCTGAGCGGCGGGGCGCTGTTCGTCACCGACGCCCTGGCCGCCGACCTGTTCCTGGTGGCCGACACCGCGGGCGGCCTGCACCTGGTGGCGGGCGATGCGGCGGGACTGTCGCGTTCGGACGTGACCAGCATCGACCTGACCCGCCGCCTGGGCGAGCTGGCCTTCGAGGGCGTCGCGGCAGAGCCGCTGGCCGCCCACACCTTGGACGCGGTGCGCGACGCGGCCTGGACCCTGCTGGCCGCCGACACCCTCGGTGCGGCCGAGGTCATGATCGAAAAGGCCGTGGCCTACGCCAAGGAACGTCGCCAGTTCGGCCGGGTGATCGGCTCGTTCCAGGCGGTGAAGCACCTCTGCGCCGAGATGGCGGCCGAGCTGGAGCCCAGTCGCTCGCTGGTCTGGTACGCAGCCTACGCTTTCGACGACGCGCCGGCCGAAGCGGGGCTAACCGCCGCCCACGCCAAGGCGCACACCTCCGAGATCGGCCGCTTCATCGCCCGCACCGCCACCGAGGTGCACGGCGGAATGGGCATCACCGACCTGCTCGGCCTCCACTACTGGTTCAAGCGCATCGGCCTGAATCGTCAGCTGCTTGGGGGACCGGAGCGGGTGCGCAGAATCGCGGCGCGGATGCAGGGGCTGGCGGCCTAGGGTCCGGACACGGGTTGCGCCCACACGCCGAGCCGCTAGCGTCCCTGGCATGGCCAATATCCTGATCCAGACCACGATCGCGACGACGCCCGACGACTGGCATGTCGGCCGCTTCTCGCTATTGGCAGATCATCTGCGCAGTCTCGGCCACGCGGTCACGGCGCGCGACCATGAGCCGGGCCCGGATCCGGTGCTGAACGGCCTGGCGACCAGCGACTTCGACCAGCTGTGGCTGTTCGCCGTCGATGTCGGCGACGGCCTCAGCGAGGAAGAGAGCGCCGCGATCCGGGCGTTCCACGCGCGCGGCGGCGGCGTGCTGGTCACCCGCGACCACCAGGACCTGGGCAGCTCGGTGCGTTCGCTCGGCGAGGTTGGTCGGGCGCATCATTTCCACACGATCAACCCGGAGACCGATCCGGCCCGCTGCTGTCGCGACGACCAGGCGACCAGCTACATCGACTGGCCGAACTATCACTCCGGATCCAACGGCGACTTCCAGGCGGTCGGGCCACGGGTCGAGGGGCATCCGTTGCTGGCCGAGGTCCCGTTCCTGCCGGCTCACCCGCACGAGGGCGCGGTCAGCGCGCCGGCCGACGCCCCCGGCGCCCAGGTGATCGCCGTGGGGGTCAGCGAGGTGAGCGGCGCGGTCTTCAACCTGATCGTAGCCTTCGAGGGGCAGGGCGGCCGGGCGGTGGCGCAGTCCACCTTCCATCACTTCTGCGACTACAATCTGGATCCTCGCTGCGGCTGCCCGAGCTTTGTCAGCGAGACGCCGACCGACCGCATCATCGCCGACCCGCGCGGCCGCAGGTCGGCGGAGCGGTACTTCAAGAACCTGGCGGAGTGGCTGACCCCATGACCTGCACCCATGGCGCGCACTTGAAGATCGTCGTTCCGTCTGCGGACGGTTGCGAGGAATGTCTGAAGATCGGCTCCGGCTGGGTCCACCTGCGGCTCTGCCGCGAATGCGGCCATGTCGGCTGCTGCGACGACAGCCCCAACACCCACGCCACCAAGCACTTCAAGGCCACCGGCCATCCGATCATGGAGACCTATGACCCGCCGGACGGCTGGGGCTGGTGCTATGTCGACGAGGTGATGCTGGATCTCGAGGGGAACACGACGGCGCATCCGGTGGGCTGGCGCTACTAGATTCTCGACACACGCTTCGCGCGCGTTACAAGCAGCCCTGCAACCAAATGCCCGGGGGGAGCATGAGGATCAGGACCATCCGTTCCGGCTTGAGCGCGATCGCCGCCGCGGCACTGCTTTGGCCCGCCGCTGCAAACGCCGCCTGGGTCAAGGCCGAGACCGAACGATTCGTCGTCTATGGGCAGGGCAAGGAAGACAAGGTTCGTGACCTGGCCATGCGGCTCAGCGTCTATGACGCGGTCCTGCGATTGGTGAATCCCGAGACCCCGACGACCCAAGCGCGGAAGCTGGAGGTCTACCTCGTCCGCGGAACGCCGGAAATCCGGCGGGTCTCCCCCAAGATGGCCAATAACGTGGGCGGGTTCTACACGGCCCGCGAGGGAGGCGTCTTCGCGCTGGCCGACGATTCCCAGCCCCCGCTCGCGCGCGACGACCTGCTGTTCCACGAGTACGCCCACGCCTTCATGCTCGAGAACTTCCCGGCGGCGTACCCCGGATGGTTCGTCGAGGGATGGGCCGAGTACTTCAGCACGGTCGACGTCTCGCCCAAGCGCGCCGAACTCGGCCGCTACAATCCGGGCAATCTCTACACGCTGTTCGCCGCCAATTGGCTGCCGTGGGAGACGGTCGTGACCAAGGCGACGTGGGAGGTGCCGAAGCAGGACAGCAATGTGTACTACGCCCAGTCCTGGCTGCTGATGCACTACATGCGCAGCGATCCCGAGCGATCCGCCCAACTGACGAAGGCGACGCGGGCCATCGCCGCCGGCGAGCACCCTGTGAAGGCGCTGGAGCAGGCGACGGGCCGTCCGCTCGCCGACATCGGCCGAAGCGTGCGACTGTACAAGAAGCTGCCGATGTTCGCGATCAGCAACCCTCTGCCCAATCCGCCGGCGATCGTCGTCAGTAAGCTTCCGCCATCGGCCGACGACTTCCTGCTCTACGACCTGCGGATGACCGGCACGGTTCCTGACCCGTCGGACGCCGAAGCGCTGGCCGACATTCGCAAGCGCGCCGCGCAATGGCCCGGCGATCGGATGGCCGAGCTGTCCCTGGCGCGGGCCGAGTTCACCTATGGCGACGTGTCCGCGGGCGAGGCGATCGTCGCGCGGCGACTCCAGCAGGACCCGAAGGACGTGGAGGCGCTGCTGGTGGCCGGCCAGGGCCAGTTGCGGGCGGGTAATCGGGACGACGCGCAGCGCGAGGCCCGCTACAAGGCGGCCCGGCCGTACCTCGTCAAAGCCTACGACCTGAACAAAGACGACTATCGCATCCTGCTTGCCTATGCGCTCTCGCGCACGGTCGACCCGGCCTATCCCAACGCCAACGACGTCAACGCCTTGCTCACCGTGCGGGCCATGGCGCCGACGGTCGATCTCGCCTCTCTCATGGCCGGCGAGGCGCTGTTGGCCGTAGGCCGCAAGGCCGACGCGATGGCGGTGCTGTCCATCGTCGCCAACAATCCGCATGGAGGCGGGGCGGCGCGCATGGCGCAGGCGCTGATGAAGGGCGAGGCGACGAGCGACCTCGCGGCGGCGGCCGAGGAACTGGACCCGCAGCCCTAGGCCGTCAGAGCCGCCCGCTCGTCGGGATGGACGAGCTCGTGCAGCTCCGTCCGCTTGGCGATGTAGGCCCGGAAGAAGCCGCAGTGCGGCCGGACCTTCAGGCCCTGCTCGCGGGCATAGGACAGCGCCGCCTGGGCGAGTTTCGAGGCCAGGCCCTGCCCCTCGAAAGCCTTGGGCGTCACGGTGTGCGGAAAGACGATGCTGTCGCCGACGATGCGGTAGTCGGCGAAGGCGACCTCGCCGCCATCCAGCGCGATCTCGAACCGGCTCGGCGTGCGGACGACTTCGCTCACGCGGTCATGCCCGGCCGCTCGTCCGGATGGACCATGGCGTGCAGTTCAGGACGCTTCTTCATATAGGCGTTGAAGAACGGGCAGTGCGGCCGCACCCAAAGCTTTTCGTCGCGTGCGAACTGCAGTCCCGCCTCGACCAGGCGCTTGCCGACGCCCTGGCCGGCGAAGGCCTCGGGCACCACGGTGTGCGGGAAGATCACGCTGTCGCCGCGCACCTTGTACTCGGCGAAGGCCACGTTCTCGCCGACGCGGATTTCGAAGCGCTTGTCGGTTCGGACCACTTCAGGCAGGTCGGTCGCTTCGGTCATCGTCGGTCTCCTGGCGGGTTGGACTGAAATCTAGGACGCTCTCAGTCCTTGCGCCACTCGCTGATCACGCCGCCCGTGTCGGCGTCTTCGAACGCCACCCGATCGAGCTGGGCGGCGGCGATGCAGAGCGGACGCCGGTCCGGCGTCTCGGCGCGGCAATGGATGCTGCGGCCATCCGGGAAGGCGGCGAAGCGGCCCTCGAGCACCAGGCGGTAGCCCTTGGCCGGCGCCGGCGGCGGCGTCTCGCCCTCGCCGCGGACGGTGAAGCTGTAGGCTCGGCCGTTGCGGCGGCCGAAGCGCGAGCCCTCGGGTTCGAACACCGCCGCCAGGCCGAGCGTCTGCGGGCTCGGGGCCGCCGCGGCCTCGGCGTCTTCTCCATCGGCCACAGGCGCTGAGCCGGGCGGGCAGAGGTCCGACTGCAGCCAGGGCCGGTCGATCCAGTAGCCCTCGACGGCATCCCAGACCTTGGCCTCGACCGCGGCGGCGACCAGCGGCGAGTCGGTCCAGTCGGCCGGCGTCAGGCTGAGCTCGGCCGCCCGTCCCTTGGCGCGCAGCGTGCGGCCGGCCAGGCCCGGCGCCGGCTTGGCCTGCGGCGTGCAGCCGAACGGCGTGCGGATCGTGAAGCTGCGCCCGGCCAACGGATCGGCCCCTTCTGCGGCGACGCCCGCGGCGTAGGCCGATGCGGCTGTCGCGGCGGCGGCCAGGAGGTCGGCGCGGCCGAGGGCCGGGGGCGGGGCGATGATCTTCGGCGCCTCGGGCGGCGGCGGCTCGATCTTCGGCGGGGCCGGCGGCGGCGCGGTCTCTTTCGGACCACAGGCCAGCAGCAGCAGGGCAGGCAGGACGATGGCGCCGAGGCGCGCCCTTCTCCGGCGCGCTGAGTTCACATCTGCGGGAGGCATGGGCGCAACGCTAGCATGTGACCGCCCTCACGTTCCAAGAACCTTGGCGTGAACGTCACGGAAGGCGCCCCCTCACCGATGAACTTCGATCAGATCGCCGCCCTCGTGGTCCTTGTCGGCGTCGTCGGCGTGCTGATCCACGGACGGCTGCGGTCGGATGTGGCTGCCCTGTCGGCAGCCGCGGCGCTGCTGTTGCTCGGGGTCATCCGGCCGGTCGAGGTGCAGGGCGCCTTCGCCAGCCCGGCGGTCATCGCGCTCGCCTCGCTGTTCGTGATCGCCTACGCCATCGAGCTCTCGGGCCTGCTCGGCCTGATGATCCGCCAGGCGACCAAGCTGTGCGCACGGGCAGGCGAGAAGGGCCTGTGGCTGGTCATCGCCTTCTGCGGCACGGTCGGCGGCTTCCTCAACAACACGCCGATCGTGGTGCTGGCCGCGCCGGTGATCCGCGACGTCGCCACGTCGATCGGCCTGTCGCCCAAGCGCTTCCTGATGCCGCTCAGCTACGTGACGGTGATGGGCGGCCTGCTGACCCTGATCGGCACCTCGACCAACCTGCTGGTCAACGACATGGCCCGCAACGCCGGCCAGCCGACCTTCGGCCTGTTCGAGATCACCCCTGTGGGCCTCTGCGTCGCCGGGGCCGGGGCGTTGTACCTCTATCTGTTCGGGGTGCGCCTGCTGCCCAAGAGCGATGCGGTGATCCCCAGCACGGCCGCGCCCATTCCCTTGGGCGAGGCGCGCGGCCACGAGGGCGGCGCCGGGGACGCGGTGCTCGGCGACGTGGCGCTGTTCAGCGCCGCCGACCGGCCGCTGCAACTGGGCAAGGCGCTGACCTCCCTGGCGATCTTCGTGGCGGTGGTGGCCGCCGCGGCCTTTGGGGCCGCGCCGATCTCCGCGGCCGCCTTCGCAGGGGCGGTGGCGCTGATCCTGCTGCGGGTCATCAGCCCCGAGGAGGCCTATGCCGGCCTGCGCCCCGACGTGCTGCTGCTGATCGCCGGCATGGTGGTGGTCGGTCTCTCGATCGAGGTCACGGGCCTGGCCGCCGCGGGCAGCGAGTTCCTGATTGGCTTCATCCGTCCGTTCGGCCCGCTGGCGGCGCTGATCATCCTCTATGGCGTGACCCTGATCGCCACCGAGTTTCTCTCGAACGCCGCCGTCGCCGTCTTGATCACCCCGATCGCGGTGGCCTTGGCCGAGAGCCTGGGCGTCGATCCGCGGCCGTTTCTGGTGGCCGTGATGATGGCGGCCAGCGCCGCCTTCGCCACGCCGTTCGGCTATCAGACCAACGTCCTGGTCTTCCAGATGGGCGGTTACAGCTACATGGACTTCGTCCGTGTCGGCCTGCCGCTCAATCTGGTCACCTGGGTCGCGGCGATGATCGCGATCCCGGTGTTCTTCCCGTTCTAGGGCCGCACGTCGAACACCAGGTTGAACGGGGTCTCGGTCGCGCGCTTGAAGTGGGTGAAGCCGGCGTCCTCCGCCACTTGCCGCAGCCGCTTCTCGCCGGCCTGGGCGCCCAGCCCCATGCCGACTTCCTGGCTGAGCGAAGCTGGCGTGCAGATCATCGTCGAGGCCGAATAGAAGATCCGCCCGAACGGATTGAGGTTGTCGGCCAGGTCGTCATTGGCGAACGGCTCGACCAGCAGCCAGCTGCCGTCGGGAGCCAGGCTCTCGCGGATGTGCTTGGCCGCGCCGACGGGATCGCCCATGTCGTGCAGGGCGTCGAAGATGGCGATCATGTCGTAGGCGCCGCCGTTGAAGGTCTTGGCGCTGGCGACCTCGAACGTCACCCGGTCGGCGACCCCGGCCTCCTTGGCCGCCTCCCGCGCCCGCTCGATCGACGGGCCGTGATAGTCGAACCCGTAGAACTTCGAGTTGGGATAGGTCTTGGCCATCAGCACCGTCGACGCGCCGTGCCCGCAGCCGACATCGGCCACCCGCGCGCCGGCCTTCAGCTTGCCCTCCATGCCATCCATCGCCGGGATCCACTCGGTGGTCAGGTGGGCGTTGTAGCCGGGCCGGAAGAAGCGCTCGGTGCCGCGGAACAGGCAGACGTCGTGCTCGTGCCAGCCCAGGCCTTTGCCGTTCTTGAACACGGCCTCGACCTTCGGCTCGTCGCGGAACATCGCCGCCAGCACTTCAAAGCCGCCGGCCATGAACGCCGGGCCGCCCTCGTCGGCGAACACCATCGCCTGCTCGGGCGTGAGGAAGAACTCGGACTTCACGGGGTCGTACTCGACGTAGCCGGAGGCCGCCTGGGCGGCCAGCCATTCACGCACGTAGCGCTCGGTGGTGCCCGTCTGGGAGGCGAGCTTCAGCGAAGTGGTCGGCCCGCTCTGGGCCATCGCCTTGTAGAGCCCCAGCTGGTCGCCGAGGATGACCAGGGCCGCCGAGATGGCCGCGCCCATGTCGCCGAGCATCTTGCCCTGGAACGCTTCGAGTTTGGATTGATCGACTTGCACCTGGCCCTCCTTCGGTTTGCGGGGCGTGCATTTCGGATGTCGATGTTCTCTCACTGCGCGGGAGTGGTTTGAAGACATCAGGCCGTGCGCCCGTCGCCTTCTGATTGCGGACGACCTAGGTTGGCGAAAAGGAGACGTGGCTATGTGGAAGCCTCTGGCGATCTTCGCCTTGTCGGCGCTCGGCGCCTGCGCGCCAGGACAGGCCGACGCGCCGCCGGCCCGAGCCGTGGGCATGGCCAATCCGGCGTCGGTCCACTGCGGAACCTTGGGCGGCGTCAGCGAGATCCGCGAGGGGCCGGGAGGCCAGTACGGCATGTGCCGGCTGCCCGACGGCAAGGTCTGCGAGGAGTGGGCGCTCTATCGCGACAAGGTCTGTCAGCCGGGGACGTGATCGCGCGACGACAGGCGCACCTTGCCGCGCGGCGTGTCGAGTTCGGCGCTGATCTCGGCCGGACCGGCCTCGACCTTCGCCTCGACGTCCAGCCGCTCCAGCAGCGGACCGAGGCTCCAGGCCTCCGGGTGGCGCAGGGTGAGGCCCGTCAGGCGGCAGCCCTGGTCGGCTTCCTCCGAAGGGTGCGGGCTGTCGCCCCAGTCGATGAAGAACGGCGCCAGCGGGCCATAGGCGTGGCCGGCCGGGATCAGCAGCCGCCAGCGGACCAGCCGCCCGGTCGGCAGCCGGCGCGACATCGGAATGATGCCGGCGTGCGGCAGACCGGCCTGCTCCAGCTTCACCGCCACACGGTCGAGCCGGTCGGTGGCGACCGCGAAGGTGTGCAGGGTCGGGGCCGCCAGCGTCGCCAGTTGCGAGGCGGCGCCCGGCTGCGTCGCCTGGGCCGGGTCAGGGGCCAGGATCTCGAGATAGCTGCCGGCGCCGAGGCCGAGCACGGCGTTGCGGGTGCCGGCGCCGGGATGGGCTCCGCCGGGGCTGGCCTGGACGCCGGTGCGCGCCTGCAGTTCGCCGATCGCGCGCTCGAGGTCCGGCGCGGCCCAGACCAGATGGTCGACGCGCGCCATCAGGACGCGCGCCGGCGGAAGGCCAGCACGTTGTCGGTTTCGCTGTCCGCGGCCTCGGGCGGGCGGGCGGCCTCGATGGTTGGCAGCCGCAGGATGTAGCCGCTCATCGACAGGGCCTGGGCGACCAGGCAGGCCGCGGCCGGGAACGGCGCGCGCGGGGCGTCGGCCAGCAGCCAGGCCAGGTGGGCGTCGAGGCGGGCGTAGTCTTCGGCTTGGGCGGCGGCGAACAGCGCCAGCACCGACTGCTCGTCGCGGGTCAGGCGATAGGAGCCGGGCGCCGCCAGTGTGATCTTGCGTCGCCCGGAAACGCCCAGCTCACGGACGAACACGGTCAGGGCCGTCAGCGCCTCGATCCCCAGCGGGCCGCAGCTCTCCTCGAACTGGCGGCGCACCAGCTGGCAGTCGCCGGCCCCGAAGGCCGCGGCGCGGAACGCCCATAGCAACATGTGCTCGCCATGGGACAGGTCGCAGAGGCGGGCGTGGTCGTCCGGCCGGTGAGCGTGCTGGGGCATGGGGTAGGCTCCTTGGACTTCCCCGACCGTATTGCTACTGAGAATGACTCGCAACATGCATTTTGCGCAGAGGCCGATTTCCCCGCGGCCGGGCGCTTGACGCCGCCGGGCGCTGGCGGCCCAATGCTTCAAACAAGCGTTTGGGAGGCGCTCATGATCAAGACCCGGATCACCGAGATGCTCGGGATCGAGTATCCCATCGTGCAGGCGCCGATGGGCTGGATCGCCCGCAGCCAGCTGGCCTCGGCGGTGTCCAACGCCGGCGGCCTCGGGATCATCGAAACCTCGTCCGGAGAGCTCGACGCCGTCCGCGAGGAAGTCCGCAAGATGCGCGACCTGACCGACAAGCCGTTCGGGGTGAACATCGCCCAGGCCTTCGTGCGCGACCCGGACATCGTCTCCTTCGTGGTCGACCAGGGCGTGAAGTTCGTCACCACCTCGGCCGGCGATCCCAACAAGTACTGCTCGGCCTTGAAGGAAGCCGGCCTGACGGTCTTCCACGTGGTGCCTTCGCTGGGCGCGGCGCTCAAGGCGATCGAGGCGGGCGTCGACGGGCTGGTGGTCGAGGGCGGCGAGGGCGGCGGGTTCAAGAACGCCCGCGACGTCTCGACGATGGTGCTGCTGCCGCTGGTCTGCTCGAAGGTGAACGTGCCGGTGATCGCCGCCGGCGGCATCACCGACGGCCGATCGATGGCCGCGGCCTTCGCGCTCGGCGCCGAGGGCGTCCAGATGGGCACCCGCATGGTCTCGGCCGCCGAGAGCCCGGTGCACCAGAACTGGAAGGACGCCATCGTTGGCGCCAAGGAGACCGACACGGTGTTCCTCAACCGCTTCGGGCCCGGTCCGGCGCTGCGCGCGCTGCGCACCGAGAAGACCGGAACCTACGAGCGCGAAGGCGGCGAGGGCGTGATGGCCGAGTTCGCCCACGCCAAGGAGATGTACTTCGGCGGCGACCTCGAAAAGTCGATCCCGCTGACCGGCCAGGTCGCCGGCCGCATCGACGCGGTCAAGCCGGTGGCTCAAGTCATCGCCGAGACGGTCGCCGAATTCGAGGAGACCGTGAAGACGATCAGCAAGCGCTGGGGCTAGGCCGCAGCGCTCACCGGGCGAAAGCTCTCCTCGTCGAACAGGGCGTCCCAGTCGGCCCAGCTGTCAGCGGCGTCGCGCAGGCGGGCGTCGTCACGGACGGTGTGGACCTGACCTTCGGCCTCGTCCCAGATCACCGTCAGGTCGGCGAGCCGCCAGGCGTCTTCGCCCAGCTTGCCCTGGGCCTGCAGCTGCTCGATCATGCCGCCCGACAGGCGCAGCTTCAGGCGCTGGCCGGACATCCGCACGGCGACGTCGGCGTGGGTGATGACCTCGTCGATCATCTGCGCGCTCGCCGGCGCCATCGGGCGGCGGGCGGCGAACAGGAACATCGGGTCGGCGTAAGAGCGGCGGAACGGGGTCACTCGGGCGGCGCTGGGCATGGGGAAGTCCTTTCCTCTCGGCAGGTTCTTGTTAAAGTGCCGATGCGTCAGAATCGGACGTAGTGTTGTTCTGGAAAAGTTCTCATGCGTCATGAGAAGGCCGCCCGCCTGCTCGAATTGGCACGGATGCTGGCCTCGTCCGCCGAAGGCCTGACTCTCGACGAAATGGCCGAGCGCCTCGACGTCGGCCGCCGCACGGCCGAGCGGATGCGCGATGCGGTGCGCGAGGCGTTTCCGCAAATGGAAGAGGTCGACGATCCGCCCACGCGCCGGTTCCGCATCCCGGCCGGCCTGGACGGCATCTTCCAGGCCCCCAGCGCCGATGAGTTCGCGGCGCTGCGCGCCGCCGCCGAACAGTTCAAGGCCGCCGGGGCCCGGGCCCGGGCCGGCGCGCTGCTGTCGCTGGAGCAGAAGGTGCTGTCGGCGATCCGGGCCGGCGCCCGCCGCAAGCTCGCCCCCGACCTCGAGGCGCTGCTGGAAGCCGAGACCATGGCCGTTCACGCCGGCCCGCGCCCGTTCGAGGACGAGCAGGTGCTGGGCGCGGTGCGCGAGGCGATCATCTCGCTGCGCCGCCTGCGGCTTCGCTACGAGGGCGGGTCATCGCCGGGCCGGGTGCGTGAGATCACGCCCTTCGGCCTGCTGTTCGGCCGCTCCAACTATCTGGTCGGCGGTGAAGGGGATTCGCCCGAGCCGCGCACCTGGCGTCTCGACCGCATCCGCGACATCGAGGTCTCCGAGGCCGCGGGTTCGCGACCTGCGGGCTTCTCGCTGCAGGCGTTCATGAACCGCAGCTTCGGCATCTACCAGGACGAGGTCGAGGAGGTGGTGCTGCGGATCTTGCCGCACGGCGCCGAGGAGGCGATGGGCTGGCGTTTCCACCCGACCCAGGCGATCGAACCGCAGGACGGTGGTTCGGTGATCGTGCGCTTCACCGCCGGCGGCATGCGCGAACTGGCCTGGCACCTGTTCACCTGGGGCGACAAGGTGGAAATCATCGCCCCGCAGCGGCTAAGGAGCGTCATGCGTGAAGAGCTGGCCGCCGCGGCCCGGGCTCACGGCATGAAGGACACCTGAGATGACCGCCACCGACGGCTTCGTGCTGAACCAGACCATGCTGCGGGTGAAGGATCCGGCCAGGACGGTGCCGTTCTACCGCGACGTCCTCGGCATGACCTTGGTCGACCGCTACGACTTCGAGGCCGGCAAGTTCTCGCTCTACTTCATGGGCTATCCGGGCGGGGAAATTCCCAGCGATCCGGCCGAGCGCGTGAAGTGGGTGTTCGAGCAGCCAGCCCTGCTGGAGTTCACCCACAACTGGGGCACCGAGGACGATGCCGACTTCGCCTATCACAACGGCAACAGCGAGCCGCGCGGTTTCGGCCACATCGGGGTCTCGGTGCCCGACGTCGACGCCGCCTGCGTCCGCTTCGAGGAACTGGGCGTCGAGTTCGTCAAGCGTCCGAACGACGGTGCCATGAAGGGCATCGCCTTCATCAAGGATCCGGACGGCTACTGGATCGAGATCTTCTCCGGGGCGAACCTGAAGGGCCTGATTACGGCGGTGCGTGCGAGCTAACTGCGCGCTTCCGCGTTCTTTCCCAAGGGCCTGCGCCATGGCCAGCAGCGGGAGCCGCCGATGCCGATCCTGACCCCTCGCGCCGACGGCCTGGTCGATAGCACGACGCCGGTGTTGCTGCCGGTCATGGCCCCGCGCCTGCAGGGCGAGCTGTCGGCCGAGGGCTTCGGAGACCTGGCGCTGTGGGGCGAGGGCGATCTGGGCCGGATTCGATTCACGCCGTTGCCCGGTCCCTATGTGCACGGTCCCAACCTGCTGACCGCGCCCGGCGGCGGGATCTTCGTGGCCCAGGAAGCGCCGGTCATGGTGATCCGCGGCGCGACCTATCGCGGCTTCACGCCGGCGCGGCGCTGCGCGTCCTGGGACCGCATCCACCATCCCAAGGCCGGCGTGCGCCGCGAGAAGAGCCGCCGCCGCGTCGACCTGCCGTGGGCCAATGTGCTGATCGAACAGCGCGGCGAGGACCTGGTGATCGCCGCCGGGACCGACATCGCCGAGGCCGAGCGCGCGCTGCACTTCTCGGTCGACACCATCGTCGCCGAGGCGCGGGCCTACGCCGACCATTGCGACCAGTTGCCCGAGGCCGATCCCATGCTGCGCAGCATGGTCATGCAGGGGACGCATGCGGCGCTCTCCAGCATCCGGCGCGACGAGCGTGGCCGTTTCGACGGCCTGGCGGCGGGGCTGCACTATTCGGCCCCGGCCCGTACCTACTACCGCGACGGCTACTGGACCCTGCAGCTGCTGTTGAAGGCGGCGCCGGCCATGGTCCACGAGCAGATCGAGATGCTGGCCTCCGGCGTGCAGCCCGACGGCGAAGCGCCCAGCGGCGTCATCGTCTCCGGGCCCGAACAGGCCAAGGCCTGGGAAGAGCTGCGCACCACGGTGTTCGGCCTGGATTGGATTCACACGCGCTCGAACGACTGGTGGAGCGACCACTTCGACTCGCCCTTGTTCTTCGTGCTGGCGATCGGCGACTACGAGCGGACCTGCGACGACGACGGCCCGGCCGAGCGCCACTGGCCGCTGATCAAGGCGATCTTCGAGCGCTACCGCGGGTTCAGCGAGCAAGGCCTCCCGGTCAAGCCGCGCCATGACCGGGATTGGGCCGACAACGTCTACCGCGGCGGGTTCGTCGCCTATGATCTCGGCCTTTGGGTCGGGGCGCTGGATGTGATCGCGCGATTGGGACGGCGGATCGATCCCGAGCTGTCGGAGCAGGCGCGCGTGCTGGCCGAGCAGACCCGCGTCTCCGTCGATGCGGCGCTGTGGGGCGAGGCCGGCTGGTACGCCGACTATCACGCCCCCGCGGGGCTGGAGGAGGTCGAGCCGAGCCTGGAGGACCACCTCACGCTCGATAGCCTGACCCTGCTGCGCCACGACGCGGTGCCCCCGGACCGCGCCGAGCAGGTGCTGGAAGCCGTGCGCGCGCGCCTGGAAAGCCGACACAACGCGGTCCAGACCTACGGCGACTGGGGCGTGATGTGCTGCTTCCCGCCCTACAAGCACAAGGCCGACACCCGCTCGAAGTCGGCCTTCGCCTATCGCTATCACAACGGATCGGACTGGCCCTGGCTGTCAGGCATGTACGCCGAGGAGCGCCTGCGCCGCGGCCTGCCGGGCTGGCGCTATCCGATGCTGCGCTGGTGGGAGACATGCCTCGAACAGGGGTGGATGGGGGCGGTCGAATACTTCGCCCCGCCCTGGGGACGGGGCTCGCTGCTGCAAGGCTGGTCCGGCATGCCGGCGGCGGCGGCCCTCAAGTATCGCGACGTGGTGCTGGCCGGCGATCCCGACGCCTGATCCTCAGCGGTCGATCGCCAGGGCGAAGTACTCGCGGTCGAACAGCCGATAGTACAGCCAGTGCGGCACGCGGTCGGCATAGGGCTGGACGTCGGCGATGACCTTGGCCTGCGAGGCGTGGATGTCGAGCAGCCGCCGCTTGCGCCGCCCATGCGCGACGATGTTCACCGCCACGGTCGGGGCGGGCAGCCCGTCCTCGGGCGCCCTGGGATAGTTGTCGCGGAACGCGCTCACGAGCTTGAGCGCCAGGGCCACCATCGGCTTGGGCAGGGTCGCCTGATAGAGGCGCCGCACCGACGGCGCGCCGGCCTCGATGACCTTGCGCACCCAGCGGCCGGTCTGGACATGATCGGGATGGCCGTAGAACCCGACCTTCTCGTCGAAGCTGATCACCAGGCTGGGCGCGAAGCGTTCGATCAGGCCGGCGATCGCGGCCCGCGCGACGGCGGGGTCGATGGCGGTCAGTCCGCCGTCGGGGAAGTCCAGCACCTCGACATGGGCCGCGCCGAGATGCTCGCCGGCCGCCTGCGCCTCGGCGCGCCGCACGCGCGCCAACTCCTCGCGGGTGTAGCCCGTGTCCTTGGCCGCCTCTCCGGCCGTCAGATAGACCAAGGTCAGTTCGGCGCCGCCGCGCGCCATTCCGGCCAGGGCGCCGGCGCAGGTGATCTCGTCGTCGGGATGGGCCCAGATCGCCATCACCCGCCGTGGCGCGCCGTCCGCGAACAGGTCGCTGGCCACCGGCACGCCGTCGTCGTTCAGTTGCTTGCGGGCGAGCCAGAAGGTCGCTCCGCCCTTCGCCGCCGCCAGAGCCGGCAGCAGCCACATCATCGGAAGCAGTCCACCGTCTGGCCGACCCACGCGGCCAGCGCGTCCTTCTTGTCCAGCGGGGTCGCGCCGTGGCGCACCAGGATCAGGTCGAGCTCGGGGACTAGCACCGTGAATTGGCCGTCGTAACCGTTGGCCGAGAACGAGCCGTCGCCGGCGATGCCGAGCCACCAGTGCGCGCCATAGCCGAGTTCGCTGGCGCCAGGCTGCTGGTAGGTCGGGGTGCGGGCGTAATCGACCCAGCCCTCGGGCAGCAGCCGGCGGCCGTCCCAGACGCCGTCGCGCAGGTAGAGCAGGCCGAACCGCGCGAAGTCGCGGGCGCTGGCGTAGCAGAACGACGAGCCGATGAAGGTGCCGGCGGCGTCGAACTTCGGGATCGGGGTCTTCATGCCGAGCGGGCCGAACAGGCGCGCCTGCATGAACGCCTTGAGGTCGCCGGCCGCCTCGCCGGCGGCCCGGGCGACGATGTTGCTCGTGCCGCTGGCATAGGACCAGAAGGTGTCCGGCGCGTGCTCTAGCGGCAGGCTGGCGGCATAGTGGGCGACGTCGCCCTTGCCCGACTGGAACAGCATCTCGATCACGTCCGAGACGCTGCCGGGCACGTAGTCCTCGACGAACTTCAGCCCGCTCGACATGCGCAGCAGCTGGTCGAGGGTGATCGCGCCGCGCGGGTCGCCCTCGGCGCTCCATTCGGCGACCTTGGCCGGGGCGTGGACGTCCAGCTTGCCGTCCAGGACCAGCATCCCGACCAGCGACTGGGTGATGCTCTTGGCCTTGGACCAGGAGGGATAGGTGGCGTCAGGACCATGGCCTTCGCCATAGCGCTCGAAGACCAGCTTGCCGCCCTGGACGATGGCCAGGGCGTGGGTCTCGCCGACGCTGTCGCCCTCGAACGCCTGCGCCAACAGCGCGTCGAACCGGTCTCGCTGCAGGTCGGCGGGCAGAGTTCCCTCAGGCCAGGCTTGCGTCGGCCAGGGAACGTCGGCGGGCTGAACGGGCAGGGGCGCGAGGGTCATGCGTGTCACTCGTTTGAGATCGGAGCGGACCACAACCAACACCGTTAGCCGGACGGCCGCAACGGGCTAGGCGGCGGCGAGGCGCTTCGCCCGGCCCGCGGTCAGCGCCCAGAACAGCGCCCCGCCCACCGCCAGCGCCACGGAGGCCGACGTCAGGGCCGGGCCGCCGAAGCTCGTCAGCATCGCGCCGCCCAGCGCGCCGCCCAGCGCCTGGCCCATCGAGGCGGCCGAGCCGTTCAGCGCCAGCGCCATCGGGGCTGCGGTCGGCAGCGCCTCCACCAGCCGGGTCTGGACCACAGGCATGATCGCAAACAGAGCGGTGGCCGCGATCAGGATGGCGCTGCAGACGACGGCGTAGGTGGCCGGGCCGGCCGGCGCGCCGCCCAGCAGCTCCAGCTCGTGCAGGCCCGCGCCCAGCCCCAGGGCCAGGAACGACAACCCGACGGCCAGCCCGCCCTTGCCGCGGTCGGCGCTGCGGCCGCCCAGCCACAGGCCGACGAAGCTGCCGACGCCGATGACGATCTGGAACGCCCCGACTCCCGCGCCGGTGATCCCGGTCTGCAGGCGGATGATCGGGGCGATGTAGGTCGAGACGGTCATGTTGGCCCCGAAGGCCAGGAAGGTCGCGGCCCACAGCGGCAGGGCCGTGGGGATGGCCAGCTTGCCGCCCTTCACCGGCGCAGGCGCCTCGACCTTCGGCGTCGCCAGCGCCACGGCGACAAAGGAGACCAGCGACAGCAGGGCCGAGAGCGCGAAGGTCGCCCGCCAGCCGTAGGCGGCGCCGACGACGCTGCCCAAGGGAATGCCCAGCAGAAACGCGATGGTCATGCCGCCCATCACGGTGGCCATGGCCGATCCGCGCCGTTCGGGCGGGACGAGGCTGGCGGCCATGGTCGAGGCGGCGGGGCCGGCCAGGGCCGCGATCGCGCCGAGAGCGGCGCGCAGGCCCAGAAGCTGGCCGAAGCTGGTGGCGACCATGCAGGCCAGGCTCAGCACTATGGACAGACCGAGTGCGGTCAGCAGCACGCCCTTGCGTTCCCGCTTGCCCAGCAGCATCGCCAGCGGCGGCCCGGCGAGAGCCGAGGTCAGCACGTAGGCGGTCTGAAGCTGGCCCGCCGCGCCCGTCGAGACGCCGAGATCGGCGGCCATGCTCTCGAGCAGGCCGGCGAAGATGAAGGCGCTGGATCCGAACGAGAACGTCGAAAGCGCCAGGACGAAGATGCGCGGGTTCATGCCGCCCGAGCTTCAGCGCCGATCTCGCTCACGTCGACCGAGTTCTTCTCTTCGCCGCGTGAGAGAAGCAGGTAGGTGACCGGCGTCGCGACCCGGCTGAGGAAGGTCGAGGTGATCAGCCCGCCGATGATGGCGATGGCCAGCGGCGAGTAGAGGCCCGAACCCTCGAGCGCCAACGGCAGCAGGCCGCCGATCGCCGTCACCGAGGTCAGCAGAACCGGCAGGAAGCGGACCTCGCCGGCCTTCTCGATCGCCTCGCGCAGGCCCATGCCGCCCTTGCGCAGCTGCTCGGTGAAGTCGACCAGCAGGATCGAGTTCTTGATCTCTATGCCGATGAGCGCGATCAGCCCGATGGTGGCGGTGAACGACAGCGAATGGCCGGTCAGCCACAGCGCCGCCACCGCGCCGAAGAGGCCGAGCGGAATGACCCCGGCCACCACCAGCGCCGTGCGGAACTTGCCGAACTCCAGCACCAGGATGGCGAGGATGCCGAACACCGCCACCAGGATCGCCGCGCCCAGGCCTGCGAAGCTCTCGGATTGGGCCTCGGCCTGGCCGCCGAGCGACAAGGTGTAGCCGGCCGGCATCGGCAGTTCCTTGGCCAGCCGCGCCTCGACGTCGGCGGTGACCTTCGACGTCAGCGCCCCGGTGCGGACCTGCGAGGTGACCGTGACGGTGCGCTCGCGGTCGTAGCGGGTGATCAGGGCCGGGCTGGATCGGAACGTCGGCTGAGCCACGGCCGCGAGCGGCGCGGCCTGACCGCCGGCGGTCGGCACGTGGATCTGAGACAGGGCCGAGAGCTCGTTGCGCTCGCCCATCGGCAGGCGCACGCGCACCGGATAGTCGTCGCCGTCCGGATCGCGGTAGCGCGCCGCGTCCTCGCCCGACAGCGCGAGCCGCGCGGTGCGCCGCGCCGCGCCGGCCGGCATGCCGAGCGCCGCGGCCTTGGCTTCGTCGAGGCCAAGGTCGATGTCGGTGCGGTCGAGCCGCAGCGGGTTCTCGACGTCGCGGGTTCCGGGCGTCGTCTTCATGATCTGCTCGGCGCGGGCGGCCAGCGCCTTCAGCACGTCGAGGTTCTCGCCGGTGATGCGGATCGCGACCGGGGCCTCGATCGGCGGGCCGTTCTCGAAGGTGACGATGCTGATCCGAGCGCCGGGATAGCGGGCGAAGTCGGCGCGCAGGGCGTCGAGCACCTTCTCGCTCTTGCCCGGCTCCCAGGCCTTCAGGCTGGCGAACACCTCGCCATAGCTGGCCTGGGTCTGGCGTTGCTGCTGGTTGTAGAAGATCTGCGGATTGCCGCGGCCGAGGTTGGCGGCGGTCCAGGCGATCTGCGGCGTCGCCTTCAGCCGCGCCTCGACGTGGCGCAGGGCCTGGTCGGTCTTGGCCATCGACGAGCCGTCGGCGGTCTCCACCCGGACCAGGAACTGCGGGGTCTCGGCCGGCGGGAACAGGCTTGAGCCGATGGCGCCGAGCAGCGGCACGGTGGTGGCGCAGATCGCGCCGATGATCGCGATGGCGATCCACGGCCGGGCCAGGGCGCGATGCAGCACCGGGGTGTAGAAGCGGTGGATCGCGCCGTTGACCGCCCGCAGGATGGCGTTGCCTTCCGGCTCCTCGTGGCGCGACAGCATGCGACTGGCCAGGAACGGGATGATGGTCAGCGCCACCACCAGCGAGGCGCCGACCGTCGCCAGCACCGTCACCGGCAGCGAGCGGATATAGGCGCCCGACCCGCCCGGCAGGGCCAGCAGCGGCAGGAAGGCGAACATCAGCGTCGCCGTGCAACCGATCACCGCCAGGGTGATCTGACGCGTGCCGTTGATCGCCGCGTCGAGCCGGCTGGCGCCCTCGCGCAGGTGGCGGGCGATGTTTTCGGTGACCACGATGCTGTCGTCGACCAGCAGCCCCAGCGACAGCACGAACCCGGCGATGGCCAGCTGATTGACCGTGAAACCCAGCGCCTGCAGCACCGACAGGCCGATCAGCAGCGACAGCGGGATCGACAGCATCACCACCCCGCCGGCCCGCAGGCCGAGCGGCAGCAGCGTCACCATCACCAGGGCCAGCGCCAGGCCGAAATCTCGGAACAGCCGCGACAGCCGGTGGGCGACATTGTCGGCCTGCACGAAGCCGCGCTCGAGCTTCACGCCGGCCGGCAGGGTCTTCTCGAAGGCGTCCAGGGTCTGCTCGACGCCCTTGGTCACCTTGGCGACGTCGGCGCCGTCCTTCTGGGCGACAGTGACGAACACCGCGCGCTGACCGTTGAATCGCGTCAGGTGGTCGGCTTCCTGCTGGGCCCAGCTCACCTGGGCCACGTCCCTGACCCTCACGACCTGGCCGTCGATCGCCCGCACCGGAGTGTCGGCGACCGCCTGCAGGTTGCGGAAGGCGCCGCCGGCCTTGACGTTGAAGCGGCGCTCGCCGGCGTGGGCGGCCCCGACCGGCGTCTCGGCGCCAGCTGCGCGCAGGGCGTCGGCGACCGCCGTCGGCGGCAGCTGCATCGCCGCCAGTTTCGGCAGGTCGATCGCCACCCGCACCTCGGACGGCGGCGCGCCCCAGTAGCGCGCCTCGCGCACGCCGGGGGTGCGGTCCAGCCGCTCGCGCAGAGTGTCGGCCAGCTTCTCCAGCCGGCGCATCGGCAGATGCTCGCTGACCAGCGCCACCTGGACGATGGCGACTTCGGTGGTGCGGGCGCGGCGCACCTCGAGCTGGGCCAGGCCGGGCGGCAGGTTGGGGCGCAGCGCGTTCACCTCGCGCACGACCTCGTCGTACTTGCGCTCGGTGTTGACGCTCCAGTCGAACTCGACGCTGACGATGGCCGCGCCGTCGAGGCTGGTCGAGGCGATCTTGCTGACGTCGTCGAGGCCGTCGAGCGCGTCCTCGATCGGGTCGGCGACCAGCTGCTCCATCTCGGCCGGCTCGGCGCCCGGCAGCACGGCGCGGACGATCACCACCGGAATCGGGAAGTGCGGATCCTCGGACCGCGGCGTGGTCATCAGGGCGTTGAGCCCCAGCATGGCCAGCAGGGCGAAGGCGACCAGCGTGAACTGCCAGTTGCGGACGGCGAAGGCGGCGACGTCGAACCTCATCGGCTCAGTTCCCTGTCGAGGCCAGGTTCAGCTGCTTGGGATCGACGACCTGCACCTTCTCGCCGTCGTCGATGAAGCCGGCGCCCGCGGTGATCACCCGCGCTCCGGCCGGCAAGCCCGAGACCAGCGCATCGTCGCCGTCGAAGCCGCCGAAGCTGACCGGCCGGCGCCGCGCCACGTCCTTCTCGACGACGAAGACGAAGGCCTTCTGGCCGTCGGCCTCGAGGATCGCTTCGGCCGGTACGCGCGCCATCGGCGTGGTCGGCGCCGCGCCGACGCTGATGTCGGCGGTTGCGATCTGGCCCGAGCGCAGCGGATGGGCGCCCAGCAGTTCGATCTCGACGTCGACCGCCCCGGTCTGGGGCCCGGCCCGCTCACCCACCCGGCTGACACGACCGGGCACGACGGCGGGGAGACCGTCGATGCGGACGCTGGCGCTCTGGCCGACGCGGACGCGGATCACGTCGCGATCGGCCAGGGGCGCGCGCAGGGTGAGCGGACTGGATTCGTCGGCGATGCGCAGCACCGCCTGTCCCGGTTGCACGACTTCGCCGGCCTGGGCGGTGCGCTGCAGCACCACGCCGCCGGCCGGCGAGACCAGCTGGGCCCAGCGACGGTCGAAGGCGGCCGAACCGGCCCGGGCCTGCGCGGCGCGCAGCGCGCTCTTGCGGTCGTCCAGCCGCTGAACCGAGATGAAGCCCTTGTCGAACAGCGCCTGGTCGCGGGCCAGGTCGCGGCGGGCGCGTTCGACCTCGACGTCGGCCTGGGTCTGGGCGGCCGCGACGCCGGCGGGATCGAGGCTGGCCAGCACTTGGCCGGCCCGGACCACGTCGCCGTCGTCGACGTTGAGGGCGGTGATCACCCCGCCGATGCGGAACGACAGGGTCATTTCCCGGCGGCGTTCCAGCGGGCCGGTGGCGGTCAGAAGCGCGCCGTCCGAGGGGCTGCGCACGGCCACCGCCTCGACCGCCGCAGGCGGCGGGGCCTCGGCGGTCTTCGGGGCCTTCGAACAGGCGGTGGCGGCGGCCAGGCTGGCGGCCGCCGCCACTCCGGCGCGCACAAGGCGTGGTCTCACAAAACGCCTGATACGCACCGGTGTCTCCAGTAATCAATCAATGATAGGTGATCAGTGATCGATAATGTGCGATTGTCAAGCGGCAGGGGCTTATGACAGGCATGCAGGAATGAATGCGCCGAGCTTGCGATCGCCGCGCAAGGCGAAGGGCCAGGGGGCCGAACGACGCGAGGAAATCCTCGCGGCGGCGCTCAGGTTGTTCACCGAATTCGGCATCTACGCCGTCTCGACGCGGCAGATCGCCCAGGCCGTGGGCATCTCCCAGCCGACGCTCTACGCCTACTTTCCGACCAAGGACGATATCGGTCACGAGCTGCAGGACCGCGCCTTCGCGCTGCTGGCCGAGAAGTTGGCGGCGGGCGACCACGGTCAGATCGACAACCTCGACGGCGTCGTCCGGATGCTGCGCATCTACGTCGATTTCGGGCTTGAGAACCCGGACATGTACCGCATCGCCTTCATGTCCGAGGGGCAGCGGGTCGGCAAGCTGCGGCACGAGCCGAAGGACCTGGCCATGCTGCCGGCGGTGCAGTCCACCTACGGCGTGCTGCGCGGCGAACTGGCCAAGCTCCAGGCCCGCGGCCTGACCATCGAGCTCGACATCGAGACCCTGACCCAGTGCGCCTGGTCGGGGATGCACGGTCTGGTCTCGCTGCTGATCGCCAAGCCGGGCTTTCCGTGGTCCGAGCGCGAGCACCTGATCGCCAGCCAGCTTCGCGTCATCGCCCGCGGCCTCTGGCGCGGCGGCTCTTAGTTCGCGATCACTTCGAGCCGCCTGAGCCCAAGCTTCCCTCGCCGACACATCCGCGCAACAAATGCTGCGCTCCATGGGCCGGACAAAAAGGGAGGTGACGCCATGTGCGACGACGATATCCACCAGGGTCTGATCGAGGATCCCACCGTTTCTCGCCGGACGTTCGGCCTGATGACCGTGGCGGCCGCGGGCCTCACGGCCGCCAGCGCGCATGCGGCGGTTCCGGTCGTCGAGAAGGACGTCGAGATCAAGACCCCGGACGGCGTCGCCGACGCCGCGCTCTACTATCCGGAAGGCAAGGGTTCGTGGCCCGCGGTGCTGCTGTGGCCCGACGTGGTCAGCCTGC
Source organism: Phenylobacterium sp. GW823-FHT02A09 (assembly GCF_058797775.1). Taxonomy (NCBI): domain Bacteria; kingdom Pseudomonadati; phylum Pseudomonadota; class Alphaproteobacteria; order Caulobacterales; family Caulobacteraceae; genus Phenylobacterium; species Phenylobacterium sp. GW823-FHT02A09. The sequence goes on along the minus strand of NZ_JBXAJZ010000002.1, from coordinate 139,001 downwards.
GGCCGGTGCTCCGTGAGATGGGCAAGCGTCTTGCCGCCTCGGGCTATGTGGTGCTGGTCCCCAACCTCTACTACCGGGTCAAGAAGGCCCCGGTGGTCGACGGGGCGTTCAACTTCGCCAACGCCGATGACCGCGCCAAGCTCGCCCCGCTGCGCGCCAGCGTGACGCCGGAAGGCACCGATCGCGACGCGGTCGCCTATCTCGCCTTCCTCGACGCCCAGCCGCAGACCGACAAGAAAAAGAAGGTCGGCACGCAGGGGTATTGCATGGGCGGGCCGCTGGCCTTCCGCACGGCCGGCGCGGTTCCGAACCGGGTCGGCGCGGTGGCCAGCTTCCATGGCGGGGGCCTGTTCACCGACGCCCCGACCAGTCCGCACCTGGTGCTGCCCAAGACCCATGCCGAGTACATGGTCCTGGTCGCCGACAACGACGACAAGCAGGACCCGGCGGCCAAGGAAAAGCTCAAGGGCGCGCTCGACGCCGCCAAGCTCAAGAGCCGGGTGGAGGTCTACGAAGGCGCCGCCCACGGTTGGACCGTCAAGGGCAGCCAAGTCTACAACGAGCCGGCCGCCGAAAAGGCCTGGGCCGAGCTGCTCGATCTCTACAAGCGCGCGCTCTAAGGCGCCTGCGGTCGGCGGAGCGTCCGCCGACCGCTTCCGCCGCGCCTAGAGCCGCGCGGCGTGCCAGGCGACGTGGTCGCCGATGAAGCTGGTGATGAAGAAGTAGGAGTGGTCGTAGCCCTCCTGCATGCGCAGCGTCAGGCTCGCGCCGCCCTCCGCCGCGGCCGCCTGCAGCAGTTCGGGCTTGAGCTGTTCGACCAGGAAGCTGTCGCCCCCGCCCTGGTCGACCAGGATCTCGCGGCCGCGCGCCTGGCCGGCGGCGATCAGCAGCGCGCTGTCGTGCGCGGTCCAGGCGGTCTCATCGGCGCCGAGATAGGCGCCCAGCGCCTTCTGCCCCCACGGGCAGCGGGTCGGCGAGGCGATCGGCGCGAAGGCCGAGACCGTCTTGAACAGCTGCGGGTGGCGCAGGGCCAGGGTCAGCGCGCCATGGCCGCCCATCGAGTGGCCGAAGATCCCGCGCCGCCCGCCGTCCAGCGCGAAGGCCTCCTCGGCCGCCGCGATCAGGTCGGCGACGACGTAGGTCTCCATCTTGAAGTGCGCCGCCCAGGGCGCCTGCGTCGCGTCGACATAGAAGCCGGCGCCCTGGCCGAGGTCGTATGCCGGATCGTCGGCGACGCCCTCGCCGCGCGGGCTGGTGTCGGGGGCGACGATGGCGACGCCGGCCTTGGCCGCATAGGCGTAGGCGCCGGCCTTGGTGGTGAAGTTGTCCTCGGTGCAGGTCAGGCCCGACAGCCAGATCAGGTAGGGAACCGGTCCGCGCGTGTCGCCAGGGATGAAGACCGAGAACCGCATCGGCGTCCCGGTCGCCGCGCTCGGGTGGCGGACATAGCTCAGCGTCCCGCCATGGACCTTGTGCTGCTGAAGAATTTCGACCGGCATGGGGACCTCCTGACTGACCAGGGTCTATAAGCCGACCCATGACCGAGAAGCGAGCCTCCCTGCGCCCCTTGACCCCCGCCGACATGCCGGCGGTCGCCGCCTTGCAACTGGTCGCCTTCGAGCCGCTGTTTCACGAACCGCAGGATATCCTGGCCAGCCGCCTGATCATTGCGCCGGACCTGTGCTGGGGCGCGTTCGAGGGGGACGACCTGCGGGCCTACATCCTCAGCCACCCCTGGCCGGCCGCCAGCCCGCCGCCGATCGGCACGACGCTCAGCCCGCCGGCCGCGACCGACAACTGGTTCGTCCACGATCTGGCGATCGGCCCCGCCGCGCGAGGGCAGGGCCTTGGCCGCGATCTGGTGGCGTCGGCGTCGAACGCGGCGCTGGACGCCGGTCTCGTGCGCGGCGATCTCGTGGCCGTGCAGGGCGCCTGGCGGTTCTGGGAGAAGCTCGGCTACGCCGTGCAGGACGGCCTGGAAGAGCCGCTGCGGTCCAAGGTCGCCGGCTATGGCGACGATGCGCGCTATATGACCGCCGAGATCGCCGCGCTGAAAGTCCGCTAGATCAGCGGCACGTGGCTCGCGGAGTCCCGCGGCGCCAGGTCCAGCAGCCGCGGATCGTCGGCGATTTCCACCTGCCTGCGGAACGGCGTGAAGCCCGAGCGGACGTAGAAGGCCAGCGCGCCGGGGTGATCTAGGCTGCAGGTGTGAACCCAGAACCGCCCGATCGGCGCGGCCCAGGCCCGTTGCACGGCGCGGTTCATCATCCACCGTCCCGCGCCGCCGCCGACCAGCCCGGGCGAGACCCCGAAGAAGGTCAGTTCACACTCGCCTTCGGTGCGGAAGTCGAGTTCCAGGATGCCGACGCCTTCCGGCGCCTCCAGCCGGTAGACCTCGACTCCGGGCGCGCCGATCACGGCGGCCAGGTCCTCGTCGGCCATCAGCAATCGCGAGAACCACAGCCAGTCGCGGCCGACCGCGGAGTACAGCGCGCGATACTCCTCGATCCCCGGGCGCTCCAGGCGCCGCAGGATCCATTTCCCGCCATGCGCCTCCGGACGCAGCGGGGGCGGGGCGTGCATTTCCAGCAAGGTGACGATGGTGGCGATCTTGCCCGCCGGCACGTCGTGATACCCGTCGCTCATCATGGTCGTTCCTCCACGCCGCAAACCACGCGGACCACGCCCAGGCGCCGGCGGCTTGTCAACGCGCAGGGTCGGGAACTACGGCCGTGCTTGGCCATTAGAGTCGGCGACGGGCAATTTGGGAGGACTGCATGTTGTCTCGGATCATTCTGGCCTCGGCCGCCCTGCTGGCGCTCGCCGCGCCGGCCTCGGCCCAGGACCGCATGGCTCCCAACGCTCAGCTGTTCTCCGGCACGGGCTATCAGGGCCGCAGCCTGACAGTCGTCCGCGACATGCCGGTGATCCCGGCCACCTGGTCGGCGCGCAGCATCCGCATGGGCGGCGGCAGTTCGTGGGAGGTGTGCGAACTGCCCAACTTCCGTGGCCGCTGCACCGTGCTTACCGGCTCCAGCGCCAATCTCCAGACCCAGCTCGGGGTCAGCGGCGTGCGTTCGATCCGCGCCGCCGCGGCCGTGCCGACGCCCCTGCCGCAGCCGGTTCCGGGCGGGGCCGGACGCTCGCTGAGGGGCATGGCGGCCGAGTTCTTCCCGGCGCCGGAGTCACGCGGACGGCGGATCGAGGCCTGCAATCGCGAGGGCGGCGGCTCGGCCTGCATCACCCGTGAAGCCGACAACTTCTGCAAATCCATGGGCTATGTCCGGTCGCGGAACAGCGCCCCCGAGACCATTTCGGGCCGCATCTTCCTGGCCGACGTACTCTGCAGCCGGTGGAATTGATGCGCCTTGTCTCAGCACTCGTCGGATTGAGTTTCGCGGGCGTGGTCATGTCCGCCTGCGCGACCGCGTCGCCGCCGCCTTCCTCCGGAGGCGGCGGCGCGCTGGTCGGCCCCGAATGGCGGCTGGAGGATCTGCTCGGCGGCGGGATCATCGACCGCTCGCACGTCACTTTGACCCTGGCCAAGGACGGTTCGGCCGCCGGCGCCGGCGGCTGCAACCGCTACTTCGGGACCTGGACCCAGAAGGGCGGCGCCCTGACCTTCGGCAAGATGGGCTCGACGATGATGGCCTGCGCCCCCTCGCTGATGGAGCAGGAGGGCAAGTACCTGAAGGCGCTGGAGACTGCCTCCGGCTACAGCTTTACGCCCGACGGCGCGCTGGTGATCGCCACCGCGCAGGGGCCGCTCAAGTTCCGCAGGGACTAGGTCAGACGATCCGGCCGGCGATGCCGACGAAGAGGGCGAGGCCGGCCAGCAGCATGACGAGCGAGATGAACAGGGTGGGGCGCCCCAGCCGGAACTCCTCGGTGCGCTGCAGGTCCTTCAGCGTCGTCCAGTAGCTGACCACGCCCAGCAGCATCGACAGCGTGCCGACGCCGGCCAGGAACAGCCCGACCTGCTGAGGGCTGTTCTGACGAGCCAGTTCCTCGTTCTGCGCGGCGGTCTCCAGGAACTTGTAGATCGTGAAGCCGAAGCTCAGCATCGACAGCGAGGTGCGGACCCAGGCCATCAGCGTGCGGTCCGCGGCCATGATCGTCCGCATGGTGCCGAGGTCGCTGGGCAGGCCCAGGTTTCCCTTCGCTCGCGAGGCGGTCATGGCGGGTCTCCAGTGGCCGAGCCAGAAGGGAACCATGCCGCTGCGCTCACGGGCATCGGGCGTTTCCCTGAGGCGTCAGCTCATCTCGCCGAACACCTCGCGCGCGGCCTGGACGAAGGCGGTCGGCCGGGCCGCCTCGCCGGCGTAGCACAGGCCGATCACCCGCCGCGGCGTGAAGCCCTCCAGTGTGACCCGGGCGACCCCGGGGTCGCGATAGCTGTCTGGCATGACGGTGATCCCCAGGCCGGCGCGGACCAGTGCCAGCACCTTCTCGTCGCCGGCCCCGCGATAGCTGAAGAAAGGCCGCACGCCGCGGTCGGTGAAGTAGCGGCTGGTCTGGGCCAGCACCTCGCAGTGGCGACGGACCATCATCACCTCGTCGGCCAGCGCCTCGCCGTCGACCGTTTCGGCCCCCGCCAGCCGGTGGCCGGCCGGCAGAGCCAAGCCATAGCCTTCCTCATGCAGGCGCTCGCTGGCGAAACGCTCCGTGGACGGATTGATGGCGGTCAGCGCGGCTTCGACCCGGCCGCGGTCCAGCAGGCTGAGCACCTCTCGCTCGGAGCCTTCGAGCAGTTCGATCCGCTCGGCCCCGGCCGGACGGCGGGTCAGGATCTCCTCGATCAGCGCGGCTGGAATGGTCGACAGCACCGCAACACGCAGAAGCTGGGCGGGCGCGGCGCCCGTCACCGCCGCCTGGGCTAGATTGAATTCATGCTCGATGCGGCGCGCATGGACCAGGAACCGGCTGCCGGCCTCGGTCAGGTGCACTCGGCGATTGGTGCGGTCGAACAGCCGCGCCTGCAGTTGGCCTTCAAGCTTGGCGATGCCGGCCGAGAGCGTGGGCTGGGCGACGTTCTCGCGCGCCGCCGCGCGGCTGAAGTTCCCGGTCTCGACAACAGCCAGGAAGTAGCGCAGCAGGTAGCGGTCCATAATAGATGACATCTATCATATGCATCATGATCGTTCAATTTTGTGGATTGTTCAGCCGGCGCTAGTTTTGCGAGGTTAGCCCCAGACCCGCCCCGCAGAAGGCACGCAGAATGTCCGGTCCCACCTTCCAGTTCGGCCTCGGCGAGAACGCCGACGCGATCCGCGAGACCACCGCCCGCTTCGCCGCCGACAAGATCGCGCCGATCGCCGCCCAGGTGGACGCGACCAACACCTTCCCGCGCGAACTCTGGCCGCAGATGGGCGAGCTCGGCCTGCACGGGATCACCGTCGAGGAGGAGTTCGGCGGGCTCGGCCTCGGCTATCTCGAGCACGTGGTGGCGATGGAGGAAGTTTCCCGCGCCTCGGCCTCGGTGGGCCTCTCCTACGGCGCGCACTCGAACCTCTGCGTCAACCAGATCCGCCGCTGGGGCTCGGTCGAACAGAAGCGCAAGTATCTGCCGGGGCTGATCAGCGGCGAACATGTCGGTTCGCTGGCCATGAGCGAGGTCGGCTCCGGCTCCGACGTGATCTCCATGCGCACCCACGCCGAGCACCGCGGCGACCGCTACGTGCTGAACGGCACGAAGTTCTGGATCACCAACGCCCCGCACGCCGACACCCTGGTCGTCTACGCCAAGACCTCGCCGGACGAGGGCAGCCGCGGCGTCACCGCCTTCCTGGTCGAGAAGGGCATGAAGGGCTTCAGCGTCTCGCCCAAGCTGGACAAGATGGGCATGCGCGGTTCCGACACCGCCGAGCTGGTGTTCGAGGATTGCGAGATCCCCGAGGAGAACGTGCTCGGCCCGCTCAACGGCGGCGCCGGCGTGCTGATGAGCGGCCTCGATTACGAGCGCGCGGTGCTCGCCGCCGGTCCGCTCGGCATCATGCAGGCCTGCCTCGACGTGGTCCTGCCCTACGTCCGCGAGCGCAAGCAGTTCGGCAAGCCGATCGGCTCGTTCCAGCTCATGCAGGGCAAGATCGCCGACATGTACGTCGCCCTGAACTCGGCCCGTACTTACGTCTACGCGGTGGCCAAGGCCTGCGACGCGGGCCTCACCACCCGCTTCGACGCCGCCGGCGCGATCCTGCTGGCTTCCGAGAATGCGGTGAAGGTCAGCCTGGAGGCGGTCCAGGCCCTGGGCGGCGCCGGCTACACCAAGGAGTTCCCGGTCGAGCGGCTGGTCCGCGACGCCAAGCTCTACGATATCGGCGCGGGCACCAACGAGATCCGTCGCTTCCTCATCGGCCGGGAGCTGCTGGGCGCATGACCAAACTCGCCACCTCGATCGACAAGGCCTCGGCGACGTTCCAGGCCAACGACACGCACAACCGCGCGCTCGCCGCCGAACTGGCGCAGCACACCGCCCACGCCGCGCTCGGCGGTCCGGAGCCGTCGCGCCAGCGCCACGCCTCGCGCGGCAAGCTGCTGCCGCGCCAGCGGGTCGAGCGGCTGCTCGATCCTGGCGCGCCATTCCTGGAGGTCGGCGGCTTGGCCGCCCACGGGCTCTACAAGGACGAAGCCCCCGGCGCCGGCATCATCACCGGCATCGGCCGCGTGTCCGGCCGCGAGGTGATGATCGTCGCCAACGACGCGACGGTGAAGGGCGGGGCCTATTTCCCCACCACGGTGAAGAAGCATCTGCGGGCGCAGGAGATCGCCATGCAGAACCGCCTGCCGTGCGTCTACCTGGTCGACAGCGGCGGCGCGAACCTGCCGCACCAGGCCGAGGTCTTCCCCGACCGCGACCACTTCGGCCGCATCTTCTTCAACCAGGCCCGGATGAGCGGCGAGGGCATCCCCCAGATCGCCTGCGTCATGGGCTCGTGCACGGCCGGCGGCGCCTATGTTCCGGCCATGTCCGACGAGACGGTGATCGTCCGCGGCCAGGGCACCATCTTCCTGGGCGGCCCGCCGCTGGTGAAGGCCGCCACCGGCGAGGTGATCACCGCCGAGGAACTGGGCGGCGCCGACACCCACGGCCGCCGCTCCGGCGTCGTCGACTACGTGGCCGAGGACGACGAGCACGCCCTGACCATCGTCCGCTCGATCGTCGCCAACCTGAACACCACCAAGCAGGTCGAGCAGGACCTGCGCGACCCGCGCCCGCCCGCCTACGACCCGGCCGAGCTCTACGGCATCGTGCCCACCGACGTGCGCGCGCCTTACGACGTGCGCGAGGTCATCGCCCGCATCGTCGACGGCTCCGACTTCGACGAGTTCAAGGCCCTCTACGGCACGACCCTGGTCTGCGGCTTCGCCCGCATCTGGGGCCAGCCGGTGGCCATCCTGGCCAACAACGGCGTGCTGTTCTCGGAAAGCGCGCTGAAGGGCGCGCACTTCATCGAGCTGGCCTGCAAGCGCAAGATCCCGCTGGTCTTCCTGCAGAACATCTCCGGCTTCATGGTCGGCGGAAAGTACGAGGCCGGCGGCATCGCCAAGGACGGCGCCAAACTGGTCACCGCTGTGGCCTCGGCTGAGGTGCCGAAGTTCACCGTGCTGATCGGCGGCTCGTTCGGAGCTGGCAACTACGGCATGTGCGGCCGCGCCTATAGCCCGCGCTTCCTGTGGACCTGGCCCAACAGCCGCATCTCGGTGATGGGCGGCGAGCAGGCCGCCAGCGTGCTGGCCACCGTCCACCGCGACGCCGACAAGTGGACGAGCGCCGAGGAAGAGGCCTTCAAAGCCCCGATCCGCGAGCGCTACGAACACGAGGGTTCGCCCTACTTCGCCACCGCCCGCCTCTGGGACGACGGCATCATCGACCCGGTCCAGACGCGCGACGTGCTGGGCCTTTCCATCTCCGCAGCCCTCAACGCGCCGATCCCGGAAACCCGGTTCGGCGTCTTCCGGATGTGACCATGATCAGCAGCATTCTGGTCGCCAATCGTGGCGAGATCGCCTGCCGCGTCTTCCGCACCGCCCAGGCCATGGGCCTGGTCACCGTCGCGGTCTATTCCGAGGCCGACGCCGACGCCCCGCACGTGCGCATGGCCGACCAGGCCGTGCTGATCGGCCCCGCCGCCGCGCGCGAGAGCTACCTGGTGGCTGAGAAGATCATCGACGCGGCCCTGGCCACGGGCGCCGACGCCATCCACCCCGGCTACGGCTTCCTCTCCGAGAACGCCGAGTTCGCCGAGGCGGTGGTCGCCGCCGGCCTGACCTGGATCGGCCCGCCGCCGTCCGCCATTCGGGCCATGGGCCTGAAGGACGCCGCCAAGTCGCTGATGGCCAATGCCGGCGTGCCGGTCACGCCCGGCTATCTCGGCGAAGACCAGAGTCCCGCGCGGCTCCAGGCCGAGGCCGACCGCATCGGCTATCCCGTGCTGATCAAGGCCGTCGCCGGCGGCGGCGGCAAGGGCATGCGCAAGGTCGACGACGCGGCCGCCTTCGCCGCCGCCCTGACCTCCTGCCAGCGCGAGGCCGCGGCCTCGTTCGGCGACGACCGGGTGCTGCTGGAGACCTACGTCACCCGTCCGCGCCACATCGAGGTGCAGGTGTTCGGCGACTCCGAGGGCAATGTCGTCCACCTCTACGAGCGCGACTGCTCGCTGCAGCGCCGCCACCAAAAGGTCATCGAGGAGGCCCCGGCCCCCGGCATGAGCGAGGCGGCCCGCGCGGCGGTCACCGGGGCCGCCGTCCGCGCCGCCCAGGCCGTCGGCTATGTCGGCGCCGGCACCGTCGAGTTCATCGCCGACGCCAGCGAAGGCCTGCAGCCTGATCGCATCTGGTTCATGGAGATGAACACCCGCCTGCAGGTCGAGCACCCGGTCACCGAGGCGGTCACCGGCGTCGACCTGGTCGAATGGCAGATCCGCGTCGCCGCCGGCGAGCCGCTGCCGCTGGCCCAGGAGGACATCGTCCTCTCCGGCCATGCCATGGAAGCGCGCCTCTACGCCGAGAACCCGGCCGGCGGCTTCCTGCCCTCGATCGGCCCGCTCGAGCACTTCAAGCTGCCCGAAGACCTGGTCCGCGTGGACACCGGCGTGGAGGAGGGCGGCGAGGTCTCGCCCTTCTACGACCCGATGATCGCCAAGCTGATCGCCCACGCCCCGACCCGCGAGGGCGCTTCCGACCTGCTGGCCCAGGCCTGCAGCGAGGTCGAGGTCTGGCCGGTGAAGACCAACGCCGGCTTCCTGGCCCGCTGCCTCGACCATCCCGACTTCATCGCCGGCGACGTCGACACCGGCTTCATCGGTGCGCGGATCGAGGCCCTGGCCGCCCAGCAGGCCCCGTCCGAGCACGCCCTGGCCTCGGCCGCCATGGCTGTGACCCTGGACGAGGAAGACGCCCCCGCCGATCCGTGGGACGGCCTGACCGGCTTCCGGCTCAACGCCGCGCCGGCGGCCTCCATGCGGCTCTATCTCGGCGACCAGGGCTTCGACGCGCCTCTCTTCAGCGACGAGCTGCCGGGCGACGTGCTGCTGACGCAGGACGGCGAGGTGGTGGTCTTCGACGCGGGCGAAACCTTCGTCCTCACCCTGCGCCCGCCGGTCAAGGACGCCGCCCACGGCGGCGGCGGCGACGGGGCGATCGCCTCGCCGATGCCGGGCAAGGTGGTGGCCGTTGCGGTGTCGGTCGGCGACGCGGTCGTGCGCGGCCAGACCCTGCTGACCCTCGAGGCCATGAAGATGGAGCACGCTCTCAGCGCGCCCTTCGACGGGCAGGTCGAATCCTTGTCGGTTTCTGTGGGCGACCAGGTCAGCGAGGGGGTGACATTGGCCAGGCTCGTCACCACCTAGGTCCACTGAACCTAGACTTTGGCGTGCGAGGAGAGGCGGCCATGAACGAGGTCGCTTCCGCCGACGAGTACGTGCTCTGCATGCTGGAGGCCGCCGGCCTGCCGCGCGGCTGCGCCCCGGTCGAAATCGTCGGCCACGGCCAGTCGGGCGACCTGATCGCCACGGTCGGCCCCTGCGTCGTCAAGTTCGCCCCCGGCGACCATCCCGGCAGCGCCGAGACCCTGGCCCGCGAGGGCGAGGTCGTGCGCTGGCTGGCCGGCCGCGTGCGCGTCGCCGCCACCCTGTGGAGCGGCGCCTTCGAGGGCGGCTTCTGCCTGATCAGCGAGCGGCTGCACGGCCAGGCGGTCTCGCACGTCGCGCCGCACGACGCCGCCGACGCCCTGGCCGCGACGGCCGATCTGCTGGCCCGGCTGCACGCACTCGATCCCGCCGGCTGCCCGTTCGACATGAGCCTGCCGGCCAAGTTCGCCCTCGCCGAGCGCCGCGTCGCCGCCGGCCTGGTCGACGAGGAGGACTTCGACGACGAGCGCGCCGGCTGGACCGCCGTCCAGGCCCTGGACGCCGCCCGCGCCGCGCGCCCGGCCAGCGAGCGCCTGGTCCTCACCCACGGCGACGCCAGCCTGCCGAACTTCATCTGGAGCCCTGGCCGCCCGGTCGGCATGGTCGACCTCGGCCGCTTCGGCCTGGCCGACCGCTACCAGGACCTCGCGCTCTTCCTGCGCTCGGCCAAATTCAACCACCCCCACCTCGACGCCGCCGCCATCCTGCGCGAGCGCTACCCGCTCGACGCCGTCGACGAAGCCGTCTGCGCATTCTACCGGCTGATGGACGAGTTCTTCTGAGGCGGGCATAGCGCCGCCGTCAGGTCGAACGCCACAGGTTCAGCGTCGTCGATGAACCTATACCGATAGCTGACCGAACCGCCGCTCTGGAGGATCTCGCGGACTCCGGCATTTGCGCAGGCTTCTGCGGGGAGTTCGCTCTGCAGGAAGGCGAGCATCACGTCCCGCGATGTCGCTGGCTTGGTGATCTCATGGTTGAGAACCAGCATCTTCTGTTCGCGCCGGGCGCTGGTGAGAATGGTGACCTCATCCACCTTGAGGGGCAGCATCGATGCGGTAGAGGCTATCTCGTCATCGATCACCGCCTCCGCTGACATTGCCGGGGGGGCGTCCGCGCTAGGGGCCAACATCGAGGCGAAGTTCGAATAGAGGAGGCCCCCAGTCACCAGGGTGAGCGCCGTCAGTTCAAGCGCCTTGCGTCCCTTCGATGCGTACGCGATCGCGCCGTCATTGGACGGCTTGGCTTCGACATACAGGCGTCGGACGATGTAGGCGACGCCGCCATAGAACACGACCAGGAAGACGATCCCGTAGAGCCCGAACAAGGGTCCGTCATCCGTCGCTTGGCGGATTGCGCGGCTGATCAGGCCGTCACGTTCCGGCTCGGCCAGGCTTCCATAGCTGGCGAAGAGGTACGTCGCAGCGGCCTGCCACAGCCACATCGCGCCAACCCACCGCCAATACGAGATGTAGCGGTACCTCAAGATGCCTAGCACCGCCGGAATGAAAACCAAAAGCCACATGTGAGCCGATCCCTCCGGACGCGCCTTGGTTGCAGCAAAGCTCATATGTTCTTGTTTTGTTCTTGTCAAGCTTGCCCACCTAGGTTACATATCATCGTTACGCGGGCAATCGTTCCGCATGTTCTCCCAGATCTAGGAGGGTAGATGGCGGTGCAGTCCAAACTCGCGGCGGTGCTAGACGGCGTCGGCGAACTCGCAAATCAAAAACGCGAGGAAATTGACGCGACGCGTGAAAGCCTCGCTCGCTTCGGGCAGCAAGCAAGAGCGCAGGCCGCCGCGGCGATATTGTCGGTCGCTCGAAATCCCAACACCCCGCCCGGCGTCGCCCGTCAGGCCATGCGCGCCGCCGCACAGGTTTCACCGAAAGCGCCTGTCCCGAAGAAAGCTTCTCCGGCGAAAGCTGCACCGACTTCTCGGGCGGCCGTCGCGAAGCCGAAGGTCGCGCCGGCGCCTACGATTCGAGAGCGCATTGACGAAAATCTAGGACGCGCTGGCGCCTTCGTGAACGGCGCTGGAGATGCCGCGACGGCTGGGTTGGGGAACCACCTGGCGGTCATTCAACAGATGAAGCAGGGGCAGTGGATTGGGCTGAACCCCGTCGAGAGTTACAAGCATCTCCTGGGCCTGCAAGAGGCCCAAGACCAGCGCGACAAAGAGAAGTATCCGCTGTCGCGTGGTGCGGGGGCTGTCGTTGGAACGGTCGCCCCCCTCGTGCTGACCGGCGGCGCCAGTGCGGCTCCCCAAGGCTTCGCGAGGATCGCCCCACACGCGGTCAAGGGCGTCGGCTGGGGCGCGCGTGCCTTGGTGAAGCGATTTGGGCCGCAAGCGGGCGTGTCTCTGGCGAGCGGTGGCGCTAGTGCGGCGACGCAGGTGTCAGTCGATGCGGCGGATCCACGCCGCCAAGTCAATCCGATCGATACGGCTAGCGCGTTTGTCGGCGGCATGACGGGCGGGCTCGCGACGCTTTACGGCGACGTTCGGTCGGGAGCCGTCGCTGATGCCGTCGCGACGGAACTGACACGCGCCGCGCTTCGCGGCGAACGGCCGTCTCTTGAAGCGATGGGGCAAAGCGCGGTCGCAGGCGCTTACTTGGGAAAGATGGCCAGTGATGTGGCCCGAGGGTGGTCTCAAGGCCTACCGTCCAGCAAATACCACAGGCGTGGCCGCTGGATTTCGAAGGAAGAGCTTGGTGAGAAGCTGTCCGAGACCAAGTCGCGTCTGCAGGGCGAAAGTGTGATCCGCCCAGCGCGTCCGGAAAAGGTGTCTGGAGGAGAGACTCGCCCAGATCACGCCAGTGTCGACATCTTGTCAGGCCCTGGCGCGCCGGCGCTGCCTCGTGAAAGCAAATTTGGCTTCTATGCGCGTTTGACGAAACGCCAGCTTGAAGCCTTGGGGGAACTGGTTGGCTACAGGGTCGACCACTTCACGCCCGACGATGTCGGTAGGATCGGCGGTGGCTTCCTAGCGTCGATTGGCGGCAATGCACCACAAGGCAACAATCGCTAACGTCAAAGCACTCTGGCAGGACCTTGGCGGGGTTGGCTACGGCCGCCGTTGCACCTCTGCCCTGCTACCGCGCCTCGATCTCGCCGGACGGCTGAGGTGCGTGCACGTCCGTGCACTGGCGGGTAGGAGTGCAGCTGGCTGCCGCGCGCCCTAGAAAACCACCACGCTTCTGATGCTCTCGCCCGCGTGCATCAGGTCGAAGGCCTTGTTGATGTCTTCGAGCGGCATGACGTGGGTGATCATCGGGTCGATCTGGATCTTCCCGTCCATGTACCAGTCGACGATCTTCGGCACGTCGGTGCGGCCGCGGGCGCCGCCGAAGGCCGAGCCTTTCCAGACGCGGCCGGTGACCAGCTGGAACGGGCGGGTGGAGATCTCCTTGCCGGCCTCGGCCACGCCGATGATCACGCTCTCGCCCCAGCCGCGATGGCAGGCTTCCAGCGCCTGGCGCATGACGTTGGTGTTGCCGGTGCAGTCGAAGGTGTAGTCCGCGCCGCCGTCGGTCAGGGCGACCAGGTGCTGGACGATGTCGGCGCCGCCGATGTCCTGCGGGTTGACGAAGTGGGTCATGCCGAACTTGGCGCCCCATTCCTCGCGGTCGGGATTGATGTCGACGCCGACGATCATGTCGGCGCCCACCATCTTCAGGCCCTGGATCACGTTGAGGCCGATGCCGCCGAGGCCGAAGACGATGCAGTTGGCGCCCGGCTCGACGCCGGCGGTGTTGACCACCGCGCCGACCCCGGTGGTCACGCCGCAGCCGATGTAGCAGGCCTTGTCGAACGGCGCGTCGGGCCGGATCTTGGCGACCGCGATCTCGGGCAGCACCGTGTAGTTCGAGAAGGTCGAGCAGCCCATGTAGTGGGCGATGGCCTGGCCCTTGTACGAGAAGCGGCTGGTGCCGTCGGGCATTTGGCCCTTGCCCTGCGTGCCGCGGATCGCGGTGCAGAGGTTGGTCTTGCGCGAGAGGCAGCTTTTGCACTGCCGGCATTCGGGCGTGTAGAGCGGGATCACGTGGTCGCCGGGCTTGACGCTGGTGACGCCAGGGCCGACCTCGACCACCACGCCCGCGCCCTCGTGGCCGAGGATCGAGGGGAAGATGCCCTCCGAGTCCAGGCCGTCCAGGGTGTAGGCGTCGGTGTGGCAGATGCCGGTGGCCTTGATCTCGACCAGCACCTCGAACGCCTTGGGACCTTCCAGGTCGACCTCGACGATTTCCAGCGGCTTCTTGGCTTCGAAGGCGACGGCGGCGCGGGTCTTCATGGCGTCCTCATGGGCGGCGGCGGGTGTCGCCCCCCACTACGACGCGGCTTCCCGCAGGGAAAGCCACGATCAGCGTGAACTGCGCCGTGCGTCCACCGGCCAGGTCTCGAAGGAGCCGTCCTCGTCCACCACGATCAGCGCGTCGTAGAGGTTGATGGTCGGGTCGATGTGCCCCGGCTGCAGCCAGACCACGTCGCCGACCTTCGGCGCGTCGGCCGGCCAGGCGATCGACGCGTCCTCGTCAGCCGCGGCGATGCCGCCGGCGAAGTCGGCCCCGGCGGCCTTGACCACGCCCATCATCGCCGGGTGGAACAGGGCTGAATGCTCGTCGCCCATCGGCCGCCAGCGGGTTCCCTGCGGCGCCCCGGCCGCCACGCGGGCCGGCGGGCCGTCGACCGAATGCGCCTTCAGCCCCGAGTCGCAGACCACGTGAGTCTTGTGGCGGGCCGAAACCACGCTGGTGGCGATGTAGAGCGCCTGCCGAAACGGCCAGGCCTGGCCGTCGATGGCGCCGCAGTCCTCGTACTCGACGTCCATGAACACGTAGGAGCCGGCCTGGATCTCGTTGAACACGCCGCTGGCCAGGTCCTCGACATAGGTGCCGGTGCCGCCGCCGGTGACGAGCTCGGGCTTCAGCCCCGCCTCGCTCAGCTCGCCGACCAGCGCGCCCAGCCGCTGGCGCGTCACCTGGCAGGCGGCGCGCCGCGCCTCCAGGTCGGCCAGGTGCTGCAGATGGCCAAGATAGGCCTGGATCCCGCGATAGACGAGGCCCGGCGTCTGGCTGGCCAGCCGCGCCAGGGCGGCCACCTGCTCGGGCGGCACGCCAGTGCGGTGGGTGCCCAGGTCGATGTCGACCACCAGGCCGATGGTGGTCCCGGCCGCCTGCGCCGCCGCGCCCAGCCGCGCGATCTGGCCGGCGTCGTCGGCGACCACGGCGATCTTGACGCCCGACTTGGCGATGGCGGCGATCTGCTCGGCGGCCCACGGGGCCGGCGGCGAGGTGACCAGCAGGTCGCGCACGCCGGCGGCGGCATAGGCCTGCGCCTCGCCCACCGTCTGGCAGCAGAGCCCGACCGCGCCCAGCTCGATCTGCCGGCGGCCCAGCGTCGTGCACTTGTGCATCTTGCCATGGGCCCGCAGGCCGACGCCGGCGGCCGAGCACGCGGCCTGCATGGCCGCCAGGTTCGCCTCCAGCGCCGATCGCCGCACGACCAGGGCCGGCGTCACGGAAGGTTGGAAGGAGAGCAGGGGGCCCAGGGTGTCGGTCACGGTTTCCTCGCCGGCGAATGGACGATGAGCTGGATTTCTACGATTCCGGTCTCACCGAGGAGCCCGGTCGTACCAACCGCGGTCCAGGCTGGATAGGGCGCCTTCAGGTATTCGCCGACCACCGTCTCGAAGGCCGCGAACTGCTGGTCCTTGGTCCCGGCGAAGTTCGGGCCGTCCCAGACGTGGAAGGTGTTGATCATCGCCACGTCGGCGAAGCTCGCGCCCGAGGCGGTCAGCGTCTGCTTCAACTGTTCGAAACCGCGCCGGGCCTGGGCCTTGAAGGCCTCGGCGTCGTTGGATTCGCCGGGCGCGCGGAACACCACCACGCCCGAGACATAGAGCGTGTCGCCGGCCCGCCGCGCGGCGGCGTAGCGCCACTCGTCGTGCGCCTTCTCGGCCCCGGCGCTGGGCAGGATCACCTCGCCGCCCGGCGAGGGCAGGCGGATCGGGTACTCCTGGGCGCAGGCCGAACCGGCGGTCAGCAGGAAGAGGGCGAGGATCAGGGCGCGCATGGGGCTCTCGTCTGGATGTCTGGAGCTTCCGACGAGCGCCCCACTCGCGCCAGGGGGAAAGCGTTGGTCGACCAGAGCCCTCCTGCGGCCGACCAACAGCGCTACTTCTTCGGCTTCGCCGCCTGGACCTCGATCTCGACCATCATGCCGGGGGCGACCAGGGCCGCGACCTGGCTGGTGATGCGGGCGGTCTTGTTGGGCTGGGCGTCGGTTCCGTAGAACTGCTTGTAGCCCTCCATCATGCCGGCGAAGTCCATCGCCCCGCCCTTGGCCGGGTCGCCGACCAGCAGCACCCGCATCATGAACACGTCGCCGTGGGTCAGGCCCTCGGCCTTGAGGATGTCCTCGATCCGCTTCAGCACTCCGATGGTCTGGGTCTTGGTGTCGCCGAACTGCGGCGGCGTGCCGGCCGGAGCCCCGGCGTTGAGCGCCGGCGGGGTGATGCCGCTGACGTACATGATGTCCGTGCCGGCCGGCACTACGGCGGCCTGCAGGATCGGCGAGCTCGGCGCTCCGATCCGCTTGACCTGGGCGGCCGCGGGCGTGGCGGCGGCCAGCGCCAGCAGGGCGGCCGGCAGGATGAATTTTCGCATGAACTTCGGTTTCCTATGACT
This sequence comes from Phenylobacterium sp. GW823-FHT02A09, assembly GCF_058797775.1. Lineage (NCBI taxonomy): Bacteria > Pseudomonadati > Pseudomonadota > Alphaproteobacteria > Caulobacterales > Caulobacteraceae > Phenylobacterium > Phenylobacterium sp. GW823-FHT02A09. Next base: position 122,404 of record NZ_JBXAJZ010000002.1, on the reverse strand, counting down.
GAGCTTGGCTATTGGGCAGGCGATTGCGGCGGCGATCAAGCCGCCGCGCGGGGCTCCACCAATGCCCGCTGCTTCACCTGTTCGTTGAGCGCCGCGATCGTGCGTTGCGCCGAGAACACCGCGCCTTCCTGCCAGCCGGGCGTCTGGCTGAGGTGGGCGCCCGCGAAATGCACACGGCCGTGCGGCTGGTTCAGCAGCCGGTACTCGGCCGAATCGAAGTGCCCCTCCTGCATGCCCCCGCGCTCGCCCCAGCGCGGCCAAGGCCCCATGTTGAACGGGATCTTGCTCCAGTTGACGACGACCGGATTGGTCAGCTGGCCCTCGTGGCCAGGGTGCAGCTTGCCGACGACGGCGCGGGCCATGGCGACCTGCTCGGCCAGCGGGCGCTTGGCGAAGCCCTCGGCGCGGCCGCCCGAGCCATAGCAGGCCAGCAGCATGCCGCGTTCGGTGTGCAGGCCGTTGGACGGATACCAGATCAGGCTGGTCTCACCGCCGACGAACGAGATGCCGCCGTAGATCTGCTCCTTCTCCCAGAAGCGCGGCGCGTCGAAGCCGATCTTGTTGGAGAAGTCGTTGGGCACCGAGGCGATCGCCGCCTTCACGTCCTTTTCGAAGTTGTTGTCGATCTTGGCCAGCAGGGCCAGCGGCAGGGTGATGATCGTATAGTCGCCCTCGACCGCCTGGCTCTTGCCGCTGACGCGGTCGCGGTAGGTGACCTTCACGCCCTTGCCGTCGGCGCGAATTTGCGTGACCTCGGCGTTCTTGATCACCGGGCTGCGGATCGCGCGTTCGAAGCCGGCGATGATCTGGTCCATGCCGCCGGTCGGCTGGAACATCGTCGCCTGCATGTTGATGTTGTCCTCGAACAGCGTCGCGCCGATCTGAGGGTGGTTGATCAGGTCGCGGAACGCGGCCGGGTCGCGGGCCTTGGCGAACTGGTCGGCCGCGCCTGGCGCCTGCAGCAGGCCCGACCGCTCTGTGCCCTTGAAGGCCATGTCCTCGCCCAGGTCGCCATAAGCCTTGAGGAACGGCAGCAGCTTCTCCTTGTCCTCAAGGCTGAGGTCCTGGTCGAGCGCGCCCTTGTTCACCGCCTTGGCCAGCAGCTCGGAGATGTAGCCGCGGGTGTCGTTGACCCCCTGGCGCATCTGCAGCTTCTTGCCGCCGTCGGCCCACAGATAGGCGCTGCGGCTGGAATTGATCTCCACCTCCAGCGGCACCCCCAGCTTGCTGCAATAGGACAGCAGGCCCTGGTGATGGCTGGGGATCCGGGCCGGCCCGGCGTTCATGTAAAGCCCGTCGGAGAAGCGCACGGTCTGCGTCTCCTCGCCGACCATCTCGACCTTCGAGCCGTTGCGCAAAGTCCAGTTGCGCCCGCCCAGCCGGTCGCGCGCCTCCAGCAGCGTCACCGTGTAGCCGGCCCGCTCCAGTTCATAGGCCGCCACCAGGCCGGCGACGCCGCCGCCCAGAATGACCACCCGCTTGCCGCGTCCGGCGTCCGCGGCCATGGCCGGCGTCGCCGCCGACGCCACCGCGCCCATCAAGCCCAAGGTCCGCATCGCCGAGTAGGTCGCGCCGTATCCCCCGGCCGCGCCCAAACGGTTCAGAAACAACCGCCGACTGATCCCCATCTTTCGAGTTCCCCAGATCAACCACCAAGACGTTCATGACCCGCCTGCTCGCGCAGCGGTTCAAGCGACGGGCGCGTTCGGGGGCGCTTCAACGAACGGCGTGATCAATCGTGCGGCGCCGGCGGCTCGAATATTCCGCATCCGGAACACTGTCCGAATCCGACCGAATGTCGATCTCGGAGGTATTGATTAAAAGCGGGCACGCCGGTGTCCGAACCTCGTGCAGCAGTCACTTCGTCGGCTGCTTTGCCTGGGGGGGATGATTGACAGTCTAAACCTGCCGCGTGGAGCCTTCGGGTGTCGTGGCGGCCGATATCCCCGCGCGACGCCAGTAACCGCAAGACAATAAGCAAGAGCGCGTTCGAGGAAACACACAGGGCCCGGGCTCTCACCTGCGCGGAGAGTGTCTGAGATGTGCCTGCGTAAGCCTGTTCAGAGTTCAGACGCGCCGATGCCCAGGGCATCGCTCGCCGCGACCCTTTTCCGAAACATTCCGGCGCGACGCGGCCAGGTCTGCGCGCGCCCGACCAATCCGGTCCCCTGATCGCCGAAGGCGGCGCTGGGGGCTGTGACGAATGACGGTCGATGTCGGCCGTCAGTGCTGTGGGGGCAATAAACATGAGAACCAAAGTGCGTACCGGACTGCTCGCGGGCGTCTCTCTCGCGACCCTGTTTTCCGCCGGGATGGCTGCGGCGCAGTCGTCGACCATCGACGAGGTGGTGGTCACCGGCTCACGCGCCCTGCCGCGCACGGTGATGGAATCGCCGGTGCCGGTGGATTCGTTCAGCGCTGCGGACATCGAGGCGATCTCGCACTCCGACACCCAGGACCTGCTCAAGACTCTGGTGCCGTCGTACACGATCACGCGCCAGCCGATCTCCGACGGCGCCACCTTCATCCGTCCGGCGGCGCTGCGCGGTCTGTCGTCGGACAAGACCCTGCTGCTGGTGAACTCCAAGCGTCGCCACCGCGCCGCGCTGGTCACGACGGGCGGCGACGGCAGCCAATCGGCCGACGCCGCGCAAATTCCATCGGCGGCGTTGAAGTCGGTGGAGGTGCTGCGTGACGGCGCCGGCGCCCAGTACGGCTCGGACGCCATCGCCGGGGTCATCAACTTCATCCTGAAGGACAACGCCGAGGGCGGCCTCCTCAGCATCCAGGCCGGCCAGTACTACGAGAAGGACGGCGAAGGCATCGTCATCGGCGGCAACAAGGGTTTCTCGATCGGCGACTCGGGCTTCGTCAGCGTCTCGTTCGAGTGGACGACCGACCAGCCGACCAGCCGCGGCAAACAGTACTGCAACCGCAACATTCCCAATCAGGCGGCGGGCTTCTGCTCGGAGCTGTTCCCGACCGAAACCACCGCGCCCGGCTCGCCCTTCAGCGCCGCCTACGCCCAGTCGGTCGGCTATGGCCCCGGCCGCATCCCTGACGTCTGGCAGAAGTGGGGTCAGCCGGAATCCGAAGCCCTGCGGGTCTTCGTCAACGCCGGCTACGAGTTCTCCGACAACCTCGAGTTCTACATCTTCGGCAACTACGGCCAGAGCCACGCCAAGGAAGACTTCAACTACCGTCCGCCGATCGACATCGGGGCGACCACCAACCAGGCCGACGACTACGTCTACACCCGCACCGGCGGGCTGTTCCGCGCCAACCAGATCTTCCCGCGCGGCTTCACGCCCCAGTTCTTTGGCGACGTCTACGACACCAGCGTCGCCGGCGGCTTCCGCGGCGAGGTGCTGAACGGCCTGGGCTACGACCTGTCGGCCCGCTACGGCCGCAACGAGCTGGCCTACGACCTGACCGAGACGGTGAACTTCTCGCTGGGCGAAGCCAGCCCGACCGAATTCCACGTCGGTTCGTTGGTCTCTGACGAGTGGTCGCTCAACGCCGACTTCACCTATGCGGTCCCCACCGGCTTCACCGAGAACCCGCTGGCGATCGCGTTCGGCGCCGAGTACCGCAAGGAGGGCTACGAGATCCTGACCGGCGACGTGCCGTCCTATACCGCTGGACCCTACTCGACCCAGGACCCTTACGACTTCTGCACCAACGAGGCGGCGATCGCCCAGCGCACCCTGCGCCCGACCGCGCCGCAGAACGCCGGCATCGTCTGCAACACCTCGACCATCGTGCTCAACGGGCGGACCATCACCAACCCGGTCTATGCGGTGCTGGGCGTAGGCTCGAACGGCGCGCCCGGCTTCCCGCCGCTCTACTCCGGCCGTCTGACCCGGGACTCCTACGCCGCCTACGCCGAGGCCAGCCTCGACGTCACCGACCGCCTGTTCCTGCAGGGCTCGCTGCGCGGCGAGGACTTCTCCGACTTCGGCTCGACCGTCGACTACAAGGTCGCCGGCCGCTTCGAGATCGTCGACGGCATCGCGGTCCGCGGCTCGATCGGCACCGGCTTCCGCGCCCCGACCACCGGCCAGACCTTCACCACCTACACCTCGACCGTGGTCAACAACGGGGTGCCGGTGGCCCAGGGCCTGTTCCCGGCGACCAATCCGGTCGCCCAGTATCTGGGCGCCGCGCCGCTGGGTCCGGAGAAGTCGAAGAACTACTCGATCGGCCTGACCATGGAGCTGGTCGACGGCCTGAACATCACGCTCGACGCCTATCACATCAAGGTCGACGACATGTTCTACGCGATCACCCCGATCACGGTGACGCCGACCATCACCGCCGCCATGATCGCCGCCGGCATCCCCGGCGCCGACACCATCGGCCAGGTGAACTTCTTCCAGAACGCCTTCGACGCCAGCGTCACCGGCCTGGACGTCGTCGCCACCTACGCCCGCGCCTGGGAGAACGGCCAGAGCACCAACTTCTCGGCCTCGTTCAACATCAACAACCCGGTGGTCGAGGAGGTGAAGAAGTTCGTCGACGCCACCGGCACGACCCGCACCTTCTTCGACGGCGAGTACATCTACGACTTCAAGCACGCGACGCCGCATTGGCGCTCGGTGCTGACCGCGACCCACCACATCGGGGCGTTCTCGATCATGGGCCGGGCGAACGTCTATGGCTCGTACAAGAACATGTACAGCGTCTCGATCCCGACCGTTCAGACCTGGGATCCGGAGGTCCAGTTCGACGTCGAGGCCAACTGGGACCTCGACGAGACCTACACCCTGACGCTCGGCGTTCGGAACATCTTCGACAGCTATCCGACCCCGGACGAAACGGGCGAGCAGGGCACCAACGGGCGCATCTACCGCTCCGACTCGATCGTCGATTGGCAGGGCGGCTTCTACTACGCGAAGATTCAGATGAAGTTCTGATCCTGCTGGGCGGCCCTACCGGGTCGCCCAGTCTTCAGATCGACTTGCCCATCCGCACCAGCGGCACCTTCACGCCGTTCGAGGTTTCCGCCTCGAACGGCTCGATGCGTTGATAGCCGCAGGCCGCATAGAGCGGCTCGCCGGCCATGGTCGCGGCCATTTCGCAGCGGCTGAACCCTTCGGCCTTCGCCTTGGCCTCGCAGGTCGCCAGGATCAGCCGCCCGACGCCACGCCGCACGAAGCCGGGGTCGGTGTACATCGCCCGCACCCGCGCCGGCTCCGTCGCCGGGTCGACGAGCGCCGCGTCGCGTCCGGCCGAGTGGTCGCCGCCGAACAGGGTGGCGCGCCGGCTCCAGCCGCCGCAGCCGGCGATGACGTCGCCGGCCTCGACCACATAGTAGGTGCCGTCTTCAATCAGTTGGGTGTCCAGGCCCATCACCTCCTGCGAGGCCAGCACCTCGGCAGGCGGCAGGAAGGCCGGCAGCAGTTCCTTGATCGCTCGATCCATCACCAGTTTCAGGGCGGGGATGTCCTCGCGCGCGGCGGGGCGGATGTTCAGGCTGTCGCTCATGCCCTTTAGCTAGTGGGCCGGGCGGTCGGCGTCATCCCGCGGCTTGCTGTGCGGAACGCCTTGCCCCGACTTGGCCTAAATCGCGCAATGACGTACCAACCTGCCATGGCGAGCGCGTTCGATTTGTTCAAGTTGGGTGTGGGCCCGTCCAGCTCCCACACCATGGGTCCGATGACCGCCGGGGCGCGCTTCGTGCAGCGGCTGGCCGACCAGGGCAACCTCGCCCAGGTCGTCCGGGTCGAGGTCGCGCTCTACGCCTCCCTGGCCCTGACCGGGCGCGGCCACGCCACCGATCGCGCGGTGATCCTCGGCCTCGCCGGCTTCGTCCCGGCCAGCATCGATCCGGACGCCGCCGACGCCGCGCTCGAGACGATCGCCGCAGGCGGCCGGCTGCGGCTCGGCGGGCAGGGACCCGAGATCGCCTTCGATGCGGCTCGCGACATCCTCTGGGAAGGCCGCACCCGCCTGCCGCAGCATCCCAACGCCCTGGCCTTCCGCGCCTATGGCGACCAGGCGCTGCTTGATGAGAAGCTCTATTTCTCGATCGGCGGCGGCTTCGTGGTCGATGAGGCCGAACTGGCGGCCAACGCCGCCTCGCCCCAGGCCGCGCCCGAGCCCTATCCCTACACGTCGGGCGCCGAGCTGCTGGCTCAGGCCCAGACGGCCGGCCTGACCATCGCGCAACTGATGTTCGCCAACGAGACCGCGGTGCGCACGCCGGCCGAGGTCGAGGCCGGCCTCGACGCGATCTTCGCGGCCATGGAAGCCTGCATCGAGCGCGGCCTGCGCCAGGACGGCTGCCTGCCCGGAGGCCTCAAGGTCCGCCGCCGTGCGCGCCAGATCCACACCGACCTGATGAGCAAGGTCGAGCGCAACATCTCCGATCCGCTCGCCGCACTCGACTGGGTCAACCTCTGGGCCCTGGCGGTGAACGAGGAGAACGCCTCCGGCGGCCGCGTCGTCACCGCCCCGACCAACGGCGCGGCCGGGCTGTTGCCGGCGGTGCTGCGCTACTACGACCGCTTCCATCGCGGCGGGCCCGAGGGGCGGCGGACCTTCCTGCTGACCGCCGCGGCGATCGGCGCTCTCTACAAGCGCAACGCTTCGATCTCTGGCGCCGAGGTCGGCTGCCAGGGCGAGGTCGGAGTCGCCTGCTCGATGGCCGCCGCGGGCCTCACCGCCGCGCTCGGCGGGACCAACGCCCAGATCGAGAACGCCGCCGAAATCGCCATGGAGCACAACCTTGGCCTCACCTGCGACCCGATCGGCGGCCTCGTCCAGATCCCCTGCATCGAGCGCAACGCGATGGGCGCGGTGAAGGCCATCGACGCCTCGCGCCTGGCGCTGCTGGGCGACGGCCAGCACACGGTCAGTCTCGACAAGGTCATCGCCACCATGAAGCGCACCGGCGAGGATATGAGCGAGATCTACAAGGAGACCTCGCTCGGCGGCCTGGCCGTCAACATCGTCGAATGCTGAGCCGATGAACGCCCGATGAACGGCGTTCTCAACGCGAGTTCAAGGCGCCGCGCATAGCCTCCCGCCATGGGCTGGGCGTCCTACGAAAGGGACACACGAGATGAAGACCCTGATCGCCGCGTTCGCCGGGGGCGCGATGCTTCTGGCCGGAACGTTCGCCGCGGCGAACCCCGCCCCCGCCGTTGCGCCGGCCGAGCGGCCGTTGGGCGTCGACGCCCGCATTCCGTTCGCCAACTCGACTGGCATCCGCAACTTCCAGGCCGACGGCGACAACGCCTTGTGGATCGAGGGTCAGCGCGGCGAGTGGTATCGCGCCGAGCTGTTCGGCCCCTGCATCGGTCTCGATCACACGATGAAGGTCGGCTTCGTCACCCGCGGGACCAACACCCTAGACCGCTTCGGCCAGGTGCTGGTCGACGGCTCGAAGTGCCAGATCTCCAGCCTGGTGACCTCGGCCCCGCCGCCCGCCAAGGCCAAGAAGGCCAAGGCGTCCTAGGGCGGCGACAGCCGCAGCACGACCGCCTGGCTTCCCATCAGGCCGCCGACCAGCGCCTCGCCGGGTCGGCTGGCGTCTACGCTTGAGAAAAAGAGATTGGCGCCGGAGTCGAGCAGCTTCGGCGCCGACGCTGTTCCATCGGCGCCCAGGGTCAGGACCATGCCCCCGACCTGACTGCTCACGCGGCGCGGATCCAGGCCGAGTTCGGCCCGAAAGTCGATCTGGGCGACCTTGGTCGCGGCCGCCAGCACGCCGCCGTCGGCGCTCAGCCCCATCGCCCGAACCTCCGACCGGCCGACGCTGTCGTCGCGATAGAGCAGCTGCGACTGCAAGCCGGCGTCCAGCGCGATCACCCCGGCCTTCAGCTCGCCGTCGCAGGCGGCCATGAAGCCGCCGCCCAGCAGCACCCGGCCGCCCTGGGCCAGGGCCGTCGGCGCCGTCCAGCCGGTCAGCTGCTGAGACCCGATCAGCGCGCCGGTGCGCCGGTCGCGCATTTCGACCCAGGTGATCGGCACGCTGCCGCAAGGCTGCAGCTCCCAATCGTCCTCCTCGAAGCGTGTCGCCGGCGGCTCCGGAGCGCGCCCGCTGTAGGTGAGCAGGAGGTTCTCGCCCATCATCGACAGGGTCGCCTCCTCGATCGCCGTCGCTCGGGGCGGCGTCACCGCGAACAGCAGCCGCGGCGCTTGCGCCCCGTCCACCAGCATCACTTGTAGGCGGTCGGCGACCTCCTCGCCCCCGGTATGGACGCGCGCGGTCCTGTCCACGATCGCCACCGCAGTCTGGTTCGGCCCCAGCGCGACGCCGGTCACGGCCAGCGCCTCGCGCCCGGGCGTGCTCTCGCCGCGCCAGGTCGCGCGCACCGCGCCGCTGGCCGTGTCCAGGGTCGCCAGCACAGGCGCCATCCGCCCGTCGTCGCCGAGATCGCCGCCGCCGGCGATGACGCCGTCGCCCAGCTCGACCAGCAGCCGGGTCGGGTGGCTCATAGCGGTCTCGCGTCGCCAGCGCCCGAGGCTTTCCACGTGGGAACCAGCCGGATGGTCCAGCACGCGGGCCAGCACGGCTTGGCCGGAGCGTCGCAGCGCGACGACCTCGCCGCCGACGCCGGCCAGCGGTTCGACCGCGACGATCCCGCCCGCCCGCGCGGCAGGCGGCGGCGGGCGCGCCCCGTCGCCCAGCACGATCAACGGCGCCCAGAACCGCGGGTGCAGATAGGCCCGAGACGGCGGCGCCGCCAGGAACGCCCGTTGGGCGCCGGCCAGCGCCAAGGCCGGGCTCTCGCCGTGCTCGGTCCGCAGGCTGGCGAAGGTGGTCGCCACCACCTCCTTGGTGGTCTCCGAATCCACCGCCCACAGCGAGCCCAGGGTCGAGGGCACGCCGGCCACCGCGAAGGCCGAGGCCAGGGCCGGCAGCTCGCCGGCCATCTGCGCGACGTCGTAGTTGGCGGTGTTGCAGGCCGACAGCGCCACGAACCGTGCGCCGAGGTTCAGGTCGGCGATCTCAGAGGCGGTCAGCAGCCCGTCGTCCCATGGATCGACGGAGGAGACCGGCGTCAGCGCCAGCGCCGGCTCGCTCAGCCCCTCGATCTCGTCGCGGATCAGCCCATGCGTGGCGAACGACAGGTAACGATAGGACCCGAGCAGTTGCCCGCGGACGCCGAGTTCGGTCGCCGCGTTCTGGGTCAGCAGCTTGGCCGAGGCGAAACCCTTGGCCGACCGCTCCAACTCGTCCTTGGTCTCCGGCAGCGGCGTCAGGGCGGCCAGGCCCGCGCTGCGCGAGCCCGCCAGCAGCATCTTGGCGCGGTCCTCGCCCAGGTCGGTCGCCCCGCTCAGCACCGGGTCGCCGACGCCCAGGAAGTCGAAGTCCGAGGCCGGCGCCAGCGCCCCCGAGCGCGCCGCCAGGATCGCGCCGGGCGATCCCGCATAGCTGACCGCATGGCGGCGCACGAGCCAGTCGGCTTGGGCGAGGTCATAGCCCTCGCCGAGCCTCGGCGGCGCCTGCGGCAGCAGCACCGACAGGGGCAGCGGCGTGATCGAGGCGTCGGCGAGCCACAGCAGGTGGTCGCCGGCCTTCACGCATCCGTCGAACGGCGCGATCAGCAGCTTGTGCATCCGCACCGCCGCCGCGGCGGGGAACTGCGCGTCGAGCGCGTCCGAGGGCGCATGGCCGGCGGTCAGCGCCGCCTGCAGGATCTTGATATCCAGCGTCGCCTGCCGCAGATCGGCCGGGGCGACCCGCCGCATCACCTGATCGCCGCGCACGCACATATAGGCCATGCCGCCCGGAACCATGGCCACGCTCAGGGCCGCTTCACCGGGCCGCAGCGCCGCCTGGAACCGCTTCAGGTCGACGAGGTTCGATCCCGTCGCCGGCGCGAGCGAGCGGTCGATCTCGGCCAGCCGGACGGCGAAATCGCGCAGCGCCGCGCGCGCGCCCACATCATGTCTCAGCGGGACGGCTGGCTCCGGGGCTCGCGGCGTCGCCAGCTTGGCCAGTTCTGCGCGCTCATACGCGTCGCGCCGCGCGCGCAGCCGCAGGCCCTGGTGGATCGCCCGGCGCTGCAAGGCGTCCTTGGCCTGCGACAGCGCGATCAGCGCGTCGGCGTCGATGTTCGCCTGGAGCCGTCCGGCCAACTGGAACAGCACGAAGTTCGTCTCAGCCGCCGCCGGGCCGTCCTGATCGGCCTGGGTGAGGGCGAACGAGATCAGGATCTGCTCGATCGCGGCCGGCCGGCGCGAGGCGCCGACGTCCAGCGCCGGCGCGCGCTTCGCCGCGGCCGCGATAAGTCGGCCGGTCTGCGCCAAGCCTGCCTGCCGGCCGGCGCCGGGCTCCAGCGCCAGGGCGCGTCCAGCCGTGCGGTAGATCGCGGCCGGCTCGGCGTTGGCCCCTGCGCTCGCCTCAAAGGGGGCGGCCTGCGCCAGGGCCTCGGCGACGACCGGGTCGGCCTGCTGCTCGATCGCCGCGACCAGCGCCCGCGTCGCCAGATAGGCGGTCTCTTCGAATTCCGCCGGGGTCCGTCCTGCTCGCCGATAGAGCTTGCCGTACGGATGGGCGTCGATCGCCTCGCGCGCGCACTCCGGCCTCAGCAGGGCGGTGCAGGCCGCCGCCTTGCGGGTCAGGGCCTGGGCGGTCACGTAGGCGCGGCTTTCGTCGCCCAGTTCGATGACGCCTGCGGTGGCGACGGCGAGGTCCAGCACCGGCAGGGCGGCGGCGAACTGACCCTGCTCCAGCAGCAGTTCGGCCTCGATCAGCCGATACGTCATCGCATCGACGCTGAGCGGCGGCAGCGAGGCGGCGATGAACCCCCTGCTGGCGCGATAGACGCCATAGGCGCGGTCGCTCTGTCCCAGCACCCGCAGGCTGTCGATGGCGTCGGCCAGCGCCCAGGCGACCAGGAAGGCGTCGTCCTGCGGGTTCCTCAGCGATGCGATCAGCGACAGGGTCTTGTCGACGCTCTCGCCGGCCGCGGCGTAGTCCTCCTGCGCCAGCAGAATGCTCGAGGCCAGCGCCTGGCGGCGCAGATAGAGACCCGCATTGGCCGAGTTCTCCTGGCCCCAAAGCTCGCCGTCGAGGATCTTGGCGGTCAACGGCGCGGACCCGTAGGTGAACTTGCCGTAGTCCAGGAAGTAGCCGGTGCGGCGGACGTCCTCGCGCCGGGCCAGGTCGTTTGTCGTCGCGGGCGCGGGCAGGGCGATGTATTTCGGGACCTGCTCCAGGATGCAATCGCTGTCTCGGCGGTGGATGCAGATCTCCAGCAGCGTCGCGGTCGTTGCGCGGCGTGCGGCCGGGCTCAGCGTCTTGCTGGCCAGCTGGCGCTCCAGCTGCTGACGTGCGGTCTGGCCCTTGCCCTGGAAGTACAGCCCCCAGGCCGACGGCTCGGCCGCCACTGCCGGTTGCGAGCTGAGCAATATGAAGCTTGCGAGCGCGCCCCACGCCGCTAGGCTTCGCATGGGCGAAGTCATCAGGGGGAATGGCGCCATGCGGCGGCTCCAGATCTGCGCGGCGGTGTTGCTTCTAGCTTCACCATCCTACGGCCTGGCGCAATCGGCGGTAGGTCGGGCGGGCGGCGCGATGCCGGCGCCCGGCCCCGACGCGGTCGACGCCAGGCGCCCGATCGGCGCGGTCCCGTCGCTGCCCGGCGCGCGCGCGGCGCGCTACGCCGCGGCCCTGGACGCGGCGGCCGCCGAGACCCGCCAGGTCACCCGCGGGGCCAAGGACGCCCAGGTCTACCAGGCCGCCTCGCCCTCGGTGGTGCTCGTTCTGACCGACAATGCGTTCGGCTCCGGCGCCCTGATCAGCGCCGACGGCAAGATCGTCACCAACCTCCACGTCGTCGGCGACGCCAAGGAGGTCGGGGTGGTGTTCAAGCCGGCCGCCGAGGGCGCCGCCTTCGGCAAGGCCGACGTGCGCCGCGCCAAGGTGATCCGCCGCGACGAGGTCGCCGACCTCGCGCTGCTGCAGGTCTCCGAGGTTCCGGCCGGCGCCAAGCCGTTGCCGCTGGCCGCCTCCGGCGCGGTGCAGGTCGGCTCGGACGTGCACGCCATCGGCCACCCGACCGGCCAAGCCTGGACCTACACCCGCGGCATCGTCAGCCAGGTGCGCAAGGACTACGCCTGGCGCACCGAGATGGGCCTCGACCACAAGGCGACGGTCGTGCAGACCCAGACCCCGATCAATCCGGGCAATTCCGGCGGCCCGCTGCTGGACGACGATCTCCAGATCATCGGCATCAACAGCTTCAAGAGCGACGGCGAGGGGCTGAACTTCGCGGTCTCCGCCGACGACGTGCGCACCTTCCTCACCCTGAAGGAGGACCGCCGCGCCGCCCGCTCGGCCGGCCAGCGCGCGACCGCGGGCGGCGGCGACTGCGACGGGGTCTTCCTCAAGGAATGGGCGGTCAGCGATCCCAAGGGCCTAGGCTTCCTGGTCGACATGGACTGCGACGGGCAGGGCGACTTCGTGCTGATCGAGCCGGCGCGGAAGAGCGAGCCGCACACCTACCTGTTCGATCATGACGGCGACGGCAAGATCGACGCCGAGATCACCGACCTCGGCCGCGACGGCGACTTCGACCAGGCGCTGCTCGATGTCGACGGCGACGGGCAATACGATCTGGTCGGCGACTTCAAGCCAGGCGAAGCCGACCCCTACCGCTACGAACGCATCCGGAAATGAGGAAGGGATGGCGCAGTCAGCTGCCTACATGTCGTAGTCGATGTCCAAACCTACGAGCCGAAGCGGTAAGCGAGAGGTCGCCGCGCTCATCCGCAGCTTGGTCGCCTAGCGTCGCAGAGAGACGAATTTTCAGAAGGGATGGCGGTGAGAGAGGGATTCGAACCCTCGATAGGCTTTCACCTATACACGCTTTCCAAGCGTGCGCGATCGACCACTCCGCCACCTCACCACAGGCCCTGAGCGGCGCACGGCCTCTCGCGGAAGGCGCGCAATATACTCATGACGCCTCGACGGGCAAGCGGCGTTCGGCGCGAATTCGCCGGGCGTGCAATCGGCCGCGGGCGATCTTATGTTTCGGTCCAAGTTCACACCTGATCGGGCGCGCCATGATCTTCGCCAAGAAAACCCTCGAGCTCCCCACCATCGACACCGCCCTGCCGGGACGGTCGACCCCGCTGCCGACCGCCGAGATCTCCTTCATCAACGGCCGGCCGTTGAAGGGGCCCTATCCGGACGGGCTGGAGATCGCCGACTTCGCCATGGGCTGCTTCTGGGGCGTGGAACGCAAGTTCTGGCAGGTCCCGGGCGTCTGGGTGACCGCCGTCGGCTATGTCAACGGGATTACCCCGAACCCGACCTATGAGGAAGTCTGCAGCGGCCGGACCGGCCATACCGAGGCGGTCCGCGTCGTCTACGATCCGCGCGCCGTCACCTATGAAGACCTGCTCAAGGTGTTCTGGGAGAACCACGACCCGACCCAGGGCATGCGCCAGGGCAATGACATCGGCACCCAGTACCGCTCGGGCATCTACGTCCACAACGACGCCCAGGCCGCGGCGGCCGTCGCCTCGCTGCAGGCCTACCAGCAGGCGCTGTCGGACAAGGGCTACGGCGCCGTGACCACCGAGATCGCCGAGGCGCCGGAGTTCTACTTCGCCGAGGACTATCACCAGCAGTACCTGGCCAAGAATCCGGCCGGCTACTGCGGCATCGGCGGCACCGGCGTCACCTGTCCGATCGGCGTCGGCGTCAGCGCGTGACGCGCAAGGAGTTCGACGCCGCCGCGCGCGGGCTCCCTGGGGCGACGATGGACGTCCAGTGGGGCGACGACTGCATCTACAAGGTCGGCGGCAAGATGTTCGCCGGCACGGACGGCGGCTACACCAACTGCTCGTTCAAGGTCACCGACATCGCCTTCGAGGCGCTGACCGAATCCGGCCGCGCGCGGCCGGCGCCCTACATGGCCCGCGCCAAGTGGGTGATGTTCGACGACCTGGCCGGCCTCGACGCCGCCGAGGTGGCCGACTGGCTGGCGACCTCGCACGCCCTGGTCGCCGCCAAGCTCACCCGCAAGGCGCGGGCGGAGATCGGGCTGGCATGACGCGCGAGGAGGTCGAGGCCATCGCCCTGGCCCTGCCGGCGGCCGAGAAGGTCATCCAGTGGGGCGGGTCGGAGGTCTACAAGGTCGGCGGCAAGGTGTTCGCCATCTGCGGCCTGCGCGGGGGGCTGTCGTTCAAGGTCAGCGAGATCGGCTTCATGGTGCTGACCGACGAGGGCGGGCCGGGTCGCCAGGCGCCTTATCTCGCCAAGGGCAGCTGGGTGATCGTCGACCTCGACGACGCCGAGGCCGGCGAGGCGCAGGGCTGGGTCGCCGCGTCCCACGAGCTGATCGCCGCCAAGCTGACCCGCAAGGCGCGGGCCGAGCTGGGCCTCTAATCCTCGCGGTTTTCGAGCAGGCCGCGGATGTCGCTCACCGCCCGCGCCGAGGGCGAGTGGCGCTGGCGCATGAACAGCAGCGCCACGGCCGACACCGTCACCGCCAGGAATGTGAACGGCCCGAACAGCCAGGCCGCGGCGGCCAGCGCGAAGTAATAGCCGCGCACCCCGCGATTGAACGACGACAGCGCCGGGTTCAGCAGCCGCGCGGCGGCCTCGCCATAGGTGCGCTGGAAGCCCTTGTCCTCGGTGGTCGGCGTCGCCCCGATCACCGCCAGGCAGTAGTTCATCTGCCGGATCGCCCAGATGAAATCGAGCAGGCCGCGCGCCAGGGCCAGCAGCACCAGCGCGATCTGCGCCTCGAACAGCATCCGCGACGAGGTCTTCAGCACCATCAGGCTCGAGGCGCTGCGGAACGCGCCTTCGCCGCCGAACAGCACGCCCGCCGCGCCGGCGATCAGGATCAGGTTCGATGAGGCGAAGAACGAGGCCGAGTTCAGGGTGTGGCCCAGCAGTTGGCCGTCCATGAACTTGTTCTCGCGGCCGGCCATGGTCCGCATCCAGGCGGCGCGCACGACGGTCATGTCGGTGTTGATCAGCCCCTTGCCGCGGGCCAGCGTCTTCAGCAGCGGCTCATAGGCCAGCCAGGCGACGGTGAAGACGGCGAGCGCGACGATGTCCGCGCTCGAAAGGGCGTCGAGCAACTTCACAGAGGTTCGTTCCGAGTGTCAGGCGGCGGCGATGGTACGGCGCCTCGCCCCAGCCCGGCTAGCGGTCGGCGACGTCGGCGGTGTGGATCGCGCTGTCGCCCTGCTTGACGCCCAGCGCATAGAGCAGGCCGATGAACCAGCCCTTGGTCACGTGCAGCAGCACCAGCGTCACGATCGCCAGCGGGATCAAGGTCGCCGGCAGCACGATGGCGGGCGAGGCCTCCCAGATCACCGGGAAGATCAGCAGCGGGGCGACCACCAGGTGGCCGACGATCAGGATGGTGAAATAGGCCGGGCCGTCGTCGGCCGGGTACTTGGCCAGGTCCAGCCCGCAGTGCTCGCAGGTTGGCTGCACCTTCAGATAGCGGCTGAACAGCTTGCCTTCACCGCAGGCCGGGCAACGGCCCTTCAGGCCGCGGAGCATCGATTGCACGAACATGGACACGCTACCTGGGTGACGTCGCGCCCGGATATGCGCCTTGACGGACGTCAATGAAAGGGGCGGCGCGGCCGCATCTGCAGGAACATCGTCGCGTCGCCGGCTTTAAATCTGCAGGCGGACGACCGATCTTCGGTCCTTCCCCGGTGCAAGGGAGCGCCCGATGAGCGACCAACCTCACACGCCTGCCGAGAAGGATCCGCACGGCCACGTCGGTCCCGCGACCCCGGCCGAGGACGTTTCGCGCAGCGCCGATCCGGCGGTGGTGCCGCCGAAGGACAAGGCCCGTATCGCCGAGGAGGCGTCCCGCGAGGAGGACGCCTGACGCGCTTAGCGCTTCATGTCGTTGGCGGCGCCGGTCACGGCCGCGCCGGCGGCCTGGGCGTCGCGGCCGATGCCGGCCACCGTGTTGCAGGCCGAGGTCATCAGCGCAGCGGCGACGGCGGCCAGAACGATGATCTTGCGCATGGAAAGTCCCCCGAATGGTTCGGCCGCGTCTTGGCCAAGCTTCCTGGCGATTTTTAGGCCTGCGCCGGGGCTCTGATCAACCGGCGCGATCGGCGTTAGGCTGACGCATGGACCGCGTCGCCGCGCTGGTGCTGGCCATCCACCTGGCCGTCATCGGCTTCAACCTGTTGGGACTGGTCGCCATCCCGCTCGGCGCGTGGCGCGGCTGGGCGTTCGTGCGCGTGCGATGGTGGCGGGCGCTGCACATGGCCTCGCTGGCCGTGGTGGCGCTGCAGGCGCTCGCCGGCCGCGCCTGCTTTCTGACGATCTGGCAGGACGACATGTCGGGCGCGCCGACCGAGCAGCCGCTGATCATGCGGGTCGTCAACGGCCTGATCTACTGGCCGCTGCCGATGTGGGTGTTCACCGCGGCCTACGCCGCGGTTTTCGCCTATGTGCTGGCGCTATGGTGGATTGTGCCGCCCGGTCCCGTGCGGCGGCGCTGATCAATCCGATCGTCATCACCGGGCTTGTCCGGGTGACCCATACGCACGGGCCGCGCAGGCGCGACCTATGTCTATGGATGGCCGGCGCGAGGGCCGGCCATGACGAATGAATTTTCTAGTCGGCGTCCATCTTCAAGGCGGCGATGAAGGCCTCCTGCGGGATCTCGACCTTGCCGAACTGGCGCATCCGCTTCTTGCCGGCCTTCTGCTTGTCCAGCAGCTTGCGCTTGCGGCTCATGTCGCCGCCATAGCACTTGGCGGTCACGTCCTTGCGCAGGGCGCGGATGGTCTCGCGGGCCACGATCCGGCCGCCGATCGCCGCCTGCAGCGGGATCTGGAACTGGTGCGGGCTGATCAGGTCCTTCATCTTCTCGACCATGCCGCGGCCGCGGGTCTCGGCGCGGTCGCGGTGAACCAGCATCGACAGCGCGTCGACTGGCTCGGAATTGACCAGGATCGACATCTTCACCAGGTCGCCGACTCGGTAGCCCTCGATCACGTAGTCGAACGACGCATAGCCCTTCGAGACGCTCTTCAACCGGTCGTAGAAATCGAACACCACCTCGTTCAGCGGCAGGTCGTAGACCACCAGCGCCCGCGATCCGACGTAGCTCAGCTCACGCTGCTCGCCGCGGCGGTCCTGGCAGAGCTTGATGACCGACCCCAGGTACTCGTCCGGGGTCAGGATGGTCGCCTTGATCCACGGCTCGCTGATCGAATCGATCTTCACCGGATCGGGCATGTCGGCCGGGTTGTGCAGCTCGATCTCGCTGCCGTCGTTCATGTGGATCTTGTAGACCACGCTCGGCGCGGTCGCGATCAGGTCCAGGTCGAACTCACGGCTCAGGCGCTCCTGGATGATCTCCAGGTGCAGCAGCCCCAGGAACCCGCAGCGGAAGCCGAAGCCGAGCGCGGCGCTGGTCTCCATCTCGTAGGTGAAGCTGGCGTCGTTCAGGCGCAGGCGGCCGATGGCGGCGCGCAGGTCCTCGAAATCGGCCGCGTCGACCGGGAACAGGCCGCAGAACACCACCGACTGCGCGACGCGGAAGCCGGTCAGGGAGTGTTCGGTCTGGCGCTTTTCCTCGGTGATGGTGTCGCCGACGGCGGCGTCGGCCACCTGCTTGATCTGGGCGGTGATGTAGCCGATCTCGCCGGGGCCGAGCTCGGCGACCTCGGTCTGCTTGGGCCGGAACACGCCGATCTTGTCCACTTGGTGGGTGGCGCCGGCGTTCATCATCCGCACTTTCATGCCGGCCTTCAGCACGCCGTCGATGACGCGCACCAGCACCACGACGCCCAGGTAGGGGTCGTACCAGGCGTCGACCAGCAGCGCCTTCAGCGGCGCCTCACGGTCGCCCGTCGGCGCGGGCAGGCGGGCGACGACGGCTTCCAGCACCTCGGCGATGCCTTCGCCGGTCTTGGCCGAGCACAGCACCGCGTCCGAGGCGTCGATGCCGATGACGTCCTCGATCTGCTGGCGCACCCGGTCGGGCTCGGCGGCCGGCAGGTCGATCTTGTTCAGGACCGGCACGATCTCGTGGTTGTTGTCGATGGCCTGATAGACGTTGGCCAGGGTCTGGGCCTCGACGCCTTGCGAGGAGTCGACGACCAGGATCGAGCCTTCGCACGCGGCCAGCGAACGGCTGACCTCATAGGCGAAGTCGACGTGGCCGGGGGTGTCCATCAGGTTCAGGACATAGGTCTCCCCGTCCTGGGCCTTGTACTCCAGGCGCACGGTCTGGGCCTTGATGGTGATCCCGCGCTCGCGCTCGATCTCCATGTTGTCCAAGACCTGCTCGGTCATCTCGCGCTTGGTCAGCGCTCCGGTCTCCTGGATGAGCCGGTCGGACAGGGTCGATTTCCCGTGGTCGATGTGAGCCACGATGGAAAAGTTGCGGATGCGGGACAGAGGCGTCGTCATGGTGGCCGCCCTCTACCACATTCGGAGCGGTTCGCGAGTAGGCCGTCTTCGACGGGCCTCTCATGGTTAATCGCCCGTTAAGCCTGACCGCCGCATTCATGCCCCCTGGGGATGTGAGGCTCGTTCAAGCTTCAAGGGAATTTCATGGACCGCCGCACGCTGATCGTTTCGGGACTGGCCACGCTTGGAACCGCGGGCTGCGCGACCGCCCAGCCGGGCGGGCCGGGCGAACTACCGCCGCCGAGCCCGAGCGCCACCGCCAATCCGAGCTATTCGACCGGCCAGGCGGAGACCTACAGCCGTGACGAGCTCGTCAACAACGTCTCCGACTTCCTGGGCGTGACCGCCGAGGCCGCTGGCGGCGCCGTCGAGCGCGTCTTCCAGGACAACGGCCGTCCGACCGCCTACATCGCCGGCGAGGAAGCCTCCGGCGCCTTCGTGGGCGGCGCGCGCTATGGCCGCGGTCTGCTCTATATGAAGAACCGCGAGCCGATCGAAGTGTTCTGGCAGGGCCCGTCGGTGGGCTGGGACTTCGGCGGCAACGCCAGCCGGGTCTTCACCCTCTGCTACAATCTCCAGTACCCGGAAGTGATCTTCCAGCGCTTCCCCGGCGTCGAGGGCGCGGCCTATCTGGTCGCCGGCCTGGGCGTGAACTACCTGCGCTCGGACGACATCATCCTCGCCCCGATCCGCACCGGCGTCGGCGTCCGCCTCGGCGCCAATGTCGGCTATCTTGGATTCAGCAGGACTCGGCGCACCCTGCCGTTCTGAGGAATCTGGGGGGCGGCGCAATGCGGCCGGTCAGCGACACCAAGTGGGTCCATTGCATGACCCCGGCCGGCGACAAGCTGGTCTTCGCCGCGCGGCCTGAACTTCGCGATCGCCACAAGTCGGTGGTGGTGCTGATCCACGACGTGCTCTCCACCCCCGGCGCCATGGCCCCCTGGTTCGCGCGCCTGGAGCCCGAGGCCGAGGTCATGCTCGCGTCGCTGCCGGGCCACGGCGTCGCCCCGCCGCTGTCCTCGCCCGGCTGGGACGAGCTGGTCGCCGGCCTGCACCAGAGCCTGCGAACGGTGGTCCCCGGCCGGCGGGTGCTGGTGGCCGGGCTGGGCCTGGGCGGCGTGCTGGCCCTGGCGCTCGGGGCGCACGGCTACGCCGCGGTCGCCTTCGATCCCTTCTTCGCCACCACCGGCCGCTGGCCGCTGGAGATCGCGCTCGAGCGCACCGCCGCGCGCGGCGAGCTGCCGGTTCCGGATTTCATGTTCGAGGCGCTCGGCTGGCGCGACGGGGCGATCGTCCAGAACCGCAGCTATGGCGGCCTGCTCGACCGCCTGAAGGCGCCGGCCCTGGTCGTTTGCGGCGACGTGCCTTTGGCCCCGGCGCGGGACCTGGCCATGGCCCCCTCGCTGATGGACGAGGCCGATCACGCTCTGCTCGCCGCCTATCCGGACCTGCGGGTGAAGATCGCGCCGGGCTGCGGCCACGACGTGCTCGGCCAGGCGACCGACCTCTGCCGCGACATCCTTCTCGACGAGCTGGCCCGCGCCTGACGCTTAGCGTCCGGGCCTCAGTGCTTGTCGACCTTGGCGGCCAGCCAGTCCATCAGCGCCAGCAGCACGCCGGAGAACACGAAGGTCACGTGGATGACCACCAGCCACATCAGGCTGCGGTCCGACAGTTCCTTGCCTTCCGACAGCTCCATGAACGCCTTCAGCAGCGCGATGGCCGAGATCGCGACGATCGAGGCGATCAGCTTCATCTTCAGGCCCGAGAAGTCGACCGTGCCCATCCAACCGGGCCGGTCCTCATCGTCGTCGGTGTCGATCTTGGAGACGAAGTTCTCGTAGCCCGAGAAGATCACGATCAGCAGCAGGTTGCCGGCCAGCGACAGGTCGATGAGCTTCAGCACCATCATGATCGCCTGGTTGGGCGTCATGGTCAGCAGGCCCGACAGCTCGTGGACCGCCTCGTTGAAGAACACCACCAGCAGCGCGGCCAGCGCCCCGACCAGCCCGACATAGAACGGCGCCATCAGCCAACGCGAATGGAACAGCCCGGATTCCAGCCAGCGCTCAGCGGCTGGCTTGGGTTTGCGGCTCGGGGTCTGGGGCATGCGGTCGGGGTCTCTCCTGAAGCGTGAGGAGAGACCCAACCTGCAGTTTTACGTCAAGCGCGCAGCTTGGCGCTCACGGCCTTTTCAGCGGCGGCGACCACCTTGGCCGACAGCGCCTCGATCTCGGCGTCGGTCAGGGTCTTCTCGCGCGGCTGCAGCAGGATCTCCACCGCCACCGACTTCGATCCTTCGGCCACGCCTTGGCCGCGATAGACGTCGAACACCCGCGCCCCCGTGATCAGCGCCTTGTCGGCGCCGGCCACGGCCTTGATCAGGTCGCCGGCGGCGACCGCCTCGTCGACCACGAAGGCGAAGTCGCGCGACAGCGGCATCAGGCTGGAGAGTTCCAGCGCCGGCTTGGTCTTGGTCGACTTCTTCTTCGGCTCGGGCACGTTGTCGAGGATCAGCTCGAAGCCGAGCACCGGACCCTCGACGTCCAGCGCCTTGAGGATGCGCGGATGGATTTCGCCGAACTCGACCAGCGCGTTCTTGCCCAGCCGCAGCGCCGCCGAGCGCCCGGGATGCCACCAGTCGGCGAGGCCGCCCTGGACGGTCTGGAGCGAGCTCGTCGGCGCGCCCAGGTCTTCCAGCAGCGACAGCACGTCGGCCTTCAGCTCGAAGAGGGCGTCGGCCGCCCCGCCGTCCCAGCGCCGCGGCGCATGCGGGGCGACGACGGCGCTGATCGCGGTCAGCTGGTCGGCCGGCTGGTCGCCGCGATAGAGCGGGCCGATCTCGAACAGCGCCACGTCGGGGAAGCCGCGCCGCGCGTTGCGGCCGGCCGCCTCGATCAGGTTCGGCAGGATCGACGGCCGCATGCAGTCGAGGTCCGAGGCGATCGGGTTGGTGATCACCAGCTCCGGCTGGCCGCCGCCGAACAGGGCCGCGGTCTCGCGCTTGGTGAAGCTCCAGGTGATGGTCTCGGCATAGCCCTTGGCGGCCATCGCCCGGCGGCCGGTGCGCACGCGCGTCTGGCGGGCGGTCAGCACGCCGCCGGCCGGCCGGGCCATTTCGGGCAGGGCCGAGGCGGGCAGGGCGTCGTAGCCCTCGATGCGGGCGACTTCCTCGACCAGGTCCGCCTTGCCTTCCACGTCGCGGCGCCAGGTCGGCGGCAGCACCTTGTCGCCGTCGATGACGAAGCCGAGGTCGGTCAGGATCTGGTCGATGCGCGCGGCCGGCAGGTCCAGGCCCGACAGCTGCTTCACATAGGTCCGGTCGAAGACGACGGCCTCCGGCGCGGCCGGAGCCTCGCCGATCACGGTCACCTCCGACGGCTCGCCGCCGCAGAGCTCCAGGATCAGCTTGGTGGCCAGCTCCAGGCCCGGGACCTGGCTGGCCGGATCCACCGTCCGCGCGAAGCGGTACTGCGCGTCCGAGGTGATGCCGGTCGTGCGGCCGGTCTGGGCGATGCGGATCGGGTCGAACCAGGCGCTTTCGACAAGCACGTCGGTGGTCTCGTCCGAGCAGCCGGTCGACAGGCCGCCCATGACGCCGCCCAGGCCGATGGCGCCCGAACCGTCGGCGATGACGGTGATCTCCGGCGTGATCGCATAGGTCTTGCCGTCCAGCGCCTCGACGCTCTCGCCGTCCTTGCCGGCGCGGGCCTCGATGAAGCCGCCGGAAAGCTTGCTGACGTCATAGACGTGCAGCGGCCGGGCGCGGTCGTAGGAGATCAGGTTGGTGACGTCGACCAGGGCGTTGATGGGGCGCAGGCCGATCGAGGTCAGCTTCTGCTGCAGCCAGGCCGGCGAGGGGCCGTTCTTGACGCCGCGGATCAGCCGGCCGGTGAACTGGCGGCAGCCGTCCGAACCGTCCAGGCGGATCTCGACCGGATTGGCGAACTTGCCCGCCACCGGCGCGACCGAGACGTCCTTCAACTTGCCCAGGCCTGCGGCGGCCAGGTCGCGGGCGATGCCGACCACGCCCAGCCAGTCGGGACGGTTGGGGGTGACTTCGAAGTCGATGACGGCTTCCAGGCCCAGGGCCTGCGCGACCGGCGTGCCGACCGCCAGCGTGTCGGGCAGCTCCATGATGCCGTCCGATTCCGAGGCCGTCTCCAGCTCGGAGGCCGAGCACAGCATGCCGTGCGAGACCACGCCGCGGACCGGCTTCTCGACAAGGGTCACGCCGAGGCCGGGCACATAGGCGCCGATCGGGGCGTAGACGACGGTGATCCCGGCGCGCGCGTTGGGCGCGCCGCAGACGATCTCCTTGCGGCCGTCGCGGGTGTCCACCTGGCAGACGCGCAGGCGGTCGGCGTTCGGGTGCTGCACCGCCTCGACGATCTTGGCGACCGAGAACGAGGCCAGCTTGGCGGCGGGATCGTCGACATGCTCGACCTCCAGCCCGGCCATGGTCATGGCGTCGACGACCTGTTGCGTGGTCGCGTCGGTTTCGAGGTGGTCTTTCAACCAGGAGAGCGTGAACTTCATTGATCGGCTCCTTCGCCGATGATCTCGACCAGGCGGAAGCGTTCGCACCAGAGCACCATGTTGGGTGCGAAGGCGCCTTCGCGGGTGAAACAGTCTTCGTGGACGGCGGCCCAGTGGGCGTAGCTCAGGTCGCCTTCGCCTTCTTCGGCGGCGAAGTCGGCCGGCACCTCGTCGAACCGCCGCTGGACCAGTTCGGTGGACTCGATGACGACGCGGGGCGCGCCCGCGCCGTCGAGCACCACGTAGCGAGCCCCCAGCGCGCTGCCCTTCAGTCCCTGCGACGCGGGCCAGCAGGTCGCGGTCTTCTTACCCTGGAGCACCAGGGCAAGAAGCTCGTCGGCCATTGCCGGGCTGTCGCCGAAAGCGAAGTGCTCCAGCGTGCTGTGGGCGCTAGCGGGCATCAGCTCAGGCCGGAGGCCTGGTTCGGCGCCGCATAGGGGCTGAAGCCGTAGTGCTCCAGCCAACGCACGTCGCTGGCGAACATGTCGCGCAGGTCGGGCATGCCGTACTTCAGCACCCCCAGCCGGTCGACGCCGCAGCCGAACGCGAAGCCCTGCCAGACGTCCGGGTCCAGGCCGCAGTTGCGCAGCACGTTCGGGTGCACCATCCCGCAGCCGAGGATCTCCAGCCAGTCGGTGCCCTGGCCGATCTTCACCTCGCCGCCGGAGCGGTCGCACTGCACGTCCATCTCGGCGCTGGGCTCGGTGAACGGGAAGTGGTGCGGACGGAAGCGGGTGACCACCTCGGGCGTCTCGAAGTAGCGCGACAGGAAGGTCTCCAGCGTCCACTTCAGGTGGCCCATGTGGATCGCCTTGTCGATCACCAGACCTTCGATCTGGTGGAACATCGGCGTGTGGGTCTGGTCCGAGTCCTTGCGGAACGTGCGGCCCGGCACGATCACCCGGATCGGCGGCTCCTGGCCGTTGGCGATCCAGGACGGCAGCTTCTCGTTGACCGCATGCATCACCCGCACCTGCACCGGGCTGGTGTGGGTGCGCAGCACCTTGCGCTCGCCGTTCGCGTCCTCCGGCAGGAAGAAGGTGTCGTGCATCTCCCGCGCCGGGTGCTTGGGCGGGAAGTTCAGGGCCGTGAAGTTGTTGAAGTCGGTCTCGATGTCCGGGCCCTCGGCGACCGAGAAGCCCATCTCGGCGAAGACCGCGATCATCTCGTCCATGACCTGCATGGTCGGATGCACGCTGCCCTTGCGGCGCGGCGGCGCGGGCAGGGTCAGGTCGACCTTCTCGGCCGCCAGCTTGGCGTCGAGTTCGGCCGCCTCCAGCACCTGCTTGCGTGCGGCGATGGCGGTCTGGACCCGGTCGCGCAGGCCATTGATCTGCGGGCCGCGCTCGCGCCGCTCGTCGGGGCTCATGCCCCCCAGCGACTTGAGCAGGTCGGAAATGGAACCGGACTTGCCGAGGGCGGAGACGCGCACGGCCTCTAGGGCGGCGGCGTCGCCCGCGCCGTCGACGGCGGCGAGGATGTCAGCTTCGAGTTGGGCGGTCATGACGGGCTCGTCTAAGGGATCGAAGAAGGCGCGGGAAGCGGAGACAGCAAAAAGCCCTCCGGCGGTCCTCGCCGGAGGGCTTCTCGAATGCTCAGTGAGTCTGACGACTCAAACGGCCTCAAGCCAGCGCGGCGCGAACCTTGTCGGCGATGGCCTTGAACCCGGTGGGATCGTTACCCGCGATGTCCGAGAGGACCTTGCGGTCGATTTCGATCCCGGCCTTGTCCAGGCCGAAGATAAACTGCGAGTAGGTGAAGCCTTCCAGACGCGCAGCGGCGTTGATGCGCTGGATCCAGAGCGAGCGGAAGTTGCGCTTACGAACCTTACGGTCGCGGTAGGCGTACTGGCCGGCCCGGTCCACGGCCGCCTTGGCGGCGCGGATGGTGTTCTTGCGGCGCCCGTAGAAGCCCTTGGCTTGCTCGAGAACCTTCTTGTGCTTGGCGTGGGCGACAACGCCCCGTTTCACGCGAGCCATGTGTCAGTTCTCCTTAAAGGCCGTAGGGGAGCCAAAGCTTGACGATCTTGGTGTCAGCTTCGCTCATCACCTTGGTGCCACGGTTCTGACGGATGTACTTCGCGTTGTGGCTGATCAGGCGGTGACGCTTGCCAGCGACGCCGGCCTTGAGCTTGCCGGTCGCGGTCAGTTTGAAGCGTTTTTTAACGCCCGACTTAGTCTTCAGTTTGGGCATTTCTCTGCGGAGCCTTGCGGCCCCGTCCTCTGGTGTATTGATGAACCGCCCTGGCATGCCTTTGGCCAGACGACTCCGAAGAGCGGGGCGTTTACGCGAAAGGGTGAGGGAAGGCAAGGCTTTGAGTCCGCCTGCGGCGACTCGCGCTGGCCTGGGATATAGTTCTCCGACCGGTCCGAAACGAGGCCCCGATGGCGTCCACGCCCGCACCGCCCGCCGCTGCGCCCCGCCGCCGACGCATGTTGGGGGCCTTCGTCGCCCGGCCGCGGTTGCTGGCGGGCGCAGGCGCCGGCCTGCTGGTCTGGGCGGCTTGCCTGCTGATTCCCAACAGCCTCAGTCTGGTGACCGCCGCCATCCTCGCCTGGGACGCCACCTGCCTGACCTTCATCGCCCTGGCGATCTCGATGATGTGGGGCGCCGACCCGGCGCGCATGCGCGCCGTCGCCGCCACCCAGGACCAGGGGCAGGGCGTGATCCTCGCGCTCGCCGTCGCCGCCGCCGCCGCCAGCATCTGGGTCATCGCGCGCGAGCTGTCCGCCGCCAAGGCCGACGCCGGCCTGATCAAGGGGCTGCGGGTGGGCCTGGTCTTCGCGACGGTCGCCGCGTCCTGGTTCATGGTGCAGCTCATCTTCGCCCTGCACTACGCGCATGAGTTCTACGCCCCCGACGACGACACCCCGCGTGACGCCGGCGGCCTGCAGTTCCCGGGCGGCGAGCTGCCCGACTACTGGGACTTCCTGCACTTCTCGGTGGTCATCGGCGTCGCCTGCCAGACCGCGGACGTCTCGTTCACGTCCAAGGAGCTGCGCCGCATCGGCACCGTCCACGGAGTCGTCGCCTTCGTGTTCAACACCGTGGTCCTGGCGCTGACGATCAACCTGTTGGCCGGGCTGTTCTAGGGCGCCGGCGCGCCATCCTCCGCGAGCTGCCCGGCCGCGGCCGGATCGGTCAGGATCACCCCCACGGAGGCGGCGATGATCAGCCCGATCGCCAGCCATTGCGAGAGCGCCAGGTGCTCGCCCAGGATCAGCAGTCCCGCCACCGCCCCGGCCGCCGGCTCCAGGCTCAGCATCACCCCGAAGCTGCGCTTGGGGATGCCGCGCAGGGCGACCATCTCCAGCGAGTAGGGGATGGCGCTCGAGACGATCGCCACCACCAGCCCCAGGGCCAGCAGCTTCGGGTCGAACAGCGCCGCGCCCGCCTCGACCAGGCCGAACGGCACCACGATCAGCGCCGCGGTGCTCATGCCCAGCGCCACCGACTGGCCGGCCGGCAGGTGGCCGGTGCGCTTGCCGAGCACGATGTAGAGCGCCCAGCAGACCGCGGCGGCGGCGGCGAAGCCCACCCCGACCGGATCGAGCGCATGGGCCGCGTCGCGCAGCGGCAGCAACAGCAGCAGGCCGAGGGCCGCCAGCCCGATCCAGACGAAATGGATCGGCCGCCGCGCGTGGATCAGCGCCAGGCTCAGCGGGCCGATGAACTCGATGGCGATGGCCAGTCCCAGCGGAATGGTGCGGATCGCCATGTAGAAGCAGAGGTTCATCAGCCCCAGCACCGCGCCGTACAGGGCCAGCCGACTGAGATCGTCGCGGGTCAGCGGCTGGCGCCACGGCCGCCAGATCAGGCACAGCAGCAGCGCCGAGAACCCGACCCGATAGGCGGTCGCCCCCTGCGCGCCGACCAGCGGGAACAGCTGCTTGGCGAACGAGGTGCCGACGCACAGCGACACGATCGCGCCGATAAGCGCCGCATAGGGGATCAGGGCGCGCGGGGCGCCGGCTGGGGCTGGGGACTGCATGGCGGCCACCTAGTAGCGGAAGGCGCCCCGTCTCGTCACGCAGCCCTCGTTACGCTGGACGCGGCATCCGCTTCAGGATCTGCAGCGCCATCACCGCCGCCGGTACGATCAGGATCGCGGTGACCACGAAGGCTGCGCCGGGATCGACCAGCGAGAACAGCTGGCCGGCGAAGATCGGCCCGCCGATCCGCGCCAGCGCCATGTTCGACATGTTGAGGCCCAGGGTCTCGCCCTGCCGCTCGGGCGGCGCGGCCTGCGAGATCAGCGCCGTCAGGCACGGGAAGCAGATCGACTGCCCGAAGCAGACGAAGGCGAAGCCGACCATCGCCACCGGCCAGTTGGGCGAGAAGAACTGGAAGAGCATCCCGATCCACATCGCGGCCAACCCTGCGGTCAGCACCGTGGTCTCGCCATGCCGGCGCACCAGCATCCCGGTCACCACCGCCTGGCAGAAGGCGCCCAGCACGCCGATGCCCATGAACGCGAAGCCGATCTCGCGCGGGCCCCAGCCGAACCGGTGCTCGGTCCATAGGCCATAGGTCGCCTCGATCCCGGCGAAGCCCGAGATGACCACGAAGCTGATCAGCATCACCCGCAGGATGATCGGGTCGGCCAGCGAGATGCGAAGCACCTCCAGGCGGTTCGGCTGCGGGCCCTGCCGCGGCGCGGGCCGGCTCTCGCGCACGAACGCCATCACCGCCAGCGCCGACAGCAGCCCGAAGCCCGCCGCCGCGAACAGCGGGATATGGAAGCCCAAGGGGCCAAGCTCCGGATGCGCCAGCAGCCCGCCCAGCGCCGGCCCGACCATGAAGCCGAGCGAGAAGGCCGAGCCCATAAGTCCCATCTTCGCGGCCCGCTCCTCGGGCCGAGTGATGTCGGCCAACGCCCCTTGCAGCGTCGAGATGTTGCCGGACAGGAAGCCGCCGACGAACCGCGCCAGGAAGGCCAGCCAGATGTTCGGCGCGAAGGCCAGCGCCACATAGGCCAGCGCGCCGCCGGCGATGGTCACCATCAGAACCGGCCGACGGCCGATCCGGTCGGACATCCGGCCCCAGAACGGCTCGCCCAGGAACTGCCCGAACGAGAAGGCCGAGAACAGGATGGCGATCTGCCAGGCCGGCGCGTCCAGCGACTTGCCGAAGAACGGCAGCAGCGGGATCACCAGGCCAAAGCCTGCGATGTTGAGGAAGATCACCGACAGCAGGACGACCAGCGCCCGTGTCTCCTCCCCGCGCGAGACGGGGGCGGGGGTCATGGCTGTTCCGCCGCCTGCGCCTGCTGCGCCTGCAGGTGGGCCCGGGCCTTGCGGCTGGCCGACAGCGCCAGGAAGATCGCCGGCGCCACCACCAGGGCGCCGATGATGAAGGGCCCGTTGAGGACGTGCTCGAACACGAAGCCCGCCGTGATCGGCCCGACCACGCGGGCGGCCGCGCCGCAGGCGTTGTTCAAGCCCAGGATCTGCCCCTGCTTATGCGGGTCGGCCGTGCGTGAGATCAGCGCCCCGACGTTCGGGTACGCGACCGACTGTCCGACGGCGGTGAAGCACATCAGGGCGATGGTCATCGGACCGCCCGTGGAGACGGTCTGCAGCAGCGCCCCGACCACGGTCATGCTCATGCCGATGGCCAGCATCGGCCCTTCGCCGAAGCGCTCGGACATCTGGCCTGTCACCAGCGTCTGGGTCAGGAACGCGGCCACCCCGACGAAGGCGAAGCAGACGCCGATGTCGCGCGGCTCCCAGCCGAAGCGGGCGTTGGCCCACGGGCCGAACATCGACTCGATGCCGGTGAAGGCGAAGCCGACCAGGAAGGTCAGCAGCATCAGGCGGCCGATCACCGGATGGCTGACCGCCTCGCCGATCGCCGACCAGCGGCTGGGCCGATCGGTGATGCTGGTGTCGCGGATGCGGCTCTCGCGGATGAACAGCATGATCGCGATCACGCAGAGCAGGGCCAGGCCCGAGGCGATGAACAGCGGAATGCGGAAGCCGGCCGGGCCCGCGCCGGTATGCACGAACAGGCCGCCGACCGACGGGCCGACGATCAGGCCGACGTTCCAGGCCGCGCTCTGGTACGACATCTGCCGCGCGCGCTTTTCGGGCGGGGTGACATCGGCCAGGTAGCCTTGCACGACCGCGCCGTTGCCGGCCGCCAGCCCGCCGACCAAGCGGATCGCGAACGCCGCCCAGATGTTGGGGGCGAAGGCCAGGGCCAGGTAGCAGAGGCAGTTGCCGCAGATCGTCGAGATCAGCAGCGGCTTGCGGCCGTACTTGTCGGACAACCGGCCCCAGAAGGGTTCGCCGAAGAAGGCGCCGACCGAATAGGCCGCGAAGATCAGACCGATCTGCCAGCCCGGCGCGTTGAATGACTTGGCGTAGAACGGCAGCAACGGGACGATGATCCCGAAGCCGAGCATATTGATAAAAATGACGGCGATCAGGGACGGCGCGGCCCAGCGGGACGGAGCCTTCCCGCGCGGCGCGGTGTCGGACATGTGAGCGCTGTTAAGACGACCTGCGTTACGCCGCAAGCCCGAGTTCGGCGCTTGGTTGTTCGAACACCGGGGTGCGGCTTCGAGGCCTCAGTATGGCGCGACAAGGCCCTCGCCAGCCGCCGCGCACGAACCCCTCCGGCCCCGCTGCCGCTACGGCACGATCCCACCCTGCGAATCCCCCAAGCCGGCCGGTTCGTGCCGACGGTTCGGCTGCGCCGGTCGGCGTACGGATTTGTCGGGGCTTGTGGTCTGCGCCCGCATTTCCTATTGCTGGTTTCGCATCAAGAGTTGGGCGTCGCCCAACGCCAACCTGCTTTCCCGAGCAAGGTGGCGCTCCCCCAGGGGAGGATGTGGCCGAGGCGGCAACCAAACGGGTGATCCCAGCTCCGTCCCGGTCGAATAGAACGCTACTGAGGGCCGAGCCTTGCCGATCAAGATTCCCGACGCCTTGCCTGCGCGCGCCACCCTCGAGGCCGAGGGCGTCATCGTCATGGCCGAGACCCAGGCCGCCCGTCAGGACATCCGGCCGCTGCGCATCGGGCTGCTCAACCTGATGCCGGACAAGCCGAAGACCGAGATCCAGTTCGCCCGGCTGCTGGGCGCCACCCCGCTGCAGGTCGAGCTCTCGCTGGTCCAATTGGCCAGCTACACCCCGCGCAACACGCCGCCGGAACACCTGGCCGCCTTCTATCGGACCTGGGACGAGGTCCGGCACGAACGCTTCGACGGCTTCATCGTCACCGGGGCCCCGGTCGAGACGCTGCCCTTCGAGCAGGTCGACTACTGGGACGAGCTGCGGCGGATCTTCGACTGGACCCAGAGCCATGTGCACAGCAGCCTGAACATCTGCTGGGCGGCCCAGGCGGCGCTGCGCCACTTCCACGGCGTCGGCAAGCACGTGCTACCGGCCAAGCGCTCGGGCGTCTTCACCCACCGGCTGGTCGCGCCCGCCTCTCCGTACCTGCGCGGCATGTCCGACGAGGTCGACGTGCCGGTCTCGCGATGGACCGAGGTGCGGCGCGAAGAACTGCCCCAGCACGCCGGGCTCAAGGTGCTGCTGGAATCCGACGAGGCCGGCCTCTGCCTCGTCGAGGACTCGGTCCGGCGCGGGCTGCAGATGTTCAACCACCTGGAATATGACGCCGCCACGCTCGCCGACGAGTTCGTGCGCGACCGCGCCAAGGATCCCGCCACCCCGCAGCCCCGGCACTATTTCCCGGGCGGCGACCCCGACCGAGCGCCCGGCAACCGCTGGCGCAGCCACGCCCACTTGCTGTTCGCCAACTGGATCAACGAGATCTACCGCACGACGCCGTACGATCTGCGGAACATCGGCACGGAAGTGTACGCCTGACGGCTCGCGCGACGCCAAACGCAAACGGCCGCCCCGAAGGGCGGCCGTTCGTCGATCTGTCGATGTGATCGGTCCTAGCGCGGGGCCAGGATCATGATCATCTGACGGCCTTCCATGCGCGGCTCGTACTCGACCTTGGCGACTTCGTCGAAGTCGGCCTTGACCTTCTGGAGCAGCTTCATGCCCAGTTCCGGGTGAGCCAGTTCGCGACCGCGGAAGCGCAGGGTGACCTTCACCTTGTCGCCTTCGTCGAAGAACCGGTGCATCGCCTTGGTCTTCACTTCGTAGTCGTGAATGTCGATGTTCGGTCGCAGCTTGATCTCTTTGATCTCGACGACCTTCTGGCGCTTGCGCGCCTCGTTCTTCTTCTTCTGCTCCTGGAACTTGAACTTGCCATAGTCCAGGATCTTGCAGACCGGCGGATCCGCATTCGGCACGATCTCGACCAGGTCGAGGCCGGCTTCCTCAGCGGCCTCCATGGCGCTCGACGTCGGCATCACGCCCTGCTTCTCGCCGTGCTGGTCGATAAGCAGAACCTTGGGGACGCGGATCTCATCATTGATGCGCGGTCCGTCTTTGACGGGCGGCGCCTGCATGGGGCGGCGAATAGGCTTTCGCTCCTAGAGCTGTTGAAACACGTGCGGCCGGCAGCGCGAGGCTCCGGTCGGGCAGCCATATATGACGAAGGCCATGCCCCCAATCAAGCGGTGCTAGGCCTGAGGAAGCAAAGCGTTCGCCGCCTGTAGGACCTCGGCCACAGAAAGGTCGCTCAGGCTGCCCGACCGCAGCACCGTCACATGCCCGCGCGGAGCGGCCAGTTCCGGGTCCGAGGCGCTGGAGAACAGCACCACCGTCGGAGCGCCCGTGGCCGCGGCCAGGTGCAGCGGGCCGGTGTCGTTTCCGACGACCAGCGCGGCCTTGGCGCCCAGCATGGCGACCTTGGCGAAGTCGGTGCGTCCGGTCAGGTCGCGGACGTGCCCGACCTCACGCTGGATCTGGCGGGCCAGAGCGCTTTCCTGCGGCCCGCCGATGATGACGATGTCGTAGCCGCGTTCGGCCAGGATCTTGCCCAGCTGGCCGTAGCGTTCGGCGCTCCAGCGCTTGTCCAGCCGGTGGGCCGAGCCGCCGGGCACGAACAGGGCGTAGGGCTTGGGGCGGACACCGCCCGGCACCGGCCGCGTCTGGCTCGGCTTGGGCAGCACCCACGACAGGTCCGGTCCCGGCGCGCTGCCGGGTTCGGTCGGGGCGTCAGGCCAGATGCCGGCGTACTTCAGCTGGTCGGCGTGGCGCTCCAGCGTGTGCATCCGGTTGCGGTTGGGGTTCTTGTGCGGCAGCGAGCAGCCGGCCGCGATGCCCGACCACTCGGGCGGGAAGGGCGTCAGCAGGTGAAAGATGCGCGCCGACTGGGCCGAGGTCTGCAGGTCGTAGACGCGGTCGTACTTGGCCGCCTTGATCCGCTTGCGCAGCGCCAGCCACTCGCCCAGTCCCTCGGGCCGGCCGTCGGTCTCCACGGCGTTGAAGTAGGGGCAGGCCTTGGCCAGGCTCTCGAACGGCGGGGTGGTCAGCAGCGTGATGTGCGCGCGCTTGTGGGCCTGACGGATCTTCTTCATCGCCGCCAGCGCCAGGACGAAGTCGCCCAGCGCCGACAGCTTGATGACCAGGATCTTCTTGATCTCGCGCGACATCAGCCGTGGAATCCCGAACTGCGGGCGGCCAGCACGCGGGCGTAGGCGTCCAGCGTCGCCTCGCACATGGCGTCCACCGAATAGAGCCGGCGCGCGCGGTTCGCCGCCGCCTGGCCCATGGCCGCCAGCCGCGGCCCGCCGATCTCGATCGCCTTGCCCATCGCCGCGGCCCAGGCGTCGGGGTCGTCGACCTTGACCAGCCAGCCGGTCTCGCCGTTCAGCACCGTCTCGGTGGTGCCGCCATGGTCGGAGGCCAGCACCGGTTTGCCCATCACCTGCGGCTCGACCGCCGTGCGCCCGAACGACTCCGGCTTGGTGGTGGGCAGCATGGCGATGTCGCAGATCTGGTAGGCGGCCGGCATGTCGTCGCAATGGCCGACCAGCCGCACGTGTTCCACCAGGCCTGCGGCGACCACCGCCGCCTCGACCTCTTCGCGATAGCCGGTGCGGCCCTGATCGTCGCCGGCGAACAGGATCAGGAAGTCCTCGACGCCGCCCGCCCGCATCCGCTTGGCCGCTTCTATGATCAGCAGGTGGCCCTTGATCCGGGTCAGCCGCCCGGCCAGCAGCAGCTTCACGCGGCGGTCGCGGGCGTCGACGCCCCAGGCCTCGCGCAGCGCCTGCACGCGCTCGGGCGTCACCCAGCTGGGGTTGAAGCGCTCGAGGTCGATGCCGCGCGGGATGGAGACGATCCTCTCGGGATCGAGCTTGTGCTCGGCCAGCACGTGGTCGCGGGTGTAGTCGGAATTGGCGATCACCAGGTCGCCGCGGGTCATCACCGCGTTGTACCAGCGCTTGACGCTGTTCTTGGCCCCGTAGACGCCGTGATAGGTCGCCACGAACGGGGTTTTGGTCGCCTGCGCGGCCCACAGCGCCGAGAACGCCGGCGCGCGGCTGCGGGCGTGGACGATCGACACCTTCTCCTTGCGGATCAGGTCGACCAGCCGCGCGGCGTTGCCCAGCATCACCAGCGGGTTCTTGGTCTGCACCGGCATCTGGGCCAGCCGCCCGCCATCGGCTTCCAGCCGTGCGGTCATGCGCCCGCCACGGGTCGCGACCAGCGCCTTGCCGCCGGCGCGCACGACCGCGTTGGCCACGTCGATGGTGGTCTGTTCGGCCCCG
Organism: Phenylobacterium sp. GW823-FHT02A09; assembly: GCF_058797775.1. Taxonomy (NCBI): domain Bacteria; kingdom Pseudomonadati; phylum Pseudomonadota; class Alphaproteobacteria; order Caulobacterales; family Caulobacteraceae; genus Phenylobacterium; species Phenylobacterium sp. GW823-FHT02A09. The sequence goes on along the minus strand of NZ_JBXAJZ010000002.1, from coordinate 88,844 downwards.
CCGGTTTCGAGTTCCGGCACGACCTGCAGGAGAGTGAAGTCTGGGGGAAGCGTCACGAGGTTCTGCATAGCGCAAGCCTCGGTTTGGTAAACCCTCTGCGCGCGCTTAACGATGTCACATCCGCGCGTTATGACCGCTGCATGGCTGAGACGAGCGGATTTCTGGAACGGCCCGACGGGGCGAAACTGGCCTGGCGGGCGGTCGCCGGCGCAGGCCCGACCGTGGTCTGGCTGGGCGGTTTCCGCTCGGACATGGCCGGAACTAAGGCGCAGGTCCTGGCCGACTGGGCGCAGGCGCGGGGCCGCGCCTATGTCCGCTTCGACTATTTCGGCCACGGCGAGTCCGAGGGCGACTTCGCCAAGGGTACGATCACCCGCTGGCGCGACGACGCCCTGGCGGTGCTGGAGACCCTGGTCGAGGGCCCGGCCGTGCTGGTCGGCTCGTCGATGGGCGGCTGGATCTCCTGCCTGGTGGCCGGCGCGGCGCCCGAGCGGGTCGCGGCCATGGTGCTGATCGCCCCGGCCCCCGACTTCACCGAAAAGCTGATGGCCCCGGAAATGACCCCCGCCGACCGCGCGCAGATGGCCGCGACCGGCGTCTGGCTGCGGCCCTCCGAGTACGGCGAGCCCTATCCCATCGCCCGCGAGCTGCTCGAGGACGGCGCCCGCTGGTCGATCCTGCCGGGGCCGGTCAACATCGACTGCCCGGTCCGCATCCTGCAGGGCGGGGCCGATCCCGACGTGCCCTGGCGCCACGCGCTGGAGCTGGCCCAGGCGATCCGCGGCGACGACGTGGTCTTTTCCCTGATCAAGGACGGCGACCACCGGCTGTCGCGGCCGCAGGACCTCGCCCGTCTCACCGCCGCCCTTGACGAACTCAGCGCCTAGGCATGCCCCCGTCCCAGATCCCGAGCTTCTGGGAGGCGGCGCGGGTCTGGGCGCGCATCGGATGCCTGAGCTTCGGCGGCCCGGCCGGCCAGATCGCCCTGATGCACAAGGTGCTGGTCGAGGAGCGCGGCTGGATCGGCGAGCGGCGGTTCCTGCACGCCCTCAACTACTGCATGCTGCTGCCCGGCCCCGAGGCCCAGCAGCTGGCCACCTATGTCGGCTGGCTCATGCACCGCACCGCCGGCGGGCTGCTGGCCGGGCTGCTGTTCGTGATCCCCGGCGCCCTGGTCATGCTCGGCCTCAGCATCGCCTACGTGCTGCTCGGCGCCACGCCGCTGGCCGCGGCTCTGTTCCTGGGCGTGAAGTCGGCGGTGCTGGCCATCGTCGTCGAGGCGGTGCTGCGGGTCGGCCGCCGGGCGCTGAAGACCCAGGCCGCCGTCCTGATCGCCGTCGCCGCCTTCCTGGCGCTCTACGCCCTGCGCGTGCCGTTCCCGCTGGTCATCCTCGCCGCCGGCCTGCTCGGCTGGTTCGCGCCTGCCCTGATGGCGCCGCCGGCCCAGGGCCAGGACGTCCCCGACGTCCCTGATCTCGTCGACGCGGTGATCGCCGCGGGGCAGGGCGGCCACCTGGCGCCCTCGCGCGGCCGCGCCCTGCAAGTGCTCGCGGTCTGGCTGCCGGTCTGGCTCGCGCCGCTCGCCGTGCTGTTCCTGTTGACCGGCGAAGCCAGCGTCTGGACGCGGCTGGCCGGGTTCTTCTCGACCATGGGCGTCGTCACCTTCGGCGGCGCTTATGCGGTGCTGTCCTATGTCGCCCAGGCCGCCGTCGACGGCTTCGGCTGGCTGCGCCCCGGCGAGATGGCCGACGGGCTGGGCCTCGCCGAGACCACGCCTGGCCCGCTGATCCTGGTGCTGCAGTTCGTCGGCTTCCTGGCCGCCTATCGCCAGGCCGGCGACCTCGACCCGCTGGCGGCCGGAACCCTCGGCGCCCTGCTGACCACCTGGGTCACCTTCGCGCCGTGCTTCCTCTGGATCTTCCTCGGCGCGCCCTATGTCGAGGCGCTGCGCGGCCATCGCGCCGCCGCCGCCGCGCTCGCCGCCATCACCGCCGCCGTGGTCGGCGTGATCGCCAACCTCGCGCTTTGGTTCGGGCTGCACCTGCTGTTCGGCGAGGTCGTGCGGCTCGGCGGCTGGGGCCCCGACGTCCCGGTCCTGGCCAGCTTCGACTGGCGCCCGGCGCTGCTGGCCGCCGCGGCCGCGATCGCCATGCTGCGCTTCAAGGCCGGCCTGACGACGACCCTGATCGCCTGCGCGCTCGGCGGCCTGGCGCTGGGATCGCTGTCGTAGTTCCTCCCCTCTTGGGGGAGGTGGATCGATGCGCAGCATCGAGGAGGGGGACTGCTCTCAAAACTGAGGGAGTCAAAGTCCCCCTCAGCCAGCCATGCGGCTGACAGCTCCTCCAGCGGGGAGCATCTAACCCTAGCTCTCGCCCGCCAGGATCGCCGCCAGACCCTCGCGATAGGTCGGATAGGCCGGCCGCCAGCCCAGCTCGGCCTTGGCCCGCGCGTTCGAGACCCTGCGATTCTCGCGGTAGAACCGCTGCGACTTGATCGGCAGGGCGTCGATGTCCAGCGGCGTGAGCGGCGGCTCGGGCAGGCCCAGCAGCGCCGCCGCATGGGAGATCACCTCGCTGTTCGCCGCCGGCTCGTCGTCGACCAGGTTGTAGATCCCGCCGGCCCGCGGCCTGGCGATCGAGGCCGCCAGCCCCGCCGCCACGTCGTCGACATGCACCCGCCCGACCACGTGCCCCGGCGCGTCGTAGCGTTTGGCGCGGCCCTCGCGCAGGCGCTCGAACGCCGAGCGTCCGGGGCCATAGATTCCAGGCAGCCGGTGGACGGTGACAGTCAGGCCCATGCCGCGCCCGACTTCCAGCCAGTCGCGCTCGGCCGCCACCCGCCGCGCGCCCTCCGGCGACTGCGCCGCCAGTCGGCCGTCCTCGAACACCCAGCCGCCGCGGCGGTCGCCATAGACTCCGGTCGTCGAGAGGTAGCCGATCCAGTCGGGGAAGGCTCCGGCCTTGGCCAGGGCCGGAACCAGCACCTGCAACGCCGGGCAGCCTTCGGGCCCTGGCGGCGGGGTCACCAGCACGGCCTGCACGTCGCTCAGCCGCTCGGCGATCGCCTGCTTGTCTTCGGCGGGCAGGGGCTCGACGCCCTCGGCGCGCATCGCCTTGGCCGCGTCCGGATCGCGCCAGGTCGCCGCCACGTCCCAGCCCGCAGCCGCCATCCGCCGCGCGGTGGCGCGTCCGACGAAGCCGTAGCCGTAGACCAGCAGTCGCACGCTCGCAGTCTCCTAGAGCAGCTCCGTGATCGCCTGGCGCGCGGCGTCGGCGAACTCCGGACGCTGCAAAGCGAAGGCGACATTGGCCCGCAGCAGGCCGATCTTGTCGCCGCAGTCATAGGTCACGCCATCATATTCCAGCGCGTGGAAGTCCTGATCCCTCATCAGCTCGATCATCGAGTCGGTCAGCTGGATTTCGCCGCCGGCGCCCTTGCCCTGGCGCTCCAGCAGCGGGAAGATTTCGGGCTGCAGGATGTAGCGGCCGGAGATGATCAGGTTCGACGGCGCGGTCCCGGCCTTGGGCTTTTCGACCATCGCGGTCATGCGGTTCAGCCGGCCCTCGCGCCCGTCCAGGGCGACGATGCCGTACTTGTGGGTTTCGCTCTCCGGCACCGGCTCGACGACCACGATGTTGCCGCCGACCTGGTCGTAGGCGGCGACCGCCTGGGCCAGGGCCGGGGTCTGCGCGGCCATCAACATGTCGGGCAGGATAACCGCGAACGGCTCGTCGCCGATGATGTCGCGGGCGCACCAGACCGCGTGGCCCAGGCCCAGCGGCGCCATCTGGCGGATGAAGCTCATCGATCCGGGCGGCAGGATGTCCCGGCGCACCTCGGCCAGGACGTCGGTCTTGCCCTTGGCTTCCAGCGCCCCCTCGATCTCGGGATTGCCGTCGAAATAGTCCTCGATCGGTCCCTGGCCGCGGCTGGTGATGAACACGAAGTGCTCGATCCCGGCGGCGCGCGCCTCCTCGACCACATAGGACAGGATCGGCCGGTCGAAGACGTTCAGCAGGTTCTTCGGCGTGGCCCGCGCCACGGGCAGGACCCGGGTTCCCAGTCCAGCCACCGGCAGCACGGCCTTGCGCACACGTTTGGTCATCCAAGCTCTCCCGCATTCCCCCGTACGGGATGCTCGATAGGCGATGCCGCATCATGCCAGCCGAAAGTGGACATCAGGTTTCGACCAGGCTCAGGCATTGCACGATGGAAGAGCTTTGCAACGGATTGAGTTGCCTGAAAGCTAAGGTTTGTCTGTGGGTGCTTGAGCTCAAGCTCAGCTATGGCACGCTATTCAAAGGTGTTTCGTGATCACGCGGCCGGAACTCACGAGGCCGTGAACGGTTCACGAGGCGCACTCACAGTTCGAATGAAGGGCTTTCCATGAAACTTCGCACCTACACCGCGCTTGCGGCCGCTTCCGCGCTCGCCTTGACCCTGGCCGCTTGCGGCAAGAAGGCGGAGGAGCCCGTCGATACGGCCGTGACGCCGCCGGCGGACAGCATGGCCGCGACGCCGCCGGCAGACTCGATGGCTGCGACCCCGCCGGCCGGCTCGATGGCGACCACGCCCCCGGCCGACGCCATGATGGCGACGCCGCCGGCGACGGGTTCGATGGCGGCCACCCCGCCGCCGGCCGTCGAGGTTCCGCCGGCTGCGCCGCCGGCCAAGTAGGCCGCTACTCGACGGTCACCGACTTGGCCAGGTTGCGCGGCTGGTCGACATCCGCGCCCTTCTGGACGGCCACGTAATAGGCCAGCAGCTGGATGGGCGCGGAGAAGACCAGCGGTGCGATCAGCGGGTCGCACCTGGGCGCGGTCACAACGACACGCGCGCCGGCCGGCGCGTTTCGTTCGCCTTCCGGGTCGGTGATGAAGACGACCTGTCCGCCTCGGGCCATGACCTCGCTCATGTTCGAGGCGGATTTCTCGAAATAGCTGTCGAAGGGCGCCAGGATCACGATTGGCGTCGCCTCGTCGACCAGCGCGATGGGGCCGTGCTTCAGCTCGCCGGCGGCATAGCCCTCGGCGTGGATGTAGCTGATTTCCTTCAGCTTCAACGCGCCTTCCAGGGCCAGAGGATACATCGGCCCGCGGCCCAGATAGAGCACGTCGCGCGCCTTCGACACCTCGACCGCGATGGCCCGCACGGCGTCTTCCAGGTTGATCGACTCGGCGATCAGCCGCGGCGCCTCCAGCAGCACCTTCACCAGCCGGTTCTCCTCGGCCTCGTCGATCTTGCCGCGCGCCCGCGCGGCCGCGACGGCCAGGGCGGTCAGCATGCTGACCTGGGCGGTGAAGGCCTTGGTCGAGGCGACGCCGATCTCCGGACCGCAATGGATCGGCCAGATCACGTCGGCCTCGCGGGCGATGGTCGACTCCACCGTATTGACCAGGGCCGCGCTCGCCATGCCTTTGGCCTGACAGTAGCGGAAGGCGGCCAGGGTGTCGGCGGTCTCGCCCGACTGCGAGATGGCGATGGCCAGCGATCCTGGCCGCAGGGCCGGCTCGCGGTAGCGGAACTCCGAGGCGACCTCGACGTCGACCGGCAGGTCGGCCATCCGCTCGATCAGGTACTTGCCCAGCATGCCGGCGATGTAGGCCGTGCCGCAGGCGACAATCTGGATGCGCTCCAGCTTGGAGAAGTCGATGCTCCCGGGGATCGCGGTGCGGGCGGTCAGGGCGTCCACATAGGCCGCGATGGTGCGTTGGACGCCTTCGGGCTGATCGTGAATCTCCTTTTCCATGAAGTGGCGGTAGTTGCCCTTCTCCATGACCGCGGCCGAGGCCGCGAGCGTCTTGATCGGCCGGTCGGCCGGCGCGCCGCTGGCGTCGAAGATCTTCGCGCCGGCGTGGTCGATGATCACGTAGTCGCCGTCGTCCAGATAGGCGACGCGGTTGGTGAACGGGCCCAGCGCCATGCCGTCGGAGCCGACGAACATCTCGCCGTCGCCATAGCCGACCGCCAGCGGCGGGCCGTTGCGCGCGCCCATGATCACGTCGCCGTCGCCGGTCACCAGCACGGCCAGGGCGTAGGCGCCGCTCAGCCGGTCCAGGGTCGCCTTGAACGCGGCCAGCGGGGCCAGTCCGCTTTCCAGGTTCTCGTCGAGCAGGTGGGCGACCACCTCGCTGTCGGTGTCGCTGGCGAACACCCGGCCCTTGGCCTGCAGTTCGGCCTTCAGTTCGGCGAAGTTCTCGATGATGCCGTTGTGGACCACCGCCACGCGCCCGGCGATGTGCGGGTGGGCGTTGCGCTCGGTCGGCGCGCCATGGGTGGCCCAGCGGGTGTGGCCGATGCCGGTCGTCGCGATCAGCGGCTCGCGCTCCAGCACCGCTTCCAGCTCGCGCAGCTTGCCGGGCGCGCGGCGGCGCTCCAGCACGCCGTTCACCTGCGCGGCGACGCCGGCGCTGTCATAGCCGCGATATTCCAAGCGCTTAAGGCTTTCGACCAGGCGCCCGGCCACCGGGGATTTGCCGACGATTCCGATGATGCCGCACATGCCGCCCTGGTTCCTTTCGCCGCTCGAAAGCGTGATAATCCTGCGTCGCCTTTAGCATTCGCAAACGCGGCGTCGACTAAATCTGAGTTTCGCATCGTTTCGGGAACACGAATGTCCAAACGCGCCTATTTCGGCACCGACGGTATCCGCGGCCAGGCCAACAGCCATCCGATGACCGCCGAAGTCGCCCTGCGCGTCGGCCTCGCCGCCGCCAAGCTGTTCAAGTCCCAGGACGAGCGTCGGCACCTGGTGGTGATCGGCAAGGACACCCGGCTCTCCGGCTACATGGTCGAACCGGCCCTGGTCGCCGGCTTCGCCAGCGTCGGCATGGACGTGCGCCTGCTCGGCCCGATGCCGACTCCAGGCGTGGCGATGATGACCCGTTCCCTGCGCGCCGACCTCGGCGTGATGATCTCGGCCTCGCACAATCCCTACACCGACAACGGCATCAAGCTGTTCGGCCCCGACGGCTACAAGCTCTCCGACGACCGTGAGCTCGAGATCGAGGCCCTGATGGGTCAGGACCTGCATGTGGGCCTCGCCCCGCCGACCGAGCTCGGCCGCGTCTCGCGCGTCGACGACAGTCAGGCCCGCTATGTCGAGATCGCCAAGGCGACCTTCCCGCGCCGCCTGTCGCTGGCCGGCCTGCGCATCGTCATCGATTGCGCCAACGGCGCCGCCTACAAGGTCGCCCCGGTGGTGCTCTACGAACTGGGCGCCGAGGTCATCAAGATCGGGGTCAGCCCCGACGGCACCAACATCAACGAGGACTGCGGCTCGACCCACCCGGAAGCCGTGGCCCGCGCGGTCAAGGAATTCCGCGCCGACATCGGCGTGGCCCTCGACGGCGACGCCGACCGGCTGATCATCTGCGACGAGAAGGGCCACGTGGTCGATGGCGACCAGATCATGGCCCTGATCGCCGACTACTGGGCCAAGCGCGATCGCCTCAGCGGCGGCGGCGTGGTCGCCACGGTGATGTCGAACCTCGGCCTCGAACGCTTCCTGGCCGCCCGCGACCTCAAGCTCGAGCGCACCAAGGTCGGCGACCGCTATGTCATGGCCCGCATGCGCGAGGGCGGCTTCAACCTCGGCGGCGAACAGTCGGGGCACATGATCATGTCCGACTTCTCGACCACGGGCGACGGCCTGCTGGCCGCGCTGCAGGTGCTGGCCGTGCTCAAGGACTCCGACAAGCCGATGAGCGAGCTGGCCCGCCAGTTCGAGCCGGTGCCGCAGATCCTCGAGAACGTCCGCTTCGCCGGCGGCAAGCCGCTGGAGACCGAGCACGTCAAGGGCGTCATCGCCGACGCCGAGGCGCGCCTCAACGGCACGGGCCGCATCGTGGTCCGCGCCTCGGGCACCGAACCGCTGATCCGGGTCATGGCCGAGGGCGACGACGAAAAGCTGGTCCATGCGGTGGTCAAGGACATCGTCGGGGCGGTGAAGAAGGCGGCGGCGTGATGGGCGACCTGGCCGCCTTCATCCGCGGCCTGCCCAAGGCCGAACTGCATCTGCACATCGAGGGCAGCCTCGAGCCCGAGCAGATGTTCGAGTTCGCCCAGCGTAACGGCGTGAAGCTGCCCTTCGCCAGCGTCGAAGACGTGCGCGCCGCCTACGCGTTCTCGAACCTGCAGGACTTCCTGGACATCTACTACCAGGGCGCCCAGGTGCTGCTGACCAAGGCCGACTTCCACGACCTGGCCATGGCCTACTTCCGGCGCATCGCCGACGACGGCGCGCGTCATGCCGAGATCTTCTTCGACCCGCAGACCCACACCGATCGCGGCGTGCCGTTCGGCGTGGTGATCGAAGGCCTGCTGTCGGGGATGGACGAGGCCGAGCAGAGCCTCGGCGTCACCTCCAAGCTGATCCTCTGCTTCCTGCGCCACCTCTCGGAAGAGGAGGCCTTCGAGACCTTGGAGCAGGCGAAGCCCTATCTCGACCGCATCGCCGGGGTCGGGCTCGATTCCTCCGAGGTCGGCCACCCGCCGGCCAAGTTCGCCCGGGTCTTCGCCGCCGCCCGCAAGCTCGGCCTCAAGGTCGTCGCCCATGCCGGCGAGGAGGGGCCGCCCGACTATGTCTACGAGGCGCTCGACCTGCTGGAGGTCGACCGCATCGACCACGGCAACCGCGCCCTGGAGGACGACGCCCTGACGGAGCGGCTGGCGCGCGAGGGCATGACCCTGACCGTCTGCCCGCTGTCGAACCTCAAGCTCTGCGTGGTCGGCGACCTGACCGCCCATCCGCTCAAGCGGATGCTGGACCTTGGCCTGCGCGCGACGGTCAACTCCGACGACCCGGCCTACTTCGGCGGCTATCTCGGCCAGAACTGGATCGAGACCGCGCAGGCCCTCGACCTCTCGCGCGACGAGCTGGTCGCCCTGGCGAAGAACAGCTTCACCGGTTCCTTCCTCGCCCCCGACGAGATCGCCCGCCACCTCGCCGACATCGACGCCTATGTGGCGCGGACTGAGTCTCCCTAATTGCTCCCCCTCTGGGGGAGCTGTCAGCCGAACGGCTGACTGAGGGGGACTTCGGACTCAGCAGGCCCCCTCCGTCGCGCTGCGCGCGCCACCTCCCCCAGAGGGGGAGAAACTGGAGCTAGGCCTCCAGCGCCAGCAGCGCGAAGGTCGCCAGCCAGTGCTCGCCCATATAGTCCCCGGCCACATGCTCCAGCGCCGCGGCCAAGTGCTCGTCGGCCGCGGCCAGCGCCGTGCGCCGTGCCGGGTCGGTCAGGGCCAGCGACTTGGCGATCGAGCGCCAGCACCACGCCCGGCTGAGGTTCAAGCCGTCCAGGTGGGCGATCTTGCCGTCGCTGCGGTCGCTGACGCTCGCGGGGGTGAACAGGCTCGCCGGCAGGCGCTCGGCGGCGTTCGGCAGGAATCTGGAGAACCACAGCCGGAAATCTGCCGATGGCAGCACCCGGCGCAGGCATTCGGCCTCCATCAAGGTCGGCGACAGGAAGTCGTCGCCGCTGGGCTCCCAGGCGTTGGCGCCGGCGTCGGCGAGATACCAGCCGCGGGCCGTCGTCTCGACCAGCCGGGCCAACTCGTGGTCGCCGACCTCGCCCGCGTAATCATGCGCCAGGGCGAGCGCAAACGCTGTGTTGTAATGGGTTCCGGTGCGGATCGGGTAGGTCGCCTTGGGCAGGAAGGCCTTGAACCGCTCGGCGAAAGCCTCGGCCAGCGGGCGCAGGTTGGCGGCCCACGGCTGGCCTTCGATGCGCTCCAGTTCGGCCGCCAACATCAGCAGCCAAGCCCACCCGTAGGGCCGCTCGAACCCGGCGCTGGTCGGCCGGCGCAGGTAGGCGAGCTCGCCGGCGACCTTCTCGAGGGTGAGCATCTCGTTGAACAGGCTGGCGATTTCGCGACCGGCAGGTTCTATCGGCAGGCGCCGGTAGAGCCGCGCCAGCAGCCAGTAGCCGTGCACGCAGGAGTGCCAGTCGAAGCTGCCGTGGAAGATCGGGTGCAGCATTCGCGGCGGCAGCACGTCCTCGTCGCCGGCCAGCACCTGGTCGAGCTTGAACGGGTAGGGCCGCCGCACATGGCCCAGCGCCAGCCGCGCGAACTTGAGACCAAGTTCTTGATTCAGCTCAGAAACGGAAGACGAGGACATACATCAGCGCCGTGTTGGCCACCAGCAGGATGAGGGCGGTCGGGACCTGGGCGCGGATCACGCCGTTACGGTCCTTGAGCTCCAGCAGCGCCGCCGGGACGATGTTGAAGTTGGCGGCCATCGGCGTCATCAGCGTCCCGCAGAAGCCCGACAGCATCCCGATCGCGCCCATGATCGCCGGATCTCCGCCAAACCTTTGAACGATAAGCGGAAGTCCGATGCCTGCGGTCATCACTGGGAACGCCGCAAACGCGTTGCCCATGACCATCGTGAAGATAGCCATCCCGAAAGTATAGGCCGCCACCGCCGCCAGCGCGCTCCCGTCCGGCAGCCACTGGCCCGCCAGCTGGCCGATCACCGCCCCGACCCCGGCGGCGGCGAACACCGCGCCGAGCGCCGCCAGCATCTGCGGCAGCACCGCCGCCCAGCCGACCGTGTCGAGCAGCCGCCGGCCTTCCTGCAAAGGGGTTGCGGGCCTCGCGCGCAGCATCGGCATGGCGATCGCCAGGGCGACGAACACCCCGAGGATCAACGAGATCAGCGTCGCCTGCTTGGGATCGACCAGCCCCGCCAGCTCCGGGCGCTTGAAGAGGAAGGTCCCGGCCAGGGCCGTGGCCGGGATGGCCAGGGCGGGCAGGAACAGGCGGTTGCCCAGCCGCGCCGCGCTCTCGGCGCGCTCGGCCGGGCTGCTGGTCGCCGGCTCGCCGCGGCCCAGCCCGCCGAAGCCGGCGACGGCGACCATGGCGATGACGATCAAGCCGTTGGCGAAGTCCGGAATGTGCGAGCCGAACAGGAAGCTCAGCGCGAACAGGCCCCAGAAGGCGGTGTTCTTCCAGCGCTTGGGATTGCTGGCGTCGCGGGCGCTGAGCACGGCGACCGCGGCGAAGAACGCCCCGCCCATGACATAGAGGACCTCCAACCCGATCAAGGCCGCCCCTCCGCCAGGGTGCGGGCCAGCCGCCGGTCCAGCAGCATCAGCCGTGTCCCGTGCACGAGCAGCGCAACGATCGCCGTCGGGATCGCCCAGACCGAGAGCTGCAAGGGCTCGACGATGATTCCATTCTGCTCGAGGAAGCCCTTGATCAGCAGGATGGAGGCGATGGCGATGAAGATGTCCTCGCCGAAGAACAGCGCGACGTTGTCGGCCGCCGCGGCGTGGGCGCGAATGGTCTGACGCGTGTCGTCGGGCAGAGGACCATGGTGGGTCTCGGCGGCGGCCTCGGCCATCGGCGCGATCAGCGGGCGCACCATCTGGGCGTGACCGCCGAGCGAGGTCATGCCGAGCGCCGCGGTCGCCTGGCGCAGGATGAAGTAGAGCAGCAGCAGGCGCCCGACGGTGGCCGCCCGGACCTGGCCGATCAGGCCTTTGGCGCGCTCTTGCAGGCCGGCCCGCTCAAGCAGGCCGATGACCGGCAGAACCACCCAGACCACTGAAACATAACGGTTTTCCTTGAACGCCTTGCCGAAGGTCTCGATCACTTCGACCGGCCCCATGCCGCCCGCTAGGCCGGTGACCAGCGCCGCGACGGTGACCACCAGAAGCGGGTTCAGCCGGGCCATGAAGCCGACCACGACGACGGCGATGCCGATCAACGGAAGCAATGCGGGCGGGCTCCCTTGCATGCGCAAGCAGCGCGCAGATCGTGAACTCTAACCGTCGCCGCGCGTTGCGTAATCGCAGGAAGAGTCAAGGTCGACCGAGTTATCCACAGTGAAGATCGGCGTGACGACGATCTCTGTTCTTGCGCCTATTTGTCGCGTCAGGATGCGGGTCTTTGCAGATCGGTTAATTCGTGTCAGCCTCTTGCCGTCCCCGTCGCTCGACCGATGGGGAACAAAAGAAAAGTCTGGGAGCGAAACATGCCACGACCCGTCGCCTTTGGAGGCGCATCGCGGGGAGCTGCTCGGGGCCTGACCTCGATCGCCTGCCTCGCCTTTGTCGGAATGCTCGCCATCGCCTTCTGGGCCGGCGCTCTTTGGATCGGCAACACCCTCATTCGCGTGCTGGTCGGCTGACGCGAAAAAGGCGGCGCCCGTGCGAGCGCCGCCTTCAGTACTCAGATTGTCGATCTTCTAGGCGCGGCCGATCGAGGCGTACTTGATGCCGCGTCCGCGCACGTCGTCCGGGCGATAGATGTTGCGCAGGTCGATCAGCGCCGGGGTCTTCATGACCTCCTTCACGCGGTCGAGGTCCAGCGCCCGGAACTGATCCCACTCAGTGATGATCACCAGCGCGTCGGCGCCGGCCGCCGCCTCATAGGAATCGGCCTTGAACTCGACGCCGGGCAGCATGTGCTTGGCTTCGTGCGCGCCTTCCGGGTCGAAGGCCTGGATCTTGGCGCCCAGGGCCTGCAGGGCCGGGATGATGTCCAGGCTCGGCGCGTCGCGCATGTCGTCGGTGTTCGGCTTGAAGGTCAGGCCCAGCACGCCGACGGTCTTGCCCGTCAGGTCGCCGGCCATGGTGTCGGCGACCTTCGCCGCCATGGCCTTCTTGCGCGCATCGTTCACCGCAACGGTGGTTTCGATCAGCCGGGTCGGCGCGCCGGCGTCGGCGGCGGTGCGCACCAGCGCCAGCGTGTCCTTCGGGAAGCACGAGCCGCCGTAGCCCGGACCGGCGTGGAGGAACTTGCTGCCGATCCGCTTGTCGAGGCCGATGCCGCGGGCGACCTGCTGGACGTCGGCGCCCACCGCCTCGCAGAGGTCGGCCATCTCGTTGATGAAGGTGATCTTCATGGCGAGGAAGGCGTTGGCCGCGTACTTGATCAGCTCACTGGTGCGCCGGCCGGTGAACAGGATCGGCGTTTCGTTGAGGAACAGCGGCCGGTAGAGCTCGGTCATCACCGGGCGGGCGCGCTCGTCCTCCATGCCCACCACGACGCGGTCAGGGCGCTTGAAGTCCTCGATGGCCGCGCCTTCGCGCAGGAACTCGGGGTTCGAGACCACGGCGAACTGGGCGTCGGGGCGCTTGGCCTTCACAATGCGCTCGATCTCGTCGCCGGTGCCGACCGGCACGGTCGACTTGGTGACGATGACGGTGAAGCCGTCCAGCAGGCCGGCGATCTCTTCGGCGGCGGCGTGGACGAAGGACATGTCGGCGTGGCCGTCTCCGCGGCGCGAGGGCGTGCCGACGGCGATGAACACCGCGTCGGCCTTCTTGACGGCTTCGGCGGCGTCGGTGTCGAAGAACAGGCGCCCGGCCTGCACGTTCTTGGCCACCAGGACGTCGAGCCCCGGTTCATAGATCGGGATGCCGCCGGCGCGCAGGCGCTCGATCTTGCTAGCGTCCTTGTCGATGCAGGTCACCGTGTGACCGAAGTCGGCGAAACAGGCCCCGCTCACCAGGCCCACATAGCCGGTGCCGATCATAGTGACGTGCATGGGTTATCCTTGAGATCCGTTCCCGCCCCGTCTTTCACCACGCCGCGAGCGCCCCCGCAATCGCACGCCGATCCAGAACAGGACATTGGTCTTTTGAGTAAGCAAGTTGTGCGCCAGCGGCGCTAGACTTCCTGATTATAGGCGCCCACCTGCGGACGTCTGGCCAGGCGCGGCTTTACTTCCTGGCGGAAGAGCGCGCGCATGTCGTCCTCAGACTGGGTGCTTTCCACCACCACGACGATCTCGGGCTTGTTGGAGGAGGCCCGCACCAGCACCCAGGAGCCGTCCTCCAGCGCCACGCGCACGCCGTTGACGGTGATCACCTCGACGATCTTGCGACCAAGGATCGTACCGCCGGCCGCCGCCAGCGCTTCGTATTCGGCCACCACGTCGTCGACAACGCCGTACTTCTCTTCGTCGGCGCAATGCGGCGACATGGTCAGCGAGGTGAAGGCCACCGGCAGGGCGGTCTTCAGTTCCGAGAGCTTCTTGCCGGGGTTGCGGTCCAGCATCGACAGGATCGCGGCCGCCGCGGTCAGGCCGCAGTCGTAGCCGTTGCCCAGCGGCGGATTGAAGAAGAAGTGGCCGCTCTTCTCGAAGCCGGCCAGAGCGCCGATCTCGGCGGTCTTGCGCTTGATGTAGCTGTGGCCGGTCTTCCAGTAGACGGTGGTCGCGCCGTTGGCGGCCAGCACCGGGTCGGTGGCGAACAGGCCCGTGGACTTCACGTCGACCACGAAGGTCGCGTTCTTGTGCAGGGCCGAGAGGTCGCGGGCCAGCATCAGGCCGATCTTGTCGGCGAAGATCTCCTCGCCGGTGTCGTCGACCACGCCGCAGCGGTCGCCGTCGCCGTCGAAGCCCAGCGCCAGGTCCGCGCCGTGCTCTTTGACGGCTTTGGCCATCTCTTTGAGCATCTCATGGTCTTCGGGATTGGGGTTGTAGCGCGGGAACGTCCAGTCGAGGTCGCAGTCCATCTCGATGACCTCGACGCCCATGTTGCGCAGGGCCTGCGGCGCGAAGGCCCCGGCGGTGCCGTTGCCGCAGGCGCAGACGACCTTCAGCGGCCGCTTGATCTGCGCGCGCTTCGAAACGTCGTCGATGAAGGTCTGGGCGAAGCCCTGGACATGGGTCAGCGAACCGCCGTCGCGGGTCTTGCCCTCGCCGCCGAGCACGATTTCCTTCAGGCGGCCCATCTCGACCGGGCCGAAGGTCAACGGGCGCTGGGCGCCCATCTTCACGCCGGTCCAGCCGTTCTCGTTGTGGCTGGCGGTGACCATCGCCACGCAGGGCGCGTCGAGCGCGAACTGGGCGAAGTAGGCGGTCGGCGACAGCGCCAGACCGATGTCGACGACTTCGCAGCCGGCGGCCACCAGCCCGACGGTCAGCGCCTGTTTGATCGACAGCGAATAGGACCGGTAGTCGTGGCCGACGACGATCTTCTTCTGCCCGAGTTCGTGGATGTAGGTCCCCAGGCCGAGGCCGAGCGCCTCGATCCCCAGCAGGTTGATCTCCGGGCCGAACAGCCAGCGCGCGTCGTATTCGCGGAAGCCCGTCGCCTTCACCAGCGGGGTGACTTCGTATTCGAACGTATTGGGCGTGAGATCGGCGCGCGGGACGGGCAGCATCGTAACTCCGTTATCTCTGTTTCGTGGCTCTTAAAGGCCCGCAGACCTTAAGACCATGCGAATGCGAACCTTCGGCGCCCGTTTCGTGACGATCCGTCAGACCCCGGCGCGAACCAGATCGTGGACCCGCAGGATGCCGACCGGCCGTCCGTTCTCGACCACGAACAGAACCGTGACCATCGGCAGCGGGTCGCTCATCAGCGCGAGAGCCTCGGCCGCCAGCATCTGCGGCGGCGCGGTCTTCTTCGGTCCGGCGGTCATCACGTCGCCGGCGGTGTGGGTCAGCAGGCCGTCGAGATGGCGGCGCAGGTCGCCGTCGGTGATCACGCCCTTCAGCGCGCCGCTCGCGTCGGTGACCCCGACGATGCCGAACGCCTTCTCGGTCATCACCAGCAGCGCCTCGGACATCGGCGTCGCCTCGCCGACCAGCGGCAGCTCGTCCTTGCCGTGCATCAGGTCGCCGACCGTCCGCAGCATCGCGCCCAGCTTGCCACCGGGGTGGAAGATCTTGAAGTCCTTGGCGCTGAACCCGCGGCGCTCCAGCAGCGACACGGCCAGGGCGTCGCCGATGGCGATCTGCAAGGTGGTGGAGGTGGTCGGCGCCTTGACCTCGGAGGTGACCTCGGTGGTGTCGGCCAGCAGCAGCGCCACGTCGGCCGCCTGACCCAGCGGGCTGTCGGCGAAGGCGGTGAGCGCGATCAGCGGAATGTGGAAGCGCCGCGAATAGGCGATGACGTCGGCCAGTTCCTGGTTCTGGCCGGACTTCGACAGCGCCAGGATCACGTCGCCCTCGGCGATCATGCCCAGGTCCCCGTGGCTGGCCTCGTTGGCGTGCACGAAGAAGGCCGGGGCGCCGGTGGACGCGAAGGTGGCCGCGATCTTCTTGGCCACGTGCCCGGACTTGCCGATCCCGGTGCAGATCACCCGGCCCTTGGCGGCGAAGAGCAGGTCGACGGCCTTTTCGAAGGCCTCGCCGAGGGTGTCGGCCTGCAGGCGCAGGGCGTCGGCTTCGGCGGTCAGCACCCGCCGGCCCACGGCGACGGCGTCGAATTGGGTCATCTGGGCGGCGTCCGTCATTTCGTGGGGCTGAGCTTCTGGGTTTGGATGTCGGCGACCGCCTCGCGGGCGGCCTTGAGCCGCTGCTCGGAAGCGTCGGTCTCGCGCTGCATGGCGGCCTTGGCCTGAGCCGTCTGCAGCACCGGCGCGTGGCCGAACGGCCCCGGGGAGCGTGCGCCCAGGCCCTGCGGCCAGACGGCGCCCAGCGCCACAAGCGCGAGCGCCAGGATCGCGGCGAAGGGGAAGAACAGGCGATTGGACATGTGTGCTCATATAGACAGCGCCGCCCTCAGGGGCCAGCGGACCTTGACGCTGGGGGCGCCGGGCCTTAGCCCGCTGGCGACCCCCAGATGGAGCGCCGCGCCTTGCCCACCTTGATCCTTCTTCGTCACGGCCAGAGTCAATGGAACCTCGAGGACCGTTTCACCGGCTGGGTGGACGTGGACCTGACCGCCGAGGGCGAAGCCCAGGCCAAGAAGGGCGGCGAGCTGATCAAGGCGGCCGGCTTGCAGATCGACCGCGCCTACACCTCGGTCCTGACCCGCGCCATCCGCACCCTGTGGCTGGCCCTGACCGCCGCCGGCCAGGTGTTCGTGCCCGAGACCAAGGACTGGCGCCTGAACGAGCGCCACTACGGCGGCCTGACCGGCCTCAACAAGACCGAGACCGCCGCCAAGCACGGCGAGGACCAGGTCAAGGTGTGGCGTCGCTCGTACGACGTGCCGCCGCCGCCGCTGGCGCCGGGCGGCGAGTTCGACTTCTCCAAGGACCGTCGCTACGCCGGCGCCGTGCTGCCGGACACCGAAAGCTTGAAGACCACGCTCGACCGCGTGCAGCCGTATTGGGACGCCGAGATCGCCCCGCACCTGAAGGCCGGGGAAACCCTGCTGGTTGCGGCGCACGGCAACTCTCTACGCGCGATTGTGAAGCTGCTGTTCGGACTGTCGGACGAAGGCATCATTGCTGTGGAGATCCCCACCGGAAATCCGTTGCTGATCGAGCTCGACGCTAACCTTAAGCCGACCTCGGCGCGCTATCTCGACGAGGCCCGCGCCACCGCCCTGCCGGCGATCGGATGACGTCGGACGCCGACCTTGCCCACATGCGTCGCGCCATCGCCCTGGCGCGGACGCACGTTGGTCTGACCGGGGACAATCCCAGCGTCGGCTGCGTGCTGGTCAAGGACGGCGTGGTCGTCGGCGAGGGGGTCACCGCCAAGGGCGGTCGGCCCCACGCCGAAGAGCAGGCTATTGAAAAGGCGGGAGAAAATGCGCGTGGCGCGATTGCCTACGTGACGTTGGAGCCGTGCGGCGCACGCTCGTCCGGCGCAGCGTCGTGCTCGCAGCGGCTGGTGAGCGCCGGTGTCGCCGAGGTCGTGATCGCCTGCGAGGACGCCTCGCCCTACGCCTCCGGCCAGGGCGCCGAGCGGCTGGCCGGAGCCGGCGTTCCGGTGCGCCTCGGCGTGCTCGCCGACGAGGCCGCGAGCCTCTATGAGAGCTATCAGCCGCCGCGAAATTAACCACTGCAAGCTAACCCGCGGAAAGAGCGTGTTAATTACGCGGACCTAGGATCGGACCCTGAAAGTCAGTGGGGTTTCCGATGTCCGCCCAGAGCGCTCCAGCCCAGGAGTTGCGCAGGCTCGATCAGCACGAGCTCGACGCCGTCTGCGCAAAGCACGACCGCCTTTGGACCTCGAAGCCGGGCGGCGCTCGCGCCGTGTTCGCCTGGAAGGATCTTTCGGGGCTCGACCTGCGCGGCAAGAATCTCTGCGACGCCGATCTGACCGGCGCGGTGCTCGCCGACTGCCAGATGCAGGGCGTGCGCCTGGACCACGCCAACCTGTTCGGCGCCGACCTGCAGAACGCCAATCTGACCGACGCCTCGCTTCGCCGGGCCGACCTGCGCGGGGCGTGCCTGCGCGGCGCCAACCTGACCGGCGCCGACATGTTCGAGGCCGACTTGCGCGAAGGCTCGATCGCCGTCGGCGACCGCGACAAGGGCCTGCGGGTGCTCGAGCACATCAACCGCGTGGGCGAGGCGTCGGGCGCGATCCTGGCCGGCGCCAATCTCGAACGCTCGCGCCTCTCGGGCGTCATGGCGATCAAGGCCGACTTCAGCGACGCGATCCTCAAGGACGCCAAGCTGGTGCGCGCCAACCTCAAGCAGGCCAACATGTCCGGGGCCAACATGGCCGGCTGCGACCTGTCCGGCGCGGATCTGGCCGGCGCGGACATGCGCGACGTGATCCTGGTCGGCGCCAAAACCTTCGCCTGGAACGTCTCCCAGGCCGACATGCGCGGCGTGCTGACCGACGACCCGGTCGGCAAGTCGGTGCAGGACCTGCCCTACAAGACCATGATCCGCGATCACGCCAAGTGGTGCGAGACCGGCGGCGCCGAGGGCACGCCCAGCGTGTTCGACAACGCCGACCTGCGGGCGCTGGAGACCATTCGCGGCTTCAACCTGACAGCCCTCTCGGCCAAGGGCGCGGTGTTCTACGGCCTCGACATGGAAGGCGTGCAGTTGCAGGGCGCCCAGCTCGACGGGGCCGACCTGCGCAACTGCAACCTGCGCCGCGCCGACCTGCGCGGCGCGCGCCTGATCGGGGCCAAGCTGTCGGGCGCCGACCTGCGCGACGCCCAGATGGGCCCGCTGCTGCTGGGCGCCGACCGCACCCTGCCGAGCAACCTGACCGGCGCGACGTTGAAGAACGCCGACCTGGCGCGGGCCGACTGCCGTCACGCCATCTTCGTCGACGCCGACCTCAGCCGGGCCAACTTCACCAGCGCCATGGTCCGCAACGCCAACCTGACGGGCGCCCAGAAGTGGGGCGCGCGCGGGCTCGAAGACGTGATCTGAGCCCCTTGGGCTGACGCCCGGGCAAGGCGCTATCGTCGGCTTCCGCCAAGGAGGCCGCGCCCATGCAAACCGTCAGCGTCGAAGTCCGCGGCCGCACCGCGGTCGTCACCATCGAGCGGCCCGAGCGCCGCAACGCCGTCGACGGCGCGACGGCCCAAGCACTCTACGACGCCTTCAAGGCCTTCGACGCCGACGACGCGCTCGACGTCGCCGTGCTGCAGGGCCGCAGTGGCGCGTTCTGCGCCGGCGCCGATCTGAAGGGCGTCAGCGAGGGGCGGGGTAATCCGGTCCATCGCGATGGCGATCTCGGGCCGATGGGCTGTACGCGGCTGGCGCTCTCCAAGCCGGTGATCGCGGCGATCGAGGGCCATGCCGTCGCCGGCGGGCTGGAGGTCGCGGCCTGGTGCGATCTGCGCGTCGCAGCGGAGGACGCGGTGTTCGGCGTGTTCTGCCGCCGCTTCGGGGTGCCGCTGATCGATCTGGGCACCGTGCGGCTGCCGCGGCTGATCGGCCATTCGCGGGCCATGGACCTGATCCTGACCGGCCGCCCGGTCGGCGCGCGCGAGGCGTTCGAGATCGGGCTCGCCAATCGCCTGGCGCCCAGCGGCGGCGCGCTTGAGGCGGCGTTGGAGTTGGCCGCGCAGATCGGCGCGTTTCCGCAAGCCTGCCTGCGCAACGACCGCACCTCGGCGATCGCCCAATGGTCGATGGATTGGGAAGCGGCCACCCGCTTCGAGGTCGAGTTGGGCCGCGCGACGCTCGCCACCGGCGAGGCGCGCGACGGTGCGGCTCGCTTCACGTCCGGCCAAGGCCGGCACGGAGCATTCTGAAGCCCAAAAGAAAGGGCGGCGCCTTTCGGAGCCGCCCTGCACAGTCTGGGAGGGGAGTGGGGCGGCGCAGGTCGCTGCGCCGCCCCGGAGGGCTGGAGGGCCGCCTCTGGGGGGAGGTTAGGCGGCCTTCTCGCCTTCGATCAGGTTGGCTTCGGCCCCGGTCGAAATCTCGATCGTGCGGGGCTTCAGCGCTTCGGGAAGCTCGCGCTTCAGCGAGATCGACAGCAGGCCGTCGGCGAGTTTGGCTTCGGTGACCACCACGTAGTCGGCAAGCTGGAACCGGCGCTCGAAGTTGCGCTCGGCCAGGCCGCGGTGGAGGAACCGGCGCTGGTCGTCGTTGGCGGCCTTGCGGCCCTGGACGGTCAGGAGGTTTTCCTTGACCTCGATGTTCAGTTCTTCGGGACGGAAGCCGGCGACCGCGATCTCGACGCGGTAGGCGTTCTCGTCGGTGCGCTCGATGTTGTAGGGCGGATAGCCGGCCGCGGCGTCAGCGCTGGCGGTTTCCAGCAGCGAGGCTAGACGGTCGAAGCCCACGACAGAGCGATAGAGGGGGGAGAAGTCGATCGTACGCATTTCCAGTTACCTTCTTGTCTCAAGCAAGGTTGCGATGGGCGGACGGCGCGCGAGCCGGGATCGGCCTCGGCAGTGTCCGGAAGGCCCGGGTGTCCAGCGCCTTCGAATGTCTAGGTGGGAGGCGATTTGCGCCGTTCAAGACCTGCCGGGCGCAACAATCTTGCATGGTCTGGCTGGCGAGCGCGCAAGCCGGGTTGCCAGCCGCGCCGACCCCTCTAGGCTGCGCCGCGTCCAGGAAAACAACCAGAAGGCTCGATGCAGATGTCCCCCCGTATGTTCGCGCTCGCCACCGCCGCGGCGATCGCCGTCATCGCCCAGCCGGCGATCGCTTCGGCTGAAGACGCCGCCCTCAAGGCCGCTATCGCCGGCCCGCAACGCGGCGCCGACCATGTCGCTCGCGACGCCGCGCGCCACCCCTATGAGAGCCTCGAGTTCTGGGGCGTGAAGCCCAAGGCGACGGTCATCGAGATCTCGCCCGGTTCGGGCTATTGGACCGAGATCCTCGCCCCCTACGCCAAGGCTACGGGCGGGACCTATGTCGCCGGCGTCGCCGACGTGGCGAACCCCAAGCTGTCGGACGGCGCCCGCAAGGGCCGCGCCGACTTCGAGGCCAAGTACGCCGACCAGGCCAAGTTCGGCCCGATCACCTATGTCGGCTTCGGTCCGGTGTCGGGTCCGCTCGGCGCGCCGGGCTCGGCCGACGTCGTGATCACCGCCCGCAACGTCCACAACTGGATGGGCCAACCGGGCATGCTGGACAAGGTGTTCAAGGACTTCCACGACGTGCTGAAGCCCGGCGGCGTGCTGGCGGTCGAGGAGCATCGCTCCGACCCCACCCGCGCCCAGGTTCCCGGCGCCTCGGACGGCTACGTCGCCACCGATTTCGTGATCGCCACGGCCGAGAAGGCCGGCTTCAAGCTCGCCGCCAAGTCCGAGATCAACGCCAACGCCAAGGACACAAAGGACCACCCGTTCGGTGTCTGGACCCTGCCGCCGGTCCGCCGCTCGCCGGCCGCCGACAAGCCCGATCCGAGCTTCGATCGCGCCAAGTACGACGCCATCGGCGAGAGCGACCGGATGACCCTGCGGTTCGTCAAACAGTAGGGCCACGCTTTGACCATCGTCCCGGGTCAGGTAAGCCGCTCGGGACGATGGCCAGTTCGGGATCTCCATGCGGCGTGTACTTGCAAGTTCGGCGGCTTCCTTCTCGCGTCGGGGCGCTCTGATCGGGGCCCTGGCCCTGGCCGCCTGCGGCAAGAAGGGCGAGGCTGAGCCCAAGACGGCGCCGACTAAGGCCGCGCGCAACATGACGCTCGCCGAGGCCGTCGCCGGCGAGTGGCGCTCGCCCGCCGACAAGGCCCGCGACGCCTGGCGCCACCCGGTCGAGACGCTGGAATTCTGGGGCCTGAAGCCCGGCCAGACGGTGGTCGAGTTCTGGCCCGGCGCCGGCTGGTACACCGACATTCTCGCGCCGTACCTGGCGGCCAACAAAGGCAAGTTGATCGCGGCGGACCTCGAGCCGACCGACCCGGCCTCGACCGAGATCGTCGAGGCCTATCGCGCCCGCCTGAAGGCCAAGCCGAAGATCTACGGCGACGTTGAGATCACCGCCTTCGGCCCGACCAGCGGCCCGGTCGCGGCGGCCGGCAGCGCCGATCTGGTGCTGTTCCTGCGCAACCTGCACAACTGGATGGCCGCCGGCATCGCGGAGAAGGCCTTCCGCGACGCTTTCGCCGCGCTGAAGCCCGGCGGCGTGCTGGGGATCGAGGAGCATCGCGCCGCGCCCGGCGGCGTGCAGGACGTGCTCGCCGCCAACGGCTATGTCCAGGAGGCCTACGCGGTGCGTCTGGCCCAGGAAGCCGGCTTCGTCCTCGACAAGACCAGCGAGATCAACGCCAACGCCGCCGACGACCGCGACCACCCGTTCGGGGTCTGGACGTTGCCGCCGGTGCGGCTCACCGCGCCGCGCGGCGAGCCGGCCGATCCGAACTTCGACCGCGCGCCCTACGACGCCATCGGCGAGAGCGACCGCATGACCCTGAGGCTGGTGAAGCCCGCCGCCTAGAGCTGCTCGCGGTAGCTGGCGATGATCTGCTCGTTCGGCACCGGCACCTTGCCCATGTTCAGCTGCTCGAAGATCATTTCGGATCCCGAGGGCAGGGTGGTGCGCTCGACCTGCGCGTCGGCCTCCCACAGCCGCGCCCGCATGATCGCCTTGGGGCAGTGCAGGAACGCCTCCTCGACCGCGACCATCAGCACCAGCCGCGGCGTCTTGCCGAACTCGACGAACTTGGCGAGCAGGTCGGGGTCGGCGGTGGCGCTGGCCCGGCCGTTGACCCGCAGCACGTCGTCGAAGCCGGGGATCATGAACATCAGGCCGATGCGGCCAGGCCCCGACAGCAGGTTGCGGATGGTGTCGAGCCGGTTGTTGCCCGGGCGGTCGGGCAGATAGAGCGTCCGGCCGTCCTCGCTGACATGCACGAAGCCGGGCTCGCCGCCGCGCGGCGAGACGTCGATGGCGCCGTCGGGTCCGGCCGAACTGACCACGCAGAACGGCGACAGGCCGATGAAGGCGCGGCCGTGCTTCTCGACATGGTCCAGCACCTTGTCGAGCACCAGCTTGCCCGGTTGGCGATAGAGCTCGTTGATGCCTTCGAGATCGAGGGTCTTCATGGGCGGTCTCCCCGTCCTTCTTGAGAGTTGTTCGCAAGATGCGCTTGATCCGGCGCGCTGTCATCCCAAGATGAACGGGCCTGCGCCCGGTTCTGTCAGCATGCAGTCACGTGCAAGCTGCTAGCTTGACGCGAACTCGATGCGCTAAAGGCCAGATATGCTCCGAAACGCCCTGCTCGCCCTGATCCCCGCCGGCCTGCTGCTGGCCGCTCCCGCCGCCGCGCAGGAGCAGACCATCCTGCCCGGATACTGGGAGGTGACGAACAAGGTCTCGGCGATCATCAGCCAGACCAAGACCGAGAAGCGCTGCATCACGCCGTCGGAAGTCTCGAAGTTCGTGATGGGGCCGTCGAACCGCCACTACAAGTGCGACTACCCGACCCGGGTGTTCAAGGACGGCAAGATCCGCCTGAAGGGCAATTGCGCCACCAAGAACGGCAGCCAGGCGGCGCTGGAGGCGACCGGCACCTACTCGCCGACCACCTTCACCATGAACGCCAAGATCAGCACCACCTACGCCGGGGTGCCGCTCAGCGCCAACGCCACCACCACCGCCAAGCGCATCAGCGAGACCTGCCCGGCTGCGGCGCCCGCCTCTTAACCAAGCGCGAGACGAAATCCCCGCTCAAACCCTGGCTGAGCCGTTTACTTGGCTCGCGCTTGAGGCGAAGCTGCCGCTCACGAGCATGTGAGACGGTGCGTATGACGACGACCTTGGAAGAACTGACCCAGCGCGTGGCCGCCGCCGTGGCCGAGGGCTCCGGCCTGGGCAAGACCTTCAAGGTCGATCTGCGCGGTGAAGGCTTCATCCATATCGACGGCGCCTCGGTGACCAACGAGGACGGGCCCGCGGACCTGACGGTCTCGATCAGCCGCAAGGACCTCAAGGCGCTGGGGGCGGGCGAGCTCAATCCCATGACCGCGGTCATCACCGGCCGGCTCAAGGTTTCGGACATGGGCCTGGCCATGTCGCTGCAGCCGCAGATGCAGGCGTTGTTCGCCAAACTGGGATGAGCATGTCGCCGGCGCCTTTGATCTCCATTCCAAGCGCGCCGGTCCCGGCCGGCGCCGAAGCGGCCTGGTTCGAGGGCGCGGGCAAGGCCCGGCTTCGGGCGGCGCTGTTTCCGGCCCGCGGCGCGGTTCGCGGCTCCATCGTGCTCAGCGGCGGCCGCACCGAGCCGATCGAGAAGTATTTCGAGGTCATCGAGGACCTCACCGCGCGTGGCTTCGTGGTTCTGGCCCATGACTGGCGCGGCCAGGGCCTGTCACACCGCGAACTGCCCGACCGCCTGGCCGGCCACGCGCGCGGCTACGACGCCTTCCTGGCCGACTATCGCGCGTTGCTGGCGGCCTATGAGACGCGGCTGCCCAAGCCGTGGTTCGCCATCGGCCATTCGATGGGCGGATGCCTGACCCTGCTGGCCCTGGCCAAGGGCGAGGCCGCGCAGTTCCAAGGCGCGGTCCTCTGCGCGCCCATGCTGGGTCTGCAGCTTGGCAAGACGCCCCCGGCGGCGGCGCGGCTGATGGCCGGCCTCAACGTTCTGCTCGGCCGCGGCGGCGCCTTCGCGCGGCCGGCCGGCCCGGCCGAGACCTTCGAGACCAACATCCTCACCCACGACCGCGCGCGCTATGAGCGAGCCAAGGCCCAGGTTCGCGCCGAGCCGAAGCTCGACCTTGGCGGGCCGACTTGGGGGTGGATCGACTTCGCGCTCAAGGCCACGGCCTATCTGTCACGGCCCGAGAACTTGAAAAGCGTCACGATTCCGGTCGTCATCGTCTCTGCCGAACAGGACAGACTCGTCGACAACACCGCCCAGCGCGTGGCTGCGAAGAACCTGCCTGCGGGCGAGTTCGTCAGCGTAGCCGGCGCGTTCCACGAAATCCTGATGGAGACGGACACAATGCGGAACATCTTCCTGCGTGCGCTGGACGCCCTGCTGGGCCGCTCGGCCCCGGCGCCCTCGGCCCCGGCGTCTTCGGCGCCCAAACCGGCCGAGCCTGCGCCCGCGCCGGTGGCCGCCGCCGCGCCGGCTCCCGCACCGGCTCCGGTCGTCGAGGTGAAGCCTGAGCCCGCTCCCGCGCCGAAGGCGCCGGAACCCGCTCCGGCGGTTGTCGCCGAGGTGAAGCCCGCCGCGCCGAAGGCCGCCGCCAAGCCTAAGGCTGCGCCGAAGCCCAAGGCCGAAGCCAAGCCTGCCGCCAAGCCGGCTGCGAAACCCAAGGCCGCGCCGGCCGCCAAGCCTGCGGCCAAACCTGCTGCGAAGGCGGCTGCGCCGAAGGCCGCTCCGGCCCCGAAGGCGACGGCCAAGGCGCCGGCGGCTGAGAAGGCTGCGGCCAAGCCCAAGGCCGCCGCTCCCAAGCCCGCCGCGGCTCCGAAAGCCGCCGTCAAGGCTGCGCCGAAGGCCGCCGCCAAGCCCGCCCCCGCCGCGAAGGCGCCGGCTGCGAAGGCCGCCCCCAAGGCTGCGGCCCCGAAGGTCGCCGCTAAACCGAAGGCGACCGCAAAGCCGGCCGCCGCCAAGAAGGCTCCGGCGAAGAAGTAGCTATTTCGCCGATCGCTTGAGGGCGACCAGGGCCTCGTCGAGGCAGGCCCGGTCGCCGGCGATGGCGATCTGCCCGCCGTTCGGCCCCACCGGCTGGCCGCGCCAGTTGGTGACCAGGCCGCCGGCGCCCTCGATCAGGGGGATGGCGGACTCGATGTCCCACGACTTCAGGCCGGCCTCGATCACCATGTCCATCTTGCCCATGGCGACCATGGCGTAGGCGTAGGCGTCGCAGCCCAGCCGGGCCAGTCGCGCAGCGGCGCGCACCTGGGTCCAGGCGCCCAGCTCGGCGCCGTCGAAACAGGCTTCAGGATCGGTGGTGGCGATGATCGCGTCGGTCAGCTTGGGACAGGGACGGACCTTCAACGGGGTGACCTGACCCTTGGCGACGAGGCGCGATCCGCCCGCGTGGCCGATGAAGACTTCGTCCAGATAGGGCTGGCCGATGGACCCCAGGACCGGGCGGCCCTGGTGGCGTAGGCCGATCAGCGTCGTCCAGAGCGGCAGGCCGGCGATGAACGCGCGGGTCCCGTCGACCGGGTCGAGCACCCAGACAAACTCGGCGTCGGGGCGGTCCTCGCCGTACTCCTCGCCGATCACCCCGTGGTCGGGAAAGCGGGCCGAGATCAGTTCGCGGATCGCCGCTTCCGCGCCCTTGTCGGCGGCGGTCACGGGGTCGAATCCGCGCGCGCCGCCCTTGTCCTCCAGTCCGTGGTCGGATCGGAAGTAGGGCAGGGTCACGCGCGCCGCGGCGGCGTTGAGTTCGAGAAGAAAAGCGTCGAGTTCGGCCAGACGGCCGGCGGCAAGGGCGGGCATGGCATCCGCTTTACCCTGCCGCCGGCCTCCGCGATATCCCCCTGTCGGGGGTCGCTCGGTCGGGCGCAAGCAGTCGGGCGTCAGGCCGCCTCGTGTTCGCCGTTCAGCGACTTGGCGAGGTCGAGCAGACGGCGACGCGGGCGTTCGCCGAGCTGATAGTAGGCGCGGATGAGGTCCAGCGTCTCCTTGCTGGCCAGCATCTCGCCGCCGGCTTCACCCGGGCCTTCGCCCAGCGCATGTTCGCGCTGCGCGGTGTCCGAGAGGCCGTCGTAGAAATAGCCGACCGGCACCTCGAGCGCCTCGGACAGCTGCCACAGGCGGGCCGCCGAGATGCGGTTGGCGCCGCATTCGTACTTCTGAATTTGTTGGAACCGCACGCCGCAGGCGCCGGCCAGTTGCTGTTGCGTCAGCCCCAGCAGGCGCCGCCGACGGCGCAACCGCTTGCCGAGATGAACGTCGATATTGCTACCCATGGACTCCATCGCCCCCAATCCCTCTGCTTGCCGCCCGTCCCAAAGCGAGACGGCCTGCAGGGATTTTCGCAAGTCGCGCGCCAAGCGAGCGCTGTTCGCGTTGCGCGACAGGGAACGACGCGACTAGTAGAGGGCATGACGCAGGCTAAGCCCCCGGTGGCGCAGGATCTTTTGTGGCGGTTGGAGGCCCTGGCCTTCGACGTGGTGATCGCCTTCGCGCGGATGTTGCCGGTCGATCTCGTGTCGGATTTCGGCGCGTGGTTCTTCAAGGCGGTGGGGCCGCTGACCAGCGCCCAGAAGGTGGCGGAGACCAATCTGCGCATCGCCTTTCCCGAAGCGCCGGACGCGCAGATCGCCGATCTCCTGAAGGCGCAATGGGACAATACCGGGCGCACCTTCCTTGAGCTGCTGATCATGGACCGGATCATCGGCGCGCCGGGCCGGGTCGAGATCGTCAATGGCCAGCGCTTCGACGAGATCGCCGCCAACCAGGAGCCGGTGGTGTTCGTTTCGGGTCACTTCGCCAATTTCGAGGTGATGCCGGCGGCGATCGTCAATTCGCCGGTGAAGTGCCAGATCACCTATCGGGCGATGAACAACCCGCATGTCGAAAAGCGGGTGCGCGACTATCGCTTCCGCTACGGCGTCCGCTACTTCGCGCCCAAGGGCGGCGACGGCGCACGCGAACTGCTGGCCGCGCTCGGCCGCGGCGAGTCGGTGGCGCTGATGAACGACCAGAAGTTCAACGGCGGGGTCGCTGCGCCGTTCTTCGGGGTGACCTGCCACACCGCGCCCGGCCCCTCGCGCCTGGCGCTACGCTACAACACCGTGCTGCAGCCGATGTCGGTGCAACGCCGGCGCAAGGCCAGGTTCCGGGTGGTCGTGCACGACCCGATCCACCTGGAGCACACCGGCAACACCACCGCCGACATCGAGGCGGGCGTGCGCAAGATCAACGCCATGATCGAAGGCTGGGTGCGCGAGCGGCCGGCCGAATGGTTCTGGACCCACAAGCGCTGGCCCAACGAAACCTATCGGCGCAATCGCTAGGCTGCGGCCGGGCCGGACGCTCCGACCATCAGCATAGGGTTCATGTGCCGCCCGCGCCACTTCAGCCGCCAGCACAGGTGCGGTCCGGTCGCCCGGCCGGTGGCGCCGACCGCGCCGATGCGCTGGCCGCGGGCCAGGGTCTGGCCGCTGGAGACGTCGACGCGGCTGAGGTGCAGGTAGGCCGAGACCAGGCCCTGGCCATGGTCGACCATGACCAGCCCGCCCTCGAACAGCATGCCGGGATCGGCCAGCACCACCAGGCCGCCGGCGGGGCTCGATACCGGCGTGCCGGTCGGAGCGGCCAGATCGATGCCGTAGTGGGGCGGGCGCGGCCGGCCGTCGATGATCCGCTGACCGCCGAAGCGGGCGGTGACCCGGAAATCGCGCAGCGGCGCGGAGAAGCCGCTCTTGAAGTCGTCCCGGTCGGTGACGCTGGCGAAGGCCGCGGACTTGCGCTTGGTCTCGTCGGCGATCCGCGCTTCAAGTTCGGGACTGGCCTGACCTTGATAGACTTGGCGCAGGCCCTTGATGCGCTGGATGTCGTATTCGGCCCGGTCGATCTGCAATTGCCGCATGAGGTCGGCGCCGCGCGCGTCGATGCGCACCTGGGCGCTGGGCCCGGCGTCGCGGTCGAAGCCGAGATAGAAATACCCGTCATCCGAGGCGCGGGTGACCTTCTGGCCATCGAGGAACACCTGCGCACGCGGCGAGGTGCGGCCGATCGCAAAGCCGCTCTGCTGCATGCGGCC
Source organism: Phenylobacterium sp. GW823-FHT02A09 (assembly GCF_058797775.1). Lineage (NCBI taxonomy): Bacteria > Pseudomonadati > Pseudomonadota > Alphaproteobacteria > Caulobacterales > Caulobacteraceae > Phenylobacterium > Phenylobacterium sp. GW823-FHT02A09. Next base: position 60,108 of record NZ_JBXAJZ010000002.1, on the reverse strand, counting down.
GCTCATCGCCAGGTCGGCCGCCCTGGCGGGCGCGGCGAGTGCGGTTGAGGCCAGCCCGAGAACCGCCGTGCGGCGGCTCAGCGGCGCGTCAGGGATGCAGCTCTTTCCACCGCGCCAGCGCTTCGACCGGCGTGGCGTAGGCTTCCTGGAGGGCTGGGTTCCAGTAGCGCAGGGCCTCCACCGGGATCTTCACCTTCGAGACGGCGCAGATCACGTAGCGTCCCGGCTTGAGCACGACGAATTCGCCGTCGCCATAGTGGAGCGAGGCGATGTCGGAGCCGGTGAGGTCGCGGTCGTGGGCGTTCATGGAAATCTATGTAGCGCGACGGACGCGGCGAGAACAGGGCGCCGCCGCTAGAACAGGTCGCCCTGGTTGGACGGGGCTGACGGCGGCTTGGGCGCGCGGACCGGCTTGGCGGCTGGCGTCGGGGCCGCGGGCGGAGCGGCGCTGGGCGTGCCGTCGATGGTCGCCTCGCGGCTCTGGTCGGCGAAGACCAGTCGCACGCCCTCGCCGCTGACCAGGCCGGCGCCTTCACGCACCAGCGATCCGTCGGCGCGGTGCACGCGGGCGAAGCCGCGCTTCAAGGGCGCGCTGGGATCGACCGAGGCATAGAGCTTGGAGAGGCTGGAGAGCCGCTCGGCGGTGCGGTCCAGGCCGCGCGCCATCGCCGGCTTCAGCCGCAAGACCAGGCGCGCCAGGCGGTCGGCGTGGACCTGCTGCGGGCGCTGCAAGAGGCCGGGGGACAGTCGGGAGGAGACCCGGACCAGGTCGGTGTGGTGCGCGGCGACGTTGCGCGACAGCCCCGCGCCCAGCCGGCTGGAGGCCAGGTTGAAGCGCTGGGCGGCCATTTCGACCAGGTCCGGCACGCGGGCCAGCGCGCGGCCGGCGTGTTCGACGCGGCCGCGGCGGTCCTCGACCGTCCGGCCGCCGCAGCGGTGCAGGCGCGCCGAGAGGTCGCCGATATAGGCCTTCAGCTCGACCAGGACCGGCGTCGCCATCTCGGCCGCGGCGGTCGGGGTCGGCGCACGGCGGTCGGAGACGAAGTCGATCAGGGTGGTGTCGGTCTCGTGCCCGACGGCCGAGATCAGCGGGATGGTCCCCGCCGCGACGGCGCGGGCCAGGGCCTCGTCGTTGAAGGCCCAGAGGTCCTCGACCGAGCCGCCGCCGCGGGCGACGATCAGGATATCGGGACGCGGCACGGGGCCGTCCGGGGCCATGGCGTTGAAGCGGGCGATGGCGTTGGCGACCTGGCCGGCGGCCGCATCGCCCTGGACCACGACCGGCCAGACGATCACCCGGCACGGCCAGCGGTCGCGGATGCGGTGCAGGATGTCGCGGATGACCGCGCCGGTCGGGCTGGTGATGACGCCGACCACGGCCGGCATGGTCGGCAAGGGCCGCTTGCGGGCCTGGTCGAACAGGCCCTCGCCATGCAGCTTGGCCTTCAGGCGTTCGAGCTGGGCCAGCAGGGCGCCGACGCCGGCCGCCTCCATGGTCTCGATGACCATCTGGTAGCGCGAGCCGGCCGGATAGGTGGTGATCCTGCCGGTGACCACGACCTCCATGCCCTGTTGCGGGCGGATGGAGAGGTTCTTGACCGATCCCTTCCAGACCACGCCGTCGATCGCGGCGCGCTCGTCCTTGATGGTCAGGTAGACGTGGCCGTTGGAGTGGTGGGTGACCTTCGAGAGCTCGCCGCGCAGCCGGACGAACCCGTAGGCGTCCTCGAGGGTGCGCTTCAAGGCGAAGGCCAGTTCGGAGACCGAGTAGGCCTTGGCGTTGCTGTCGGTGTCGGTCGCGACGTCGGTCATAGGGCAGAGATAGCGGCCTGCGCCGTCAAAAAGAAGTTCGGGCGCGCCCGACAGCGAAGCTGCCGCTCGGCGCGCCCGGAACCCATCCCCCCGGATACTAGATGTAGCGGCGCAGCGAGCGGGCCAGTTCGTTGGCGCCGCCACGCTTCTTGGTCTGCACCGGCTGGTACGCCACGCGGGCGTGCTCCATGCAGTAGGGACCGTCGTCCTGGCGCCGGCCGCAGAAGGTGAAGCTGTCGCTCGACGGATCGCCGATCGGCCACTTGCACATGTGCGCGCCCAGGGTCAGCACCGTGGCGGTGCCCGGGGCTTCCTCGACGTAGCGCACCGGCGACGGCGTCGGCGACGGCGCGGCCGCAGCGACCGCGGTCGGTTCGGCGATGCGGCGCGGCGCGGCCGGAGCCGCGGCGGCCGGACGGGCCGGACGCGGCGCCTTGAAGGCCGGACGGGCCGGCTTCGACGGCGCGGCGCGTCCCGACAGGCCCAGGCGATGGACCTTGCCGATGACGGCGTTGCGGGTCACCCCGCCCAATTGTTTTGCGATCTGGCTGGCCGAAAGGCCGTCTTGCCAGAGTTTCTTCAGACTCTCGACGCGTTCGTCAGTCCAACCCATGTCTGGCTCCACCCGCTTGCACGCTCCCAGCGCCGCCCCCGCGGGTGGCCGGGATCTACATCTTGTGGCAGTCCGAAAACCTGACCGCCATCAACTACTAGATATCGTAACCCATCCATTAACGGCCACAATAGGCGCCCTCACCTTCGTCCACAGAAACTAGATATTGATTCTGTCCACAGGGTTCGCGTTTCAAGCGGCGCCGTGACGGGTGCTTGCGAACTGGCCAAAGCGGGCGCACATCCTGGCCCATGAAGGACATGCCCGCCGCCGCCGACGCCGTCATCCCGCCGCAGCCCCGCGACTATCACGGGTTCAACTGGGCTGGGTTCGGGACCCTCTATACCCGTGAGGTGCGCCGCTTCTGGAAGGTGGGCATGCAGACCCTGGCCGCGCCGGTGGTGACGGCGCTGCTGTACATGATGGTGTTCGTGGTCGCGGTGCGCGGCGCGGCGCCGCCGATCCACGGCACCCCGTTCGCCGTGTTCGTGGCGCCGGGCCTGATCATGATGCAGGTCCTAAACAACGCCTTCGCCAACTCCTCGTCGTCGCTGCTGCAGGCCAAGTTCAACGGCCTGGTCGGGGACTTCATGACCCCGCCGCTGACCCCGCTGGAGCAGGTGTTGGCCTTCTCGCTCGGCGCGGCGACCCGCGGCGTCGTGGTCGGGGCGGTGACCTTCGCGGCGATCCTGCCGTTCGCCGCCCTGCCGATCACTCACGTCTGGGCGGTGCTCTACTTCGGGATCGGGGCCGCGCTGATCCTGGGGATGCTGGGCATCATGGCCGGGCTGTGGGCCGAGAAGTTCGACCACATGGCGGTGGTCACCAACTTCATCATCATGCCCCTGACCTTCCTGTCGGGGACCTTCTATCTGGTCGACAAGCTGCCAGAACCGTTCCGCACGGCCAGCCACTACAACCCGTTCTTCTATCTGATCGATGGCTTCCGCTACGGCTTCATCGGCCACGCCGAGGGCTCGCTGATCGCTGGCGTCGGCATGACCGCCGGCCTCGTGATCGCCTTCGCCTGCTTGTGCCTTTGGATGTTCGAGACCGGCTACAAGCTGAAGACCTGAAGCCGGCCCCGTAGACCTCAGTTCTGGGGCACGCCCACGGCGATCATCTCGACGTGGTGCGGGGAGCCGCGGGTGATCACCGGGGTGTGGGTGTCGGTGATGAAGCGCAGCTTGCCGTCGACCTCGATGCGCGCCGACACCGTGTAGGTGTGGTTGTCGACGATCGTGGCCGGGTCGTAGTTCAGCGTGAACTTGTAGGGCGGCGAGCCGCCGGTGAGCACCTGGGTGTCGATCACCTTGGCCGGCGCGTCCATCAGCGAGGTGTCGGCCAGGGTGACGGTGACCGTCGCCGTCGGCGGCAGCATGATCCGTTCGCGATAGAGCACTGAGCCGGTGACCTGGCCCTTGGCGGCCGGGGCGGGGGCTGTGCTGGCGCAGCCTGCGACAGCCAGGGCGACGAGCGGAGCGAGAGCGTAGAGAGTCTTCATCCGGGCCTCCTCGGTGAGAAACGTGGCCAAACATGGACCCCTGCGGCCAAGTGGTCCATGAAGCTTCACAGAAGCGGTCATTGACAGACCGCCGTTCCCAGCGGAAAACGCCAAGCCTTCCAGTCCCCGCAGCCGTCGCCGCGGGGACGCTTACGTTTTCGGAGGGCAATCCCCGTGACTGAAAAGACCGCGCAACAAGCCGCGACCGTTCCCAGCGACCACATCATGGGCGTCTACAACCGCGCTCCGCTGGCGTTCGAACGAGGCGAGGGCGCGCGCCTGTTCACCACGGACGGTGACGCCTATCTGGACTGCATGGCCGGCATCGCGGTGAACGCGCTCGGCCATTCGCACCCCAAGCTGGTGCAGGCGGTGAAGGACCAGGCCGAGAAGCTCTGGCACGTCTCCAACGTCTTCAAGATCCCGGGCCAGGAAAAGCTGGCCAAGGTGCTGACCGACGCCACCGGCCTGGATGAGGTGTTCTTCACCAATTCCGGCGCCGAGGCGATCGAGTGCGCGATCAAGACCGCGCGCAAGTATCACTGGGCCAACGGCGCGCCCGAGCGGATCGACATCATCGGCTTCGACGGCTCGTTCCACGGCCGCACCCTGGCGGCGGTCAACGCCTCGGGCAACGCGGCCTATCTCGAAGGCTTCGGCCCGCGCATGCCGGGCTTCGTCCAGCTGCCGTTCGGCGACATGGACGCGCTGAAGGCCGCGGTCGGCCCGAGCACCGCGGCGATCATCGTCGAGCCGGTGCAGGGCGAGGGCGGCGCGCGCTCGCTGAGCGAACAGCAGCTCCAGCAACTGCGTCAGCTCTGCGACGAGACCGGCACGCTGCTGATCCTCGACGAGATCCAGTGCGGCCTGGGCCGCACCGGCAAGCTGTTCGCCTGGGAATGGGCGGCCGGCGTGAAGCCGGACATCGTGGCCCTGGCCAAGGCCCTGGGCGGCGGCTTCCCGGTCGGCGCCTGCGTGACCTCGGCGGCGGCCGGCGCCGGCATGACCGTCGGTTCGCACGGCTCGACCTACGGCGGCAACCCGCTGGCCATGGCGGTGGCCCTGGCCTCGATGGAAGAGCTCGCCAAGCCCGAGCTGATGGATCACGTCCGCGAGCTGGCCGGCTACTTCACCCAGCAGTTCAACGGCCTCAAGGACCGCTATCCGGACGTCGTGCTCGACATCCGCGGCAAGGGCCTGCTGATCGGCCTGAAGCTCGCGACCAACAACCGCGAGTTCATGCAGCACGCGCGCGACCAGCATCTGCTGATCGCAGGCGGCGGCGACAACTGCGTGCGCCTGCTGCCGCCGCTGACCCTCACGCTCGAGGAAGCCCGTGAGGCGGTCGAGAAACTCGACCGCGCCTGCGAAGCCGCCCGCGCCAAGGCCAAAGCCGCCGCCTAAACGAAACCGCCCTCCCGGCGAAGGCCGGGACCCAGGTGAAACACCCCGCTCTCTCCAGATGAACCTGGGTCCCGGCCGTCGCCGGGATGAGCGGGGTTAGTGGGACCCCACCATGACCCAACCCGTCAGACACTTTGTCGACCTCTGGAAGATCGAAGCTTCCGACCTGCGCGCCATTCTCGACGACGCCAAGGCGCGCAAGGCCGCCCGCCGCGGCTGGCCGCAGGGGCGCGTGGACGGCGACGCCCCGTGCCGCGAGCGCACGCTGGCTATGATCTTCCAGAAGAACTCCACCCGCACCCGCTTCTCGTTCGACGCAGCCATGCGCCAGCTGGGCGGCGACGTCATCATCTCGACGGCCAACGACATGCAGCTCGGCCGCGGCGAAACCATCGAGGACACCGCCAAGGTGCTCTCGCGGATGGTCGATGCGATCATGCTGCGCGCCAACAGCCACGAAGACGTCGAGCGGCTGGCCTACGCCTCCACCGTGCCGGTCATCAACGGCCTGTCGGACAAGGGGCATCCCTGCCAGATCATCGCCGACCTGATGACCTTCGAGGAACATCGCGGTCCGGTGACCGGCAAGACCCTGGCCTGGGTCGGCGACGGCAACAACGTCTGCTCCAGCTTCATCCACGCCGCGCCGAAGCTGGGCTTCAAGCTGAACATCGCCAGCCCGGCGCTCTATCATCCTGACCTGATGGATCTGGCCCGCGCGGCCGATCTGCAGGGCCAGGTGTTCACCACCGACGATCCGCGCGAAGCCGTGCGGGGCGCCGACTGCGTGATCACCGACACCTGGGTGTCGATGGGCGACGTCGACCACGACGAGCGGATGGAGGCTCTGGAGCCCTATCAGGTCGACGGCGATCTGATGTCTCTAGCCGCCAAGGACGGCGTGTTCCTGCACTGCCTGCCGGCGCACCGCGGCGAAGAGGTGACCGACGACGTCATCGACGGTCCGCAGTCGCTGATCTGGGACGAGGCGGAAAACCGCATCCACGCCCAGAAATCCATCCTCGCCTGGTGCTTCGGGGCGATCTAACCGCGACAACGGGAGGCCGCAGCTGAAGCTCGCAAGTTAGGCCGCGCCTCCCTATATGCCGCCACCATGTCCGACACCGTCATGAACGCCATCCCCGACGACATCGTCGCCCCCTTCCAGATCGAAGGCGAAGCCGTGCGCGGCCGCCTGGTCCGGCTGGGCCCGGCGGTGCACGAAATCCTCTCCGGCCATGCTTATCCCGAGCCGGTCGCCAATCTGCTGGGCGAAGCCTGCGCGCTCGCCGCCCTGGTCGGCTCCAGCCTGAAGTTCGATGGCCGGCTGATCGTCCAGGCCCAGGGCGACGGCCCGGTGCGCTACGTGGTGGTCGACTACGACACCAGCGGCGCCCTGCGCGGCTATTGCCGATACGACGAGGAAGAGGTCGCCAAGCTGACGACCGGCTTCGTGCGGCCCGGCGCCAAGAGCCTGCTGGGCGGCGGCGTGTTCATCATGACCGTGGACCAGGGCCCGGACATGGACCGCTATCAGGGCGTCACGGCGATCGAGGGCGAGACCCTGGCCCTCTGCGCCGAGCAGTACTTCGCCCAGTCGGAGCAGACACCGACCCGCGTGCGCCTGGCCGTCGGCCAGGCCGACGTCGGTCAGGGCCCACAATGGCGCGCCGGCGGCATGCTGATCCAGAACATCGCCGAGGACGACGCCCGCGGCTCGACCACCGAAGCGTGGGTCCGCACCCAGGCGTTCTTCGAGACCATCGGCGAAGACGAACTGCTCGATCCGACCATCTCGGCCGAGACCCTGCTGTTCCGCCTGTTCCACGAGGACGGCGTGCGGGTGTTCGAGCCCAAGCCGCTGCAGGCCTTCTGCCGCTGCTCGCAGGACCGTATCGAGACGGTGCTGAAATCGTTCGGCGAGGACGAGCGCGCCGACATGGTCGAGGACGACGGTCAGATCCGCGTCACCTGCGAGTACTGCTCGCGGGTTTACGCGATCGATCCGGCCGGCCTGGCCTAAGACCGGGCTGGCCTCCGGCCCCCGCCGACGCGACTATGGCGTCATGCAAGACGCCGACCGCGAGTTTGAAGAACTGGCCACCCTCACCGGCGCGCTGCTGGGCGCGCTGGAGGCGCTGGCCTTCATTGGACGGCGGCTGAACCCGCCGGACCTGCCCGCGCTGCTGGCCGCGGTCGGCGCGCCGGAGGAGGCGTTACGCGAGTCTCTGCAGCGGATGGCCGGCTGGCAGGGTCAGGTCGTGGCGCTGCGCGAGCTGCTTGAAGAAGCCGGCCTCGCCGTGGTGTCGGGGTTCGAGGAGCTTCGCGCGGGCGTGGCGGCGGGCGACGTGATGCAGGCGTTCCGGGGGCTGCGCCATGGCCCCCGGGCGCAGGAGGCGCTCTATCCCCTGGCCGGCCTGCTGCCGCCCGTGAACCGCTTCTTCCTGGAGCCCGGGGTCCGCGGCGATGCGGCGTTGCAGGCGCGCTTTCACGCACCCGCGCCGCACACCGGCGTCATGCATGCGGGGGGCGAGCCGGGCGCGCGGGGGGCTTTCTCGCTTTACGTGCCGGAATACTACTCAGCCGACCGCGCCTGGCCGCTGGTGGTGGCGTTGCACGGCGGCTCCGGGAACGGCCGCGCCTTTCTGTGGAGCTGGCTGCGGGCCGCCCGCAGCCGCGGCGCGATCGTGGTCGCGCCGACCGCCGCCGGCCAGACCTGGGCGCTGACGGGCCCCGACTTCGACACGCCCAACCTGGCGCATATCGTCGGCGAGATCGGCGCGCGGTGGAACCTGGACCGCAGCCGCCTGTTGCTCACCGGCATGAGCGACGGCGGCACCTTCAGCTATGTCAGCGGGTTGGAGGCGAACTCGCCGTTCACGCATCTGGCGCCGGTCGCGGCCGCCTTCCATCCGATGCTGGCTCAGGCGGCCGACAGCGATCGCCTGCACGGGCTGCCGATCCAGGTCGTGCACGGTGCGCTCGACTGGATGTTCCCGATCGGCATGGCGCGCGCCGCCGTCGAGGCGCTGGAGGCTGCTGGCGCCGACGTCGCCTATCGGGAGATCGAGGATCTCGCCCACACCTACCCGATCGAGATGAGCGCGGAAATTCTGGCCTGGCTGGGCTAGCCCTTCCAGGGACGCAGGCGCGGCGCCCAGCGCGGCACGTTGGCGAAGTAGGGGCCATACGCGTTGGGGAAGCTGCGGCGCAGCGTCGGCTCCTCATAGGCCGTCACGAAGGCATGGAAGATCGCCCAGAGGGCAAGGCCATAGGCCAGCGTCCAGGGGCGTGCCGTGACCAGCGCCTGGCCCGCGACCAGCGCCAGCACGGCCACGTACATCGGATTGCGGACGTACCGATAGAAGCCGGCCACGACCAGGCGCTCGGGCGGCGCGATCGGCGCCGGGGTCCCGCGGCCCTGCAGGGCGAAACGCAAGAAGGACTCAAGCAGCACGGCCAGCCCAGACAGCGCTAACGCCGCGCCGATCACGGCGAGCAGCGGCCATCCGGGCAGGTCGGCGCGCGGCGTCGCCAGCTTGATCAGGTGAGGAACCAGCAGCCCGATCGTTCCTGGCGCCAGCACCAGGAACAGAGCCGAGCCGATCAGCGATGTCGCGCGGGTCATCGCAGGCCTCCCGATGGAGAGGCCTGCGATCAGGCGCTCAAGTTCAGGCGGCGTCCAGAGCGCGGTTGACGTCGCGGGTGAGGTCGCCGGCGCCTTCCAGGCCGACGCTCATCCGCACCCAGCCCTCGGTGAGGCCGATTTCCAGGCGCTCGGCCTCGGGCATCGAGCGGTGCGTGGTGGTGCAGGGGTGCGTGGCCATCGACTTGGCGTCGCCGAGGTTGTTGGAGATGTCGACGATCTCCAGCGTGTCCAGGAACCGCCAGGCCGCCTCGCGGCTGCCCAGGTCGAAGGCCACGACATTGCCGCCGCCGGTCATCTGGTTGGCGATGATCGCCGCCTGCGGGTGGTCGGGACGGGTGGGATAGAGCACCGTCTTGGCCTTCGAGTGCGCGGCGATCACGTCGGCGATCTTCGCCGCGTTCTGCGCCTGGCGCGTGACGCGCAGCTCCAGCGTCTCCAGGCCCTTGAGCAGCACCCAGGCGTTGAACGGCGACAGCGCCGGCCCGGTGTGGCGCAGGATGTCCTTGTAGGATTCCGTCATCAGCGGCTCAGCGCCCAGGATCGCGCCGCCCAGCACCCGGCCCTGACCGTCGATGTGCTTGGTGGCCGAATAGACGACGATGTCCGCGCCCAGGGCCAGCGGCTTCTGGAAGACCGGGGTGGCGAAGACGTTGTCGACCACCAGCTTGGCGCCGGCTGCATGGGCGATCTCGGCGACCGCGCCGATCGCCGTGACTTCCAGCAGCGGATTGGCGGGGCTCTCGACCAGGAACACCTTGGTGTTGGGCCGCACGGCGTTCTTCCACGCGTCCAGGTCGGTGGCGTCGACATAGGTCACCTCGACCCCGAAGCGCGGCATCCACTCGGACAGGATCCAGCGGCAGGAGCCGAACAGGGCGCGACCGGCGACGATATGGTCGCCGCCCCGCACCAAGCCTTGCAGGGCCACGTGCACCGCGGCCATGCCCGAGGCGGTCGCCTTGCAGGTCTCGGCGCCTTCCAGCAGGGCCAGGCGGTCCTCGAACATCTGCGTCGTCGGGTTGCCGAAGCGCTGGTAGATGAAACCCGGTTCCTCGCCGGAGAAGCGCTTGTCGGCGGCGCCGGCGCTCTCGTACGAGAAGCTCTGGGTCAGGAACAGCGCCTCGGAAATTTCGCCGTAGGGCGTGCGTACCATGCCGCCGCGCACCAGCTTGGTCTCGAGCTCCCAGTCGCGCGTGTCTTCGGCCATGGTGGTTCCTTTCAGCTTAGGCTGGGCGTTCTAAACCTCGACCTGGGCCTTCGCCACCAGTGAAAATCTGCCGCAGCTTGCAGCCAGGCGGGTGCGAAGCCTTGCAAGACTCGTGGCGGGCGGCGAGTGTCGCGGCGATGAGCCAAGCCGCCGGTATCCTGCCTTCCCAGTCCATCGATGACCTGATCGCCGCGGGCGCCATCACGTCCTCCCGTCCGTTCGACGCCGACCAGGTGCAGCCGGCCAGTCTTGATCTGCGCCTGGGCGCGCGGGCCTGGCGCGTGCGCGCCTCGTTCCTGCCGGGCCTGGGCCGTACGGTGCCCCAGCGCATCGAGGACGTGGCGATGCACGAACTCGACCTGACCAAGGGCGCCGTGCTCGAGAAGGGCTGCGTCTACATCGCCGAGTTGCAGGAGGCCCTGGCGCTGCCGAAGGGCATTTCGGCCCGCGCCAACCCGAAGAGCTCGACCGGCCGGGTCGATGTGTTCGTGCGGCTGCTGACCAACAATTCCGTCGCCTTCGACGACGTCGCCGAGGGCTATGCCGGCCCCACCTTCATCGAGATCGCGCCGCAGACCTTCTCGATCCTAGTGCGGACGTCCACGCGCCTGAACCAGCTGCGCCTGAAGCGCGGCGAGCCGCCGAAACTCCAGGTCCGCAGCGTCGGGGTCGACCTTTCCGACGGCGTCGCCGGCTTCCGCGCCCGTCGTCACGCCGGCGTGGTGGACATGGACCATGTCGACGGCCACGACCCCAAGGACTTCTGGGAGCCGCTGATCCCGCGCCGGGGCGAACTGCTGCTCGATCCGGGCGAGTTCTACATCCTGGCGTCCAAGGAGGCGGTGGAGATCCCGGTCATGGAGGCGGCGGAGATGACCCCGATCGATCCGTCGGTCGGCGAGTTCCGGGTGCACTACGCCGGCTTCTTCGATCCCGGCTTCGGCACCGAGGAGGCGGGCGGCGTGGGCTCGCGCGGCGTACTCGAAGTGCGCAGCCATGAAACCCCGTTTCTGCTCGAGGACGGCCAGACCGTCGCTCGGCTGGTTTATGAGCCGCTGACCGCAAAACCTGCCCGTCTCTACGGCGAAGGCGGGTCCCACTATCAGCGCCAGGGCCTCAAGCTCTCCAAGCATTTCCGCGTCTGGGGCTAGGCGGCATGTGCTATGCTGACGGCCTCCCCGCGGAGGACGGTCGGCATGCTGAAGCTGGACCATGTGGTGTTTCCGGTGCGCGACGCCGGCGCCAGCCTCGCCTTCTATCGCGACGTCGTCGGGCTGGAGCTCGTCGAGGCCCATGAGGGCGACGATTGGGGCGACTACGCCTGGCTGATGATGATCTTCGCGTTGCCGGGCGGCGGCGAGATCGTGCTGGTCGAGCTCAAGGACGCGCCGGCCCCGCTCTATCGCGATCTACCCAAGGACGCCCGCCACTACGCCATGGCCGCGGACACGGTGGCTGAGCTCGCCGGTTGGCGGCTGCGGCTGCGCGAGGCCGGCGTGCGCTATTGGGAAGAGGACCACGGCGCCCAGCAGTCGATCTACTTCCAGGACCCCGACGGGGTCGTGCTTGAGGTCACCGCTCCGCCGAGCCGCCCGGCGACGAAGACGTCGGAACGCGCCCGCGCCACGGTTCGGCGCTGGATCGAAGCGGGCTCCGGCGCGGCCCATCCTTGACCGCCGCGCCCGCGCGCGCCAAACGCTCGCCCATGAACATCCTCCTCGTCGGCTCGGGCGGGCGCGAACACGCGCTGGCCTGGAAGATCGCGGCCTCGCCGCTGGTGAAGCGTCTGGTCATCGCCCCGGGCAATCCGGGCATGGCCGCTCTCGGCGAACTGGCGCCGCTGAAGGTCACCGACGTTCCGGGCCTGCTGGCGTTGGCCAAGGAGATGGCGGCCGATCTGGTGGTCATCGGTCCGGAGCTCTCGGTCGAGGCGGGTCTCGCCGACGCCCTGAACACGGCGCAGATCCCATGCTTCGGCCCGGTCGCCGCCGCCGGCCAGCTGGAGTCCTCCAAGGCCTTCACCAAGGCCTTCACCGACCGTCACGCCCTGCCGACTTCCGGCTACAAGGTTTGCGATACGGCCGAGGCCGGCAAGGCCGCGCTCGACGCGTTCCAGCCGCCCTACGTGATCAAGGCCGACGGCCTGGCCGCCGGCAAGGGCGTGGTCATCGCCGCGGACAGGGCTGAAGCCGAAGCCGCCATCGACGACGCGCTCGGCGGCCGCTTCGGCGCCGCCGGCGCCCGGGTGGTGATCGAAGAGTTCCTCGAAGGCGAGATCGGCTCGCTGTTCGCGCTCTGCGACGGCAAGGACTCCATCGTCTTCGGCGCGGTCCAGGACCACAAGCGCGCCTACGACGGCGAGCTCGGCCCCAACACCGGCGGCATGGGCACCTACTCGCCGGCCCCGGTCTTCACGCCCGAACTGATCGAGCAGACCCGCACGCGCCTGGCCGAGCCCGCCTTCGCCGGCATCGCCTCGGAAGGTGCGCCGTACAAAGGCGTGCTGTTCGTCGAGCTGATGGCCACCAAGGACGGTCCCAAGCTGGTCGAGTTCAATGTCCGCTTCGGCGATCCGGAATGCCAGGTGCTGATGCTGCGCCTGGAAAGCGATCTGGTTCCCTATCTCGTCGCCTGCGCGAACGGCACGCTGGCCCAGATGCCTCCCCCGGTCTGGCGCGACGAATCCGCGATCTGCATCGTGCTGGCCGCCGACGGCTATCCGGAAGCTCCGGTCACCGGTTCGATCATCCGCGGCGCCGAACAGGACTTTGGCCCTGAGGTCGTGGTCTTTCATGCCGGGACTTCGCGCGACGTCGACGGGACGCTCCGCGCCTCGGGCGGCCGGGTGCTGAATGTCTGCGCTCGGGGCGCGACCCTGCAAGAGGCTCGGGACAAGGCCTATGCGGCGGTTGGGAAGATCGACTGGCCGGGCGGCTTCCACCGCACCGACATCGGTTGGCGAGCGCTTACGTCGCGTTAGTTCCCGCGGCGGAACGGCTTGCTCCGCATGCCTTGCCCTCGGTATGGTGGTTCAAACAACTGTACGAACGTCGAGGGAAACGCCATGTCCGACACCGCAGAGCAGCAGCGCGAACAGCTCAACAGCGGGACCAAGGAGGTCGCTGAATCCCATCGTTTCGACGAGGCTGCGCTGGCTGCCTGGATGCAGGCCAATGTCGAGGGTTACGCCGGCCCGTTGGAAGTGCGCCAGTTCAAAGGCGGCCAGTCGAACCCGACCTATCAGCTCGTCACCCCGACCAAGAAGTACGTCATGCGGCGCAAGCCGCCGGGCAAGCTGCTGCCCTCGGCGCACGCGGTCGACCGCGAGTACAAGGTGATCACGGCGCTCTATCCGACCGGCTTCCCGGTCGCCCGCTCCTACGGCCTCTGCACGGACGAGTCGGTGGTCGGCACCATGTTCTACGTGATGGACATGGTCGAAGGCCGCATCCTCTGGGATCAGCAGCTGCCGCAGTACGAGCCGGCTGAGCGCCACGCGATCTTCATGGCCAAGATCAACACTCTGGCCGACCTGCACAACACCGACTACCAGGCCATCGGCCTCGGCGACTACGGCAAACCCGGCAACTACATGGGCCGGCAAGTCGATCGCTGGACCAAGCAGTACAAGGCCTCGGAGACCACCCACATCGAGGAGATGGAGCGGCTGATCGACTGGCTGCCCAAGACCCTGCCCGAGCAGGAGCGCACCTCGATCGTCCATGGCGACTACCGCCTCGACAACATGGTCATCCACCCCACCGAGCCGCGCGTCATCGCCGTGCTCGACTGGGAGCTGGGCACCCTGGGCGAGCCGCTGGCCGATTTCACCTATCTGCTGATGAACTGGGTCAACGGCACGATCTCGCAGCTGCCGGACCTCAAGGCGCACGGCATTCCGACCATCGAGGAAGCGGTCGAGGCTTACTGCGCCCGCACCGGCCGCTCGGGCCTGCATCACCTCGACTGGTTCTTGTCCTACAACATGTTCCGCCTGGCCGGGATCTGTCAGGGCATCGTCGGCCGGGTCCGCGATGGCACGGCCAACAGCCCGCAGGCCGCGGCGATGGCCGAGCGGGTGCCGCAACTGGCCAAGTCGGCCTGGACCTACGCCCAGAAGGCGGGGGCCTAGCAACCGTCTCAGCGGCGTGCGAAGAGGGCGATCGGCCGATCGCCCAACGTCCGAGTACGGAGCCCCATGACCGAGCTTACCGGCGCACCTGAAGTCGTGCGCGAACGGCCGCCGATCTGGCGTCGCCGCCCCTGGCAGATCGCCGCTGGCGCGGCGCTCGCCATGGTCGCCGTGATCGTCTTCATGGTCTGGTCGCTGCCGCTGGGACGGGCCTTGGAGCCGTTGCCCGACCCGACGCTGGTGCTGGTCACCGCCGACGGCAAGCCGTTCGCCCGGCGCGGCTCGTATAAGGAGCAGCCGGTCGACGCGACCAAGCTGCCCAAGTACGTCCCCGGCGCGTTCATCGCCATCGAGGACCGGCGCTTCTACAGTCATTTCGGTATAGATTTGAAGGCTTTGACCCGCGCCCTGCAGCGCAACGTCTCGGCCGGCGAGGTCCAGCAGGGCGGCTCGACCATCACCCAGCAGTTGGCGAAGAACGCTTTCCTCAGCAACAAGCGCAGCCTGCGCCGCAAGGCCCAGGAGGCGATGATCGCGCTCTATCTCGAGGCGCGTTTGTCGAAGGACGAGATCCTCTCGCGCTACCTCTCGACCGTTTATTTCGGCGACGGGGTGTTCGGCCTGCGGGCCGCCGCGCGCCACTACTTCGACAAGACCCCGGAAAACCTCAGCATCAGCGAAGCCGCCATGCTCGCTGGCATGGTCAAGGCGCCCTCGCGCCTAGCCCCGACCGAGGACCTGCCGGCCGCCCAAGCGCGGGCCCGCATCGTCATCGCGGCCATGGCCGAGCAGGGCGTCATAACGCCGCAGCAGGCGCGCGGAGCGCGGCCGGCCACTGTCCGATCAGGCCGCGAGAAGCTGCCGGTCGGCTCCTACTTCGCCGACTGGGTTTCGTCCCAGGCGCGCGAGGCGTTCGAGGCCGCCTATGGCGAAGTCATGGTCCCGACCACGCTGGATTCGATCCTGCAGGACCGCGCCGAGGAGATCGTCAGCACCGCCCTGAAGCGTCATGGCGGCTATCTGCACGCCAGCCAGGCGGCGCTCGTCGCGATGCGCCCCGACGGCCGGGTGATCGTGATGGTCGGCGGCGACGACTACAAGACCAGCCAGTTCAATCGCGCCGCAGACGCCCAGCGCCAGCCGGGCTCGGCCTTCAAGCTGTTCGTCTACCAGGCCGCTCTGCGCCAGGGCATGACCCCCGACAGCCTGATCCTCGACGCGCCGGTCACCATCGCCGACTGGTCGCCCAAGAACCACGAGGGCCACTACGCCAACCGCGAGATCCACCTGCGCAACGCCTTCGCCGGCTCGTCCAACGTGGCCGCCGCGCGCCTGGCGCAGCAGGTCGGCCGCGGGGCGATAATCAAGGCGGCCGAGGACATGGGCCTGCGCTCGCAGTTTCCGCCCGACCTGACGCTGGCGCTCGGCACCGCCCCGACCACGCTGCTGGACCTTACCGCGGCCTATGCCGGCGTCGCGGGCGGCCGCTATCCGGTGACCCCCTACGGCGTGATCCAGGCGCGGAAGCCCGCGCCCAAGGAACTGCCGGCCAAGGAGCGCGACGGCCTGCGCGACATGCTGCGCGCCGCGGTCGTCTTCGGCACCGCTAACGGGGGCAACGTCTCGCAGTACGCCTATGGCAAGACCGGCACGACCCAGGACTACCGCGACGCGCTTTACCTCGGCTACGTCGGCGATCTGGTGATCGGCGTCTGGGTCGGCAACGACGACAACAGCCCGATGAACGGCGTGGCCGGCGCCGGCCTGCCGGCCGAGATCTGGCGCGACTTTGCGCGGTTCGCGATGAGCAAGGGCGTGGTGCGCGCCAACGGCCGCCAGATTGGCTTGGCCCCGGTCGCGCCGCCGCCGGTCGAGGCCCCTGAACTGACGATCGACGATCTCATGCCGGTGGAGCCGACCGACCCGGCCGCGCCGCCGGCCGAGCCGGCGCCGGCGCCGACCCCAGCAGCGCCGCCGCAGGCGGCTCAGCAGCCGGCGCAGCCGATCTTCTAGCGGTAGGGCGCGATCAAGCGTTCGAGGGCGTCGTCGTCCTCGAACACCGCCCGCACCGGCCAGGCTTTGGCTCGCTCACGCCACGCGGGCGGCAAGCGCACCCAGTCCTTCTCGGTGGTCACGAGGCCGGCGTCGAAGATCTCGGCGCGGCCCTCGATCAGCTTCAAGGCGGCGGCGTCGTAGGCGAAGTGGTCGGGGAACGGCACGAAGTCGACCAACTCGCAGCCGGCCGCCTTCAGCGCTCGCTCGACCTTCCAGGGCATGCCGATGCCGGCGAAGCCCACCTGCGGTCCAGGCGGCGGCGCCTCGGCCGGCTCCAGGCGCGCGATCAGCACCGGCTTTGCGGCGAGGGCGGCGAGCAGTTCCGGATCGGGCTCGGCCAGATCGGCGGGCAGCATGACGATCACCGCGTCGGCCCGCGCCAACCCGATCGCCAGCGGTTCACGCAGCGGTCCGGCGGGAAACACCGATCCGTCGCCCAGCGGCCAGACGTTGTTGCGGGTCTCGCCGTCGACGACCACCAGCGACAGCGCCTTCTTCAGGCTCGGATTCTGATGTCCGTCATCCATGATGATCGCGGACGCGCCGGCCTCGACGGCGGCCAGAGCCCCGGCCGCGCGGTCGCGGGCCACCCAGATCGGTGCGTCGCCGGCCAGCATCAGCGGCTCGTCGCCGACCTGCGCAGCGGTGTGGCGGCCCGGATCGACGCGCAGCGGCCCCCGCTCGGACCCGCCGTAGCCGCGTGACAGGCCGTGGGCCCCGGGCAGGCGGCGCAGCAGTTCGCGGACGACCGGCGTCTTGCCCGAGCCGCCGACGGTGAGGTTGCCGACGCAGATCACCGGCGCGCCGGGATCGACCGGCTCGGCCTTGGCCATGCGCCGCGCGGTCGCCGCCGCCCAGATCCAGGAGACGGGCCTCAGCAGGGCGCGGGTGATCGGGGCCGGCGCGCCCTCGCGGGCGTACCACCAGCGTGGGGTCGAGAGCTTCATGCGGGCAGCAGTGGGGTGAGCAGGGCCAGCGCCTTGTCCAGGGCCGCGCCCTGGCGTTCGGCGTAGGCGAGGGCGGCGCGGCCGATCCGCGGCGCGATCAGCGGCTCGTTCAACAGGCCGCGCAAATCGCGCGTGAGGGCCGCCTCGTCGGCGCAGCGGATCGCGGCTACGCAGTCGAACATCTCCTCGTACGTCGAGGCGGCGTTGAATACGTCCGGACCGGTGACGATCGGAACGCCGAGCCGCGCGGGCTCCAGCGGATTGTGGCCGCCGACGCCGGGCACGAAGCTGCCGCCCATCACCGCGACGTCGCAGGCGCGGAAGAACAGGCCCATCTCGCCCAGGGTGTCGGCGACATAGGCTGTGGTCGCTGCGGTCAGCGGTTCGCCAGCCGCGCGCCGCGCCGTCTGGCGGCCCAGCCGGGTCAGCAGCGCGGCCACGGCTTCGCCGCGGTCGGGATGACGCGGCGCGACGACTAGCAGGGCCCCTGTCCCGGCGGCGGCGCGGGCGATGATCTCGTCCTCGCCGGGATGGGTGCTGGCGGCCAGGATGACCCGGCGTTCGCCGGTGGCGGCCTTCAGGCGTTCGAGTTCGGCCAGATCGGCCGGCAGCGGCGCGCCGACGTTCTTGAGGTTGAGGTGCGGGCCGGTGGCCGCGCCCAGGCCGCGCAGCCGCGCCTCGGTGTCGTCATCTTGCGGCAGGACCAGGTCGAATGCGCACAGCAGCGCGC
The DNA here is from genome assembly GCF_058797775.1 of Phenylobacterium sp. GW823-FHT02A09. Lineage (NCBI taxonomy): Bacteria > Pseudomonadati > Pseudomonadota > Alphaproteobacteria > Caulobacterales > Caulobacteraceae > Phenylobacterium > Phenylobacterium sp. GW823-FHT02A09. Next base: position 42,055 of record NZ_JBXAJZ010000002.1, on the reverse strand, counting down.
GGGCGGCGCCAGGTGCGCGGGCCCAGCCGTCCGCGCTGGCCTGTGTCATGCGGGCCGAGATCAGCGCCAGCTTTGCGCCGCGGGCCTTCGCGCCGAGGATCAGGTTCGGCCAGAGCTCGCTCTCGACCTGGATCGCGGTGTCCGGGCGCCAGTGGTCGAGGAACCGGCGCACGGCCCCCGGCGTATCGACCGGCGCATATTGGTGGATGACGCCCGGCGGCAGGCGCTTGGCGAGCAATTCGGCCGAGGTGCGGGTTCCCGAGGTGACCAGCAGAGTCAGGCCCGGCCGGACCAGGGCCTCGGCCAGCGGCAGCAGCGACAGGCTCTCTCCGACGCTGACGCCGTGCAGCCAGACCAGCGGGCCGGGCGGGCGGGCGACGCCGGTGTGGCCCAGGCGCTCGCCGACGCGGTTCGGGTCCTCCTTGCCGCGTGCGGCGCGCCGGCGCAGCAGGCCGGGCGCCAGCGGTTCGGCCAGCCCGGTGGCGGCGGCGTAGAGCGCGAGGGAGAGCGGACGCAAGGGCCGGGCTCAGATCGCGTGGGCGTTGGCGAGCCGGCAGGCCGCCGAGTGGCCGGTCTCGACCTGCAGGGTCGCATGGCCGATGCCGAACTTGTGGGCCAGGCCCTCGCAGGCCTCGTGCAGGAACGCGTCGCCGTCGGTGTTTTCCGGCCGGGTCACGTGGGCGGTCATCGCCGTCTCGGTGGTGCTCATCGCCCAGACATGCAGGTCGTGCACTTCGGTTACTCCGGGGCGGGCCAGCAGCCAGGCGCGCACCGCTTCGACGTCCAGTCCCCGAGGGGCGGCGTCGAGGGCGAGATCGACGGAATCGCGCAGCAGCGCCCAGGTGCCGATGACGATGACGGCGGCGATCAGCAGGCTGAGCGCCGGGTCGATCCACAGCAGGCCGGTCAGCGCGATCGCGCCGGCCCCGATCACCACGGCCAGCGATACGGCGGCGTCGGCCGCCATGTGCAGGAAGGCCCCACGGATGTTGAGGTCCTCGTGGCCCTTCATGAACATCAGCGCCGTGGCGGTGTTGATCACGACGCCGATGGCGGCCACGGCCATGACCGGCCAGGTGGCGATCGGCGCCGGCTCGGAGAACCGGTGGATGGCTTCGGAGACGATCACCCCGACCGCGACCAGCAGCAGCACGGCGTTGGCCAGCGAGGCGAGGATCGTGGCCTTGCGCAGGCCGTAGGTCCGGCGCGAGGTCGGGGCCGATTTCGCGAGAATGGTCGCCCCCCAGGCCAGCAGCAGGCTGAGCACATCGGAGAGGTTGTGTCCGGCGTCGGCCAGCAGCGCCAGCGAGCCCGACCAGATGCCGACGCCGGCCTCGGCCAGGACGAAGGCGAAGTTCAGCCCCACGCCGATCGCGAAGGCGCGTCCGAAGTCCTTCGGCGCATGGCTGTGGCCGCCCGGCCCGTGGGCATGCGAATGACCGTGGCCATGCGCGTGCCCGCCATGATCGTGGTCGTGATCATGGTCGTCGTGCCGATGGCTGTGATGGTCGTGCGCCATGACCCTATGTGTCATCCTGGCGCGGAAGGATCAACGTCGCCCGACCAGGGCCTGGGCCCGCTGGGTGGTGGCTGTCAGCTTGGCCGACAGATCCGCGATCAGGGCGGCGATCTCGGCCTCGCCGGCGTCGGCGGGCACGTAGAACGGGCCGTCCCAGGCGGTCGCGCCGCGCCCGAACGGCCAGGCGAAGGTGACCTTGTCCCAGGTGTCGAGCACGATGGCCGGCGAAACCGCCAGGCCCATCAGGTAGATCGGCGCGCCGGTCTTGCGGGCGATCTGCAGGGAGCCGGGCGCGATCACCTCGGCCGGGCCGCGCGGACCGTCCGGCGTCACGATCAGCACGCCGCCGTCGTTGACCCAGTTCATCGCCTGGCGGATCGCGGCGACGGCCTGGCGAGCCTTGGTGGTGTCGCCCTTCTTGGCCGAGGAGGTGCGGATGGCTGGGAAGCCGGCCCGCGACAGCGCCTGGGCGACGAACTCGCCGTCGGAGGACGGAGAGACCATGCAGCGGACCTTGTCGCGCCGCCACCAGACGGGCGCCAGGCCCAGGCACAGCGGGATGCTACCGTGCCAGAACAGCCCCACCGCCGGCTTGCCGTCCTGCAGCACCGGTTCCACGCAGGCCATGTTGTCGTGCGTCCAACGACGGCTCTTCAGCGTGATGATCAGGTGCAGCCACAGCAGCCAGCTCAGGAAAGTCTGGACGCCGGGGTTACGCAACAGGTTCTTCAAAGTGCGGGTTCCATGTCGAGGTCCTGGCTCTTGGCCAGCCGGGCATAAAGGCCGCGCTTCTTGATCAGGCTCGCATGGTCGCCGGTCTCGACGACCTTGCCCTTTTCGATGACATAGATGCGGTCGGCGCCGCGCACGGTCGACAGCCGGTGCGCGATCAGGATGGTGGCGCGCCCGTGCATCAGCCGCGACAGCGCGGCCTGGACCTGGGCCTCGCTCTCGGTGTCGAGTGCGCTGGTGGCTTCGTCGAGCAGCAGGATCGGGGCGTCCTTGAGGAAGGCGCGGGCGATGGCGATGCGCTGGCGCTGGCCGCCGGACAGGCGCGCGCCGGCCTCGCCGACCAGGGTCTCGTAGCCTTCGGGCAGGACGCTGATGAACTCATGCGCCGCGGCGGCCTTGGCCGCTTCGATCACCTGCTCGGGCGTGGCGCCGGGCCGGCCGTAGGCGATGTTGGCGCGGATGGTCTCGTCGAACAGGAACGGCTCCTGGGTGACCAGGGCGACATGGTCGCGCAGCGAGGCCAGGGTGACGTCGCGCACGTCGACGCCGTCGATCGTCACCTTGCCGCTGCTGGCGTCGTAGAAGCGCGGAATCAGGTTGAGGATCGTGGTCTTGCCGCCTCCGGACGGGCCGACCAGGGCGACGGTCTCGCCGCGCCGGACCTCGAAGCTGACGCCCTGCAGCGCGGGGCGGTCCTCGGCGCCGTAAGCGAAGCCGACGTCGTCGAAGGCGACGGTGCCGTTGGTGATGACCAGCGGTTTGGCGCCGGGGCGTTCGCGCACTTCCGGCTCGACGTCGAGGGACGCAAACAGCCGGCGCGCGGCCGACAGTCCCTCGGCCATCACCGTCTGCAGGTTGGCGAGCTGGCGCAGCGACTGCGAGGCGAGGCCCAGCGCGCCGATGAAGGCGACGAATGCCCCGACGTTCATGCCGCCGGACTGCGAGCGCCAGCCGGCATAGGCGATGACCCCGGCCGTGATCAGGGTCATCAGGGTCTCGGTCGCCGGAGCGGCGCGCGCGCGCGCGTTGGCGCCCTTGACCAGGAACTTCTGGCGGCGCTTGACCACTTCGGCCACGCGCTCTTCCTCATAGGCCTCGCGGTTCTCGATCTTCACCACCCGCACGCCGTCGAGGCTTTCCATGATCGCGGTGGAGAGGGCCGAGGTCTCGGCCATGGCGCCCTTGGTGGCCTTGACCGTCCGCTTGGAGAAACGGCGCATGACCCAGGTCGACAGGGGCGCGGCCACCACCAGGGTCAGCGACAGCATCGGGTCGTTGCTGACCATCACGACGATCGCCCCGATCACCGTCAGCAGGTGCTGGGTATAGTTGATCACCCCTGCGGTGGCCGCCTCGCGGATCAGGCCCGCGTCGTAGAGCACCGAGGAGACGAACGAGCCGGTGTGGCCGGCCCGCAGGCGCGCCAGGTCGGCGCGCACCAGCTTGCCGAACAGCTGCACCTGGACCTGGCCGACGACCTCGTTGCCGATGCGGTTGACCTGGGTCGCCTGGATCACCTGCGACAGGCCGCGCGCCAGCGCGAGACAGGCGATGGTCAAGGGCACCGCCAGCAGGGTTCCGGGCTTGTGATTGACCAGCAGGTCGTTGATCGCCGGCTCCAGGATCTGGATCAGGCTGGCGCTCAGATAGGCCACCGCGATCGCGGCGATCATGGCCACGGTCCAGCCCTTCCAACGCGGCGCCATGTAGACGCGCGCGATCCGGGCGACGACGGCGCGGGTGGAAAGTTCGGCGGCGGGCTCGCTCATCGGTCCTGGGGTCGGCTCTCGGCGCGGGGAAGTCAAGAAGGCGTCTTGGCCCGGCGCAAAGGCGGCATATGGTGTCGGTCGGGGTGAAACTGAACCGCGCCGCCGATCCTGACCCGTCGTGACGGGCGCGGCGGCGATCCTCACCCCATATGGAGACCGTCATGCGCACCGTCGCATCCGTCCTGGCCCTGACGCTCGCACCGGCGATCGCCGTTGCGCAGCCGTCCACGGCCGCGCCTGCAGCGCCCGCGGCCAAGGCGGCCGCCCCGACGCCTGCCAAGGCTGCACCAGCGACGCCGTCGGCCAAATCTTCGCTCGCAACGCCGCCGGTTCCGCCGGCCGCCCCGCCGGTCGTACTCGGCAAGGAGCCTGAGCTGTCGCGGGCCCAAAACACTGCGATCGCCAAATCCATTGCGGCCCTCAAGACGCCCGAAGAGCGGCGCCTGGCGAGCGGGTGGAGCAACGCCAAGAAGGTCGCCGAGGTGATCTGCCGGCCGGTCGCCTTGCCGGCGCTGAAGAAGCAGGTGCCCAACGCCGACCGGGTGTTCCTGGGCACGGACGATCCCAAGACTTTGACGTTGGTCAGCACCCGCAGCCTGACCGGCGCGGGGCAGGTGCGCTCGGGCTCGGCCTGGCGCGACTTCACCTTCACCTGCGCCCTGATGCCCAGCAGCGGCAAGGTCGCGGGGTTCACCGCCGTGCTGAAGCCCGTGACCTAGGACCAGACGTCGCGCTTGGCTTCCGCTGGCGCCCCGAACCGCCTATCTAGGCGCGCGCAATGCAGGAAGCTCGCTTGGCCGATTTCGACCTCACCACGCCCAAGGGGCGAACCGCGGCCTATCTGGATTATCTCTGGAAGGATCACGCCTATCTGCGCCTGGGCTTTTCCAACGCCCATTGGATCAGCGACGAACTGGTGCGCACCAACCAGCCCTGGCCCCATCAGCTGGCCGAGTGGAAGAAGCGCGGCATCAAGACGGTGATCAACCTGCGCGGCGGGTTCGACGCCAGCTTCCACGCGCTGGAGAAGGACGCCTGCGAGCGCCTGGGCCTGAAGATGGTCGACTTCACGATCACCTCGCGCGAGGTGCCCAGCCGCGCGCGCGTGCACGGCGCTAAGGAGCTGTTCGAGACGATCGAGTACCCGGCGCTGATGCACTGCAAGTCCGGCGCGGACCGGGCCGGCATCATGAGCGTGTTCTACATGCACTTCCGCAAGGGCCTGCCGATCCGGGAGGCGCTGGATCAGCTGCACATCCGCTACCTGCATGTGAAGCAGGGCAAGACCGGGGTGCTGGACTACACCTTCGAACGCTACTTGGCCGAGGGCGAGCCCAAGGGCCAGACCTTCCTGGAGTGGGTCGACAGCGACGCCTACGATGAGGCGGCCATCAAGGCCGACTTCCGCGCCAACATGTGGGGGCGGCTGCTCACCGAAGGCGTGCTCAAGCGGGAGTAGGGCGGCGAGGCACGGATTGCTTAGGTTGTGAGCAGACGGACGCAGGCGGGCCTCAAGCCTGGCGCTCTAAGCGGTCGCGAGGTGTTCTGGGCAAACGCTCAGCTCAATTTCGATCAGGCGACGATTTCCTGCGCAGTCCTTGACCGACGGGCCCGGTGAAGCGCGGTGTCCAGAGAGTCTTAACAAGCTCTGTTGAAAATCGCCGCCGGAAAGCTGGCCGCTGGGAGCGACCGGCGATCAGGTCCCGGCCCCCCCCCGGGGAAAATTCCTCCGGGTAGTGAGAACTCAGTATGACCAACGTCGCCTCCGTCACCGCGGTCCCCGCCAGTGGCAGCTACAAGGCCGGCGCCGTGGTGACGTTGGCCATCAATTTCGACGGCGCGGTGCTCGTGGACACCGCAGGGGGCGTGCCGACACTGTCGCTGAGCAGCGGCGGGGTGGGCACCTACGTGGGCGGCAGCGGCTCCTCGACCCTAACCTTCAGCTACACGGTCGGCGCTGGCGAAACGAGCGCCGATCTGGACTACGCCTCGACCTCGGCGCTTGCGCTGAACGGCGCGGCGATCACCGACGCCGCGACCCATACGGCCGTCGTCCTGACCCTGGCCGTGCCAGGCGCGGCAGGCTCGCTGGGAGCCAACGCCAGCATCGTCGTCGACACCACCGCGCCCACGATCACCGGCGCCACCGTGACCTTTTCGGCAGACACCGGGACCTCAAACACCGACCTCATCACGAACGTCGCCTCGCAGTCCGTCAGCGGCGTCCTGACAGGTCCTTTGGCGCCAGACGAAACCGTTCTGGTGTCGTTCGACAACGGCCAGTCCTGGACGACAGCCCCGTCGGCCGGCAGCATGTGGAACATCCCGACGCCCGTCACCCTCGCAGGCAGCGACACGCTCAAGGTGCGGGTCGACGACGCTGCAGGCAATCAGGGCTCGGCGGCGTCCTTCGCCTTTGTGCTCGACACCACGCCGCCGCCCAGCGTCAGCAGCATTGGCCTGTCCAATGATACCGGACTCTCCTCGAGCGATTTCATCACCAACGCGTCTTCGCAGACCATCAGCGGCAGAGCGGCGAGCAACTTCGTGGCGGGCGACAAGGTTGAAGTCTCGCTCGACAACGGCGCCACCTGGACGGCGGTCTCCACCACGGCGGGCACGAACACTTGGTCCCTGAACGCCACACTCACCGGTAGCGACACGCTGAAAGTGCGGATCGTCGATACGGCGGGCAATTACGGTTCAGTCTCGTCCCAGGCCTACGTGCTGGACACCACGCCGCCAATGACGACCATCACGGCGCTCGCCTTTTCGGCTGACACTGGGAGCTCCAACTCCGACTTCATCACCAAGACCGCCGCGCAGACGCTAAGCGGCACGCTGTCAGCCAATCTGGCGGCGGGCGAGGAAGTTCAGCTCTCGACGGACAACGGCGCATCGTGGACCACGGTCGCCGCCTCGGTAGGTTCGAGCGCGTGGTCGCTCAGCGGCGTCACCCTCGCCCAGAGCAACACGCTGCAGGCGCGGGTCGTCGACGCGGCCGGCAATGAGGGTGCGCACCTCGCCCAGGCCTATGTATACGACACAGTTGCGCCGGCCGGGGTCACCAGCCTGTCCCTGTCGAACGACAGCGGCGCTTCCTCGAATGACTTCGTCACCCGCGTTGCGGCCCAGACCATCAGCGGCGTCCTGAGCGGCGGGCTGGCGGCGGGAGACCAGGTATTGGGCTCGTTGGACAACGGGGCCACCTGGACTGACATCACTTCCAAGGTAAGCGGTAGCGTCTTGAGCTGGAATGGCGTCACGCTCGTCGGCAGCGGCGTCCTGAAGGTTCAGGTCGTCGACGCCGCAGGCAACGCCAGCACCGCTCTCAATGGATACGTGCTCGACACCTCCGCCGCCGCGCCTTCCGCGCCGGACCTCAGCCCCGCGTCCGACACCGGGGCGTCGAGCACCGACAATATCACCAGCGACGCCACGCCCACCTTTACCGGCACGAGCGAAGCGAACGCGGCCGTTTCGTTGTTCGACACCGACGGAACGACCGTGCTTGGGACTGCAACCGCCGACGGTTCGGGGAACTGGTCGATCACGTCGAGCACCCTGGCGGTCGGCCTGCATACGGTCTCGGCCAAGATCACGGACCTGGCGGGAAACACGTCGAGCGCCAGCGCGGGTCTGCAGATCACCATCGAGGCGTCGGCGCCACCCGAACCGCCGCCGCCGTCGGTCGTCACCATCGTGACGCCGTTCGGCTCGCTGGTCACCGGCGACGGCGGCGGCAATCTCATCGAATGGAGCGGGCGCGGCGCCGATACGATCGCCGGCGGCGCGGGTAACGACACCCTGATCGCCGGGCTGAACAACGACGTCCTGCAGGGCAATACCGGCGCCGACAGCATCTCTGCGGGGGCGGGCCCCGACATCGTCAGCGGCGGTCAGGGAGACGACTTCCTGAACGGCAACCAGGGGAACGACCTGCTGTTCGGGGACCTCGGCGACGACACCGTCTCCGGCGGCAAGGGCAACGATTTCGTCCACGGCAATGCGGGCGACGACGTGCTGCTGGGCGACCTCGGCGACGATACCGTTCTGGGTGGCCAGGGCGACGACCTCATCATGGGCGGCGACGGTGCCGACTACCTCTCCGGCGACAAGGGCGACGATATCCTCGTCGGCGGAGCGGGCGCAGATCTCTTCAATTTCGTGGGCGGGACAGGCCGCGATATCGTCGCGGACTTCACACAGGGTGATCACATCCGGCTGTCAGTCGCACAGGCGGCGGATTTCCAGGCCTTGTCCGGCAAGATGGCCATGGTCGGCGCGGATACGGTGATCACGCTGGATGGCCTGACGATTGTCCTCGCCGGCGTCCCGATGAGCAGCCTGACCTCGGGCGATTTTCTGTTTTCCTAGCTTACGACACGGGCCATGGGGGCTCGTCTATTGCCGAAGACAGGTTTCAAGGGCTGTAAGCCACGTGGCTGGCTGAGGGGGATCGCTGGCTCAGCAAGCCCCCTCCGTCTCGACGTTTCGCACCTCCCAAAGGGAGGAAGTGGACGACGCCTAGTCTTCCTGCGGATCCTTGTCGGGATCGAGCAGCTTGTGCGCGTGGATCACGAAGTAGCGCATGTGGGCGTTGTCGACGGTTTCCTGCGCCTTGCGGCGCCAGGCGGCGACGGCCTCGCCATGGCTGGCGAAGGCGCCCACCAGGTCGATCTTCGTCAGATCGCGGAAGGTGTTGTGCTCCAGATCCTCAAGTTCGCCGCCGATGACGAGGTGAAGAAGCTGTTTCTCGGGCATGATGTTCCCCAAAATGGTCAGTTGGGTAGGTCGATATGCCGTACGCGCTCAAGGATCAATGGGGCCAAGCGCGGCGCGGCGCAAACTAGGCTCGGTTGTGCAGGTTTTACGCCATTGTACACGAACGGCCGACCGCGGTGATCGCCCACGAAGGCGCCGGCTTCCCGCGCGATGAGGTCGGCGGCGGCCAGATCCCAGTCGAACTTGGCGACCAGCGCCAGGGTGGCGTCGAAAGCGCCGGCGGCGATGATGCACATCCGATAGGCGGTGGAGTTGCGCGCCTCGATCCGCATTTCGGGCCAGGGGGTCGGCCAGGCGGGGTGGGCGAACATCCGGGCGTCGCCGACCATGCCGCAGCCCTCGACGACGTTGCGGTCGGAGGCCTGAATGGGTTGGCCGTTGAGGCTCGCGCCCCTCCCGGCGATCGCCTGGTAGGTCTCGTCGACGTCGGGAGCGAAGACCACGCCGGCGATCGGCTTGTCGTCCTCGACGACGGCGACGGACACCGCCCACCAGGGGCGGTTCTTGATGAAGGCGCGCGTGCCGTCGATCGGGTCGACCACGAACAGCCGCCGCCGTGAGCGGCGCGCAGGATCGTCGGCGGTTTCCTCGGACAGCCAGCCGTAGTCGGGACGGGCGCTGGTCAGGATCTGCTTGATCAGCGCGTCGGTGGCGAGGTCGGCGTTGGTGACCGGGGAGTCGCCCTCCTTGTAGGACGTCTCCAGGCCTTCGCCGCGCAGCTTCTGGGCCAGCGCCCCGGCGTCGAACGCCGCTTGGGTGATCAGTTCGAGGTCCTGGGCGGGATCCGTCATCAGCGCCCGGCGATCGCCAGTCCGTCGACGAGCAGCGACGGTGAATTGGCCGATCCGCGGATCTCCAGGTCGGCGCCCGGGACCAGCCGGCCATAGATGTCGATCAGGTTACCGGCGACGGTGATCTCGGCGACCGGATAGGCCAGCTCGCCGTTCTCGAACCAGAAGCCCGAGCAGCCCACCGACCAGTCGCCGGTGTTGCCGTTCAGCGAGGGGCCGAACATCGAGGTGATCAGCAGGCCCTTGCCGGCCTGGGCGATCAGTTCGGCCTGGCTGTGCGCGCCAGGTTCCACGGTCAGGTTGGTGGTCGACACACCGGGCGCGCCGGCCAGCCCGCGCGAGGCGTGGCCGGTGGTCTCCAGTCCCAGCTGGCGGGCCGACGAGGTGTTCATCAGCCAGGTGGTCAGCACGCCGTCCTCGATCAGCGCCCAGCGGCGGTTGGCGACGCCTTCGTCGTCGAACGGCGAGGAGCCGAGGCCGCGGACCTTGTGGGGATCGTCGATGATGTTCACGCCCTTGGCGAACAGCTGGGCGTTCAGCTTGTCCTTCAGGAAAGAGGTGCCGCGCGCGATCGACGGACCGGCGATGCCTCCGATCAGCGGGCTGATCAGCGACATGGCCACGCGGTTCTCGAAGATCACCGGGGCGGTGGTCGAGTCGATCTTGCGCGCGCCCAGGCGTTGCGCCGCGCGGCGGCCGGCTTCTTCGCCGATCGACTGTGCGCTGGGCAGGTCGCCGCGCCAGCGGGCCGAACGGCCGTCATAGCCGCTCTCCATGGTCTCGCCGTCGCCGGCGATCGCCGAGGCGGTGATCGAGAAGGCCGAAGCCTGGTAGACGCCGGAGAAGCCGTCCGAGGTCACCAGTCGCCAGTGCGACGACGAGGCCGAGGCCGAGCCGCCGTCGGAATTGGTGATCTTGGGATTGGCGCGGGCGGCGTCTTCGGCGGCGCGGGCGACTTCCTCAAGCGATTCCGGGGACGGTTCCTGCGGATCGTAGAGGTCCAGGTCGGTGAACGGGCCCTGGGCCAGACGCTCCTTGGGGGCGAGGCCGGCATACGGATCTTCCGGGGCGAGCTTGGCCATCGCCACGGCCCGCTCGATCAGCTTCGCGCGGGCTTCGGGCGAGATGTCCGATCCGGAGACCGTCGCCTGCCGCTGGCCGACGAAGACGCGCAGGCCGAGATCGCGGCTTTCCTCGCGCTCGACCTCTTCCAGTTCGCCCATGCGGACATTGATGCCGAGGGCGGCGCGTTGCGCCCCGACGGCTTCGGCGGAGTCCGCGCCGGCTTTCAGCGCGGCGGAGACGACATCGGCGAGGAGGTTTTCGTCCATCAAGGCCATATGGCGGGATGCGCGCTCCGCGGCAAGCGGCGGCTCACGCGATGGCGTAGAACAGCAGGGCGACACTGGCGAAGACATAGGCCAGCCAGGTCAGGGTGACGCCGATCGAGCGGGCGAACGAGGCGCCGCCGCTGCGCGACAGCCCGAACGCGTGCAGGCCGCGGCCGACGAACAGCAGCAGGCCGGTCAGGTGCACCGCCAGCGGCGGCGCATCGACCATGGCCAGCACCGCGATGCCGACCATCGCGGCGGGGACGTACTCGGTCGCATTGCCGAACGCGCGGATCGCCTGGGCCAGTTCCGGCACCCCGCCGTCGCCCAGCGCCACCTTGTGCCGACGCCGCTGGCGCACGACCAGCAGCGACAGCACCAGCAGCAGGATCAGGTGCAGCCCGACCCATAGGGCCGCAGCGTGGCCGGATGTCACGGCGTCCATACTCGATTGTCCCTCTGTCGCCCCCGCGAAGGCGCGCAGTTGGACTTGGATTTACGCAAAGGGCAAGGCTTGCCCCGGTCACGTCCTCCGTGAGGTCAGACCTCTGCGCCGCCGCCAGGCAATCCCAGGCGCGCCCACTTCTCGGTGACGGCCTTCACGGTGGCTTCGTCCATGCCCAGTTTCTCGCCCCACTCGCGATGGGTCTCGGGCGGCCACTTGTTGGTGGCGTCCAGGCCGATCTTCGATCCCAGCCCGCTCTCGGGCGAAGCGAAGTCCAGGTAGTCGATGGGCGTGCCCTCGACGAGGGTAATGTCGCGAGCCGGGTCCATGCGGGTCGACAGCGCCCACATGACGTCCTTCCAGTCGCGGGCGTTGATGTCGTCGTCTACGACGATCACCCACTTGGTGTACATGAACTGCCGCAGGAAGCTCCAGACGCCCATCATCACGCGCTTGGCGTGACCGGGGTAGGCCTTCTTCATCGAGACCACGGCGATCCGGTAGGAGCAGCCCTCCGGCGGCAGCCAGAAATCGATGATCTCCGGAAATTGCTGGCGCAGCAGCGGAATGAACACCTCGTTCAGCGCCTCGCCCAGCACGCTCGGCTCATCCGGCGGGCGGCCGGTGAAGGTGGTCAGATAGATCGGATCCTTGCGCATGGTGATGGCGCTGACCTTGAACACCGGGAACTGCTCGACCGAGTTGTAGTAACCGGTGTGGTCGCCGTAGGGACCCTCGTCGGCGTACTCGTCCAGCATGACGTGGCCTTCGATGACGATCTCGGCCTGGGCCGGGACCAGCAGCGGCACGGTCTTGGCCTGGACCAGGTCGACCTTCGCGCCGCGCATCAGGCCCGCGAACTGATACTCCGACAGCGTCTCGGGCACCGGCGTCACCGCGGCCAGGATGGTGCCGGGATCGGCGCCGATCACCACGGCGGCGGGCAGGGCGTCGGGCTTGCCGGCCGCCTTCCAGCGGCGGTGATGCTGGGCGCCGCCGCGGTGCGCCAGCCAGCGCATGATGGTCTTGTCCTTGCCGAGCACCTGCATGCGGTAGATGCCGAGGTTGTAGTCGTCCTCACGCTCGTCCGACGGGCCCTTGGTCACCACCAGCGGCCAGGTGATCAGCGGCGCGGGCTCGCCCGGCCAGCAGGTCTGGATCGGCAGCTTCGAAAGGTCGATTTGGTCGCCGGTCCAAACCACCTCCTGCACCGGAGCTTTCTTCACCGTGGCCGGACGCATCGACATCACGGTCTTGGCCAGCGGCAGCATCTCGAAGGCGTCCTTCAGGCCGCGCGGCGGCTCGGGGCTGCGCAGGAAGGCCAGCAGTTCGCCGACCTCGCGCAGTTCGCCGGCGGTGGTGCGCTCCTGGCCCTCCAGGGTTACGCCCATGGCGACGCGCTTCACCGTCCCGAACAGGTTGACCAGGCACGGCATGGGCGAGCGCTCGCCATCAGCGCGGATCACGTTCTCGAAAAGCACCGCGGGGCCGCCGGTCGCCAGCAGCCGGCGCTGGATCTCGGTCATCTCCAGCACGCTGGAGACCGGCTCGGAGACGCGAACCAGTTCGCCGGCGGCTTCCAGCTTGGCGATGAAATCCCTCAGCGACCGATAGGCCATGCGCTCTCCATTCGTGCTGAGGCTTGGTCTAGGGCGGGGCGGCTCTGGTGTCACCTGCGCGACGCCGGTAAAAACGGCGGGTCATGAAGCGCATCGATCTCGACGACCTTCCGCCCAAGCTCGCCCAGCTGCTCGCCGCCGTGGAGGAGGGCGAGGAACTGCTGCTGGTGCAGAACGGCGCAGTGGCCGGCCGATTGGTCGGTGCGGCCGCGCCGCAGCCCGCCCCTGAGCCGGAGCAGCCGAGCAATGAGCGCGCCGCGGAGATCTTCGAGCAGTTCCGCTCGGCCATGGAAGACGAGTTCTAAGCCTCCCGTTTTCTGTGGCGCGGCCGCCGCAAACCCCATATCTGTCAAGCGTTGTGGCGTGACGAGGCCGCAGAGCCCCGCAGCTGCGACTTAATTCAGCAGTAGGGAAACGCCATGCTCAAAATCATCGCAGTTTCGACTGCGCTCGCCCTGGTCGCGGGCGCTGCGGTCGCCGCTCCCGCCGGTTACGGCTCCGCCGTGGTGCGGGTGGGCGACCTCGACGCGGGCCGTCCGGCCGACGTCGCACGTCTCCAGAAGCGACTTGAGGCCGCTGCGCTCGAAGCGTGCGGCGCCCAAGCCGACAGCGTGCGGATGGTCAAACAGGCCATCGCGCGCTCCGACTGCTATCGCGAGACCCTCGCCCAGGCCTCGGCCCAGGTGCGCACTGGTCTGGCTGTCCGCTAGTCAGTCATCGTCGTCATCGTCGAAGCCTTCGTCGCCGCCCAGGACATCGTTCAGGGCGTCGATGATGGCGTCCATCTGGTCGGGCGAGACCTCGAGCGCGACGGGCTCGCCGCCGGCGCCGGCCACGGTCAGCAGATAGCCCTCGTCTGTTTCCTCGAATTCGAAGCGCTCGAGCGGTTTCGGCTGGGCCATGGGGAACTCCTGTCCGTTGGCGTCGCGAAGTGTGCGGACCATCGCCCTCTGAGCGGATGCGCGCCATCTCCGTTCCACGAAATCTTCCGTAGGGGGCTCAGGCGCCTGCGTCGCGAGCCTTGACGAGCTTCTTCGGCGCGATCTTGCGCCACCGGCGCTCCAGGAAGTTCTGCAGCGACCCGGGATGCAGCCGCTCGATGCGGGCGAGCACGCTAGGATAGTCCTTGTAGTGCGGCGTGATGTGGAAGGTCGCCGGCTCGGCCTCGATCAGCATCTCCCGCTCGTCGTGGCTGACGTCGAGCAGCACCAGGCTTTGGTCTTCGCCGCGCAGCCGGGTGAAGAATTTGCCGTTCACCTTGAACGAGGGCTGACCGTAGGACGTGCCCTCCTCGGCGCCCGGAAACGCCAGCACCAACTCGCGGACTTCATCGGAGGTCATCACGCTTCCCTCTTGGTCGCCGAGACCAGCTTCACCCCGTCGGCGCAGGCGTCAATCAGGATCGCCATCCGCCTGGCGCGGGTGTCGGCTCCCTTGGCGCTGACCACCCGGTGGATGGCGACCTTGCGATACGATGGCGAGAAGGCCTGGAAGTTCACCCAGGCTGGCGCGTTCGCCTGGAACGCCGCCGTCTCGGCCTCGGAGAAGACCTGCACGCCTCGCTCATGCGAGTACTCGTTCGTGCGGCCCTTGCCGGCCTCGAACGCGGCCAGACCGTCAGGATGCACCAGGCCCAGGGCCTGCAGCTCCTCGATCCTGCGGATGTTCACCTGGCTCCAGATCCCCTTCGGACGCCTGGGCGTGAAGCGGATGCGATAGCTCTCCCCGTCGATCGCGTGGCGAACCCCGTCGATCCAGCCGAAGCACAGGGCCTGGTCGACAGCCTGCGGCCAGGTGATCGAGGCGCGGCCCGCGCCCTTCTTGCGGAAGCCGACCGAGAGTTCGGTCGCCGTCTGGTGGTTTTCTTCCAGCCAGACGCGGAACGCCTCGGGCGTCTCGAAGAAGGTCGGCGACATCAGTAGGCCAGGGCCACGCCGTCCTTGCGCATCTCGGTCGCCGCCGCGTAGCGGCCGGGCCAGCGCTCGATGGCCTGGTAGCCGCCATAGCCGCCGGGATCGGGCGCAAGGTTCCAGCCGATGGCCGCCAGCGCCGTCTTGGTCGCCTCCGGCACGCCGCTCTCGAGGTTCAGGATCCCGACCCCCTTCTGCGCCTCGCCGGTCGGCTCGCTCGAGCCGCCGTGGTGCCAGCGCGGGCTGTCGCCCGCCTCCTGCACGCCTAGGCCGAAGTCGATCATGTTGGAGATGATCTGCGCCTGGCCCTGGGGCTGCATGTCGCCGCCCATCACCCCGAACGACAGCCAGGGATCGCCGCCCTTGGTCGCAAAGCCCGGAATGATGGTCTGGAAGGGGCGCTTGCCCGGCGCATAGATGTTGGCGTGGCCGTCTTCCAGCGCGAACAGCTCGCCGCGGTTCTGGAACATGAAGCCCAGCCCGTCCGGCGACAGGCCCGAGCCCATGCCGCGATAGTTCGACTGGATGATCGAAACCATCATCCCGTTCTTGTCGGCGGTGGTGAAGTAGGTGGTGTCGCCGCGGCTGGGCGCCTGGCCCGGGAAGACCGGCGTCAGGATCTTGTCGGGCGAGATCAGACTGGCCCGCTCGCGCGCGTACTCCTTCGACAGCAGCCACTCGGTCGGAACTTTGAAGAAGTCGGGGTCGGCGTAGAACTTGGCGCGGTCCTCGAAGGCCAGGCGCTTGGCCTCCACGGCATGATGGATCGCCGCCGCCGACTGGAAGCCCATGGCCTTGAAGTCGAACATCTCCATGATGTTCAGCATCTGTAGCGTCGCCAGGCCCTGGCTGTTCGGCGACAGGCCCCAGACGTCGACGCCGCGGTAGTTGACCTTGTGCGGCGGGTCCCAGCGCGCGTGGTGGGCGGCGAGATCGGCCTTGGTCATCCAGCCGCCGATCCGCTTGAAATAGGTCTCGATGGTCTGGGCGACCTCGCCGCCATAGAACCCGTCGCGGCCGTTGGCGGCGATCTGGCGATAGGTGCGGCCCAGCGCCGGGTTCTTGAAGACCTCGCCTTCCTTCGGCGTGCGGCCGTCGGGCGCCCAGACCTTCCTGAAGTTCTCCACCTCCTCGATGCCCGCCGTCGGGCGCGTGAAGTTCTTCAGCGAGCGGTCAAGGTAGTAGGCGACGTTCTGGGACACCGCGTGCCCCTCTTCGGCATAGATGATCGCCGGGGCGAACAGGTCCTTCCACGGCAGTTTCCCGTAGCGCAGGTGCAGGGTCCACCAGGCGTCGACCGCGCCGGGGACGCTGACCGACACCGCGCCGTAGGACGGGATCAGGCCGTTCTTGGCCCGGCCGCGCACCGTCTCCAGCGACAGGCCCTTGGGGCTGCGGCCCGAACCGTTCAGCCCCTCGACGCGGCGGGTCTTCGGGTCCCAGACCATAACGAAGCAGTCGCCGCCGATGCCGCAGGCGATGGGCTCGACCAGGCCCAGCACCGCATTGGCCGCGATCGCCGCGTCCACCGCCGAGCCGCCCAGCCGCAGGATGTCGAGCGCGGCCATGCTGGCGAGCGGGTGGGCGGTGGCGGCCGCGCCGTTCGCACCCCAGGCGGCGCTGCGCGAGGCGAAGGTCGCGCCGTCGATGCGGTCGCCGCCATGCATGTCGGGCCGGTCGCGGTTGGGATTGTCGGCGCGGCTCTGCGCCAGCGCGCCGCCGGCGAGGGCCGTGGCGGGCAGGGCGGCGAGGAAGGTGCGGCGGCGCATGGGAACTCCCGACATCGATGCTCGGCGACACGCCACTATAAGGTGAAGTTTGCCCCGTGCGCGCGGGTTCTGCGGGCCGTCCCACCTTGTCGCAGGGACTTTCCGTCCCCGTCCGATTGCCCTTTGGGGGACGGCTCGGCTATATGCGCCTTTGGGGATAGACATGCGAACAATCGACGCCTTGGCGGCGTCGGCGGCGTTGCTTGCCGTCCTGGCGTTCAGCCAGGTGGCGGGCCAGCAGGCGTCGCCCGACGAGATCGCCGCCGATACTTGGATTCTGGAGCAGGACATGGTCCGGCTGCTGGGCGCAATGAGCGGCCCCGCCGAGGCCTGCTATGCCATGACCTTGCCGTCGGCCAGGGCGGACGAGGGGCTGTTGCCGCTCGCCAGGGATCGCGCAGGCATGGCGCTGGCCACCACCTGCGACCCGACGATGATTTCGCAGCTGACCTAGCTGGCCTGTACGTCGCTGAGGATCATCGCGTACGGGACCATCATGCCGTCGCGCTCCGCATAGCCGCTGACAAGCTTGTGCTCGGGATCGACCAGGCCGAGGTCCACGTCCTCGTGCGGGAACACGACGATGCGGCGGTCGCCGATGCAGACGACCAGTTCGCGCCCCTCCTTCGCCAGTTCCGACATCGCCTTCAGCCGGCGGTAATAGGGTTCGCGCTTCCACGCGGCCGGCTGGCTGGGGTCGACGACGACATTCAGTCGCCGGCCGTCCTTCTCGGTGTACATCAGGAACTTGGCGCGGTCGGGCCGCCAGGCCTCGTCCAGCTTCTCGGAGTCGAGCCACAGGCAGATGAAGCCGCGGCAGGCCGGCGGCCGGTCCTCATAGACCCCGCAGCCTGCTGCGCGCTTGAAGTGCCCGCACCAGGCCCCGGCCGGCTTGTCCAGGGCCTGGATCGCCAGCAGCTTGCAGCACATGCCGCACTCGCCGCAGCTCTTGCCCATCGCACGCGTCTCCCGTCATCGTCCGCTGGCGGACGATAGCGACGGCGCGTGACGGTTCGACGACGCTCTAGTTCTCAGACCAGACTGCGAGCTCGTTGCCCGACGGGTCGCGGAAGTGGAAGCGCCGACCGCCCGGGAAGCTGAAGATCGGTTTGACGATGGCCCCTCCGGCGGCTTGCACCTTCGCGGCCATGGCCTCCAGGTCGTGGGCGTAGAGCACCACCAGCGGCTTCTCCGTCTGCGCCGCGGCGTCGGCGTCGAACCCGCCGTCCAGGCCCTCTTCGAACGCGGCGTAGCTGGGGCCGTAATCGGTGAAGGTCCAGCCGAAGGCCGACTGATAGAAGCGCTTGGTGGAGACGAGATCGCCGCCCGGCAGTTCCACATAGTCGATCTTGCCGTCTTCGCGCATGGCGATCTCCGCTACTTAGTTCTTAATTCGTTCCAATCTGCGTGGTCAGGCCGGCAGAGTCCAGACGGCGGTCTTCTTCACCTCACGGTCTTCGAGTTCGCGCGTGGTCGGCACCTCGTACTCGGCCAGCTTCTCCAGCCCGACGCGGGGGAAGTAGCTGCGGCCGGGGTCGCCGATCAGCACCCGGGTTCCGCGTACGTGCGCGGCGGCCAGCCAGTTCATGACCTGGTCGGCCAGCGGCTTCTCGTAGCAGATGTCGCCGGCCAGGATGACGTCGACGTCCGGCGGCGGGGCGTCCAGCAGGTTCTGGTCGGTGAAGTCGATCCGCACGTCGTTGAGCTCGGCGTTCGCCGCCAGGGCCGCCCCGCAGAACGGATCGATGTCGGTGGCCAGGGTGTGTCCGGCGCCCGCCCGCATGGCGGCGATGCCGACGATCCCCGAGCCCGAGGCGAAGTCGAGGACCCGTTTGCCCGCCACCTCGTCCGGATGGTCGAGAACGTAGCGCGCCAGGGCTTGGCCGCCGGCCCAGGCGAAAGCCCAGAACGGCGGCGGCAGGCCGATTTCCGCCAGCGCTTCCTCGGTCAGACGCCAGATCGGCGTCACCTCGTCGGCCAGGTGAAGGGTCAGCTCCGGCGTGTGCGGCGGCGGCTGGATGCGGGTGTTTTCGAGGATGAAGGCGCGGCGGCCTTCCAGGGTCTGGATGATCACCCGCGCCCCCTAGCATGGGCCGGCGAGGCGCGCGCGCCGCGATTGGCGGGAACCGAACGCCCAGGTTTCGCCTTTTTCCCTCCAAGCGGGAGAAGGCCATGACGACAGATCAAGGATTGCGTTCCCCCAACCCTGTGCTGACCTCGATGTTCGAAGGGGTCTCGTGGCAGGCGATCGCGCTGCGCGGCGTCGTCGGGGTGCTGTTCGGGCTGCTGGCGGTCTTCGCGCCGGTGACGACGGCGCTGTCGCTGGTGCTGGTGTTCTCGATTTACCTGATGGCGGACGGCTTCCTGGCCATCGCCAGCGCCTTCCGGGCGATGCGCGAGCGCCATTCCTGGGGCCTGCTGGCGGTCGAGGGGGTGGCCAACATCCTGGCCAGCCTGATCCTGTTCTTCATGCCGGGCCTCGGCATGATCACCTTCGTCGTCATCGTCGCGGTCTGGGCGTTGTTCGCCGGCGGTGTGAAACTGGTGACGGCGATGCGTCGCGGACCGGTGCCGGCGCGCGGCTGGCTGGCCTTCTCGGCGGTGGTGTCGCTGCTGTTCGGGATCGTTCTGATCCTGTCGCCGATGGCTGGCGGAGTGGTGCTGACCTGGTGGCTCGGGATCTATGGCTTGGTGTTCGGCGTCGTGCTGCTGTTTCTCGCCTTCCAGCTCCGGTCGGCGCGGAAGAAGGCCGGCCTCTAGGCCGCCTTCGACGAGGCCAGCTTCAGCACCTTCAGGTAACCGCCCGGTTCGATCAGCATGCGCTCGTCGACGCCCTTGGCGCGCAGCGCGCGGTGCACCCGGGGCAGGTTGTAGCAAGGCACATGCATGAACATGTGATGCTCGCAGTGATAGTTCACATAGTAGGGCGCGATCAGCAGTCGCTCGAGGAAGTTCGCCTGGGTGGTGCGCGCCTGACGCATCGGGTCGGGCTCATTGACGTCGATGCAGGCGTGCTCGGCGATGTTGCGCAGCCGGGTGACCAGCGGCAGCCAGGTCGCCTGCGGCAGCACCCACAGCACCGGCCAGATCCACCATAGCCCAAACGGCGCGCCGAGCGCCGTGACGACCAGGCCGAAGCCCAGCCAGCGGCGCTTGTCCTTGATCTCCTGGACGATGATCGGCAGCACGGGCTGTCCGGCCTTGCGCATCTTCAGCCTGGCGACGAACCCGCCGAACCGCTGCTTGAAGAAGGTCTGGCCGGTCAGGTCGCGGATGATCTTGCGCCTCAGCGACAACGGCGTGATCGGGAACGGCGCCGACAGCACCAGGTCCGGATCCTCGCCCTGCTGGGCGAAGCGGTGGTGTGTCAGGTGGTAGGGCCGGTAGCGGTGCAGGCCGCCCGGCGTCAGCCACTCGCCGATGAAGTCGTTGAGCTTGAGGTTCTTGTGCAGGGCGCCGTGCGCAGCGTCATGCATCAGGATCGCCAGCCCCAGCTGGCGCGTGCCGATGATCATCACCGCCAGCGGCAGGGTCAGCGGCCAGATCACAACCATGGCGCCGGCGGCGATGATCAGCGCCCAGGCGTGGGCGATCATGGCTGGGCCGCGCCAGACCGAGCGCGTCGAGATCGGCGCCCATTCCTGGTCGGTGAAGAAGTCCTTGGGCGAGAGGCGGGCGGCCGCGGCCATCAGTCGTGTCCTCCGCTGGCGCCATGCCGGAGCAGGGCGAGCATTTCGTCGACGGCTTCCTGCGTCGTGGCGCCGGTCGCGCCGTCGCGCAGGGTGACGCCCAGCGCCAGGGTCCAGAACCGGCGGGCGGTGACGGCGGGATCATCGCCGCCGCTCCAGCCTCTGGCCGTCTTGGTCTCGGCATAGGCGCGGTCGCCCTGGGCGTGCAGGCGTTCGAAGGTGCGCTCGACCAGCGGAACCAGGTCCTGGCGGCGGCGGGTCAGGGACAGCGCCTCGACGAACAGCGCCAAACCGGGCGATCCGATCACCGTCTCGACCAAAACGCGGTTGTAGTCGGGGCCTGTCGCGGCCCTGGCCGCGGCCTCCTCGGCCCGGCGGGCGACGTAGAGCACCTCGCGGCAGGCGGCCTCGACAAACAGCGCTTCCTTGGTGCGGAAGTAATAGGTGATCTGGCTGGGAAACGCCCCGGCCGCCGCGGCGATGTCGGCCACCGCCACACCCGCCAGTCCCTGGTCCTTGAACAGCTCCACCGCCGCGTCCAGCAGGCGCGAGCGCATCCGCTTGCCCGGCTCCCGGACAGCCCGCGTCGCCTTCAAGGGTCGCACGTTCGTCATGACGTTATTTGTACGTCATACAAACATGGCGGTCAATCGGACGTCAGGCGTTGCGCGCCATCAGTCCGCCATCGACCGGAATGCTCACCCCGGTAATGTAGGACGCCGCCGGCAGGCACAGGCTGAGCGTCATGTGCGCGACCTCGTCCGGCAGGCCATAGCGGCCAAGCGCCGTGCGCCGCTTAGCGAACACCGCCTTCTGGTCGTCGGGGATGGCCGCGGTCATGCCGGTGGCGATCGGGCCGGGGCAGATGCAGTTGACGGTGATCCCCTCGCGGCCCAGTTCGACCGCCAGCGCGCGGGTCAGGCCGGTGACCCCTGCCTTGGCCGCGGCGTAGGGGCTGTCCATCGCCGTCGCGCCCAGGGCTTCGGTCGAGGCGATGTTGACGATCCGCGGGGCGGACGAGGCGCGCAGGAACGGCAGGGCGGCTCGGATCACCCGCTGGTGGGCGCTGAGCAGGATGGCTAGCGAGCGGTCCCACACCGCCTCGTATCCGTCGCTGTCGATGGGTGAGAAGGCCGAGATGCCGGCGTTGTTGATCACCGCGTCGAGCCCGCCCAGCTGCTGGGCGATTTCCGGCACGACGGCTGCGATCTCGGCGGCGTCGGAGACGTCCAGCTTCCAGGCGCGGGCGCTGAGGCCGCGGGCCGCCAACTCCTCGGCGACGGCGGCGGCCGGCGCCAGGGCGTGGTCGGTCACCGCCACCCGCGCGCCTTCTTCGGCGAACACCTCGGCCGTCGCGCGGCCCATGCCCGAGCCTGCGCCGGTGACCAGCACCCGCGCGCCCTTCATCGATCGGCTGAGGCGGCTCACAGGCTCAGCCCTCCATCCACGACCAGGGTCTGGCCGACGACGTAGGACGCCAGCGGCGAGGCGAGGAACAGCGCCGCCCCGGCCATGTCGGCCGGCTCCCCCATGCGTCCGGCCGGGATGCGGTTCAGAGCTCCGCGCAGCCGATCTGGATGCTCGGTGGTGACCTTGGTCAGCTTGGTGTCGACGAGGCCGGGGGCCAGGCCGTTGACCCGGATGCCGTCGCCGGCCCAGGCCTGACCAAGGGTCTTGGTCAGGCTGACGGCGCCAGCCTTGGACGCCGCGTAGGCGGGGTTGCCGCGGTTGGCCTGGAACCCCGACACCGAGCTGACGATGATGATCGAGCCCTTGGCTGCGGCCAGCATGTCGTGGAACTTGGCGGCGCAGGCCATCAGGCTGTCGAGGTTGACCGCCATGACCTGATCCCAGCCCGCGCGTTCGAACTCGCCGCGCCGGTAGACGACCGTGCCTTGGCAGAGCACCAGCACGTCGAGCCGCTCGAAGTCCGGGACGTTGGCGGCGATGGCGTCGCGGTCGGCGACGTCGACCTGCGCATAGGCCAGGCCCATGAGGTCGGAGCCTTCCGTCGCCGCATAGTCGGCGGCGCTCGGCCGGGTGCCCCAGACGTGAACCTCCGCACCGCGCTCCCGGAAGCCGTGCGCGACGCCGTTTCCGATCCCGCTCGATCCGCCCACGACCAGCACGGTCTGGCCGGTGAAATCCAGCTCTCCCATCGTCTCGTCCTCCCTGTTTTCGCCATCCTCACGCCGTAGGGAGGGGTGCGGCAATGCTCACCCAACGTCAGCATTGACGTGAACGTAAGGTCGGGGAACTCTTCGACCTGACGGGCGCGGAACAAGCCCCGCGCATGAGAGACAAATCAGGGAGGTAACGATGCTCCAGAAGCTTCGCCGTCCGGCGACCACCTTCACGATCACCCAGCTCTGCCGCGAGTTCGGAACGACCCCGCGGGCGCTCCGCTACTACGAGGAACAGGGGCTGCTGTCGCCGAGCCGCGAAGGCCAGGCGCGCATCTACACCTATCGCGACCGTGCGCGTCTGACCCTGATCTTGCGCGGCAAGCACGTCGGCCTATCGCTGGCCGAGATCCGCGACATCCTCGATCTCTACGAGCGCGACGACGACCTGATCGCTCAGAACACCCAGGCCCTGGGCAAGTTCAAGGAACGCATCAAGGCGTTCGAGGCCCAGCGTCACGAGATCGACCAGGCGATCGAGGTGCTGCACGACGCCAGCGCCCGGCTGGAAGCCGCACTCGCCGAGCGCGCCGGCCGCGCCGCCTTCGGCTGACGCCGATCCCGTGGCGGCCTAGAACCCCGCCACGGGGCCTTTCCAGGCTCCGGCCGCAAGCGCCAGGAACAGCAGCAGTCCGGCCAGGTGGTTGGACTTGAACAACGCCAGCGCCGAGGGCCCGTCATTGACGTCGACGCGGGCGGCCTGCCGTGACAGGTGCATCCCGAACAGCGCCGCCAGCGGCAGGAACAGCGGGCCCAGGTCTCCGGCCCAGGCCGCCGCCAGCGCCAAGGCGAAACTCAGCACGTAGAAGACCAGCACGCCTTTCTTGACGTTCGCGCCCAGTCGTCGGGTCGACGACTTGATCCCGGCCAGGGCGTCGTCCTCCAGGTCCTGGATCGCGTAGATCGTGTCGTAGCCGAGCGTCCAGAAGATCCCCGAGGCGTAGAGCAGCGCCGCCGCCAGGGTCAGTCGGCCGATCTCCAGTTGTTCGGCTGGGACCACGCCGCCGGCCTGCGCCGCCAGCCAGCCATAGGCGCCGACCGATCCGGTCGCCGCCGCGAAGCCGAGCAGCGCGCCCCAATTGAAGGTCAGGCCGAGCCACGCCTGAGGCCACCAGGTGATGCGCTTCATGAACGGATAGCCTGCGACCAGCGCCAGCGAGGCGACGCCAAGACCCACGGCCAGCGGCGTCATGCTGAGCAGCAGTCCCAGCGAGACCAGGCTGCAGGCGACGATGAAGCTCCAGGCCTGCGCCACGCTGATCTGGCCGGAAGCCACCGGCCGCATGGCGGTGCGCGCCACCTTGGCGTCGAAGTCGCGGTCGACGATGTCGTTGAACGCGCAGCCCGCCGCCCGCATCAGCGCCGCCCCGATGAAGATCTTCGCGAGCAGCAGCGGGTCGGGCAGCTTGCCGTCCATCGCCGCAGCCAGCGCCGCGCCCTGCCAGCCCGGAAGCATCAGCAGCCAGATGCCGGCCGGCCGGTCGAAGCGGCCGAGCTTCAGCCAAGGCTGCAGGGCGGCGGGCGCGTGGCGATCGACCCAGTTGCTGGGCGCGGCGTCGGGCAGTTGGGCGGTCATGGGCTGGCTTTACTCCGCCTGTGGCGTCGCGGCCACTCCTCGACTGCAACTAGGCGGTGCAGGTGAAATAACGCCGGTCATTGCGATTGACAGGGCAAATCCATGCGCGCAGTTTGCATCCCGTCGTCGTCCGGCCCCGCAACCATCTGACAGGGAGGTGATCATCGTGAAAGCAGTAAATCATCGCCTGCAGATGCCGCTTGTCGCCGTGATCGCCTATGCAGGACGGTTCCGCGACTAGGTCGCGCCCGGCCCCGCCAGCGGGCTGATCTGCTCCTCCATCGCCAGCATGCCAGCGCGATCCGTCGCGCCGCCCTGGCGTTCCCAGATTCCACGGATTCCGCCTTCGCAACGCGCGCAATCCGTCCGTCTCGAAAGACGACGACATGTCCATCGCCGAACCCATTTCGGTCCCGACGAACGCCCCGCAACCCAATCGCTACGGGGCGATGTGCACCGAGGTCTACGATCTCGACAAACCGCCCGGCTCGCTGCCCGACGTGCCGTTCTATCTGGAGCGGCTGGCCGGAGCCGACGGCCCGATCCTGGAGGCCGGGGTTGGAACCGGCCGCCTGCTGATCCCGCTGCTCGAGGCTGGGCTGGAGGTGGAGGGCTTCGACCGTTCCGCCGACATGCTGGCCTCCTGCGCCCGCCACTGCGCCGCGCGCGGCCTTGCGCCCGCGCTCCGCCAGGCGCGGTTCCAGGACTTCGGCTACGACCACGACTTCGCCGCGATCCTTGTGCCGGCCGGGACCTTCACCCTGCTGGACGATTTCGCCGAGGCGCTGGCGGTGCTCAAGCGGTTCTTCGATCACCTCCGCCCGGGCGGGCGGCTGATGATCGACCTGATGCCGCTCGGCTACCTGACCAACGAACGGCCGGACATCCGCACCTGGACCACGCCCTCGGGCGACGTCCTGCGGATCGAGGGCCGGGCCGTGGAGATCGATCTCGTCCGTCAGCGCCGGGTCACTCACGACCGCTACGAGCGCTGGCGCGACGGCCGGCTGGTGGAGACCGAGCTGGAGGTGATGGCCTTCCGGCTCTGGGGCCTGAAGGAGTTAGAACTGGCGCTCGCCGCGGCGGGCTTCACGGACATCTCCGTCGGCGCCGATCACCAGCCCGGGCGGCCGCCCGGCCGGTCGAGCCGAATACTCAATTTCGAGGCCCGGCGACCCGCCTAGGGGCGCGGCAGCGGCGCTGGGGCCCGTGCTCCCCCACGGGCCCCGGCGCCCACCCTCGATGTCTCAATTTACCCCCGGCGGCATGCCGGGCCGATTTGTGAAATCCGTCATGACCGACATTCTCGACGACGACCTCGACCGTCCCCGAACCCTGACCAATCGCCAGGTGCTCGGCTTCATGGCCGGGCACTGGATGCGCGAGCCGAAGAAGTTCGCGCTGATCATCGGCTTCGGCCTGGTGGCGACGGTCTGCGACCTCTCGATCCCCTGGGCCACCCGCGGCCTGATCAACGCCGTCTCCAGTCCGGAGAAGGTGACCGACGCGGCCTGGATCGCCTGGGCTTCGCTGTCTGGCCTCTACCTCGTGTTCTACATGTCGCGGACCAGCATGTTCCGGGTGATGAACGGCTTCTATGCCCGGATCATGTCGCGGATGGTCAAGGAAGGCTTCGCCCGCGTGCAGGCCTTCTCGTCCGACTGGCACGCCTCGAATTTCGCCGGCGCCACGGTGCGGCGGGTCAGCCGCGCGATGTGGGGCTATGACAGCGCCGCCGACGCCCTGATCGCCATGCTGTTGCCGACCGTCCTGGTGCTGGGCGGTCTGGCCATCTCGCTGGGCTTGCGCTGGCCGCTGGCGGGCCTGTTCGTCGCCGTCGTGATCGCGGTGTTCGCGACCTACAACATCCTGATGTCGGTGCACTTCGTGCGGCCGGCCAACCTGTGTTCAACCGCCCTCGACTCCGAGATCGGGGCGGCGTTGGCCGACGCCATCGGGGCGAACCCGACGGTCAAGAGCTTCGGGGCCGAGGACCGCGAGGCCGAGCGCTTCGCGCAGACGGCGGACGCCTGGCGCTGGGCGGTCAACAAGACCTGGGACCGCTTCAACGTCGTGGGTCTGGGCCAGAACCTGCTGCTCATCATCCTGCAGGCGGGCCTGACCGGGTTCCTGGTCCATGCCTGGGCTCAGGGGCAGGCGACGCCGGGCGACGTGGCCTTCGCGATCACCTCGTTCATCGTCATGGCCGGCTACATGCGCAACTTCAGCGAGATCACCCAGATGCTCCAGAAGGGCCTGGACGACATGCTGGACGTGGCCACCTATATGCGCACCGAACCGCAGCTGAACGACCATGCCGAGGCGCGGCCGTTCCGCGGCGACCTCGGCGAGGTGATCTTCGACCGCGTGACCTTCGGCTACGCCAACCAGCCGCGGCCGCTCTACGAGGGGTTCACCCTGATCGTGGCGCCGGGCGAGCGCATCGCCCTGGTCGGTCCGACGGGGGCGGGCAAGTCCACCTTCGTGAAGCTGATCCAGCGCCTGTACGACGTACAGGGCGGCCGGATCCTGATCGACGGCCAGGACATCTCGAAGGTCGGCCAGAACAGTCTGCGCCGCGCCATCGCGGTGGTGCCGCAGGACCCGGCCCTGTTCCATCGCAGCATCGCCGAGAACATCGCCTACGCCCGGCCCGAGGCGACTCCGGACGAGGTGATGCTGGCCGCCAAGCGCGCCCGCGCCCACGACTTCATCACCCGCCTGCCCAACGGCTACGACACGCCGGTCGGCGAGCGCGGCGTGAAGCTGTCGGGCGGCGAGCGCCAGCGCGTGGCCATCGCCCGCGCCTTCCTGGCCGACGCGCCGATCCTGGTCCTCGATGAGGCCACCTCGTCGCTGGACGTGGAGACCGAGCGTCAGGTGCAGGCGGCGATGGAGGAGCTGATGGTCGGCCGTACGACCATCGTCATCGCCCACCGGCTGTCGACCATCCGCGGCGCCGACCGGATCCTGGTCTTCGACCGCGGCCGGATCGTCGAGGAAGGCCGCCACGCCGAACTGATCGACAAGGGCGGCGCCTATGCGCGGCTTCACGCCGTGACCGAAGGAATCGAGCAGTGACCGACCACTACGAAGACGCCGAGGACCAGAAGCAGCGGACCCTGCCCAACCATAGGGTCATCGGCTTCGTCATGCGCTACTGGCTGCGCCGGCCTGGACTGCTGAGCGGCATGACGTTCTTCACGCTGTTGGCCATCGCCGCCGACATGGCCATCCCGCTGGCCGCCGGCCGGCTGGTCGACGCCGTCGCCGAAGGCCCCCAGGCGGCGAACGTCGCCTGGGGCGCCTGGGCGGTGTTCGTCGGGCTCTATCTGGTGCTGTCGGTGGTGCGGAACATCGCCAACAAGTTCTGGAACCCGCTGGCGGCGCTGAACATGCGCGACCTGACCGACGAAGGCTTCGCACGCATCCAGTCGTTTTCCGCCGACTGGCACGCCGACGCCTTCGCCGGCGCCACCGTGCGCCGGCTGTCGCGGGCGATGTGGGGCTACGACATGGTCTCGGACGCCATCGTCATGTGGATCGGGCCGGCCCTGCTCGTGCTCATCGGCATATCGGGCATGATGATCGTCCGCTGGCCGATGGTCGGCCTGTTCTCGCTGGCCGTCGTCAGCCTGTACATCGCCTCCAACGTCATCCTCACGGCCAAGTACGGCCGGCCGCTGAACCAGCGGTCGGTGGCGCTGGACTCGCGGATCGGCGGGGCGCTGGCCGACTCCGTCACCGGCAACGCCACGGTTCGCAGCTTCGGCGCCGAGGCCCGCGAGAGCGCCCGCATCGGCGAAATCACCGAGACCTGGCGCGGGGCGGTTGTGCGCACCTGGAACCGGTTCACCGACCTCTGGCTCATTCAGAACATGCTGCTGGCAGTGTTGCAGGGCGGGCTCACCGGCCTGCTGCTGTTGCTCTGGGCGCAGGGCAAGGCCACCCCCGGCGACGTCGCCTTCGGCATCACGGCCTTCCTGGTGATGAGCGGCTATCTTCGCAACATCGGCGAGAACGTCCGCATGCTGCAGAAGGGGCTGGACGACGTCGAGGACGTGGCTCGCTTCGCCGAGATCGAGCCTCAGGTCGCCGACCGTCCGGGCGCCGCGCCGCTGGCCGGTCAGTTGGGCGAAGTGGTCTTCGAGAACGCCACCTTCCGCTACAAGTCGGTGACCGAGCCGCTGTTCCGGAACTTCTCCCTGACCATCCGTCCCGGCGAGCGCGTCGCCCTGGTCGGCCCGACTGGCTCGGGCAAGTCCAGTTTCGTCAAGCTGGTCCAGCGGCTCTACGACCTGGACGAGGGCCGGATCCTGATCGACGGCCAGGACATCGCCGGCGTCCAGCAGGGCTCGCTTCGCCGAGCCATCGCCGTGGTGCCGCAGGACCCGGCGCTGTTCCACCGGAGCATCGCCGACAACATCGCCTATGCCCGTCCCGACGCGACGACCGAGGAGGTCGCGCTCGCGGCGCGCCGGGCGCGGGCGCACGAGTTCATCACCAGGCTGCCTCAGGGCTACAAGACCCTGGTCGGCGAGCGCGGGGTGAAACTGTCGGGCGGTGAGCGGCAGCGGGTGGCGATTGCGCGCGCGTTCCTGGCCGATGCGCCGATCCTTGTCTTCGACGAGGCCACCTCGTCGCTGGACGTGGAAACCGAGCGCGACGTCCAGGCGGCGATGGAGGAGCTGATGGCGGGGCGCACGACCATTGTCATCGCCCACCGCCTGTCCACCGTGCGTAACGCCGACCGGATTCTGGTCTTCGACCAGGGCCACATCGTCGAAGAGGGCCGCCACGCGGACCTCGTGAAGATGGGCGGCGCCTACGCCCGTCTGCACGCGGTCGCCGAGGGGACGGTCTGACGGCTGACAGACGCATCGTCGCGGGTGTTAGATGCCCCCCAGGGACTCATCGACCCTGGGGGGAGTCGCATGACCTATATCGAGCAGGTGGTGCAGTGGCTGCGGGACCGGCTGGCGCGCGAGCCGTCGCTGGCCGACCCGCGCGAGCTGAACATGGCCTTGCGGGTGCTGGCGGTCTGGCGCTCGCGCGGCATCGCCAACGCCTACATCCGGCAGTACGGCGCCAAGATCATGCAGGGCCCGTTCGCGGGCATGGATTATGTGACCTCCGCCACCGAGGGGGCGCTGGCGCCGCGGCTGATCGGCACCTACGAGTCCGAGTTGCATCCCTATCTGCAGCGCTTCGCCGAAAAGGCGCTCGATTGCGTCATCGATGTCGGTTGCGCTGAGGGCTACTACGCCGTCGGGCTGGCGCGGATGATGCCGGGCGTCACCGTCCACGCCTTCGACATCCAGGAGACCGCCCGAACCGCCTGCGCCGACCTCGCCGCCAAGAACGGCGTGTCCGAGCGGGTGATCATCGGCGAGCGCTTCGCACCCGACGGCTTCGAGGCCTTCAAGGATCGCCGCTGCCTCGTACTGGTCGACATCGAGGGAGCGGAAGACGACCTGCTGCGGCCTGACCTCTCGCCCGCCCTGGCAGGCATGGATCTGATCGTCGAGACCCACGACGTCTACCGGCCCGGCGTCCTGGCGCGACTGATCGAGCGCTTCACGCCGACCCACGACATCGTCCGCCTGGACCCGCAGCCCAAGACCCTGCCGCTGCCCGACTTCCTCAAGGGCGCGGGCCACCTCGACCAGCTGCTGGCGGTCTGGGAGTTCCGGCATCAGGCCACGCCGTGGCTGGTGATGACGCCGAAGGGGTAGGGGACCTTAGATGCTCCCCCTCTGGGGAGCTGCCGGCCGAAAGGCTGACTGAGGCGGCAGGCGCCCCCGTCTCGATGCTGCGCCTCGATCCACCTCCCCCAGAAGGGGAGGAACTCAGGACAGCGCGCTCGCCAGCGCTCCGGCCAAATCCCCTTTCGGCGCGACCTCGACCCGGTCGAGGCCCAGCCAGCCTGCCATCACCTTCAGCTCGCCGGCCAGCAGGGTCGGCGTCGCCGCGTCGGCGCCCGGCTCGGCGTGGGCCGCCTGGACCATCAGCAGGCCCTTCTTGCGCTCGGCCTTCAGGTCGACCCTCGCGGTGATCGCCTCGCCCTGGAGGAATGGCAGCACGTAGTAACCGTGCACGCGCTTGTGGGCCGGGGTGTAGATCTCCAGCCGCACCTTGGTCCCGAACAGCCGCTCGGTCCGCTCGCGGAACCAGATCAGGTTGTCGAACGGCGAGAGCAGGGCGTTGGCGGTGATCTTCCGCGGGCGTCGCGCCTCGGCGTGCAGATAGGCCCCGTTGTCCCAGCCTTTCACCTTCACCGGGATCAGGTCGCCGGCCTCGACCAGCTCGGCGATCCGCGCCTTGGTCTCGGCCACGCCCATCCGGAAGTAGTCGCGCAGGTCGCGCTCGGTGGCCACGCCCTGGGCGCGCGCGGCGATCCGCAACAGCTCGCGCTGGGCCTCCTCGCGCGGCGGCGGTTCCTCGAGGGCCGCCTTGGGCAGCACCTTGTCGGGCAGGCCGTAGACCCGCTCGAAGGTCCCGCGCCGCGTGGCGGTGGTCAGGTCGCCGACCCAGAACAGGCACTCCAGCGCCCGCTTGCCCTCGCTCCAGCCCCACCAGCTGCCGGCGCCCTTGGCGCCGAGGCTGAGCTCGGACGCCGGCATCGGCCCGCGGGTTTCGATCTCGGCCAGGCACTTGTCGATGAAGTCGCCGTGGCTGCTCAGGAAGCGGGCGACGCCCTTCCAGACGCCGACCCCGGCGCGGGCGTCGTCCATCCGCCAGCGCAACAGCCGATGCGTCGCGGCCGGCAGCAGCGAGGCCTCATGCGCCCAGTACTCGACCAGGGCGGGGCGCCGGCCCCAGGCGATCTCCTCCAGCAGGGGCCGCGGGTAGGCGCCCAGGCGCGAGAACATCGGGAGGTAGTGGGTGCGCGACACCACATTGACCGAGTCGATCTGCACGACGCCCAGCCGCTCGATGGTCTTCAGCAGATGCCTCTTGCCGGGCGCGGTCGGCCGCCGGTCGGCGAACCCCTGCGCGGCCAGCGCGATGCGCCTCGCCTCGCGGGCCGAGATATCCTCCACCCCAGTCACCTGCGGCTACTTGTTCAGCCGGCCCTCGGCGATCGCGCCGATCTCGAACGGGAACAGCACGTGCTCGTCGGGCGCCTCGACGCTCTCGGCGATGTCGTCCGGCGCGATGGTCTTGATCAGGTGGCGCATGACGTTGATGCGCGCGACTTTCTTCTTGTCCGTGACCACGCAGGTCCAGGGCGCGGCCGCCTGGTGGGTGCGGGTCAGCATCGTGTCGCGGGCGGCGCTGTAGTCGGTCCACTTCTCCTGGGCGACGTCGTCGAGAGGGCTGGTCTTCAGCGCCTTCAACGGGTCTTCGCGCCGCTCCTTCAGCCGCTCGCCCTGTTCCTTTCGGCTGATGTCGAGCCAGATCTTCACCAGCTTGAGGCCGCTCTCGACCAACATCTCTTCGAAATGCGGCACGTCGCGGAGGAAGATCTCCTGGTCCTTGTGGCTGGCGAAGCCCATGACCCGCTCGACCCCGGCGCGGTTGTACCAGGAGCGGTTGAAGATCACGACCTGGCCGGCGGACGGCAGGTGCGGGACATAGCGCTGGAAGTACCACTGGCTGGATTCCAGCTCGGTGGGCTTGGGCAGCGCCACGACCCGGGTGGCGCGGATCGACATGTGCTCGGTGATCCGGCTGATCGTGCCGTCCTTGCCGGCCGCATCACGGCCCTCGAAGATCACCAGCACCTTGTCGCCCGCCTTCATCGCGTGCTGCTGGTAGCGCACCAGGGCCAGCTGCAGCTTCGCGAGCTCGGCCTCGTACGCGTCATCGCCGTTGTCTGACTTCGCCATGGATCGAAGCCTAGTCCTGAACGGCCGCCCAGGGCTAGAACCTCGTGCATGATCCGTCTTCACGTCGCCGCCGATCTTTCCCAGGACGTCGCCCTCGGGCTCGATCACGGGCAGAGCCACTATCTGACCTCGGTCATGCGCCGGGCTGTCGGCGACGAGGTGCTGGTCTTCAACGGCCGGGACGGCGAGTGGCGCGCCGTGATCGAGGTGGCCGGCAAGCGCGGCGTGATCCTGCGTCCGACGGCGCAGGAACGGCCCCAGGCCTTCGGTCCGGACCTCGACCTCGTGATCGCCCTGGTCAAGCGTTCGCGCGTCGAGACCATCGTTGAGAAGGCCGCCGAGCTGGGGGCCCGCCGGGTGCGGCTGGTGATCACCGAGCGCACCAACGCCGAGCGCACCCGCGTCGACCGGCTGAGCGCCATCGCCGCCGAGGCCGCCGAGCAGACCGGCCGCCTCGACGTGCCGGAAGTCTTCGAACCGGTGAAGCTCTCCAAGCTCATCGAGGGCTGGGACGTCCCGCGCCGGCTGCTGTTCTGCGACGAGGCCGGCGACGCCAATCCGGTGCTGGCGGCCCTCGACGGCGCGTCGCCCGCGCCTTGGGCGATCCTGATCGGGCCCGAGGGCGGCTTCTCGCCGGCCGAGCGCGAAGCCCTGCGGAACCTTCCCTACGCCACGCCCGCTACCCTAGGGCCACGGATCCTGCGGGCCGACACCGCCGCCATCAGCGCGCTTACTCTTTGGCAAGCTGCTCAGGGCGATTGGCGTAGCCTTGAGGTTTCCTGAATTGCGCCCACCTGTCTGAGCGGCGTAAAGATCGCGCCGCTTTGGGCTGGATTGGGCTGGAGAACGAGATGGCCGACGTCGTGACCGACGAGCGTCCCCTCACGCTGGAGGACCTGGTCCGCTGGTTCGAGGCAGGAGAAAAGCCCGCCAGCGCTTGGCGTGTGGGCGCCGAACACGAGAAGTTCGTGTTCCGCCTGGGCACCGCCGAACCGATTCCCTACGAGGGTCCTGCCGGCATTCAGGCGCTGCTCAACGGCCTGACCCGATTCGGCTGGAAGGGCGTCTACGAGGGCGAAAACATCATCGCCCTGGAACGCGGCATGGCCAATGTCAGCCTCGAGCCCGGCGGCCAGTTCGAACTTTCCGGCGCGCCGCTGGAGACCATGCACGAGATCTGCGAGGAGACCGGCCAGCACCTCACGGAGGTGAAGACAGTCGCCGATGAACTCGGTCTCGGCTTCCTCGGCCTCGGCTTCACCCCGCTCTGGCGTCGGGATGAGATCCCGGTCATGCCCAAGGGCCGCTACAAGATCATGCGCGAGTACATGCCCAAGGTCGGCAAGCTCGGCCTCGACATGATGTTCCGCACCTGTACGGTCCAGGCCAATCTCGACTTCGGCTCGGAAGCCGACATGGTGGCCAAGTTCCGCACTAGCTTGGCGCTGCAGCCGATCGCCACCGCGCTGTTCGCCAATTCGCCGTTCATCGAGGGCAAGCCGTCGGGCTTCCTGTCGGCTCGGGCCAACGTCTGGACCGACACCGATCCGGACCGCACCGGCATGCTGGATTTCGTGTTCGCCGACGGCTTCGGCTACGAGACCTACGCCAACTATGCGCTCGACGTGCCCATGTACTTCGCCAAGCGCGACGGCAAGTACGTCGATCTGGCCGGCAAGTCGTTCCGCAAGTTCATGGCCGGCGAACTGGCCGAACTGCCCGGCGACCGCCCCAGCCTCAAGGACTGGGCCGACCACACCACCACCGCCTTCCCGGAAGTGCGCCTCAAGCAGTACCTTGAGATGCGCGGCGCAGACTCCGGCCCCTGGAGCCGCCTGTGCGCTCTGCCGGCGCTGTGGGCGGGGATCTTCTACGACCAGGCTGCGCTCGCCGCCGCCTGGGACCTCTGCAAGGATTGGCAGGTCGAGGACCATGAGCGCCTGCGCGCCGACGTCGCGCGTCTCGGCCTCAAGGCGCAGGTCAACGGCCGCAGCGTCCAGGACGTGGCCAAGGACATGGTCGCCATCGCCAAGCAGGGCCTGAAGAACCGCAATCGGCTCAGCGCCGGCATGGTCGACGAGAGCGGCTATCTGGCCGAGCTGGAAGAGATCGCCGACAGCGGGATCACCCCGGCCGAGCGCCTGCTCGAGCTCTACAACGGCCCGTGGAAGGGCGACGTGCGCCGGGTGTTCGAAGACTTCGCCTACTGACCATGCTGGCCGGCTCGTGCCACTGCGGGGCCGTGCGCTTCCAGGTCGAGGCGGAGATCACCGAACTCACCACCTGCGACTGCTCGCTGTGTGTGAAGAAGAACGCCGTCATGGCCAAGGTGCATGAGAGCGCCCTGACCATCACGGCGGGCGAGGACGTGCTCTCGCTCTATCGCTGGAACACGCGCCGGGCGCGGCACTACTTCTGCAGCCGCTGCGGGATCTACACCTTCCACCGCAAGCGATCAGCGCCCGATCACTTTGGCATCAACGTCTTCTGTCTGGACGGCTTCGATCCGGGCTCAGTTCCGGTGCGCGCCACCGAGGGCGTCGGCATGACGCTGGAGGATCCGGACGCGCGGCCGGAATGGCCCGGACCGCGCGCCTGACTAGGGCTAGCCCTGGGGCGAGGGCGAGGTGACGTTCGGCGGCCAATGGTCGCGCTGGCTTGCGCCCGAGCCGCTGTCGGTATGCTGGACGATCTGATCCACCGCCGCATGCGGGTGCTTGCGGTCGACCAGCACGTCCTCGACCGCATAGACCTCGACCTTGTCCGGATAGAAGGCCAGCCGGCCGCGGATGGCGTCCATCGCCGGATACGGCTCCTCGTAGGTCCAGACCGCGTTCTCGGCGAACCGCCCGTCCATCAGGATCGTGTAGTAGGCGGCGTCGCCCTTGTACGGACAATGGGTTTGGCGGTCGGAGCGCGAGAAGTACTCCATCGAGACGTCGGACCGCGGGAAGTATGCGACCGGCGCATAGCTGGCCTCAGTCAGGATCAGGACGTCGCCGCTGTCGGCGATCACGTGCTCCCCGTACATGACGCGCCAGCGGGTCTTGGCCGGGGTGATCTCGATGGGATGGTCGGGACCGGGGGTCAGCATGGGACGCTCCTCCTTCGTGCAGATGCAACGCTCAAGGTGGGGTGCAGGCTCCCTCATTGCCAAGCTTCAGGCGCCCGATTGCTTGTGCTCGACCCGGCTGCGTGATCTTCTCCCGCCAAATTAGCCGGCGGGGGCGAAAACGACCCCCTTCAACGAGCCGGCAGACCAAGGAATCGGAACACCGCCCTCATGAACATCGTAATCCTTTTGGGGATCGTCATTACGTTGGCGACCGGGATCCCCGTCCTCATGCAGTTGCTGAAACAGCATCCGCGAGGACTGATCATCCTGTTCTTCGCCGAGATGTGGGAGCGGTTCTCCTACTACGGGATGCGCGGCATCCTGATCTTCTTCCTGACGCAGCATCTGCTGTTCGACGACGCCACCGCCGGGGCGCAATACGGCTCATACACCAGCCTCGTTTACCTGCTGCCGCTGATCGGCGGCCTGCTGGCCGACCGCTATCTCGGCACCCGCAAGGCGGTGGCCTTCGGCGCCCTGCTGCTCGTCGCCGGTCACCTGACCATGGCGGTCGAGGGCAAGCCTGCGACCCAGCAGCTCGTCTATGGTGGTCAGAAGTACGAGGTCGTCGCCGAGGGGCGGATGGAATCGCGGACCGTCAAACTGATGGTCGGCGACAAGGCCTATGACTTCGGTCCCGCTGAGGGCGGCGGCCTGGAGATCAAGGGTCTGCAGGCCGGCGGCCCGCTGCCCACCGTCCTCCCCAAGGACAGCTACACCATGGAGAAGCAGGTCGATCCGCTCGGCAAGAACGCGTTCTACCTGGCGGTTTCGCTGATCATCATGGGCGTCGGCTTCCTGAAGCCGAACATCTCGACCATCGTCGGCCAGCTCTATCCGCAGGGCGACCCGCGCCGGGATTCCGGCTTCACCCTCTACTACTACGGCATCAATCTTGGGGCCTTCTGGGCCTCGGTGCTCTGCGGTTTGCTCGGCCAGACGGTCGGCTGGTGGGCGGGCTTCGGCCTCGCCGGCGTCGGCATGGCGCTGGGCTGGGTCGTCTTCGTGCTCGGCAAGCCGCTGCTGCAAGGCAAGGGCGAGCCGCCGAACCTCGAGCTGCTGAAGGCCCCGATCGCGGGCCCGATCAACCGCGAATGGCTGATCTACATCCTCGCCATCCTCGGCGTCGCCCCGATCTGGCTGCTGGTGCAGAGCAACCAGCTGGTCGGCTGGGCGCTTGGCATTTCGACCGTCCTGGCGCTGGCGTTCATCGCCTACTTCCTGGTCGTGAAGTGCGGCAAGATCGAGCGCGAGCGGATGATGCTGGCGCTGGTGCTGATCTTCGGCTCGGTGGTGTTCTTCACCCTGTTCGAACAGGCCGGCACTTCGCTGAACCTGTTCGCCGCCCGCAACGTCGACCTGATGGGCATCTCAGCGGCCCAGACCCAGTCGTTCAACGCCGGCTTCATCCTCATCTTCGCGCCGATCTTCGCGGCGCTGTGGGCCTGGCTCGGCGCGCGCGGCCGCGATCCGAACCCGACGCTGAAGTTTGGCTTCGGCCTGCTGCAGGTCGGCCTCGGCTTCCTGGTCGTGGTCTGGGCCCAGGGCCTGGCCGACGACAACTACCGCCTGCCGCTGATCATGCTGGCGCTGCTCTACATGCTGCACACCACGGGCGAGCTCTTCCTCTCGCCGGTGGGCCTGTCCGAGATCACCAAGCTTTCGGTGGCCTCGGTGGTCTCGTTCATGATGGCGGTGTGGTTCCTGGCCTCGTCCATCGCCCAGTTCGTCGGCGGCGCCATCGCCGGCGCGATGGGGACCGAGACGGTCGGCGGCCAGGTGCTGGATCCGGCTGCGGCGCTGGCCACGTCCATGGACGGCTTCAACAAGCTCGGCTGGGCCGGTGTCGGCGTCGGCGTGGTGTTCGTGGTGCTGAGCTTCTTCATCAAGCACTGGGCCCACGGAGCCAACGATCCGGCCCACGCCCAGCCTGAGCCGATCGCTCCGGTGCTGGACGGCGAGCGCCAGGCCGTCAGCCCTGCGGCGATCCGGGCCGACCGCGAGAACTAGGACCTCCGGCGCGAAGCGCTGACAGGAAGGGCCGGAGGCGTCGCCGCCTCCGGCCCTTTTCTTTTGCCGTCGCGGACCGCCTAGGCGCCGAACGTCTTGCGCACCCGCATCCAGTAGATCGAGCCGATTTGGATGTCGCGGTCGTCCACGAACAGCACGTCGGCCGTGTTGCGGGGCCCGTCATAGACGGTGCGCGTGTGACGGAAGCCGCGCGAGGTCGCGTTCTGGACTTCGGCGCGTATCACGATATCCGAGCGCGGCTTCCACTCGGCGAAAAGCACCATGAACGGCTTCAGCTTGTCGGTCGAAATCTCGTCGAAGCGGTAGTAGCTCTCGCGCCAGCCGCCGTAGAGGTCGACGCCCCAGTTGGTGCGATAGGCCGGCAGGTCGTGGGTGAAATGGATCTCCCAATCGACCGGGTGCAGGCCCGAGATCTCCCGCGCTTCACCGGTGGTCGGGTCGTTGACCTCCGACCTCCGCCACGTCGACTCGCCGCGGATCGTCGCGCCCTTGAAGCCGAACGGCGCCAACGGCAGGCTGAGCGTCAGGGCCAGTTCGTCCTTCGTCCCGTCGCCGATGTTGCTGGGCGCGTCGAAGACGCCGGCCGGGGTGAAGACCGGCGCGCGGTCGACCACGTCGGAGATCGCGTAATGCCGGGCAGTCAGGACGAGCACGGCGCCGCCCTTGAAGCGCTGCTCGACGGCGCCCTCGGTGACCCAGGCCTGTTCGGGCACGAGGTCCGGGTTGCCGGCGGTGACGACCCCGGTGTTCAGCGAGGAGTCGGCGACGAAGTCATCGAAGTCGAGCTGGTCGACCATCCGCTCGAACCGGAAGCGCAGCTGGGTCGACTTATTCGGCGCCCACGTCGCCGCCAGCCGCGGCTTGGGATAGTAGAGCGTCTTTTCCAGGCTCACGTCGCCGCTGGATTCAATGGCGGAGGCTTCGTAGCGAAGGCCGCCTTCAAGCGTCCAGATCGCGCTGGGACGCCAGACCGCCTTCACGAACGCCTCGCCGCGATCCTCCTGCACCCGCACGTTCGCCGCGGGCAGGGGAATCGCCACGCCGTTCTCCGCGAACGCGGTCTCGCTCTCCAGAACGTTGATCGCCACCTCGGCGCCGCCTTCGAGCGAGAGTTTGTCGCTGGGGCGGTGCTTCAGCACGGCGCGGCCGATCGTCTCGCTGGTCGTGCGGTCCAGGGTGAAGTTGGCGTTTCGGGCGCCGGCCGAGAAGTCCGAGACGATGTCGACCTGGGCGTCTTGGCGCAGACCGATGACCTCCAGGGTGGTCTTGCTTCCAAAGTCGCGCAGGAAGCTGGCGCCCAGTTCGGATTCCAATTCGTCGTAATGCTCGACGGTCTTTTCGATCCGGTCGGTCGGGAAGACGATGTGGTTCACCTCGTCGAACTTGAAATTGTCGTCGAAGACCCGGCCGTTGAGCTTGAAGGTTCCGCCGGCGAGCGGTGTCGAGTAGGCGGCCGTAGCCGTCGTCTGGATGGTGTCGCCCTCCTGGTCGATTTCTGACTGCTGGATCACCGCGCCGCCCGGCCCGGCGCGCAAGCCGGGTCCCTCTCCGGAACCGTCGTCGATGCCCTTGCCGATGTTGAGCGACGTTTCCCAGGTGCGCGCGGCGCTGCCGCCCGACAGCTCGACGCGCCCGCTGACGGTGTTGCGGCCGTCATAGACTGCGCGGCCCGACAGAGCGACCAGACCGCGAAAGCCGCCGCCATCCTTTCGAATGACGCTGGCCAGCACCGACTTGCCCTGCATGTCGACGCCCGGCGCGCCGCCGCGGATGAGGTCGATGCGGGCCACCTGAGAGGCCGGAATCCGGCGGAGAATTTCCTCGAGGTTGTCGGTCTTGGTGGCCGGTCGCCGGCCGTCGATCAGCACGTTTCCCGCGGCGCCTTCGAAACCGCGAACCGAGTCGCCCGTGTCGATGTTGAAGCCCGGCAGCCGCAGGAGCATGTCGAGCGCGGTGGTCGGCTGGGCGGCGGCGAAGAACTCCGGCGGATAGCGAATGACGCCTTGGCTCTGGGACGGAGACTGTTCGGCCGCGGCGGCCGACGGCGCGGCGGCGTCCTGCGCCGCATCGGGCGCGACGAGCGCAAGGGCTGAGGCCAAGGCCGAAACGAGCATGTAACAATTCCCCCAGAGATCACCTGCAGGTGACCTGTGGGGGCCGCGAGAGGCCAATTAAATCCCGGAAAGGTGGATTAAATCGGCGACATGTTCCGCGGTCGCCGAACGGTCCAGCGTCTAGATGCTGGTGCCTCCCACCGTCAGGCCGGTCAGTTTCAGCGACGGTTGGCCGACCCCGACCGGCACGCTCTGGCCGGACTTGCCGCAGACCCCGACGCCGGCGTCGAAGTCGAAGTCGTCGCCGATCATCGTCACCCGGGTCAGGGCCGAGGGGCCGTCGCCGATCAGGGTCGCGCCCTTGACCGGCGTGGTGATCTTGCCGTCCTCGATCAGGTAGGCCTCGGTGCACTGGAAGACGAACTTGCCGTTGGTGATGTCCACCTGGCCGCCGCCGAAGTTGGCGCAGTAGAGGCCGCGCTTGGTCGAGGCGATCATCTCCTCGCGCTTGTGCTGGCCGCCCAGCATGGCGGTGTTGGTCATCCGCGGCATCGGCATGTGGGCGTATGACTGGCGCCGTCCGTTGCCGGTCGCTTCCATGCCCATCAGCCGCGCGCTCATCCGGTCGTGCATGTAGCCGACCAGGATGCCGTCCTCGATCAGGATGGTCCGCTCGGTCGGGGTGCCCTCGTCGTCTACGGTCAGCGAGCCGCGGCGGCCGGGCAGGGTGCCGTCGTCGAAGACGGTGACGCCGGGGGCGGCGACGCGCTGACCGATCTTGCCGGAGAACGCCGACGTGCCCTTGCGGTTGAAGTCGCCCTCCAGCCCGTGGCCGACCGCCTCGTGCAGCAGCACGCCGTTCCAGCCCGGGCCGAGCACCACGTCCATCTCACCGGCCGGGCAGGGGACGGCGTCGAGATTGACCAGCGCCTGGCGGATGGCCTCGTCGGCCTGGGACTGCCACTTGTCGGGCGCGATCCAGGCGTCGAAGCCGGCGCGGCCGCCGGCGCCCGAATAGCCGCTCTCGCGCTTGCCGTCCTTTTCCATGGTGACCTGGACGTTCACCCGGCACAGCGGGCGCACGTCGCGGATCAGCCGGCCGTCGGCGCGCAGGATCTCCACGATCCGCCGCTCACCGGCGATGCTGGCCATCACCTGCACGACGCGCGGGTCGCGCGCCCGCACCCAGGCGTCGATCTCCTGCAGCAGGGCGACCTTGTCCCCAAAGGCGGGCGAGGCGGTGGGATCGTCCTCGCCATAGAGCTTGGTGTTGGTGGCGCGCGGGCCGTCGGCCGACACGCCGGAGTAGCCGCGCTTGGCCAGCGACGACGACGACGCCGCGCGCTTGATCGCGGCCTCGGAAACCTCGCTCGAGTGCGAGTAGCCGGCGGTCTCGCCGGCCACCACCCGCAGGCCGAAACCTTCGGACGAATCATACGACGCCGATTTCAGCCGTCCGTCGTCGAACAGGAACGCTTCGCTCTCGGAGCGTTCGACGAACAGCTCGCCGTCGTCGGCCCCGGCCAGGGCCTCGCCGAGGATCTCGCGGGCGCGTTCGGGGGCGACTCCGACGGAATCGAGAATCGAGGCGGCGGGAGCGAGGGCGTTCATCGGCGGTTCTGCTTTCGGAAGGCGAGCCCACAGAAATAGGGGCTCGCGCTGCGATCGTCACCCCAAACCGCCGCCAGCCCCCGGTTTGGCGGCGCCTTGATGGAAACTGGCCCGCTTAACCTTCCGCAGTTATGCGAAAACGGCCGTTTTCAGGCGTGCTCCCATGATCCGAAGCGTCTCCATGTCGAGACATTGCGCCATAGGGGGTCTTAGCGCCTTGGCAAGCTCCGGGAGAGCGCGTATGCACCCCGGCTTAAGGGCGGGGCCTCGCGGTTTGCGCGGCGCTACGTCTTGATTCAGTCGGCGGGGGCGATCGTCTTTCGCGAGGCGCGGCCGGCCAAGCAGACCGAGGGGACATGAAGTCTAGGGTTCAGGGCATGCGGACGTGGGCGGCGGCAGCCGCGGCGGGCGCAACGTCGGCGTTCTGGGGCGTCCAGGCGTTCGCAGAGGATTTGATGGGGCAACCGACCCCAGGCGGCATCGGGCTGCAGCCGGCGGCTTCGCCGCTGAAGCACGCTGCGCACGATTTCCACAATCTTATCCTGCTGCCGATCATCACGCTGATCTGCGTGTTCGTGCTGGGCCTGCTGATCTGGGTGGTCGTGCGCTACAACAAGCGCTCGAACCCGGTTCCGGCGAAGTGGAGCCACAACACGCTCATCGAGGTGATCTGGACGATCGTTCCCGTCCTTATCCTGATGGGCATCTCGATCTTCTCGTTCCGCCTGCTGTTCGCCTATCACGACATGCCCAAGCCGGATTACACGGTTAAGGCCACGGGCTATCAGTGGTACTGGGGCTACGAGCTTCCGGACCAGAAGGTCGGCGAGTTCGTCTCGAACATGCTGCCCGAGGACGAAGCCAAGAAGCGTGACGTTCCGTTCCGCCTGGCGTCGACCGAACCGCTGGTCGTTCCGGTCAACAAGACCGTCCGCGTGCTGGTCACCGGCGCCGACGTCATCCACGCCTTCGCTCTGCCGGCCTTCGGCCTGAAGATCGACGCGATCCCGGGCCGCATCAACGAAACCTGGTTCAAGGCTGAGCGCACCGGCACCTTCTATGGTCAGTGCTCGGAACTGTGCGGCGTCGATCACGCCTTCATGCCGATCGAAATCAAGGTCGTGACCCAGCCGGAATTCGAGGCCTGGGTGGCTTCCAAGGGCGGTTCGATGACCCCCGACGCGCCGGCCCCGGCCGCTGCCCCGGCGGCGCCCGCCGCTGAGGCCGCTCCGGCCGCCGAAGGCGCCGCGACCCCGGCCGCCGCCACGGTGCAGGTCGAGTTCAAGAACGTGTC
>NZ_JBXAJZ010000001.1:926119-1380826 GCF_058797775.1 Phenylobacterium sp. GW823-FHT02A09 | reverse complement strand
CCCCCCCAGATGAACTCGGTTGTCTCGTGGGCTCGGAGATGTGGAGACGCCCCCCCCCCCGGCGCGACCTGCCGCCAGCCGTCCCCCGGGCTCCGCCACGCCGGCCGCGCCGTCGGCCCCCGCCGCCCAGCCGCAGCCGCCGCCTCCATCGGAGGTCCCGTTCTAGTGGCCGGCGCGCGCCCCTTGGCCCCCTGGCGCTGGATCGGGGTCCCGCTCGTCCAGTGCCTGATCCTGACCGTCCTGTTCTCGCTGCCCTTCCGGCCTTTCGGTCTCAGCCTGCCTGAGCCGATCTTTCCGATGGTGCCGGCCTTCGCCTGGGCGGTGATCCGCCCGTCGATGCTGG
Source organism: Phenylobacterium sp. GW823-FHT02A09 (assembly GCF_058797775.1). Taxonomy (NCBI): domain Bacteria; kingdom Pseudomonadati; phylum Pseudomonadota; class Alphaproteobacteria; order Caulobacterales; family Caulobacteraceae; genus Phenylobacterium; species Phenylobacterium sp. GW823-FHT02A09. The sequence continues at coordinate 1,380,483 of NZ_JBXAJZ010000001.1, read as the reverse complement.
CGCCGGTCGGGGTCCTCCTGATGGGCCTGTTCCTCGACATCATCTGGGGCGCGCCGATGGGGCTGTGGGCTCTGTCGCTGCTGCTGGTCTACGGCGCGGCGCTGATCGGCCGCAGCATGATGGCCGGCCAGAGCTTTCCGGTCATGTGGGCCTGGTACGCCGCGGCGACCGGCCTGGCGCTGGGGGCGGCCTTCCTGTTCACGATGGTCGGCGCGCATGCGACAGCTGATCCCATCGCCGTCGCCTGGCAATTCCTCGCCACAATCATATTGTTTCCGTTCGCGCACCTGCTCATCGACCGGTTCGAGGATGCAGACGTGCGTTTCCGCTAGGGTCCCGAAGCGATGGCCGAGCCGTCGATCTTCTTCTCCGAGGTCAATGAACGGCAGGGGGTTTTCCACCGCCGGATGTTCCTGCTCGGCGGCATAGCGGGCCTGGGTCTGGGCGCGCTCGGCGCGCGCCTGGCGCACCTGCAGATCATCGAGACCCAGCGCTACGAGAAGCTCTCGGCCTCGAACCAGTTCAACTTCCGCCTCGTGCCGCCGCCGCGCGGCCTGATCGTGGACCGCAACGGCGCCATCCTGGCCTCCAACCGTCCGAACTTCCGGCTGCTGGTCACCCGCGAGGACAATTCGACGGACGTCGAAGGCACGCTGAAGACGCTGTCGACCTTCGTGCCGCTGGACGAGGCGCGCCAGCTGCGCCTGATCAAGGACATCAAGCAGACCCCCAAGCGGGTGCCGGTCTCGGTGTTCGAGGACATGAGCTGGGACGAATTCTCGGCGATCAACATCCGCGCTCCGGAACTGCCCGGCGTCACCGCCGACATGGGCGAGGTCCGGGTCTATCCGCACGGCGGCGCCTTCGCCCACGTCATCGGCTACGTCGCCAAGGTCAATCGCGAGGATCTCACCTCCACCGGGCCGAACTCGGACCCGATCCTGCTCAATCCCGGCTTCCGGATCGGCCGCCAGGGCGTGGAGAAGGCCTTCGATCTAGACCTGCGCGGCAAGGCCGGCGCCCGCAAGGTCGAGGTCGACGCCAACGGCCGCGAGGTCCGTCAGGACGAGGCCGGCGACATCCCCAGCACGCCGGGCAAGCGGATCGAGCTGACCCTCGACGTCGACATCCAGAATCGCGCGCTCGAGGTGATGGGCGACGAGAGCGGGGCCATCGTGATGATGGACTGCCGGACGGGCGACCTGCTGTGCATGGCGTCCTCGCCCAGCTTCGACGCCAACCGCTTCGTGAAGGGGCTGTCGGGGCCTGAGTATCGCGCCCTGGCGCAGTACGAGCGCAAGCCGCTGCTCGACAAGGTGATGACCGGCACCTATCCGCCGGGCTCGACCTTCAAGCCGACGGTCGCCCTGGCGGCGCTGACGGCGGGCATCGACCCGGAAGTGCGGGTCCACTGCTCGGGCGGCTGGTACTGGGGCGGGCGCACCTGGCGCTGCTGGAAGCATGGCGGGCACGGCTCGCAGAACATGCACGACGCCATCAAGAACTCCTGCGACGTCTATTTCTACCAGACCGCGCTGCGGATGGGGCCGGACCCGATCGCCAAGGCCGCCCACGCCATGGGCTTCGGCCAGATCTTCGACATCGGCATCCCCGGCCAGAAGAAGGGCGTCGTCGGCTCCCGCGAGTGGAAACGCAAAGCGGTCAAGCGCGAGCCTGTCTGGCAGCCGGGCGACTCCGTCAGCTACGGCATCGGCCAGGGCTATGTGGCGGTGAACGCCCTGCAGCTGGCGGTGATGACCGCGCGGCTGGCCAACGGCAAGAAGGCGCTGAATCCGCGTCTCGTGAAGTCGGTGGGCGGGGTCGAGCGGCCGCACGGCGACGACGTGCCCGACCTGCCGTTCAGCAAGGAACAGCTCGAATACGTCCGTGGCGGCATGGTCGCCGTGGCGAACGACACCGGCGGCACCGCCTATCGCCAGAGCCAGCTTGGCCTCGGCGACATCCAGATGGCCGGCAAGACCGGCACCGCCCAGGTCCGCTCCTATGCCGGCCTCGCCTCGCGCAGCAGCGCCGGCGTCACCTGGCGGCTGAAGGACCACAACCTCTTCGTCGCCTTCGCGCCGGTCGATGATCCGCGCTACGCCGTGGCTGTCATCGTCGAGCATGGCGGCCTGGGCGGCGCCACCGCCGGCGCGCCCCGCGCTCGCGAGGTGATGCGCGTGGCGCTGATGAAGGATCCGGAGCTGCGCTCGCGCATCGAGACCCCGATGCCGATGCCCGAGGCCCCCGAGCCGCTGGAGGCCGAAGGCGTCGCGCCCGAGGCGCCGACCATCACCGCCGCGCCGGCAGCGCCTGCCGCTCCGACGGCCCCGCCGGCCGCCACCACCCCCACAGGAGGCGCGATATGACCGTCAGCGCCCTGACCCGCCCCGGAGAGCGCGACCGCCTGGTCGTCAAGCTGTCCGAGATCGACTGGCTGTTCGCCCTGGCGCTCTGCCTGATCGCCGGAACCGGCGCCTTGATGATGTTCTCCATCGCCGGGTCGTCGTGGGAACCGTGGGCGGCTAAGCACCTCAGCCGTTTCGCGCTCTGCTTCGTGCTGATGATCGGACTGGCGATGATCGACCTGCGGGTCTGGTTCGCCATTTCCTATCCGCTCTACGGCATAGGCCTCTTGCTGCTTGTCGCGGTGGAGGTGGCCGGCGACGTGCGCATGGGCGCACAGCGGTGGCTCGCCTTCGGGCCGTTCAGCTTCCAGCCGTCCGAGATCATGAAACTCGGGATCGTGCTGGCCCTGGCGCGGTTCTACCACGGCATCTCGGCCGACAACGCCAAGCTCTCCTGGTGGCTGCTGGTCCCCGCCGCGATGATCGGGGCGCCGACGGTCCTTGTCATGCACCAGCCCGACCTGGGCACCGCCATGCTGATCGCCATGACCGGCGTGGCCATCGTCGTGCTGGCGGGACTGTCGTGGCGGATCATCCTGGCCGGCGTCGCGGCCTTCGTCGTCGCCGTGCCGCCGATCGTCATGTTCGTGCTGCACGACTACCAGCGCAAACGGGTGCTCACCTTCCTCGACCCTGAGAGCGATCCCTCAGGGTCCGGCTATCACATCCTGCAGTCCAAGATCGCACTGGGCTCCGGCGGGTTCTTCGGCAAGGGCTACGGGCTCGGCTCGCAGAGCCAGCTGAACTTTCTGCCCGAGAAGCAGACTGACTTCATCTTCGCGACCCTGGCCGAGGAGTTCGGGTTCCTGGGCTGCTTCTCGCTGCTGTTCCTCTACGGCGCGGTGATCTTCATGGCGCTGCGCACCTCGGCCCTGGCCCACTCGCACTTCGGGCGGCTGTCGGCGGCCGGCACCACCGCGACCTTCGCGCTCTATGTGCTGATCAACGGCGCGATGGTCATGGGCCTGGCGCCCGTCGTGGGCGTGCCGATGCCGCTGCTGTCCTATGGCGGCACCGTCATGCTGACGGTGATGATCGGCTTTGGCTTGGTCCAGGCCGTGCGCGTCCACCGCTATTCGGAAGTCACCAGCGGCAAGGGCGCGCTGATGTAAGTCAGGCGACCGTCACGGTCGTCTCGCCCTCGCCGAGCGGCGGCTCGAAGCTGCGCAGGAAGCGGGCCAGCATCGCATCGTCGACCGGGATCGCCCCGTTTAGGTCGGTTCGCTCGCGGCGGTCGGCCAGCCGCCGTTGCAGCAGTTCGGGCTGGGCGTGCAGGTAGATCAGCCGCCAGCGTCCGCCCGCGCTCTCGACCTCGGCCTTGAAGGCGTCGCGATGCGCACGGCTCCAGAAGCTGGAATCGATCACCACCGCCTGGCCGCCGCGCACCGCTTCGGCGACCTGGGCCTGCAGCCAGGCGCGCACCGGCTCCAGCAGAACGGGGTAGTCGTCGGCGGGAAAATCGAGGCCGTACCGGCCGTGACGGCGCCAGAGCTCCTCGTCGATCGAGAGCCGCAGGAAGCCGGCGTCCTCGAGCGCCATGGCGAAGGTGGTCTTGCCGCTGCCGGCCAGGCCGCACATCAACACCGCCAGGCCGGGCAGGGGTCTTAGGGACAGGAGCGCGTCGGCGATGGTGACTGCCATGGCGCTCCCTCCGGGCCCTAGAGCTTCAGCGCCTGGTCCGTCGCCCGCACCAGGCCGTCGACTATGCCGGGCTCGGTCGAGGCGTGCCCCGCGTCCCAGACGATGTCGAAACTGGCCTCGGGCCACGCGGTCTTCAGCCGCCAAGCGCTGTCCATCGGCGTGACCACGTCGAACCGGCCCTGGACGATCCAGCCCGGAATGCCGCGGATCTTGTCGATGTTGTTGAGGATCCAATTGTCCTCTTTGAAGAAGCCGCCGTTGACGAAGAAATGGCTCTCGATCCGCGCGAAGGCGATGGCGAAGTCGATCTCGTTGAACTTCGAAGGCCGCGCCTCCGGCCCGCGGATGGAGATGGTGTCGCCTTCCCACTGGCTCCAGGCGGCCGCGGCCTCGGCCTGGATGCGGCGGTCGGCGTGCGTCAGGCGCTTGTGATAGGCGGCCATCATGTCGCCGCGCTCGGCTTCCGGGATCGGCGCGCAGAACCGCTGCCACGCGTCCGGGAACAGCATCGAGGCGCCTTCCTGGTAGAACCAGCGCAGCTCGCGCTGGGTCAACAGGAAGATGCCGCGCAGCACCAGCGCCTCGACCCGATGCGGATGGGTGATGGCGTAGGCCAGCGCCAGCGTGCTGCCCCAGCTGCCGCCGAACACGGTCCATTTCTCGACGCCGAGGTGGATGCGCAGCCGCTCGATGTCCTCGATCAGCGACCAGGTGGTGTTGTCTTCCAGGCTGGCGTTCGGCCGCGACTTGCCGCAGCCGCGCTGGTCGAACAGCGCCATCCGCCATTTCGCCGGGTTGAAGAACCGGCGCATCGTCGGGTTGATCGCGCCGCCCGGGCCGCCGTGCAGGATCACGCACGGCTTGCCGTCGGGATTGCCGCACTCTTCATAGAAGATCTCGTGCGCCCCGCTGGTCGGCAGCCAGCCGTAGGCGAACGGCTCATTGTCCGCGTACAGCCCCTTGCGGTGGGCTGTGTTCGAGACGGCGAAGGGCGGGGTGTTGCGTTCCATCCCCGCCAGTCTACTTCGGGAAGCGGCGCCCCATCCAGTCCAGGATGAGCCGGTTGACCTCTTCGGGCTTCTCCTGCTGCGTCCAGTGGCCGCTGTCCTGGATCAGCACCTTCTCCAGATCCGAGATCACCTCTTCCATGCCGTCGGCCATGGCCGGCGACAGCACCACGTCCTTCTCGGCCATGATCATCAGGCAGGGGATGCCGTCGACGCGGGTTGGGAAGTCGGCCGAACGCTCCCAGTTGCGCGAGAAGTTGCGGTACCAGTTGATCCCGCCGGTGAAGCCGGTGGCCTGGAAGGTTTCGACGAAGCCGGTCAGTTCGTCGGCGTTCAGCAGCTGGTTGGCGGTGTCGGCCTTGTCCCAGGCGTTCAGCGCGTCGCCGAACGCAAACGTCGAGCCGCCGGCGGGCGGGGCCGCGGCCTGCGAGATCGCCGCCGGCCGGCGCATGAAGAACCGCATGGTCTTGTCGACGTCGGCGGCCAGCGCCGCGTCGGCGATCCCCGGCTTCTGGAACCAGACGATGTACATGTCCTCGCCGAACACCTTGCGCATGCCCTCGATCGGGTCGAGCGGCGCGCGGCGCATGAACGGCGTGTTCAGCCCGATGATCCCGGCCACGCGGTCCGGATGCATCAGCGGGAGCTGCCAGACGACGATGCCGCCCCAGTCGTGGCCGACGAACACGCCCTTGGCCGCGCCCAGGTGATCCAGCAGCCCGACGAGGTCGCCGGTCAGGTGCTCCATGTCGTAGTCGGTGATCGCCTCAGGGCGCGAGGTGAGCCCATAGCCGCGCTGGTCGGGTGCGATCGCCCAGACCCCGGCCGCCTCGCAGGCCGCCAGCTGGTGGCGCCACGAAAACGCCAGCTCTGGGAAGCCGTGGCAGAAGATCAGCGGCACGCCCTGGCCGCGCGGCCCGACCTCGTAATAGGCCATGTCGATGCCGTTGACCTTGGCGTGCTGGACGGGCGGCATCTGGCGGGCGAGGGCGGTCGACATGGCGGGCTTCCTCCGAAGGTTTGCGTGAGCTTGCCAGGGTTCCTTGCGCGGAAGGCAAGCGCCGCTTGGCGCGTTCGCTGCGAATGACGCTAGAAGGGGGCGATGACCACTCAGCAAGCCGCCGTCGACCGCACGCCCTGGGGCCTGGTGTTCCTACTCGGGGCGCTGACCGCCTTCGCGCCGATGTCGATCGACATGTACCTGCCCAGCCTGCCGGCCATTGGCGCCGACCTGCGGGCGAGCGCGGCCCAGACCCAGGGCACGGTGGCTGCATTCTTCGCCGGCATGGCGATCGGCCAGTTCTTCTACGGCCCGGCCTCCGACCGCTTCGGCCGCCGCGGCCCGATCCTGCTGGGCGTCGCGATCTACGTCGCCGCCTCGGTCGCCTGCGCGCTCGCCACCTCCGGCGACATGCTGGTCGCCGCCCGGTTCGTCCAGGCGCTCGGCGGCTGCGCCGGCGGCGTCGTGGCCCGCGCCGTGGTCCGCGACCGCTTCACCCACACCGAGACCGCGCGGATGCTGTCGCTGATGACCCTGATCATGGGGCTGGCGCCGATCCTCGCGCCGATGCTGGGCGGCCTGCTGCTGACGCTCGGCGGCTGGCGGCTGAACTTCTGGGCGCTGGCGGTGTTCGGCCTGGCCTGCGGCGCGGCGACCCTGCTCTGGCTCAAGGAATCGCGCTCGGACGAGACCGCCGCCCAGGCCGCGTCCGAAAATCCGCTGAAGGCGTATCTGGCCCTGCTGCGCCAGCCGCGCCTGGTCGGCTACGCCCTGGCGGGCGCGCTGAACGGCGCGACGCTGTTCACCTACATCTCGGCCTCGCCCGACCTGCTGATCGGGACTTACGGCATCTCGCCCCAGCACTTCGGCTGGGTGTTCGGCCTCAACGCCGCGGCGATCATCGGCGCCAGCCAGGTGAATCGCTACCTGCTGCGCCGATCCACCCCCGACGAGGTGCTGGAGCGGGCCAGCCAGGCCGCCGTGCTGGCGTCTATCGCCCTGGCGATCGCCGCCCTGACCGGCTTCGGCGAGCGCTGGAGCATCCTGCCGCTGCTGTTCGTGCTGCTGGCCAGCTACGGCTTCATGCAGGGCAACACCATGGCCGGGGCGCTCAATGTCGATCCGCGGCGGGCCGGCTCGGTCTCGGCCCTGATGGGCGGCGCCTCGTTCGGCGTCGGGGCCCTGGCGGCCAGCCTGTCAGGCGCGTTCCACGACGGCACGCCGCGGCCGATGGCCGTGGTCATGGCGCTGGCGGTGATCGGCTCGGCCGTGGCGCTGCGCGTCCTGGCCTTGCCGAAGCGCGCTCAGTTCTGAGGTTTCTGCAGCGCGGCCCAGGCGAGGATCGCCCAGCCGACCATGAACAGCACGCCGCCGATCGGCGTGATCGCCCCGAACCAGCGCGGCGCGCCCAGCGCCATCGCGAACAGGCTGCCCGAGAAGATCAGGACCCCGCTCAGGAAGATCGGCGGCGCCACGCGCGCCAGCCGCCCGCCCGCGTTGACCACGGCTGCTGACGCGAACACTGCCAATGCGTGCAGGAAGGCGTAGGTTGCGCCCGTATGCATCCATTCCTTGGGCTTGGGATCGGTGACGCCATGCGCGGCGAAGGCCCCGAAAGCGACGGCAAGAAAGCCACAGATCGCGGCGGCGGACATCCAGACACGCAGATTGCTCATGCGCTCTGCGTAGCGACTCCTCGTAGCCTTGGCCACAAGTACAGGGGGGACGTTCCATGAAGCCGGCATCGGTCGCCGATTATCGCGAGCTGGCCAGACGGCGGCTGCCGGCGATGTTCTTCGAGTACATCGACGGCGGCTCCTATGCTGAGGTCACGCTCGAGCGGAACGTCGCCGATATCGAGGCCCTGGCCCTGCGCCAGCGGGTGATGCGCGACATGACCCAGCTCGATATGTCGGTCGAGGTGCTCGGCCAGAAGATGACCATGCCCATCGGGCTCTCGCCGGTGGGCATGGCCGGCATGTACGCCCGTCGCGGCGAGGTCCAGGCCGCTAAGGCCGCCGCCGCAGCAGGCGTTCCGTTCTGCCTGTCGACCGTCGGCGTCTGTTCCGTCGAGGAGGTCGCCGAGTCAGGCGCGCCGCCCTGGTTCCAGCTCTATATGCTCAAGGATCGCGGCTACATGCGCGAGCTGCTGGCCCGCGCCAAGGCCGCCGGTTGTCCGGTGCTGGTGTTCACCGTCGACCTGCCGCTGCCCGGCGCGCGCTATCGGGACGTCCGCTCCGGCTTCACCGGCGCGACCGCGGTCTCCGGCGCGATCAACACCGCCTGGCAGGGCGTGACTCACCCCGATTGGCTGTGGGACGTCTGGCTGAACGGCCGCCCGCACAGCCTGGGTTCGGTGGCCGGAGCGATTCCCCAGGGGCGCAGCGTCACCGACTTCCTCAGCTGGATCGCAAAGAATTTTGATCGATCGGTCACCTGGAAGGATCTCGACTTCGTGCGCGAGGTCTGGGACGGGCCGATCGTCATCAAGGGCGTGCTCGATCCTGAGGACGCCCGCGACGCTGTCCGCGCCGGGGCTCAAGGGCTCGTCGTCTCCAATCACGGCGGCCGCCAGCTGGACGGCGTGCGCTCGTCGATCTCGGCGCTGCCGGCCATCGTCGACGCGGTCGGAAACGACCTCGAAGTCCTTATGGACGGCGGGATTCGCTCGGGGTTGGACGTGCTCAAGGCCCTCAGTCTCGGCGCCAAGGCCTGCTTCATCGGCCGCGCCTGGGCCTACGCCCTGGGGGCAGGGGGCCGGCCGATGGTCGCCAAGATGCTGGGAACCCTGCGCGCCGAGCTTTCTACGGCCATGGTCCTGACTGGCTGCAATGCCGCGCGAGACGCCGATAAGTTGCTACTAGACGTCGCACCTTAGAAAATCTTTTCAATTCGAGGCGCGCAGGCCCATCGACAAGGGCTGATCTTGCCGGGTAAATGCGCGCCGAATTTGCGCGCAACAACGGTCGCCGAATGCCGGCCCTGCTGCGTGCCTGAGTTTTGAGAGCGAGGTATCCTCATGGGAGCTCCCGAGCGGCAGGGTCTTTATGACCCGCGCAACGAACACGACGCGTGTGGCGTGGGCTTTGTGGCCAATATTAAAGGCCGCAAATCGCATGAGGTCGTGTCCGCCGGTCTGGAGATCCTGATTAACCTGGATCACCGCGGCGCCGTCGGCGCCGACCCGCTGGTCGGCGACGGCGCCGGGATTCTGATTCAGATTCCGGACGCGCTGATCCGTGATTGGGCGTCCAAGGAAGGCGTCGATCTGCCGCCGGCCGGCGAATACGCCGTCGCCATGTGCTTCCTGCCCAGCGACGACGCCGCGCGCGACGTCGTGATGGCGCAGTTCGAACACTTCCTGAAGGTCGAGCACCAGCCGCTGCTGGGTTGGCGCGACGTGCCCGTGAACCTCGACGGCCTCGGCGCCGCCGTGCTCGCCGACATGCCGGTCATCCGTCAGGCGATCATCGGCCGCGGCCCGAACATCCGCAGCCAGGACGCGCACGAGCGCAAGCTGCTGGCGGTCCGCAAGCAGACCCAGAACCCGCTGGCGGAACTGGCCGTGAAGCATGGCATCCCCAGCATCGCCGACCTCTACATGCCGTCGCTGTCGACGCGGACCGTGGTCTACAAGGGCCTGCTGCTCGCCGACCAGGTCGGGACCTTCTATCAGGACCTGCTGGACGAGCGCTGCGAGTCGGCGCTGGCCCTGGTTCACCAGCGGTTCTCGACCAACACCTTCCCGTCCTGGAAGCTGGCGCACCCGTACCGGTTCATCGCCCACAACGGCGAGATCAACACCGTCCGCGGCAACGTGAACTGGATGAACGCCCGCCGGCGCACGCTGGAAAGCGATCTGCTGGGGCCCGACCTCAACAAGATGTGGCCGCTGATCCCGCATGGTCAGTCGGACACCGCCTGCCTCGACAACGCGCTCGAGCTGCTGGTCGCCGGCGGCTATCCGCTGGCCCACGCGGTGATGATGCTGATCCCGGAAGCCTGGGCCGGCAACCCGCTGATGGACGCCAAGCGCAAGGCTTTCTACGAGTACCACGCCGCCCTGATGGAGCCGTGGGACGGCCCCGCCGCCGTCGCCTTCACCGACGGCCGTCAGATCGGCGCCACCCTCGACCGTAACGGCCTGCGTCCGGCCCGCTTCATCATCACCGACGAAGACCATGTGATCATGGCCTCGGAAGTCGGCGTGCTGACGGTTCCGGAGGAGCGCATCGTCCGCAAGTGGCGTCTGCAGCCCGGCAAGATGCTGCTGATCGACATGGAAGAAGGCCGGATCATCGAGGACGAGGAGATCAAGCGCTCCCTGTCCGAGGCCGAGCCCTATGCCGACTGGCTGAGCGACACCCAGTTCAAGCTGGAAGAGCTGCCCGAGATCGCCTTCAACGAGGCGCTGTCGAACGATGCGGCCCAGCTGCTCGATCGTCAGCAGGCCTTCGGCTACACCCAGGAGGACGAGCAGTTCTTCCTGGCGCCGATGGCGACCACCGGCGAAGACCCGATCGGCTCCATGGGCGCCGACACTCCGATCGCCGTGCTCTCCAAGCGCTCGAAGCTGCTCTACGACTACTTCAAGCAGAACTTCGCCCAGGTCACGAACCCGCCCATCGACCCGATCCGCGAGGAACTGGTCATGAGCCTGGTGTCGATGATCGGTCCGCGCCCGAACCTGCTCGGCCGTCACGCCGGCACTCACAAGCGCCTGGAAGTCTCGCAGCCGATCCTCACCAACGAGGATCTGTCCAAGATCCGCTCGATCAGCGAACTGCTCGACGGCTCGTTCCGCACCGCGACGATCGACACCACCTGGGCGGCCGACGAGGGCGCTGCGGGCCTGGAGCGGGCGATCGAGCGCCTGTGCCGCGAGGCCACCGACAACGTTCTGGCCGACAAGAACATCCTGATCCTGTCGGACCGCCGCGTCGGCTCGGACCGCATCCCGATCCCGGCCGCACTGGCCACCGCGGCCGTGCACCATCACCTGATCCGCCAGGGTCTGCGCATGCAGACCGGGCTGGTGATCGAGACCGGCGAAGCGCGCGAAGTGCACCACTTCTGCGTCCTGGCCGGCTACGGCGCCGAAGCGGTGAACCCGTACCTGGCTTTCGAGACCCTCGAGAACCTCCGCGTCCGCGAGGGGATCACGATCTCGGCCTACGACGTCCGCAAGAACTACATCAAGGCGATCGGCAAGGGCGTTCTGAAGGTCATGTCCAAGATGGGCATCTCGACCTACCAGTCGTATTGCGGCGCCCAGATCTTCGACGCCGTCGGCCTGTCGTCGGAGCTGATCGAGAAGTACTTCACCGGCACCGCGACCACGATCGAGGGCATCGGCCTGGCCCAGGTCGCCGAGGAGTCGGTGCGCCGTCACCGTGACGCCTACGGCGACAATCCGATCTACGCGACCATGCTGGACGTCGGCGGCAACTACGCCTTCCGCCTGCGCGGCGAGCAGCACGCCTGGACGCCGGAAAGCGTCTCCAAGCTGCAGCACGCGGTGCGCGGCGGCCGTTCGGACGATTATCGCGGCTTTGCGGAGAGCATCAACGAGCAGTCCGAGCGGCTGCTGACCATCCGCGGTCTGATGCGCTTCAACTTCAACGAGACCCCGGTCCCGATCGAGGAGGTCGAGCCGGCCAGCGAGATCGTCAAGCGCTTCGCCACTGGCGCGATGAGCTTCGGCTCGATCAGCCGTGAAGCCCACACCACGCTCGCCGTGGCCATGAACCGCATCGGCGGCCGCTCGAACACCGGCGAGGGCGGCGAAGAGTCCGACCGCTTCAAGCCGCTGCCGAACGGCGACTCCATGCGCTCGGCCATCAAGCAGGTGGCTTCGGGCCGCTTCGGCGTCACCGCCGAGTACCTGGTCAACGCCGACGACATCCAGATCAAGATGGCCCAGGGCGCCAAGCCCGGCGAGGGCGGCCAGCTGCCCGGCCACAAGGTCGACAAGAACATCGCCCGCGTCCGTCACTCGACGCCGGGCGTCGGCCTGATCAGCCCGCCGCCGCACCACGACATCTATTCGATCGAGGATCTGGCCCAGCTGATCCACGACCTGAAGAACGTCAATTCAGGCGCCCGCATCTCCGTGAAGCTGGTGTCGGAAGTGGGCGTCGGCACGGTCGCCGCGGGCGTCGCCAAGGCGCGCGCCGACCACATCACCATCTCGGGCTTCGAGGGCGGCACCGGCGCTTCGCCGCTGACCTCGCTGGTCCATGCCGGCTCGCCCTGGGAAATCGGCCTGGCCGAGACCCAACAGACCCTGCTGCTGAACGGCCTGCGCACCCGCGTCGCCGTCCAGGCGGACGGCGGCCTGCGGACCGGCCGTGACGTCGCCATCGCCGCACTGCTGGGCGCCGACGAATTCGGCTTCGCGACCGCCCCGCTGATCGCGGCCGGCTGCATCATGATGCGCAAGTGCCACCTGAACACCTGCCCGGTGGGCGTGGCGACCCAGGACCCGGTGCTGCGCGCGCGCTTCACCGGCCAGCCCGAGCACGTGATCAACTACTTCTTCTTCGTCGCCGAAGAGCTGCGCGAGATCATGGCTTCGCTCGGCTTCCGGACGGTCAACGAGATGGTCGGCCGCGTCGACCGCCTCGACGCCCGCGACGCCGTCGACCACTGGAAGGCCGAAGGCGTCGACCTCTCCAAGCTGCTCTACGCCGCGGCTCCGGAAGGGGCCAAGGGCCTCTGGAACATGGACCGCCAGGACCATGGCCTGGGCAAGGCGCTGGACAACACCCTGATCGCCGACGCCGCTCCGGCGCTGGAGAAGGGCGAACCGGTCCTGCTCGAGTACGCGATCAAGAACATCAACCGCACCGCCGGCGCGATGCTCTCGGGCGAGGTGGCCAAGCGCTACGGCCATGCCGGCCTGCCTGAGGACACCATCGCCATCAAGTTCCGCGGCCAGGCCGGCCAGAGCTTCGGCGCCTTCGCCGCCCGCGGCGTGACGCTGGAACTGACCGGCGACGGCAACGACTATGTCGGCAAGGGCCTCTCGGGCGGCCGCATCGTCGTGCGCCAGCCGGCCGAGGCGCGTCGCGACCCGACCCAGAACATCATCGCCGGCAACACGGTGCTCTACGGCGCCATCGCCGGCGAGGCCTACATCCAGGGCGTGGCCGGCGAGCGCTTCGCCGTCCGCAACTCCGGCGCCGTCACCGTCGTCGAAGGCGTGGGCGACCACGGCTGCGAATACATGACCGGCGGCGTGGTGGTCGTGCTGGGCGACACGGGCCGCAACTTCGCGGCCGGGATGTCCGGCGGCGTGGCCTATGTCTACGATCCGAAGGGCCGCTTCGCCGACCTCTGCAACAAGGCGATGGTCGACCTGGAAAAGGTCGAGCCGTCGGCCCCGGCGACCCGCGAGGACGAGCCGTTCCGCCCGAGCCAGCGCTCGCTGTCGGTCGACAACAACGGCATGGGCGACGTGCTGCGCTTCGACGCCGAGCGCCTGCGCATCCTGGTCGAGCGCCATCACCTCTACACGGGGTCCGAGCGCGCGCGTCAGATTCTCGAGAACTGGGACCAGACCCTCGGCTCGTTCGTGAAGGTCATGCCCAAGGATTACCGCCGCGCCCTGCAGGAAATGGCGGCCGAGCGGCAAGCGGCTGCGGCCGTGGCCGCGGAATAGATTGAAAGTCGGAGGACAGCATCATGGGTAAGGTCACCGGCTTTCTCGAGATCGAGCGCCAGGAACGTACTTACGAGGCGCCGCAGGAGCGCCTGAAGAACTGGAAGGAATTCGTCCACCCCATGCCGGCGGCGGACGTGTCCAAGCAGGCTGCGCGCTGCATGGACTGCGGGATTCCGTTCTGCCACCAGGGTTGCCCGGTCAACAACCAGATCCCGGACTTCAACAATCTGGTCTATCGCGACCAGTGGAAGACGGCGCTGGAGAACCTCCAGTCGACCAACAACTTCCCGGAGTTCACCGGCCGCGTGTGCCCGGCGCCCTGCGAGGCGTCCTGCACCCTGAACATCATCGACACCCCGGTCGCCATCAAGACCGTCGAGTGCGAGATCGTCGACCGCGGCTGGCAGGAAGGCTGGATCAAGCCGCAGATGTCGCCGCGCGGCACGGGCAAGCGCGTCGCCGTCGTCGGTTCGGGCCCGGCGGGCCTGGCCTGCGCCCAGCAGCTGGCCCGCGCCGGCCACGCTCCGACCGTGTTCGAGAAGAACGACCGGATCGGCGGCCTGCTGCGTTACGGCATCCCGGACTTCAAGATGGAGAAGCACCTCATCGACCGCCGCGTGGCGCAGATGGAAGGTGAGGGCGTGATCTTCCGGACCAACTTCGAGGTCGGCAAGACGGTCTCGGTCCAGCGCCTGCTCGACGACTACGACGTTCTGGTCATGGCCGGCGGGGCGGAAGATCCGCGCGACCTGCCGATCCCGGGCCGCGAGCTGGCCGGCGTCCATTTCGCGATGGACTTCCTGACCCAGCAGAACAAGCGCAACGCCGGCGACGACGAACTGCGCGCGGCCCCGGCCGGCGGCATCTCGGCCACCGGCAAGCATGTCGTCGTGATCGGCGGCGGCGACACCGGCAGCGACTGCATCGGCACCTCGAACCGTCATGGCGCGGTCCAGGTGACCCAGCTGGAAATCATGCCGCAGCCGCCGGTTCGCGAGAACAAGCAGCTGACCTGGCCCGACTGGCCGCTGAAGCTGCGCACCTCGTCCAGCCACGAAGAGGGCTGCGAGCGCGATTTCGCGGTCTCGGCCAAGCGCTTCATCGGCTCGGACGGCAAGCTCGAGGCGGTCGAATGCGTCCGCGTCGAATGGGTCGCGGGCGCCGACGGCCGCCAGTCGCTGCAGGAAGTCGCCGGCAGCGAGTTCCTGATCAAGGCCGACCTGGTGCTGCTGGCCATGGGCTTCGTCGGCCCGCGCCACAACGAGTTCATCGCCCAGTCGGGCGCCGAGCTCGACCCGCGCGGCAACGTCAAGGCGCCGGTCAGCGACTACAAGACCACCTCGGCCAACATCTTCTCGTGCGGCGACATGCGTCGCGGCCAGTCGCTGGTGGTCTGGGCGATCCGCGAGGGCCGTCAGTGCGCCCAGGCGGTCGATGAGTACCTGATGGGGACCAGCAAGCTTCCCCGCTGACGCTTAGGCGTTGAGGCGGGCCGGCGAGACGGCTAGGGCAGGGGCATGATCCGCTCCTGCCTGACCGCGCTCGCCGCCGTCCTCGCCCTCTCGCCCGCCGCCGCGCTCGCCCAAGAGCCGCCGGCCGAGGCCCAGACCGTCTATCGCAACGTCACGCTCATCGACGGGACCGGCGGGCCGGCCCGCGCGGGCATGAACATCCTCGTCCGCGGCGAGCGGATCGAGCGCGTCTGGAAGGAAGGCGAGATCGCCTTCAAGCTGGCGCCGACGACCCGCGTCGTCGACATGACCGGCAGGTATGTGCTGCCCGGGCTCACCGACAGCCACCAGCACCTGGCCACGCCGCCGAACCGCCGCTTCGCCGAGGCCCAGCTCAAGCGCGACCTCTACAGCGGGATCACCTCGACCCGCGACATGGCTGACGACCTGCGCAACATCGCCGATCTGGCCCGCGCCACGCGCATCGGCGAGATCCCCGGTCCCGACATCCACTACGCCGCCCTGATGGCCGGTCCGTCGTTCTTCGACGATCCGCGCGTCGGCGCCGCTTCGCTCGGCGCGGTCGGCGGCCAGGTCCCCTGGATGCAGGCCATCCGCCCCGACACCGACATCCGCCAGGCGGTGGCCGAGGCCAAGGGAACCAGCGCCACGGCCATCAAGATCTACGCGAACCTGCCCGGCGAGGAGGTCGCGCGCATCACCGCCGAGGCTCACCGCCAGGGGCTCCTGGTCTGGACCCACGGCGCGGTCTTCCCGGCAAGCCCGGCGGAGGTTCTGGCCGCGCGGCCCGACAGCGTCAGCCACGTCTGCATGCTGGCCTACCAGGTCTCCGACCAGATCCCGACCGGCTATCATCGCCGCGCGGCGGTCCAGGAGGAGAAGTTCGGCAAGGGCGTGAACCCGCAGATCGCCCCGCTGCTGGCCACGATGCGCCAGGACGGCGTGGTCCTCGACGCCACGGTTCGCATCTACGAAGCGATGAAGGGCCGGCCCAGCAAGCCCTATTGCTCGACGCAGCTCGCCGCCCAGCTGACCGCCCAGGCCCTGAAGGCTGGGGTGACGATCTCGGCCGGCACCGACGGCTTCTCCAACCCCGCCGCCGCCTATCCGGCGCTCTACGAGGAACTGGAGCTGCTGGTCGACAAGTCCGGTTTCTCGCCGATGCAGGCGATCGTCGCGGCGACCCGCAACGGCGCGCTCGCCGTCAGCAAGACCCCGGACTTCGGAACCATCGAGGCGGGCAAGCTCGCCAATCTGGTGTTCACGGGCCAGGATCCGAGCCGGGACATCCGCGCGCTGCGGACCATCACCCTGACGGTCAAGCGCGGGAAGGACTATCCCCGCGCCGACTTCGACCCGGCCGCGGACGTCGCCGCCCGCGCCATGGTCGACGACTAGACCCTGTCCCGATTGGCTTGAACCAAGCCAATCGGGAAGAACAGGGTCGAGTTTTTTGAGTTCAGGGCCATTCTTATCCACCCACGATGATCCCTCGTGAGTGGGAAGGGCTCTAGCCCATGAACCGCCCGGCCGCCCAGTAGGTCAGGGCGCCGATGATCGCCGCCGCCGGCAGGGTCACGACCCAGGCGGTGACGATCTCCTTGGCCACGCCCCAGCGCACCGCCGAGACCCGCTTGGCCGCGCCGACGCCGACGATGGCGCCGGTGATGGTGTGGGTGGTCGAGACCGGGACGCCCAGGCTGGTGGCGGCGAACAGGGTGATCGCCCCGCCGGTCTCGGCGCAGAAGCCCTGCATCGGGGTCAGGCGGGTGATCCGCGAGCCCATGGTGTGGACGATCCGCCAGCCGCCGAACAGCGTGCCCAGGCCCATCGCCGCCTGGCAGGACAGCACCACCCACAGCGGCACGTGGAACTCGCCGTCGCTCGGGCCCAGGCCGTGCGCGATCAGCAGCGCGGCGATGATGCCCATGGTCTTCTGGGCGTCGTTGCCCCCATGACCCAGCGAATAGAGCGAGGCTGAGACGAACTGCAGCTTTCGGAACACCCCGTCGACGGCGAACGGCGTGAAGCGCACGAACAGCCACGAGACGATCAGCACCAGGATCAGCGCCAGCACGAAGCCGGTGGCCGGCGACAGCACGATCGCGAACAGGGTCTTGGAGAGCCCGCCCCACATCACCGCGCCCATGCCGGCCTTGGCGATGCCCGCGCCGACCAGCCCGCCGATCAGGGCGTGCGAGGACGAAGAGGGGATCGCCGCCCACCAGGTCAGCAGGTTCCAGCCGATCGCCCCGATCAGCGCCGAGAAGATCAGCCCGTCGCTGATCAATTCCGGCATGACCAGGCCCGCGCCCACCGTCTTGGCCACGTGCAGGCCGAAGAACAGGAAGGCGATGAAGTTGAAGAACGCCGCCCAGGCCACGGCGATGAAGGGCGGCAGCACCCGCGTCGCCACGATGGTGGCGATGGAGTTGGCCGCGTCGTGCAGGCCGTTCAGGAAGTCGAACGCCAGCGCGACGAAGATCAGGAAGATCAGCAGCGGCCCGTAGCCGGTAAGGAGCTCCACGCGCCTAGACCTGCTCGATCACGATGCCGCTGATGCGGTTCGCCACGTCCTCGAAGCGGTCCATGACCTTTTCCAGGTGGCTGTAGACGTCGACGCCGACGACGAACGCCATCGGGTCGTCATGCCGGTGGGCCAGGAACAGCGCCTTGCGGCCGGCGTCGTAGATCGCGTCCGAGCGATCCTCGATGTGGGTGATCTGTTCGGTCAGCTGGCTCAGCCGCGTCACGTTCTGGCGCATGTTGCTCAGCAGCCCGACGGCCTCGCGGGTCAGGACCGCGGCTTCGACGATGATGTCGGCCATTTCCCGCATCGGGTCTTCGAACTCGCGCAGTTCGAACAGGCTGACGACCTTCACCGTCTTGTGCATCTGGTCGATCGCGTCGTCGAGCGAGGTGATCAGGTCCTGGATGTCGCTGCGGTCGAACGGAGTGATGAACGAGCGGCGGACGTTCAGCAGCACCTCGCGGGTGATCGCATCGGCCGCGTCCTCATGCGCCACGACGCGGGCGCAGGCCTCGGCGACGCCGTCGCCGCCCTGGAGGACCTCGCGCAGAGCGGTCGCGCCCTCCACCAGCTTCTCGGCGTGGGCGCTGAAGAGGTCGAAGAATTTCAATTCCTTAGGCATCAAGGCCTGGAACCAGGTCAGCATCTGTCCGTCCGTGTCCTTCGTGTCGCGGCCGCGGCGGCGCGATGATTCTGCGCGCTCTTAGCTGCTTCCTGGCTCCGACAGAAGTCCTCCACCGCCCGCGACCGATGCGCGCGGCGAGGCGGCGGGCCCCGTTTGACGGGTATAGACCGTCACCTCGGCGCCATGGAAGGCGACCCGCCAATCGGGTCCGGGGGCCCGCGAGCCGAGGGTGACGACGGTGTCGATTTCGGCGAGCGGCGCGGCGGCCCGAGCGCTCAGCACGGTGATCGGCCGGGCCCTCAGCCGCAGATAGGCGAGCCGCGCCTGGATCGGGTCCTGCGCGATCAGCGCCACGCCGCCGGGGCGTTGCTCGACGATCGCCGCGGCGGCGGTCAGGTCCTGGCCCAGCGCGCTGCGCTCGGCGGCGGCGGCGCGCTCCCAGCGGGCGTCCAACGCCGTCGACAGCAGCGCCAGGGCGGCGAAGGCGGCGAGCCACACGCTCATCACCGGCCAGTTGCGGAAGGCGGTCGCCGCGCCAGCCGCAACGATGATCGCGCCCGCCAGGCAGGCGGCGAGCGGAGCCTCCAGCGAAAAGGCGCTCAGCGCCGCGGCGTCCCAGGCGCGCGGCACCACGCCGCCGAGCAGGCAGGCGGCCAGCGCCGCGAGGCCGACCACCGGGACCGCGCCCATGGCCAGCCGCCACCAGCGCCCGCCCGCGCGGTCGAACTCGCCGATGAACGGGGCCGCGGCGATCCACAGCACCGGGATCAGCGCCTCGAACTGCCGCCCCCAGATGCGGCTCGGATTGGCCGCCTCGCCGGTGGCCAAGAGGGCGGTCAGCACCAGCGTCACGGCCGCCGTGAACAGCACCAGCAGGAAGCTCGCCTCGTGCGGGGTCAGGAAGAAGCGGCCGCGCCCGCGGTGCCAGCGCCAGCGCATCTCCACCCGCAGCAGGCCGGTCAGCGCCGGAATTCCGGCCAGCACCACGCAGCCCGCGGCCATCGCCACCAGTCCGCGCGCGCCGGCGATCCAGCCCTCCGGGGTGACGGCGCCGGCCAGCAGCCCGTCATAGCGATGCTCCAGATAGAAGCTCAGCGGCTCGCTCGAAGCCTGGTCGGCGGCCAACTGCAACAGGTTCACGCTGGCGAGGAACGCCGCGGCCAGCACCGCGATGCGCCCCACGAAGATGCGCAGGTCCCGTCGTCCCAGCAGCAGGTCGACGACCGCCAGGAGCAGCAGGGCGATCCCCAGCGCTGGACCCTGCGGCTTGAGCAGGGTCATGGCCCCGACCAAAACGCCGGCCAGGGCGGCGTGAGCCATCGGCCGTGGACCATAGAGCCGCGCCGTCGCCAGCACGGCTGCGCCCAGCAGCAGGACGTACCAGCCCTCGGGCAGCGCGGCGGCGGCGAAGCGGTAGTAGGGATAGGCGAGGGCGACCAGCGCCGCGGCGATCCAGCCTGGCCGGTCCAGGCTCGTCCGCACGCTGGCCAGCGCCAGGGCCAGTCCCCCGAAATAGGCCGCCGCGCCAAGGATCCGCAGCCAGGGCAGCAGGTTCTGCGTCGCGTAGGTCAGCGCGCGGATCAGCAGGCCGAACAGGGTGTCGCCCATGCTCTGAGCCTGCGGCAGCAGGTCAGGCCGCGCGGCCAGCGTCTTGCCGAACAAGGCGCGGACCAGATGGGTGCTCTCGGCGCCGGCATAGAGCGGCGCTTCCAGGAAAACGCGGTCGATATAGACCAGCGCCACGACGATCGCGGCCGCCGCCAGCAGGCCGTAGCCTAAGCGCGCGCTCGACCATGCCGGCCGACCTGCATCCCCCCGAGTCATGACTTCACTGTGGCCGCTTCCTGGGCGGGTGACCATAGTGTGCGAAGGCGTTTGCGCGCGCTGGCGGATCGTCGATCAATGGGCGCGGCGATTCACTGGGGGAAACATGCGCGCGGCTTTGCAAACTTTGATCGTGGCGGCCGGCCTGGCCCTGGCGGCGCCGGCCTCGGCGCAGGACCTCCTGCTGCACGGCGGCCCGATATACACCGGCGATGCGGTGGTGCAGGCCCTGGCGGTCAAGGACGGCAAGGTCGCCTATGCCGGCGCCCTCGACGCCGCCCGCGCGGCCGCGCCGGGCGCTCGCGACCTCGACCTCAAGGGCGCTGCCGCCTATCCCGGCTTCGTCGACTCCCACGCCCACCTGGCCGGCATCGGCTTTCGCGAGATGACCCTCAATCTCGAGGGGGCGGAATCCATCGAGGCCCTGGTCGCCCGGCTGAAAGCCTGGGCCTCGGCCAATCCGGGCTCCGACGTGATTTCCGGCGCCGGCTGGATCGAGACCCATTGGCCGGAGAAGCGCTTCCCGACCCGCGCCGATCTCGATCGCGCCGCGCCCGACCGTCCGGTGGTGCTGACCCGCGCCGACGGCCACGCCCTGGTCGCCAACACCGCCATGCTGAAGCTGGCCGGGATCGACGCGAACACCGGCGCGCCGGCCGGCGGTCAGATCCTGAAGGACGCCAAGGGCGAGCCCGACGGCATGCTGATCGACAACGCCATGGGTCTGGTCCGCGCCAAGGTTCCGCCGCCCAGCCGCGCGGCCCAGGCCGAGGCGGTCCGACGCGGCACGCGGGTCTACGCCGCGCGCGGCTGGACCGGCCTGCACGACATGAGCGTCGGCGCCGACGAGGTGGCGATCCAGCAGGAGCTGGCGGCCCGCGGCGAACTGCCGGTCCGCATCGACAACTACATGTCCCAGGCTGCGTCCCAGAAGGTGCTGGCCGAGGGGCCGTCGCAGGACCCGACCGGGCTGGTGCGGGTGCGCGGGGTCAAGCTGTTCATGGACGGCGCGCTCGGATCGCGCGGGGCGGCGCTGCTCGCGCCCTATTCCGACGCCGAGGGGACCGGCCTGATCGTCACTCCGCGTGAGACCGTCGACGCCATCCTTGCCCAGGCGCGCAAGTCGGGGGCGCAGATGGCCGTCCACGCCATCGGCGATCGCGGCAACCGGGTGATCCTCGACGCCTACCAACAGGCCTTCGCGGGCGACCCGGCCGCGCTGAAGGCCGCGCGCTGGCGTGTCGAGCACGCCCAGATCCTGGCCCCCGAGGACCTGCCGCGCTTCGCGCAGATGGGCGTCGTCGCCTCGATGCAGCCCTCGCATGCGATCGGCGACCTCTACTTCGCGCCGGCGCGTCTCGGTCCGGAACGCCTGAAGGGCGCCTATGCCTGGGAGAGCCTGCTGAAGTCGGGCGCCGTCGTCGCCGGCGGTTCCGATGCGCCGGTCGAGAAGGGCGATCCGTTGGTGGAGTTCTACGCCGCCGCCTACCGCCACGACCTGAAGGGCTTCGCCGGACCGGACTGGCATCTGGACGAGGCCGTCACCCGCGCCCAGGCGCTGGAGATGCTGACCCGTGGCTCGGCCTATGCCGGCTTCCGCGAGAACGAGCTGGGCCAGCTCGCCGTCGGCCGCGATGCGGACATCTCGGTGTTCTCGGTCGATCTGATGACCGCGCCGTTCGCCGACATCGCCAAGGCCCACGCGGTCATGACCATCGTCGGCGGCAAGGTGGTCTACCAGGCGGCCCGATAGGCCGGCCTAGATGACCGGCATCCGCAATTCGAACTGGATCTCGCCTTCGCTCGACGTCACCGACAAAGCGCCGTCGTGGGCGGCGGCGATCTGCTGCGAAATGTAGAGGCCCAGGCCCAAGCCGTCCCTGACCTCGCCGCTATGGCGGCGGCTGAACGGGCGGAACAGGCCAGTCCGAACCTCGGGCTTCAGTGTCCCGCCGTTGCGCACGGAAAGCACGAAGGTGTCACGTTCGATCGCCGCCCTTACACGGATCGGAATGTCAGCATCGCCGTGGGCGAGGGCGTTGGCCAGCAGGTTCGAGGCCAGCTGCGCGATCCGGTCAGGGTCGCAGTTGATCAGCCCGTCCACGGCGATGTCGGATTCGATCAGCCGATCGGGGTGAGCCACCTGCAATTCCTGGATCACGGGGGGCAAGGTGCGCGACAGATCGGCTGGCCGCCGCGTGGCCGCCAGTCCCCCTCCCAACCGCCCCCGCGCGAAGTCGAGGACGTCGCTGATCAGCCGCTCC
Organism: Phenylobacterium sp. GW823-FHT02A09; assembly: GCF_058797775.1. Lineage (NCBI taxonomy): Bacteria > Pseudomonadati > Pseudomonadota > Alphaproteobacteria > Caulobacterales > Caulobacteraceae > Phenylobacterium > Phenylobacterium sp. GW823-FHT02A09. Next base: position 1,358,046 of record NZ_JBXAJZ010000001.1, on the reverse strand, counting down.
ATGCGCCCGGTTGAGCGCTTCATCTCCGAGAGGATGCGCGGCACGTCCGGACCGGTTGCGCGCCGCTCCAATAGGCTCGCCGCGGCCTCGATGGAGGCCAGCGGATTGCGCAGGTCGTGCCCGAGGACGGCGATGAACTGCTCGCGTAGTTCGGCGGTCGCCTGGGCGTCGACCAGGGCGACCTGCGAGGCGGCCAGCTCGCGCTCGCTGGACAGCTGCGCCGAGATCATCTGCGCGAACAGTTCGAACATCTTGATCGTCGATGGCTTCGAGGCGGGGGCTGGGTTGGGATCGATGGCGCAGAGCGTGCCGAAGACCTCGCCGTCGGCCAGCACGATAGGCACAGCGATGTAGCTCTCCAGACCGTAGGCCTTGGGCGTATGATGGTCGCGCCAGGCGGCATCGACCGAGGCATGGTCGAACGCAATCACCTCCCGGCGTTGGCGCACCTCGTTGCAGAGCGTCGACTTGATCGGCAGCTCGCCGCCGACGCCCAAGCCGAAGTCGATCTCGTCCAGCACCGCGCAGGCCAACCACCTATCCTCGGTGACATGGGCGATGACGCCATAGCCCATACCAGTCACCCGTAGGCAGACTTCCAGGATCGATTGCACGCCGTTCAACCGGGAGATGGCCGTAACTTCTTTGGGGGGCGTCCTGATCTGGGAATTCTCACTGATCGTGCTCGGCGACATGGTGCGACCCTAAGTTATGAACCGCTAGCGCGTATAGGCGTCGATCAGGCAGGCTGCCGCGCGCGGCGCCTCGGCGGTCGGCCGGTTCTCGTCGAACAGCTGGCTGCTCAGATAGGCGCCCTCGAACACCAGCATCAGGGCGTCGGCCAGGGCCTGCGGATCGTCCGCGCCCATCTCGGCGGCCATTCCGCGCAGCCGCGCGCGCACCTGCGTCTTGAAGTCCTGGGCCGTGAGGCGGGCAGGGTGGCCGGCCTCAGGATACTCCACCGCCGCGTTGCTCAGCGGGCAACCGCGGTACTCGGGCTGCCGGGCCCGCTCGGCCAGGCCCTCGAGGAACGCCAGCACCTGGGCGCGCGGGGCGCCGGGATGAGCGTCGACCGCCGTCTCGAAGCGGCCCCAGAAGGTGTCGGCCCCCTCGCGCAGCACCGCGGCGGCCAGTTCGTCCTTGGATTTGTAGGCGCGATAGAGACTGGGCTTGGTCGCGCCGGCCTTGGCGACGATCTCGTCGACGCCGACCGCGCGGATGCCTTCGCGATAGAACAGCTCGCGGGCGGTCTCGCGGATCTTGTCGGCGGCGCGCAGGGCGGGTTTGTTCGGCTCGGACATGGAAGTTCGCTTGACGATGTAACTGACCGGTACGTATATCGGCGATGAAACTTACAGGTCAGTAACATGACGATAGCGCGCCCCCGACCCTTTGGCCAGAACTATGCCTTCGTGGCTGTCGCGGCGGTGTTCATCGCCCTGATGGCCGCGGCAGGACTGCGCTCGGCGCCGGGCGTCCTGATGCTGCCGCTCGAACGCGCCTTCCAGTGGGACCGCGGCACGATCTCGATGGCCGCCGCGGTCGGCATCTTCCTCTACGGACTGACCGGCCCCTTCGCCGCGGCGCTGATGCAGTCGTTCGGCGTACGCCGCACGGTCACCCTGGCCCTGGCGGTGATGGCGGCCTCGACCGCGGCCTCGTCGCTGATGACGCAGCCCTGGCACTATGTCGCCACCTGGGGCGTGATCTCCGGCGTCGGCTCCGGCGCCGTGGCGATGGTGCTGGGCGCGACGGTGGTGAACCGCTGGTTCGTCGCCCGGCGCGGTCTGATGATGGGCCTGCTCAGCGCCTCGGCGGCCACCGGTTCGCTGATCTTCCTGCCCGGCATGGCGGCCCTGGCCGAGGCCGGCGGCTGGCGGCCGGTGGTGCTGGCCATCGCCGCGGTCATGGCCGTGCTCGCCCCAGTGGTCTGGTTCCTGCTGCCCGAGGCCCCGGCCGCGATCGGCCAGAAGCCCTACGGCGCGAGCGACAGCTATGTCGCCCCGCAGCCGACGCCGGCCGGCGGCGCCCTGCGCGGCGCGTTCGGGGCGTTGTTCCGCGCCGCCCGCACCCGGACCTTCTGGCTGCTGTTCGGCGGCTTCTTCGTCTGCGGCCTGACGACCAACGGCCTGATCGGAGTGCACATGATCGCCATGTGCTCGGACCAGGGCCTGCCCGAGACCCGGGCGGCGACGCTGCTGGCGGTGATGGGGATCTTCGACCTGATCGGCACCACGCTCTCGGGCTGGCTCACCGACCGCTACGACCCGCGCAAGCTGCTGTTCGTCTATTACGGCCTGCGCGGCCTCTCGCTGATGGTGTTGCCGTTCACCGACTTCTCGATCGTCGCCCTGGGGATCTTCGCGGTGTTCTACGGCCTCGACTGGATCGCCACAGTGCCGCCGACCGTGCGGCTGGCGACTGAGGCGTTCGGCGAGCATGACGGTCCAATCGTGTTCGGCTGGATCGCCGCCGGCCACCAGGCCGGCGCGGCGACGGCGGCGATCACCGCCGGCGTGATCCGCGCCGCCCAGGGCCGCTATCTGGAGGCCTTCGTTCTGGCCGGCGTCGCGGCGCTGGTGGCGGCGGTCGCCTCGCTGATGATCCGCCGCCAGACCGCGGCCGCGCCGGTTCTCGCCTAGCGGGCCTCGGGCAGGGCCAGCAGCTGGTCGCGGGTCAGGCTGCTCTGGACGTTGAACTCGCCGGGATCGGTCCGGTCGGCGACGGCCCGAAGGCTCGACAGCTCGACCTGCACCCGTCGGTCGGGCTTGGGCGAGCGCTGGTCGATCTCCAGCACCACCCCGACCACATCGCCGTTGGGCCCCAACATCAGGTTCTCGACCTCGCCGATCTCACGCCCCTGCGGGTCGAGCAGGTCGGCGTCGTCCAGCTGCTCGGCGGTCAGGCCCAGCGGGCCGCGCCCGGTCTGGGCCAGGGCCTCGGGCGCGAGGGCGGCGGCGGTCAGCAGGGAGAGCAGGGCGATACGCATGGGGAGCTCCGTTCGTGGGGTGCCATCCGAACGGCCGCGCGCCGCCTACGGTTCCGCTTGGCTAGCGGCGCGAGTCCAGCGCCATGCGCACGGCCAGCCCGCCTAGCACCGTGCCCATGATCCAGCGCTGGATCATCGCCCAGGTCGGCCGGGCGGCCAGGAAGCCGGCGACCGAGCCGGCGGCCAGGATCATCACCCCGTTCACCGCCACGCTGGCGGCGATCTGGGTGGCGCCCAGCACCACGCCCTGGAGCAGCATGCCGCCGCGCTCTGGATGCATGAACTGCGGCAGCAGTGACAGATAGAGCACCGCCGCCTTCGGGTTCAGCAGATTGGTGAACAGCCCCATGGCGAACAGCTTGGCGTCGGAATGCGGCTCCAGCGCCCGGACCTCGAACGGCGAGGCCGCGCCCGGCTTCAGCGCCTTCCAGGCCAGCCAGGCCAGGTACATCGCCCCGCCGATCCGCAGGGCGTCGTAGGCCAGCGGAATGGCCATCACCAGCGCCGTCAATCCGACCACCGCCGACAGCATGTAGAAGATGAAGCCCAGCGCCACGCCGGCCAGCGAGACGAGGCCCGCGCGTTTGCCCTGCGAGATGGATCGCGAGATCAGGTAGATCATGTTCGGGCCGGGCGTCAGCGCCATGCCCAAGGCGATCAGTCCGAAGGCGATCCAGTCCGTCCAGGCGACCATGCGCATCTCCTCTGCCTGAGAGCGCTCATAGCCACGCTCGCTCGCCGGGTCGCGCGACTTTTCGGCAATCGATTGGCGCGCAAGTCATTCGCCTAGGGAATGGGCCGGGTCGGGAGCTCGATGTCGCAGATCGAGAAGTCGGCGCCCTTGTCGCGGCGGACCTCGTCGACCAGGGCGGCGAAGGCTGCGCCGTGCTCGTCCATCACCTCGATCTTGGGGCGCTCGGCGGCCGGCAGGTCGGCGGCGACGCGAACCTTGCGCATCACGTCGGGGTTGGCGGGCGGCTCGCCCACCGCCACGGCGCGGATGACGTCGAGCCCGACCACCGTGCGGCCCCAGACCGTATAGCTGCGATCCAGCCGTCGGCTCGCGGCGCGCATGAAGAAGATTTCGGAGTTGGCGGTGCCTTCGCCGGCCTGACGGCCCATGCCGGCGACGCCCGGGCAGTAGGCGCCCCAGGCCCGCCGCCCGAGCGCGGCGTCGCGCTGCGCCTCCAGGTCGGAGGCGGCCTCGAACGGCGCGGAACCGACGAAACCTGCCAGGCTGTCGCTGGCGCGGACCACGACCTTGGCCGGCGCGCCCGCCTTCAGCCGGAACGTGAACTCCGGCGGCAGGTCCGGGTGTTGCGAGACCCCGCCGTCCTTGTTGTTGGGATTGCCGGTCTGGTCGACGAAGTGCTCGATCACCCGGTGGAACTGCAGGCCGTCATAGACGCCCTCGCGCGCCAGCAGCTTGACCCGCTCGACCGCCTTCGGCGCGAAGTCCGGCCGCATCTCGACCACGACAACTCCTTTGCTGGTCTCGATCACCAGCGTGTTGTCCGGATCGAGGGCGCGCCAGTTGGCGGCCTGGGCGGGGAAGGCGAGCGACAGGGTGAGGACGGCGGCGATGGTGCGGATCATGGAAGGACTATCGGACAACCTGCCGATGGAGGCCACCGCTCAAGCTTACTAAGATGTAATGCAAGCTACCTTGTAGTGATCACTACCGTGCGATACACGATAGGCGAACTGGAGGTCCGCCGTGCCGGAAACCGTGCAAGTCCAATTGAAGAAGGGGGTGCTCGAGCTTTGCGTGCTCGCCTTGCTCTCTTCCCACGACAGCTACGCCTACGAGATCGCGAGCCGCCTGGCCGAGGGGATCGATATGGGTGAGGGAACGATCTATCCGCTCATGCGGCGCATGCAGAGCGACGGGCTGGTCGAGACCTATCTGGTCGAGAGCCCGGCCGGGCCGCCGCGCAAATACTACAAGCTGACCGAGACCGGAAAGGCGAGCTTCACCGCGCAAAAGGCGGAATGGGCTGCGTTTTCCCGTGCGGTCGACAACATCCTTGGAGACGCCCAATGAACCGTCAGGCCTTCATCGATCGGCTGCGGTTGGGCCTTTCGGGCCTGCCGCCGGCCGCCATCAAGGACGCCGTGGCCGACTACGAAACCCACTTCGCCGAGGGCGCGGCCGCCGGCCGAACCGAGGAGGAGGTGGCCGAGGCGCTGGGCGATCCAGCCCGCTTGGCCCGTGAGCTGCGCGCCGAGAGCGGCCTCAAGAAGTGGGAGGAGCAGCGCAATCCCACCTCCGCGGCCGGCGCGATCTTCGCGGTCCTCGGCCTCGGCGCCATCGATATCCTGATCCTGTTGCCGATCCTGATGACGGTCGGCGGGGTGCTGTTCGGCCTGATCGTCGCGGCCATCGGCGTGTTCGTCGCCGGCGGCGTGGTGTTCGCCGCTGGACCGTTCCTCGGCCCGCCCGGCGGCCCGATCGCCGCTCTGCTGGCCGGCGTCGGGATGATGGCCCTGGCCGCTTCGGCCGGCGCGATCCTGACAATCGTCGTCATCGGCCTGGTCAACGCCCTGGTCTGGTACGGGCGTCTTCACTACCGGCTGCTGAAGCCGGCCATCGAACCGCAGTCCTGAACCGGGAGCCCAATCATGATCAGAGTGCTTGTGATGATCGCCGTGGCCGGCTTCCTGGCCGGGGTCGTGGCCCTGGCCGGCGCCGCCGCGCTGGGCGGCCCTGAGCTGGCCGCCCGCAACTGGAACTGGGACGTGGACTGGCATGACCGCCACGAGCGCCGCGAATGGCGCGACCGCGACCTGCGCCGCGACCAGCCGCTCGAAAAGGACGCCAGCGAGGTCACCCGCGAACTGGCGTGGGACGGCTCGACCAAGGCCGAGTTCGACATTCCCGCCGCCGTCGAGTTCACCCAGGCCCCGGGGCCGGGCAAGGTCACGATTCACGGCCCCAAGGAGGTCGTCGATCGGATCCGCCTGAGCAACGGGCGCTTCAGCCTCGACCAGCCGCTCGCTGACTACGCCCGCTTGCGCGTGGTGATGAGCGCGCCGGCCGTCACGCACTTCCAGATCAGCGGCGACGATCGCCTGGAGATCCGCAGCTACAAGCAGGACCAGCTGCAGATCGTCGCCAGCGGCTCGTCGGAGGTGGTCGCCAGCGGCCAGGCCCGCGAGGTGGACGTCGAGCTCTCCGGCTCGGGCGAGGCCGACCTTACTGACCTCGTCACCGACAATGCAGAGGCGGACATCTCGGGATCGGCCGAGGTCACTCTGGCCCCGCGCGAGGCGGCCAGCCTGGAAGTCTCCGGCTCGGCCACCGCCCGGCTGCTGACCCGGCCCAAGCGTCTGGAGACAGACGTCGCCGGCGCCGGCTCGGTGATCTTCGACGACGGCGGCAAGTCCGGCGGCGTCGGGGAGCCGGCCAAGCCGGCGAAGCCGGCCGCCGCGCCGCAGGCGACCTAGGCGCGCCGCCCGCTGAGCGCCTTGACCAGCACCGGCGCAAGGCCCTGGGCGATCACCACCACGCCCTGGGCGTTCGGGTGAAAGCCGTCACGCTGGTTCAGGCGCGGCTGCTGGGCCACCCCGGCCAGCAGGTTGGGGTAGAGCGCCACCCCTTGCGCCTTGGCCACGGCCGGGAACACTGCCTGGAAGTCGCGGGCGTAGGTGCGGCCGATCACCGGCGGCGGCGCCAGCCCGGCGAGCACCACCCCGATCTTCCGCGCCTTCAGCCGGGCGACGATCTTGTCGAGATTGGCGAGGGTGCGCTTGGGGTCGATCCCCTGCAAGAGGTCGTTCCCGCCCAGCGCCACCAGGCAGATGTCGGTGTCGCGCTGGACGCTGAAGTCCACCCGCGCCAACCCGCCGGCGGTGGTGTCGCCCGATACTCCGGCGCCGCGGATGATCGCGCTCGAGCCCAGCTTGCGCATCTGCGCCTGCAACTGCACGGGCAGCGCGGCGCTGGCCGGCAGGCCGTAGCCGGCCGTGATCGAGTCGCCCAGTATGGTGATCACCCGGCGCTGTTGGGCCAGGCCCTGGGCCGGCAGGGCGGCCAGGGCGGCGGCGATCAGCAGCCGGCGGCTCGGAAATCGGGGGGATGTCGCATCCATGTCGCTGTCCTATCTAGGCGATAGCCAGTGAAGCTCAATCTCCAGAGGCCGCATTGTCCGAAGCTGTTCCGCCGCTCGCCGTCGCCAACGTCTCGCTCACCCTGCCGTCGGCCGCCGGACCGGTGGAAATCCTCAAGGACCTGAGCTTTTCCGTGGCGCCGCGCGAACGGGTGGCGATCACCGGTCCGTCGGGCTCGGGCAAGTCCAGTCTGATCGCCGTCGCCGCCGGCCTCGAGCAGCCGACCGCCGGCCGCGTGGAGCTGCTGGGCCAGGACCTCGGACGCCTCAGCGAGGACGGCCGCGCCCGCCTGCGGCGCGGCAAGGTCTCGCTGGTCTTCCAGTCGTTCCACCTGCTGCCCAACATGACCGCGCTGGAGAACGTCGCCGCCCCGCTGGAGATCGCCGGCGTCGCCGACGCCGACGCGGTCGCCCGCGGCTGGCTCGACCGCGTCGGGCTCTCCGCCCGCCTGCGCCACTATCCGCATCAGCTGTCGGGGGGCGAGCAGCAGCGCGTCGCCCTGGCCAGAGCCTTGGCCCCGCGGCCGGCCCTGCTGTTCGCCGACGAGCCGACGGGCAATCTCGACGCCGCCAACGCCGCCAAGGTCGCCGATCTGCTGTTCGGCCTGGTGGCGGAGGAAGGGGCCGCGATGGTCCTGGTCACCCATGATCCTGCCCTGGCCGAACGCGCCGACCGCCAGGTGCGGCTCAGCGGCGGCCACGCCTGATGCCGCTCGCGTTTCGCTTCGCCGCGCGTGAACTGCGCTCCGGCGTCAGCGGGTTCCGTATCTTCCTCGCCTGCCTGGCGCTGGGCGTCGCGGCCATCGCTGCGGCCGGTTCGACCGCCGAGGCCTTCCGCCAGGGCCTGGCCAGCCAGGCGCGCGAGATCCTCGGCGGCGACATGGCGGTCACCGTCGAGCAGCGCCGCTTCACGCCGGTGGAGCGGGCCGCCATCGAGAAGGCCGGCCAGGCTTCCTGGGCGGTCGGCAGCCGCGCCATGGCCCAGGCCCCTGACGGCCAGCGCCGGCTGGTCGAGCTGCGCGGGGTCAGCGACGCCTATCCGTTGGCCGGCCAGGTCACGCTGGAGGACGGCGGCGACTTTCACCGCGCCATCGCGCCTGCGCCTGACGGTACCGCAGGGGCGGTGGTCGAGCGGGTGCTGCTGGAGCGGCTGAACCTGAAGATCGGCGACCGCATCCTGGTCGGCGAGCTGCCAGTCGTGGTCCGCGGCGTGCTGGTGCAGGAGCCGGACCGCCTGTCGCGCGGCTTTGCGCTGGGGCCGCGCGTGCTGGTCCGTCGCCAGGCGGTCGAGGCCGGCGGTTTTCTCGAGCCTGGCCTGCCGTTCCTGGAGACCGCCCGCATCGCCCTGCCGGCGGACATGACCCCGCCAGAAGCCCGCAAGGCGCTGCGCAAGGAGATCAAGGATCGCGGCGTGCGCATCCGCGACCGCGACGACGCCGCGCCCGGCATCCGCTGGCTGATCGACCAGCTCGAATACTTCCTCGGCTTCATCGGCCTGGCCTCGCTGGTGGCCGGCGGACTTGGCGTCTACGGCGCGGTCACCGCCTTCCTGGAGGAACGCAAGCCCTCGATCGCCGTCCTCAAGGCGCTGGGGGCGGAGGGCCGCTTCGTGCGCGACCTCTACCTGATCCAGATCGGCGTGCTGGCGCTGCTCGGCGTCGCCATCGGCCTGATGGTCGGGGCGGCGGCGCCGTTCCTGCTGGCTGGGTTGATCCCCGACGACCTGACGGTGCCGGCGCTGTTCGCGGTCTATCCCGAGCCGCTGCTGCGCGCCGGCGCCTTCGGCCTGTTGTCGGCCGCCGCCTTCGCCCTGTTTCCGCTGGCCCGGGCCCGCGCCACGCCGCCGGCCAGTCTGTTCCGCCGCGACACCCGCGGGCGACTTGGCTTCAGCGTGGAGACGGTGGGGGCGGCGCTCGCCGCCGTCGCGCTGGGGGTGCTCTCGGTGGTGACCGCGCCGACCCCGCTGGCCGCCGGGTTGATGATCGGCGGCGTGGCGGCGTCGTTCGTGCTGCTCTGGGGCCTGGGCCTGCTGGCGGCCCACCTGGCCGGACGCCTGCGAGGGCGGACCCACGGCGCGGTGCGGATGGGCCTGGCCAATCTCGCCGGTCCGCGCTCGGCCGCGCGCACAGCGGCTCCGGCCATCGGCCTCGGCGTCGGCCTGCTGGCCGCGGTGGTGCTGATCCAGTCGAGCCTGCTGCGCCAGGTCGCCGAGGTGGCGCCCAAAACGGCGCCGGCCATCGTGTTCACCGAGATTCCGGGCTCGGAAGCCGCGCGCTTCGACCAGGTCGTGCAGACCGCCTTCGGCCAGAAGCTGAATGATGACAACTACTTGCGCGCGCCGTTTCTCACCGGCCGCATCGTCCGCATCAAGGGCGAGCCGGTTGTTCGAAGGGCCATCGCCGAGCGTGAACGCTGGGCTTACGACAACGACATCTCGATCTCGGCCATCGGCCCGCAGCCGGCCGATCCCCAGATCGTCGAGGGCCGCTGGTGGCCGGCGAACTATCAGGGGCCGCCGCTGCTGGCCATGGAGGTCGACGCCGCCCGCGCGGGTGGGCTGAAGGTCGGCGACATGGTCACGCTCTCGGTGCTTGGTCGCGAGATCGAGGCTAGGATCGCGGTGCTGCGGAAGGTCGACGTCGGCGGCTTCGGCGCCAGCTTCCCGCTGATCCTGACGCCCTCAACCCTGGAAGGCGCTGAACTTCGGCACGTCGCCATCGCCAAGGCCGGCAAGGAGCAGGAGGCCCGCGTGACCCGCGCTCTGGGGGCCGAGTTCCCGGAGGTGAACGTCATCTCGGTGCGCGAGCAGTTGGAGGCGGCGACCGAACTTTTCGACCGGCTGGTGCTGGCGATCCGCAGCGCCGCGGCTGTCGCCGCCCTGGCCGGTCTCCTGGTGCTGACCGGCGCCATCGCCGCCCGCGCCCAGGCCCGCACGCGCGAGGCCTCGATCCTCAAGGTGCTGGGAGCGACCCGGCTGCAGGTGCTCAGCGCCTATGTGCTTGAGTACGGCGCGGTCGGTCTGATCGCCGGCGTCACCGGCGTGGGCCTCGGCGCGCTGGCCGCCTGGCCGGTGGTGACTTTGGTGTTCAAGGCCGACTGGGCGGTGGACTGGTCCGGCGTCGCGGCTCTGGTGCTGGGGGCGGCGCTGCTGGCGGCCCTTGGCGGGCTGCTGGCGTCGCTTCACGCCCTGGCCAAGCGGCCGGCGGCGGCTTTGCGTGCGGAATGAAAACAGAGTGAACCGGCTTTAAGGATCTGGTCACCGACGCAGCGCCTACTTCGTCCTCATGAGGTCCGCTCGTTCCACCGCTGCTTTCGATCACGGCGCTGCGCTTCGCGTGCCGCCGGCCAACGACACCCGTAGCTGGCACAAGCTCTGGGCTTGGCTAGGCGACGACGCCCAGGCCATGACCGAGGGCGGCGCCGTCCAGGTCTGCACGCCGCAAGGCTGGGCGATCGCCCAGGCCGGCGACTGGATCGTGCTGTCGGTCAGCGGCGATTTCCACGTGGCCCACAGCGGCCGCGTCTGGGACGCCTGATCGCGGCCGTTTTTGGCGGTTTTCGAGGGATCTAAGTCGTTCCGCCGATCGACCGCGGAGCGCTATTGTTCCACCCTCGAACCCCGGAGCGTGGAATGCTGCTGCTGAAGCCGAACTGCGAATGCTGCGACCGCGACCTGCCGCCCGAGTCGGCCGATGCGCGGATCTGTTCGTTCGAATGCACCTTTTGCGCGGCCTGCGCCGACGGCGTGCTGAGCGGCGCCTGTCCCAATTGCGGCGGCGCCTTTGCGACACGCCCGATCCGTTCCGCCGCGGCTCTGGCCCGGTTCCCGGCCTCGAGCGAGCGCGTGCTTGGCGCGGCGGCGCCGTGCGTCGCCAAGCGTACCGCGGCCTAGGCCGCGCGCAGCGCTTCCCAGGCTTTCTGGACGCCGGCCAGGCGTTCTTCGGTGTTGGTCTCAATCTGGGCCTGCGCGTCGAACGAGACGCCGGTCATGTCGCCGCGCCGCCAACGAACGCGGACGTCGTAGACGATGCCGCCGAGCAGCTGCAGAACCACGAACCGCGAGGGCAGGGGATAGATCGCCGAGATCTGCAGCCGCGCGCCGCCCTTGCTCAGGTCGACGATCGTGCAGTCGGCCCAATGGGCCATGTCCTTGCCATAGAACACACGGGCGCGAAGGCTCGTCGGCTCGCGGGCATGCTCTCGGCGGTCGGTGTAGTCGGGGGCGCTCACGATGGCATCCTGTCAGGCAAACGCTTTCAGCCGGCTTAACTGCCACGCTCGCGGTTCACGGGCAGCCAAAGCCGAAACCATTGCGATTCCAAAGGCGACGCTTCGTCGCGCCGTCTGAAAAACTTGAGGCCCGGATAGAGATTCCAGGGCGCGGGGCGCCGATCTTCTGTGCATAAGCGCCCGCATGTTGAGCAGGCTGATCACCGCGCTGGGCGGCCGCGCGCCGCTGCGGTTCGACGACGTGCTTCGCGCCGGCGTCGGCAGTTTGCTGGGCGTGGCCCTGGCCGGGGTGGTCGCACGCGCGGTCTCGGGCGGCGAGCTTGGGCTTGGGCCGCTGCTGGTCGGACCGATCGGCGCCTCTGCGGTGCTGCTGTTCGCGGTGCCGGCCAGCCCGTTGGCCCAGCCGCGGGCGGTGCTCGGCGGCAACGTCATTTCCGCCTTGGTCGGCGTGGCCTGCGCCATGTTCATTCCCCAACCGGTGGTGGCCGCCTCGCTCGCAGTCTCGCTGGCCATCGTGACAATGATGCTGGCCCGCTGCCTGCACCCGCCGGGCGGCGCCATGGCTCTGACTGCGGTGATCGGCGGCTCGGCCGTGACCGATCTCGGCTTCGGCTTCGCGGTGGTTCCGGTCGGGCTCTGCTCGCTGCTGCTGGTTCTCGCCGCCATCGGCCTGAACCGCCTGATGGGCCGGTCCTATCCGCACCGCGTGCCCGCCGCCGCCAGCCCGCACGCCACCAGCGATCCGGTCCCGCAGAGCCGCGTCGGCTATACGTCCGCCGACCTCGACCAGGCCCTGGCCCAGTACGGCGAACTGTTGGACGTCAGCCGCGCCGACCTCGACGCCCTGTTTCGCCAGGTCGAACTGGCGGCTCACAAGCGCCTGCACTCGGCGATCCTCTGCGGCGCGATCATGTCGCGCGACGTGATCTCGGTGGATGCGCAGCAGAGCGCCGAGAGCGCCCTGGCCTTTCTGCAGGCGCACGACCTGCGCACCGCCCCGGTCGTCGACGCCCAGCGCAGGGTGGTCGGCATGACCCGCCGGGCCGAACTGCAGGCCGCCGGCCAGCGGCCGGTCGAGACCGTGGTCGACCCCTTCGTGCACAAGGTCCGCGAGGCCACGCCCATCGAGGCGCTGCTGCCGCTGCTGTCCAGCGGCGCGGCCCACGAGGCCCTGGTCGTCGACGAGAACCGCGTGCTGATCGGCATCATCACCCAGACCGATCTGCTGGCCGTGCTCTACCGCGCGCACATCGTCGAAGCCGTCGTCGCCGAGCGCACCGCCGCCTGATCGGCGATAACTCGCCGGCGGGACTAGGATTTCCGCCGGTCTGGGCTAGAAACCAGCCTCCGCCCCGTCGTATCGATGACCCTCGTGGGACCAAGCCCCCACGCGTGGGTAGCTCTGTATTTGGAAGGAACCGGCTTTGGATGACGCTCTGCGGCGCGCGGCGCTCGCCTATCACGAGTTTGGACGGCCGGGGAAACTGAGCGTCGAACCCACAAAGCCGATGGCCACCCAACGCGATCTGGCGCTGGCCTACTCGCCCGGGGTGGCGGCGGCCTGCGAGGCGATCGTCGAGGATGCGGCCTGGGCTGAACGCGTCACTGCCCGCGGCAACCTGGTGGCGGTGATCACCGACGGCACCGCGGTGCTCGGCCTCGGCAACATCGGCCCGCTGGCCTCCAAGCCGGTGATGGAAGGCAAGGCCGTCCTCTTCAAGAAGTTCGCCGGCATCGACGTCTTCGACCTCGAGGTCTCCTCGGCCAATCCCGATCATTTCGTCGAGGTGGTCGCCGCGCTGGAGCCGACCTTCGGCGGCATCAACCTCGAGGACATCAAGGCCCCCGAGTGCTTCTACATCGAGCGCGCCCTGCGCCAGCGGATGAACATCCCGGTCTTCCATGACGACCAGCACGGCACCGCCATCGTCTGCGCCGCCGCCGTCCGCAATGCCCTGACCATCCAGGGCAAGAAACTCTCGGAGGTGAAGCTGGTCACGTCCGGGGCCGGGGCCGCGGCCCTGGCCTGCGTCGATCTGCTGGTCAGCATGGGCCTGCCGGCCGACAACGTCACCCTGACCGACATCAACGGCGTCGTGCGCAAGGATCGCGGCGACCTGACGCCCGAGCTCGCCCGCTACGCGCGCGACACCAACGCGCAGACCCTGCCGGACGTGCTGGTCGGCGCCGACATCTTCCTGGGCCTGTCCGCCCCGCGCGTGCTCAAGCAGGAATGGCTGTCGCTGCTGGCCAAGAGCCCGCTGATCATGGCTCTGGCCAATCCCGAGCCGGAGATCCTGCCCGAGCTGGTGGTCGCCAGCCGCCCGGACGCCATCGTCGCCACCGGCCGCTCGGACTATCCGAACCAGGTCAACAACGTCCTCTGCTTCCCGTTCATCTTCCGCGGCGCCCTCGACGTCGGCGCCACCGAGATCAACGAGGCCATGAAGAAGGCCGCCGCCGAGGCGATCGCCGAACTGGCCCGTGCCGAGGTCAGCGACGTGGTCGCCAGCGCCTATGCCGGCCAGGTCCCGCTGTTCGGCCGCGACTACGTGATCCCCAAGCCGTTCGATCCGCGCCTGATCCTCGAGATCGCGCCCGCCGTCGCCAAGGCGGCGATGGACTCCGGCGTCGCCCGCCGCCCGATAGCCGACTTCGAGGCCTATCGCCGCGAGCTCGAAGGCTACGTCTATCGTTCGGGTCAGCTGATGCGCCCGGTGTTCGCCCAGGCCCGCGACTGCAAGCGCCGCATCGCCTACGCCGAAGGCGAGGACGAGCGCGTCCTCCGCGGCGTCCAGACCGTCGTCGACGAGCAGCTCGCCCGCCCGGTGCTGATCGGCCACCGCGAGACCATCGAGGCCAAGGTGCGCGAACTAGGCCTGCGCCTGACCCCGGACCGCGACATCGAGATCTTTGATCCCGACGCCGATCCGTCGGTCGAGGAGATCTCGGCCGAGTACCGTACGGTCGTCGAGCGTCGCGGCGTGCCGCCGACCGCCGCCAACCGCCGGGTCGTCACCCGTCCCACCGTCACCGCCGCCATGCTGCTCCGTCGGGGCATGGTCGACGGGGCCCTGGTCGGCGGCGGCGGCGACTGGTGGCGGCACTTCACCTACGCCACCCCGGTGATCCCGGCGCGGCCGGGCGTCTCGCGAATTTCGGCGCTGTCGGGGGTGATCATGCCCAAGGGCGCGCTGTTCTTCTGCGACACCCACGTCAACGTCGATCCGACCGCCGAGCAGATCGCCGAGTCGACCATCCTGGCCGCCGAGGCGGTGCGCGGCTTCGGCATCGCGCCGAAGGTGGCGCTGCTCTCGCACTCCAGCTTCGGCTCGTCGAACTCGCCGTCCGCCCGCAAGATGCGTCAGGCCCTGGCCATCGTCCGCGACCTCGACCCCAACCTCGAGATCGACGGCGAGATGCACGGCGACGCGGCGCTGAACGAAGAGGTCCGCACCCGCTACATCTCCGGCGGAGCCTTCGCCGGCGACGCCAACCTGCTGATCGCGCCGTCGCTCGACGCCGCCAACATCGCCCTGACCCTGGTCAGCGCGGTGACCGAGGGCATCGCCGTCGGGCCCTTGCTGCTGGGGCTCTCCAAGCCGCTGCACGTGCTCAGCCCCACGGTGACGGCGCGCGGCATCGTCAACATGACCGCCCTGGTCGCTAGCCAGGCCGCCGCCAAGGCCTAGGAACAAAGGGAGGCGCGCCGGCGGTGCGTCTCCCGACCCTGGTGTTGCGGTTTAGCTCTACCCGGACATCAAGAACCCTGCGCTAGTCCGTACGCGTTCATTCGGGAGAGTCGCGACAGTGCCCCTAGACCTGCCTCCGCTCGTCGACACGGTGGTCGTCGAGGCCGCGCGGTTGCCGCCGTCGCCGACCGACAAGGCGTTCTCGATCGTCACCATCGACAGCGAGGCCATCGCCACCGCGCCGCGCCTCGACGAGGCGCTGACCGCGACGCCGGGCGTACAGCTGTTCCGCCGCACCTCTAGCCAGGCGTCCAATCCGACCACCCAGGGGATCAGCGTCCGCTCCATCGCCGGGTCCGGCGCAAGCCGTGCGCTCGTGTTGCTCGACGGCGTCCCGCAGAATGATCCGTTCGGGGGTTGGGTGCTGTGGACAGGCCTGCCGACCATCGCGGTCGAACAGGCCCAGGTGGTGCGCGGCGCCGGCGCGGGACCCTACGGCGCGGGCGCTCTGACCGGGACCATCCAGCTTGCCGAGCGCACCCGCGTGCCCAGCGGCGGCGAGTACGAGGTCTACGGCGGCGAACGCGGCCTGGCCGGCGGCGCAGTCGCCGGCGCGGTCGGCGACTTGTTCATGGCCGTGGCGGGCGAGCGTAGCGACGGCTGGATTCCGCTCGGCGCCGGACGCGGGGCGGCCGACACCGAGCTCTATTATCGCGGCCTCGGCGGCGCGCTGCGCTGGACGCCGCAACTGGGCGACCAGCAATTGGCCGTGCGGCTCTCGGGCTATCAGGAAAAGCGCGGCGCGGGCCTGGTCGGGGCGGACTCCCGCGCCACCGGCGCCACCCTCTCGGCGACCTTGGTCGACCCGCCGGAAGGCGAGGGGACGGGCTGGCGCCTGCAGGGCTGGGTCAAGCGCTCGGACTTTGAGAACCGTTCCGCCGCTGTCGCCGCAGGCCGCAACACCACCACCCCGGCCAGCGAACAGTACGCGACCCCGGCCATGGGGTACGGGCTCAACGCCGCCCTGCGCCGCGACGCCGCCGACGGCGGTTGGGAAGTCGGCGCCGACGGCCGCATCTTCGACGGCGAGACCCGCGAGAAGTTCCGCTACCTGGCCGGCGCTTTCACCCGCGACCGGGTGGCCGGCGGGACCCAATCGGTGCTGGGCGCCTATGGCGAGGCCTATCGCAACCTTGGCGACTGGCTGCTGACCGGCGGCGTGCGGATCGACCGCTGGGCCACCTATGACGGCCATCGCACCGAGCGTGACGCCGCCACGGGCGCGGTGACCCTCGACAACCGCCCCAGCGACCGCGACGGCTGGCTGCCGACCGGGCGGATCGGAGCGCGCTACAGCGTGTCCGACGACCTCTATCTGCGCGGCGCGGCCTATGCCGGCTTCCGGCCCGCGACGCTCAATGAACTCTATCGGCCGTTCCGGGTCGGCAACGACGTGACCGAGGCCAACGCCGGCCTGGAGCCCGAGAAGCTGTATGGCGTCGAGCTCGGCGTCGGGGCGGAGGGGGCGCTGCGCTGGGACGTCACCGTCTTCGCCAACCGGCTTGAAGGCGCGGTCACCAACGTCACCATCGGCTTTGGACCCGGGACCTTCCCGATCGCCGGCCTGATCCCGGCCGGCGGCGTGCTGCGCCAGCGCCAGAACGCCGGCGAGGTCGAGGCCTATGGCGTCGAGGCCGAGATCGAGCGCCGCTGGGAGAGCCTCACCCTGCGCCTGGCCGGCGCCTATACCGAAGCCGAGGTCGACGGCGGCTCGGCCGCGCCGCAGCTCACCGGCCTGCGTCCGGCCCAGACCCCGCGCCTGACCGCGGCCGGCGAGGCGACTTGGCGTCCGCTCGACGTCCTCAGCCTGCGCGCCGGCGTCCGCTACGAGGGCGACCGCTACGACGACGACCTCAACACCCGCGAACTGTCGGCGGCGACCGAGGTCGACCTGCGCGCCGACTGGTCGGTGTCGCGCGCCGTGACGCTCTACGCCGCGGCCGAGAACCTGTTCGATGCGAAGATCGAGACCGCCCAGACCGGCGACGGCCTGGAAAGCTACGATCAGCCCCAGACTTTCCGCGTCGGACTGATCCTGCGGCGCTAGGCGGCTTCGCCCCAGTCCCGGCTGATCGCCAGCGCCGCCAGGGTGCAGATCGCCCCTGACAGCAGGTAGGCGCCGACCGACCAGAGGCCGAACCGAGTGGCCAGCAGCAGCGCCACGAGTGGGGCGAAGCCGGCCCCGATCAGCCAGGCGGAGTTCGCGACGATCGCCGCGCCCGTGTAGCGGTGCTCGGGCGGGAACTTGCTGTTGACGATGCCCGACGACTGGCCGAACGCCAGCCCCAGCAGCACGAAGCCGACCAGCATGTAGAACACCTCGCCGACCGGCCCGGCGTTCAGCAGTTGGGGCGCAAAGCCGCTATAGGCGCCGATCAACACCGCCGAAACGCCCAGCAGAGCGCGGCGCCCGACCCGGTCGGCGATCACGCCCGACGCGATCACCGCGCCCACGCAGACGATCGCCCCGACGCCCTCGATGATCAGGAAGCGGATCGGCGGCTCGTCGGCGAACAGGGTCACGTACGAAAGCGGGAAGACCGTCACCAGATGGAACAGCGCGAAGCTGGCCAGGGTGGCGAGCGCGCCCAGCGCGATGGTGCGCCACTCGGCGAACACGGTGGCGAACGGCGGGGAGGGCTGCAGGTCGCGGGTCTCGAACAGCCGCTGGAACTCGGGCGTCGCGACGATCCGCAGCCGCGCGAACAGGGCCACGACATTGATCGCCAGGGCGACGAAGAACGGATAGCGCCATCCCCAGTTGAGGAAGTCGTCGGCGGGCAGCACATAGAGGAAATAGCCGAACAGGGCCGCGGCCACGAGCAGGCCGAGCGGCGCGCCGAGCTGCGGGATCATCGCGTACCAGCCGCGCCGCTCGCGCGGGGCGTTCAGCGCCAGCAGCGAGGGCAGGCCGTCCCAGGCGCCGCCCAGCGCCATGCCCTGGGTGAACCGGAACAGCGCCAGCAGCACGGCCGACCAGACGCCGACCTGGTGGTAGCTGGGCAGCAGCGCCATCGCCATGGTCGAGCCGCCTAGCAGGAAGAGCGCAAGGGTCAGCTTCACGCCGCGCCCGTGCCGGCGGTCGAGGGCGGTGAACAGCAGGGTGCCGAACGGGCGGCCGACGAAGGCCAGGGCGAAGATCGCGAACGCGTAGAGCGTTCCGGTGACCGCATCGACATACGGAAACACCACGGCCGGGAACACCAGGACCGAGGCGATCGCATAGACGAAGAAGTCGAAGAACTCGCTGGTTCGGCCGATGATCACGCCGATTGCAATTTCGCCGGGAGCCACACGGTGCTCTCGTGCGTTGATCAGCGCAGCGTCGCGCTCCAGCGGCGTTGACGTCGACGACGCGGTGACCGGCCCGACCATGCTGCTGATCTCCTCTGTCCCTCTGCGTTTCCGAATGGCGGTCGGGCCATCAGCCGGCTTGCGCCCACCCTTGGCTTGAGAGCGGAACAGCGATGCCGCGACAAGGCAATGGCCGATGGGCGAGATCGTTCCAAACAGAGGGGGTGAAGCGCGCGGCCGCCGCCCTGGTCCTGGCGCCTCTGCTGCTGCTGGCCGGATGCGCGCGCGACGTGCTCGACCCGGCGGGCGACATCGCGCTTCAGCAGCGCAACCTGATCTACACCTCGACCGGCCTGATGCTGCTGATCATCGTTCCGGTGATCGTGCTGATCGTCGTGTTCGCTTGGCGCTATCGCAGCGGCAATCGCGAGGCGACCTACGATCCCGACTTCGACCACTCCACCTCGCTCGAGCTGGCGATCTGGGCCGGGCCGCTGCTGATCATCATCGCGCTCGGCGCGCTGACCTGGTCGAGCACGCACCTGCTCGATCCGTTCCGGCCGCTGGACCGCATCGCCCCGGGCAAGCCGACCGTCGCCGGCGAGGCGCCGCTGACCGTCCAGGTCGTGGCGATGGATTGGAAGTGGCTGTTCATCTACCCCGAACAGGGGATCGCCACGGTCAACGAGCTGGTGCTGCCGGTCGATCGCCAGGTGCGGTTCGACATCACCTCGACCAACATGATGAACACCTTCTACGCCCCGACCCTGGCGGGGATGGTCTATGCGATGCCAGGCATGCGCAGCCAGCTGCACGCCGTGCTCAACCGCCCCGGCGACTATGAAGGCTTCTCGGCCAACTACAGCGGCGAGGGCTTCTCGGACATGCGCTTCCGGCTGCGCGGCGTCGACGCCGCCGGCTTCGAAACCTGGGTCGCCCAGACCAAGTCCGCCGCCGGCCTGAGCACGCCGGCCTATCTCGCCCTCGAAAAGCCGAGCGAGAAGGTGCCGCCCGCCTACTTCGGTTCGGTCGAGCCGGACCTCTTCCACCGGGTGCTGAACCGCTGCGTGCCGCCGGGCACGCCGTGCATGCACGAGGTCATGGCAAAGGATCGCCAGCGCGGCGGATCGCACGTCTCGCACGGCGCTCAGCCGGCCGCGCCGCCCCCAGCGCCGGCGAAGGCCGCGCCGGTCGCTCCGCATCCTCACGACACGTCCTTCCTCGAACCCGGCGCGCCCACGGCGCTCGGATGAGCCGGAGATAGACATGCACGAGCAGACCTTCTGGACGATGCTGTTCGGCCGGCTGTCGTGGGAGTCCATTCCGCTTCACGAACCGATCCTGCTGGGCACCTTCATCGTCGTAATCCTGCTTGGGCTCGGCATCCTCGGCGGCGTGACCCGCTACCGGCTGTGGGGCTGGCTCTGGCGCGAGTGGCTGACCAGCGTCGACCACAAGAAGATCGGCATCATGTACATGATCCTCGGGATCATCATGCTGCTGCGCGGGTTCGCCGACGCCCTGATGATGCGCGCCCAGCAGGCGATCGCCTTCGGCGGGGCCGAGGGCTACCTGCCGGCCCACCACTACGATCAGATCTTCACCGCCCACGGCACGATCATGATCTTCTTCGTGGCGATCCCGCTGATCGTCGGGCTGATCAACTTCGTCATGCCGCTGCAGATCGGGGCGCGGGACGTGGCGTTCCCGTTCCTCAACAACCTCAGCTTCTGGCTGACCGTCGCCGGCGCGGTGCTGGTGATGATCTCGCTGTTCGTCGGCGAGTTCTCCCGCGGCGGCTGGCTGAACTACGTGCCGGTCTCCAACATCCAGAACAGTCCGGACACCGGGCCGGACTATTACCTATGGGCGCTCCAGATCGCCGGGGTCGGCACGACCCTGTCGGCGATCAACATGGTCACCACCATCATCAAGATGCGCGCGCCCGGCATGACCATGATGAAGATGCCGGTGTTCTGCTGGACCGCCCTGTGCAGCAACGTCCTGGCCATCGCCATCTTCCCGGTGCTGACCGGGGCCTTCGCGCTGCTGATGCTCGACCGCTACGTGGGGATGAACTTCTTCACCAACGACCTCGGCGGCAACCCGATGATGTACTGGAACCTGGTGTGGATCTGGGGGCATCCGGAGGTCTACGTGCTGATCCTGCCGGCGTTCGGGATCTTCTCCGAGATCACCTCGACTTTCTCGGGCAAGCGGCTCTTCGGCTACTCGTCGATGGTCTACGCGACGGTGGTCATCACCATCCTGTCGTACCTGGTCTGGCTGCACCACTTCTTCACGATGGGGTCGGGGGCGAGCGTCAACTCGTTCTTCGGCATCGCGACCATGGTGATCTCGATCCCGACGGGCGCGAAGATCTTCAACTGGCTGTTCACGATGTACCGCGGCCGCATCCGGTTCGAGCTGCCGATGATGTGGGTCGTGGCCTTCATGCTGACCTTCGTGGTCGGCGGGATGACCGGGGTGCTGCTGGCCGTGCCGCCGGCCGATTTCGTCCTGCACAACAGCCTGTTCCTTGTCGCCCACTTCCACAACGTGATCATCGGCGGCGTGGTCTTCGGGCTCTTCGCCGGCATGGTCTACTGGTTCCCCAAGGCCTTCGGCTTCAAGCTCGATCCCTTCTGGGGAAAGATCTCGTTCTGGGGCTGGGTGATCGGCTACTGGGTCGCCTGGACGCCGATCTACGTCGTCGGGCTGATGGGCACCACGCGCCGCGTGCGCCACTTCGACGATCCCTCGCTGCAGATCTGGTTCGTCATCGCCGGCATCGGCGCGCTGATCATCCTGGTCGGCATCGTCGCCTTCGTGATCCAGATCGCCGTCAGCATCCGCAACCGCGAGGCGCTGCGCGACACCACCGGCGATCCCTGGGACGGCCGGACCCTGGAGTGGTCGACCACCTCGCCGCCGCCGCCCTACAACTTCGCCTTCACCCCGCGGGTGCACGACCTCGACGCCTGGTACGACATGAAGGCGCTGGGGCATGAACATCCGACGCAGGGCTTCCGCCCGATCCACATGCCCCGCAACACCGGGGCAGGGGTGATCATCTCGGCCCTGGCCCTGGTGCTGGGCTTTGCGATGATCTGGTACATCTGGTGGCTGGCGGCGCTGAGCTTCGTGGCGCTGCTGGTCTACTCGATCGCCCACACCTTCAATTACGACCGCGACTACTACGTGCCGGCCGAGGAAGTGGCCCGGATCGAAGGCGCGCGCGCCTCGGGGGCGGCCTGACATGGCGCGCGAAACCCTCGAAGCCGCCCAGGCGGTGAACCCGACCTACTACCTCGTCGAGGAGGACGAGCATCACGCCGAGAGCGGCGGCAGCACGCTGCTCGGCTTCTGGATCTACCTGATGAGCGACGCGCTCATCTTCGCCACGCTGTTTGCGACCTACGGCGTGGTGTCGGGCAACTACGCCGGCGGGCCGGCCCCGCGCGACATTTTCGAGCTGCCGCTGGTGGCGCTCAACACCGCCATGCTGCTGCTGTCGTCGATCACCTTCGGCATGGGGATGATCGACATGGAGGCCGGACGTCAGCGCGCCGTCCAGGGCTGGCTGGCAGTGACCGCGTTGTTCGGCCTCGCCTTCATCGGCATCGAGCTCTACGAGTTCGCCACCCTGATCGCCGAGGGCGCGACGCCCCAGCGCTCGGCCTTCCTGTCGGCCTTCTTCACCCTGGTCGGCACCCACGGGCTGCACGTCACCTTCGGCCTGATCTGGATCGCGGTGATGATGGTCCAGATCGGCCAGCGCGGCCTGATCCCCGAGAACCGCCGCCGGCTGATCTGCCTGGGCATGTTCTGGCACCTGCTCGACGTGGTGTGGATCGGCGTCTTCACCTTCGTCTATCTGCTCGGAGTGCTCCGGTGAACGCATCAGACGACCATGCGCGCGGCCACGGCGCCACCCACGGCCACGGGACGCGGCGGGACTATCTGATCGGCTTTGCGCTGTCGGCGGTGCTGACCGCCGCGCCGTTCTGGCTGGTGATGACCGGAGCGCTGGGCGACGTGCGGATCACGGCGGCCTGGATCATCGCGCTCGCCTTCGTGCAGATCGTCGTCCACACGATCTTCTTCCTGCACGTGAACACCCAGTCCGAAGGCGGCTGGACGCTGCTGGCCATGCTGTTCACCCTGGTGATGATCGCCATCGTGATCAGCGGCTCGCTGTGGATCATGTACCACCTGAACAGCAACATGATGTCGATGCCGATGCCGCCCGAGGCCGCCGCCAGCTCGCCATGACGCGGCGGCTGTTCGCGCTCCTCTGCCTGCTGCTGGCGGTCGGCTTTACGGCCCTGGGCGTCTGGCAGCTCGAGCGCCGCGTCTGGAAGCTCGACCTCATCGCTCGCGTCGAATCCCGCATCCATGCGCCGCCGCGCCCGCTGACGGACCTGGCGGACTTCAGCGAGACGGCCGACGCCTATAGGCGCGTGCGGCTGACCGGGACGTTCCAGAACGACCGCGAGACCCTGGTGCAGGCCCTGACCGAGCGCGGGGCCGGCTGGTGGGTGGTGACGCCGCTGCGCACGCCGGCGGGGACCGTTCTCGTCAATCGCGGCTTCGTGTCGGCGCCGTTCCGCGATCGGGCGACTCGCCCAGCGCCCGCAGGGGCGGTGGAGGTCGTCGGGCTGATGCGGGCCAGCGAGCCGGGCGGGGGCTTTCTACGGCGCAACGAACCGGTCTCGGACCGCTGGTACTCGCGTGATGTCGCCGCCATCGCCCGGGCGCGCGGGCTGGGTCAGGCCGCGCCGTTCTTCGTCGACGCAGAGGCGGGCCCCGGCCCAGGCTACCCGGTCGGCGGGCTGACGGTGGTGGCGTTCCGCAACGCGCACCTGGCCTATGCGCTGACCTGGTTCGGGCTGGCGGCGCTCAGCTTGGCGGGCGCGGCGATCGTCTGGCGCTCGGCCCCGGCGGTCAGTGAGTCGTACGCGACCCGTCGTCAGGAGCTTGATTGAGGACCGCTGCGGTATGCTCGGCGTCTTCGCGCGACAGCCCGCACTGTCTGACCTTCGCGATGATGAGCGTCTCGCCGGTCGTGAGGTCGCGGACGCTGAACCCCGCTGGGTCGGGCCTGATGTCGAAACGATTGTCCGTGGGCGGGCGCAGCATGGGGCTCACCGTCTGAAAACGCGAAATCCCAGCACATGCGCGCCGCCGGCGACATCGGGTGATCCCCTGGGGCTCCGCGGTTCGCGGGCGGCGCCTACGCCATTGTGATCGCGGCTGCCGCGCTTGTGAGGCCGTGGGCGCCTCGTCCTGCGGCATACACGAGCCAGTTGATAGGTGTTGGCGGGGGCTGAGACGGAGTCGACGATGACGAACATGTCCCAGGTCCGCGCGAGCGCATATTTGGATCTCTGCCGCGCCTATGACGGGCTGTTGGAGCCGGACGCCCCCGAAGCCTCCGAGCGGGTGCGCGGCGAATTGGCGGGGTATGCGCGGATCCTCGATCTCGATGTCGGCGAGGTCGATGCGCCGGAGATCTGGCGGCGGGTGCGGCCGCTGATCGCCCGGGAGTTCGGGGCCGAGGGCGAGCAGATGGCTTCGACCGCGCCGGACTGGACGCCGAAAATCTACCTGCCGTCGGCGCCGGGCGAAGCCGAGGGCTTCTCGGCCTCTCCGTCATCCCTGTCGCTGCTGGTCGTCGAGGATGATCCAGATCTGGGACCGGCGATCGTCGAGGCCCTGACCCATGCCGGGCACCGCGTCGTCGCCCACGCCATCGGGGCGGAGGTGGCGCTCAGCCAGGCGGCCCTGCACATGGTCGACCTCGCCATCGTCGATGTGGAGTTGGCCGACGCCGCCAGCGGCGCCGAACTCGCCAAGACGCTCTACGAGCGCTGGGGCGTGCCCGCGCTCTTCATCTCGGGGAGCCACAACGAGCACCTGGTCGCCCAGGACATGGCCGTCGGGTTCCTCGGGAAGCCGTTCAAGGCTGTCGAACTGCTGGCTGCGATCACCCTGGCCACGCCGCTGCTCGATCGGCGGCGCACGGCCGCGAATGCCGTGGAGGTCGCGGTCCCCAGCTGAGGCCGCGCGTCTTGGGACCGGCTCTTTCGCCGGACCACCATTTTGACTTTCTAGGAGAAAATGGTGGGTGCAGTAGGATTCGAACCTACGACCCGCTGATTAAGAGTCAGCTGCTCTACCAACTGAGCTATGCACCCATAACCGTTATGCCATAAGGCTTTGCGGTCACTTCCCTGGCGGTCCGGAAGAGCGTTTCGCCCGCCGCCCCGCTGGGGAGGCGTCCTGTTAGCGAGTCTCGCTGAGCGTTGCAAGCGTCTTCTGGCGGCGCTCGCTATCCGGCCGGCATCGGACGGAAGGTGTAGGGCCCGGTGTGGCCGATATAGTGGTCGAACAGGGTCCAGATCTTTCCGCCTTGCGCCCGCCAGCGATGGCAGAACGAGACGTCCTCGCTCATCGCCACGCCGTTCTCGTCGGCCAGCGGCTCGAAGCACTGCAGCACGTTCTGGAGGTTCTGGTAGGCGTAGTAGCTGCCCTCGGCGCGGCGATAGAGCGAGGGGTCGGCGGCTCGCATCTGCTCGAACACCTCACGCTTGATCAGCATCAGTCCGGTCGGGGCGGTCTTGGCCTCGTAGAACTCGCCCTTGGTCACGTGCGGCTCGACCAGGTCGACCGGATAGCTGAGCGCGGCGGCGAAGGCGGTGTTCGGATCGTCGTGCTTGCGCGAGGCGGCGTGGAACGCGGCGACGTTCAAGGTCCGCTGCGGATAGATCCCGGCGACCACCGGCTCGTCCAGGGCGATCATCTTCTGGACGACCCCGGCGGGGAAACTGACGTCGGCGTCCACGAACAGCAAGTGGGTGTGGTCGGTCTCCAGCACCCGGCTGGCCAGCAGGTTGCGCGCCGTGGAGATGATCACCGCCTTGGTCGATTCCCAGCCCATGGACGGGCCCAGCATCGCCTGCAGTTCCAGCATGGTGCGGGTATATTGCCCGGTGACCTGGCCGTTGTAGGTGGGCGTGCCGACCAGAATCTTCATGCGGCGAAGTCCTTGTTAGGCCGGCGGCAACCTGGGCAAGTGCACGTCAGGGTCGAGTCGGCGTTCAAAGCAGGAAAATACCATGGCGAGGCGCGACCTCACCGGAGCGGTGGACTTTCAATACCTCGAATCCTTCACGGCCGGCGACGGCGACGTGATCGACGAGGTGCTCGCCCTGTTCCGCGAACAGGCGGCGATCTGGGCCGCGCTGCTGGATCCGGCCTCGGAAGGCTGGCGCGACGCTGTGCACACCATCAAGGGCGCGGCCCGCGGGGTCGGCGCGTTCCAGCTCGGCGACGCCTGTGAGCGCGCCGAGGCCGCCGGCCCTGGCGCGCTGGATCTGGTCAAGGATGCGCTCGACGCAGCGCTGGCCGACGTCGCGGCCTACGCCCACGAGCGGGCGCTTCAGTCGTTGCGCACGCCGCGCAGCTGATCCCAGACGCCGAACTCGTAGGCGATGCAGCGGTCGATCAGCAGCCGCCACACAGGTTCGGCGATCTCTTCGGACAGACCCGCCTCGCGGGCCGCGGCCTTGACCTTGGTCACCACGTCCTCGATCCGCGCCGTGTCCAGCACCGTGTGGCGCTCGGACTTGATGCGGGCGGCGGCGTCCATGTAGCGCTGGCGCTCGGCCAGCATGAGAACAAGCGCGCGGTCCAGAGCATCGACGCCCTTGCGGACGTCGAGCATGGTCTCGCAGTCGGCCGGCAAGGGCCGCTCATCAACAACGATTTTCATGGCCGCTTAGGACTAAATCCCAGCCCCGTTGTCCAGGCTTCTTAGCGCAGCTTCGTGGGCTTCGGCCTCGGCGGCGATCCAGTTGATGAACGCCTTGACCTGCGGCAGCCGCCCCTTGGCCTTGGGATGGACGACGTAATAGGCGAAATCGACCGCTGTCGCGATCTGCAGCGGGGCGACCAGTCGGCCTGCGTCGAGGTCGGCCTGGGCCAGGGTGCGCTTGGCCAGCGCCACGCCGCGGCCGTTCACGGCCGCCTCGATCACCAGGCTCGATTGGTTGAACCGCGGGCCGCGCGCGCCGTCGATGCCGCGCAGGCCGCGCGCCGCCAGCCACATGGTCCAGTCGGGACACGAATCGTCGGGCTCCGGCGAGCCGTCATGCAGCAGGATGTGATTGGCCAGGTCGGCCGGCTCGTTGAGCGCGATGTTCGCCGCAAGATCCGGAGAAAGCACGGGAATCACCGTCTCGCCGATCAGTCGGCGGACCTCCAGGCCCGGATATCGTCCGGCCCCGTAGCGGATCGCCACGTCCACCTCGCCGGCGGTCAGGTCGACCAGCTCCAGGCCGGCCGACAGCCACACGTCCACCTGCGGGTGCTGTTCCTCGAATCGGCCCAGCCGCGGCACCAGCCACTTGGCCGCGAACGACGGCGCGGCGGTCAGTGTCAGGCGTCGTCCGTCCACGGCCGCGGTCAGCATCGAGGCGGCCTCGGCGAGGCGGTCGAAGGCCTCGCGCAGGGCGGGCAGGGCGGTCTGCGCCGCGTCGGTCAGCAGCAGGCCCTTGGGCGTGCGCTTGAACAGGGCCGCGCCGACATAGTCTTCCAGGTTCTGGATCTGCTGGCTGACCGCCCCGGGCGTGACCGAAAGTTCGTCGGCAGCCCTAGAAAAATTCAGGTGCCGCGCGGCCGCCTCGAACGCCCGCAGGGCGTTGAGGGGCGGCAATCGTCGGCGTTCCGCGTTGCGCTCCATCGAGTTTTCCTGACACCCCCGGCAGAAGTCCTTGGGTTGCGAATTGGCCTCTTTACGACCAATTTGCAACTGTTCGCCGAGGTATTGGCCCTTTTCGTCGGCGGATAATGTGGCGGGGCGGGTGCAAGCCCGTCCCGCTCTCACATTCAAGCTCTGGCGTTTAGAGAAGCTAAAAACAATGCCTCACCGCAAGCCCAAAAACGAGAGCGGCCAGCGCCTCGTGGTCCTGGGCGGAGCGCGCCGCCGCGCGACCGGTGCGGTCTGGCTGGTGGGCGCTGGTCCCGGCGACCCCGAACTGCTGACCATCAAGGCGCTCAAGGCGCTCCAGGCCGCCGAGGTCGTCGTCCACGACGGCTTGGTCACCGACGAGATCCTCGATCTGGCGCCCGCCTCGGCCCGCCGCATCAGCGTCGCCAAGCGCAAGTCGCGCCATTCCTACGCCCAGGACGAGATCAACCGCATGCTCGTCGCCTTCGCTCAGGAGGGCTTGAAGGTCGTGCGGCTGAAGGGCGGCGATCCGTTCATCTTCGGCCGTGGAGGCGAAGAGCTGGAAGCCTGCCGCGAGGCGGGCGTCGAATGCTACGTGGTGCCGGGCGTCACCGCCGCCCTGGCCGCCGGCGCCAACGCCGGCGCGCCGCTGACCCATCGCGGCTCGGCCCAGGCGGTCACCTTCGTCACCGGCCACGCCGCCTCGGGCAGCGAGCCGGATCTGGACTGGGAAAGCCTGGCCAAGGCCAACCAGACGGTTGTGATCTATATGGGCGTCTCGACCGCGGCGGGCATCGCCGCGCGGCTGATCGGCGCCGGGCGCGCCGGTTCGACGCCGGCCCTGGTGGTCGAGAACGCCAGCCGCGCCGACGAGCGCCGCATCGTCACCACCCTGGCCGAACTGCCGGCCGCCGCCGAACGGGTGGCCGGCCCGTCTCTGCTGATCGTCGGCGAGGCTATGGCCTTGGCGCAAGCTTCCGGCGATACCGCCGCCTTTGAATCCCAACTTGAGTGGCGCGTGAAATGAAAGCCTTGACCGGAAATCGCCTGACCGACGGCGAAGTCGTCTTCTGGAAGGCCGGGGCCTGGGTGGAGCGTTTCGCCGACGCCGAGCTCTTCGAATCCGCCGAGGCCGGCGAGGCCGCCGAAGCGCACGCCAAGACCCTGCAGACGGTGATCGTCGATCCCTATCTGATCGACCTCATCGAAAGCGAAGGCCTGTGGGCGCCGGTCAGCTACCGCGAGCGCCTGCGCGCGCTCGGCCCGACCAACCATCTGCACCACGGCAAGCAGGCCGAAGGCGGAGCCGCCATCGAAGCCCTGCAGCATGCGTCCGGCGCCGCCCGCTCCAAGGGCCGCGTCAATCTGATCAAGCGTTAGAGAGGGGAGGGCCATGTACCAGTACGACACCCTCGATAAGGAATTCCTGGCCGACCGCGCGGCCGAGTTCCGCGAACAGGTGGTCCGGCGTCTAGCCGGTGAGATCACCGAGGACCAGTTCAAGCCGATCCGGCTGATGAACGGCCTGTACCTTCAGCTGCACGCCTACATGCTGCGCGTCGCGATCCCCTACGGCTCGCTGAACCCGACGCAGTTGCGCGTGCTGGCCGACATCGGCCGCACCTACGACAAGGCCTACGGTCACTTCACGACCCGCCAGAACCTGCAGTTCCACTGGATCAAGCTGGCCGACACGCCGGACATCCTGGACAAGCTGGCGGCGGTCGACATGCACGCCATCCAGACCAGCGGCAACTGCATCCGCAACACCACCGCCGACCCCTATGCCGGCGCGACGGCCGAGGAAGTCGACGACCCGCGCGTCTGGTCCGAGGCGATCCGCCAGTGGTCCAGCCTGCACCCGGAATTCTCGTTCCTGCCGCGTAAGTTCAAGATCGCCATCACCGGCGCCGCCAAGGACCGTACGGCCGCCAAGGTCCACGACATCGGCCTGATGATGCGTCGCGGCCGCGACGGCGCCCTGGGCTTCGAGGTGATCGTCGGCGGGGGCCTCGGCCGCACGCCGTTCGTCGGCCCGACGATCAAGGAATTCCTGCCGGCCAATCGCCTGGTCTCGTACCTGGAAGCGATCCTGCGCGTCTTCAACCGCCACGGTCGCCGGGACAACAAGTACAAGGCGCGCATCAAGATCCTGGTCTCGGCCCTCGGCGCCGAGGAGTTCGCCCGCCAGGTCGAGGAGGAGTGGCTGAAGATCGGCCCGGAGAGCGATCTGCCGGACACCGAGATCGCCCGCATCCGCGGCGCCTTCGCCCCGACCGAATTCGACACCCTGGTGAACCGGTCCGAAGTGTTCGAGGCCGCCAAGACCGCCGACCTGGGCCTGGCCCGCTTCGCGCGCAACAACCTGCGTGAGCACAAGCGCGCCGGCTACACCATCGTCGAGATCTCGCTGAAGGCGATCGGCGAGACCCCCGGCGACGCCACCTCCGACCAGATGGACGTGGTCGCCGACCTGGCCGAACGCTATGGCCAGAACGACATCCGCGTCACGCACGAGCAGAACCTGGTGCTGCCGCATGTGAAGCTGGACGACGTGCCGGCGCTCTATGCGACGCTGAAGGCGGCCGGCCTGGCGACGCCGAACGTCAACCTGATCACCGACATGATCGCCTGCCCGGGCCTCGACTACTGCGCTCTGGCCAACGCCCGGGCGATCCCGATCGCCCAGGACATCGCCCGCACCTTCGCCGACCAGGAGCGCGCCGAGCTGATCGGCGAGCTGAAGATCAAGATCAGCGGCTGCATCAACGCCTGCGGCCACCACCACGTCGGCCACATCGGCATCCTCGGCGTCGATAAGAAGGGCGAGGAGTTCTACCAGCTCACCCTCGGCGGATCGGGGGCGGAAGACGCTTCCGTCGGCTCGATGCTCGGCCCGGCCCTGCCGGCCGACCGCGTGGCGCCGGCCATCGACACGCTGGTCGAGGTCTATCTGCGCGAACGCCAGGGCCAGGAGCGCTTCCTCGACACCTTCCGCCGCACCGGCGTCGTTCCCTTCAAGGAGGCCGTCTATGCCGACGCGAATTAAGCTGACGGACGGCCAGTTCTCGCTGGTCGAGGATCCCTACACCCACGTCGGCGACGACGAGGACCTGGTTCGCGGCGACCTGATCATCTCGCTGACCCGCTTCCAGAGCGAGGGCGAGCGCCTGCTCGCCGAGGGCCGCTCGGTCGGCGTGCGTCTTGAGCCGGCCGAAGAGGTCGAGGTCCTGGCCTATGACCTGCCGCGCATCGCCCTCGTCGCGGTGGCCTTCCCGAAGTTCAACGACGGCCGCGCCTATACCGCCGCGCGACTGCTGCGCGAGCGCTACGGCTTCAAGGGCGAGGTCCGCGCCGTCGGCGACGTCCTGCGCGAGCAGGCCGGCTTCATGGTCCGCGTCGGCTTCGACGCCTTCGAGCCGGCCGACGGCTCGACCCCCGAGCAATGGGCGCACACCGCCCACCGCCAACGCCACGTCTACCAGCGCGCCGCCGACCGCCGCGCGCCGGCCTTCGCCGAAAGGGAGTGAGCTGACCATGGCCTTCGATCAGTTGGAGCGTCCGTCCCTGGCGGCGCGGCTCGACGCCGAGCTGCGCCACGCCCATCCGGCCACCGTGCTGGAATCGGCGGTCGAGGCGTTCGGCGACAAGCTGGCTCTGGTCTCGTCCTTCGGGGCCGAGTCCGCGGTGCTGCTGCACATGATGTCGAAGATCAAGCCGGACACGCCGGTGCTGTTCCTCGACACCGGCATGCTGTTCGGCCAGACGCTCGACTATCGAAAGAACCTGGCGGCCAAGCTCGGCCTGACCGACGTGCGCGACCTGCGTCCGGCCTTCAACGATCTCGCCGTCGCCGATCCCAACGCCAAGCTCTGGCAGACCGACACCGACGCCTGCTGCGAGGTGCGCAAGGTCATTCCGCTGGACAAGGCGCTCGCCGAGTTCGACGGCTGGATCACCGGCCGCAAGCGCTTCCATGGCGGCGACCGCCTGTCGCTGCCGGTGGTCGAGCAGGCCGACGGCCAGGTGAAGTTCAATCCGCTGGCCAACTGGGGCAAGGTCGAGCTCGACGCCTACATGGCCGAGCATGAACTGCCGGCCCATCCGCTGGTCGCCCAGGGCTTCCCCTCGATCGGCTGCTGGCCGTGCACCAAGCCGGTGGAGGAGGGCCAGGACGTCCGCGCCGGGCGCTGGGCCGGCCAGGACAAGACCGAGTGCGGCATCCACGTCGCCCGCGCCCCGGGGGCTGTCGACAATGTCGGCGGCGACATCTGACGGCCGCATTGCTACATACGCTCCAACCTCGCCGGCGGCGTCGTCCGTCGCCGGCCATCTGGCAGCCAAAGACCTGACATGACTGATGTAATCGCTCCGGCCCCGGCCGCTTCCAAGGCGCGCGGCGCCTTCATGGTCGAAACCGTGACCTGGGTTCAGCACTGGACCGACGAACTGTTCTCGTTCCGCACCACCCGCGACCCGGGCCTGCGCTTCTCGTCGGGCCAGTTCGTGATGGTCGGGCTGGAAGTCGACGGCAAGCCGCTGGTGCGCGCCTACTCGATCGCCAGCCCCTCTTGGCACGACGAACTCGAGTTCTACTCGATCAAGGTCGCCGACGGCCCGCTGACCTCGCGCCTGCAGAAGATCAAGGTCGGCGACGAGGTGCTGATCGGCAAGAAGCCCACCGGCACCCTGGTGCTCGACGGCCTCAAGCCCGGCAAGCGCCTCTACATGGTCGGCACCGGCACCGGCCTGGCCCCCTGGCTGTCGCTGGCTCGCGACCCGGAGGTCTACGACCGCTTCGACGAGGTGATCGTCACCCACACCGTGCGCAACGTCGCCGACCTGAACTACGCCGAGCTGTTCGAGAAGGACCTGCGCGAGGACGAGATCCTCAGCGAAGTGATCGGCGACAAGCTGCGCTACTACCCGACCGTGACCCGCGAGCCGTTCCGCACTCAGGGCCGGATCACCGACCTGATCACCTCGGGCAAGATCTTCGAGGACCTCGGCGTGCCGCCGCTGGACCCCGCCGTCGATCGCCTGATGCTCTGCGGCGGCCCCTCGGTGCTGGCGGACCTGAAGACCCTGCTGGTCGAGCGCGGCTATGAAGAAGGCTCACTGGCTTCGCCGGGCGACTTCGTGCTGGAAAAGGCCTTCGTCGAGACCTAAGGCGCGGTTCAGACGCCCTCGAACAGGTTCAGCTGGTCGCTGCGTTCGGCCAGCTGCGCCTGCATCGTGCAGATCAGGCCGCTGCGCTCATAGCTCATCGTCACCGCGCCGCGCAGTTCCCCGCGCAGGCCGCGCTCGATCAGCCGCGTGCCGAACCCCTTGCGCCGGGGCGGCTCGACCTTGGGGCCGCCGCTCTCGGTCCAGATCACTTTCAGATGCTGGCCCTCGAGCGTCCAGGTCATGTCGACCTTGCCCTCGACCACCGACAGCGCGCCGTACTTCACCGCGTTGGTCGCCAGTTCGTGCAGGATCAACGCCATCGATAGGGCCGCGCCCGGCTGCAGCCAGGCCGCCGGGCCCCGCAAGGTGATTTGGCCGGCGGTGGCGTCGAGGAACGGCCCCAGGGCCCGCTCGGCCAGATCGCGCAGCTCGGCCCCATGCCAGCGCTCGCGGGTCAGCACGTCGTGCGCCTGCGACAGGCCCAGCAGCCGCGCCTCCAGCTTCTCGTAGACGATCTCCGGGTCGCTCTCGCCGCGCAGGGTCTGCGAGGCCATCGACTGCACGGTGGCCAGGGTGTTCTTCACCCGGTGGTTCAGCTCGTTGATCATCAGCCGCAGCTGACCCTGATAGCGCTTCTGCTCGGCCTCGGCCCGCTTGCGCGCGCCGATGTCGTCGATGATCGAGATGAAGTAGTCGGGCTCGCCGGCGCCGTTGCGCACCAGCGCCACGGTCAGGTTGTTCCAGATCACCTGGCCGCCCTTGGCGATGTAGCGCTTCTCCAGCGAATACGTCTCGATGGCCCCGGCCAGCAGCGCCGCGGTCAGGGTGATGTTGGAATCGAGATCGTCCGGGTGGGTGATCTCCTGAAAGGTCATCCCCGTCAGCTCGTCGCGGCCGTAGTTCAGCATGGCGCAGAACCGGTCGTTGACCTCCAGCAGCCGCCCGTCGGGGGCCACGCGGGCCACGCCCATCGCCGCCTGGTCGAACACGGCCCGATACCGGGCCTCGGCCGCCTCTAGCCGGGCCCGCGCCTCGACAGTGGGGGTCACGTACTCGGTGTAGAGCACCAACCCGCCGATCTGCCCGCTGTCATCACGCCAGGGCTTCAGCGACCAGCGGATCCAGTCGACCCGGCCGTCCGCGCGCTCGAAGGGATCGGCGTCGTGGCTGAGCTCCAGCCCCTCCAGCAGGGCGCGCCGGTGGATCTCGCGCCAGCGCTGCGGGATGTCTGGAAAGACGTCGTAGTGGTGACGGCCGACCAGCGGCACGTCGCCGGGCAAGCCCTGCTCGGTCAGGAAGCGGCTCGAAGCCGCCAGATAGCGCATCTGGCGGTCGAAGATGGCGATCCCCAGCGGCGCCTGGCTAAGCGCCGTCAGCACGCCCGAATGCGCGGACACCTGCAACGCCGTTCTCGCCTCGCCGACCACGCCTGCCGCTCGCCACGCCCATGACCAGCGGCCCAGGCCGCCGATGCAACCCAGAGGATACAGCCAACTCCAATGGGTCAAGGGCCGTTGGGTTCCCGGCCGACTTCCAATCGCAGATCCCGGCGTCGTTGTGGCGTTCCTGTTCAGCCGCTGCCGCACGGCGGCCACACATTGACATCTAGGATTGGTTAGCGAGAATTAATTCTACCCTAGGGAGATCCTTCATGTCGAAG
Source organism: Phenylobacterium sp. GW823-FHT02A09 (assembly GCF_058797775.1). Lineage (NCBI taxonomy): Bacteria > Pseudomonadati > Pseudomonadota > Alphaproteobacteria > Caulobacterales > Caulobacteraceae > Phenylobacterium > Phenylobacterium sp. GW823-FHT02A09. The sequence continues at coordinate 1,324,109 of NZ_JBXAJZ010000001.1, read as the reverse complement.
ATGCTCGGAGCCGTGGCCGCGACGCTCGTGGCGGTATCCGCCGGCTCCGCCGACGCCGCCCAGTTCTACAACTTCAACCTCACCGGCACGCTGATGTCCGAGCTTGGGCAGGGGCCGATCGAAGACATCAACACCGGCGTCGATCCTAACTTCTCGGTCGGCGAGACGATCAATCTCTCGGCCCGCATCAGCTCCGACAACATCGTCAAGTGGGGCGACACCGGCTACTCGGTGGCGTTCTTCAGCTGGGGCGCGGCCCCGGCCGGCGAATCCTGGAACATCAACGGCCAAGGGCTGACCTGGACCACCGCCGACGACATCTACGACGGCGATCCGGTGTTCACCCGCGACTACGCCATCGAACGGTCCGGCGGCGGGTCCGAATTCTCGACGAGCTATTACGGCGCGCCGGCGATCGTCTTCGCGGACGGCAAGGTGGTCGGCGTCGTCGGCTATCTGGGACCGCTGACCAGCACGCGCCCGGTCCTGCGGCTCGGCTCCTACGTCTCGGGTTCGGAGACCTACTACAACACCGAGATCGACGGACCGGTGCTGCTCGACGGGTTCTATCGCCAGACCCTCACCGATCAGTTCACGCTGGAGGCCGGCGAGGGGCTCTATAACAACCTCTACAACTCGCAGGGCTTCAAGGGGACTTGGGACTTCGCCGGCTCCACCGCCGCGATCCCCGAGCCCGCGACCTGGGCGATGCTGATCACGGGCTTCGGGCTGACCGGCGTCGCGATCCGCCGGCGGCGCCGGCCGCTCGCGGCCTAGGACAGGCTGGCGGCTTCCAGCACGAAATCGGCCCGGGTCTCCACCGGGCCGAACGGAACCTCGAGCGGCCGGTAGCCCAGCCGTCGAAGCTGCCGGGTGATCGCCTCGTGCGTCGCCAGGCAGTCCTCGAAGGTCTGCTTGCGTTCGTCGTCCTGGACATAGATCTCGCGCCAGGGCGGCGGCACGAACGCCGTCGGGCTGTAGCGATGGGTTCGCGCGGCGTCCTCCATCCAGCTTGGCGCCTGGCCGTCGACCATGCTGTCGAGGATGCCGCGGTCGAAGAACACGCGGTCCTTCACCTCCGCCATCGCCTCGAAGATGGCGATGTCCTCGCGGCAGGCCCGCGCCAGATAGGCGTCCTGGTCGATCCAGGGCAGGGCGCCGCCGCCGCAGGCGACCTGCTCGCGGATCACCCGACGATGCGTCTCCTCGACCACCCGCTCGCCGCGCCGGCGCAGTTCGTCCAGCAGCGCGGTCTTGCCCACGCCGGGGCCGCCGGTGATCAGGAAGAAGTTAGGCTTGATCATCTGTCCTCAAGACGATGTGCGGGGCTGTGGCGAAGGCGTTCCGGGGAATACCCGATGGTCGTTGGCAGGCGCGCCGAGCACGGTGCCTCCCATCCCAGGAGGAACCCAGATGGCGCTCACCGAGTACGAACCTGGCCAAGCCTTTCCCGGCGTGATCGGCCGCACCTTCGACGTCTCCAAGCCGGCGTGGCCCGCGCCGAACCGCGCCAAGCCCGGTGCGCCCAACGTCCTGTTCATCGTGCTGGACGACACCGGATTCGGCCACCTCGGCTGCTTCGGCAGTCCGATCAGCACGCCGCACCTCGACGCCCTGGCCGCCGACGGCCTGCGCTACACGAACATGCACACCACTGCGCTCTGCTCGCCGTCGCGGTCCTGCATGATCACCGGGCGTAACCATCACTCCAACGGCATGTCCTGTATCACCGAGGGCTCGACCGGCTATCCGGGCGGCAACGGCTACATCCCGTTCGAGAACGGCTTCCTGTCCGAAATCCTGCTGGGACACGGTTACAACACCTATGCGGTGGGCAAGTGGCACCTGACGCCCAGTGAGGCGACGTCCGCCGCTGGCCCCTACGACCGCTGGCCGTTGGGGCGCGGGTTCGAGCGCTACTACGGCTTTTTGGGCGGCGATACGCACCAGTACTATCCGGAGCTGATCCGCGACAACACCCAGGTCGAGCCGGAGAAGACGCCTGAGCAAGGCTATCACTTGACCGTCGACCTCGTCGAAAAGGCCAAGGCGATGATCGCCGACGCCAAGCAGGTCGCGCCGGACAAGCCGTTCTTCCTCTACTTCGCGCCGGGCGCCTGCCACGCGCCGCACCACGTCCCGAAGGAGTGGGCCGACAAGTACAAGGGCAAGTTCGACGACGGCTGGGACGCCTATCGCGAAAAGACCTTCGCCCAGCAGAAGAAGCTCGGGATCATCCCCAAGGACACGGCGCTCTCCCGCCACGACCCGGACGTCCAGGACTGGGGCAAGCTGCCGGCCGACGAGCGCAAGCTCTACGCCCGGATGATGGAGGTGTTCGCCGGCTTTCTCGAACACGCCGACCACAACATCGGCGAGCTGATCGCCTTCCTCAAGGAGCTCGGCGAGTACGAGAACACCCTGATCATGGTGATCTCCGACAACGGCGCCAGCGCGGAAGGCGGTCCCAGCGGCTCGGTCAACGAGAACAAGTTCTTCAACAACGTCCCCGACGACCTGCAGCAGAACCTGGCGGCGATCGACGACATCGGCGGGCCGAAGTACTTCAACCACTATCCCTGGGGCTGGACCCACGCCGGCAACACCCCGTTCCGGCGCTGGAAGCGTGAGACCTATCGCGGCGGGGTCTCCGACCCGTTCATCGTCGCCTGGCCCAAGGGCATCAAGGCCAAGGGCCAGATCCGCACGCAGTTCGCCCACGCCATCGACATGGTCCCGACCGTGCTCGACGCCCTGGAGATCGAACCGCCGACCCAGATCCGCGGGGTCACCCAGCATCCCATTGAGGGATTCAGCCTGAAGTCGTCGTTCGACGACGCCAAAGCCGAGCCCAAGCACATCACCCAGTACTTCGAGATGTTCGGGCACCGCTCGCTCTATCACGACGGCTGGCGGGCGGTGTGCCCGTGGCCCGGGACCTCGTTCGTAGAGTCCGGACTGCAGTTCGGCGCGCCCATCGACTACGACAAGCTCACCGACCTCGACGCCCACGGATGGGAGCTCTACGACCTCTCCAAGGACTGCGCAGAGACCAGCAACCTCGCCGACAAGGAACGCGACCGGCTGATCGCCATGATCGGCATGTGGTACGTCGAGGCCGGGAAGTACGGGGTCCTGCCGATCGACAGCCGCGGCACCCTGCGCCTAGGCGAGGCGCGGCCCCAGATCGCCATCGACCGCAAGCAGTACGTCTACTACCCCGGCACGCAGATGGTGCCGATCAACGCCGCGCCGCGGTTGCTCAACGCCAAGCATTCGATCTCCGTGCACGCCACGGTGCCCAAGGGCGGGGCCGAGGGCTGTCTGTTCTCCATGGGCGGGGTGGACGGCGGCTTCGCCTTCTACATCCACGGCGGCAAGCTGACCTATGGCTACAACTACGTCGCCGACCAGCGCTTCAGGGTGCAGGCCGACGCCGCCATCCCCGAAGGCGATCACGTCTTCAGCTTCCAGTTCACGCCGACCGGCAAGCCCGACTTCGCCAAGGGCAAGGGCACGCCGGCCGACATCGAACTGCTGATCGACGGCAAGAGCGTGGGACGCGGCGCCCTTCCGGTCACCATCCCGTTGACCCCGGGTCTTGCGGCCGGCGTCTCGATCGGCGCGGACGCCGGCGCGCCGGTGATGACCGACTATGAGGCGCCGTTTCGCTTCAACGGCTTGGTCAAGAAGGCGCTGGTCGATGTCTCGGGCGCGTCTGTCGAGGACAAGCAGGCCTCGATCGAAGCCTACCTCAAGGCGGCCATGGCCCGTCAGTAGCGGCGTCGGCTGGGCGGCTCTTAGTCGACCAGCTCGGGCGCCTCGACCTCGTCGGGGACGTCGCAGAACAGCGAAGCCATGAACTCGCCGTTCGGGCGGTAGACTTTGCGGAAGCGGCCGGCGTCCCAGCCGCAGTCGCCGCAGGCGCAGACGCCGCCAAGGTGGCAGCTCGGCGTCAGCTCTTTGAGCCGGACGCTGCGCCCGTCGCCGACGGGCCGGATGCTGGTGACGAGGTAAAGCGCCCCGAGGTCGGGCATGATCTGGCTCTCGGGGCGGCTGGGCGTGTCGTCGATGCACTCGACGATGTCGCCCGTACTGATGTCGGACACGTACGCGGGCCTTCGGTGGACGCTGAAATGCTCAGGGCGCCGGAGGTTCCAGCGCCCTGTCAGCATGATCCGATAGTGTGAGGAGCCAGGCTATGCGGCCTGTCGCCGCCCTATCTAGGCGGGCGGGCAGCCCTTGAACTCGCCGGCCTTGGCGACCGTGAGCTTGGCGAGGTTCAGCGCCATCAGCGGGCGCATCGAGGACGAACCGTGGCCGGTGAACAGGTCGATCTTCTCGCCCTTGATCGCCCCGCCGGTGTCGGAGGCGTACCAGAAGCCGTCGTGCTTGGTGCCGTCGGGCATCGGCAGACCGACGGTTTCCTTGATGAACAGGCGCGTGCGGCGCGGGATCAGCTTGGTGTCGACGGCGACGGTGCGCATCGCGACCACTTTGCAGCCGAGCGAGTCCAGGCTGCCCACGCCCTTGGCGCCGGCATGATAGAGCGTGGCCTTCATCCGGAAGTCCGGGGTGCCCGGCAGCGCGCCGGTCAGGGCCGACACGATCAGGTCTCCGAGCGGATCGGATTGAGGCGCGGCTTGTGCGCTTTGTGACAGCCCAAAGAAGAAGGGGAGGGCGGCAAGGGCGGCGAGGCGACGTCGCATGACGGCGGCTCCTTCGTCGTTGTTCTTGGCAGCGGCGGTCTTCGTACCCGGACTCCGAGCGCCAGATCAACCCCGCGTGAACGCCGCGCCCTAGCGACATATCGACACGAGCGCTTTGAGCGCAGCCCGATGAAGGCTATCAACCCGTTATCAAGCAAGGGGTTGAGGCATGCGCGTCTACGGCGATTCCATCTCGGGAAATTGCCTGAAGGTGAAGTGGGTGGCCGACCATCTTGGCCGTCATTTCGAGTGGATCGAGACCGACATCATGCGCGGCGAGTCGCGCACGGCGGAGTTTCTGGCGCTGAATCCGGCCGGACAGGTGCCGGTCGTGGTGCTCGACGACGGGCGCCCGCTCGCCCAGTCCAATGCGATCATCATCCACCTGGCCGAGGGCTCCGATCTCATTCCGGCGGACGCCTACGACCGCGCGCGGATGCTCGAATGGATGTTCTGGGAGCAGTACAGCCACGAGCCCTATGTCGCCGTCGCCCGCTTCCAGGTGCGCTACGCCGGCAAGCCGATCTCCGAGCTCGAGACGCGGCTGGTCGAGCGGGGCAATGGGGCGCTGCAGCGGCTGGAGGACGGCCTGGCGTCGTCGTCCTTCCTGGTCGGCGATATCCTCAGTCTCGCGGACGTCGCACTCGTCGCCTACACCCGTGTCGCCCACGAGGGAGGCTTCGACCTGGGCCGCTACCCGCGCGTCCAGGCCTGGGTGAAGCGGGTAGAGGCCGCGCTCAAGATCGCCTAAACGGAATCGCATGAAAGCTCCGCTGCTCGCCGCCGTCGTCGCGCTCTCCATCCTGCCCGCCCAGGCCCACGCCTGGGGCGCGATGGGACACCGAATGGTCGGCGAAGCGGCGACCAGGGCCCTGCCGACGGAAGTTCCCGCCTTCCTGCGCACCCCGACGGCGGTGCGCGACATCGGCGAGCTCTCGCGTGAGCAGGACCGCTCCAAGGGCGCGGGCCGCATCCACGACCACAACCGCGACGCCGGGCACTTCCTCGACCTCGACGAGGAGGGCAAGCTGCTGGGCGGCCCGTCCTTCACGCCGCTACCGGCCACCCGCGCCGACTACGAGAAGGGCCTCCAGGCCGCCGGGCTCGACAGCTGGAAGGCCGGCTACCTCCCGTACTCGATCGTCGACCGTCACCAGCAGCTGACCAAGGATTTCGGCTACTGGCGGGTGCTGACCTACATGGCCGCGCGCGAGAAGAACCCGGTGCGCAAGGCCTGGTACAAGCGCGACCTGGTCCGCCGCGAGGCGCAGATCCTCCAGACCATTGGCGACCTCTCGCACTTCGTCGGCGACGGCGCCCAGCCGCTGCACGTCACCGTGCACTACAACGGCTGGGGCGAGTACCCGAACCCGAAGGGCTACACGACCGCCCGCATCCACGGCCCGTTCGAGAGCGAGTTCGTCTTCGCGAACGTCAAACCTGCCGAAGTGGCGGCGAGGATGGCGCCGCTGAAGTCATGCGACTGCCCGATCGAAAAGCGCACGGTGGATTATCTCAGCGATACAGGCGCCTACGTGATCCCGCTCTACGAGCTGGAGAAGGCTGGCGGCCTGAAGGACGGCGATCGCCGCGGCGTCGAGTTCGCCGCCGCCCGGCTGGCGGTGGGCGCCTCCGAGCTGCGCGACATGATCGTCTCGGCCTGGCGCGGCAGCGACAAGGCCACGGTCGGCTGGCCGGTGCTGCGCGTCGACGACGTGCTGGCCGGCAAGGTCGATCCGTTCGACTCCTTGTACGGCAAGGACTGACCGGTGCGCGCCGTGCCTCAGTTCGGCGAGCGCAGGGCCGGGCGCACCTATGCCGACCGGCCGGCGGCGTTCGGCATCCTCGAGCGCGACGGGCAGATTGCTGTGGTGCGGATCGTCAAACCTGACGGTGCGACCTGGACCGATCTGCCCGGCGGCGGCGTCGATCCGGGCGAAACGCCCGAGCAGGGCGTGGTCCGCGAGTTCGGCGAGGAGGCGGGCCTGAAGGTCGCGGTCCGCGAGTCCTTCGCCCTGGCCGACCAGTTCTTCGTCAACACCGAGGGCGAGGCCTGGAACAATCGCAGCGCCTTCTTCGTCCTGGGTCTCGTCGCCGAGGATGCGGCGCTGAAGATCGAGGAAGATCATACGCTTATGTGGCTCTCGCCGCTGGAAGCCATCGCCGCGCTGCGCCACGACTCCCACGCTTGGGCGGTCGCGGCCTGGAGGCGTCGCTAGGCGCGCTTGCGGGCCGGCCGGCGGGGCGCCGGCTTAGCGCGCCGGTGGCTCGGCGTGCCGGCCTCTTTTCTGACCCGCGTGGACGCCTCGTCCAGGTCGCTGAGTATTTCCTCGAGCTCCTCATCTGGCAAATTCTCTATGCCGATGAAGGAGTTATGCGCCTTCGTCACCCGGATCAGCTCGTCCAGCTTGGCGTGCAGGGCGTTGTTGTCGCGGTTCTGCGTGTTCTGGATCAGGAACACCATCAGGAAGGTCACGATGGTGGTCGAGGTGTTGATCACCAACTGCCAGGTGTCCGAAAACCCGAACAGCGGCCCGCTCACCGCCCAGGCGATCACGAGGGCGCAGCAGGCCACGAAGGTCAGCGGCCGGCCGGTCAGCCGGGAAATGTCGCTGGCGAACCGCGTGAAGACCTGGGTGACTTTGCTGCTCATGCGGCGTACTCCCGCCGCATTGCGCGGCGCAGGCTGAACGGGTAGTGGCTGCGCCAGTTCCGACCCCAGGAGAGCGCATGTCCCAGGCCAAGATCATCGACGGCAAGGTCACGGCCGAGCGCCTGCGGGCCGAGGTGGCGGAAGAGGTCGCGGCGCTGAAGGCGCAGCATGGCCTGCAACCGGGCCTGGCGGTGGTGCTGGTCGGCGAGGATCCCGCCAGCCAGGTCTATGTCCGCTCCAAGGGCGAGCACTCCAAGGCCGCCGGCATGCACTCGGTGACCCATCGCCTGCCGGCCGACGTCAGCCAGGATGACCTGCTGAGCCTGGTGCGCCAGCTCAACGCCGATCCGGCGATCCACGGCATCCTCGTGCAGCTGCCGCTGCCCAAGGGCCTGGACGAGAAGGCGGTCATCGAGACCATCGACCCGGCCAAGGACGTCGACGGCCTGCACGTCGTCAACGCCGGCCGTCTGGCTCAGGGACTGCCCTCGCTGGTGCCGTGCACGCCGCTCGGCTGCATGATCATGCTCCGCGAGACGCTCGGCGACCTCAGCGGCAAGCGCGCCGTCGTCGTCGGCCGTTCGGTGCTGGTCGGCAAGCCGGTGGCCCAGCTGCTGCTGGCCGCCGACTGCACCGTGACCATCGCCCATTCGCGCACCCAGGACCTGGCCGCCGTCTGCCGCGAGGCCGACATCCTGGTCGCCGCCGTCGGCCGTCCGCAGATGATCAAGGCCGACTGGATCAAGCCGGGCGCGACGGTGATCGACGTCGGCATCAACCGCGTGCCGTTCCGCGATCCGGTCAAGGCCGCCGAAGGCAAGACCAAGCTCGTCGGCGACGTGGCCTACAAGGAGGCCTCGGCGATCGCCGGCGCCATCACCCCGGTGCCGGGCGGCGTCGGCTTGATGACCGTCGCGTGCCTGCTGAAGAACACTGTCACCGCCGCCAAGCGCATCGCCGGGCTGGAGGCCTAGGCCCCCCGGCCGTTCGTCCAGGCGACCAGTTCGCCCAGCGTCTGGCTGACCGCCTGGTCATAGGCCGCGACGATGGCCGAGACCCGGTTGTCGCCGGCGCGCACGCGGGCCTCGAACTGCTTGGACCCCGCCAGCAGCCGGTCCTGGCCAGTGAGCGTCGCGCGAAGGGAGACGACGATCTCGGGCGCGGCCTTGGCGCCTTGATTGTACTGGGCCTCGAACTGGGTCACGTCGACACGCAGCACGTAGTCGGCCTTGCTGAAATCGCCGCGGGTCAACAGCCGGGCAGGGCCGGCGTCGGCGTCGAACGCCCGTGACAGCGCCTCGCCGAACAGCACCGAGGCCGGCGACACCCAGCGGGAGTCGGCGACATAGGCCGCCCGGCTGCCAGTCATGGTCAGCATGCGGTCGTTGGCGGCCGCCTGCACGAAGGATCCGCCCAGCCGCGCCACCGCGAACGGCGAGGCCTGCCCTGCGGCGACGGGCTGTATTTCGCCGTCAAAGCGGTAGAGCTGGGCCGGCTTCTCGTCGGGCAGCAAGGTGATGCAGCCGGCGAGCAGGGCGGCGCAGACGGCCAGGGCGAGGGCGGGGAGGGTGCGCTTCAGGGCGTTCATGGCTTGACCTTGACCTCCTGGGCCGGGGACTTGCCGACCAGGCCGCGGGGGTTGGCTTCAACGTCGCGGATCAGCCGATCCAGGGAATCGGCGGTCTGCTGCAGGGACTGGATCGCCGAGGTGAGCTGCGGCAGCCCATTGGTGGCGAAGTCGTTGGTCGGGCCGTCCAGGCGCCCGACCATGGTGCGGATATCCTTGGCCGCGACCTGCGCCTCGCCGGCGGCGTCGGCCAGATTGGCCAGGGTGCGTTTGCCTTCGCCGTCGACCAGGTTCTGGCTCGACTTGGTGAGCTCGGTGATCTGCGCGGCCGCCGCATCGATGCTCTGCAGCGCCTTCTGGGCGTCGGCGATCAGGGCCTTGCGCTCGCGCAACTCGGCGGTGACGGCCTGGGCGTCCTCGACCGCGTCGCCGAACTTCTTGATGTTCTGATCGGACAGCACGCGGTTGACGCGGTCCAGCGCCTCGACCGTGCGGGTCAGCACCGTGCCGCCGCCCTCCAGCAGGTCAGACAGGGCGCTGCGCTGGGTGCGCAGCTTGGGCACCTTGCCGGGATCGACGGTGTCTTTCAGCAGCCGCTTGGCCGGCGAACCGGCGGTGATCTGCACGTAGTTGATGCCGGTGATGCCTTGCGGCTCCAGGGTCGCAAACGAGTCGACGCGGATCGGCACGTCGGAGGTGACGCGAGCGCGGGCGATGACGCGGTTCGGATCGGCCGGATCGAGCTGAATCTTGGTCACCTCGCCGACCTTGATGCCATTGAAATGGACTTCGCCGCCCTGGCTCAGCCCCCGCACCGGCCCTTGGAAGATGATGTCGTAGAGGTCGTAGTCCTGGGCGAAGCTCAGCCGCGCCAGCCAGACCACGAAGATCAGCAGGCCGGTCACCAGCAGCAGGGTCGAAAAGCCCACCAGGGCGTAGTTGGCGTCTTTTTCCATCAGGCGGGTGTCCCGGCTCTATGGGCCGCTTCAGCCGCGGCGCGGCCGCGCGGTCCAAGGAAGTACTCTTTGATCCACGGATGTTCTGAACGCTCAAGCTCGGCGACGGGCGCCACCTCGACCACGTGTTTGTCCGCCAGCACGGCCACGCGGTCGGTGATGGAGTAGAGCGTGTCGAGGTCGTGGGTGATCATGAACACCGTCAGGTCGAGGCTGTCGGACAGGTCGCGGATCAGCTCGTCGAACGCGCCGGCGCCGATCGGGTCGAGGCCGGCGGTGGGCTCGTCCAGGAAGAGAAGCTGCGGGTCCAGCGCCAGCGCTCGGGCCAGGCCCGCCCGTTTGCGCATGCCGCCCGACAGCTCGGCGGGCTTCAGGTCGCCGGCGCCGGCGCGCAGCCCGACCAGGGCGATCTTCAGGTCGGCGAGCTCGTGCACCACGCGGCGGGGCAGCTTGGTGTGTTCGTACATCGGCGCGGCGACGTTCTCGCGCACGGTCAAGTTCGAGAACAGCGCGCCTTGCTGGAACAGCACGCCCCAGCTGCGCTCGATCTCAGACCAGCGGCGGCGGCTGGTGCGCTGGATGTCCTGGCCCAGCACTTTGATCGTGCCGGCGTCCGGCCGGCGCAGGCCGATGATCGAGTTGAGCAGCACCGACTTGCCGGTGCCCGAGCCGCCGACCACGCCCAGCACCTCGCCGCGCTCGACGGTCAGGTCGAGATTTTCGTGCACCACGTGGTCGCCGAACTGCGAGCGCAGGCCGCGCACCTCGATGGCGGGACCGTCGTCGTCGAGCAGGGATTGGTTCGCCAGATCCGACACCTAGACACCTATCTGCATGTAGATCAGCGCAAATACGGCATCGATCAGGATGATCGCGAAGATAGCGTGCACGACCGCGGCGGTGACCCGGCGGCCGAGCGACTCGACGTCGCCGCCGACTTCCATGCCCTGGCGGCAACCGATGCCGGCGATCACCGCGGCCATGATCGGCGCCTTCGACAGCCCGATCCAGAAGTGGGTGACGCCGACATTGTCGAGGATCCGCTGCAGGAAGAAGGCGGGACCGAGGTCGAGCACGGTCCACGTCACCAGCAGACCGCCCATCAGACCGGCGATGGTGGCCACGAAGGTCAGCAGCGGAATGATCGCCAGCAGGGCGGCGAACCGCGGGAAGACCAGGGCCTCGAACGGATCGACGCCGAGCACCTTCATGGCGTCGACCTCCTGGTTCATCTTCATCGATCCGATCTCGGCGGCGAAGGCCGAGGCCGAGCGGCCGGCCAGCAGGATCGCCGTGATCAGGATGTTGAACTCGCGGAACACCGCGATGCCGATCAGTTCGACCGCAAACACCTCGGCCCCGAACTGCCGCAGCATGTTGGCGCCCAGCAGCCCGACGACCGCGCCGATGAAGAACGACGTCAGGGTGACGATGGGAATGGCGTCGAGGCCGGCGCGCTCGGCCAGCGAGACGCAGGCCGCCCAGCGGATCCGCGCCGGATTGACGATCGTGCGGCCGACGACCACCAGCAGGTGGCCGACGAACACCATGGTCTCGAAGATTTCGGTGCCGAGGTTGAACACCCCGCGGCCGGTGCGGATCGCCAGTTCGTAGAAGCCGCGTGGCTCCTGGCGTTTGACCGGCTTGTCCCGCGCCGCCGCTGCGACCAGGTCCAGCAGCCGATGGGTTTCAGGGCGCGCATCGATGTGGTTGGCGACGGGGTGACCGGCGACCGCGCGCAGGATTCCGTAGGCGCCGGCGGTGTCGAGCCGGCGGATCGTCGTCAGGTCGATCCCGGAGAGGTTCTCGCCGCGCACAGCGGCCACCAGGCGGCTGACCGCGTCGCCCGCGGCCGTGGCCGTCCAGTCGCCCGAGAGGACCGCCCGGCGGCCGCCATCGGCCTCCATCACGCTGAAATCGGCGGGTCGTTCCATAGGCTCGCGTCGGGCCTCTTCAGCTAGCGTCCGCTTGAGTCGAAACGCCTCAAGCTTGAACCTACCAGAGCCGCCTCAACACGCCGAACGCCTTATGGCGAAGGTTGTTCCGTGGCGCCAGCGTATCGAACGCGTCTCGCGACAAGGTGATCCTAGGTCGCAGGCGGCGGCCAAGATTTCGCCCAAGTCGCAGGCCCTAAGAGGGCCGGGGCCTCTCAGTCCGAGCCCTGAACATATGCCTATCAGTCGGGAGCGTGGGTTGACCCGTCGTCACTTCGAGATCGCCGGAAAGTCCGGCGCCCTCTACCGGTACTCGGTTCTGGAGGAGGATCGCGTCCTGCCGCCGGCCGGCGCGAACTACGTCATCTGCAAGCCTGCGGATCGCGGCGTGGACATCCTGTTCGTCGGCGAGACCGACAGCTTGGCGCGGATCGCCTGGCGCGAGCAGCTCGCCTATGCGCGCGACACCTATGGCGACGACGCCGACGTGCTGACACGCCTGAATGTGCGCAGCGCCGTGCGTCTGGCCGAGCAGGAAGACCTGCTGGAAGAATACCGCCCGCCGATGAACGCCGGGGCCTAGCGCCAGCGTTCGGGCGTCGCCATTCTCCGGCCGTGCCTGATCCTCTTATCGTCATTCTCGGCGCCGCCGTTCGCCCGGACGGTCGCGCCAGCCCAGCCCTGCTGCGCCGCATCGAGGGCGGCTTTCGGCTGGCCCAAGCCCACCCTGCGAGTTTGGTGTTCTGCTCGGGCGGCGTCGGGCGCTACGGCCCGTCCGAGGCCTCGATCATGGCCGAGCGGCTGACCGCCATGGGCCTGCCGGCCGATCGACTGGTGTTGGACCAGGCGAGCCTCGACACCCTCCAGACGGTGGTCGCCGCCGCCCGATACGTCTGCGCCCATGGCCTGCCGGGCGTGATCGTCTGCACCGACAGCTATCACACGCCGCGCACGCGGCTGTGCTTCGCGGCCCTGGACGTTCCCAGCGTCGATGGTTCGGTGTTGGCCGGTCCGCGCCAGATGGGCTGGGGCGCGTGGTGGCGGATGCGGCTGCGGGAGATCCCGGCGATCCCCTATGACGGGCTGCTGGCGCTCACCAAGCGCCGCGCGCTTCAGGCGGTCCAGCGGTAGCCGACCCCCGGTTCTGTGGTGATCAGGCTGGGGGCGGCCGGATCCGGCTCGACCTTCTGGCGCAGCTGGGCGACGAACACCCGCAGGTACTGCACGTCGGCCTCGTGCGCCGGGCCCCAGACGGCGGTCAGCAGCTGGCGATGGGTGACCACCTTGCCGCCGCCGGCGACCAGCTGGGCCAGCAAGTCATACTCCTTTGGCGACAGGCGGATGGCATGCCCGCCGCGGGTCACCAGCCGCTTGATCAGGTCCACGGTCAGGTCGCCCGCCGTGACCACCGGCTCGGCCCCCGCGGACCTCAGCCGGTGGCGCAGGGCGACGCGAAGACGCGCCAGCAACTCCCCGACTCCAAACGGCTTTTCCACATAGTCGTCGGCTCCCATGTCGAGGGTGTCGATCTTCTCGGTCTCCTTGTCGCGGGCCGAGAGCACGATGATCGGGCCGTCGTAGAACGCCCGCGCGCGGGTCAAAGCCTCCTTGCCGTCGAAGTCGGGCAGACCAAGGTCCAGCACCACGGCGTCGGGCGCCTTGCGGGCGATCTCCTTCAGGCCGTCGGCGGCGGTGTCGGCGCGCACCGGCTCGTAGCCGGCCGCCTCCAGCGCCGGCTGCAGGAACCGGTGGATCTGCGGCTCGTCGTCGATGACCAGGATGCGGGGACGGCTGGCGCTCACAGCATGTGCCCCGGCATGACGTGCTCCTTGGGCAGGCTGATCAGGATGCGGGTGCCGCGACCGTCGTGGATCGGGCTGGCGGCGGCGATCCGTCCGCCCATCGCCTCGACGAAGCCCTTGGAGATCGCCAGACCCAGCCCCGCGCCCTTGCCGCGGTCGGTGGCTTCCTCCATGCGGCGGAACTTCTCGAACACGCGCTCCAGTTCCTCGGTCGGAATGCCGCGACCCTCGTCCTCGATGGAGATCACCACATTGCCGCGGTCCTCATAGGCGGCGACCTCGATGGCCGAGCCGTCCGGGCTATAGGCGATCGCGTTCTCGAGGATGTTCACCAGGGCCTGCTCCAGCAGCGACGCGTCAGCCTTGACCATCGACAGCTGGGCGGGGAAGTCGCGCGCCACGCTGCGCTTGTCCAGCCGCCGCTGCACCCGCTCGACGGCGGCGCGCAGCACGTCGCGGATGTCGACCCACTCGCGGCGTGTGACCAGGGCCCCGCCCTCCAGCCGGGTCATGTCCAGCAGATCGCCGACATAGCGGTTCAGACGTTCGGCTTCCTCGCGAATGGACTGAAGAAGGTCATGTTGGACATTGGGTTTCAACGACTTTCCGTAATCGATGAGCGTCGTCACCGAGCCCAGGACCGTGGACAGCGGCGTGCGCAGGTCATGGCTGACCGAGTTGAGCAGCGCGCCCCGCAGGCGGTCCGTGCGGCGCAGGGCCTCGGCGTCGGCCGCCTGGGCGGCGAACTCGGCCCGTTCCAACGCCACGGCGCCCTGATCGAGCAGGGCGGCGACGAACCGCTCATTGTCCTCGGCGGCCAGGGCGCGCGGCTCTACCCCCGCCACGCCGGCGCGCGCCTTGACCCCCTGCAGCGGCCGGAAGGTCCAGGCGGAGTTGGGCAGGGTGCCGGTCCCGGCCCCGGCCGGCTCGCCCTTTTCCCAGGCCCAGCGGGCGGCGGCCATGTCGCCCGGGGCCAGGGCTTCCAGCGCCGGCGAGGCGGCGGTCAGCGCCAGGTCCTCGCGTTCTGGCGTCAGCACCACCGCCGCGCCGCTGGTGGCCGCCGCCAGTTGTTCGGCCAGGGCCTGGGCGGCCGTGTCCTGCTTGGCCGCCGATGACAGCCGGCGGCTGGCGGCCAGCAGCGCCGAGATCGCCGAGGCCCGCTGCGCCACTGCGCGGGCCTGGTCGCGGATCCGGCCGGTCAGCCAGCCGGTGGTCAAGGCCACGGCGAAGAACACCCCGAAGGTCAGGACGTCGGCGGGGTGGCCGATACGGACCGTCAGCCGCGGCTCCAGGAAGAAGAAGTTGTAGATGAAGGCGCTCAGCGTCGCCGCCGTCAGCGCCGGCCACAGCCCGAAAGCCAGGCCGCTGACCAGTACGCTGAGCATGAAGATCATCGCCAGGTTGGCGGTCTCGGCCACCTGGAAGGTGACGCTGGCCAGCATGGCGGCGACCACGACCAAGGCGATCGCCGCGACATGGCCGGCCCAAGGCCAGGCGCGCAGCGGAACCGCATGCCGCGCGGGCGGCGGCTCGGCCTCGCCCTGTTCGGTCACCACGTGCAGCGCCGCGCCCTGCGCTTCGTCCAACAGGGCGCGGATCAACGAGCGGCGGAACGGATTGCGGCGGCGGCGCCCCGACTTGCCGACCACGATCTGGGTGACGTTGTTGCGCCGGGCATAGTCGAGCACGCTGGCGACCAGATCGTCGCCGGTCAGGACGACGGTGGCCGCGCCGAGTTGCTCGGCCAGCTTCAGGGCCTCGTTCAGCCGCGCCTGGCCGCCCGGCGGCGCCGGCCGCGCGTTCGGCCGCTCGACGTGGGCGACGATCCAGGGCGCGTCCATCATCATGTCCGACAGCCGCCGTCCGGTGCGAACCAGCGCCCCGGCCGAGCCGTCCGGTCCGACCAGGACCAGAATCCGCTCGCCCGCCGCCCAGGGGCCCTCGACGCCGGCGGCCTTCATCGCCCCGATCAGCTGGTCGTCGACCGTCTGGGCGGCGCGGCGCAGGGCCAGTTCGCGCAGCGCGGTCAGGTTCTCGGGCTTGAAGAACCGCTCGGCCGCCAGCCGCGCGGTGTCGCCGATATAGACCTTTCCCTCCGCCATCCGCTCGCGCAGCTCGGAAGGGGTGATGTCGATCAGCTCGATCTCGTCGGCCCGCGACAGGGCGCTGTCGGGCACTGTTTCGCGCTGGCGCACGCCGGTGATCTTCCAGACCACCTCGCGCAGGCTCTCCAGGTGCTGGACGTTCAGCGTCGTCCAGACGTCGATCCCCGCCGCCAGCAGCTCTTCGACGTCCTGCCAGCGCTTGGCGTGGCGCGAGCTGGGGGCGTTGGAGTGGGCGTATTCGTCGACCAGCAGCAACTGCGGCCGGCGGGCGAGGGCGGCGTCCAGGTCGAACTCCAGCAGCGTCCGCTCGCGGTACTCGATCGGCCGGCGGGCCATCACCTCCAGCCCGCGCAACAGCGACTGGGTCTCGCGCCGGCCGTGGGTCTCGACCACCCCGACAACGACGTCGCCGCCCTCCGCCTTTCGGCGGCGAGCGGCGCGCAGCATCTCGAAGGTCTTGCCGACCCCTGGGGACATGCCGAGGAACACCTTCAGGCGTCCTCGGCCCGGCTGTTTGGTCGCCGCCAGAAGGGCGTCCGGGTCCGGCCGTCTGGGTTCGTCCATGCTCATCGGGTCGGGGGCGGGAAGCGGGCGTCGAGGGCGAGGTTGGTCATCAGCACATTGACCCTCGGCTGGCCGAGGACGCCGAAGGTGCGCCCTTCCACATGGCTCTGCAACAGCGCGCGCACCTGGGCCGGATCGACGCCGCGGGCCGTGGCGATGCGTTCGGCCTGCAGCATCGCGTACCGGGGCGAGACGTCGGGGTCGAGCCCCGAGCCCGAGGCCGTGACCGCGTCGGCCGGGATCGTCCCCTTGGCGCCTTGCGCACGCAGGGCGGCGGCGCGTTCGGCGACTTGCTTGGCCAGATCGGGGTTCAGCGGGCCGAGGTTCGAGCCCGACGAGGCGCCGGCGTCATAACCGTCGGCGCCGGCCGCCGAGGGGCGCGGGTGCAGGTACTTCGGCTGCGCGAAGTTCTGGCCGACCAGTTCCGAGCCGACCACCTTGCCGCCTTCGAGAACGAGACTGCCGTTGGCCTGGCGCGGGAAGGCGGCCTGGCCGACGCCGGTGATCAGCAGCGGATAGGCGAGACCCAGCAGCAGGGTGAAGAAGGCCATCGAGACGACGGCGGGGCGGATAAGGGAAAGCATGGTCACGCCTCCTTAGAACGCGGCCTTGAGACCGAGGACGACGCGGCTCTCGTAGAGATCGCCGAAGTCGTGCTCGTCGGTGTCGTGATAGCGCAGGTCGACCCCGAGGAAGTCGGTGAGGGCGTAACCGACGCCGAGGTTCCAGGTGGTGTAGTCGCCCTCATAGTCGACGTCCTGATAGCCGACGGCGCCTGAGACAGAGATCTTCTCGGCGACCGGGGTCGAACCGTTGAGCTCGAAGTAGGTGGCCTTGCCGGAGCCGCCGAAGAAGTCGTCGGAATAGTAGACGCCGGCGCCGAGGGTCGCCGGGCCGACCGGGACCGATCCGGCGACCTTTACCTCGATGAAGTCCTGGTCCGAACCGGTCGGGGCGTTGATGTAGCCGTAGTAGATGACGCCGAGGTCGAGGCTGACCGGGCCGAGCTGCGGTCGAACGCCGGTGTAGAGGTCGAGCTCGAAGTCGGTGTCGTTGCCGAAATCGACGTTGGACAGCCAGCCGCCGGCATAGATCAGGCCGCCGACAGTAGCGTCGACGCCGCCCGAGATCTGCGGATTTTCGTCGGTCTGGCTGACCCCGCGCCAGACATAGTCGGTCGCGGCGCCGAAGTTGAACGACAGATCGATCGGGCTGGCGTCTTCGGCGAAGGCGGGAGCGGCGAAGAGCGAGATCGCAGCGAAGCCGGCGCCGGCGAGGCTGTGACGGCGGAGGCGGAAGAGAGACATCGGGGAGGTCCTGGTAAGAGTGTTCTTGGAGGCGTTGGTCATCGGGAGCCTCAGACGATCCCGCCAATGAAGGCGCAGGCGAAGAGCAGGGCGATTAGCCCCAACGAGACGAGGGTTTCACGCATCAGCATCAGGCGAGCCCCAGCCCCGAGATCGCCAGGTCGATCAGCTTGATGCCGACGAACGGCGCAACCAGGCCGCCGAGGCCGTAGAGCAGCAGGTTGCGCGACAGCAGCTTGGCCGCGCCGATCGCACGGTAACGAACGCCGCGCAGCGCCAGCGGGATCAGCGCCACGATGATCAGAGCGTTGAAGATCACCGCCGACAGGATCGCGCTTTCCGGGCTGTGGAGGTTCATGATGTTCAGCGCGGCCAGGCTGGGCAGAGCGACCACGAACATCGCCGGAATGATCGCGAAGTACTTGGCCACGTCGTTGGCGATCGAGAAGGTGGTCAGCGCGCCGCGGGTGATCAGCATCTGCTTTCCGACCTCGACGATCTCGATGACCTTGGTCGGGTCGCTGTCGAGATCGACCATGTTGCCGGCCTCGCGGGCGGCCTGGGCGCCGGTCTGCATGGCCACGCCGACGTCGGACTGAGCGAGCGCGGGAGCATCGTTGGCCCCGTCGCCGCACATGGCGACCAGCCGGCCCTTGGCCTGTTCCTCGCGGATCAGCCGCAGCTTGTCCTCGGGGGTGGCCTCAGCCAGGAAGTCGTCGACGCCGGCTTCAGAGGCGATGGCCGCGGCGGTGACCGGGTTGTCGCCGGTGATCATCACCGTGCGCAGGCCCATGCGGCGCAGGTCGGCGAACCGCTCCTTCACGTTGGGCTTCACCACGTCCTTCAGGTGGATCACCCCGACCAGGACGCCGTTCTCGCTGACCGCCAGCGGGGTGCCGCCGGAGCGGGCGATGCGGTCCACCGCCGCCGACAGTTCGGCCGGGATCTGTTCGGGCGACAGTCCCAGGCCGCGCACCACCGCATCGACCGCGCCCTTGCGCCAGGACTGGCCGTCGGCGTCCAGGCCGGACTGCCGGGTGGTGGCGCTGAACGGAATGATCGTCGCGCCGTGCGGCGCTTCGAAGTCCAGGCCCTCGCCGCGGGCCAGGTCGACGATCGAGCGGCCTTCCGGCGTCTCGTCGCCCAGCGAGGCCATCAGCGTGGCGCGCATCGCCGCCTCGGGCCGCACGCCAGGCGCGGCGATCACCTCGGTGGCCATGCGGTTGCCGAAGGTGATGGTGCCAGTCTTGTCGAGCAGCAGGGTGTCGACGTCGCCGGCCGCCTCGACCGCCCGGCCGGACGTGGCCAACACGTTGACCTTCAGCAGCCGGTCCATGCCGGCGATACCGACGGCCGACAGCAGCCCGCCGATGGTCGTGGGGATCAGGGTGATGAACAGCGCGCCCAGCACCATCGGCGAGAGCTGCACGCCCGAGAACTTGCCCAGGCCGAGCAGGGTCACGACCGCGATCAGGAAGATCAGGGTCAGGCCGGCCAGCAGCACGGCCAGGGCGATCTCGTTGGGCGTCTTGCGGCGGTCGGCGCCTTCGACCATGGCGATCATGCGGTCGAGGAAGGTCTGGCCGGCCTCGGAGGTGATCCGCACCTTGATCCAGTCCGAGACGACGGTGGTGCCGCCGGTGACCGCCGAGCGATCGCCGCCGCTTTCGCGGATCACCGGGGCGGACTCGCCGGTGATGGCCGCCTCGTTGACCGAGGCGACGCCCTCGATGATCTCGCCGTCGGCCGGGATCACGTCGCCGGCCTCCACCAGCACCACCTCGCCGACCCCCAGCTTGTGGGCCGGGGTGGGGACGATGGTCCCGGTCGCCGGATCGACGATCAGCTTGGCCTTGGTGGTGACGCGCGAGGCGCGAAGGGAGTCGGCGGCCGCCTTGCCGCGGCCCTCGGCGACGCTCTCGGCCAGGTTGGCGAAGAGCACGGTGGCCCAGAGCCAGAGCGCGATCTGGATTTCGAACCCGAACGGACGGCCGGCGACGATCTCGTTGATCGCCGAGGCGCTGGCCAGCAGCGCGACGATCCAGGTGGCGAAGATCACCGGATTGCCGGTCAGTTTGCGCGGGTCGAGCTTGACCACCGCGTCGCGGGCGGCGCGGGCGATCATCGGACCCGAAAGGCTGGTGGCGAGGGTGGAGGCCTTGCGGCGGCTCTCGCCCTGCGGTGCGTAGGATGCGGTCATGTGCTGACGCCTTGAAGGGTTAGCGGCCGGCCAGCACGTCGAGCACCTGGAAGTGCTCGACGATAGGGCCGAGGGCGAGGGCCGGGAAGAACTGCAGCCCGCCGAGGATGAGGATCACGCCGATCAGCAGGCCGACGAACTGGCCGCTGTCGGTGGGCAGGGTGCCGGCTGACGGGGCCAGCTTGGGCTTGGCGATCAGCGAGCCGGCGATGGCTAGCACCGCAACGATCGGCACGAACCGGCCCATCAGCATCGCCAGGCCCAGGGTGGTGTTCCACCATGGCGCGTTGGCGGTCAGGCCGGCGAACGCCGAGCCGTTGTTGGCCGTGGTCGAGACGTAGGCGTAGAGGATCTCCGACAAGCCGTGCGGACCCTGGTTCAGCAGGCCCTTGAGCGCCTCGGGCAGCACCGCGGCGACCGCCGAGAAGCCCAGCATCGACAGCGGCACGACCAGCACCGCCAGCATGGCGAGCTTGATCTCCTTGGCCTCGACCTTCTTGCCCAGATACTCGGGCGTGCGGCCGACCATCAGTCCGGCGACGAACACCGCCAGCAGCGCCATGACGACCATGATCGCCACGCCCGAGCCGATGCCGCCGGGCAGGATTTCGCCCAGCATCATCAGGAACATCGCGATCCCGCCGCCGAGCGGCATGTAGCTGCCGTGCATGGCGTTGACCGAGCCGTTCGAGGCGCCGGTGGTCTGCGCGGTCCAGGCGGCCGAGGCTGCCGGACCGAAGCGGACCTCCTTGCCCTCCATGTTGGCGCTGGCGTCGACGTGGGCGGCGACCAGGGCAGGGGGGCTTTGGGTCTCGGCCAGGTAGACGCCGGCCGCGCCGAGCGACAGCAGCACGGCGGCGGCCGCGACCAGCGCTCGGATGTCCTTGAACGCCTTGGCCGAGCGGCCGAAGGCGAAGAAGGCGGCCCAGCCCAGCACGTTGATCGACACCGCGGTCAGGAAGTTGGTCAGCGGGGTCGGGTTCTCGAACGGGTGGGCGGAGTTGACGTTGAAGATCCCGCCGCCGTTGATGCCCAGCTGCTTGATGGCCAGCTGACTGGCGACAGCGAACAGCGACAGCTTCTGCTCGCCGCCCTCCAGCGTCGCGGCCTGCGCCGACGCAGCCAGGGTTTGGGGCACGCCGAGCGCGACCAAGGTCAGCGCCAGCACGATCGAGGCCGGCAGCAGCACGTAGAGCGTGGTGCGGGTCAGGTCGGCCCAGAAGTTGCCGACGCCTTCGCTGCGATGGCCGACGAAGCCGCGCGCCAGGGCCGCGGCGATGGCCGCGCCGGTGGCCGCGGAGACGAAGTTCTGAACCGTCAGCGCCGCCATCTGGCTGAACTGAGACATGGTCGTCTCGCCGCCATAGGACTGCCAGTTGGTGTTGGTCACGAAGCTGGCGGCGGTGTTGAACGCCAGGTGCGCGCTCACCCCGTCGAAGCCCTGCGGGTTCAGCGGCAGGCCGCCCTGCAGCCGCAGGATCGCGTAGACCAGAGCGAAGCCCGCCGCATTGAAGGCCAGCAGCGCGGCGGCATAGCCGAACCAGGTCTGGCTCTTGTTCGCGTCGACGCCGCAGCCGGCGTAGACCAGCCGCTCGACGGGCCGCAGCACCGGATCGAGCCAGGTGCGTTCCCCGTTCCAGACCCGGGACATATAGACGCCTAAAGGCCAGCCGAGCCCGATGGCCACGGCCAGCGTCAGGGCGATCTCCGCCCATCCTTGCCAAGTCATGTCAGTGATCCGTCAGAAGCGCTCGGGGCGCAGCAGCGCGGCGAGCATGTAGGCGGCCACGGCGATCGCGCCGCCCGCCCAGAGGAGATCGACGAGCATCTTCAGATGCGCCTCAATCCGACGACGAAAAGCGCGAACAGGGCGAACGCCCCCGCGCCGACGCCGAGAAAGATGAGATCCGCCAAGGCAGAGCCTCCATAGCCAGGTTCAGGCCAGGAGGATGCGCCCCTCAAGCGTCAGGGTTCGAGACGGGACACGCCCGTCGCGCATAAGGGAAACGTAAAGGTCAGCCGGCGCGCGCGAAGGTGAAGCGCCGGTGGCCGATCCAGCTGGTCGCCACCGGCACGGCGATCGCCAGGGCATGGCCGAGGGTCTCGGCGTGCCAGGTGAAGCCGAGCATCGGGAAAACGCCGCGCACCAGCAGCGTCGCGGTCAGGAAGGTCAGGGTCGCGCCGATCGCGTTGACGATCGCGAAGTTGCGCGCCTGCACGCCGATCGGCAGCGGCGAACCGGGGAACACCAGCAGCCGGAACAACACGAAGGCGACGGCCATGCCCGTGGCGTAGGCGCAGATCACCGCCGCCTCGAACGGCAGCACCAGGCTCCAGGCGAAGCGCGAGCCGAAGTTCGTGCCGGCCGCCAGGCCGCCGACGGTCAGGAACCGCGCAAAGCGCAGCACGTCGAAACCCAGCGGCTTCCAGCCGGGCCCCGCGGTCAGAACGTGTTGGTCGATCGACGCCATGACGGCGATCTTGGCGCGCCATGGTTGAGAAAACGCTCACGTGGCGACGTTTTTCTCGCGCGGACCTTGTCAGGTGGCGACGGGCTAGACCGGATCGACCCGGAAATAGCGCTCGGCCTGCTCGCTCCAGCCGTAGGCCGTCTCGTTCATCTGCTCGCGGTCGTACGCCGGGCTGTTCTTCAGCAGCTCCTTGGTCAGATCGGTCAGGTAACTGTCCGAACCTTCGTCGTAGCGCAGCGCCCGCCAGGGGATCGGATGGAACTTGCCGCTGGTCCCGAACAGGCCGCCGAACTCCAGCGCCACGAATCGCGCCTGACCGGTGTCGCGCTCGAAGTAGATCTCGCGGATCGTGCCCAGCTTCTTGCCGGAAGCGTCCTTCAACGGCGCCCCCAGAAGGTTGGCGCTGCGGATCATCAGGCTGTCCAGGCTCATTACGTCCCTCCAATTCCGCGTGGGGAACGCCTAGCTGCGCTGTTCGATCCCGCAGGGCTCTAGGCGGCGCTGGCCTTGCGGTCCTTGGTTCGCCGTTCGGTCACCGTTTCGGGGGTGAGGGGATGGCGGCACTCGCTGCAGATCACCACGCTGTCGACCGGGTGGCCGCACTGGTTGTGGGTGACGATGACCGGCGGCTGATCGTCCTCGAGCAGCCACTTGTCGGCCCAGATCAGCAGGGCCAGGGCGTGCGGATAGAGATCCTTGCCCTTCTTGGTCAGCCAGTACTCATAGCGCGGCGGCGACATTTCGTAGAGCCGCCGCTCGAACACGCCGTTGGCCACCAGCACGCGCAGGCGGTCGGTCAGGATGTTGGTGGCGATGTCCAGCATCGACTGGATGTCGTCGAACCGGTGGATGCCGAAGTACTGGGTCGAGATGACCAGCCCCGTCCAGCGGTCGCCGGTCATGTCGACGACGTCGGCGACTGGGCGCGTGGCGTCCTCGGCCGCGGACTGGCGGCGGCGGTGCAGACGCGCGATCTCGACTTCTTCGTAGCCGGCGCCCGGCCCCGGATGATGGCTGCAGGTGTGCAGCGAGACGTCGCCGCCGCAGTGGCGGCAGACCATCATCGGCAGCATCGACTTGCCGCATTCGGTGTGGACTAGACCGGCCGGACCGTTGGGCGCGGTGGCGTCCCAGCGGATGCCCCAGCACCACGCGATCAGCACGGAGTCGAACAGGTCCAGGCCCATCGGCGTCAGGTGATAGGACTGACGCGCCGCGCCCTCGCGATGTGCGCGCTGTTCGAAGATGCCGCTGGCGACCAAGCCGCGCAGGCGATTGGAGAGCGTGTTGCGCGGCGCGCCGGTCCGCGCGCGGAACTCCTCGTATCGCGTCGCGCCGCGGAAGGCCTCCTGGATGATCAGCTGACTCCAGCGATCGCCTATCGTGTTCAGCGCTCGGTGGACGGAGTTCTTGATGATCTTGCGGGTGCGGGCCATGGGTCTCCTGCATCCAGGCGTATAGCCGCACAACCCCCATGTCTAGTTGGGATTGGCCGCCAAAAGCGCGCCGCGGGCGTCAGGCGGATATCAAAAAGTCCATTTTTGAAAGCAATTTTATGACTTGCCCGCAATCTGCGGAATCCCACTTCGCGCGGCCGACGCTGCGCGCGCGCTCGATCGGCGATCCTCAAGCTCAACGCGGTCCGAAAACGATCTCCGCCGAGCGCCCCTTCCGCCTGAGATCGGTTGCGGCCTGGTCGGTTGCGGCTCGAGCGGCGCCTTCCGACAGGTAGTCGCCGAGGAACACGTCGTCGCAGGTGACGTGCCACACCCCATGGGCGAGGTTGCTGCGGACGATGACCGATGAGGGGCGGGCATCTGCGCTCATGGCGCGGTGCACGGCTGTGGAAGGCGGGGCCGGCTGAGGGGAAGCGCTTCTGCGAACACGCATCAGACGCATCACCTCTCGAAGAAAGGCTTCCGCATAGTCGGCTGTCTCGACGTAGTCGTATTCGTACGCGCCTCGCCGCGCGCTGGCGAAGCGCTGGCGCATTGCGTCCAAGAAGCCTGGCCGGCCTTCGGCGATCTGAGCCATCAGCGCTTGTAGAATTTGTTCATGCGCCAGGACACGGCGCTCGAGATCGGTGTTTTCGACGGCCATCTAGGCCTCCATCAGTTCGATGGCCCCCACGTCGCGCGCCTCCCTCACACGCAAGGCGGCCCTTCATATCTGGGGTGCTGTGACGCAATTTGCTAGGAGAGCTAAAATAATCGTCTTCGCCATCAGCAAATAAAATCGCCCCAATATTAAGTTTATGTGATATATTGTTGGCGATCGAAAGCGCGAATTCTGCGCCTTCGCTCGGATAGACGCGCGCAGCGTGGCTCCGGGCGGGATCGTGAAAGCTCAATCATGAGCATTTTATCAGAACGAAATCAGATTGCGGACGCGCCCGGATACTGGGCGATCCAGATTCATCTTGGCGAGAGTTCGCCCGCGCGACGGTACCTGTGTCATGCCGAGAACGAGCGAGCGGCCGTAAATGTGGCGGGCCGCCTGATGGGATCGTCGGTGGAAGCGAGGGGGTTCGATAGCCTCTGGATCAAGAAGGGACTGCTGGAGCGGAAGCGCTCGTCGCTGCCGGACATCGGGCGCCATCAGATCGTCTCGACCACCGCAGAGTGGGACCGGCTGGTCCAAGCCCACAACGCTTCCGAAGCTGAAAGCCCCCTGCGGGTGTCGCCATGATCCGAGTGAAGCTCTTTCCTGGCGCGGCGGCGAGCGACTCAGCAAGTAACCGGCGCTGGATCTCGCAACAGAACCAGGCGCCGGAGGTCAGTCGAGGCGCGCCGCCCGTTCCCTCCAGACCTGCCAATCCAGTGGCCGTCTGGGAGGACGACGGCGGCGCCATTGCGATCCCGACCCAGGGCCAAGTGAGCCGATCCGCCGCCGTGTAGCGCGCCCGCAGCCGCCTCAGAACCCGAGCTGACGTCCGGCCAAATCGCGCAGGATCTCTTCCGAGCCGCCGCCGATGACGAAGATGCGGGCTTCGCGGTAGATGCGCTCGACTCGGTTGTCGCCGGTGTAGGCGCGGCCGCCCAGCACCTGCAGGCTCTCGCGGGCCACAAACTCCAGGGTGGTGGTCGCCTGGACCTTCATCATCGCCAGCTCGGCCACCGGCGTCTCGCCGCGATGGAAGCGCCAGACCAGGATGTCGAGGAAGGCGTAGCAGGCGTTCACTCGCTGGATCATCTCGACGATCTTGTGGCGGATGGCCTGGTGGTCGATCAGCCGCTGGCCGAAGGTGTGGCGTTGACGCGACCAGTCGATGGCCTCGGCGATGGCCGTGCGGGCCATGGCCAGGGTGGCGGCGATGCCGCTGAAGCGCTCGATGTTGAACTGGTTGGCCAGGCCCGCGAAGCCGCGGTTCTCGACGCCGATCAGGTTGGCGGCCGGCACCTCGACATTGTCGAAGGTCAGCGTGCCGTTGTTGCCGTTGTACCAGCCGAGGCCCTTGACCGGGGCGCTGGAGACGCCGGGACGATCGGCCTCGATCATCAGCAGCGACAGCCCGCCGACGCCCGGCCCGCCGGTGCGCACCGCAGTCAGCAGGAAGTCGGCGCGGGTGGCGCCCGAGATCAGCGTCTTGCCGCCGTTGACGATGTAGCTGTCGCCGCGCTTTTCGGCCGTGGTTTGGAAGGCGCCGACGTCCGAGCCGCCCGACGGTTCGGTCACCGCGAAGGCGATCTTCTTCTCGCCGCGCAGGATCGGCTTGGCGACGCGCTCGCGCATCTCCTCCGGCCCGAACGCGAGGATCGGGGGCAGGGCGATCCAGTGCGTGGCGAGGTCGGCGAACACGACGCCCGAGCCGGCCCGGAAGAACTCCTCGGCGAAGATGATGCGGTGATAGAGGTCGATGTCCTCGCCGGTGCCGCCCAGCTCCTCGGAAAAGCCCATGCCCAGGACGCCGGCCTTGGCGGCCTTCACGTAGAGCTCGTCCGGGAAGGTCGCCGCTGCATCCCAGGCGTCGAGATTGGGATTGATCTCCGCCTCAATGAAGGTCCGCAACTGCCGGCGCCAGGCGTCGTGCTTCTCGGTCAGGAACGGGCTCGGCGGGCGCAACCCATCGAAATCCAGGCGAGGTTTATCCGCCGCAGCCATCAGTTCGTCCTCCCGACTTGTTACTTGCGAAATGATACTAATGGTGCGCGCGAGGGCGGGCAATGGCTGGTTTGGCGGGAGGGGCGATTTCTGCAGAGGAGAATGCAGATGCTCCCCCACTGGGGGAGCTGTCAGCCGCATGGCTGACTGAGGGGGACTTCGAATCTCTTGAGAAGGCGGTCCCCCTCCGTCTCGATGCTGCGCATCGATCCACCTCCCCCACGAGGGGAGGATCTGTTCCGTCTGGGCGCTAGATCAGCGTCGCGCGCAGCTCGCGCTTCAGCACCTTGCCGACCGGATTGCGGGGCAGGGCGGCCAGCACTTCCAGCCGCTCGATCTGCTTGAACACCGCCACCTTGCGTTCGCCGGTCAGGAAGGCGTTGATCGTCTCGCGGTCCAGCGTCTTGCCTGGGCGCAGCGCCACGAAGGCGCAGACGCGCTCGCCCAGCCGCTCGTCGGGCACGCCGACCACTGCGGCTTCGGCGATTTCCGGGTGGCCCATGAGGTGGCCTTCAAGCTCCTCCGACGAAATGTTCACCCCGCCCCGGATGATGATGTCCTTCAGCCGGCCGACGAAGCGGTAGTACTGCGCCTGGTCGCCGGCGATCTCGAACAGGTCGCCGGTGCGGAACCAGCCCTGCGCGTCGAACGCCTTGGCGGTCAACTCCGGCGCGCGCCAATAGCCGGCGAAGACGGTCGGGCCCTTGATCCGCATCTCCCCCGGGCGGCCCGGCTCGGTGATTTCTTCCTCGGTGTCGGGATCGACCAGGCGGCTGAAGAAGCGGTCGTTCAGCGGATAGGCCCAATCGAATCCCGGCGCGCCGACGCGTGGGAAGTACGTCGCCCGCTCGCCGTGCCGGGGAATGTCGTCGGCCGTGCCGCACAGCGACATGCCTTCGTTGGAGCCGAAGTAGTTGACGATCTCGACGCCGTAGCGGTCGTGGAAGGCGCGGATCATCGTCTCCGAGAGCGGCGCCGAGCCCGAACCGATGGCCCGCAGCCGGCCGAAATCGACGCCTTCCAGCAGCTTGGGATCATGGGCCAGCAGGTTCAGCACGGCCGGAGGGGCCACGGTGTAGTCGATGGCGTGGTCGCGCATCTGCTGCAGCATCACCGCCAGGTCGAACGGATGGTGCTGGATCAGCGTCCCGCCGATCAGCAGCCAGCCGGCCAGCGCCGTCGAGACGCCGCCCATATTGACCATCGGGAACGGGTTCAGCAGCCGCGCGCCGTTCGACAGGCGGCCGGCGGCGACCACGCCCTGGGCCATGATCAGCCACTCGTTGTGGCTGCGCGGCACGCCCTTGGGCTCGGCTTCGGTGCCTGAGGTCCAGCAGATCGTCGCTACGTCGTCGGCGGTGACGACCGCGGTCTCTGCAGCGCGCCTCGCCGCGGCCAGCTCGCGGGGCGTCACCGCGCTCATCGCTGCGGCCAGATCCGTCGCGCCCTCGGCCGCGCCGACGCTGAAGATCGTCTCGAGCGGCAGGCCGCGCAGCTGCGCCACATGGTCGTGACCGCCGATCATGGCGCCGGTGATCGCCGCCTTGGCGCCGGTGCGGCGCACGATGCTGGAGAGCTCGTTCTCGCGGTACTGGACCGGCGCAGGCGTGACGATGATCCCCAGCCTGAAGGCCGCCAGATAGGCGAGGGTCAGCTCGACCACATTGGGCAGTTGCACCAGCAGCACGTCGTCCTTGGCCAGGCCCGCGGCGTGCAGCGCCGCGGCCAGCCGGTCGACCTCGTCGCCCAGCTCGCGCCAGGTCAGGCTGCGCGGATCGCGCCCGATGATAGCCCCTGTATTCGGCGGATCGATCAGGGCGTCGTCGCCGGGCCGCTCGGCCACGTGCCGGTCCAGCAGGTCGACCATGGTCGTGTCGCCCCACCAGCCCTTGGCGCGGTACGTGGCGATATGGTCGGCGGGAACGAGGATCATCGTCGGCTCCGGTCAGGCGAGACGTTCGACCACCATGGCGGCGCCGACCCCGGCCGCGCCAGTGGCGACGACGAGGCCGAGGCGCCCGTCCGCGGCGTCCAGCGCGTCGAGCAGCGAGGACAGCAGGATCGCGCCGGTCGCTCCCATCGGGTGCCCCTTGGCCAGGTGCCCGCCGCCGACATTGACCTTGGCCGGGTCGGCCGGGCGGTCGCGCAGGAACTTGGCGATGGTGACGGCGAAGGCCTCCATGAACTCCACGCGGTCCATGTCGGCTAGGCTCAGGCCGGCCCGCGCCAATGCCTTGTCCATGGCCGAGAACCCGGCCAGCAGCGAGGCCTGCGGATCGCCGCCGGACTCGGCATAGGCCAGGATGCGGGCGCGCGCCTTGCGCCCGCCGCTCGGCGCGCCGCCGACAACGGCCAGGCCCGCGCCGTCGCAGACCGGCGGGGCGTGGGCGATGGTGTGGCGGTGGTCGATGGGGCCTTCCAGCGCCTCAGAATAGGTCGCGGCCAGGGGCGCGAAGGCGGCCGGCATCGCGGCCAGGGATTCGGCGGTGGTCTGCGGCCGCGCGCACTCCTCGGCGCTCGCCGCGCCGACCGCGATGCGCGAGGCGATCAGCGCCGGGATCGCTTCGGCCTGGCCGGTGCGGACCTGGGAGGCCAGGGCGACGGCGTCCAGCTCCGCGCGGGTCACGCCCTCGGCCTGCGCCAGCCGGTCGGCGGCGACCACCACCGGGATGTAGCGCGAGCGCTTGGGGAAGGCGGCGTCGGTGTAGTAGCCGGCGTTGTCGCCCATGAACGGCACGCGCGACATCATCTCGACCCCGCCGGCCAGCGCCCGGTCTATCGCGCCGCCCGCCACCATGGTCGCCGCGTGGCCGATCGCGGTCAGGCCCGAGACGCAATAGTTGTTGAGCGTGAAGGCGTAGGCGTCCTCGGCGACGCCCGAATGCAGCTTGGACACCAGGGCGATATTGGCCCCCTGGTCGCCGATCTGGCCCACGCAGCCCAGCACCATCGCCTGGCTGGCGCGCGGGTCCTGGCCGCGGGCCTCCAGCGCATCGACCAGCGCTCCGACCAGTTCCTGCGGCTTGTTGGCGGCCAGCGATCCGTCCGGGCGGG
This sequence comes from Phenylobacterium sp. GW823-FHT02A09, assembly GCF_058797775.1. NCBI lineage: Bacteria > Pseudomonadati > Pseudomonadota > Alphaproteobacteria > Caulobacterales > Caulobacteraceae > Phenylobacterium > Phenylobacterium sp. GW823-FHT02A09. Next base: position 1,294,686 of record NZ_JBXAJZ010000001.1, on the reverse strand, counting down.
CCTTGCCGCGCGGGGTCCTCACGGCGTCGTAGATCCAGGCGTCCACGTGCGATTTTCCTCCCGGCCGCGCCCTTGATCGGGCGTCTGGCCATGCTCCGGCTTGCCACGATAAGTCTTGGAATGCAAGCTAACGAAAAGTGAGCGGGAGCGGGCATGGCGGGCAGGGTGCGGGTCGTCCAATGGGCGAGCGGATCGATGGGCAAGACCTGCCTGCGGGCGGTGCTGGATTCGCCGGACTGCGAGCTGGTCGGGCTCTACGTCTACAACCCCGCCAAGGCCGGCGTGGACGCTGGCGACATCGCGCGGCGGCCAGCGACGGGCGTGCTCGCGACCGGTTCGATCGACGACATCCTCGCCCTCGACACCGACGTCGTGCTGCACTGTCCGATGCTGGCCAGCCCCTATGACGGCCACGACGGCGATGTGAAGCGGCTGCTGGAGAGCGGCAAGAACGTCATCTCGATCAACAACTACTTCCACCCCTGGGCGCTGGGCGCGGCCTATGCGCAGGACCTGGACGCGAGCGCGCGGAAGGGCGGGGCGACCCTGGCCGGCGTCGGCGTCAATCCCGGATGGGTGGCCGAGAAGGTCGCCGCCGCGGTGGCCGGGATCTCGTTGCGGCTCGACCACATCGCGACCACCGAGGTCATCGACTGCTCGGGCATCCCCAACGCCGCCTATGTGTTCGGCGCGCTCGGCATGGGCGCCGACCCCGCCGGGCTGGACCTCAAGGACGGCCCGCTGGCCCGCACCTTCACCGACATGTACGCCCAGTCCGTCGCCGCCCTGGCCCAGAAGCTGGAGATCGAACTCGACGCCATCGAGGCCGACCACGCCGTCACCTTGGCCGACCACGACTTCGACGTCCGGGCCGGGGTCGTGCGGGCCGGAACGGTCGCGGCGACCACCTGGCGCGTGCACGGCCTCGTCGCCGGCGTCCGGCGCATCACCCACGCGGTCAACTGGGTGATGGACATGAGCCTGCCGGCCTTCACCGGCAAACCGCACTGGGAGATCGAGCTCACCGGCCTGCCCGGCGTGCGCCTCTCCATGGACCTGACCGAATTGGCCGAGCCGGGCGTGCGCACCAAGCCCGAGCAGTACGCCGTCGCCGGCATGGTCCTGGCCGCGATCCCGAAGGTGGTCGCCGCGCCTCCGGGGCTGTGGCGGAGCTAGGCCCAAATTGCTCCCCCCCGCTGGGGGAGCTGTCAGCCGAATGGCTGACTGAGGGGGATTGCTGAGTCAGCAGGCCCCCTCCGTCGCGCTGCGCGCGCCACCTCCCCCAGCGGGGGAGGAATTGGAGCTACCCGGCCCGACCCACCACGAAGCTGACCACGGTCCCCAGCGAGCCGCCGATGTTCAGGGTCTGATAGGTGCGCGCGCCCTCGACCTGGTAGTCGCCCGCCGTGCCGGTGACCTGGCGGCCGGCGTCCAGCAGCATCCGCGCGCCGGTCGCGCCGACCGGGTGGCCGACGCCGATAAGCCCGCCCGAGGCGTTGACCGGGCAGTTGCCGCCCAGCTCGATCAGGCCGCTCTCCACCGCCTGCCAGGATTGCCCCGGCGCCGTCAGGCCCAGATGGTCGATGGCCATGTACTCGGTCGAGGTGAAGCAGTCGTGGGTCTCGACGCCCGACAGGTCCTGCGGCCCGGCGATGCCGGCCCGGCCCCAGGCGTCGGTGATCGCCCTGCGCACGTGCGGGAAGATGTAGTCCTGGCCCTTCGAACGCTCGATCTTGTCGAGGAAACGGATGCCGGCGTTGGTGTGGCCCCAGCCGAGGATCTGCGGAAAGTCGCTCGCCTTCACCCCGCGGCGCGCGGCGTAGCGCTCCATGAAGCGGTCCGAGCACAGCACGATGGCGCTGGTGCCGTCGGTGATCTGGCCGCAGTCCATCCGCCGGGTGCCCGGCTCGATGATCGGGTTGGCGGTGTCGTCGTCGGTGAAGTTCTCGGGCGTGAAGGCCCACTTGCGGGTCTGCGACAGCGGGTTGCGCTTGGCGTTGGTCAGGTTGATCTCGGCGATCCGGTTCAGGTGCCGCCGGTCCAGGCCGTAGCGCTCGCCGTACTCCTGGGAGAGGCGGCCGAACACGGCCGGCCACATGAACCGGCAGTCGATGCCCTCGCGGCCCTGCCAGGAGGCGGCGTTCTGGACCTTCGAGGCCTCGTCGCCCGGCAGGTTCTTCTCTTCCTCGGCCCCGACGATCAGCACGCAGTCATAGCGGCCGGCCTCGATCTCGGCCGTGGCGGTCAGCACGGCGATGGAGGCCGAGGCGCAGGCCGCCTCGTGGCGCATGGCCGGCACGCCGTGCAGTTCGGGAACCACCTGGGCGACCATCGCCGCCAGGTGACCCTGGCCGCGATAGAGCTCGCCGAAGGCGTTGCCGACGTGGACGGCGTCGATGTCGGAGGCGTCCAGCTTGCAGGCGTCCAGCGCCCCCAGAATGCCGTCGCGCAGGATGTCCGACAGGTCGAGACCCTCGCGCGACCAGGCGCGGGCGAAGTCGCTCTGATGACCGCCCAGAAGATAGATCGCCATGGCTTCCTCCAACCGTCTCTTTCGTGATCTTGCCGGCGAGCCTAAGGTATCGGTTCTTAAATGCAAGTCATAGGGAGGCCGCCATGCGGGATTTCGAGGGCAGGACGGGCGTGGTCACCGGCGCGGCCGGCGGCATGGGCGCGGCGGCGGTGCGGCTGTTCGCGCAGCGGGGCGCCAAGGTCGTGGCGCTCGACCGCCGGCTGGAAGACCTCGGCGGCCTGGCCGAGACCTGGCGCGGGGAGGGGCTCGCCGTCGAAATCGCCGGCTACGACCAGGGCGATCCAGACAGCATCGCTGCGGTGTTCGAACAGGTGGACAGCTTCACCGGCGGGCGGCTCGACTTCTGCTTCGCCAACGCCGGCTACGGCCGCTACCGCCCGGTCCTGGAGATCGAGGCCAAGGAGTGGAAGCGGCACACTGCGATCAACCTCGACGGCACGTTCCTGGTCGCCCAGGCCGCGGCCCGGCGGATGCTGCAGGGCGGCGGGGCGATCGTGCTCAACGCCTCGTCCGGGGCGGTGTTTCCGACCGATCTGCTCTCGGCCTACTGCGCGTCGAAGGCCGGGCTGGTGATGCTGGCCAAGATCCTGGCCTCCGAACTCGGCGCCTATGGCATCCGGGTCAACGCCGTGCTGCCCGGCGTCATCGAGACCCCGATGACCGAGAGCCTGCTGGCCGAGCCGGGCGTGCCGGAAACCCTCGCCAAAGCCACGCCGCTCGGCCGCGCCGGCCGCCCGGAGGAGGTGGCCCAGGCCGCCGCCTTCCTGTGCAGCCCGGCGTCCGGCTATGTCACCGGGACCAGCTTGCTGGTCGACGGCGGCCAGACCCTGCACGGCTTCCCCCGCTGGTTCAGCACCGACCACCGCGATCCCGCCGCGCCGTGGACGACGCACGTGGAAAACTAGGTCGCACAAAGTGTCATCCCGGAAAGCCCGCAGGGCTTGTCCGGGACCCATTTGCGCCTGAGGTCGAAGGTGGCGCGTCGCCGGCGCCGTGTTCATGGGTCCCGGTCTTGCTCCGCAAACCGGGATGACACGGCTGGCCGGCCCTGTATGCCTGGGGGATGCCCACGAGGGGAGAAGGAGCCTCCGAGGCCGACGCCCCCTTGCGCGGCGCCTTCGATCGTGTAGCTTTCATATAAAGACTAAAAACGAAACGGGAGAAGCAGGCTGGCGACGCCGAAGCGGCGCGCAGCCTGGGAAGGTCACAATGCAGGTCAAGGATTGCGTCGCCCTGGTCACCGGGGCCAACCGCGGCATCGGCGAAGCCTTCGTGCGCGAACTGGTCGCCGCCGGCGCGGCCCACGTCTATGCCGGGGCGCGCGATGCGGCCTCGGCCAAGCATCTCGAAGCCGACTATCCGGGCAAGGTCACGGCCGTTCAGCTTGACGTCAGCGAGCCCGACCAGATCGCGGCGATCGCCGCCGCGCGCACCGACGTCTCGCTGATCGTCAACAACGCCGGCGCCTTCACCCACGGTCTGCTGATCGGCTCCGACACGCTGGCCGGCGCGCGCGAGGAGATGGAGGTCAACTACTTCGGCCCCGTCGCCATGTGCCGCGCCTTTGCGCCCGGCCTGGCGCGCCACGGCGGCGGCGGCATCATCAACGTGCTGTCGGTCGGCGGCATCCTGGCGGCCCCGAACATGGGCGGCTACAGCCCTTCGAAGTTCGCGATGCGCGCCGCCACCCAGTGCATCCGCGCCGAACTGGCCGACCAGGGCACGACTGTCTCGGCCCTGATCGTCGGCTCGGTCGACACCCGCATGGCCGAGCACGTGAAGGGCGCCAAGGAGCCACCCTCGGTGATCGCCAAGGCCGGCATCAAGGCCATCGAGCGCGGCCAGGACGAGGTCGACACCGACCGCATGGCCGTCGAGACGCGCGCCGCCCAGGCCCGCGATCCGAAAGGCCTCGAGCGCCAGATGGCCAAGATGCTCAAGGCGACTGAAATCTCGACCGGCCGTTAAGGGGGAACGACCAATGCCTGAACTCTCACAGATCGTGACCTTGCTTGCGGTCAATTTCGGCCTGCTGGTCGCCGGCTTCCTGATCCTCTGGATGATCGGGAGCGCGATCAAGGACGTCACCTTCGTCGACGCCTGCTGGGGCCTCGGCCTGGCCAGCATGGCGGTCGCCAGCTTCTTCCAGACGCCTGACGGCGCGCAGGCCCGCCGATACCTGCTGACCGGCCTGGCGCTGCTCTGGGGCCTGCGGCTCGGCACGCACATCCTTGGCCGCTGGCGGCACGAAGGACCCGACCGCCGCTACGTGAAGATGATGGACCGCGCCAAGGCCGACAAAGGCTGGAGCTACGCCCACGCCTCGCTGCGCATGGTCTTCGCCTTCCAGGCGCCGCTGCTCTGGGTGGTTAGTCTGCCGGTCCAGCTCGGCCAGATCTCGGCCCAGCCGGCCGACATCGGCGTGCTCGGCTGGATCGGCGCGGCGCTGTCGCTGTTCGGCATCGCCTTCGAGACCACCGCCGACGCCCAGCTCAAGCGCTTCAAGGGCGATCCGGCCAATCGCGGCCAGGTGCTATCCACCGGCCTCTGGCGCTACACCCGCCATCCGAACTACTTCGGCGATATCTGCGCCTGGGTCGGCTTCTACCTGATCGCTGCGGAGACCACGCTCGGGCTCTGGGCGTTGCCCGGTCCGCTGCTGCTGATCTTGCTGCTGACCCGCTGGAGCGGCGGCCCCTCCTATGAGAAGCGCCTGACCCATCAGCGGCCGGGCTATGACGACTACATTCGCCGCACCTCCTCGCTAATCCCTTGGCCGCCCAAGCCCGCCGAAAGGACCGCTCCGTGAGGACGCCCCGGACCCTGCTGTCGCCGACGATCGCGCCGCCGGCCCCCCGGCCGATCGGAACCCTGCCGGGCCTGCACGCGGCCCGCGATCCGGACGCCCCGGCCATCACCTGCGAAGGTAAGACTCTGACCCGGGCGCAATTCGCCGCCCGTGTGAACCGCCGCGCCCGGGGTCTCGCCGCCCACGGCGTGCGGGAAGGGGACTTCGTCGCCATCGCCCTGCCGAACGGCCCGGCCTTCCTGGAGTTGGCCTTCGCCGCCTGGACCCTGGGCGCCACGCCGGCCCCGGTCTCCTATCGGCTGCCGGCGCCCGAACTGAAGGCGATCATCGAGCTGATGCAGCCGCGCGTCGTCATCGGCGGCGAGGCGACCCGCGCCGCCGGCGTCGACTTCCTCGACGAAGCCGCGACCCACGACGAGGCGGCCTCCGCCGATCCGCTGCCCGAACTGACCGCCAAGCACGTCAAGGCGATCGCCAGCGGCGGCAGCACCGGCCGCCCCAAGGTCATCGTCGACCACGCGACCTCGATCATCGATCCCGACGCGCCCTCGCTCGGCATGCATCCGGGCGACACGGTGATCATTCCCGGACCGCTCTACCACGCCGCCCCGTTCGGCTTGGCCTACATGGCGCTCTGTTGGGGCTGCCATCTGGTGATCACCAAGCGCTTCGATCCGTCGCAGACCCTGCGCCTGATCGACGAGCATCAGGTCCAGTGGGCCTATCTGGTGCCGACCATGATGCACCGCGTCTGGCGGTTGCCGGACGAGGAGAAGGCCGCCGCCGACGTCTCCAGCCTGGAGATGATCGTCCACATCGCCTCGGCCTGCCCGGTCTGGCTCAAGGAGAAGTGGATCGAGTGGCTCGGTCCCGACGCGGTCTGGGAGGTCTATTCCGGCACCGAGGCCATGGGCGGCACCTCGATCGGCGGGCGCGAATGGCTGACCCACAAGGGCTCGGTCGGCCGGCTGATGCCCGGCAGCGAGATCCGCATCCTGCGCGAGGACGGGACGCCTGCGCCGGCAGGGGAAGTGGGCGAAGTGTTCTTCCTGCCGGCCGGCGGCCGCGGCGCGACCTACCACTACATCGGCGCTGAGCCGCGCGCGCAGGGCGAGTGGGAGACCTTCGGCGACATGGGCCACATCGACGAGGAGGGCTATCTCTACCTCGCCGACCGGCGCACCGACCTCATCATCTCCGGCGGCGCCAACATCTATCCGGCCGAGGTCGAGGCCGCGGTCGACGCCTATCCGGGCGTGCTCTCCAGCGTCGTCGTCGGCCTGCCGCACGAGGACCTGGGCCAGAGCGTCCACGCCATCCTGGAAATGGCGCCCGGCGGTCCGTCGCTGGACGAGGCGCAGGTCAAGGCGTTCCTGGCCGAGCGCATCGCCCCCTACAAGATCCCCCGCAGCCTCGAGGTCACCCACGAACGCCTGCGCGACGACGCCGGCAAGGTCCGCCGCAGCGCCCTGCGCGACCAGCGCGCCAAGGCCGAGGCCTGATCGCGCTCGCGCCATGACCTCCGAGGTCATGGCCGCGGCGAGGCCCAGCGCCTAGCCTGCTTCAAACTCAAGAGGAGCAGGCGATGTCGGGGTTCTGGCGGACGTGGTTGAACGGGTGGTGCGCGGTGGTCGGCGTGTTCGGCGTCGTGCTGGCGGGCGGGGCGGCGGAGGCGACCAGCGGACCGGTCCGCCTGCTCCTCGACATTCTCAACGGGCCTGAGCCGCTGGTCATCGAGGGGCCGATGCGTTTCGGCCTGGCCGTGCTCGGCGCGGTGACGATCGGCTGGAGCCTGACCCTCTACGCGGCCATCGATGCCGCGCACCGGCTGGGGCCGATGGGCGCGCCGGTCTGGCGGATGATCCTGGCCAGCGGCCTGGTCTGGTTCGTCATCGACAGCGCGCTCTCGGTCGCCACCGGGTTCGGCCTCAACCTGATCCCCAACACCCTGTTCGTCGCTGGCCTGGTCGCGCCGTTGGCGGCCAGCGGCTTGCTGCGCCCGTCGGCGGCTCAAGCTCTGCCATAATTCCACCCTCAGCCAGAGCGAGCGTCCGGCCGGAAGTTCGCGAGAGGGTGGAAATGGCGCGCGCGCAGCAACGGATCCTGCTGCTAGCCCTGTCGATCGGGGCGCACGTCGTCGTGCTGGGATGGCTGCTGGTCCAGCGCCACGTGCTGTCGACGTCGGCGGAGACCCCGGCCATGGAAGTGCTGCTGGCGCCGCCGATCTTTCGCCGCCCGCCGGTCGAGCCGCGCGAGCGGCCGCCGACGCCGCCGCGGCCGCATGCCGCCAAGTCGCCGGAGCGCGCCCCGCTCCAACGCCAGGAGCCAGGCCTCGCCGCGCCGACCGCGGCGCCCGGCGCTGGGGAGACCGCCGCGCCGCCGGCCGTGCGCCGGGCCCTGCGCGGTCTGATCGGCTGCCGGCTGGCTGACCTCACCGACGAGGAGCGCCAGCGGTGCGACGAGCGTCTGGCGGCGGTCGAGGACAAGATCGGCCGCAAGCTCGACCTCGACGTTCGCGGCGCCTTCGCCCGCGAGGCCGACCCCTATCTGGCTCGCCGACCGAAGAACGGCTGCAAGGCCCGCGCTGGCGGCGACGCCGATCCGGCGGGCGAGCAGGGGGCCGCCGTCGGCATCGGCTGCGCCTGGGCGTTCTAGTTGACCGCGCCGCGCGACCCCCGCCTAGTCGCGCGATGCGCCTCTTCCACTTCAGCGAGGATCCTGCGATCGCGCGGTTCGAGCCGCGCCCGGTTCGCACGCCGTCGATCCGGCCGCCGGGACGCGAGTGGCTGAACGGGCCGCTGGTGTGGGCGATCGATGAACCGCATCAGGCGATGTACCTGTTCCCGCGCGACTGCCCGCGTATCCTGCTCTGGCCGCTGGCGACCACCTCGGCCGAGGATCGCGCCGCCTGGCTCGGCGCGGCCGAGCGGGCGGTCTATGTCGAAGCGCGCTGGCTGGCGAAGCTCAACGTCGCGCGGATCTATCGCTACGACCTGCCGGCCGAGCGCTTCGAGAGCCTCGACGACGCCGGCATGTGGGTGGCGCGCGAAGCGGTCACGCCGCTGGCCATGGACGAGATGTCGGACCTGCCCGGCGCCCTGCGCGCCTGCGGTGTCGACCTGCGTGTGGTGGAGAGCCTGACGCCCCTGCGCGGGGTCTGGGACACGACGCTGCACGCCAGCGGGATCAGGCTGCGCAACGCCGCCGGCTGGTAGGCCTGCCTTCCGCGCGGCGGAAGACAGGCGCGCTCTTCAGTGCGTGGCGTTCGGGTCGGCCATCTGGAAATAGTCGCGCCAGCCGACGATCTTGCCGTCCGGCTTGAACTCGATGACGCCCATATAGGGGTGGGTCACGGTCTGACCGCTGGCGTTGACGTATTCCTCGCGGCCCTCGGTGAACAGGTGCGTGTCGGTCTCGGCGTGACGCTCGATCACCCAGGTCGAGCCGGTGTTGTCGGCCCAGTACTTGGTGATGAACTTCTCGACCCAGTCGCGGCCCATCAGCGGCCGGGTGCCGACGTGATAGTGGTACTCGACCTCCGGGGCGAAGAAGTCGAGGAAGCCGGCCTTGTCCTTGGCGGCGATCGCCTGCTGCAGACGGCGGATGAGGTCGATCTTGGCTTCGCTCACGCGGCGCTCTCCTGTTTGGCCGGCGCCTCGAGGCGGGCCGAGTCGTAATAGTCGCGCAGCTTCCAGACCTTGCCGTCGCGGAATTCGATGACCTGCATGAACGGGTTGTCGATCAACACGTCGTTCTTGCGGTCGTAGATCTTCTCCAGACCCTCGACGAGCATCAGGTCGCCTTTTTCGGCCCAGTTGAGCACGATCCAGTCGCGCTGATCGAAGCCCTGCTCGTAGTTGCGCAGGAACTTGCGCATGGTCGCCTTGTCGCGAATGGGCTTGGTCCCCATGCGCCAGTGATACTCAAGGTCGTCTGTCAGGGTGTCGAGGAAGGCGTCGTGGTCCTTCCGCTTCGAGGCGGCGATCATCGCCTCCAGTGTCTTCATGTTTTCGCTCATGACCGCGTCCCTCCTGCGTTTCCCTGATCGCAGGCTATTGGCGTAAGTTCGATTATGCAAGTAACAACGCTGGAGCGGTTGACGCCGCTGCGGGCGGTCAATAAGTTGCGATTTGCAAGTCAAGGCTTGCGGCTTTTGGAGGCGCGGGGGGTTCGCGCCTGGGGATGTAAGGATACGCGATGCAGGATCTGGTTTCGCTCAAGGGGCGGCTGCGGCTGCCGGCCATCGCCGCGCCGATGTTCCTGGTCTCGGGGCCGGAACTGGTGCTGGCGGCGTGCAAGGCCGGGATCGTCGGCTCGTTCCCGGCCAACAACGCCCGCACCATCGAGGTGCTGGATCGGTGGCTGGGCGACATCAAGGCCGCGGTGGGCGACGCGCCCTGGGCGATCAACATCATGGTCCACCGGACCTATGAGCGGATGGCCGAAGAGCTCGAGCTGGTCATGAAGCACAAGCCGCCGATCGTCATCACCGCGCTCGGCAGCCCCAAGGAACTGGTGGCCGAGGTCCAGGCCTACGGCGGCAAGGTGCTGGCCGACGTCAACTCGATCTCCTACGCCAAGAAGGCGGCGCAGGCGGGCGTCGACGGCCTGGTGCTGATCTCGGCCGGGGCCGGCGGCCACACCGGACAGCTCTCGGCTTTCGCCTTCGTGCCGGCGGTGCGCGAGTTCTTTGACGGGGTCATTGTGCTGGGCGGTGCGATCGGCTCGGGTCAGGCGGTGCGCGCGGCCGAGATCCTTGGCGCCGACTACGCCTATCTCGGCACCCGGCTGATCGCCGCCGAGGAAAGCATGGCCCATCCGGACTACAAGACCATGCTGGTCGAGGCGACGGCGGACGAGATCATTCTCTCGGCCTCGCTGACCGGCGTCCCCGCCAACTGGCTGAAGGGCAGCCTGGTGGCGGCCGGCTTCGATCCCGCCGCCATGGGCGCCAAGGCCGAGATCGACCTCGGCCGCCCGGAGGACAACGACGCCAAGCGTTGGAAGGACGTCTGGTCCGCGGGGCAAGGGGTCGGCGCGGTGCGCTCCATCGAGCAGGTCGGCGCCATCGTCGACCAGCTGGCCGGCGAGTACGCCGCGGCCAAGGCCCTTTAGGCGGCCGGCGCCTCGTCCGGCGGCGAGGCGCCCATCAGCGCCCCGATCACGCGGCGCTGCTCCATCGGCACCGGGTTGTTCCCGAACACGTCCGAGAGCCACAGGCCGTCGGCGATCAGCCGCTGCAGCAGGGCGTCGTCGGCCCCGACCACATCGTTGGGCGCATCCTGGGTGATCTTGTCGACCCACCAGCGCCAGCGATCGGCGAGGGCCGGCTCCAGCAGGCAGGCGACCAAGACCACCTTGCTGGTGCGCACCTCGTCTTCGCTCATGGTCAGCTGCACGGTCGCGGCCAGGTAGGCGCGGCCATAGCGCCCGACGGGATGCGGATCCTTGGCGGCGATCGCCTCGACCGTCGCCGAGAACTTCTCGCCGGCCTCGTCGACCAGCGCCTTCAGCAGCTCGGCTTTGCTGGGGAAGTGGTGCAGCAGCGCGCCCTTGCTGAGCGGCAGCCGCGACACGACGGCGTCGAGCGTGAACCCGGCCGCGCCGCCCTCCTGCAACGTCTTCATTGCCGCCCCCATGATCTGGGCGCGGGTGGCTTCAGGCTGGCGTCGGCGGGGCTGGGTCATGGCGGTTACATACCAACTGGACGGTAATTTGCAACGGCCGTTGCCGTGACGTCAGGTGGTGGTCGCCAGCCACCGACGCAAGACCGCGCTGGTCTCGTCAGGCTGTTCGATCGCCGGCAGGTGCCCGCAGCGGTGGAACAGGTGGAAGGCCGGGCGGGGCAGGGCGCGGAACATCGCCACCGACTCGGCCGGCGGGGTCAGCACGTCGCCGTCGCCGACCGCGACCAGCACCGGAATGTCGAGCGTGGTGAGCAGCGGGCGGCTGTCGGGGCGGTGCATGATCGCGGTCTGCTGGCGTACGAAGGCCTCGCCGCCGACCCGCTGGGCCATGGCCTTCAGGTCATCGCCGACCGGACCGCCCAGGTGCTGCTCGTCGACCAACCGCGGCAGCAGCCGGTCGGTGACGCCGGCGAACCGCCCCGAACCCAGCGAGGCCAGCGCCGCCTCGCGCTCGGCCGAGCGTCCCGGCGCGTCGGGCGCGGCGCTGGTGTCGAGCAGCGCCGCAGCGGCGACCCGCTCGCGCGCCTGACGCAGCACTTCGAAGGCGACATAGCCGCCCATAGACAGGGCGACCAGGGTGAAGCGCGGCGGCGCGGCGGCCAGCAGCCGCGCGGCCATGGCCTCGACGCTGTCGTCCAGCGTCACGTCGGCGATGGCGGACGGGGTCAGGTCCGACAGGGCCTCGCGTTGGTCGCGCCACAGCCGCTCGTCACACAGAAGGCCGGGGATGAAGACGATGGGGAGCATGCCGCGGTTCTAGCGCGGGCCGGCGTCAGCTGTCGCCCTCGACCAGGACCAGCTTGCTGAGCGTCGTGCGCTTGCGCAGCGCGAACAGGTCCTGTGCGTCGGGATCGTTCAGGAACGCCCGGGCATGGTCGCTGGTGGGGAACTCCAGCACGACCATCCGCTCGGGCGCCCAGTCGCCCTCCATCACCTCCGCCTCGACGCCGCGCACGATGTAGCGCCCGCGGTGCTTGGCGATGAAGGCGGGGATGGCCTCCACGTACGGCATGAACCCGTGGAGATCCTTGATCGCGAAGTCGAGCACGAGATAGGCGGTCATCGTCGCTCCCCATGTCAGGCGCTGCAGCCTAGCATCACCAGCCCGCCGAGCCAGGCGCTCGACGGCGCCGGCGCGGCGCGGCTAGGTTCACCCCGACCGGCGGCGGCGTGCGCTGGCGGCGAAGGGGCGAGCGATGGCGCGACAGGCGGAACGACGGGCGGCGACCAGCGCGGCGATGCTGGGGGCGGCGCGCGACCTCTTCTGCGCCGAGGGCTACGAGGCGGTCAGCATCGACGATATCGCCGCGGCGGCGGGTGCGACCAAGGGCGCCTTCTATCACCACTTCGCGACCAAGCAGGCGATCTTCGACAAGCTGGTCGACGAGGTGCAGGGCGAGATCGCCGGCCTGTTTGCCGCCCGCAAGCCGGCGCCTGGCGGACCCGAAGAGGTCATGGCCGCCAGCATCAGCGCCTATCTGGAAGCGGCCAACCAGCCGCAGGTGCAGCGTATCCTGCTGATCGACGGCCCGGTGGTTCTGGGCTGGCGGCGCTGGCGCGAGATCGACGACGCCCACTTCGCCGGCATGGTGCGCGCCGGCGCGGCGCGGCTGATGGGGCCGCAGGCGCGTCCGGCGGAGGTGGACGCCGCCGCGCGTCTCGTTCTCGGCGCGGTCATGGAGGCGGCGTTGGCGCTCGGCGGCGGCGCCGACGGGGGCGCTTCGGCGTCCGACTACCGCGCGGCGCTGACCCGCTTGTTGCGCGGCCTTCGGACCGACTGACCGGTCCGCAGTTGACTTGCATACCGCCGGTCTGCAAAAACAGACTCAAAGTATGCAAATCAACGGAGGAGACGTCATGGCTATCGACACCCAGGCTCTGTTCGCCCGCTACCACGCTGCGTGGGAAGCCAAGGATGCGGCGCGGATCGCCTCGCTGCATTCCGAGGACTCCAGCTTCATCCTGCACGACGGCTCGGCCCGCGTGCATGGCCGCGCCGCGCTCGAGGCCGACTTCGCCGCGCTCTTCGACAAGCTGCCGGGCTTCGGATTCGAGATGCGCCGCACGATCTTCGGCGAGCGCCACTGGATCTTCGAATGGGCGCTGGTCATGCCGCTGCCCGGCGGCGGAACCGCCAGCGTCGACATGCTCGACGTCGTCGACGTCAACGACGCCGGCGAGGTGCTGCGCAAGGACGTCTACATCAACGGCGCCCAGCAGGCGGCGTTCTATGCGCGGATGCAGGCGGCTAGCGCGGCGGCCTGACGGCCGCGCCGGGCCCGTTCGCGTCCCATGGTTGAAGGGGTCGACATGGCTCGCGTCGAGTGCTTTCCTCCCGGCAGCCAAAGGGGGAAACATGGCGCTTAGTACTGCACAACTCTCGCTGATCGAGCAGCGGGTCGCGAACGATGGGCCTAGCACCGCCGTCGCTTATCTCTTGTGGTTCTTTCTCGGGATCGTCAGCGCGCACCGCTTCTATCTTGGTCGCCCGCTCAGCGCCGTACTGCAGATTCTCAGCTATCTCGTGCTGGTCGGCTTCGTCTGGCTGCTGGTCGACGCCTTCCTGATTCCGGGCATGATCCGGCAGAAGAAGGACCAGATCCGCCAGCGCATGACGACGGACCTGCTGGCCCACTCGGGCACGGCCGACGTCGCAGCGGCCTAGTCCAACGCTGCGGGCGGCTGCAGAGCGGCCGCCCGCCTGGCGCCCTAGTGCGTCGACAGCTTCTCGCGCTTCACCCGGATGCCGGCCGCTTCACGGTCCCAGGTCTCAGCCGTGACGCCTTCCTTGCGCAGCTCGACCTTCTGGATCTTGTTGGTCGGGGTCTTGGGCAGCTCGGTCTCGACCCGGACGTAGCGCGGCACCATGAAGTGGGCCATGCGCGGAATCAGGAACTCGATCAACGCCTTGGGATCGATGCTTGAGCCCTCGCGCGGGGCGACGCAGACCATCACCTCCTGCTCGCCACCCGGCAGGTCGACGCCATAGGCCGCCACTTCGCGCACGTGCTCGTAGGCGCTGACCTCGATCTCGATCTCCAGCGAGGACATGTTCTCGCCGCGGCGGCGGATCGCGTCCTTCTTGCGGTCGACGAAGTAGAACAGCCCCTCGGCGTCGCGCCACAAGAGGTCGCCGGTGTGGAACCAGCCGTTGCGCCAGGCTTCGGCGGTGGCGGCCGGGTCGCCCAGGTATTCCTTGAACAGCTCCCAGGGCCGGTCGGTGCGGATGGTCAGTTCCCCGACCTCGCCGACCTGGACCTCCTGGTCGAAGGCGTCGACCAGCCGGCACTGCACGCCCGCGCGCGGCCGCCCGCAGCTGCGCATGGTCTTCTCGTTGACCTCGCTGATCAGCGGCGAGGAGACCTCGGTCATATTGAAGCCGGAGACGTATTCGAAGCCGAACCGCTCGGCGAGCGCGACCGTCTCCTCCGAAATCGGCGACAGGGTGCAGATCCGCAGGGGATTGTCCTTGTCGTCGGCCCGCGGCGGCTCCTTGTGCAGGAAGCTGGTCAGGGCGCCGATGAACCCGCTGCAGGTGGTCGAGCCGGTCTCGCGCACGAGGTCCCAGAACCGCCGGGTGTCGAACGCCTCGAAGAGGGCGATGGAGCCGCCGCTGGCCAGCGCCGCCATGATCCCGCTGATTCCGCCGACGTGGAACATCGGCAGGTTGACCAGCATCCGGTCGTCGGCGCGCATGTAACCGTAGGTGACGCGGGCCGTGGTCCATTCCTGCACGTAAGAGGTGACCACCGCCTTCGAGGGCCCGGTGGTGCCCGACGTGAAGATGATGACCGGCGTGTCCCAGGGCTGCGGGTCGGCCTGGACCGCCTGGCGCGCGTCGCCGTTCAGCGCCGACGGCGGTTCGATCGCCTGGGTCAGGTCAAGGGCGTTGGGGCCGGGCGCGGTCAGGATCACGCGCTCCAGCGACGGCAGGTTCAGGCCGGCCAGCCGCGGCGCCAGGTCCGGGTGGACGATCGCCACGCTCGCCCCGGTCTTGTTGACCGCGTGCTCCAGCAGCCGGCCGCGGAAGCTGGTGTTGATCGGGGCCAGCGCCGCCCCGGCATAGTTGGCGCCGAACCAGGCCCGGCAGAGGGCGGCGGAGTTGGGGGCCCAGGCCGCGACGATGTCGCCCGGCTTCACGCCGCGCGCCTGCAGGGCGGCGGCCGTCGCCAGTGCGATCTCGCGGGTCTGGGACCAGGTCCATTCGTCGCCGGTCTCGAACCGCAGGAACACCTTGTCGGGCGTCGCCTGAGCGTGCCGGTCGATCAGCCGGGGGACGACGCAGTCCGCGGCGCTCGGCGCGGTCTTCTGGTCGAACCAGACGGGATGGGACATGGGTTTCCTCCAACCAGACTCTGGCGCCTGGCGGCCGCTTCGATCGGCGGCGCTGCCCTTGCGCTGGGTTTGAGATACATCAAATCAGTTTCAAAATGAAAGTGATATTCGGCGTGACGCAGGGTCGGATGCCGTCATGTCGGAATCCAACTGGCAAATTGAAACTAAATGCGCCTATCATGCGTCAACGAGGATGGCCCCCGAGCCGTCCAGCAAGGGAGAGCGACATGCCCGTCGAACTGGTGAACCGGGTCCACAGCACCATCGAGCCGAACGACCACCCCTATATGAACGGCGCCTGGACCCCGCAGCACGAGGAGTTCAACGGCGAGGGGCTGGAAGTGATCGGTCAGGTTCCGGCCGACATCGACGGCGTCTATGTGCGCAACACCGAGAACCCGGTCCACGAACCGCTCGGCCGCTATCACCCGTTCGACGGCGACGGCATGCTGCACGTGATGAGCTTCAAGGACGGCAAGGCGGCCTATCGCAACCGCTTCGTCCGCACCAAGGGCTTCCAGGCCGAGGAGGAGGCGGGCCGCGCCCTGTGGGCGGGCTTGGCCGAAAACCCCGCCAAGTCGACCCGCCCGGGCTGGGGCGCGCACGAGCGGCTGAAGGATTCCTCCTCCACGGACGTCGTTGTCCACGCCGGCAAGATCCTCTCGACCTTCTACCAGTGCGGCGAGGGCTACCGCCTCGACCCCTATACGCTGGAGCAGGAAGGCATCGAGAGCTGGACGCCGATCGACGGCATCTCGGCCCACCCGAAGGTCGATGAGCACACCGGCGAGCTCTTGTTCTTCAACTACTCCAAGCACGCGCCCTACATGCACTACGGGGTGGTCGGGCCGGACAACAAGCTCAAGCACTACATCCCCGTGCCGCTGCCGGGGCCGCGCCTGCCGCACGACATGGCGTTCACCACCAACTACTCGATCCTCAACGACCTGCCGGTGTTCTGGGAGCCGGAGCTGCTGGAGAAGAACCTGCACGTGGTGCGGTTCCACCGCGAGATGCGTTCGCGCTTCGGCATCCTGCCGCGCTTCGGCAAGCCCGAAGAGATCAAGTGGTTCGAGGCCGACCCGACCTACGTCCTGCACTTCCTCAACGCCTACGAGGACGGCGACGAGGTCGTGCTCGACGGCTACTTCGAGGAGAACCCGGAGCCCAAGTCGTCCAACAGCGCGCCGGCCGGCTACGAGCGGATCATGGCCTTCCTCGACCAGAACGAGCTGCGGCCCAAGCTGCATCGCTGGCGCTTCGACATGAAGACCGGCGAGACGCGCGAGGAACGCCTCGACGACCGCATCCTCGAGTTCGGGATCATCAACAACCAGTACGCCGGCCTGCCGTACCGCTATGGCTACAGCGCCGTCTCCAAGCCGGGCTGGTTCCTGTTCACCGGCCTGGTCAAGCATGACCTCAAGACCGGCGAGAGCTGGGCGATCGACTTCGGCGAGGAGCGCTACGGCAGCGAGCCGGGCTTCGCGCCCCGTGTGGGCGCCGTCGACGAGGACGACGGCTATCTCGTCACCTTCGTCACCGACATGAACGCCGACCGCTCGGAGTGCGTGGTCTACGACGCCAAGAAGCTCGCCGACGGCCCGGTCTGCCGGATCGTGCTGCCGGGCCGCATGTCCAGCGGCACCCACGCGACCTGGGGGCAGGGGCAGGCGATCCGCGCGGCTCAGGGGAAATAGGCGTCATCAAGTCCCGGGGCCTGCTCGACGGCTCCGGGCGACGGGTCGGGTCCCGGTCTGTGTTGCGCAGGCCGGGACTTTTCGTGTCCGCCTACCAGGTCTTCAGCGGCTTCACAGCCATCGGGGCCTTGTAGATGTAGACCTGCGGCTTGGCGGCGCTCACCGGCTTGGCGGTGAATCTGACCGTATTGTCGGTCGTGGCGCGGGCCGGCGCGGTCTTGTAGGTGGCGGCCATCAGCAGGCCGCTCGACTTCACGTCGTGGCGCACCTGTCCGCTGCTCTGCGCGGACGCCGTCCCGACGGCCAGCAGGCCGAGGACAGCGGTCAAGGCGACGAGTCTCACGCGCCTTCCTCCCATGTATTGTCTAGTCGCACGGACCTTCTTGCGGGTCCGTCCAGCAGGCTGCACCGCTTTCGGGCGCGGTGCAAACCCGCAATCTACAAACGTCAGTGATCGGACGCTTCGGCGGCCTCTTCCTGCGAGGCGCGGACATAGGGCTTGACCGCCGCGATCAGCGCCGCGACGCCTATCGGCAAGACCACGGCGGTGACGATGGCCACGGCGACGCCGATCTTCGCGGGATCCTTCAGCCAGTGGTCGCTGATCAGCGCCACCGCCGTCGGGCCGACCGTGAAGGCGACGATATTGCCGATCAGCAGGTAGAGCGCGATCACCCGGGCTCGCACCCGGTTGGGCGTCACCGCCTGGAACGAGACCGCCGGCAGCCCCTGGGTCAGGCCGAACCCCAGGCACATCAGCGCCAGCATGGCCGCGGCCAGCTCGCCCGTCGCCATCATCGGCGCCGCCAGGGCGAACGGGAAGGCCCCGAGCGCGCCGATGATCGCCACCCGCAGCACCGCGTCCTTGCGGCCGGCGGCGGCGAAGCGGTCGGTCCACCAGCCGCCGATCAGCACGCCCAGCGTGCTGCCGACCAGCAGGATGGTCCCGTAGACAGCGCCGACCTTGCCCACCGGCCAGCCGTGCGCGCGCATCAGGAAGGCCGGGGCCCAGGTCAGGTAGGCGGCGATCACCACCCCGACCAGCGAGTAGCCGGCCGCCAGCAGCGTGAACACCAGCCAGCGGCGGCGCAGATAGGGGCCGAGCGGGGCGGAGGGCGCGGCCCCCGCGCCCTGGCGGGCCGGCTCGCGCAGGAACAGCATCGCTGCGATCAGCACCGGCCCGGGCAGGCTGACCAGCATGAAGGCGAACTGCCAGCCCTTCAGCGCCCCGACCAGCGGCAGGGTGATCGGCGGGGCGGTGCTGGCCCACTCGATCACCGCGCCGCCGATGATCAGCGCCATGCCGACCCCGGCGATCGAGCCGATCGCATAGACGCCCATCGCCCGGGCCCGCTTGGCCGGCGGGAAGGAGTCGGCGATCATCGAATAGGCGGCCGGCGACAGCCCGGCCTCGCCGATGCCGACTCCGACGCGGGCGGCGAACAGCGAGATGAACGAGCCGGCCAGGCCGCAGGCGGCGGTCATCGCGCTCCACACCCCGATGCTGACCATGATCAGGTTGCGACGCGAGCCGCGGTCGGCCAGCCAGGCCAGCGGCACGCCCATCAGCGTATAGAAGAGGGTGAAGGCCAGGCCGCTCAGCAGGCTGAATTGGGTGTCGGTGATTCCAAGGTCGCGGCGCAGCGGCTCGACCAGCAGGGTCAGGATTTGCCGGTCGACGAAGCCGACCGCATAGGCGGCCATCAGCACCAGCACCATGGTCCAGGCGCGGGCCGGGGCGGGCCAGGCGGGCGCCGCGACGGGCATCGATCCTAGCGCCGAATCCTGCGGCGGGGCGGCGTCCGACATCGTCTTCTGAAGCATTCCCGGGCCCCCGAGTGGCGTGGCCGTCTACGCGGCGTCGGGCCTAACGTCACCTTGAAAGTATCGAAATGCAAGCCAATCCGATGCGACTTTCAAAAAAGGACTTGTGCGGTTCAGTTCAGTAATGCAAGTCTCTCGTCACGGGCCGCAGAGCCCAGTGGACCGGCGCCGGCAGGCGCCGCACGAACGGGGGAAACTCAATGACCAGGCAAGCGCTCATTCTGTTGGCTACCTGCGCCGTCGGGGCGCTTTCGACGGGCACGGTGGCGGTCGCCCAGACCGCGCCGGCGGCCAGCGGCCGGCCCGTCGCTGTCGAGGAGGTGATCGTCACCGCCGACCGCCGCGAGCGGAAGCTGCAGGATGTCCCGTCCGCGATCAGCGCCATCACCGAAGAAGCGCTGGAACGCAGCCGCATCGTCGATCTCGGCTCGCTGTCGACCACCGTGCCGTCGTTCTCCATGACCGAGAGCTCGGCCCTGGGCAAGGAACTCAGCATCCGCGGCGTGACCAGCGTGCGGATCCTCGACGCCACCGCCGAGCCCTCGGTCGGCATGTTCGTCGACGAGGTCTACCTCTCGCGCATGGGCTCGGCCTTCACCGACTTCTACGACCTTGAGCGGGTCGAGGTGATCCGCGGCCCGCAGGGCGTGCTGCTGGGCAAGAACGTGGTCGGCGGGGCGGTCAGCGTCATCACCGCCAAACCTAAGTTCGATCCCTCCGGCGCCACCACCATCTCGTTCGGCAACTACGACTCGGTGATGGCCAACGGCTACGTCACCGGCGCGCTGACCGAGGACATCGCCGGCCGCTTCGCCTTCCAGGTCCGCAACCGCTCGGGCTACAGCCGCAACGTCATCCGCGGCGGCGACATGGACAACCTGAAGTCCTACCAGGGCCGCGGCGGGCTGCTCTACCGCGCGCCGGACGCCGATCTGCAGATCCTCGCCACCTTCGACTACGGCACGGACGAGACCGACGGCACGGCCCGCGTGATGACCGACGATCCCTTCGCCGCCGGAACCGGCGTGGTCGCCGCCTGGCGCGCGGCGCGCGGCCTTGGGCCTCGCGACGGCACCAGCCCGCAGGATGAATACAGCCGCCGCATCACCCGCGGCGCCATGCTGCGGGTCGACTGGGGCGTGTTCGAAGGCGCCAAGCTGACCTCGATCACCGGCTACCGCTCGTCCAAGGGCGTGATGGGCTTCAACCAGCTGGGCATCGGTTCGCCCCCCGGGCTGGCCGACACCTTCTATTCGACCAGCGAGAAGCCCGAGACCCTCAGCCAGGAACTGCGGCTGGTGTCGGACAATCCCGACAGCCGTTTCGACTGGATCATCGGCGCCTTCCACCAGAGCGACGACGTCACCCGTTACGACTCCAACGTCGCGACCACCGCCACCACCATCGCCGCGCTCAGCGGCACGTTCCTCTACACCAACAACGCCGACCTCAAGACCACCGCGGTGTTCGGCCAGGTCGGCTACAAATTCACCGACCAGCTCAAGGCCACGGTCGGCCTGCGCTACACCATGGACGACAAGAGCGGCACGCGTCTGGCCCAGTGCCTCGAAGACGGCGGCGACGGCCTCTGCGTCGCGGCCCTGGTGCTGGCCAAGGGCCAATCCTTCACTGTCAACTACGGCAAGGATTGGAACGCCCTGACCCCGCAGGGGATCATCGAGTACCGCCCGAACGAGAGCGTGATGATCTACGGCAGCGTCGCCAAGGGCTTCAAGGGCGGCGGCTGGGACCACCTGCCGTCGACCGCCGCGGCGGCCGCCATCGGCTATGACCCGGAAAAGGCCACCAACTACGAGATCGGCGTGAAGTCGGACCTGTTCGACCGCCGCGTGCGCTTGAACCTCGCGGCCTTCAAGATGGACTACAAGGACCTGCAGTCCCAGCAGCTGGTCCTGGAGTGCCTCTGCCTGATCACCAGCAACGCCGGCACCGCCGAGATCAAGGGCCTGGAGGCCGAAGGCACCTGGGCGGTCAACGAGGACCTGACCCTGACCGCTTCCGGTTCGTGGCTAGACGCCAAGTACAAGAACTTCGTCGACGGCGCCGGCGTGGTGTTCTCGGGCAACCACATCCAGCGCTCGCCGGAGTACAAGTTCGACATCGGCGCCAACTACGTCTTCGGCATCGGCGAGTGGGACCAGGCCTTCAGCCTGCAGACCAACTACACCAAGCAGGGCAAGAGCTACTGGACGCCGGCCAACACCTTCGCTCAGGAACCCTTCGGCCTCTGGGACGCCTCGCTGCGCGTCAAGCCGCCCGGCGCGTCCTGGTCGGTCACGGTCTGGGGCAAGAACCTCACCGACGAGCTCTACGCGGTGGCGGCCCAGACCTTCTTCGGCGACCTGATGAACTACTACGCCCCGCCCAAGACCTACGGCGTGGACCTGAAGTACGAGTTCTGACCGCCCGCCTCCCGGGGCGGACGACTGAGCCGGCGCCGATCCCCTGGCGCCGGCTTTTTCGTGTGCGGTCAGGGGAGTCGCGGGGGGGCTGGGTGAACCCGGCTAGCGGGTTCCCGCGACTCCCCGCCGCCCCAGAGCGCGCCTCGAAAGGCTTGCCCTTAGAACCTCGGCGGGTCGCCTGCGCGTGGATCAGGCCGCCAGGGCCTGCACGCGTCGCGCCCGGCGCTCGTGGCGGAGCAGGGCGCCCGCGATCACGAAACCCAGGATCATGGCCGACCAGATGAGCGAGACTTCCGCGGCGCGGGCGGCGGACGCGGCGGCGTCCTGGCCGCCGACGGCCGGGCTGGCGGAGGCCGCCATGGCGACGGCGAAGCTGAGCGTCGCCGGCAAGTGCTTCAACATCTGCGTCACGTCCTGACAAGCCGCCGGGAAGCGGCCTTCATGGACGTGGGTATGGCGCGCTTCTGCTTTGGAGCGCCAACAAGTATTTGAAAAATAACGTAAACGAGTGTAACGCCCGCGGCCCCAGGGTAGAGCCTGGGCCGCGGGCGCCACCTCTGGGTCAGAGGTCGACGAAGCTCTCGAAGCCGCCGAAGATCATCCGCTGGCCGTCGAAGGGCATCTTGGCCGGGTCCATCTTGATGCGGGGGTCAGCCATCACCTTGGCGTTGATCTCGTCGCGCTGGGCGCGGGACGCATAGACGATCCACGAGAACACCACGATCTCGTCGTCCTTCGCTTGGACCGCGCGCGGGAACGAGGTCACCTCGCCATAAGGGGTGTCGTCGCCGATGCATTCGACATAGGCCAGCGCGCCGTGGTCCTTCCAGACTTCGCCGGCGTTACGGGCGATGTCCTTGTAGGCCTCGATATTGGCCTTCGGCACGGCGAGCACGAAACCGTCGACATAGGGCATGGGGCTTCCTCCTTGGGGTTGTGCAGACCAAAGGACGTTCGCGCGGCGTCCGATCCGACAGCCGCGCGCTTTTTTCCCGGACGCCGACTACGCGGCGGTCGTCTCCGGCCTGCGCCAGCGCCAGATCAGCAGCACCAGCGCGGTGATGATCAGGATCGCGAAGCCCGACAGCATCCAGGCGTTGAGGTACCAGTGCTCGCCCCAGGTGAACTTGCCGGACATGATCTTCGCCCAGCCGCGGAAGTGCTGCGTCGAGCCGACCGAGAGGCCGAAGATCGCGAACACGGCCGACAGGTACCGGACCAGCCAGTGGGCGGGGTTCGGCATGAGCAGCAGCAGTCCCAGCAGGCCGATCACCGTGCGCTGCGTGCGGCAGTAGGGGCAGTGATAGACGAGGCCCGCCCAGTCGACGCCCCAGGTGGCGATGGCGACGGCGATCGCCGCCAGGCCCACGATCCGCCGGTGGCGCAGCAGGATGTCGGGAAGATCGTTGAACATGGGCGCCCCCTTGGCCTGGAAACACGGCCAACGAGATGCGCTCGGCCTGACGCACGACCATAGGCGCCGTCGCCGCGCAGGTCGAACGAATAGCCCCGCTCGGGCGCTATCCGCTGTTGCGCAGCCCCGCGGCGACCCCGTTGATCGTCAGGTGGATGCCCTCGCGCACGGCCTCGTCGCTGTCGCCGGCGCGGCGGCGGCGGATCAGCTCGATCTGCAGGTGGTTCAGCGGGTCGATGTAGGGCAGGCGGGTGCGCAGCGCCTCGGCCAGGTCCGGATGGCGGTCGAGCAGCGCGCTCTGGCCGCTGATGGTCAGCAGCGCCTCCACCGTCTTGTTCCACTCGGTCTCGATGCGCCCGAAGATCGTCTGCGCCAGGCCCTGGTCCTCGACCAGCCCCGCATAGCGACGGGCGATCAGCATGTCGCTCTTGGCCAGCACCATCTCCATGTTGGCGAGCGTGGTGGCGAAGAACGGCCAGGCCTCGTGCAGCTCGTTGAGCTCGGCCAGCGAGACTCCCGAGGCCTCGATCGCCGAGCCGAAGCCATACCAGCCGGGCAGCATGGTGCGTGACTGCGACCAGGAGAACACCCACGGGATCGCACGCAGGCCTTCGATGCTGCGGGTCGGCTGGCGCGAGGCCGGCCGACTGCCGATGTTCAGGTCGACGATCTCGGTCAGCGGCGTCGCGGCATAGAAATAGTCCACGAATCCGGGGGTTTCGTAGACCAGGCTGCGATAGGCCTCCATCGAGGCCTGGGACAGCTTGTCCAGGACGGGCGCGTGCTTCTCGCCCTGCCGCTCGGCCGAAGCCTTGCGCAGCGAGGCCAGCACCACCCCGGCGGTGATGGTCTCCAGGCTTTGGTCGGCCAGCTGCGGGTCGGCGTACTTGTTGGCGACCACCTCGCCTTGCTCGGTGATGCGGATGCGGCCGCGCACTGTGCCTTCCGGCTGCGCCAGCAGCGCCTCGTAGCTCGATCCGCCGCCGCGGCCGACCGTGCCGCCGCGGCCGTGGAACAGCTGCAGGCGCAGGCCCATGGCCTCGGTGGTGGCCAGCAGCGCCCGCGAGGCCTGGTGCAGCTCCCACGTCGAGGTCAGGTAGCTGCCGTCCTTGTTGGAGTCGGAATAGCCGATCATCACTTCCTGCAGCCGCCCTTCGGCCAGCAGCGACTTGATCAACGGCAGCGACAGATATTCGCGCATCGTCTCCGGCGCGGCGCGCAGGTCTCCGATGGTCTCGAACAGCGGTTCGGCGAACACCTCGGTGCGCGGGCTCTCGCCCGGATGGAACAGGCCCACTTCCTTCAGCAGGATGTAGACTTCCAGCAGGTCCGAGACCGAGGTGGTGTTGGACACGATGTAGGCGACGATCGCCTGGCGGCCGTACTGCTGGCGCGACCGTGCGGCTTGGGCCAGCACCGCGTACTCGCGGTTGGTCTCCTCGCTGTACTCGGCATAGGGCGAATAGAGCAGCCGCCCGTGCGCCAGTTCCGACAACAGCAGGTCGCGGCGGGCCTGCTCGTCCAGGGCCTGATAGTCGGGGCAGACCCCGGCCACCGCCATCAGCTCGGCGATCGTGCGCGCGTGCACGGCCGAGTTCTGCCGCAGGTCCAGCGTCGCCAGGTGGAATCCGAAGCAGTCCACCGCGCGGATCAGTTCGGGCAGAGGGCCGATGGCGAAGGTGTCGCCGTGGTTGGCGACCAGGCTGTCGAGGATGGTCTGCAGGTCGGCCTTCAGCGCCTGGGCGTTGGCGTAGGGCTGCGCGGCCAGCGGCGAGGGGCGGGGCGGGGCCTCGCCGGTCAGGATCGGATAGGTCGCGGCCAGCCGCGCGTAGACGCCGCGCAGGGCCCGTCGATAGGGCTCGTCCCCACGCTGGGGCGAGGTGTCGCCCGAGGCGTCGGCCAGCGCCTTCAGCGCCGGGGTCACTTCGGCCAGGGTGCTGGAGAGCGAGAGTTCGGCCCCCAGGGCGTGAATCCGTTCCAGATAGTTCAGCAGCGCCGCCTGCGACTGGCGCGCGAACGCCTGGCGCTGGACCGCGTCGGTGACGAACGGGTTGCCGTCGCGGTCGCCGCCGACCCACGAGCCGATGCGCAGGAAGCTGGGCAGCTGGGCCTCGAGTTGGCGCGTCCAGCGGGCGTAGACCTTCGGCAGTTCGGCCAGGAAGCTGCGCTCGAAATACGAGACCGCGGTCTCGATCTCATCGATTACACCCAGGCGAACGCCGCGCAGCAGCCGGGTGCGCCAGAAGATAGCCACTTCGCGCAGCAGCTCGATCTCGCGCTCGTGGCGCGCGCTCTCGCCGCTCGCCTGCTCCAGCGCGCTCAGCGCCTCGGTGATCGCCCCCGTGCGGTCCAGCACGCTCTTGCGCCGCACCTCGGTCGGGTGGGCGGTGATGACCGGGGCGATGAACGCGGTCTGCAGCATCTTGGCGACCTGCGCCGTCGAGACGCCTTCCTGCGCCAGCGCCGCCAGGCTGCCGGCCAGGGTGTCGACGCGCGGATCCCCGGCCTTGCGGCGCTGGACATAGTCCTCGGCGATGTTGGTGATCTGCAGGAAGCAGGCGAACGAGTGGGCGAAACGCACCGTCTCGTGCAGGTCCAGGCTGCGCAGCCGCTCTTCCAGCAGCGCCGCGTTCGCCGCGCCGCCTTCACGGTGGAAGGCGACGGAGGTTTTGCGAATGTCCTCGATGCGGTCGAACAACACCTGGCCGTCCTGGGATTTGATCACATCCCCCAGCACCCGGCCCAAAACCCGAACCCTGGCCCTCAGCTCCGAGGGCGGCGACTTGGCAGCTCTATCCGGCACGCGCGCACTTTCAGAATGTCGTTACGTCAGTTCGATGCACCGCGTTCTCTACAGGTGATCGCGCGCGTCGTCGCGCGGGAGTTTGGCGCTCAGGCGCGGACCGGAAACCAGATCTCGATCGCCGGCTCGCCGGTGTTGCGCGCGTCGTCGCCATAGACCTCGATGAAGTCGGGCGTCAGGCTGTCGCCGGCCGAGCGCAGGCCCAGGTTCGGCAGCCAGCCGTACCAGGCGGTCCAGATGGTGCTGCGCAGCCGTGTGACCGGGCCGCGGTGGGCGAACACGGCGTAGCGCCGGGTCGGCACCCGCAGATGCTCGAACGCGGCGGGGCGGCCGGCCGCCTCGTCGGTCGCCACGGCGGCGATCATCTCGAACCCCTCGCGCTGGGCGAACAGGTCGTAATAGAGCCCGTAACCCGCGCCGTCCTTGCGGCCCGCGACCTTGGCGAACCGCTCGGACGCCGCGCACCAGTGCTCGTCCAGCGCGCGCCAGACGCCTTCCTTGCGGGCGTGGCGGCGGCGCAGGCCCGCAAAGGTCCAAGGTCGCTCCTCGAACCGCGGCGCCTCGATGGCCGCCGGCTGTAGTCTCTCCATGGTCCCTCTCGTCGGTTGCACGCGGCCAGCACCGCGGCTCTGCCGCGTCGCCCGCCCGCATCCAGATCGTGTGAAGGTCGCGCGCAGGCTCGCCCAAGGCGTCGGCCGCGGCGGCTTCGCTAAGGTCTAGCTGTGCAATGTCGCCGGCGTCTTGCAGGCCATGACCGCGCCGAAATGCTGGTGTGCGCGCCGTGTCAGATTTCGACGCTGTATAGGCTGGAGCAGGCGGTATCGACGGATAGTCCATATGAACTAGTTCGTCATGCTGTCGAACGAATTGAACTCAAGAAAAACAACTGTCAGGGGAAGTGTTCAAGGCAATTGTAAAATGTTGGGCAATATTGTTGTGCGTGGCGAAATTGTGGCGCAGATCGACTTCCATCTAGAACAACAACAAGGTGGTACTGCGTGGATAAGCTCAAATTTCAGGTCAAGGCGCCGGCCGTGATTTCGGCGCTGGTTCTCGCGGCCGCGATCGCGACCCCGGCCGCCGCCGCGGTGCAGGTCGAGTTCAAGAACGTGTCGGGCGCGTGGTTCGACCCGGCCGGCGGCACGAACATCCATATCTCCGCCAACGGCGGCGACGGCACGATCCGTTGGGGTCAGCCGACGCAATCCAGCCAGAGCGGCTACAACTTCATCGGCACCGACTTCTCGGCCAGCCTCGACCAGGCCATCGACTCGTCGGGTTCGGTGAACATCGGCGAGTTCCAGCACGTGAACTTCCCGATCAGCAGCGGCGGCGGGATCACCGGCGTGGGCCTGCGCTTCACCACCGACGTCTGGGCCGACGGTTCGTTCCTCGGGACCAAGACCTTCGAGTACAACTTCTCGCACTACGAGACGACGAACCAGTCGAACCCCTGCGCCAACGGCCAGGCGAACAACACCGGCATCAACATCAATGGCTGCGCCGACCGCGTGACCATGAACTTTAACTCGAACTCGCAAGTCTTCCTGATCGGCGGCAAGCAATACACGCTGAACCTGGACGGCTTCCTGGTCGACGGCTCGCCCAGCGGCGGGTTCTGGACCAAGGAGAACGCGCTCAACAGCGCCTACATCCGCGGCAAGATCGACCTCTACAGCGTCGCCAGCGGCGTGCCGGAACCGGCCACCTGGGCGATGATGATCATCGGCTTCGGCGGGGTGGGGACCATGGTCCGCTCGGCCCGTCGCCGTCAGATGCTGGCGGCCTGACCCCAGCACTCCTGCGATCCAGGGAAAGGCCCGCTCGGACGAGCGGGCCTTTTTCTTGGCCTCAACGGTCGACGTATTCGCGGATCAGCGCCCGCGCCGCGCGCGGCAGCATCCGGTCGGGTCCTTCGCCGCCCAGGGTGATGCGGGCCATGTGCGAGCCCTCGAGCAAGAGCAGCAGCCCGTCGCCCAGCTCGTCGTCCGGCGCGCCTGCCGCGCGGGCCAGCTCGATCAGCCGCCGGCGCGTCTCCATCTTGTGGGCCTTGGCGACCAGGAACGCCGGGTGGTCCGGCTCGTGCAGCTCGACCGCGGCGTTGCACAGGGCGCAGCCGTGCGCCTCCGAGCTTTCCGAGCGCTCGGCGAAGGCGTCGAACAAGCCTTCCAGCTGGGCGCGGGGGGTGTCGAAACGGCCGACGATCTCGTCCCACCAAGCCCAGCCTTCGCGCGACTGCTCACGCAGCACCGCGGCGACCAGTTCGTCCTTGGACGGGAAGTTGCGATAGAGGCTCATCTTGGTCGCGCCGGCCTCGGCGGCGATGCTCTCGACCCCCACGGCGCGGATGCCCTTGCGATAGAACATGTCGCGCGCCGCCTCGAAGATGCGGTCGCGCGCCGAGCGGGGCGCGCCGTCCGCCGTCGTCTTGGATGGTCTCGCCGACATGTCCCGCCTTTCAGTGAGCGACCGGTCTGTATCGAGTTACATCACCGTGCGTCATCCACAGGGTCAAGCGGGGAGGGCGCAAGCTTCGCCCTATCGGCCGCGATGCTGAACAATGAGGCGGATGTTGCGCTGGCGGGTGAGCCAGCTCCACGCCCAGTCGAACGCCACGGCGATGCGGTTGCGCAGGCCGATCAGAAAGTAGACGTGGGCCACGCCCCAGAACACCCAGCCGACGAAGCCGGTCAGCTTGACCTTGCCGATCTGCACCGCCGCGGCGTGCCGCCCGATCGTCGCCAGGTCGCCGGCGTGCATGTAGCGGAACTGCGCCTGGCCCGGCCGCCCCGCCCGCCGCTCGGCGATCTGCCGCGCCGCATGCTTGCCCGCCTGCTTGGCGGCCGGGGCGATGCCGGGCACCGGCTTGCCGTCGCTGGCCATGGCCGCCGCGTCGCCGACCACGAACACCTCGGGATGTCCCGGCAGCGACAGGTCGGCGCCCACCTTCACCCGTCCGGCGCGGTCGTGCTCGGCGTCCAGCTCCGCAGCCAGCGGCGAGGCGGCCACCCCCGCGGCCCAGACGATGGTGCGGGCCTCCACCCGGTTCTCGCCCAGCACCACGCCGTCGGCGTCGACATCGGTGACCATCGCCCCGGTGCGGACCTCGACGCCCAGCCCCTCCAGCGCCCGCTCGGCATAGGCCGACAGGTCGGGCGCCAGCGCCGGCAGCACCCGCGGCCCCCCCTCGACCAGCAGCACCCGCGCCTGGCCCGGATCGATCTGGCGGAAGTCGCGGCTCAGCGCGTCGCGCGCCAGCTCGGCCACGGCCCCGGCCATCTCCACCCCCGTCGCGCCGCCGCCGACCACCACGAAGGTCAGCAGCGCCGCGCGCTGCTCGGGCGGGGCGGTCTCGGCCTCCTCGAACGCCGACAGCACCCGGCGGCGCAGCTCGGTGGCGTCCTCCAGGCTCTTGAGGCCCGGCGCGTTCGTCTCCCATTGCGGCTTGCCGAAGTACGAGTGCGCCGCGCCGGTCGCCACGATCAGGTAGTCGTAGGGGTACGCGCCGGCCTGCGTCGCCACAGTGCGGGCGTCCAGGTCGACGCCGACCGCCCGGGTCATCACCACCCGCACATTGGCCTGCCGCGTCAGCACGTGGCGCAGCGGCCAAGCGATCTCCGACGGCGACAGCGCCGCCGTCGCCACCTGGTAGAGCAGGGGCTGGAACAGGTGATAGTTGCGCTGGTCGATCAGGGTGATCTGGCAGTCGGCTTTGGCGAGCGCCCGCGCCGCCTCCAGTCCGCCAAAGCCGCCGCCCACGATCACGACGCGGGGTTTGTCGGCCTGGGACATGGGCATCTCCGGTTGCGGCGGCGGCCCATCTAGAAGCCGTGCCGTCCGATCCCGCAAGGCGTCGAACCGCATTTGGCGAACGCCGTCCGAGAGCGCATGATGTCGAACAATTGTTTGAGGAATCCCAGCCGGGGGGCCGGGACGATTTCATAGGTGACATTGGTGGGCAGCGAACATTTCGACGTGCTGATCGTCGGGGCTGGGCTTTCGGGCATTGGGGCGGGCTATCACCTGCAGGCCAACTGCCCCGGCAAGACCTATGCGATCCTGGAGGGGCGCGAGGCGATCGGCGGCACCTGGGACCTGTTCCGCTATCCGGGCATCCGCTCCGACAGCGACATGTACACCCTCGGCTACGCCTTCAAGCCGTGGCGCGAGGCCAAGGCCATCGCCGACGGCCCGTCGATCCTGAAGTACGTTCGCGACACCGCCGTCGAGAACCGCATCGACCGTCACATCCGCTACGGCCACCACGTCAGCTGCGCGTCCTGGTCGTCGGCCGACGCCCGCTGGACGGTCGAGGCGCAGGTCGGCCCGAACAAGGAAGTGGTCCGCCTGACCTGCAACTTCCTTTTCATGTGCACCGGCTACTACGACTACGCCGAGGGCTACACCCCGCAGTTCTCCGGGACCGACCAGTTCCAGGGCCAGATCGTTCATCCCCAGAAGTGGCCGGAAGATCTCGACTATTCGGGCAAGAAGGTCGTGGTGATCGGCAGCGGCGCCACCGCCGTCACCCTGGTCCCGGAGATGGCCAAGACCGCCGCCCACGTGACCATGCTGCAGCGCTCGCCGACCTATGTGGTCTCGCGCCCGGCCGAGGACGCCGCCGCCAACTGGCTGCGCGCCAAGCTGCCGGCCAAGCTGGCCTACGGCATCACCCGCTGGCGCAACGTCCTGTTCGGCATGCTGTTCTTCAACCTCGCCCGCAAGAAGCCCGAGAAGACCAAGGCGCAGATCATCGACATGGTCCGCCAGCACCTGGGCCCGGACTACGACGTCGCGACCCACTTCACGCCCAGTTACAACCCCTGGGACCAGCGGCTCTGCCTGGTGCCGGACGCCGACCTGTTCGACGCCATCAAGGACGGCTCGGCCTCGGTGGTCACCGACCAGATCGAGGCCTTTACCCCGACCGGACTGAAGCTGAAGTCGGGCCAGCAACTCGACGCCGACGTCGTCGTCACCGCCACCGGCCTGAAGCTCCAGCTGCTCAGCGGCCTGCAGGTCACCGTCGACGGCGAGCGCGTCGATATGGCCAAGACCATGAGCTACAAGGGCATGATGTACAGCGGCGTGCCGAACCTGGCCTCGGCCTTCGGCTACACCAACGCTTCCTGGACGCTGAAGTGCGACCTGACGTGCGAATACGTCTGCCGGCTGCTGAACCACATGGAACGCACCGGCCAGCCGATCTGCACGCCCAAGCCCGACCCCACCGTCGGCGAGGCGCCTTGGCTCGACTTCTCCTCGGGCTACGTCCAGCGCGGCATCGACCAGTTCCCCAAGCAGGGCACGAAGAAGCCCTGGAAGCTGCACCAGAACTACGCCCTGGACCTCGTCGCTCTGCGCTTCGGCTCGGTGGACGACGGCGTCATGCAGTTCTCCAAGCCCCAGGCCCGCAGCCGCCAGGACCTGGCTGCCTGATCGAACGCCGATACGCGGCTTGCCAAGCCGCCGCCCCGCCGTTCTGATAGCCCCGCCGGCCGCCGACGCCGGCCGGGGCGCAGGGGAGGCGGCCATGGGGGCGTTCGCGGGGCGTGATTTGCCGGCCTGGTACGACGACGCCAAGTTCGGCGTCTTCATCCACTGGGGGCTATTCTCGATCCCGGCCTTCGCGCCCAAGGTCGGCAAGATCTCCGACATCTTCCAGACCGACTACCGCCGCGCGGTGGCGCTCTCGCCCTATACCGAGTGGTACGAGAACGCGATCAAGTCGCCCGACACCCCCTCGGCCGCGTTCCACCGCGAGACCTACGGCGGTGCGCCCTACCGCGATTTCCGCGAGCCGTTCCTGGCCGGCCTGCGCCAGTGGGATCCGGACGCCTGGGCCGAGGCCATCGCCGGGTCGGGCGCGCGCTACGTGGTGCTGGTCACCAAGCATCACGACGGGTTCTGCCTGTGGCCCTCGCGGGTCTCTCATCCGCACGCCCAGGGCTGGCGCACCGAACGCGACGTGGTCGGCGAACTGGCCGCCGCCGTCCGCCGCGCCGGCATGCGGTTCGGCGTCTACTATTCCGGCGGCATCGACTGGAGCTTCAATCTCGAGCCGCTGCGCACCCTGATGGATTTCGTCGGCTCGGTGCCGGGCGGGCTCTATCCGGCCTACGCCACGGCCCAGACCCGCGAACTCGTCGATCGCTACGAGCCCAGCGTGCTCTGGAACGACATTTCCTGGCCGACCGACCAGGGCGCCCTCGACGATCTGTTCTCGGACTACTACGCCGCCGTGCCCGACGGCGTGGTCAACGACCGCTGGAAGACCCCGACCTTCACCGCCCGCCTGCTGCGCCACAAGCTGCCGCGGCTGGTGCTCGACCGCATGATCGAGGCCAAGGCCGCCAAGTCCGGAGCCAGCGAGGGCGGCGTCGTGCCGCCGTCGGTGCCGCACAGCGACTTCCGCACCCCCGAATACGTCCGCTTCGCCGACATCCAGGACCGCAAGTGGGAGGCGACCCGCGGCATGAGCCACTCGTTCGGTTTCAACCGCAACGACACCGAGGCCGACTACGAGAGCCCCGAGCACCTGTTGCTGGAACTGATCGACAGCGTCTCCAAGGGCGGCAACCTGCTGCTCAACATCGGCCCGCGTGGCGACGACGCCCAGATCCCGGCGCCCCAGCTCGACCGGCTCAAGGCGATGGGCGCTTGGCTGGCCGACAACGGCGAGGCGGTCTACGCGACCCGGCCCTGGTCCATCGCCGAGGCCAAGACCGACGACGCCGCGCCCGTCCGCTTCACCACCCGCGGCGAGCGGCTGAACGTGATCCCGCTGACCGCGGTCGGCGGCGGCGAACTGGTGGTCCGCGGCGTGGCGCTCAGCGGCTTGGGCGTGCGCCTTTCCGACGGCTGCCCGGTCGAACTGCGGCCCGAGGGCGAGGCCACCCGAATGATCTTCGCCCGGCCCCAGACCGGCGCCTACGCCCCGGCGGTGGCCATCGACGGCGGGGCCGCCGCGAACCCCATGATGGGGAGCGCGACGCCTTGACGGTCCGTGAACTGACTGAGCCAATGGCCGCATGAAGCCTGTCCGTACCCGGGCCATTTACGCCGGCTCGTTCGACCCGATCACCCTTGGTCACCTGGATATCATCCAGAAGGCGCTGCTCACCTTCGACGTCGTGCACGTGGCGGTGGGGATCAATCCGCTCAAGGCCGGCCTCTTCGACATCGACGAGCGGCTGGACCTGATCGCCCAGTCGGTGATGGATCTGGACCTGACCGGGCAGGGGACCCGCGAACTTCCGCCCCAGGTCGAGGTCGGCGCCTTCGAGGGCGAGAGCGTCATCAAGTACGCCCACCGCGTCGGCGCCACCCACATCGTCCGCGGCCTGCGCCAGTCGTCGGATTTCGACGACGAGTTCCGCTACCACGGCATTCTCGGCCGGCTGGAGCCGAACATGCCGATGATCCACATCATCTGCCGCGAGACCTTCCTGCACGTCAGTTCCAGCACCGCGCGCGAGCTGGCGAGCCTGGGCGAGGAGGTCTCCTGGCTCGTCACGCCCAGCGTCGAGCGCGCCCTGCGCAGCAAGTTCGCGGTCCGCGCCTAGCATCCTCCTGCACGGCGGACGGCCGGATGGGGGATCGACCCGATGGGCGCCCCTGCGGTTGTGGGCGCTCCTGTCCTTCCCGAGGGAGGACAGCCATGACCCAGGCCAACGACACGCCAGCCGCCGCGACGCCCGACCATCTGCCGCGCCCCGACTTCCACTTCACCGGCCAGGTCGGCCGCACCTACCAGGACTCCGACCCCGCCCAATTCCCGCAGCCGGTCGCTGCGCCCAAGGGGGCGCCGAACATCGTGCTCATCCTGCTGGACGACGTCGGCTTCGGTCAGTTCTCGACCTTCGGCGGCGGGGTGCCGTCGCCGACCATGGACCGGCTGGCCAAGGAAGGCCTGCGGTTCAACCGCTTCCACACCACAGCGCTGTGCAGCCCGACCCGGGCGGCGCTGATCACCGGCCGCAACCACCACTCGGCCTCGTTCGCCGGCATCACCGAACTGGCGACCGGCTACGACGGCTATTGCTGCGTACTCCCGAAGAACTGCGGCACGGTCGGCGAAGTGCTGCGCCAGAACGGCTACATGACCGCCTGGGTCGGCAAGAACCACAACACCCCGACCTGGGAGACCAGCGCCGCCGGGCCGTTCGACCGCTGGGCCAACGGCCTGGGCTTCGACTATTTCTACGGCTTCAACGCCGGCGACATGAACCACTGGAACCCGCTGCTGTTCGAGAACCGCGACCTGGTCCCGGCCTCGGACGACCCCGACTATCACCTGACCGAGGACCTCGCCGACCGCGCCATCGCCTGGGTGCGCAAGGTCAAGAGCATCGCCCCCGACCGGCCCTACTTCCTTTACGTCGCGCCCGGCGCCACCCATGCGCCGCACCAGGCCCCGCAGTCGTGGATCGACAAGTTCAAGGGCAAGTTCGACATGGGCTGGGACGCCTATCGCGAGCAGACCCTGGAGCGGCAGAAGAAGCTCGGCGTGGTTCCGGCCGACACCCAGCTGACTGAACGCTCACGCGGCCTGCCGGCCTGGGACGCGCTGAACGCCGACCAGAAGCGGCTCTATGCGCGGATGATGGAGGTGTTCGCCGCCTACGGCGCCCAGGTCGACGCGGCCATGGGCCGGGTGATCGACGCGGTGAAAGAACTGCCCGACGCCGACAACACGATGATCATCTACATCGCCGGCGACAACGGCTCGAGCGCCGAGG
The DNA here is from genome assembly GCF_058797775.1 of Phenylobacterium sp. GW823-FHT02A09. NCBI lineage: Bacteria > Pseudomonadati > Pseudomonadota > Alphaproteobacteria > Caulobacterales > Caulobacteraceae > Phenylobacterium > Phenylobacterium sp. GW823-FHT02A09. Next base: position 1,260,417 of record NZ_JBXAJZ010000001.1, on the reverse strand, counting down.
GCGGGCTGGAAGGCTCGCTGAACGAGAACCTGTTCTTCAACGGCTTCCCCGAGAAGTGGCAGGACAACCTTAAGGTCATCGACGAGCTGGGCGGGCCCAAGCACTTCAACCACTTCCCGTCGTCCTGGGCGCACGCGATGAACACGCCCTTCCAGTGGACCAAGCAGGTGGCCAGCCACTTCGGCGGCACCCGGAACCCGATGATCATCTCCTGGCCCGAGCGCATCGCCGACAAGGGGGGGCTGCGCGATCAGTTCCTGCACGTGATCGATCTCGTGCCGACGCTCTACGAACTGGCCGGCGTCACGGCGCCGATCGAGCTGAACGGCGTGCCGCAGAAGCCGATCGAGGGGATCAGCTTCGCCTTCGCCTTCGACGACGCCAAGGCGCCCAGCAAGCGCCGGACGCAGTACTTCGAACTCGGCTGCAACCGTGGCCTCTATCACGACGGCTGGATGGCCTCGGCCCCGTCCTTCGCGCCGTGGGAGCCGAACCGTTCGGAAGACTGGAGCCCCGACGACCAGGTCTGGGAGCTCTACAAGCTGGACGAGGACTTCTCGCAGGCCAAGGACGTGGCCAAGGACCATCCCGACCTGCTGAGCCAGATGCAGGACCTCTGGTGGGCGGAGGCCTCGAAGTACAACGTCCTGCCGCTCGACTGGCGCGCGGTGATCCGCATGAACGCCGAGGCCATGGGCCGGCCCAGCCTGGTCGGCGGCCGCACCAGCGCCACCTACTATCCCGGGATGGTCGCCCTGCCGGACGCGGCCTGCCTGCCGATGCTCAACAAGTCGTGGAAGATCACCGCCGACATCGTCGTGCCGCAGGGCAAGGCCGAGGGAATGATCGTCACCCATGGCGGGCTGGAGGGCGGCTATGGCCTCTACCTGCGCGAGGGGCGGCCGGTCTTCGTCTACAACTACCTGGGCGTCGAGCGCCCGACCTTCGCGGCCGACAAGGCGTTGCCGCCGGGACCGTGCAAGCTGGTCGTCGACTTCGCCTATGACGGCGGCGGCATGGGCAAGGGCGCCAAGGTCACGGTGAGCGCCGACGGCGCCAAGGTCGCCGAGGGGCGGCTGGAGCGCACCGTGCCGATCCAGTTCTCCATCTGCGAGGGCCTGGACATTGGGCTCGACACCGGCTCCGCCGTCGATTTCACCTACCAGCTGCCGTTCAAGTTCACCGGCAAGGTCGAGCAGGTGACCGTGGACGTCGGCGTCGGCGGCAAGACCAAGGCCGACGCCCAGAAGCTGGCCGCCGACATGAGCAAGCAGTAGGCGAGGGCGCTACCCCAGCCGCAGGCGCACCGGGTCCAACTCGGTGCGCGGCGCATAGTGATCGCCGAGCAGGCGGCTGCCCTCGATGGACAGGCCAACGGGAATGACGAGTTCGCCCGATGGCTCGGTGACGGCCGCGGCCAGGTCCAGCCGAGCGATCTCGACGCGATAGTCGCGCTTGGCGGTGTCGGCGACGGTGAGGGCCGCGCCCTTGTCGTCGACCTCGATGGCCGGGTCGGCCAGGAACACCGACAGCATGCCGCCATGGGCCTGGAACTTCACCTCGCCGAGAAAGCCGCCGCGGCCTTGCAGGCGCCCGTCGCCGTCCAGGCTCAGCCCGCCGTCCGCGCCGGCGAACACGAACGCGCCGTCCTCCGTGGCCTCGGCGCCGCCGCCGACTTCGGTCGTGCCGCCGGTCATGGCGACATAGTTTCGGAAGCTCTGCTTGACGCCCCACTGGAGCGACGCCGCCGGCTTGTTCTGGTCGCTCATCGTCGACTCCCTCCCCATACCGAGCCCGGAAAGTAACATCTCTCGCCAAACCCGCAGCGATTGCTTGCCGGCGCCGTGACAATTCCTTTGCGGTGCGACAGGTTGCCGGCCGCTGGCCACAGGGCCGGCGCGGGGTGGGTATGGTCGACCTTCTGTCGTCGCGCGCCGAGGTTCGCGACATCTATGACGGGTTCAACGGACACGTGGCCGACGGGCCGCGTTCGCCGCGTCATGGGCCGGCCTCGGCCCGCCTGCCGGTCGAGCACGGCGCTGGTCATTGGGACGTCGTGCGGCTCTACGACTACCTGCTCGTCTGCGTCGCCGACAGCAGCTACGACGACCACTACACCTTGCCGATCCGCGCGCCTGAGGACCTTGTCTCCCTGCGCTTCGTGCTGGCGGGCGGCATCGGCGTGCATGACGACGGGCCCAACGCGGTGCGGATCGAGAAGGGCTACGCCTCGGTCCTCACCCTGCCGGCCGGGCGCGACTACGACCTGCACATCCACGGCCGCGAGCGGCTGGCCTCGCTGACCCTGCATTTCCACGCCGGCAACCTGGCCCGGATCATGGGGCTGGACCCGGACGAACTGCCCAAGCTGCTGCGCGATCTCGACCGGCGGGGGCAGGGGTTCAACCATCTCGGCATGCGGCTGACCCCGGCCATGCACAGCGCCGTCGGCGACATCGTCGGGGCCTCGTTCAAGGGCAATCTCCGCCAGCGCTATCTCGAGGCCAAGGTCATGGAGATGCTCTGCCTGCTGGTCGACACGGTCGAGAGCGGCGAGCAGGGGCCGCGCGCCGCCTCGCCGGTCCGCCGTAGCGAACGCGACAGCCTCTACCAGGCGCGCGAGATCCTGATGGCCGAGTTCGCCGATCCGCCGACCATCGAGGCCCTGGCCCGCCGCGTCGGGCTGAACCGCACCAAGCTGCAGGGCGGTTTCAAGGAGACGTTCGGCGCGACGGTCTTCGATTTCTGCCAGGGCCGGCGCATGGAGAGGGCCAAGGACCTGCTGCGGGAGGGCGGCATGACCATCGCCGAGATCGCCGAATCGGTGGGCTACGAGCACCCGACCAACTTCACCGCCGCGTTCCGCCGCCGGTTCAACGCCGCGCCCAAGGACTTCCGCCGAAGGTAGCGGCGAGGGCGCGCTGCACCTGGGGTTGCCGCCTGGCGGCGACTGATTGCATCGCGCATCAGAATGGCTGCTTGGCGCATCATTCGCAGAAGCGTCACACGCTTATGTTCCCGGCTCGAAATGCGCGCCCGCCGTCTGGAGCGGCATGCGCGCGCCTGTCATTCGGGAGGGGATTCCTATGACCACGAGCACCAAGACGCGCCTGCTGGCGGCGTCGGTTCTGATCTCGGCGACGGCGCTGACCGCCGCGCCGTCCTATGCGCAGTCGGCGCGCGAGAGCGCCGTCGTCGACGAACTCGTCGTCACCGCCCGCAAGCGGACCGAAAGCGTCCTCGATGTGCCGATGAGCATCAACGTCGTCGGCGAGCAGGCGATGAAGAACATGGGCGCCGAGAGCTACACCGCCCTGCTGGGCTCGGTGCCGAGCCTGACCGCCTATCAGAACGGCCCGGGCCGCACGCGCCTGTCGATCCGCGGCGTCACCAACGGCGGCGGCAACGACAACGACACCCAGAACCAGGAGACCGTCGGCATCTACATCGACGAAATCCCGATCTCGATGGGCGCCCTGAACCCGGAACTGGCGCTGTTCGACCTGGAGCGCGTCGAAGTGCTGCGCGGTCCGCAGGGCACGCTCTACGGCGCCGGCTCGATGACCGGCACGGTGCGGATGATCACTCACCGCCCGCAGCTCAACGAGTTCTCGGGCAAGGTCGAGTACGGCGTTTCGAGCGTCAACGAGGGCGGCGACGGCTTCTCGCTGAAGGGCCTGCTCAACGTGCCGGTGGTCAACGACCGCATCGCGATCCGCGCCTCGGGCTACTACACCAAGACCCCGGGCTATATCGACAACGTCACCACCGGCGAGAAGGACCTCAATGACGGTCTGGCCCGCGGCGGCCGCGTCGAGGCCCGCTTCCAGGTCACCGACGACTTCACCGCCGACCTGTCGTACTTCAAGCACCACTACAAGGACGGCGGCCGCCCCGAGGACCTGGAGCGCGTGCCGGGTCTGGCCCGCGACTACACCTCGAGCGACGGCTACGACGACAAGCTCGACATCTACAACCTGACCCTCAACTACGACCTGGGCTTTGCGAACCTGGTCTCGTCGACCTCGTATTTCGATCGCACCACGGTCAACAAGCGCTCGCTGGACGGCCTGCTGGCCGCCTTCCCGGGCGTGAAGCCGAGCCCGCTGGTCGACACCACGGAGTCGACCTACTTCGCCCAGGAGATCCGTCTGGCCTCGCAAGGCGACGGACCGTTCAGCTGGGTGGTCGGCGCCTTCACCGACAAGAAGGACATCTACTATCTGAACACCGTGCCGGTGCCGGGCTTCGACGCCGCCGTGGGCATCAACTCGAACGACTTCGGCGCCCCGACCGACAACCCGTACTGGGGCTACGACGATATCGAGGTGAAGACCTACGCGCTGTTCGGCGAACTGACCTACGAGATCGGCAAGTGGAACGTCACCGGCGGGCTGCGCTACTTCAACTGGGAGCAGAAGTACAAGCTCTACGCCTCGGGCTTCTTCAATGGCGCGATCCCCAGCAATCCGCCGCGCCGCACCTCGAAGGAAGACGGCTTCAACCCGAAGTTCAACGTCTCCTATGACGTGAACGACGACTTCATGGTCTACGCCCAGGCCGCCCGCGGCTTCCGCTACGGCGGCATCAACACCCCGGTGCCGCAGGACGTCTGCGCCGCCGAGCTGGCCGACTTCACCCGCACCGGAACCGACCCCAACGCCTTCGCGGCCGACAAGGTCTGGAGCTACGAGGCGGGCGGCAAGGGCTCGTTCGCCGACGGGCGGGTCCGCGTCAACGGCGCCTACTTCCACCTGGTCTGGGACGACATGCAGACCCAGCGTCGCCTCGACTGCGGCTTCGGCTTCCGCGAGAACGTCGGCGGCGCGACCAGCGACGGCGTCGAACTGGAGGTCACCGCCAACCCGATCCAGGGCCTGACCCTGACGGCCGGCGGCGCCTACATCGACTCCAAGCTCTCGACGGACGTCGTGAACCTCAAGGCCAAGAAGGGCGACAAGGCGCCGTTCGTGCCGGAGTTCACCTTCAGCGGCTCGGCCGAGTACGTGTTCCCGGTCGGCGACGATCTCGACGGCTTCGTCTACGCTGGCTACCAGTACATGGGCGAACGCTTCACCGAATTCAGCCCGCAACTGAGCACCTATCGCAAGATGGACGCCTACAACGTCGTCAACCTGCGCGCCGGCCTCACCCACGAGGGCGTCGAGTTCTCGGTGTTTGCGAACAACGCCCTCGACAGCCGCGGCGTGATCCGCGCGCTGCCGGCCAGCCCGTTCGATCCCGAGGCGCGCATCCGCATCGTGCCGCGCACCGTCGGGGCCAACATCCGGGTGGCGTTCTAGGACCACAGGCCGGCGGGGGCGACCCGCCGGCTTTCCGACCGACCTGAAGGGGAGGGCCGTCTTGGCCGTGCAACTCGTTCGACGCGCCGTGCTGGGCGCGGCTCTCACCCTGGCGATGGCGGGTCATGCGCTCGCCGCGCCGGCCGTACCGGTGGTGATGACCACCGACCTCGGCGTGGTGGAGCTCGAGCTCTATCCGGACAAGGCGCCGGTCACCGTCGCCAACTTCCTGCGCTACGTCGACGAGGGCCGCTTCGAGGGGGCCACCTTCTACCGCGTCGTCCGCGCCGGGACCGACCCGAACCCCAAGGCCCCGATCCAGGTGATCCAGGGCGGCATCGACACCGACGCCCATCGCGGCCAGATGCTGCCGCCGATCGCCCACGAGACCACCGCCATGAGCGGCCTTAGCCACACCGACGGCGTCATCTCGATGGCCCGCGACGGCCCCGGCACCGCGACCTCCGAGTTCTTCGTCACGGTCGGCGACAACACCAGCCTCGACTTCGGCGGCGCCCGCAATCCCGACGGCCAGGGCTATGCCGCCTTCGGCCGGGTGACGAGCGGCATGGACGTCGTCCGCAAGATCCAGTCCCAGCCGTCCGACGCGCCGCCGCCGGTCGTGTTCGTAAAGGGACAGATTCTGGAACGTCCCGTCGAAATCCTGACGATACGGCGCAAATAGGAGCCCGATTGTGAAGTTCAGCGCACTTTCCGCCATCGCCCTGACGATAGGCCTGATGGCCGGTCCGGCCCTCGCCGACGACCGCGCCGACGTCGCCAAGGTGCTGGCCGACGCCAGCGCCGGCTGGAGCCGCGGCGAGCTGGACACCTTCATGGCCAGCTACGAAAAAGCCCCTCAAATCAACTATGTTAGCGGTGGAAAGGTCATTCAGGGCTACGACGCGATCCGGGCCATGTACGCCCCGCGCTTCGCCGACCCGAAGGCCATGCCCAAGCTATCGACCGAGGTCGTCGACTTCGATCCGCTGGGCGCCGACTACGCCGCCGTGATCGGCAGGTTCAATCTCGACCTGCCGAATGGCGAAAAGGCCGCGGGCCTGTTCAGCTTGGTGTTCCACAAGACCGCGGACGGCTGGCGGATCGTCTCCGATCACTCGGGTTGAGGCTTGGGCGGCCCGGCTTTTCGAGCCCGGGCCACTGCCGCGTCCAGCGCCGCGTCGTCCAGTCCGCCCTGGATGAGATAGGGCCCGACCAGATAGGCCGGCGTGCCCTTCAGGCCCAGCGCGAAGGCCTGGTTGCCGTGCGCCGCAAGTTGGCGCTCTATCTCTTTGTCGTATCGAGCTAAATCGGCCTCCAGCCGGTCGGGGTCGAGGCCCGCTTCGGCGGCGATCCGGCGCACCTCGGCCGGGGTCAGCGGCGCGTTGTCGGCCATCAGTGCGCGGTGCATGGCGAGGTACTTGCCCTGCCGCTCGGCGGCCAGCGCCGCCCGCGCCCCGATCGTCGACTGCTCGCCCAGGATCGGCCAGTCCTTGTAGTGCACGCGCACCTTGGGATCGCGTTCGACCAGCCGCTCCAGCGCCGGATCGGTCCGTCGGCAGATCGGGCATCGGTAGTCGGTGTAGAGCACGACCACGACATCGGCGTCGGCCGGCCCGACCCGCGGCGTTCCCGGATCGCCCAGCACGTCGGCGATCACCGGCGTCAGGGTGAGCGGCAGCGCCGGCGGCGGCCGGTTCTGCAGGACGAAGGTGATCGCCAGCCCGACCGCGACCGCGATCGCCAGCACCCGCTTGGGATGGGCGTCGGCCCAGTCGGCGAGAGAATCGAACAACCGCTTCATCTGGCCGGCGTAGGGGCGGGGGCGGAGCCCGTCCAGGGCTCGTCCAGTTCGGCGCGCAGCCAGTCGACGAACAGTCCGGCTTGCGGCGACAGCGGCCGCGTCCGGTGCGGCAGGGCGGCGAATCCGTCGGGAAGGTCCGCGAACTCCGCCACGGCCACCAGACGCCCTGCGGCCAGGTCCGCGTCGGCCAGCCGCCGCTCGGCGACCGCCACGCCCATCCCCGCGGCGGCGGCCTGCAGACAGAGGTGGGTGTGCGGAAAGCTGACCTCGGCCGGCGCCTCGATGGAGAGGCCGGAAACACGGCTCCACTGCGCCCAGGCCCCCACGGTGTGGTCGTGGGCGATCTTTCGCCCGACGTGCAGGACGCCGCCCTGACGTGCGACCGGATAGTCGGGCGCGGCGACCGGCCCGAAGCTGGCGTCGGCCAGCCGGATCGCCCTCGCACGGTCCTCGTCCGGATAGGGCGCGCGGTCCCACAGGATGACCAGATCGGCGTCGCGCTCCTCGCGCATCTCGCGGGCCGAGGTCATTGAGAGTTGCAGCCGAACATCCGGATATCGCTCGGAAAAGCGCGACAGACGCGGGGCCAGCCAGCCCATCGCGAAGCTGGCGCTGCAGGCGATGCGCAGGGCCGGGGCGCGGGCGTCGCGCACGACCTCGGCATAGGCCTCGCCCAGGTCGTCGAAGGCGCGTCCGACCGCCTGGGCCAGCCTGTGACCGGCGGCGTTGGGCGCCAGGCCGGTGCCGACCTTGTCGAACAGCGGGACGCCGGCGTCGAGGCGCAGCGCCTGCAACTGCTTGCTGACCGCGCCGTGGGTGCGGGCGAGTTCCTCGGCGGCCCGGCCGACCGAGCCCAGCCGGGCCACGGCCTCGAAGGCGCGCAGGGCGGAAAGCGGCGGCAGGCGTCGACGCATGACGAACGTCCTCGGTGAATTTGGCTCACCTATAGCACGACCCGAACTCGATTTCTCCGAGCGCGATCACTGACTACGTCTTCCGTCACCCAAGCAAATGTGAGGAGAAGTGACGAATGGCTGTCGGTGGCGATGTCGACTACGAGCAGACCGGCGCGGGCTATGGCGTCCAGCGGCGGCCCGATCCGGTGCTCGCCCAGCGCATTCGCCAGGCCCTTGGGCCGGTGCGGACCGTGCTCAATGTCGGGGCCGGGGCCGGGTCCTACGAGCCGGAAGACTGCCATGTCCTGGCGGTGGAGCCGTCGGCGGTCATGCGGGCGCAACGGCGGCCGGACGCCGGCCTGGCCATCGAGGGCTTCGCCGAGGCCCTGCCGCTCGACGACGACAGCGTCGACGCAGCGATGGCTGTGGCCACCGTCCATCAGTGGCGCGACCTGGCCAAGGGGCTGGCCGAGCTGCGGCGCGTGGCCCGCGGGCCAGTCGTGGTGGCGGCGTTCGACGGCTCGGTGCTGTCGCAGTGGTGGTTCAACGACTATGCGCCCGAACTGCTCGCCGCCGAACGGCGGCGCTATCCGGACATCGGCGTGATCGCGCAGGGCCTCGGCGGCCAGGTGAACATCGAGACCGTGCCGATCGCCGCCGACTGCGTGGACGGGATCACCGAGGCCTTCTACGCCCGGCCCGAGCGCCTGCTGGACCCGGCCGTGCGCCGCGCTCAGTCGTCCTGGGGCTTCGTCGCGCCGGAGGTCGAGCCGAGGTTCGTGGGCGCGCTCTCCGCCGATCTCGCCTCCGGCGCCTGGGACGCGCGCTACGGCCATTGGCGGCGGATGCCGACCTATGACGGCTCACGGCGGCTGATCATCTCGCGTCCCTAGGCGAGGGCCTGTCTTGCGCGTGTCGCGAGCCGATATGTAGGCTGTGGCGACAACGCCGGGAGCCGACGCATGAAGTTCAAGCAGCTTGGCCGGACAGGCCTCTACGTTTCCGAGATCTGCCTGGGGACCATGACCTTCGGCGGCAACGAGGAGGCCGGCATCTGGAAGGCCATCGGCTCGCTGCCGCAGGCGGACGTGGACGCCATCATCGGCAAGGCGCTGGGCGCCGGCGTGAACTTCTTCGACACCGCTGACGTCTACTCGTTCGGGGCGTCGGAGGAGCGGCTCGGCCAATCCCTGAAGAACCTTGGCGTCAAGCGCAGCGACGTCGTGCTGGCGACCAAGGTGTTCGGCCAGATGGGGCCGGGGCCCAACGATCGCGGCGCCTCGCGCGGCCACATCATGGACTCGGTCAAGGCCAGCCTGGAGCGCCTGCAGACCGACCACATCGACCTCTACCAGATCCACGGCAACGACACCGTCACCCCCATCGACGAGACCCTGCGCGCGCTCGACGACCTGATCAGCCAAGGGCTGGTCCGTTACGTCGGCGTCTCCAACTGGTCGGCCTGGAAGATCGCCAAGGCGCTGGGGGTGTCCGAGGCCAAAGGCTACGCCCGCTTCGAAACCCTGCAGGCCTACTACACCATCGCCGGCCGCGACCTGGAGCGCGAGCTGGTCCCGATGCTGACCTCGGAACAGCTCGGTCTGATGGTCTGGTCGCCGCTGGCCGGCGGGCTGCTGTCGGGCAAGTTCGGGCCTGGCTCGAACAATCCGGAGAACGCCCGGCGCACCAACTTCGACTTCCCGCCGGTCAACCTCGATCGCGCCTGGAGCTGCGTTGAGGTCATGCGAGAGGTGGCGCAGACGCACGGGGCTTCGGTGGCCCGTGTGGCGTTGGCTTGGCTGCTGGCCAAGCCGCACGTGATGAGCGTGATCATCGGCGCCAGGACCGTCGAGCAGCTCGACGACAACCTCGCCGCCGTCGACCTCGAGCTGACGCCCGAGGAGATCCAGCGCCTCGACGAGGTCAGCGAACTGCCGGCCGAGTATCCGGGCTGGATGTTCGCCCGCCAGGGCGGCGCGCGGGTGCCGACGCCGTTCACGCCGAAGGCCTGAGGTGGTGGCGCCCCCTCCAGCGCCGATAGCCGTCGTACGCGGCGCGCCGACCCCGCAGGTTCAGGCGCTGTTCGCCGCCTTCGCGGCCCAGTTGGGACCGCAGGTGCGCGTCGCCGGCGTAGTCGAAGAGGAGCCGGCGCCCGGCCATGCCCAGCTGCGCAGCTTGGCCGATGGTCGCCGCTTCGAGGTGTTCCAGGCGCTTGGCCGCGGCTCCAGCGCCTGCAGCGTCGATGCGGGCAGCATCGTGACCGCCTGCGAGGCGGTGCGCGGCGACATCGCCGCGGGCTGCGACCTTGTGGTGCTCAGCAAGTTCGGACGGCTCGAATCCGAACGGACCGGCCTTAGCGACGCCTTCGCCGCCGGGTTGGAGGCCCAGGTCCCGATCCTGACGTCAGTGGCCCCCAAGTTCGACCCGGTTTGGGCCGCGTTCGCCGCGCCGCTGTTCGTGATGCTGCCGCCGCAGCTGGAGGCGGTCGACGCCTGGTGGCGCGCCCTGGAGCGGCGGGCCGCCTAGTCGCGCAGGCGCCGGCGCAGCCGCATGGCCTCGCGCTCGTCCACCCCCGGCGGATAGGCCAGGCAGGCGTCCCAGCGCCGCGTTCCGCACCGCGCGCAGGCCGCCTTGATCCGCGTCGCCACGTCGGCCACCGGCGTCTGCAGGCCGCCGTCGCCCAGGGTGTAGAGCCGGTGCGCGATCCTCAGCGGATCATACCGCCGCCGCCAGCCGCATCCGCCGCACGAGAGCAGCACGACGCATCCGGGAAAGTACCGGGCTTGGTCGAGACGGGGCGCGGGCAGGGGAAGCTTGCGATCGGTCGCCAGGGGAAGCATGGCGCAATGAAAACAAAACAGGAACAAATGCGCCACGGCCCCAGGGTGGCCGTCGGCGGCGCGGCGCCACCCACCGTAGTGGACGCGAAAGTCGCCCAACTTTCGCAAGTGCAACTGCCGTCCGTCGCGCGGGTATGCTGGAAGTCCGGAGAATTCGCAATTGAGCTAGACCGCACACTGCGTCAGTGTTCGTCGTCACCAGGGGCGCGAAGGTATCCGCATGCGGATGATCTACATGGTGCTGGCGCATGAGGGCAGGCCGCAGCTCGACGCATTAGTTGAGCAGCTGGCGCCGACGGGCAGTCTAGACAAGGTCGTCATTCATGCCGACCGGCGTTCAAGCCTTTGGCGAAGTCTGCGGGACGACCCGCCCGGCGATCCCCAGCGCGTCGAGGTGCTCGACAATCCGGTCGCCTCGCGGTGGGGGCATCGAAGCCTGATCGATGCGATCTCGATGCTCATCGACCGGGCGATCGATTTCGAGTGCGACTATGCGCACCTGATCAGCGGCTCCGACTGGCCGGTGGCCTCGCGGCAGGACATCGTGCGCGAGCTCAAGGCCTCCGAGCAGCCGCTTTGCTACATCGAGGCCGAGTGCGGACGGGAAGAGGAGCGGATGCAGGGCTTCCGCTTCGACGCGCGGTGGCTACGGCCCGACCCCGTCCGCGAGCGCCTTGCCTACCGGTTCAAGCCGGCGATCGCGTGGCTGGCCCAAACCCTTGACGGGGCCCGCCGCCAGTTGCTCGGCGAGCGTTCGCGGCCCTGGGGGCGTTGGTTCAAGGGCGAGACTTGGTGGTCGCTGCCCAACGAGGCGCTGCAGGTGGTCGCGCTCGAGCTACGGCGGGTGAGGTCCACCAGCCGCCTGATCGGCACCTACATCTGCGAGGAGCATGTCGTCCAGACGATCATCGCCGCTCGCTTTCCGGACCGCCTGGCCGATAGCCGGCGCTATATCGACTGGACCGATTGCGGCGACAGTCCGCGTCTGCTGGAGCGCAGCGACGAGAAGGCCATCGTCGACAGCGGCCATTGGTTCGCCCGGAAATTCGCGCTCGCGCACGACGATTTCTTCCTGCGCCTGCCGCCTTACGGCCGGCCCGCGACCGTCATCAACGGCTGATGAATCAAGGGAAGAAAATGGTGGATGCGACAGGGATTGAACCTGTGACCCCCTCGGTGTGAACGAGGTGGATACTAGAGCAAAGCTTTACGCTGCTTGGGATCGGCGTTCACTACTTTCCACTTTCGTTCACGCTGAAATGCAACGTTCCTGGCAAGTTTCTGGCAAGTGATCACCGACCTGCGACGCCGGCCGCCGCCGCTTGATAGTCGGGCCGATGGTGGCCGTAGTGCTTCTCCAGCACCGCGGCGGTCATGCCTGTGAAGCCGGCGGCCTCCCACGTCTCGACGCCGGCCTCCATGAGCCACGTCGCGCAGGTATGGCGCAGCCAGTGCGGGGTGATCTCGGCGGGCAGCCCAGCGTCGCGGACGGTCGCGGCGAAGCCCTTGTTGATCTTGGACGTGATCGGCTCGCCGCCATGGTGGATGACGGCGTTGATGGGGTGCTCTCGCCCGTCGCTGCGGCGGTCGTCCTGGGCCTTCCAGCGGCGCATGTGGCCGAGCAGGCGCAGCGGGATCTTCACGACCGGCCGGCGCTTGTTGGCGCGCTCCTGCTCGCGCTTGCCGCGGCGCCAGATCATCCCCTTGTCGAGGTCTACCCACGCCTGGACGGGTGACTCCTGCCATAGCAGCGCGAGGTTCACGGCCGAGCGGCTGCCCACGTAGTAGCCGAGCACGATGAAGCGCTTCAGGTGCGCGCGGTTGGCTGGGCCGCTGTCGCGCAGCCTGACCCACTTCGGCCGGCCGCTGGGGTGCTTGTCGCCGGTAATGCGGTATCCACGCGCCGCCATGAGCAAACGGGCCGCCTGGGCGCGCGTGAGGGCGTCTCGCGGGCTTTCCGGCTTCTCTGGGAGCCAGACCTTCGGTCGGGTCGTCAGCGTGTCCTCTGCGTGCCAGTAGCCGATCGCTGCGGACAGCGTTTCAAGCTCACGCCGCGCGGTCTGCGGCGATACGAGCCGCGGAGCTTCGCGCTTGGCCGCGCCGCCGGCCGGCTGGGCGCAGCGGTGCTCGACGTACTCCTTGCAGGACGAGCGCTTGACCTCGATCAGGTACTTGCCGCCCCACCAGGCCGTCAGGTGCTTGATGAAGCCCGCGGTGCTGACCGGATCGGCGGCGAGCTCCGGCGCCCGCTCCATGGCGTAGAGCGCCAGAACCTCCGCTACGCCGACTTGAGCGGGATCACGTTTGCTTCGGACCGTTTCGCCGGCCTCCGGCGACCACTTGCTGGCGATATACTGCGCGAGCTGTTCTTCCGCGCCGCCAGGGCCTGACAGGCGATCATAGCCGCAGCCTGTGCTGATCTGAGTCTGTCCGTCTCGGATGACCCAGACGTCGGGGAGGGTCCGGCCGCTTTTCGAGTCGATCCGGCCTGTGCGGAAATAGAGGCGCGGGCCTTTGGCGCGACGGGACATTGGAACAGCGCCTTCAGTTGGGCCGGGGTCACATAGAACTTCCCCGCCACCTCGGCGGGCGTCAACCGGCCCTTGCGGATCTCGGTGCGGAGCATGGGGACGGTCAGCGGTAGCTCGAGCGAGAAAACCGCCACCGCCTCGTCCAGGCGCATAGGCGCGTCATCGGGCCAATCGGCCGGCGACGGGCGCTGCTGGACGCGTGCTAAGGCTCGGCTCATCCCCCGCCTCCAGTATCGTGGGTGGCGCTTCCGATCAGGCGAGCGATCCGAGACTTGGCGACGGCCTCCTCATGGATGTGACGCTCTAAACCCACCATCAGTTTGTCGATGGTTGCAGGGTCGCCTTGCGCGAAGATGGCTGCCGTGAAAGCGAGGCGCGACGCCAAGCTTTCTATCACCGCCGCCATGCGGTCAGTATCTCCACGAGCCGCAGACACCTCAGCGGCGACGAGCTTTCCGAGTTGGTTATCAAACGAGGCGCTCATTACCGGTCTCCTGCGTCCTGGGGTGCTGGGGGGAGGGAAAGACCGCCGGTGCCAATTTCGCAGCCGTCCTCCAGCGGGATCTTGCGTTCGAACCACGCGCGCAGTTCAGCCATGGCCGCTTCGGTCCGCGGGCGCGGGCACAGGAGAGACGAGCACTCTTCGAGCGCTACCTTCCGACAGTGCTTCAGTTCGCAGCGCGTAGACGCGACTAGAGCCATCTACCGCCCTCCCTCGTGGTGAGGAGGAAGGGGAAGGGGAAGGGGTTCATCCCGGGAACCTTCACCTTCGATCACTGGTCGCTCGGTGCCGTGGCCCTCGCGAACACCGAGACCCATGAGGTAGCCGACGCAGAATGCCTCCCGCTGATCCCGATTTTCCGGGTGCGCCGCCAACGACAGTCGGAGCGCCGTGCGATAGGGCTCGTCGAGCAGGAGCGCTGTCCTTGTCACTGCTCTGCCTCCAGAGCCGCAAGTTCGGCCTGCAACTGCACGCGTCGCGCGGTTGCTGACGCCTTCTCCACGTAGGCGTTGCAGGTCGCCGCACGCCAGGACGGTCCCCGGCTCATGCCGTTGACGTTGCGCTCTCTCGGGCACTCGCGGCTCTTCATCCACTTGTCGCAGTCGCCGCACTCGCGGCCCGTCGAGAAGATGTCCCGCCGAAGCTCGCGCATCCTATGGATACGTTGGGTGTGCTTGGAGAGCGCATCCGCCCAGGCCCAAACCTCCCGGCCGTCTGCGGAGATGTTCGTTGGCAGTTGGGGCGCTTGATCCATCAGCCGCGCCCTCCATCGGAGTGCTGGTCCTGTGACCGGCTAGCCGGCGAAAGGTCACCGCGTGATGCCGTATCCTCTTCCTCCCCCCCACCTAAGGACGAGGAGAAGAGGGAGAGGATGGTGTCAGCCTTGATCAGCGAAGCCTCGTAGGCGTCCTGGAAGATGCTGGCGATCTCTTCATCAACGCGGCCGTCTTCGAGCAGGTACTCTTCCCAGGCTTCAGGATCGACCAGCCTCGCCACCTCTTCCCTGCTCGGCATAGGGCTGGAGAGGGCGTCAGACGTCTTCGCTATCGATGTTGTCGGCATAGATGACAGGTGCGAGGAAGGCGACAACGAGGACGAGTAGGCTTGCCGCCGCAATGAGGTCTGCCGGGTCCATCTATCACTCCATTGATGCTCGGTCGGCTTCGCTTCGGTCCATCCGGTTTCGTCGATGTAGGCTTGCGCATCCTGCTCACGCGCGAACCTGAGCGCCTTGTTGCTGTCCTTGGTCCAGCCGAACCCGTCTTCGGGAAGCCCCAGGCCCCACCACTCGGCCTTGAACTCGCCCGTTCGGCTATTCCAGCCCTCGACAAGCCAAGCCACCGCCTCCCCGCTGGAGAGGGCTTCTAGGCGGGAAAGGGCGTGCCAGCATTTCACCGCATAGGGCGTACCGCCGATGATCTCGCCTCGGCCCAGGCGGGCGCCCAAGTCGGTCAGCAGTTCGATGTAATCTCGTGACAGGTCACCCACGGTCGCCCCCTCCTTGATCTTGGGAGGCGAGGGCGGCGCGCACCTCGGCGTCGGATGTGTACGAGCCATGCAGGCCAGTCAGGACGCGCACGGCTGTCAGGCCAGGAAAGCCCCGAATGCCGCCTTCGGGCTTCGGACGCACCTGCCGCGTGTGCCAGTCCGTCTCGACGATGTGCAGCAGCGCGGCGCGATACTTGGCGCTCTCCTCTTGGAGGCGGAAGAGTTCGGCCTTGATCATACGGGCGTCATCGCGCGAGAAGCGGACGCCACCCCAACGCGCGGGCTCATCCACGAAGATCGCAAGGCGTTCCACCGCCCCCTTCAGGTCATGTCCCATGGGTCAGCGAGGCTCCTGTAGGGCGGCTTGCTTGATCGCGTCCGTTCGTCGTTCGTAAGCGGCGAGGGCCTCTTTCACCCAGGGTCCGATCCAGAGCAGGACCACGATCATGGTCACCATACCGGCGGCTCCGTTCATTCGGCTTCTTCCTGGTGCTGGAGGGCGCGGCATAGGGCGATGCAGGCCGCTAACGGCTTCGTCGCCGCGTCGGACACGCACCATGCTTCGACGCTGGCGTCATACCAATGCACGGTCGGCCGATACGGCGAGCGCCGGTGATGGATGTCGTAGTCGGCGCCCGGAAGCTTCCGCTCTATGAGCGCCACGATGGCGTCGAGGGAGGTGGTGACGTGATCAAGGTGTGCGCTTTCAGCGAGGTGTGAGTAGGTGGAGCCCGTAGCCGCCACCCAAACCAGCGCGTCCAGTTCCCGGCTTCCCTCCCTCGCAGCCTCAAGCCGCCCGATCAGCTCAGACGCTTCCATTGTCCGCTCCTTGCTGGGTGTCGGTGAGAAGGGCGCGGACGTACCGAGGCTTGAAGTTGAAGCGCGCGAGAACCGCCGCTTGCTCAGCGTTGAGCCGGTAGGAGTTGCCGCTCTGCATCCGGTAGAAGAGGCCTCCCGACGCCGTCGTGGTGCCGAACTTCACGAGATCGCCCGACACGTTGTCGCGCATGAACTGCGTCGCCTTGGTCAGCTTCCCGCTCATCGCGCATCCCCCTGGTCGGTGGGAGTGGACGGCGCCGGCGGCTCACTGATCGTAGGGGCTGGCGCGGGCGCGCCGTTGAAAGACGGGGCGACGGCGTCGCGCCACACGCCATCCGGGCAGGTGCAGTTCCAGTTGCTGCAGACAGGGCACCTCATCGCGCATCCCCTTCAGCATTGGCCGTGGAGAGGGCGTTCCGCGCGACTTGCCGGATGGTGTCGTAACCAGCCTGCCACGGGCGGTCTCCCAGGTTGCCCTCAGCGATGGACCGCAACGCGGACAACGCGTCGTTCAGCCTCGCTTTCGTTCTGCGCAGATCACCGCTGTCACCCCCTTCGGCCTTGGAGGCTCCTGCGATGAGGGTGGAGACCTCGGCCAGTTCGGTGACTTCGAGTCCGCGACTGATCCACTCGTCGCGCTTGAACCCGCTGGCGGTGACGGCAATTATCGACGCGCCGTAGTCCCGCATCATCCAAGCGACGACTTGCGGCTTCTTCGCCCCCTCGTCTCGCGAAGACGCGCCATCATCGGGGCGGCTCTCTTCCGTATGGTGAGGGCGCCACGCGATAATTGTTGGCTCGCCTTCGGACGACCAGTCCCAGTCGTCGGCGCGCTGGTCGGTGTGTTCGTACGCCTCTAGAGCGAGGCCATCGAGGCGAATATCTACGTGATCATCCTTGCCGCACGGTAACACGTCGCGCTCGTCTGGCGCCTTCCAGTGGCGCCATCCGTCGAAGCTCGGCCCTTCAGTGTCGCTCTTGGGCGCCAAGACGGGCTGGCTCTGGGATGAACCCTTCTCTTCTCCTTCCTGGGCCCTGGCGATGAGGGCGGCGAGATCGTAGAAGCTGATGGTCACGGTCGCGAAGTCGAGATGATCTTCGACCGTCTTCGACCAGCCGCGCCGAACTGCGATCTCTGCCGATGCGCGACGTTCAGCAACGACGGCCTTCAGCGCCTCCAGATCGAGCTTGGGCTGTTCGTTGGTGGTCATGCGGCCTCCGCAAGCATGTAGCCAATGGCCTCAGCCATGGCGGGCGGGTTGCTGTCGCCTAGGGCTTCGATGCGCTCTCTGCGCTCGTCCACCCGCTCGGAACGCCAAGTGTCCATTCCGAAAGGCGGGATGGCTGACGGGTTCCAATCACCTCGGGCAGCTGCTGCCCTCTTGGCTCGCTCAATCGCTTGTGGGAGCGCAGCCCCGGCGACCTCCAGTCGCGACAGGCTGGGGAAGGCAGCCAGGTACACTCGCCGGCGAATATACGGCGCGCCAACGTCGTGAGCGCCGAACTCAAATCGTCCGACGAAGAGACCAAGGTCGGAAAGATCGCGAGCGACTTCGGCTTCCCACGCCGCATTTCCCGGGGGCTGCTCCACGACAACAGGAATGGACCGGCCGCGGGCGGCGCGGGTGACGGCGTCGAGCATAGATCCCCAAAGAGATCCTCCTGAACGACGTCCGTGGATGGCTGCGGCGACGCTGGTCTGCTGACAGGGAGGCCCGCCGAAGACGGCGTCGGCGCGCCCCGGCGTAAGGGTGCGGATGTCGTCATGGATGCGCGTTCCAGGAAAGTTGGCGGCCAGCACCTGGCGGCGCCACGGGTTGATCTCGCAAAGCTCGGTCAGGTCATGGCCGGCGCGCTGCATCCCGAGTGCGTGGCACCCGACGCAGGAAAACAGGTCGAGGACGCGCATCACCTCACCCATGATCGCGGCCTTCAGCCTGGGAGATGGCGGCGAGGTGTTTCATGCGGCGAGCCTTTCCGCTTCGGCCGCCAGAATTGCGCGGCCGATCAGTTCTGGGATCTGGGGGACGACGGCATTTGAGAGGGCTCCAAGTCGGTCCACCCGGTTGGGAACCCCATGAACCACTCGATCCACGCAGGGTTCAGCGGCCCACCAGGCGGGGATTGGGTGGCCCCGCCCTTGGTCGTCGAGGATCTCGAGAAGCCCATGGCTCGATAGAACTCGGCGCGGTTGATGCCCGCGCTGTTCTTGCCGGAGCACCGCCGTGGAGTGGGCCACAACCCAGACCCGATCCCGCGGATGAGGCGCACCAACGGCGGAAGCCGGAATGCAGTGCCACTCCGCGTCGTACCCGAGCGCGGCCAGGTCGCCGAGCACTCGGTCGAGGCCGCGGCCAAGCAGGGCAGCGACGTTCTCCACGAGGACGAAGCGCGGTCGAAGCTCGCCCACCAGTCTCCCGTAGTCGTCCCACAGCCTCGATCGAGCGCCCCCGATGCCCGCAGGGGCGGCGGAAGCGTGACTGATGTCCTGGCAGGGGAACCCGCCGCAGATGACATCAACGGCAATTCCATCGGCAGCAAGCCGGTCTGCGGTGAGTTGTCGGACATCGTCGTAGCAGGGGACCTCGGGCCAGTGCTTCGCCAGCACGCGCCGGCAGAACGGGTCGATTTCGCAAAAGGCGACGGTATTGAACCCGCCAGTGCGCTCCAGGCCTAGCGAGAACCCGCCGATGCCGCTGAACAGGTCAAGCACCCTCATCGGTCGGACTCCAAAGCGACCGCCGGGGGTTGCTCGTCTTGCGCGCAATGGCTGAACAGCACTGCGCTTAGGGCTAGGACGATTAGGGTCTCGAGGAGCGGGTGGCGCTTCATCGGGCGCCCCGAGGGGCGGAGCGGCTCTCGCGCATCAGGCCAAACCAGCCCGCATCACGGCACGCGCGGTAGATCGCGGGTCCGAGTTCGATCACCCACTTCAGCCAGCCAGGAGGTCCGGAAGGCGGCGGCGGGTCACGGTAGACGATGCGCTCGACCTGAATGATCTGGGCAGGCGGCACCGCTCTCTTGGGTAGCCCAAGAAGCTCGGCTGGGTCGGCGTCAAGCAACGTCGCGAGTTGGAGCGCGTGCTCCACCCTCATGTGACGCCGCATGTAAATCCAGTCGAAGAGAGCCCCTTTGCTGACGCCAAGGTGACAGGCGACCTCCTCTGAGGTCATGCCCGATCGTGTGATTGCGCGTCGAAGCGCCGTGTTCTCCTGGCGACCACGATCAGATCGCATGGCGAGACTCCTCAAAACTCAGGGCAAAGTCGCGGGCCGCGCGGTGGGTCAGCAGCAGCGCCGGCTTGCCGGGCTGATGGATCTCGACGCCGTCCTCGGTGCTGACGAGGCGGTGGCGCTTCAGGCGAAGGGCGTCGATCGCCGTGAACATGTCGGCCGCCATGTCGATCAGAGGGTTTCGCAAGTCGACCTCCGGGGGATGAAGCGGGACTGGACGGCCAGGCCGTCGGCGCTGGCGCGGTAGGCCTGGTGCAGGGCGGCGCAGTAGTCGGCCGGGTCGATCTCCAGCCGCGCCCAGAACATGCGCTGGCCCTTGTCGCAGGCGTTCGGCGCAAGCTGATGGTGCCATCGACACAGAGGCGCGGAGTGCCGGTCGTGGGCCTTCCTGCCGGCCTTCCAGCCGTCGACGCGCTGGTGAGCGACCTCGATGGGGTTGCGCTCGCCCAGCAGCGTGGCGGCGGACGGCGGTCCTTCGATCGCGCAGGCGATGCAGACAAGGTCGCTGTCGTGCTGCCAGGACATGAAGCCGTGGTCGGCTTCGTGCCCGCCCTTGGGCTTGGCGCGCTGGTGGCCGATACGGGCCTTCCGACCGATCTCGCGGGCGGCGCGGCGCTGGGCCTCGGCGATCTTCCGGGCCTCGCGGTCCGGGCTCTCCAGGCGGCGGATTTCCGCCTTCAGCTCTGCGCGGCGCTGGCGGGTTTCAGCGTCCAGCATCACGCCGCCTCGCGCTGACGAGCGACGGTGCCGGCGGGAACGCCGAGCATGTCGTCGAGGTATTCCAGCACGTCCTTCTTGGCCTGCTGGAACTCGCCGCGGTTCATCGCGAAGTACGACTGCGACTTCGCCGTCCAGCGGGTGACGATGTTCCCGTCGACGACGATAACCGCGTACTCGTCCAGGTCGCCCAGGGCCGCGGCCAGGCGGTTCGCTTCCGTCTTGAACTTGCAGACGAAGACCGTCTCTTCGCGGTGGCCGGTCTGGATCAGAACGAACCGGCGAAGGTGGTCAGCCGACGTGAACCGCTCGGCGCTGCCTTCCGGCAGGCTCTTCCAGGCTTCGCCGACGGTCGCCATGAAGTGGCGATGCGATACCGCCGACCGCTCGTCACGGGCGACCAGGGTCACGACCTCGCCGGCGCCGTAGTGCTCACGGGCGATGCGTAGGAAGTTCGGCAGCGGGCGGAAGCTCTCGCCGTCGAACATCATAGGGATCGGGGGCGCGCTCATCGAGCTCCCTCACGGTGATGGTTGTTCCAGGGAAAGGCGCGGCGGACCGCACGGCAGAAATCGCGCGCCTCTTCGTCGGTGGATGTTGCGAGCGGGTGGGCCATCAGGCGGCGGCCCCTTCCAGGAGCCGGTCCCGGGCCTTCTCAAGCTCCTGCTTCAGGCCGAGCGCGTCAGATTGGGCGCGCGCCCAGAACTCCTGAAGAGGCTGGCGGTTGGCGTCCATGAACCAGCGAAGCTGCTGGATGTCCCATTCGCGCGAGGCTTCGAGAACGCGGTCGGCGATCTGACCCAGCGGGATCTGTTCGAGCGGCGTCGTGGCCGACATCTGGAACATGATCGTGTTCGCGGCGCCGACGCGCTTCAGGCGCTGCTCTTCTTGGAAGCCCTCGATCAACTCGCTGGCCGTGATGTCGATGATCTTCGCGCGGTCGAGTTCAGCGAACTCGTAGATGCCGGACGTGTCCTCGGGGAAAGCCTTGCGGATGGCCTGGGCCTCGGCGCACTTGGCGATCATCACGCGCGGCATTTTCGGCCAGTTCCCGCTCGTATCGAGCACCTGGACGACATCGCCTTTGGCTACGCGTTGCTTCTTCGGCTTGCCGCTGTCTTCCCAGAAATCGCCGGTTTCAACCCACTCCCAGCCCTCGGCGCACTGGTCCTTAAGCGGCGCGAACTCTTCCCAGTAGGCCCAGCCCTTGACCGGCTTCCAGCCGCCTTCACGCATCGCGTCGGCGATCCAGATGGTGACCGTGGCCTTCAGGATGCCGAGCGGATTGGCCGGGCTCTTCAGGGCCTCTTCGTAGACGTACTCCGCCTCTTCCTCGTCCGGCCGATAGCGACCAGTGCGCGCGGCGATGGCGCGGAAGCCGTCGATCCCGGTGACGATCGACATCGATCGCTTGTCGGGCTTGTTCTTGTTGAAGACGAGGGCGTGGATCTGCTTGCGGAACGGGTCGAGGCGCGCACGGCGGCTGACCTCCATGAAGAGGTCGAACTCGTCACGGCTCGTATCCTTCGCCACGGTGCGCTGGATCAAGCCAAGCTGGGTCGCGGTGTAATCAACGACGCCTTGAGCGCGGATGGGGGTGAGAGCGTTCATGGCTTAGGCCCTCCGAATGGTGAGGCTGGGCGCGCCGTTCGACAGGGTCGCGCCGGGGATGTCGGGAAGGGACGCCAGCAGCGCGTCACGCTGAGCGGCGTCCTCGGGGAGGCTTTCCAGTGCCTTGGCGCGGTCCTTCAGGTCCGCGGTCAGGGCCTTCTTGTCCAAGGTCGGAGCGCCGGCCTTCCAGTACTTGGCCGGAATGTCGGACTCCTCCGTGACCTGCAGGCTGGGCGCGCGGGTCGAAAGCGACAGAGTCGCGCTCGGGCGCTCCAGCTTCGGCAGTTCGGCGATCGACAGTGCCTGTTCGATCAGCGCCCGGTCGGTCTTGATCCGCTGTTCGTAGCGGACCTTGCGGGCGCTTAGCCGGTCCATGACCACGGCCAGCCCTTCGAGCATCACTTCGGCGTCGTCGATCCGCGCCAGGACGGCGTCGACCGCCTCGAACAGGCTCGTCTCGCCTTCAATGGTGTCGTGGACGAGCTCGGCGTCGTCGGTGTCGACCTGGGCGCCGGCAATGATCGCGGCGACGGCCTTGGCCTCCTTGGTCGGGTCAAGGAAATCGGGCTTGCTCATCCGATCCTCCAGAGAAGGGCGCAGACCGTGAAGAGCCCGACCGCGAAGGCGGCGAACTTCAGGGCCAGCAGGGCGTGATTGGTGCGGGGGCCGCGCTCGATCTCGTCGAGCCACTCCCGGTGTTCAGAGCGGAAGGCCATCACGCGGCCCGCGCGCAGGTCGTGGAGGCCCGGCGCCAGTTCTCAGCAGCCTTGACCGCGTAGATCAGCTCTTCGGCGAGGGTGGCGCAGTAGCGAGCGCCCGCCGGATCGGCGCGCTTGGCGCAGGCCAGACCCTCGCGGCTGTAGAAGCCAATCAGGTCCCTGGCCCGCTCGATGGCGGTCCCGTCGGTGCGTCCCAGCGGCTGGGTGCGGAACAGGATCGTCCCTCCCGCGCACCGATAGGTCAGTTGCTTGGTCTCAGAGGCGGCTCGCATCAGGCGGCTTCCTTCATCTGGACGACCGACAGCGCGCGCAGTTCAGCGCGGGTGCGGGCGATGCATTTGCGGTGGCGGGCGAGGGACTTCGAAACGAGGTCCAGGTTCTCGCCGTAGAAGCGGGTGACGCCGGCGTTGGTCTTGGCGACCTTCTTGATCCAGGCGCGGTGCGCCTTGGCGTCGGTGATCAGCTGGCGGGCCGCGGCGCGGTGATGCGCCAGGAGCTTCGACAGGCTCTCGATCTTAGAGACCGGACGAAGAGCAGCAGCGGCCTGGCGGTCGATCTCAGCGAAGGCTTGTTCGAAGGCGTTGGCCATTGGGTGTCTCCCCGTTCCGATGACCAATAGTGCGCAGAACGCACAAAATAGATCAAGGGCAAAAGTGCGCAAAACGAACAAAATGGTTGAGCGCTGTCGGCCTGCGTCAGTTGCGGACGCATGTAGCCAAGGGTTGCATTGACCCCGGCGGCTCCAGCCGGAATCCATGGGCGTTAAGAAATGGGGGGCACGACTTGGCGCGCGTAACGATCTTCTGCGTACAACCGTTCTGGCGAGCAGGGCCTGACAAGCTGGCCCATGGCGAGCTGCGGCAATTCGAGCAGGAGCGCGCCGCCCGCCGAGCAGGGGAAGCGACCGCCCGCAGGGTTGGCGGGGCGCTGGTCTACTGTGTGGAGGGCGACCCGGACTTCGAGCAGTGGGGCAAGCCGCGGCTGCTAGCTAGTCACGGCGTGGTCCCAGACATCCGCTTCTAGCACACACGAAAAAGCCCGCCCGGTGGGGCGGGCTCAATGGGCGAACACGGTTGCTAAGGTCAGCCCTTCAGCAGCTTGTTGTTGGCTGTGGCGATTGGGATTTCGCAAGAACGTAGATCGGCATCGTCCGTCACAAGGACCAGGCCGTGGGCGGCGCACAGTCGCGCGATAAGTACGTCGTTGAAGTCGATTGCCGCGGATTGGCAGTGGTTAAGGCAGTCGTCCAGATCCAAGCCGGAAAAGCCGTCATCCAGTCGGAACGTGTCCTTGGCCACGTGCGAAAGGTCGTCTGAAACGTCCGCGATCCATTGTCCGTACCCAGGCTGAGCGTGAACCTTGCCTTCGCCCGCATTCGCGTCCCTCGCCATCGCGCCGAGGCTGACTTTGACAAATTCCGAGACGACAACCTGCGGAAGGTAGATCTTTGCGTCTTGCTCCAAGGCCTTTCGGTAGAATGCGGAGTACGCTCTAGACCGATAATCGGAAGTATCAGTGAAGTAGCCTTGGACCCGAAGCCACACGTTAGTGTCAAACAGAAAGTGTGACGCAGAAAATAGCGCCTCAACATCTGCCGCTTTTTTAACGTCGAAGCGCTTAGTCATCGCCGAGAAGGTTTTTCAACGCCGCTGCTCCGCGTTGCGGGTTGGCAAAGAACGTCTTTGCGTTGTCCACAACCCGCTTCAAGAGGCGCAAATCATCCTGCGTAGCCTCCACGACTCTCAGGCGCTCTCGGATCGTATCCTCGTCGTACTCATTGTAGAGTTGGCCGATCGATGCATTGAGGAATGCAGTCGTAAGGCGCCGCGCTCCAGCAAAGGAGACGATTGCCACCGCGCCCTGGTCGATGGCGTCAGCGATCTGTCCATGCACAGCGTTGCCGTCGTCAATGGCAACGCAGAACGGGCTCCCGACGATTTTCGTCAGAGAGAGCCGGCGCTCCACAACGTCTGCCATTCTAAAACACCGAGTCTGGGTCAATTTCGTCCACCATCTGGTACCCCTTGGGGTCGGACGTATCTACCTCAATCGTCACGATTGTGCCCGGGAAGGGATCAAGCATTTCTTTACGACGAGTCCCGCCCGGAGCGCTGCACCAAAAGCCGCTCCCAGAGACCACTGAGAGTGTGCCGCCATTTAGCTCAATGAAGTCGCGCAGGATTTTCAGGCCTAAGCCGCCGGGCACATCGCCTTGTCGAGTGGTGTTGGTGCCCGTCATGGCCCAATCGATCGCGTTTGATGCCTTCATGGTCCGACCGAGTGACCGCGAGACCACCTCCGGGATACCGACACCCATGTCTGCCAGCGTAAAGACGAGCAAATCCTTTCGTGGGTAGAGTTGCCCACACGCATAAAGCCCAGCTTCACTACGCGCATGAATTTCGAAGTTCTGAAAAATCTCGTCGATGCCCTCAAAGACACGCTTTGACACCTGCGCGCTCATGGTCGGCAGGCCCTTGTCCGCAAGTTGGCTCTGCGTATAGGCGGCAAATGACCTTGCTTGGCCCTGGCCGAACAGCCTGAGCGGAACCATCGTCTTCCGGGCTTTGCCGCCATTGAAGAAGCCGACGTCCGTTAGCGTTCGCGCAATGTCGGTGCGCAGGTGAGCGAGCCGCAGGAGCCGTTCGTGTCGGTCGCGAAGCAGGTGGCGAACTGCAGCGAAAGGCGCAGACATGTTGGCGTCGACCCAACCGACTCGGGCGCAGTTGAGCGCTACGGTCTGCGTGGGAGCGCTGGCTGCAGTCCGATAGATCGCTGCGAGTTGTTCGTATCCGGCGAAGTTGGACTGGACCGAATGCAAAGGGAGGGTGGTTGGTCGCAAAGGGAACCGGTCGCTCTTGCTATCAGAACTTCGTCACGGGTTTTGGGAAGCCCGTGAACTCGCCGGGCTCGCACTGGCCCTTCCAGAACATGGCCATACGCCTAGTTCCGACCCCGCTCTCGGCGACGATCGAGTGCCGGCCTGTCTCGCGCGAGATGTAGTTGCGGAGCTTTTCGAACTCGCGCGGCGTGTCGGTGCTTATGTACTGCAGGGTGAGGGCGGTAGGCGTGGCTTCAGAAATCGGGTGTGTCGCGCTGCAGTCGGCCTCGCACCAGGTCATGGCGTCTAGGTCGATCCGATAGGTCGACGAATAGTCCTTGGTGGTGTCGATCAGCAGAGCGGGCGCGAGGGTTTGCAGCGTCCCGCTGCAGGTCAGATTGAATTTCGTCGCCTGCGCAACAGCGTTGCTCGGAGCGACGATGACCACAGCAAGAGCTGCTGCAAGGTAGGGCTTGCCGAAGGTCATTGAGCTTTACCCAGGATGCGGAGAAGGACGGGGCGTACCGATTGGAGTTCGCGCACCTCGATGGTGTCGGCGTTTGGGCTCCAAAGGTTGTAACGCGGCGCCTGGCCAGGAATGTCGATGCTCTTGCGGACTTCCTTGACGTAACCGTAGCCTCCGGTCTCCACGACACAGAAGCGACCGAGGAAGTCGCTCTCGGCAGAAGCGCTGTCTTTCTGGACGATCAGGATATCGCCGGGTTCGAAAACGGGGAGGCAGGAATCCCCGCGTACGCGAAAGGCAACCGTTCCCGCGAAGTTGCTCGGCACGGCCACCGCAGTTGGGTCGGTGTCCTCTATCGCCTCGATCGGCGCACCGGCTCCCACCACCCCGGCCAGGGGAGCGGAATGCTCTGCGTAGATGACCTCTTCGCCGAAGAGGATGAACGATGGCGTCACGTCGAAGCGGTCGGCCGCGCGCTTCAGCGCGTCGGGCGACATCGGATGGGTGTTGTCCTCGTACTTCGAAATCATCGGGCGCGAGATCGCCAGGATATCGGCGAGGTCGTCCTGACTTAGCTGCCGCTCGAGCCGCAGGCGCTGCAGGCGCCCACCGACCGTATTGGGATCGGCCTTTTTGGGCGGTCTCCCGCGCGGCTTCTTCGGAGCATCATCGGCCATGCTCACGGTTGTGGGCGATTTGTGCGCAGCGCTCACGTTCGTAGTACGCACAAATTCTGCTTGATCAATATGTGCGTATCGCGCACTAATAGTGCTCATGAACGAGCCCAGCCCGATCAAGTACGTCCGGAAGCACGTTTTCGACGTGACGCAGGAAGAACTTGCCCGGATCGGGCAGGTCAGCCGGTCGCGCGTCTCGCGCTACGAGAGCGGACGCGAGGCTCCTCCCTACGCGTTTCTTGAGCGCCTTCGTGACGAGGCGAAGCGGCGAAAGCTTTCGCTCTCGGCCGAATGGTTCTTCGAGCAGCCGGGCGGGAGCGCCTAGGCCATGCTGGGGGGCGTCAATCCAACAATCAGAACGCAAGGCGGGTCGTTCTCCGGGGCCTGCTGCAGCGTGGCGGGGGCGGCAACACAACCCCGCCTGAGCCAGGACGGCGGCCACGCCTTCCCCCTCTGGGGCTGCCGTCCTGGCGACTATTCACACATGCCTTCGCCCGCCCTCGGTTTCCTGGGGCGGGTGGGCAGGGGAGGGCGCCGCTCAGGAGCGGGCCGCTTCCACAATTTGCTCAGCCAGCGCTCTCACCTGCCGGCTGTTCATCTCGGCGAGCCCTATGAAGGCTCGCGCGGCGTTCGGCAGAAGCCGGGCCGCTCGTCTGTTCGCGCCTGCCTCCACAGCCGCCGCGATCAGTTCCAGAACCAGGGGGTTGTTCTCGGCCTCCGTCTCCATCCGTCGCGCTCCTGCGCCGCCGCTGTCGTCCGTCGTGGTGAAACATGACGGGACTGGCCATGGGGTTCTCTAGAGAAAAAACCACACTTCCCGCGCATCGCGGGGAGCGCATCGCGGCTTGGGTGCGCGACCGGATGGCGGCTGAGAAGACCTCCGTTGCTGAGGTCGCCTTCCGCATCCGCCAGGACCGGCGCGACGTCCAGCGCCTGCTCGACACCAACTCATGCGGCCACCGCCTGGAAGACGCGCTCGCAGCGCACTTCGGCTGGCCATTCGTCCGGGCCGTCATGGCGCCGGTCATCGACAACGAAATCGAAGCGGAGATCGCCCGTGAAAAAGCCGAGATCGCCGCCCGGGAGGATCGTCTTGCGCGCCTGTATCAGGCTCGTGAGGCCGCTCGCCCAGGCCCTCGGCTGGTCAATTCGAAAGACCGGCCTGGCCCTGCACCGTCAGGGGTCGGCCCTTGAGACCTGGGCGCGATCCCATGCGGGAACAGAACGGCAACGCTAGTCGCCGCTGACGCGACTTCACCACACCCAAGCCCGACCAGCCGCCGGGCGCTTTCAAGCGGCTCTCAAGGAGGGGGAGTTCCCATGTCCGACGACAACGCCCACGGCGACATCCTGAACCAGGCCGCCCAGGGCCAGCTCAAGAGCATCATCGAGCGCATCGAGCGTCTCGAGCAGGAGAAGACCGAGATCGCCGAGCAGATCAAAGAGGTCATCGCCGAGGCCAAGGGCAACGGCTTCGACGTGAAGGTGCTGCGCAAGGTGCTTCGCATCCGCAAGCAGGACCGCGCCAAGCGGCTCGAGGAAGAAGCGATTACCGACCTCTACCTCTCCGCCCTTGGGGAGATCTGAGCCATGTCGACCGCTATCCTCCAATGGCTCGGCGGCAAAGATACGGGCGCGTCGAGCAAGGCGATCGCGCTGACCTCTCTCGGCCAAATGCCGAGCCGGCCGGAACATCCGCGAGATTCTGCTGACTTTGGTAGGTGTCTACGGCTGCTCAAGGCCGCGCCCGAGGCCAAGGCCGGCCTGGAGGAGCTGGGTATTCGTGGCGGACCATACTGGGTGGCACTGGTCGCCCGATGGGACGAGCTTGAGCTCGCAGCTTGGCACGACGAAGGCGAGGAGAAGCGCGACGGCTTCTACACGCTGATCCGCGGCATCTTGCAGCCGATTGAAGTGTCCGACATGGCGCACATTCAGTTGGCGCCCGGGATCTCGATGAGGCTCGGGCGATGACCCAGCAACTCGACATCTTCCAGAGCTACCCCAACGGCCCCGGCTTCAAGGTCCGGGAGACGTCGAGGGCTGCCGCTGAGGCTATCGCGCCTCAGGCCAAGAGCCTGAGGGCGAGAGTTTTCGATGAGCTGAAGAAGGCCCCCGGCACGCCGGAGCAGATCGCTCACCGCATGAAAGAGCCGCTGATGAACGTGCGGCCGCGCTTGTCCGAACTGTCGGCCAGGGGGCTTGTGCGAGACAGCGGGGCCCGTGGTCAGGCCATGGGCGGCCGGCAGGCGATCGTCTGGGAGGTGGTTCGATGACCGGCCTCACGCCACGTCAGAATGAATGCCTAGCGTTCATCGGCCGATGTTTGGCCGACAGCGGTGTCTCGCCCTCCTTTCAGGAAATCGGGTTGGCCATGGGGCTTTCCAGCAAGTCTGGGGTCCATCGCCTAGTCCATGGGCTCGCCGAGCGCGGCCACATCGTCTTCTGGCCAGACCGGAAGCGCAGCATCTCGCTCGCCCGGAACGGCACGCCGATCCCCTTCGACGACATGGCCGCCGCGATCTCCGAGGAGTTCTTCGGCGCCGACGAGATCAAGTTCGCCCAGGTTCGCCGGGTCCTGGTCCGGGCTTGGGGAGGGGCACGCTAGTGAGCGTCGAACCCCACGAACTGGAGATCCGCAAGCGCCGCGGCGACACCAAGGCCGCCGCCATGCTCCGCCGCGCCGCCGTGCGCGATCACGCCCGCCTTGGCCTCAAGGAGATCATGGGCCGCCTCGAAGACCGCGACGCCGAGTTCGTCGTGGAAGTTCTGCGCGCCCTGCTGCGGTCGACCGGATCGCTGCTCGCCGAGCGCGCAGGGAAGGCCCGCGCCGTCGGCGTGATCGTCGGCGTCCTAACCAACATAGCGCCGGCCTGGAAGTCGGAGGCCGCTACACGCCGCGACGCCGCCGATGCGCTCTTCAAAGGAGACGCGGCATGAGGCCCAACGCCCGCCGCCCGGACCGAACCGTCGTCGAGCGCGTCGCCGGCGCCATCGCTCTCGAGCATGGTGTCGAGGTCGTGGCTCTGTTCGGCATGGCCCAGAAGCCGGCCGCCGTCGCCGCGCGCCGCGAGTGCTATCGCCGCGTGATCGACCTCACCGGCTGCTCTGTGAAGGGCCTCGCCAAGGTCTGGGGCTGCGACCACCAGACCATCCGCAGGTCCCTACTGGCGGAGGCGGCTTGATGTCCCTGAGCCACGATACCTGGGCAGCGATAGAGCGCGGCAAGGCCGCCTCCCTGCACATCGAAGAGGCCGGTATCGAAAGCCGGTTCGAAAGCATGTGCCTGGCCCGCGGGTTCACTTACGCCGTCGAACGCCTGGAGGCGGTCAAGCAGCGTGTCCATCAGCGTCTCGCCGCCCTCGGCGTCGGCGACAGCGGGGAGTGGGTCGGATGAGCCTTCCTCGCGGCCCCTTCGGCTGCATCTACATGGACCCGGCGTGGGGGTTCCGCACCTACTCTGGTGATGATCGCGTGCCCACGCTCGGGGAAGATCCCTATCCCACCATGACGCTCGAAGAGCTGAAGGCGCTTCCGGTCTCCGAGGTCGCGGCGACCGACTGCCTGCTGATCATGTGGGTCATTTCCTCACACGTGCCGCAGGCGATCGAGTTGGCGGGCCATTGGGGGTTCACCTATCGGTCGCTGGGCCCGGTCTGGATCAAGGACCGGCATCCCGGTCAATTAGAGATGTTTGACGACGCGCCGATCTGCGACATCGGCATGGGCTACTGGTTCCGGCAGCAGGCTGAAATCGCCCTGGTCTTTGGCCGCGGTTCGCCGACGCGGCTGAATGCGGACGTCCGGCAGGTCGTCGCGGCTTCGCGGCGTGAGCACTCCCGTAAGCCCGACATTCATGGGCGGATCGAGCGCCTAGTCGGCGGCCCATACCTCGAGATGTTTGCGCGCCAGTCCCGCCCGGGTTGGACCACGTGGGGCAACCAGTCGACCAAGTTCGACGAGGTGGCAGCATGAAGGCCGCCCCGACCTGCTTGAAGTGCGAGGTGGCCCACACCAACGCCAGGGCCGCGGGCCATCGCGACTGGCGCGAGGGCGTCTGCTTCGACTGCGCCGCCGGATCGCTGGACGAGATTTTCGCCCGCCTCGGCTACGTGCCGGATGAAGCAACGGTCCAGCGCGAACTGGCGAAAATGAACGCGTGTACCCCGCTGCATCAGTGGCCGCCCGCTCCCACCCAGCTTTCACTGTTCGACGAGGTGGCGGCATGAGGCAGCCCCGTACCAAGGCCAACTCCGCCGGCCCGCACACACCCGCTGACGTCGAGCAGATCCGCGCCAGCATCGCGACGATGAACGACGGCCAGATCGCCGCCGTGCTCGGCTGGAAGATTTGGAAGGTCGTCGCCGTTCGCGCTCTGCACGAGATCCCGGCTCACGTCCCTAAGCTCGTCTGGAGCAAAGACGAGATCGAGGTCCTGAAGGCCCGCTACATCAAGGCGGGAGAGCCTGCCTCTGTCGTTGGCGCGGCGATCGGGAAGACGGGCGTGCAGGTCGCCAAGAAGGCGAGCAAGCTCGGTCTGAAGCGCGACCCGCGCCACGCGGCCCGCAACCGCGACGCGGCGAGCATTCGCAATAGCCCCTTCACGCCGGGCCACTCCATTCGCCGACCGCGCGCGGCCGCCCCTGCAGCGGACCCCGCGCCCGTCCAGGCCCGTCGCCGGCTGACCGGCGCGGCGGTGATCTTCATGAACCCGGTCGTCCAGCACGAGCCGCTAGGGGGCCGCATCCTTCGCGCCCTGGCGGACCGTCCTATGTCCGCCCCGACCATCGCCACCGTCGTCGGTGAGAAGGAACTGTACGTCTCCCAGCAGCTCACGGCGTTTGCCCGCGAAGGTCGGGTGACGGCAGGCGAGGGCGGCCCGCGTGAACGACGTTGGAGCCTCGCAGCATGACCAAGGACGCCAAGCCCGACACCTGGATGCCGCTCGTCATCGGCGACTACCTGAAGGACACCAAGCGCCTCACCACGGAGCAGCACGGCGCCTACTTGCTGCTGCTCATGGACTACTGGGTCAACGGGCCGCCGCTCGACGATGACGAAGAGTTGGCGGCGATAACTGGCCTGGACGCCAAGGCGTGGAAGAAGAACCGGCCCAAACTTGAACGCTTCTTCCACGTCCAGGACGGCCGCTGGCGCAACAAGCGCGCGGACGAGGAACTGGTCGAGGCGGCGGATCGCAAGCGCAAGAACGCCGAGCGCGCGAGCGCCGGGGGACGAGCCAAGGCGGCGAAGAACGCTGCTTCAAGCAGTGCTACAAGCAGTGCTTCAAGCACAATTCAAGCAGCGGAAAACGCCCCGAAAGTGCTGCTTGAACCCTGCTCCGCATCCATACCCACAGAGGTAGATGCCCCTACAGGGCAATCTACCCTCTGTGGACGCGAGAGCGTCGAAGCGCGCCTTGATGGCGCTTCGCCCCTTCGCGTCATCGACGGCGGGCAGGACGACAGCGAGCGCGCATGGCTGCATCTGGCCTATCAGGCCCGGGACGACAAGCAGCGCTTCCGGGTCTCAGACCCCGACCTGTCCAGCGAGTGCGCCGAGTTCGAGGCATACGCCAGCTCTCAGGCCGTATCGCGTCGGCGCGCGGTGGCATAAGTGGGCGAGCGGGACTACTTCACGGTTGCTACGAACTCATCGACCAATTTGAAGATGAAGTGGTTCGTTGAAAACGTTGCAACAAGAATGACAGCAACAGTCAAAACCAGTCGAAGCGATGTGTTGAATTTATGCAGCTTTCCGAAGGTGTCAGATATTGGAAAGTGCTCGTCTATAAGCCGGCGAATGCCTAGTCCGAACCATGCGGTCAGGTTTATCAGGGTGATGAAGTATAGCCCCTCAACCCACGGCGAGGTCGTGACGCGAGCGGCCGCGCCCATTGCTGCCACCATCAGGAATCTTTCGATGAACTTGAACCATCGCGCTATCGATCGATCCTCGATGGCATTGAAATCGTCTGTTTGGGCCATGTCATGTGTCCGGATAGCTCTTGCGATTACAGTGAGTATCCTGATTTCAGGGGGTGCCAAAGCCGACCCCTGCAAAGCCATCCCTGACCGCGGTCCCTTGCCATCGCACTTGTCGCGCGGCGCCACCTTCAGCGGGCCGGTGACCTACGTCGGCGACGGCGACAGCCTGTGCGTCGCTGTCGGGCAGGGGCAGGCCAGCTGGGTCGAGGTCCGCGTCGCCGACTTCTACGCGCCCGAGCTGAACGCTCCAGGCGGTCGGGAAGCCAAGGCCGCACTTGAGCGGATCACCAGAGGCAAGCGCGCCGTCTGCACCGCCGGCCATCGCAGCTACGACCGCATCGTCGCCAACTGCCGGATTGGTGGCGTCTCGATCGGCGACCTCATGCGCCGCCAGGGCATCGCCGAGGGCGGCAACGGACAACAAAACTCGGCGAAGGGAGCCAACGAATGAACGCGACCGCCCTGAAATCCACCCCTGCGATGAAGGCCGGTCTCGCCCTGAGCGGTCTGACCGACGAATTGCAGATCCTGCGCCGGCGCATCGAGGGAAACCCCAATCGGTACTATGGCGTGCTGAAGAAACTGGAGCGCGCTGAGGCTGCAGCCATGGCGAAGAATTTGCCGGCTGCCCGCGATGGAATCATCGACCTCAATCAGCGATTGGGCGAACTCGATGCCGCTTGGGACATGAGCGCCCAGCAGGCTGAGCAGGCCCGGCTGGCCGAAGCCCGCGGCGCCCCGACCCACAAGGCCGAAACCGGCGTCTCCACCCGCGACGGCTGGCTTTGGCTGGTCAACAAGGGTCGCTACAGCTCAGGCCGGGTCGAGGCTGGCCGCCTGTTCCGCGAGAAGTACCTGAAGGCCACCGACGACCCGATGAAGTCGTGCCTCAACGACAGCACGGGCGGAGGAGGGGGCGACGCCAACCCGATGGCCGGCCGCCTGCACGCCCAGTTCGAGGTCGACGGCGTGAAGCGCCACATGGTGTCGTCAGTCGGCCAGGTGACCGGCGCCGTGCTCTATGAGCGGCTGTGTGCCGTCGTCGGCCAGGGCGTCACTGTCCGCCAACTGGCCAATGGGAAGGACCGCGACGCCGAGACCATGGCCACCGAGCTTGGCTTTGCGCTCGACTTGGCCGGCGTCTATCTAGGGGCGGTGAGGGTATGACCGCGGCGTGCGCCAGCATTGCTCTGGCGGCTCTGGCCCTTGGACTGCTAGCGGGCTGGTGCTTCAGCGCGCACCGTCGCGCCGGCGCTGGGTCCTCGACGATGAGCAAGGAGCTACGCTGCGCACTCGAACGCAACGAGGCGGCCAGCGCGAACCTCAAAGCGCTGCTTCGGGAGCGCGACGACACAACCCCTTGAGGTTTCCGCGCAAATCACCCATACATGTGGCTAAGGTCGCGTCGCGCGCCTGGAGAACCCCGCCCCGCCCGGCGGGGTTTTGCGTTTGACCTAGGGTGGTGAGATTTTGAGTGCCGGCGGCGGGGGCGGCAAGTTCCAAGCACGCGCTGACTCGATGGCCTTCAACATGGCAAACTCGTCGGGGGTAGGCCCAACGTAGCCCGTATTGGGGTCGCGGAATTTGTTTAGCCACTGCCAAATCCACATGGGCAGAAACCCGTTTGGCGGCGACGTCATGTCCATGCGGTGGATCAAGCAGAAATCGTCCGGTGCGAGCACGTCGCGCGTCATCTCGTAGAGGGTGATTGCAGACTTGTCGGTCCACAGGATCCAATTGGCTGAACCATAACGCACCCAGTCTGTGGCCAGCGGCGTCAGCTTGGCTTCCAGGTGATTTGGGGCGGGCGCGCTCGCATAAATGATGCTGAGGTGCATGTAGCCGTGCTGCGCCATTAGTCGTCCTCGCCAACGGGCTTGTCGTTGGGGTTCGTGGTTGGCTGCATGTTGAGCATCTCTTTGGCGCGACCTTCGAGGGTCACGTTTTTCGCTCCCATGTCCTTCAGCCGGTACTGCATCAGGTGTGCACTCTCCATTGCCGCAGCTTCTGGCTGCAGGAGCGCATAGATGAAGGCCACGATGAGGTAGAGCGCCGATAGGCCTGAGACCAGATAGACGATAGTCATCAGTCCGTTCAGGTCGCCAGTGGCCAACCCCACCACAACCGCAATTACGGCGAGCACGATCAGGCTCGCGATAATTACAGAGCCTAGCCGTCCTAAAACTCCAGGGCCGACCTTTATTTCAGCCACTGCCCCGAGTGTTCTGCCAATCCAGTCAGACATGCCTGTCCCTCCCCGGGGCAGGACGTTAGTTGGGGCGTTTTGAAAAACAATCAGAGAAATCAAACATGGCCCAACGTGGCGGTGCTCGCCCCGGTGCGGGCCGTAAGAAAGGTTCAGTCAGCCAGGCCAAGCGTGACGTCGCCGAGATGGCGAAGGAGCACGCTGAGGCGGCGTTGAACACGCTGGTTTCGGTCGCGAACAACCAGAAGGCCCCGAGCGCGGCGCGCGTGTCGGCGGCGACTGCGATCCTCGATCGCGCCTATGGGAAGCCTCGCCAGTCGGTGGACGTGGACGCCTCGACCATTGGGGCTCTAACGGTGACCTACGTCACCGCGCCGGCCGGCCCTGCGCCCAAGCCGAGCGACGAGGACTACGAGACCGACTAGTGATCTATGAGCCGATCCCGGCCTATCGGTTCCTGACCGAGAAGCCGCTTGGTTCATATCGCTACCGCGGGGCCTTCGGCGGGCGGGGCGGGGCGAAGTCCTGGGAGTTCGTCGACGCGGCGATCTTCCATGCGGTGATCACGCCCAGGCTTCGGGTGATCTTCCTTCGGGAGATCATGGCGAACCTGAAGGAGTCGTCGCTTGAGCTGGTCCGCAACCGGCTGGAGCACTACGGGCTACTGAACACCTATTTCCGCGAGGTCGATGGATCATTCGTTGGCCGCGCCGGCCAGAAGATCCTCTTCATTGGCCTCTGGAAGGGAAACAAGCCAGAGGGGATCAAGTCGCTCGAAGGGGCGGGCCTGACGATCCTTGAGGAAGCTCAGGAGGTCCGGCAGGCGTCTCTGGACGTGCTGCTGCCGACGATCCTCCGCACGGCGATCTCGGAACTCTGGGCGATCTGGAACCCGCGCCTGGCGACGGACCCGATCGACGTCTTCTTCCGCGGCCCGGTGAAGCCCAAGCGGGCCATCGTCCGCAAGATCAACTACGACCAGAACCCGTACTTCCCCGACGCTCTCCGCGAGCTCATGGAGCTCGATTTCCAGAAGAACCGCCTTCGGGCGATTTGGATCTGGCTTGGCGGCTACATGCCGTCGGTCGAGGGGGCGATCTGGAACCGCGAGGGCTTGGATCGGGCCTGGCAGATGGGCCGCCTCGCTGAGAGCGGGTGGGGCAGGGTGGTTGTCGGCGTCGACCCCTCTGGCGGCGGAGACGACGTCGGCATCGTGGCCGTCGCTGAGTACGGCGACGGCGCGATTGTCCTTGAAGACGCGACGTGCCCGGCCACCAGCCCCTTTGGTTGGGCCACGGCGGTTGCCAAGTGCGTCGATCGCTGGGGCGCCGACTGCGTCGTGGCCGAGAAGAACTTCGGCGGCGACATGGTGGAGAGCACGCTGCGCGGCGCCAACGTCAACGCGCGCGTCGTCATGGTGACGGCCAGCCGCGGCAAGCACGTCCGCGCCGAGCCTGTCGCTGGCCTCTACGACCAGGACCGCATACGCCACCGCGAGCAGTTCCCGCTCATGGAGGCGGAGATGCTGGCGACCACGCCGGCCGGCTACCAAGGCGAGGAGTCGCCGAACCGCATGGACGCCCTGGTCTGGGCGATCACTGAACTGAAGCTCGATACGGGCTTCCGCTACGGGCTGATGGAGGTCATCGACTGATGCAGATCGTCGACAGCCTCAAGAACCTGGTAAGCGGCCTCGGCACCGCCAAGGACAAGAACACCTCGCTCGTCCACGTCCTCAACGTGAAGAAGCCGGACGAACTGAACGCCATGCACCGCGGCGACTGGCTGGCGCGCAAGGTGGTCGACATCATCCCAAACGACATGACCCGGGAGTGGCGCAACTGGCAGGCCGAAGGCGACCAGATCGAGAAGCTGGAAGCGGTCGAGCAGGCTCCGCTGATCAACCTACAGACCAAGGTCAACCGAGCGCTACAGGTGGCCCGCCTCCTGGGCGGCGCCGTAATCTACATCGGCATCAAGAATGCAACGCCGGAAGAGGAACTGACTGCGGACGATGTTGGCGTCGGCGACCTGCAGTATCTGCACGTCCTGAGCCGATACGAGGTGACCTGCGGCGAGACCAACCTGGACGTCACGTCGGAGTTCTTCGGGCAGCCGACCTACTACGAGGTCAGTGGGGCTGACGGGGCGCCCGTGCGGATCCACCCGTCTCGCATGGTGCGGTTTGATGGCGCTCCGATCCTCGACCGCCGCGCAGTGGGCAACGATACCTGGGGTGATAGCATCCTCCAGGTTCTCTACGACGCGCTGGAGAACGCTGGATCGAGCCAGGCACACGTCGCAGCGTTGATCCCTGAGGCCAAGACCGACGTCGTCTACATCCCCGGCCTGTCCACCTATGCGGCCACGCCGGCAGGGCAGGCCAAGCTGACGGCCCGGTTCACCTATGCGAACTCGGTCAAGTCGATGTTCAACATGCTGCTGCTGGAAGGGACCGGCCAAAGCGGTCCGAACGCTGGCGGCGAGAAGTGGGAGCAGAAGCAGATCAGCTTCGCGCAGCTTCCCGAGCTGATCCGGCAGTACCTGACCATCGCGTCCGGCGCGGCCGACATTCCGGTGACGCGCCTCCTTGGGGAGAGCCCGGGTGGGTTGAACAGCACCGGGGACGCCGACCTTCGCAACTATTACGACAACATCGCCGCTCGGCAGCGGATTGAGCTCGAGCCAGCGCTGAACCGGCTGGACCAGATTGTGATCCGGTCCGCGCTCGGCTCACGACCTGACGAGATCTACTACGAGTGGGCGCCGCTCTGGGGCATGTCCGAGAAGGAGAAGGCTGAGGTCTTCAAGGCGAAGGCCGATGCAGCCCGAGCCTTGGCCGGCGCCAAGGGCGGTCCGCTCCTGCCGATCCTGGCGCTCTCGGACTCGCTAGTGAACACCTTCACCGAAGACGGCAGCCTTCCGGGCATCGAAGCGGCCATCAAGAAGCACGGCCCGCTCGTTGAGAAGCCCGAGCACGAGGCCGACCCGGCCGGTGGGGGCGAAGAAATCGAACAAGTTGGGAAGGCCACGGCGGTAGACGCTGACGGAGGTGGGCGAGCCGCCGTCCGCCCTTTTGATGCTCGCAGGCGCAAGCACGGCGGGCACCTGGGGCCTCGCAAGGGCTTCGACCCGAATCAGCCCCGCGGCGGTGACGGTCGATGGATCCCTACGGGTGGTCGGATAGAGCGAGCGCTGAGCAAGGCCGGCGCGAACGACATCGAGCACGTCCTATTGGGGGCTGTTCGCCGGCCAGCCGCGCTGTCCGCTGTGCTTGGGGTCGACGCTCGAGGCTACCGGCACGCGGCAAGCAACCAAGCCATGCGGCACGCCCTGAAGCAGCACGGCGATGCGAAAGCAGAGGGCGCGCGAGGCCAGAAAGCTCTCGCTCGGGAGGACTTCGGTCGGCTTCCGCAGATCGTTCGGACGGGAAACTATCACCCCGCCGAGCAGCGCAAGTTTGGCCCGCGCCGTGTGGAGATCCACGCGACGATCGGACCGCATAAGTACGTCTACGTCGCCGAAGCGCGGCCAAAGCAACGCCGGCTCGACATGGTGACGATGTGGAAGCGATGAGGGGAAGGGCGCCGCCCTGCTCTGATGCCCTGCCGAAGCAGTCCCCGAGCTAACGTCCGAAACAACGGGCGGCTGTCGAAAACATAAGCCCGAAAGCGCTCAAATGCAATTCACCGACGCAGTCGCGGTCGCGGGAACGCGGCGGCGCGATGATGGCTATCTGGTCGCCGACGCTCGGATCGCCCGTACGGGCATTCAGCTCTACGCGGGCCGGGAGGTCGGCAAGCCGGAAATGGACGTCGTGCGGGTCTATCGGCCCGGGGCCGAGGTCTTCTCACAGGCCACGCTGGCGAGCGCCGCCCATCGGCCGGTGACCAACGACCACCCGCCCGAATTGGTCACGGCCGCCAACTGGCGGAAGTACGCCGTTGGCCAGAGCGCCGACGAGGTGGTGGGCGAGGGGATCTACATCCGCGTGCCCCTCATGGTCAGCGACCAAGGGGCGATCGACGACATCGAGGCCGGCAAACGCCAGCTTTCCGCCGGCTACACCTGCGACGTCGAGTTTTCGCCGGGCGTGACCGACGCGGGCGAGGCCTACGACGCCATCCAGAAGAACATCCGTCTGAACCACGTCGCGATCGTCGCGCGGGGCAGGGCGGGTCACGAGGTCCGCATCGGCGACGGTGCGGCGACTTGGGGTGCGAGCCCTATCCACGCAGCAGACAGAAAGGACCCGGACATGCCGGACAATCTGCGCACTGTGATGGTCGACGGCCTTTCTGTCAGCACGACTGACCAAGGCGCCGCCGCCATCGAGAAGCTGACCGGAGAGCGGGAAGCCGCCCGGAAGGCGCTGGGCGACGCTCAGACCGAGCACAAAACCGCCCTGGCGTCGAAAGACGCCGACCTGGCCAAGAAGGACGCCGAAATCGACGCCCTCAAGGCCGGCCAACTGAGCGATGCCGACCTCGACAAGCGAGTGGCCGCCCGCGCCCAACTGGTCTCGACCGCCACCGCGATCGCCAAGGACGTGAAGACCGACGGTCTGAGTGACGCTGACATCCGCAAGGCTGTTGTCCAAGCCAAGGCCGGCGACGCGGCGGTCAAGGACAAGTCCGACGAATACATCACCGCGCGCTTCGACATCCTCGCCGACGGCCTGAAGGCCAACGGCGCCGATCCGGTGCGTGACGCCATCAACGGCGGCGGTGGCGCCCAGGCGACCACCTCTGACGCCGCCTACAAGGCGATGACCGACGACATGCAGTCGGCCTGGAAAGGAGCTGCCTGATGCCCGCGGTTCAAACCACCTACAGCGCCACGCACGCCCGCTGGGTCGAGGGCATGGTGCTGAACTCCGAGCCCTGCGTGATCGTCAGCCGCGTCGCTGAAGACGCCGAGGGCATCGGTTTCGGCAAGGTCTGCGTTCAAGGGACCCTGGACAACCAGGTGGTCGACTCCGAAGCGACCGTGAAGTTCGCCGGCATCGCCGTGCTGGATCCCACCAAGGACGGCGACAAGTACGCTCAGTACGACACCGTCGCGGTCATGAAGAAGGGCGTCATCGTGGCTTCGGCCTCGGTCGCCGTCGCGGTCGGAGACCCCGTCTACTACGTGCCGGCGACGGGCGTCCTGACCAACGTCTCGACCAGCAACACCCTCATCGCAGGCGCTCAGTGGGACACCAGCACCGCTGGTGCCGCCCTCGCTGCGCTGCGTCTCGGCTAAGCGGAGCGCAACAGCCATGAACATCTACACCCACGATGCTCCGCAGAAGGCCCTGAACTTCCTGCTGAGCCAGACGTCGCTCATCGAGCCGACGGTCTACGCGACCAAGTACCAGGACATCCAGTACGCTGGACTGATCCCGGTCGACACGTCGGCCCCCGAGTGGATCCAGTCGGTGACTTACTTCTCGTCCGACGCGGTCGGCCAGGCTGCGTGGTTCAGCGGCAAGGCCCAAGACGTCCCGAACGTCGAACTGCTGCGCGAGAAGTTCCAGACCGGCGTCAACATGGCGGCCATCGGCTACCGGTACGACCTCGAAGAGCTCGGCACCGCGCAGATGCTCGGCATGAACCTGAACGCCGACAAGGCCACGGCCTCGCGCCGCATCGCCGAAGAGTTCATCGACGGCGTCGCCTTCATCGGCGACACCGCGAAGGGCCTGACCGGCCTGGTGAACAACGGCACGGCCACGGCCACCCAGGCCCCGGCCGACGGCACCGGCTCGGCCCGGACGTTCGCTTCGAAGACCCCGGATCAGGTGCTTCGCGACGTCAACGCCATCCTGACCGGGATCGGTACCGACACGCTGAACACCGAACTCGCCGACACCGTCCTGTTCCCGTACTCGATCCTGCTGGACCTCTCGACCCGCCGGATCGACAGCACCAACCAGACCACCATTCTGGAATGGCTGCAGACGAAGAACATCTACACGATCACCACGGGCCAGCCGCTGACCATCCGTGGCGTGATCGGTCGTCTGGACACGGCTGGCACCGGCTCGTCGAAGCGCATGGTCGCCTATCGGCGCTCGCCGGAAGTCCTGAAGATGCATGTCCCCATGCCCTTCCGCTTCCTGCAGGCCTGGCAGCTGGGACCGGTTCTCTTCGAGGTTCCCGGCATCTTCCGCCTTGGCGGCGTGGATATCCGCCGCCCCAAGGCCGTGCGCTACCTCGACAGCATCTAAGGCGCTCCCCCGGCTTCAGGGCCGGGGGACACCGAAAGGACCAAGCCCATGCAGATCACCAATATCTCGCCCGGTCCCCGCGGCGTGAACACCAAGACCGGCGTCGTCATCCTGGCGCCGAAGGAAACGCGCGACCTCGAACTGGAAGACGCCGAGGCCAAGACCCTCAGCGAAGATTGGTTCCGTGTCGGACGCCTGTCGAAGTCCGACAAGGCGGAAGCAGAAGACAACAAGGCCCAGACCGACGCCACCGCGGCCGCCCGCGACAAGGCGGAAGCCGAGGCCAAGGGCGGCAAGCTCTAGTAGCGGAGGGCCGAGATCGTGGCGCTGAACCCCCTCCTTAGCGACTTCGACTCCACGTCGACTGGCCGCGATCTCATCCCCGTCGCACCTAGCGACAGCCTTGACCTGGAAGTGGCCGCTCGCGGCATCCGGTGCCGCCCAGACGGCGTGGCCGGAGCGCTGCGGATCACGACGTGGACCGGCGAAGTTCGGGACACCTACATCGATGCGGGCGAAAGCCTGATCGTCGCCATCCTCCGGGTCCACGACACCGGCACCGACGCCACGAAGCTTGAGATCTACCTCTGATGGCTGGCTACGGCACCGATGACGATTTCGACGACTGGCTGAACGAGGGCGGTTACGAGCTGCCGGCCGGTGCGCTCACGACAGCCATCCTGCGTCAACGCGGATCGATCTATGTCGATGGGCGGTACGGGTCGCTATTCAGCGGCTCGCCGACTGGCGGCTATACCCAGGAGCGTGCATGGCCGCGCACCGGAGCCACGGCCTATGACGCAGCGATCCCTGACGATGTGATCCCGGCTGCGGTCGTTCAGGCCAGCTATCACGCGGCGCTCTACGAGGCGCAGAACCCTGGCGGCCTGGCGGTCGTCGCCACCGGGGCCGGCCAGATCAAGCGGGAAAAGACCGATGTCCTTGAGACCGAGTACTTCCAAGGCTCTGGCGATGCCCTCGCGGATGCGACGCCGACCCTGTCTGCTGTCGAAGGTCTCCTGACGCCGTTTCTAGCCGGAGTTCCGTGCCCGGCAGTCCTGGTCGTCTGATGTCGACCTACGACGAGCGCGCCCGCGCTCAGGCGATCAAGTCTCTCGCGCCCAAGGAGAAGGGCGGGAGGGGGCAGGCCGTCACCATCACCACCCCGGGGACGCCGGGGACTACCGACCCGATGACCGACACGACCACGGGCGGCTCGCCTCCGGTCGATCACCCCACTTCGGGCGTCGAGACCAAGTACAAGGCGGACTCGATCGACGGGACGGTGATCCAGCGCGGCGACGTGCTGTTCCTGCTCTCGCCGGTGAAGCTGGACGGGTCGGCGCTGCCGACGCCCGTTGCCGACAGTCACACCCTGGAGACCGCCGACGGCAAATGGCTGGTCAAGCACGTCGAGACCATTCGCCCCGGCGGCCTGGTCGTCATGCACAGGCTCCAGCTTCGTAAGGGCGGCTGATGGGCTTGGCTGCGGGCATCCGAAAGCACAATCAGAAGGCCCTACCGGCGCTAGACCTGATCGTCCACGACTCTTCGGTGGAGTTCGCCGGGCGCCTGACGACCGACTGGACGCCGCTTGGCGACCCTGAGAGCTGGAAGTCCCCGCCGCCTACCGACTACCGGCCGGGCAACCTCCGCAGTTCCTGGTTTCTGAGCGTCGGCGCGCCGTCAACCGAGACGACCGACCGGACAGACGTCCGCGTGATCAACCACCTTGACCGCCTGCCCAAGCAGGCCGGCTCGAAGGTCTACTACTCGAACTCGGCGCCGCACGCTGGAGCCATTGAAGGCGGGCACTCCCGTCAGGCGCCGGTCGGCATCATGTGGGCGGCGCAGGAGTTCGCCCCGATGGTCGCGGTCATTGCCCGGAGGCGCGGCGCATGAGCGAACAGGTGATGCGTGGCCTGCTTCAATCGCGGCTGATGACGCTGGGCTGGAACAATCAGACGGCGTTTGAAGGCAAGCACTTCAACCCGGACCCGGCCGAGCCGTATCAAGAGGTTACGACGGTTTTCTCAGAGCCGGACGCGATCACGGTGTCAGGCTCCAGCCAACTGCGCGGCCTGTTCCAGGTCCGGCTGATGTACCCGCTGGTCGACGTCGCCAGCGACGGCATCGGCGTCCCGTGGGCCCGCGCCGAGGCGATCAAGGCCGCGTTCCCGCGCAACCTGCTCATGACCGCTGCAGGCGTGAAAGTTTTGATCGTCCGCGAGCCGCAGATCACCCGCGCGCCGCCGCAAGGCGATCGTGACGTCACGATCATCCGCGCGCGTTTCCGCGACAGGTGATCGCACTCATCCTCGGCGGGGCTCCCAGCGTCTGGCTGGAGCTTGAAGCCGCCAAGGCCATGCTGACCCGGCCGTATGTGGTGGTCGCCGCGAACCTCGCCGGCATTGAGTACGACCACAGCCTCGCAGGCTGGGCGAGCCTGCATCCTGACAGCCTAGCCGAATGGGTCGCTCGCAAAGGGTCTACGGACGCGCGGCTGTTTACGCCCGATGAGACGCCCGAGCGCTGGCCCGGG
Organism: Phenylobacterium sp. GW823-FHT02A09; assembly: GCF_058797775.1. Classification (NCBI taxonomy): domain Bacteria; kingdom Pseudomonadati; phylum Pseudomonadota; class Alphaproteobacteria; order Caulobacterales; family Caulobacteraceae; genus Phenylobacterium; species Phenylobacterium sp. GW823-FHT02A09. Next base: position 1,217,041 of record NZ_JBXAJZ010000001.1, on the reverse strand, counting down.
TCATCCGGCCTCTACGCCGCTCAGGTGGCGCTGTTCGAGATGGGCGCCGCTGGCGTGATCCTTTGCGGCGTCCCGATGGAGAGCCGGGCAGGGCACTTCACCGGCCGGACCCCATGGGAAAGCGTCACCGACTACCGCCGAGCCTTCCAGGCCGCGTTGCCTGAGATCGGCGGGCGTGTCCGCTCGATGGGGGGCTGGACCCAAGACCTCTTTGGCGCTCCGACCCGCGAATGGATCGACGCCATCCACCCGGCTCGCCCGCTGGGCGCCAGCCGCCCCAGCACCGTCAGGAAGGCCACCATGCACAAGATCCGCAACGTCAGCGACACGACCCAGCGCTTCAACGCCCGCAACGAGAAGGGCGATCTCGTCATCGTTCGCTTGGCGCCGGGCCAGCACGACACCTTCGACGCCGATGTGAACCAGGCCGTGTTCGCGCGCGGCCTCCTGAAGGCGACGCCGCTCACCAAGACCGACGAGCCGGCCGCCCAGGCTGCGACCACGACCACGGCGCCCGCCGGCCACAAGCCGCTGAAGCCGCGCCCGGCCGCCGACGCCTAACCACCCAACGCCACCGGCCACGGTGCGTCCCAGCGCCGGGAATGACCCCGGCGTGAACCACACCCGACAACCAGGAGACCACCTATGCCGGGAGCTACCGAAGCCTTCACCGCTGCGGGCGCGACGATCTCGATTTCGGCCGCGCTGCCTGCCTCGCTGACCAAGACGGCCTACGCCGCGCTGACCTTCACTGAGATCGGCGAAATCACCGACGGCGGCGCCATCGGTCGAACCTACAACGTCGTCAATCACCTGCCGCTCGGCAAGCGCGGCCTCGTCAAGATCAAGGGCTCGTTCGACGACGGCACGATGACCATCCAAGCGGCCTTCGCGCCGGGCGACGCTGGTCAGGCGCTGGTCCAAACCGCGCTCGACGACGACGAGTTCTACTCGTTCGAAATCGAGCTGCAGGACGGCACCAAGATCTACTGCCAGGGCCAAATCACTAGCGCCCCGGTCACCATCGGCACCGCGGACTCCGTCGTCGGCACGACCTTCAATCTGTCGGTGAAGTCCGGCTCGATCGTCCGCGCCCTGCCGGCCTAAGCGCCAGGCCACCCAGTACAGAACACCACCTCAACTCTAAGCCGAAGGTCGCGCCTTCGGTCCTTTTTGGAAGGAACTACCCATGGCTACGATCGACACGTCGGACCTCGAAGTCACCGACACCACGACCGTCGAACTGGACGACAAGAACGGCAATGAGCTGTTCGACAAAGCGGGTCAGAACCGCCGCTCCATCACGCTCTACGGGCCGGGGTCTCGCCAGTTCGTGGAGGCGCAGTCCAAGCACAACGCCCGCGGCATCAACCGCCTGCGGACGCGCGGCGGTCGCAAAGTGACCGCCAACGCTGACGAGGATATCGCTGCCAAGGCGGCTTTCCTGGCTGACATCACCGTCAGCTTCAACCACTTCGGCCTCAGCGAGGAGGACCAGAAGCGCGACACCTTTCGAGAGTTCTACGCGAACCCGAAAGTCGGCTACATCACCGACAAGGTGAACGGTGAAGCCGGTGACTGGGCAAATTTCTAGCGGACTGCGCAGAGCAGCTAACTCTGCATGTGCGCCACCTCGCGTGGCTGCACGCAACGCCTGACGCCAAGGGCAAGGACGACAAGGACCGCCGGACCCGGCAGCAGCGGTTCGAAGCTGACGAAGAGGCTGGGGCCGAGCGGCCGGAACTCATCGCCCCAGACGTCCCAGCCGAGACTGCCTATCTCGTCGAGTACCTCATGACAGTCGGGCCGGCCTCTGCCGGCGAGGTCCTTACCTTCCTCGAAATCCAGGCGTGGCGCCGGGAAACCGGCCGCGTCCTGGATGCGTGGGAGGTCGAGACCCTGCAGAAGCTCTCGCGGGTCTATCTCAGCGAGTACCACCAGGCTTCAGACCGGGAACGGCCACCGCCTAGCGGCGAGATGGCGAAGCCCAAGCGCACGCGAAGTGAAGTCTCGCAGCACATCTCCGACCTGTTCGCACGCCTCGAAGAGCGCGACGCAAAGCTAGGTCCGGGCGGGTAACTCAATGTGGAGCGTGACGAACCCGGTCGCAAAGGCCAGGACCGTCAGGCCCACGATCAGGGCTGCGATCCCAGCGGCGATGCGCCAGTTCATCGGCCTAGCAGCCGGTTGCGGGAGGTCCGCTCGAGGATCGCTCGTGACCGGCGCAGGACGGGCCCCGGAGAGGCGCGAGTGGTCATGCTTGGCTTGTCCGCTTTGCTTGGGTGCGTTTTCGTGGCGGGGGCGCAGCGGGGGCTTGACTGGTAACCTGGGCCAGCAGGGCGGCCGTTAAAGCGAGGTCGTTACCGTCCAAGCTCTTTAGCTGGACATCCGCAGTGGTCTCACCTTTACGCAAGACGAAGTTCCGCTCGACCTTCACAAATTCCATGAGAATTTGCTTTTGCACGTCCTCGAATTTCTCGTGCCCGGCTTGGAAAAGCGCGATCAGCTTCAGGTCGACGTTTGTCAGTTCGTTTTGAAAATACTTAATTTCGGAAAGATTTCGGCGGTAGGTTGAAAGGAAAAACAGAGAGAACGCGTTCGCCGAAAGCGAAAAGGCAACCTTAGCAGCGAACTGTCCCCAGTAGAACATGGGTGAGACGTCGGAGCCTACTTCGATGGGGTTGGTTGGTGGGAAAGCCCAGCGAGCAGTGTCAAGCGTCAACCAGCCGAGGAAGGACAAGCCAAGTGCAGCGGTCAAAGCGCCAACAATGAGGTTTGTATTGGCCTTGTTTCCCTGGTTTTTTATCTCTTCAGACAAGCGGGCACAGACAGACGCCGCAACTCTCTCATAGGTGGGCATTTCTCGTGGGAGAACGATGGCGTTTAATCGGTCGACCTCAGTTGCCGGTACCTGCTGGCTAAGGGGGGTTGGGCCAAACTCCAGAAGTAGCTGCAGAGTGTATCCGATTGCGGATAAAAGGCCCCCAAGCATGAAGGAAGCGATGAACAAGTAAATGGCTGGAGGCATGCCATTTTTAACAAATAAGCTGTCAAATAGTGGCGACAGCCATAGGGCCATTAGGGCGACTAAAAATGCGGTCGCGCTCATGAATGCTCTAGTGATGTAGAATCTACGTCGCGAATCCCGGTCTTCTGGGACTTTCAGCGCCAGTTTGCCAATGCGCGCCGCCATTTCAACTGAAGACATCAGGCCCCCCTGTGGTGTCTATCTTGGGGTGCACCTATAGCGGTGGGGCGAGAGAGTCACAACGATCGCGGTATGATCCGACCCGGCTATCTCTACGTGCCGCGCCGGGACGCAATGGCTCAATAGCGGTGCCCGCCGCTGTAATTCTGAAGGTTCGCCATGTCAGCTATACGCTCGCCGATCCCTTGCAGGCCGGGGTAAACGAGAGAGCTATCCACTCGAAGTTCAAGTAATTGGGACAGTATCTGCTGGCGAGAGTTTGCCCGTATTATGACTTTCCCAAACGCACCAACCTCATCGTCCCGATGCGTGCCTTTGCCCGGTTCTGACACTCTTAGAGTGCGCTGGTCCAGCGGCGTGAAGGATTCGTCGATATCTCCGAAGCGCTGCAGCGTAAAAACGCTCTTCTGAGTGCGTACTCGCTCGTCGATTACCGGCGGAAGCAACCATGTTATCCTGCGGGACCAAGGAAGCTCGATATCCCGAGTTCCGTGATTCAATCCGCTAAGGGGCTTTATATAGAAAAAGGCGCAGTCAGTTTCAGGGCTTCCGCCGCGCACCGCGAAGTACAGGGCAATGAACGGGTCAAGCGTCCAGTCCAGCAGCTGTGTCGGAACGCCGTAATGCTGAGCAATTATGCGGTCGAGTAGCGGTCCACGGGGGAAGTTTGGGAGCAGCAGGGCACCTCTGTCAAAGAAGGCCTCGAGCATCTGTTTTTCAGCGGCCAGATACCGCTCGGACACCGAATAGACGTCGCTGTAGAGGCGCACCTCCCGTCGATAGAGCCCCGGCGTTAGGCCCCAATCAGCGTCAGTTTGGCCGCGGAATAGATTGTCCGAACCTAAGGCGCCGACTTTCGAGAGATAGGCAATGAGGTCCCAAAGTTCCCACCCATCCATCCACTCTAGTACTTCCACTGCCCCTCCGAAACGATCGGTGATCCAAGCCCTGCGCGAACATGTGTCTCTATCAGCGTTCGGCTTAAGGCAGCCTTCCTATCCAGCTCTTCGCCGCAGCCATACCTTCACCTCCCTCGAAGTGTAGGGCGACCGTCCCTGGCTCCCGGAAGGCAACTGTGAAGCCAGTATCGGCGTACGTCGCACTCGCGATTTTCATCAGAATCAGTCGCGCGTGCGGCTCGGGAGGGTCTGGAAAGATCGCCTGGAATGCCGCTGGGGGATTGGAGATGGGTAAGCCCCGTCGGACCTCCTTCTGCGCACGGTATGCAATCTGATCGGCCATTTCGAGCGTCTCTAGGCCGACGGATTTGTCTGTGAACGCAAAAACGATCTGCCTCTTAGACCCTTCCGCCAGGCTGGTTGGTTCCTCGATCGAAAACGAGAGGCCGGGGAAGGTTTCGATGATCTGCGGCGACAGACGATCGGACGTCTCGAACACGATGGCTAGGTCGTCAGGCAATTTTGGCAATTGCGACACGTGATCAATCACCTCTTCGACGAGGAAGCCGCGCATAGCCTTCAGGGCGTCCACTCCGGGAAGGAGCAATGGTGGTGCCTCACAGATGTAGGTGAAGCGGCGAAGCCTTGAGGCGCGGAAAAAGTCCGAAATGGCGCGCTGTTGTTCATCTGTCAGAACGTCGCGGGACGCGTGCAGACGAGTTTCCTCGCCGCCGAAATGCTGCGCCTTCATACGTCTCCATGCGCGGACCGCGCGGATGATCTCAGGGCCATATCCGGCTACGCCTGCAAAGCCGAAGATCGCGTGGCCTTTCCAAGTTTCGAGGCCGGTTTCATCGACGTAAATCCGGTAGGATCTCCCGGTGATGTGGTCGTCAGTCACCGGCAAGTTCTTCAGCCGGGCGCGGGCGCTGGGTTTGTTAGGCGGCAAGTCCATTGATGTCCCTACGCGGCGGTCTAGAACTCGATCTTATCCTTGGGTTTCTGCGCAAATCAGCTATCTATTCGGCTAAGGTCGCTTCGCGCGCCCGGACGCAGCCCCGCCACCAGGTCGGGGCTTTTCTATTTCTCCGACCATGTACTGCGCTACGGCAGCGGCTGGCTTGGAGTTCAAGAGTCCGACGACCGTTGGAGATCCGAGGGCGATCGCGGCGATGCAAAAGAGCGTCCAAACCAGTTTCCGCCCCTCGCGGAGAATGGCCGCAGCATCGTAAATGACCGTCGTCTCGATAGTCGATGTCGATGTGCTCAGCGGAGCGTTGGAAGGTCTGCGCTTCATGCACTCACCTTCCTGTCACGACCTGGCCAGTGGCGAGTTTCCATGCCGCGCAGGCTAGGCTGGCTGGTGGCATCGCAGGGGGTCGTTTCGGTCGCCATTGACCGACCGTGCCCGCCGAAGGGACACAGAAGGTTAAGCTGCGTTGACCTTGGTGAATCCCAATGCCGTCGCTACCTTGCCGTGTTCATGCAGGGGAGGGCGATATGCGAGTCTTGGTGTTAGCGAGCTTGGGAATAGCGCTAGCAGGTTGCGCGACGACGGCGACTCCGGGTGCCGACGCGGTGAAGATCACGTCGGCTCAGGACGCCGCGAACGGATGCCGCGCACTGGGACCAGTGAGCGTTACCGCACACTCTATGCCGGTGAACATCACTCGCGAAAACGCCATCTCGAAGGCGCGAAACCAAGTCGTCGAGATGGGGGGTAATCTGTTGATCTCGTCGGGGCCGCAAGTGACCATGCCGGGACCGGTGGCGACGGTGAACGGCGACGCCTACGCCTGCGCCGGCTAACGCAGTTTCCTAAGGCCCATGCTGACCAACACGTCAGCCACCAAATAGCGGATAGCCTCAGGCCGCGACGGCTTGGGGGCCGGCTGCTCTGAAATCCAACGATCAAGGTCTGCAAGGAGGTCCGGTTCGATGCGAACCATGACTCCCTCCTTGCGGCCCCCGCTAGAGGGGCGGCCTCGCTTTTTTGGGATATCCGATATTGACGACGTCATGAATAAGGGATATCCCTAAAGGCAGGCTGAAGCAAGGCGGCAACCTCGCTCCAGCCCTAACCGCAACCGATCCGTTGGAGATCAGGTCTTGGCTAAGAGCGCTACTACGCGCGCCGCTCGGCGTGAGCAACTTCGCAACATCATGAACCTGGCGTGGAGCCTGTTCCGCGCTGAAGAAAAGGGACCGAACCCGCGCACCTTCGCGGACGCCCTGGCCGGCGCGTGGCGCTGGACCAAGCGTCAGGCCGAAGCCGTGCAACCCCGTTGGGCGACCACACGCGGCGCCCGTCACGTCAGTTTCGGCTCGATGGTGGCCAGCCCGATCCGCCGCACCTCGCGCGGCCCCTATGCCGGTGTGAACGCCGCCCGCCAGGGCTACGCCACCTCGGCCTTCGGCCGATAGGGGGCGACGATGGTCAGAGAGCTACCGTCTCGTCGCGCACTGGTTCTGGCCACGCTCGCTGGCGTACCGCTGGCGGCCTCGGGCGCAGCCGCCGCTATTGAGCCACACCCTGACGCAGAACTCATTGAGATCGGCCGACAATGGGCGGCGACGCGGAAGCGTTACGCGAGGGTGTCCGCCCGCTACCACAAGGCAAAAGCGGAGTACGATAGTCGCATGCCTCCGCTGCCCGAAGTGGCGCGCATACAGCACATGGAGTGGGCGTTCATGCCCGTTCCGCAGGAGGGGCAGAGATACTACACGTCCGTGCCGAAGCTGCAGGCGTCGTTGGCGCAACTGTTGGCGGCGCCGTACTCATCGCCCCCTCGGCAAGCTCAGTGCGTAGGGCGCATTCAGGAGGTCATCGCAGCCCTCAATGAGCACGAGGCCGCCAAAACGCGACTGAGCGTCGAGACCGGCCTCGCAGACCTGATCGATCGCTGTGACCAACTCACCTGCGACGAGGGCGAACTGGAGGATCGCGCCTACGCGTTGAGCGCCTCGACGCCTGAAGGAATTGCGGTGAAGGCGAAAATAATGTGGGAGAGCACGCTTCGGTACGTTCTGGCGAAGGATGTGACCGTTCGCGACGGCTTTCTGTCCATCATGTCCGACTTGGGGGTGAAGGTCTGATGGCTCTTCTCGCCCAGGAAATCCCGCCAGTCGTCTCCCGCCGGCAACGCCTTGAAGCCGCGATAGAGCGGGCTATCGCCTACCTCGACGCGCTGGACGGCGACACCGACCTCGAACAGGAGTGCGAGGACGAAGGCGCCCAATGCGATGACGAGGGCGTCAGCGGCTACGATGACCCTGACCGTGAACCGTCGCTGGCGGCTCCCGAGGTCTTCGATCAACGCCTGTGGTCAAACCACCTCGATCCGGCGCGCATCCACCTCGTCGATGGCGAGGACGACGATGAAAGCGAGGACGATCTTCGAACGCGGGAGGACGTGATCAAGGCGCAGCAGCGCGCCTACCCAAGTTGGCAAAACGTCGGCGAGTTTATTCCGGTGAGGGCGCTCTGATGTCTCTCTTCACCACGCGCCGGGCGCTGTTCGGCAAAGCCCTAACCGCCACCTCGGCTGCTGCTGTCGCCTCGCTCCCAACTGCAGCGCTGGCGGCCATCACTGAGGACCGGGCGCAAGCCTTCCTGCGGATCATGAGCACCGCTCATCCGCAAGGCAGAGCCGCGGCGCTACACGCCCTCGCGGCGGGCTGGGACCCGAACGACCTCAAGGCGATCCGCTCGCCCGGCGGTCTATTCACTGGAGAGGAACTGATCCTCTCCTTCAACAGCAACAAGACGGACACGGCCTGCGCCTTCAATGCGCGCGGCGCGTGCGGGAAATGGTAATGGCCGCCAAGAGCGCCGGGGCGGTCGAACTGCCCCAAATGAACATCGCCACCATTCGCATCCCGATCATCGGGGATAGCGGCCTGATCTGCCACGCTTGGTCGGCCAAGGCCCGCAAGGCCATGCTCGACAAGCAGATGAAGAAGGCCAGCACGGGAAAGGTCGCCAAGGACCCCTGGATGGACTTCTGCGAAACCCTCTACTGGCTCGACGGAATGCCCGAACGGCCGACTGAGCAGAACATCGAGGAGGGCCGGTTCGGCTTCCCGTCGGTGGCCTTCAAGAACGCGGCCGTGACGGCGGTCACCAGCACGGGCGGCATGACGAAGGTGCAAGCCCGCCAGTGCTTCCACATCATGGGGGAGTACGTCGAAATCCTCGGCCCGCCGCCCTCGATGCGGGAGGATATGGTCCGGGTCGGCATGGGGACGGCGGACATTCGGCACCGCGCCGAGTTCGGTTCTTGGGGCGCGATCCTGACCGTGCAGCACAACGCCAACGTCCTGTCGGCCGAACAGGTCGCAGGGCTCTTCGAGGCCGGCGGCTTCGGCGTCGGGATCGGCGACTGGCGCCCCGAAAAGGACGGCGTCAGCGGCCGGTTCCACGTCGCCAAGGACGGGGAGGCGATCCCTTGCCGGTGAGATACGCCTGGAGCCCTGGAACCCGCTACAGCGGCGACGCGCAGAAGGTCGGAACGGAGATCGAGCGCATTCGCAAGGCGTCGGCTGGCCGGCTTGAGCCGGAAGCCGTCGTCGAGCACGCGCGCAGCCACAACTCGGTCCTGCATGGCTACTTCGAGTGGGACGACGAGAAGGCGGCGGGACAGTACCGACTGAGCCAAGCGGGCGACCTGATCCGCGCGGTGCAGGTCGATATCCAACAGCCCGGCAAGCTTGAGCCGAAGCCTATACGGGCTTTCGTCTCGGTCATGCAGGGCGGCGGCCGAAGCTATACCAGCACGATCCACGCGCTGAACGACGAGCATCTTCGCGCCCAGGTGCTAGCGGCAGCCTGGGCTGAAATGCTGGCGCTACGGCGAAAGTATGAGCACCTCGAGGAACTTGGCCTCATCTTCGCGGCCATGGACGAGGCTCGACCTTAAGGCGAGGCCTGAACCTTCGGGTTCGAAACACGGCAGGCATGGCTCTGCATGGCGAGGCGTGGCGCGGCGAGGTCTGGCGTGGCTTGTTGAGGCAGGCAAGGCGGGCCTTGGCGAGGCGTGGTTAGGCGAGCCTAGGCGCGGCAGGCTAGGCAAGCCGCGGCGAGGCGCGGCGGGTCGCGCTCTGGCAACGCTGGTCTAAGAGGGGCGGTCCAAGGGCCGCCCTTCGCACTTCTGGAGGGGCGGATGATCGACGTTGAGCGCCTCCAGCTACGTCTTCCAACCACCTTTCTTGAAGGCGGCCTTGGTGTCTCGCAGGATCTTGGCCTTAACGTCAGCGATTGCCTTCGCTTTGATATCTCCGAACCGGCCGAACTCCTCCCCGCAGTCCTTGCACGAAGCGATGGAGTCGTCGGTGTAGTCGTCGGGCAGCGAGAGGACGGTTCCTCCGCACTTCAAGCATTTGAACTTGATCTCGATCTTATCGGACATCTGAGCCCCCTCTGAGTTGGCGCAGCCGAACACGGCTCGACGAACGAGTCACCCTGAACACAACTGAAACGACAGGCGGAGCAGCACATGAAGGGGTTTGCTCAGTCCGTCGCCCAATGGGCCGCGAAGACGGAAGAACGTCTCGACCAGGTAGTGGTCGAAACCGTCAAAGGTGTCGCTGAACGGGTGATCGACTACTCGCCGGTGGACACGGGCAAGTTCCGTTCAAACTGGCAGCTGGGCGTCGACGGCCCGGTCTACGCAACGCTCGAACAAACCAACCTGACGACCGTCAACGGCCTGGACGCGATACCGCCGAACGCTGCCGGCCACCGCTACTTCATATCGAACTCGCTGCCCTACGCCCGGCGCCTTGAGTACGGCTTCTCGGGTCCTGACAGCCTGGGCCGCGTCTACAACCAGCCGCCGATGGCGATCCTGGCACTCATCCCGAACGAGTTCGAAGCAATTACCCGCGCCGCCACGGTCCGCGTGAAAGGAGGCATTCGATGATCGACGTCTCCACCCTGGCGCTAGAGGTCGATGCGCGCCCGGTCTCGAAGGCCAAGCTAGAGCTTCAGAGCTTCACCGCAGAGGCCGAGCGGGCCGAGAAGGCCGCACAGAAACTGTCCGCAACGCAGCGCGCTGGGATTGGCGCACAGCCCCAGATGAGCGGAGCGGCGAAGTCGGCCACTGACTATCTGTCGAAGCTGGGCGCGGTGGAGAAGGCGACATACGCCGCGGCGGCATCCGCGGTGCGTGCCGCAGAACTCGAAGTCGCCGCCTGGGGGAAAATCGAAGCGGCGCTGGAGCGTAGGAACGCCGCCTACCGCAGTGACATCGCAGCGCAAACGATGAAAGAGGCCGAGCGCTCGGCGAACGCTGAGGCCGCCGCCTTGGCGAAGACGGCGTTGGCTATGGAAAAGGCGCACGCCGCCATGGAGCGCAGAAATGCTGCGCTCCGGGGGGATCAAGCTCTGGCGGCTATGAAGGCAGAGGCCGCCGCCGTGACCTCGCTAGAGGCCCGGATCGACAAGCTGATGAACAGCATCGATCCGACCCGCGCCGCCCAGGCCCGTTTGAACGCCGAGATGCAAGAGGCGTCAGCGCTCTACAAGGCGGGGGCGATCAGCGGCTCCGATTACGCCAAGGCGGTCGCGGTGCTTGATCAGCGCCTAGACGACGCTGCCAGGGGGCACGACGCCTTCAGCCGGGCGCAAGGCCGGGTGGCTGGATCGAGCGGCGCGGTCGCCCGTGCCGGTCTCAATATGAGCAGGCAATTCACTGATATCGGTGTGCAAATCGCCGGGCAGACGCCGCTCTATCTCGTCCTGGCCCAACAGCTGCCGCAGATTGCCGACGGCTTCGCTCAGGCGAAGATGGAGGGCGCCGGGTTCGGTGCCGTCATGGCGGGGATCGGGAAGGCGACCGCGCCGTTGGCCCCGCTCGTCATCACTGTTGGAGCAGTCGCGGCGGGCTTCGCGCTCCTGCATCGCGAGCTTTCGAAGGGCTATCCCGACGACATCACCGACGGCTTGAACCTCACGGCCGAGCAGTTGGAGCGCGTTGAAGATCGCACCGTCACGATGGGCGACACCTTCATGGCGACCCTCGACGTCATGGGGAAGTACCTCTCCATGGGGCCGCTCGGCGACGCGATCGACGACCTCAACACCCGCTGGAACGCTTGGCTCGACGACCTGACGGTGAACACCGCGCGTGAGGTCTCGCTGATCGTGGGCGTCTTCATGGGCGCCTACAACGTCATCGTCGCGAACTGGCAGAGCTTCCCGGCGGTGATGAAGGACCTCTTCGCCATGGCGGTGAACGCCATGTTGGATGAGGTGCAGCGCATCCTTAACGGCTGGATCTGGTCGTTCAACGAGATGAAGAAGGCCGCAGCTTTACTGATGCCGTCGCTCTTCTCGGTGCCCGACATCCCGTTCGCCGACCTCAGCCGCTTCAAGGCTGACGTGTCCAGCGCGGCCGAGTTTATGGGCAAAGCCATCCAGGCCAATATCACGGCAGAGGCCGAGAAGGCGGCCGCTGCCATGGGGCGGATCGGAAAGGAAATTGGGGCTGGTGCGGTCGGCTACGCTCAGGCCGACGCCCTGAAGAAGGCGAAGGAGCCGAACAAGACCTCCGCGGGCTCGAAGGGGCCGGCTGACCGCAGCAACGAAGAGCTGTTGCGCCTAGAACAGGCGTTGGCGTCGGCTCGCGCGGACGAACTGCAGGCTCAGTTGGCGTTGGTTGAGGACGCGCGCGCACGGGCCAATCTGGAAAAAGAAATCCTCGACATCCAGCTTCAGGAACGTCGCGCCGAACTTGCACAACAGGCGGCGAAGGTTCAGCGCGACGTCGACTCCCGGCGGATCACGACTGCGACCGGCGAGCTGATGCTGTTGGAGTTGGCTGCAGTCGAATTGAGCGCCAACCGCGTTTCCGCCCTCAAGGCTGAACTGATCGAGCGAGACGCAACGCGGCAGATCACGCGCGACAACTACGCTCGCCAGGCCGGCGCAGTCGAAGACGAAATGCGCGTCCTTCAAAGCCAGCGCGACTTGGCGAAGTACGCCTTCCAGCGCCGCGCCATAGAGATCGAACTGCTCAAGAAGGCTCAGCATCTGGAGAAGCTGAAGCTTCAAGAGATCATCGCCGTTAGCCCGATCGGCTCGGTTGCGCGTGACCGGGCTGAGGCCGAAGAAGCCCTCCTTGATCTGATCCACGGCAACCAGATGAAGAAGGCCGTCGGTACGGCCGAAGATGCCTTCAACAATGTCGCCGGTGCGCTGGGGCAGGCGGCGGACGCCTTCCGCGAACAGGATTGGAAGAAGCTTGTCGACTCGCTGATCGAGGCCTTCGGAACACTCAAGGCGGAGTTCGAGAAGGCAGGAAACACGGCCGGAAAGATCGGCGCCGCGTCCGCGGTAGCCAGCATCGCCGGGCAGGCGGTCGGGGGCAAGGCGGGCGGTGCGCTCTCTGGCGCGGCGTCGGGCGCTATGGCCGGAATGCAAATCGGGTCGATGATCCCAGGCATCGGAACCGCGGTCGGGGCGGCGGTGGGCGCCGTCGTTGGCGGGATCGGTGGCTGGCTTTCCGGCGGGAAGGCCGAGAAAGCCGCCAAGAACGCCGAAGCCCTGAAGCGCGCTGAGGAAGAACTGGCCCGCGTCCGGGAAGTGGCTGCGAAGCGCCGCGACCTGGAAATCCGTCTGATGGAGGCGTCGGGCGACGCTGCCGGTGCGCTCGCTGCTCGCCGCCAGGAAGAGCTCAACGCGATGGACGCCTCGCTTCGGGCACTGCAAGAGCAGGTCTGGGCGGCCGAAGACTTGGCCGAGCAGCGCCAGAAGGCTGTCGACGCCGCTCAGCGCGCGGTGGACGACGCACGTTCGCGCCTGACCGACGCCTACAACGCTGAATCTTCGGCCCTTCAGGACACGATCGACAAGTTCTCGGCCTTCGCCGACAGCCTGAAGAAGTTCCGCGACAGCCTCTATAGCGGCCCGGCGGCCATGCTCTCGCCGGAAGAGCAGTATCGCGCGACCCGGGCGGCCTTTGATCGTACCGCCGCGCTGGCCGCGGCGGGCGACGAGGGCGCGATCCGCGATCTGGAGAGCGTCTCTCAGGCCTATCTGGACGCGTCCAAGGCCTACTACGCTTCGTCGGAGGCCTACTTCGCTGACTTGGAGCGGGTGCGGACAGCGGTGACGGCGACGCAGGCCTACGCCGCCAGTCAGGTCGATGTCGGCCAGCAGCAGCTGAACGCGCTCAACGCGTCGGTGTCGGGGATCCTCGACGTCAACGCGAGCGTGCTCAGCGTTCGTGACGCCCTGGCCGCTTATCAGGCCGCAGTCGTGGCGCTCGCCCAGGCGCAGGCAGCGAACACGCCGGCCGCAAATGATAACGGCGCGGTGCGCGGCGAAGACTGGGGCTCCTACGTCAGCCATTACGGCGATGTGGCGGCCGAGTACCTGCGCAACGTGGGTTCGGAGAAGGGCCGGGCCTATCTGGCTCAACTCGGGATCGGCTCTGTCGAGCAGTTCGGCGCCTGGCACTACGCCACCTCGGGCAAGAACGAGGGGCGCACCCCCTACGCAGACGGCGGCGTCTTCACCAATGGCATCGTCAGCCAGCCGACCAGCTTCCACAACTCGGTTATGGGCGAGGCAGGGCCGGAGGCGATCATGCCGCTGGTCCGCACCTCCGATGGGCTGGGGGTCCGCTCGACCGGTGGCGATCAGGCCGAAGTCGTCAGCGAACTCAAAGCGCTGCGGTCCGAACTTGCCGAAGTGAAGAAGACCCTCAAAGCCGCAAACGATCAGCGCAGCCTGGCTTCGACCGCCGTGGTGGGCAAGCTCGACGAGGTGGTGGGCGAAACCGCGCGGCTGCGTAAGTCCAAGAGGAACGCCGCGTGATCCTGGTCGAACTGACGGCCGCGGTCGACGAGTACGGCACCCTTCGCACCTTCTACCTCGGGACCAGCGGCTTCACGACGACGCCGGCCGATTCCCCGCCCAACACACCGTTCGAACCGCGACTGGACTCCGCAGGGGACCTGGAAATCTGGGCCTTCTCGCAGGGCGCGACGAGCGGATCGTCGGGCTTCGAGGCGGGTGAGATCGTCATCGTCAACAACGACGGCGGCTATGACGACTGGATCGGCTACAGCTTCGATGGCCGTCCCTGCGTGATCCGGTCCGGTAGTGGCGGTGCATATCCCGGCGCCTTCCCGGTCATCCTGCGCGGCACCATCGAGTCCGTGACGGCCAGCGAGACGCGGGTGACCGTCAAGATCCGCGACGCCGGCTTCGCCTTCGTGCGGCCGGTTCTGACCGTCCAGTTCCTGGGCACGAACGTGGGGCCGGTCGGCCTCGAAGGGACGGCCGACGACCTGAAAGGCCGCGTCAAGCCAAGGGTTTACGGGAAGGTCTTCAACGTCGCACCGCCTTGCGTGAACACGTCCAAGCTGACCTACCAGCTGAGCGACCGCGCACTTCAGTCAATCTCGGCTGTCTACGACCAAGGCGTGGCGCTGACGGCCGGCACAAACTACGCCGACGCAGCAGCGCTGACCGCGGCGACCGTGGGTGCGGGGACGTTCGCGACCTGCCGCGCCGCCGGGCTGTTCCGGCTCGGATCGGCGCCGGCCGGCATGGTGACAGCGGATGCCGCCGAGGGCGCGGAAGACGGGGCTAGGACCGTCGCCGCGGTGCTCCAGCGTCTCGCAGCGGACGCCGGCCTGGCCGCGGACGCGATCGATCCGCTGGACGTGAGCGAGGTCAACGCCCTGGCTCCGGCCGTTGTGGGGCTCTATCTCGACGACGAGACCAGCTTCCGCGACGCGATGGACATGGTCGCCGCCAGCGTTGCGGCGTGGTGGGGCTTCGATGCGAGCGGGCTGCTGCGCATGGGCCTCCTGGATGTGCCGGCCAACTCGATCGAGTTCGAGGTCATTGAAGCCGACGTACTGAAGGGCTTTGAGCGGGAGACCCCCGACGGCAACGGCATTCCGGCCTGGCGGGTGAACGTCCGCCATACGCGGTTCTGGGCGACGCAGCAGCCAGCGGAGATCGCCGGTTCTGTCTCGGCGGATCGGCGCGCGGCGCTGGGCCAGGAGTACCGGTCAGTGTCCGCGGAGGACCCGGACATCAAGCACCAGTACGCGCAGGCTCGCGAGTTGACGGTGGATACGCTGCTGACGGAGGCCGCGGACGCCCAAGCCCTGGCTGACCGTCTACTGGCGATCCACCGCGTGCAGCGAAGCCTGTTTCCGACGCCGATCACGAGCGACCTCTTCGCGTCCCTGGGGGCGAGGCTGATGTCGACGGGCCGCTTGACCCATCGGCGGTTCGGCCTGGCGGCCGGCAAGCCGCTCCGGGCGCTCGGCTACACCCTCGACCTCGACCGCAGCCGGGTCGTTCTCCAACTGTGGGGCTGACGTGACGCTTCTGCTTCTGCTCCCGCCGGCCCGCCCTGCGGCGCCCGTCGTCGAGGTCGTCAGCCCCGAGCTCGATGATCACGTCTTCATCGCCTACAACAACCTGATCGACACCGCTCAGCTGTCCGGCGGCGCATGGCTGGAAGCCCTGCCGCTGAACAACCTGAAGAACCGGGTCCTTGCCCGGGTCGCCCGCTCGGCCAACTCGCTTCCGGCCTCGACGTGGTTCGACATGGACCTCGGCCCTGACCGGATCTGGCGCATCCTCGTCTTGCAGGACCACAACGCCAGCGTCTCGGCGCGATATCGCGTGCGGGCAGGGGACGACCCGACGTTCGCGACCGTCGGCCATGACAGCGGTTGGCTCGACATCTGGCCCGGCATCTACAGCTCCGAAGAGCTCGACTGGGACCAGACCAACTGGTGGGAGGGCACCTACTCGAAGGACGAGCGCGCCGGGTACATCTGGACCCTGTTCCACAAGCTCTCGGAGGCGGTGAACTTCCGATACGTGCGGGTCGAGATTGACGATCAGGTCAACGAGGCCAGCGCCTTCCAGTTCGGACGGGTCGTCATCGCCAACGGCTACTCGCCGAGCCTGAACATGGTCGTGGGCGCCTCTCTAGGCTGGGAAGATCCTAGCGACGTGGTGTCGGCCTACGGCGGCGCTGAGTACTTCAACGAACTGCCACGATATCGGGTCGCCCGCTTCACTCTGGCGAACCTCGGCGTCGACGAGATGTACAGCCAGGCCTTCGAGATCATCCGCCAGGCGGGGATCACCAAAGAGATCGTCCTGCAGTGGAACCCGGTCGATGCGCGGAACGCCATCCGCCAATCGTTCGTCGGCCGTCTCCGGCAGCTCAACCCGATTGAGCACCCATACCCGCTTCTCACGTCAGTCGCCTTCGAGGCCAAGGAGCTTACGCGATGACCTCGGTCACCTTTCCCCCTGAAGTCGGCGGCGACGGCTCCACGGTTTCGGACGATGCGAACCCGACGACGGGTCTGCGCAACGGCGGGCATCGAACCCGTTTCGTCGCGGCTCTCGTGCAGATGGTCGCCATCGCTCAGAACGTGGTCGCAAACGCCCAGGCCGCGGCGGCAAGCGCGCTGACCGCGCTGAACGCGCCCGGCACCACGGCCACGAGCACCACGCCGCAGACCTGGAACGGCGGATCGGTCGGGTCTGACTTCACTTGGACTATCCAGACCGGCAAGACAATCGTCGCCGGCATGGACTTCAAGGCGGCGCGGACTTCCGCTGCTGCGGCGCAGGCCATCTATGGCGCAGTGAAGTCCTACAACCCAACCAGCGGTCAGCTCGTGCTGACCGCAACGTCGGTCGTCGGGTCGGGTAGCGCCATCGCCGACTGGACCCTTTCGCTCACTCAGGCCGCCGGCATCCCGACCAGCCGGACGATCACCGGCGGCGGGCTCGCAGCGGGTAGCGGCGGCGACCTCTCGGCAAACCGCACGATCACGGTCACGAAGGCCACGGCTGGTCAGGTTGCAGCCGGCACAGCCGATGACGTCGCGGCCACGCCCAAGGGTCTGAAAGACAGCCTCGTCCCGGTTGATCTCGTCGATCAAGCGACAATCGCCTGGGACATGAGCCTGAAGGAAACCGCGAAGGTGGTGATGACGGCGAGCCGACTGCTGGGCAAGCCGACCAACTACAAGCGGGGCGAGACGAAGTACCTTGAGGTCTGGATGGACGCCGTCGGCGGCTGGGTCCTCACCACGCATGCGTGCTTCGAGCCGGGTGGGCAGCCGCCCGTCGTCGTCTCGACGGGTGCGAACAAGATGACGCTCCTGTCGGTCTACTGCTTCGATGACAGCCCGACGAACCCGCGCTTCCGCTACGGCTACAGCCTGGACGCCACCTGATGCGGCCGTCGATGTTCATGGGAGCGGGGGGGCTGCCGCCTGCGGAGTTCGTCGGCTCCCTCATTGGTGAGGTGATCGGGACGGCAACGGTTGGGCTGGGCCTTATCTCCGGACTGCGCGCCGGTGACTATGTCCTCATGTTCGCCTGCACCAACAGCGGCTCGCCCCAACCCGATATTGCTGGTTGGGACCGGGAAAACCACACCTGGGGCGCCGGCTATACGACAACCACCTATCGTCGGCGGATCACCTCGCCAGCCTCCTTCGTGGTGTCGGGCTGGGCGGTGCCGACGACACTCATGATCGTCGCCTATCGAGGCGCTACGCGGTCGGCTAGGCGGTCCATCGGGGGCGGGTCGAGCCTCAGCACCAGCCTGACCCTCGCCGGAGTCACGCGGCAGCCAGACTGCGTGGGCCTGATGTCGGCGATAAGCGATCGGCAGGCTGGGCTGGACAACTTCACGGTGTCGAGCGGTTGGACGCGTCGCGTCATTAGCACCGTCGGCAACTTCCGCATGTCAGCGGCGGATGTCCTGCCCCGGTTGAACTACGTGGACGGCACAAGTCTCACCTGGGGCTCGCTCGGCGGAAACTACGTCGGCGGCCAACTCTACGAGCTGCTCCGCTAGCAGCGCCCACTCACAACGACACGCGCAAGCGCCGAGCCTCCAGGCCGGTGAGCGCTCCCCCTTTGCCCAGCTTAAGAGGTCTGGCCCATGGCCGATGATGTGAACACGGACGTCGGCGTGATCGCGGCCGACGAGATCGGCGGCGTGAAGTTCCAGCGGATCAAGATCACTTGGGGCGTCGATGGCGCCTGGATCGACACGTCGCTCACCGATCCGTTCCCGGTCCAGATTGCGAAGCCGCTGCCGGTCGGCGCGAACACGATCGGCAAGGTTGATGTCACCAGCCTGCCGAAGGGGCGCGCCGCGGGGGGCAACTCCACCTCAGTCACCACGGCGATCGATGAGCTGAAGGTGACCGAGGTCACGGTGACCACGGACACCAACGCTTACGCGGCTGGTGACCTACTGGCGGACACTCAGGCCGTGCTCGCGTGCATGAAGGCCGATGATGCTCCGGGCATGCTGCAATCGGTCACTGTGCTGGACGAGAGCGACCAGGGCGCCGCCTTCACGATCTACTTCCTCGACCAGGGCGTGACGTTCGGGACCGAAAACGCCGCTCCCACAATCTCCGACGCCAACGCCCGGGCGATCCTCGGCTTCGTCTCGATTGATGCTGCTGACTACAAGGACATCGGCGGCTGCCGGGTGGCCTGCAAAACCGGCATCGGCCTGATGCTCAAGCCGCAGCCCCTCTCCGACGATATCTGGATCGCCATCGTCAACGGCGCAGGCACGCCGACCTATGCCGCGGACGCCCTGAAGCTCCGTCTGGGCATCGTCGGCTAAGGGGAGGCATCCATGACCCTGACCCTAGCGCTCCGCTTCGGCGGTGTGAGGCCGCCTGCCTCAAGCACGCCGGCCGACGACACTTTCCCCGACGCCTTCTCGTTCACCGCGGTCACCGACGCTGATCCGTCGACGCTGTACACGAGCAACGAGGTCACGATCAGCGGGATCAATGTCGAGGTCGCCGTAACGGTCACGGGCGGCCAGTACCGCAAGAACGGGGGCTCGTGGACGAGCACTGCAGGCGTCGCCGTCGCTGGCGACAAGTTCGAGGTTCGCGGCACATCCTCGGCCGACTACGAGACCGACGTCAACGTGGTCCTGAATGTCGGCTCCGGCTCAGGGGCCTTCACGATCACGACCGAGGAAAGCCCGGCGGGCCCGGTCTCGGCGATCCAGTCGCTGACGATCATGAACGCGACCCCGCTGGACGCCACGGGCGACTATGGCGACGCGACCGCGCGAACCGGCGTCGACGGCAACGGCTGGGTCGGTGTCATCACCGTCCCCTATCTGGTCGCTCAGACCTTCGACCCCAGCAAGATCGTCCACGAGGTCCGCGACCCAGGCTACGACGCCACCGGCTCGACGACCGTCACCCGCAACATCCGCGGCACCGTGATCCTGCGCCGGCAGTACAACGCGGCGAGCTCCAAGCAGCAGTCCAACAACGGCGTGACCATGACGGTCTTCTACGCCCTGGAGGATCTGGTTTACGAAGGCAGCACCATCGCCTCGGCGACGGCTGAGGCGGGCTTCTATGGGGCCTCCGCGGCCGGCAGCGTCTCGAACCTGTCGAACAATTCGACCCGGCCGTACTACAAGCCGCTCGCGGCGTGGTTCAACACGCAGCACGAGCGGGCGACCGGCTCTGGATATGCGGTGGAACTCGCCGCGGCGCACGTTCACGGCATGAACGGCCGCATGGTCGCCCGGGTCGAGTTCATCGCCACCGACGGCGCCAGCCACACCGCCGCGACGCAGACCGCCATCGTTCCCAGCCTTTCGGCCCTCCAGACGCAGGGCAACCCGACCGAGGCCTACAAGGCCACAATCCCGCTCACGGCGCTGGACCAAGGCGCGGTCTGCCAGGTCAACGCCAAGGTCTATCCCTGGATCGGTGACGCCTCGGCTGTGCTGGACCTTGCGGTGGATGGCTTCGCTTGGCCGACGGCCAACCCGCAGACCCCCCTGCGCTTCTGGAACGACAAGTCCGGCACGCGCGGCGCCATCGCCTTCGTCCGCGCCGGGGCAGGGGGCACGCCCCAGGTCTCCAAGACGCTGGCGACCGCCCGCGCTAACCCCTACGCGACCATCGGCGCGGCCTTCACCGCGCTCGCGTCGTTCAACGGCGGGAACCACTCGGGCTCAACGATCTACCTCATGGATGACGGGGCGGGCGGGGCCGTGGCGCACACCATCGGCGCCTCGATCTCGACGACGGCCGGGGAATGTTGGACGGATATTCGGGTCGACGCCTCTGCGGCCGGGGCCGTGAGCCTCGATATGGCCGTGGCCCGCAGCATCCCCGACAAGGTCCGCTGGTTCGTCGACATCAACCACACCGCCGGCAACGGCTTCAACGGCAGCGCCACCGCGAACAACCAGATGCTCGCGTTCGGCGGCGGGACGATCACCAGCACCTCGACCGGATCGCTGCACTACCGCGTCGGCCTGAACTACCTGTCGAACGTGACCATCAACGCGACCGGCAACCGGGCGCTGATGGACAGCTTTGCCAACACGCGGACACAGACGGCTCTGGCGCTGGGCGTCATCGCCGAGGGCGCGACCGGCGACGGCTCCATTCGTCTCTACGCCATGATCGGCTGCCGCGTGCGCCGGTTTGCGCTGCAGGAGTTCGTTCCGACCGACCGGCCGACGTCCGACGACCAGGACGGCATGTTCATCATGAACAACTGGTTCCGGCAGATGCAGTCGAGCGGGACGTTCAGCGCTCTGCTCTCCAACCGGACCTGGAGTCGCGGCCTCGCGGTCGTTCAGAACCTGTTCGAGCAGGGCGCCAACCAGACCTGCTTCCGCCTCGGCGGTGACGGCACGACCATGGCCAGCGACAACGTGCTGTTCCTCTACAACACGGCCGTCGGCGGCCGGGTGAACCATGGCTACACCGACGTTGCGGCGGCGGCCGGGGTGATCCGTCGCCTGCGGATGCGGTTCAACCTCTGCAACGACACGTGGAACTGCAAGTCCGACACCTTCACCACCCAGACGACCGTCACCGGCCGGGTCGGGAACTGGGAGCACCTGCACAACGTCGGCAACAAGGGCAACGTCGTCACCGGCGGGTCGGCGAACGCGTCTGTACCGAGCCCGGAAACGTCCTGGCTCGGACCCTGGTGGCCGGCTGAGACCTATAACGTGGGCGCGGCGAACGTCACCTTCACCGACGACAAGTCGCTGCCGATCGGCGCCGGCGCGCTGGGCGGGACCTACAGCCTCACCGGGGCCAGCAACGCGGCCTACTCCGCCGTCGCGGCCAACGACTCCATGCTCGCTTACGACATCGCCGGGAACGCGCGGCGCAACAACGGGACCGGCGCGTCCGGTTGCTACGAGAGGGCTGCCTGATGAAGCCGACGATCGCCTACGTGCGCGCCGCGTGGTCAACCCGCCCCGGCAAGACCTCCAGGGAGTGTGCTGACCCGCGCGCCCACCCGTTTCCGACGTTGGCCGCCGCCTTCGCCGCGCTGGCCGCAAACAAGAGGGCTGCATAATGGATCAGTCGAAGATCGACGCCGCGCGCGAGAAGATCGCTCGGGGTCAGGCCACTCTGAACGAAGGCGTGGCCGATCTGCTGGAGGCGACGGCCCCAGTCGTGGAGGCGCCGAAGGAAGAGCCAAAGCCGGTCGAGCCCAAGCCGCCGATCGTCGGGCCGGTGATGAAGGTCGCCACCCTGGCCGCGCTCACGACGGCGCTGAAGGCGGCGAAGGCCGGCGAGGTCATCGAACTGGCGGCCGGCGAGTACGGCGCCTACAGCCTGAAGGGCGTGGTCGCGGCGGGCGTCACGGTGCGCGCTGCCGGCGCCAAGGTCACGGGGCTGGTGCTGACGGCGTGCGAGGGGATCACCTTCGACGGCCTGTCCGCCGATCTAGCGGCCGGCGGGTCCGTGAAACTCGACGGCTGCAAGAGCATCGGCCTGATCCGGCTGACCTCCCGTAACGCTAAGCTCTACGGCGTGAGCATCCTGCGCAGCCAGGACGTCCGGGTGATCGAGGCCGACATCTCCGACGTGAAGGACGGCGTCCAGGGCGCTAACTCCCGCGGCGTGCTGGTCGAGCGCTGCACGATCCGCCGCTTCCGCGCCGACGGCATCAACATGTGCGGGGTCTCGGACCTGCGGGTGATCAAGAACGACGTCAGCGACTGCATCGCTGACGAGACCGCGCACCCTGACGCGGTACAGCTGCACACCGCCAGCGCCGATGCGCCGGCCGAGAACATCGAGGTCGTGGGAAACCGCTTCTGGCGCGGGACCGGCCGCAAGTTTCAGGGCGCCTTCATCACCGACCAGACCGGCGTGAAGCCCTATCGGAATGTGACCGTCGACGACAATGTCATCGAGGGCGGCATGTACAACGGGATCGCCCTCTCGAACGTCGACGGCTTCAAGGTGACCGGCAACACGGTCCAGCCCTTCAGCGACATGGATAGTCGCATCCAGATCACCGGCTGCCGAAACGGCCTCGTCGAGGGCAACAAAGCCAAGGTGCTTCAGGGCGCAGGGAATGCGGCCCTGAAGCTCGCCGGGAACACTACCCCGGCTGCCATCGCCGCCTAGAGGTTCAGGCGTAGGCAGCCCGACGACGGCGAAGCGCCGTGCCGGCCAGGCCGAAGCCCATGATCATCATCGCCCAGGTCGCCGGCTCGGGAACCGCCCCCGACTTTCCAAGCTCGAAATAGGCAACCGGCGGGCCGTCGCTGTACGCAAAGTCGGCCTCGAACCACGCCCCAAACGGAACGTAGCGCTCATAGCAGTATGATCCCTTGTGGCCAGGCTGGCAGTTTTCTAGCGAGCCCTGGCCGCGGGGCATCTCGATCCTGCCGATCGCGTGGCCCTCTCCGACAATCGAGAAGCACGGTTGGCCGAGATAGCACGTCGCACTGTACTCGCCCTCGTTGCCCCAAATCATATCCATGCCGTAGTCCCAGTAGAGCCAGCGATGCTGGTAATCCATTCTCAGCAAGAGGCCGCCTGGAAGCGGTTCGCCAGAAGTCCACCGTACGTGCACGTACTGGTACATGCCGTCCGAAGGGGGCGTGAACGCAGTCGAACCGAAGTAGGTGCTGCCGTCCCCGTCAAAAGCAATCGGCGTCGCTGCTGAAGCGGCGTTGACTGATAGTCCAAGCGCGGCGACGGCCGCGGCAATCTTCCTGAACATGTAGCTCTCCCCAGAGTTGGTTAACGAAGACGCGGGGTTGAGAGCCTGTCAATTGCTGCTCGCCCCCGAGGCGAGTCGCCCACCCGACATTTCAAGCTGGAACCCTCGGACGGAGCTCGCCCGAATGAACATCCGTGACCTCGCCTCGGAGGCGGGCGGCATTGTCTACAAGTCCGTTCCGGGGGCGGCCGGCACTGCCGGAACAGCCCTGTCCGGCGACGTCATGCTGAGCGTGTTGGTCGGCTTGGCGACCCTGCTCTTCGTGCTGCTGCAGATCGCCTACCTGCTCTGGAAGTGGCGCCGAAACTCCAAAACACCAGGAGCGCTGCCATGAACAACGCCGTGAAAGCCGGCGCGAGCCTTGCTGCCGTCTTCGGGGCGCTCGCCCTGGCCGCGCCCGGCCTGATCCAGGACGAAGGCTGGATGACGGTCACCTACGACGACCCGGCCCATGGCGCGGCGCTGCCGACGGTCTGCGCCGGCGTCACGGGCGCGAAGTACGGCGTGAAAGCCGGCAAGCGCTACACCCAGGCCGAGTGCGAGGCGATGACCGCCCAGGCCATGCTCGACCACGCCCTGGCGATCCAGTCGTGCGTGCCGGGCAACCTGCCGCTGAAGACCCACGCCGCCTTCATCCGGTTCACTTACAACGTCGGGCCGGGCGCAGCCTGCAAGTCGACGATGTTCAAGAAGGCGAGGGCGGGCGACCTGCCTGGCGCCTGCGCCGAAATCCCCAAGTGGGTCTACGCAGGCGGCCGGACGTTCCCCGGTCTCGTGAAGCGGCGAACCCATGAGCGGGCCATGTGCGACGCCGGGGTCACGGAGCGCGCGCGGGGGCTCAACTGATGCCCCGGTTTACCTACGCCCACGTCATCGCCATCGCCACGGTCATCATCCTCAGCTCGTTCGCCTGGTACTTCTACAAGGACGCCGAGCGCCAACGGGCGAGGGCCGAGAACGCCACGCTCCAGGCCGAGTTCAACGCCGAGGCGACCCGGCAACTCGACCATTACACGACGACCACCACCATCATCCGCGAGAAGACCAAGGAGGCCGAACATGCCGTTCGCTCTGCGCCTGGCGCTGACGCGCCGCTCGAAGCTGACGATCGCCGGGCTGTCTGCGCTGCTCTTGAGCGCGTGCGCGGGACTGCCGTCTGCACATCCGAAGGTGCCGGCGACGTTCCGTGAGGCCTGCAAGGGGCCGACTTCGCCCATGCGCACCCAGGGCGACAAGAACGTGCTGCTGATCGGCTACGAGGGCGCGCTGAAGGACTGCGACGCCAAGCGAGCGGGGGCGGTGGCAATCATCGACAAGGCCGCCCCGAAGCGACCTTGGTGGCAGTTCCGCAAACCGGACAGCTAGTGGACCCGTTCGCGGCCTACATGATCGGCGTCGGCACACTGGCCTTGAGCGCTCTGCTCGGCTGGGCGGCCTGGGACGCACATAAACATCGGCGCTAGACGCCTGACTGGCCCGCTCCCTACCAAGGGGGCGGGTCTTTTTGCGTTTCAGGCTCCGTCGCTGGCGGTCGCTCGCCGTTGCGCACCTTCTCGCGCCAGTACTCCCGCGAGGTCTCAACCAGCGCCGCCCATGGCGGGCTCGGCCGCTTGGGGCCGAGGGGGTAGGGGATCTGTTGCAGGGCTATGGCGAGTTCTTCGATCTCGTCGTCGGTCATGACCAGACGGGTAGGGCGATTCCATCTAGTCGCTCGCGTATCGTATTTTTGCGGAATTGCGCCACCAGAACACATGTCCGATGATCGGCACATGGAAGGCGAGGGCGCGCGGCCGAACCTTCCTAGCCCGGTTGCTTTATCCAGGACGCTGAGGCTTCGGGCGCCCTTTCGGGGCTGATCACGCAGGCATGGCGCGTCTGCACGGGTACGCGTCTGCAAGCGCCCTGAACACGACGTCCACGGTTTGCTCGTCCGGATCGGGCTTTTGCTTGGCCGCATACTTGTCGAGGATCGTCCACGCTTCCTCGGCGGTAATCACGTGCTTAGCCGGCGGGCAGAATGGCTGCTGTCCACTGCTCGAACTGATGTGGGCGCCCACCGACTCAAAGCCATCCAATACGCCCGCCATCCAGAGGTCCCCCATTGCTGGGTGGCTTTCGCGTAGCATCCTCAAGTCGCGATATGCCGGCCCGGAGGTTGCGCTGGTCGCGGTGAGGATCACGACAGCGGCTGCCAACACTGCAGGACATTTCAATGTGCTACCCCTCGGCTTGGTCATGCAGGCAAGGCGAGGCCGAAGCGGTCGGAGAGTGCGGCCGAGGGCTTCTTGTTTGACTTGATTGGGGGGCGGGCTTGGCGTTGGCTCGACTGAGAGCCTTCGAACGCCAGCCCCAGCGCCAGGAAGGCCAGCAGGCCCACCACCACCAGGATTCGCTTCAACAGTTCGCCAGTGCGCGGCGCGGTGCGCGCCTGCAGCCTCTCTTTTCCCGACATGCGTTCCCCACCCCGTCCGCTCCACTAAATCGAGCGGCGCTTACGCTACTATCGCTTGAGATGTAGCGCCGGCAATCGACGGTCGCAACGGTTCGATGACAGTGCGGCAATCAGGCGCGAACCTGCTCCAGGGCGTCCGGCCGGCCGAGCCGTAGCGCAACCGCCACGGGATGCGGGCCAACCTGGGCCACGGCGTCGGCGAGGTCCGCTTCTGAACAGTCCAGCTTCTCGGTCATTTCCCTGACCTTCTCCGGATTGGCGAGGTCGATGGGCTCGTGCGGGTCGAAGGTCTTCGGCTCGTCGGGTCGCATGGCGATCTCCCGGGGCTACCCCAGCGCTTACGAAAGCGCGCGTGCGCCGCCTGCGTTCCCTCAGTGCCGGGACGGTTCGGCGCCGGCCGGCGGCAGGTCAAGGCCTGGGAGGGGGAGGTGGCCGCGCTCCTCATGGTGGAAGACCTGACCGAGATCGCGCTTATCGACGGCCTGGCCGCACGTCGGGCAGCGGTAGAAGTGTCGCGCCTCGTCGATCGGCTCGCCATCGTCTCGACCGATGTAGTGAAAGTCGCTGGGCTTGGTCATGGAACCGCTGGTCTCCTCCACGACTCGACTCCTTCGAGGCCCGAGAGGTTCCATGGCGCCGCGCCTGACCCCCGAAGATCGCGAACGTCTGCGCCTGATTAGCCAGGCCGGCGGCAAACTGCACATCGTCACCGCGCGCAACCGGCAGCGGTTTCCCGATCAGGCGGCACTGGTCCGCTGGGCCGAGGGCATGTGCCGCTCGGACTACATGCGCCTGGAACGTCGAGGAGGGGACGCCAACAACCCGACCGGAGAGCAGTTCTACGACTACTTCCTGACGGCCAAGGCAGAGCGGGCGGCGAAGCGGGGCGATTGACGGCCAAGGATTGGCGCCGTCAGTTGCGCATCATGACGGAACAGGAATCCCAGGCGGCCGTCGTCAGACTGCCAGCAAAGTATCAGCGTCCGCTTCGGTACCTTGTGTACTACCTGATGGCGGTCGCGGCTGTTGGCATACCTGTCGCCTATATCATCGCAGGCAACAGCCCCTCAGCGCCAGACTTTGCGACGGGCCATGTTTATCAAATGAAGAGGCCGGGGAAGGGATCGACTGGGTTCGTCTTCGTGACCTACGAGTCGATCATGATCTCGCGGTTCTTTTTGGCTCACCTGTTCGCGGTGCCGTTGCTTGGCGTGGCCGCGCTGGCCTGGCGGGTGGCGAAGAACGTGATCGCCGATAGCCGATACGTCGAGACGCGACCGGATGTGTAACCTCTACGGCCTGACGAAGGGGCAGGCGGCGATCAGCATGCTCGTCCGGCACATGGAAGACCGGACCGGCAACATGCCGCCGCTGCCGGGGATCTTCCCTGACTATCAGGCCCCGATCATCCGTCACGCGGCCGAGGGCGGTCAGGAGATGGTCATGTCCCGCTGGGGCATGCCGAGTTCCAGCCAGGCGATCTACAAGAACGCCACGACGCGCGCCGACAAGCTCCGCGCCAAGGGCAAGGCGTTCGACTTCAACGAGCTGCTGAAGATGGAGCCGGACGGCGGGACGACGAACGTCCGCAACACATCGAGCAAGCACTGGACGCGCTGGCTGGGGCCGGCGAACCGCTGCCTGGTCCCGTTCACCAGCTTCAGCGAGTTCAACCGCGATGCAGGCGGCGACGTCTGGTTCGCCCACGCCGAGGATCGGCCGCTCAGCTTTTTCGCCGGCATCGAGGTCCGCGACTGGGAGAGCGTGCGCAAGATCAAGACCGGCCTGGAGACGATCGACCTGTTCGCCTTCCTGACGACCGAGCCCAACGCCGAGGTAGGCGCGATCCATCCGAAGGCCATGCCGGTGATCCTCACGACCGAAGAGGAGCGGGATGTCTGGATGCGGGCGCCGTGGGACGAGGCCAAGGCGCTTCAGCGGCCCTTGCCGGACGGCTCGCTGCAGATCGTGGCGCGGGGCGTGAAGAAGGATGAGGCTGGGGCCAATGGGTGAGCAAAAGTACGGCGAGTGGACCCTAAGTCACGAGCTTGCAGCCAAATACGCCGTAGAGGGGTTGCGCGCGCTTGTTCTCGCAAACGGTGGCGCTGTGGTCGCTATTCTGACGTTCGCGGGGAACGCCAATGCGCGCGTTGACCCTGCAACTGTCGCAACATCCCTCCGACAGTTCTCCTGGGGTCTGGTCGCCGCATTGTTGGCGATCCTCCTCACCTACCTTGCGCAATCGGCGGCGACGCACGAGCGGCGCGGCACGACGACCGTCATCGAGACGACGTCTCTCATCATTGCGATTGCGTCGATCGGGCTCTTCGGCTGGGGCGCCAACACTGCGGTATCGGCTTTTCAAGCCTACGTTCCGCCAGCCCAAGTCTCGCAATCGATGAGCTGCGAGGACGCGGTCTCATTTGTTCGTGCACAAGCTGATCCCGGCGAGTCCAGTGCTCGGAATGAGAAGACCGGACATGACGCGGTGCTCGTCCGCGGCGGATGGGTTGTCCTCCCGCGCTGCACATCGGCGCACTAGATCGTCACCTCGACCTTTCCGACCTCATGGCAGCGGCTGCAGCGCAGGCGGTGGCGGATGTCAAAAGGCGTGGCGTCTGGACCAAAGACCTTGATCGCGTCGGCCTGGCTGAAGTCGCCCTTGTGGCCGCACTTGCAGGCGACCTTGAGCCGGTCCTGGTAGCGCATCGCCGTCGTCAGGGTCTCGTACTTGGTCATGAGTCGGGCTCCGGCGACGGGCCCCTTGCGGCCGTGACTGCGGCGGGCTCGATCTCCTCCGGTGAGACGAACTTCCCGTTGCCGTGCGACTGCGGCCCATAGCCGGGCCGGCGGGGGCGTGGCGCGGCGCCAAGGAAGTCGTAGCCCGACGAGCCCGGCGGCTTGGCCTTGAAGAACAGCCGGCCCTGGCAGACGCCCAGGTCGAGCACGCGCTGACAGCTGCCGGTCTTGTCCCAGAGCACGAGGCCGGGGCCGCGCAGGCGGATCATCGCGTCGAGGTTCTCCTGGCGCTGGACGCCGCAGGCCTCACAGACCGACCGCAGGCGCCAGTTGTACTTCCACATGTCGGAGATCGTGCTGGCCTTGCTCCGGTACTCGGAGACGTGGACGCGGTCAGTGTTGCGGGCGCCCATGGTCGGCCTCTTGGACGTCGACGGGGAGGGCGGGGCGCTTTCCCGCGAGTACGAACCCTGGATCGTGCCGGTGATCGATCCACGCGCCCTTGTGGCCGCAGCGCTCGAAGCGGGCATTGTTCGCCAGCGTGGCCATGGTCATCGACGGGTCGTAGCGCTCCAAGTCGCCCCACTCGATGAGTGCGCCCGACCGCCCGCCATGGCCGCAGGTCGAGCACGTCAGAACTATGCACCAGCCTCGCTCCCGGCAGAGACCCACGGTCTGCGTTTGCAGGCTGTCAGCATAGTAGTCGGGCCACGTCCGTTCCATGCGATGGACGTGAACAGAAAGAGAACATCCGAGTCAAGGTCAGACCATTCTGGCAAGCATTCTGGCAAGTGAAGCGGGGCCGCCGGGGGCGGCCTTCACTCAACGCCTTACAGTGCAAGGAAAAGGAATGGTGGATGCGACAGGGATTGAACCTGTGACCCCCTCGGTGTGAACGAGGTGCTCTCCCGCTGAGCTACGCATCCGCCGCAGGAAGGGTGCGCCTATAGCGGCTAGCTTTGCGCCGGGCAAGCGGTCAGAAGCCGAACACACGCATTTGCCATCTGATCGAAGTGATCGACCAGGATATCGGGGGCGAGTTCAGCCGCCGGAATCTCGGTGTAGCCGAAGCTGACCAGGATCAGCGGAGCCTTGGCCGCACGGGCGGCGCCGGCGTCGGTGGAGGCGTCGCCGACCATCACCGCGCGGTCGATCCGGCCGCCCGCCGCCTCGACGGCGAAAATCAGGTGGCGAGGGTCCGGCTTCGGCGCTGGAGCGGAATCGGCGCCCACAACGGCGTCGAAGAATCGGGCGAGGTCGAGCTTTTCGAGAATCGGCGTCGACAGCCCGGTCAGCTTGTTGGTGCACACCGCCAGCTTCGCGCCGGCCGCCTTCATCTGCGTCAGGCACTCGACGACGCCGGGATAGGGCCGGGTCAGGTCGGCGCTGTGCTCGTTGTAGTGGGCGAGGAAGCGCTCGAAGAGCGCCGGCATGTGGTCGGCCGACAGCGGCCGGCCCTGGGCGGCGAACCCGCGCTCGATCAGCCGGCGCGCGCCATGGCCGATGAGGGGACGGGCCTCGTCCAGCGGCAGCGGGGCGATCCCTTCCTGCTGCAGGATGACGTTGAGCGTCCCGATCAGGTCGGGCGCGGAATCCACCAGGGTTCCGTCGAGGTCGAAGGCGATGGTCGCGCCGCCCAGCGCGCTGAGATCGGTCAAGGAAACGCTCCGTCGAAACCGCTCGCCGTTTCGGCTAAACGCCGCATGATTGCAACATCGCCCGACTCGTAAGGATCGATCCATGACCAGACGCGCCGCCGTGATTATGGCCGCCGGCCAGGGCACGCGCATGAAGTCGCCGACGCCGAAGGTCCTGCACAAGGTCGGCGGGCGCACCATCCTCGACCGGGTGATCGACACTGTGCAGGCCAGCGGCTGCGAGCAGATCGTGGTCGTGGTCGGCAACCACAGCCCCGGCGTCCGCGCCCTGGTCGAGGCGCGCCTGGGCGCGTCCGCCGTGGCGGTGCAGGATCCGCCGCTCGGCACCGCCCACGCGGCGTTGGCCGCGCGTGAGGCGTTGGCCGGCTTCGACGGCGACGTCCTGGTCCTCAACGGCGACTGCCCGCTGCTGGAAGCCCATCACCTGGAGCCGCTGTTCGAGCTGCGGGCCGGGGGCGCCGACATGGCGATGATGGCGTTCGAGCCGGTCGACCCGCTGCTCTACGGCCGTGTGCTGCGTGGCGCCGACGGGCATGTGTTGCGGATCGTCGAGGCCAAGGAGGCGACGCCGGAGGAACTGGCGGTCAAGGTCTGCAACGCCGGCATGATGGTCGCCGACCGCGGCCGCATGTTCAGCTGGCTCTCCCAGGTCGGCAACGACAACGCCAAGGGCGAATACTATCTGACCGACACGGTGAAGATCGCGGTCGCCGAGGGGGGGCTGGTCAAGGCCTCGATCGCGCCGGAGAGCGCGGTCATGGGCGCCGACACCGCCATGCAGCTCTCGCAGGCCGAAGCTGTCTTCCAGCAGCGCCGCCGCGCCCACTTCTTGGCGCAGGGCGTGCAGATGCTGGCGCCCGACACCGTGCACTTCAGCTGGGACACGCAGATCGCCGCGGCGGCCATGATCGAGCAGTTCGTGGTCTTCGCGCCGGGCGTCACCGTCGAGACCGGCGCGGTGATCCGCGCATTCAGCCATCTGGAGGGCGCGGTGGTGAAGGCCGGCGCCCTGATCGGTCCTTACGCTCGCCTGCGGCCCGGCGCCGAGATCGGCGAGGAGGCGCACATCGGCAACTTCGTCGAGGTCAAGAAGGTCAAGGTCGGGCCGGGCGCCAAGGCCAACCACCTGTCCTACCTCGGCGACGGCACGGTGGGCGCGAAGGCCAACCTCGGGGCGGGCACGATCTTCTGCAACTACGACGGCTTCGACAAATACGAGACCCACATCGGCGAAGGGGCTTTCGTCGGGTCGAACTCGGCCCTCGTCGCCCCGGTGACCATCGGGGCCGGGGCCTATACCGGCTCGGGCTCGGTGATCACCCGCGACGTGGCGCCCGACGCCCTGGCGCTGGAGCGCAGCGACCAGGTCGAGAAGCCCGGCTGGGCGGCCCGCTTCCGCGCCGCGAAGCTGGCCAAGAGGGCGAAGAAATAACGTCGCCGCCCGTCCGCGCTTAGCCTATGTCACCGCCATGAGCACTGCAGACGATCAGAAGCGCGCCGCCGGCGAAGCCGCGGCCGCTCTTGTGGAAGACGGCATGACCGTCGGCCTCGGCACCGGCTCGACCGCCGCCTGGTTCGTCAGGGCGCTGGCCGCCCGCGGCCTCGACATCGTCGGGGTGCCGACCTCGCTGGCGACCGCGCAGCTGGCGCAGAGCCTCGGCGTCCGCCTGGGCGAGCTGGGCCAGGTGAAATCCATCGACCTGACGATCGACGGCGCCGACGAGATCGGCCCGGCCCTGTCGCTGATCAAGGGCGGCGGCGCGGCCCTGCTGCGCGAGAAGCTGGTCTGGGAAGCTTCCAGGCGCTGCGTGGTCATCGCCGACGCCGAAAAGCGCGTCGCCAGGCTGGGCAAGTTTCCGCTGCCGATCGAGGTCGTGGCCTTCGGACACGAGACCACGGCGCTGCGGATCTGCGACGCGCTGGCCGAGTGCGACCTCGGGATCGCGCCGCGTCTGCGGCTCAAAGACGGCGCCCCGGTGAAAACCGACGGCGGCAACCTCATCTATGACGCAGCTTGCGGGCGTATCGAGGACCCCGCTCAGCTCGCCGACGCGCTGAAAAGCGTGACCGGCGTGGTCGATCACGGCCTCTTCCTGGACCTCGCGGACATGGCCCTGGTGGGCACGCCGGACGGCGTCGTCACCCTCGAGCCGTAAGGAGTCATCTGTGGCGAAGTACGACTACGACCTCTTCGTGATCGGGGCCGGTTCGGGCGGCGTGCGGGCCGGGCGGCTGGCGGCGCTGTCCGGCGCCAAGGTCGGCATGGCCGAGGAGCACCGCGTCGGCGGCACCTGCGTGATCCGCGGCTGCGTGCCCAAGAAGTTCATGGTCTACGCCTCCGAGTTCGCCAACCAGGCGCAGGTCGCCGAGGGCTACGGCTGGAGCGTCGGCGAGGCGCAGTTCGACTGGAAGCGCTTCCTGGAGGCCAAGGACCGCGAGATCGCCCGCCTGTCGGGGATCTATGTGACCAACCTCAGCAACGCCGGCGTGGAGATCGTTCACGCCAAGGCGCGGCTCAAGGACGCCCACACCGTCGAACTGGTCGGCAAGGGCGAGGTCACCGCCGACAAGATCCTGATCGCCACCGGCGGGCGGCCCTGGACGCCGACCGAGTTCGCCGGCGCCGAGCACATCATCACCTCGGAAGAGGCCTTCCATCTGCCTGAACTGCCCAAGCGGATCATGGTCGCCGGCGGGGGCTACATCGCCGTGGAGTTCGCCGGCATCTTCGCTGGACTGGGCGTCGACACGACGTTGGTCTATCGCGGCCCGAACATCCTGCGCGGCTTCGACGACGACATCCGCTCGCACGTCACCGAGGAGATGAAGAAGCGGGGCGTGAAGATCATGCTCGGCTGCCAGCACCAGAGCATCGAGAAGACCGCCAGCGGCCTCGTCAGCCACATGGACGGCTGCGGCGACATCGAGACCGACGTCATCATGTTCGCCACCGGCCGCAAGCCGTACGTTGAGGGCCTGGGCCTGGAGACCGCGGGCGTGAAGCTCAACGAGGCCGGCGCCATCGCGGTCGACAAGTTCTCGAAGACCAACGTCGACAACATCTGGGCGGTTGGCGACGTCACCGACCGGATCAACCTGACGCCAGTGGCGATCCGCGAAGGCGCGGCCTTCGCCCAGACCGAGTTCTACGACAACCCGACCACCTTCGATCACGACATGGTCGCCTCCGCGGTCTTCTCGCAGCCGCCGGTCGGCTCCGTGGGCCTGTCGGAGGCCGACGCCCGCCATCTTCATGGCAAGGTCGACATCTACCTGTCCCGCTTCAGGCCGATGAAGACGACCTTCTACGGGGGCGACGAGCGTTGCATGATCAAGCTGGTGGTGGAGGCGGGCACCGAGAAGATCCTCGGCTGTCACGTCGTCGGACCGGACTCGCCGGAGATCATCCAGATGGCCGCCATCGCGCTGAAGATGGGCGTGACCAAGCCGCAGTGGGATTCGACCTGCGCCGTGCACCCGACCCTGGCCGAAGAGCTGGTGACGATGCGCGACAAGCATGTGCCGCAGGGCGTGGCTGCGTGACGACGGCTGAGGCGAGCGCTCCGGTCCGGGAGGCCTCCTGGTACGGCTGGGTGCTGGCCTTCGCCTTCTTGCTGGCGCCGGTCGCCGGCTGGGTCGGGCCGCTGGCCTTCGCGCCGATCGTCAGCCTGACGGGCCTGCTCAGCCTCGGGGCGCTGCGCGCCTACGAGCGCGACCGGCCGGCCGCCCTGGCGATCCTGGTGCTGTCGACTTGGGCGCTGGTCTCGATGGTGTGGAGCCCGTTCCATCCGACCAAGCCCGAGCAGGCGACGGCGATGAAGCTGATCCTGCAGGGCGTGCTCTACTGGGCGCTGTTCCGCGCGGCAGGGTCGATGACCTCCGACAGCCGCACAGTCGCGCTGCGCATCTTCGCCTGGGGCATGGCGCTGCTGGGCGCGCTGCTGGCGATCGAGGCGCTGACCGGGGCCGGCGTCTATCAGGCGCTGCGCCATGCAATGAACGATCCGATCCGGCCGGACCTGGCGGTCAAGAACGTCGCCCAGGGCGGCTTCGTGCTCGCCGTGCTGACCCCGGCCGCGGCGCTGGCCGGCTGGCGCACGGGCGGTGGCGTCTGGCCGGGGGTGCTGATGGCGGCCGGGATTCTGGGGGCCAGCTTCGGGCTGGACGCCGATGCGCCGGTCATCGCCTTGGTGTTCAGCGCCCTGGCCGTCTGGGCGGTCTGGCGTTGGCCGGTCTGGGCGCCGCGGACGATCGGCGGCCTGGCGGCGGTGCTGTTCCTGGCTGCGCCGGCGGTGGTCTGGGCCACGCGCCAGCTCGGCTGGTTCCAGGCGCTCGAGCGCGAAGTGCCGCTCTCCTGGTCGATGCGGATGAGCTACTGGCGTCACGCGGCCGACTGGATCGGCGATCATCCGCTGCGCGGCTGGGGCATCGACGCCAGCCGCATGTTCGGGCCCGGCATCACCCTGCATCCGCACAACGGCCCTCTGCAGGTCTGGCTTGAGCTTGGCCTGATCGGGGCCATGGCGGCCGCGGTGTTCTGGCTCGCCGCCATCGCCAGCCAGAGTCAGGGCCGGCGCGATGTCGGCCGCGGCGTCGCGGTCGGCACGGCGGTGGCCTACCTGACCTTCTCGGCCGTCTCGTTCGGCGTCTGGCAGGAATGGTGGTTGGCCGTGGGCGGCCTGGCGGCGGCCGGATGCATGGCGGTTCAGCGACAGGGCAGGGCGGAAAACGCCTAGCAGGGGCCCCAACGCCTTCCTACGTCATCGACTGCGTAATCATTCTGGGTTTAGAAGCCCACGGCCCGTTCGTCGTGCGGGCGCGGAGTTGAGCCATGACCGAACATTGGACGCCTGCCTCCTGGAGGAACAAGCCCGCCAAGCACGTGCCGACCGACTATCCGGATCTGGCCGAGGTGGCGAAGGTGGAGCAGGTCCTGCGCGGGATGCCGCCGCTGGTGTTCGCCGGTGAAGCCCGCCGCCTGAAGAGCCTGCTCGGCGACGTCGCCGAGGGCCGCGCCTTCCTGCTGCAAGGCGGCGACTGCGCCGAGAGCTTCAAGGAATTCCACGCCGACAACATCCGCGACACCTTCCGCCTGATCCTGCAGATGGCGGTGGTGCTGACCTTCGCCGGCGGCAAACCGGTGGTGAAGGTGGGCCGCATGGCCGGCCAGTTCGCCAAGCCGCGCTCGTCGCCGGTCGAGAGCGTGAACGGCGTCGAGCTGCCGTCATATCGCGGCGACATCATCAACGGCATGGAGTTCGACGAGGCTTCCCGCCGTCCCGATCCCCAGCGCCTGCTGCAGGCCTACGGCCAGTCGGCGGCGACGCTGAACCTGCTGCGCGCCTTCGCCGGCGGCGGTTACGCCGATCTCTACAACATCCACCGCTGGACCCTGGGCTTCGTCGCCGACAGCCCGCAGGGCGCCAAGTACCGCGAGCTGTCCGAGAAGATCAGCGAGGCGCTGACCTTCATGGCCGCAATCGGGGTCACCCCGGAGAGCCAGCCCGACCTGCATCGCGTCGAGTTCTTCACCAGCCACGAAGCCCTGCTGCTGGGCTTCGAGGAGGCCATGACCCGCGTCGATTCCACCTCGGGCGAGTGGTACGACACCTCGGCCCACCTGGTCTGGATCGGCGAGCGCACCCGTCAGCTCGACGGCGCGCATATCGAATACTTCCGCGGCATCAAGAATCCGATCGGGGTGAAGTGCGGCCCGACCATGGAGCCCGACGACCTCCTGCGGCTCATCGACGTGTTGAACCCGAAAAACGAGCCGGGCCGCCTGACGCTCTACGGCCGCTTCGGCCACGACAAGATCGCCGAGCGCCTGCCGCGCCTGCTGCAGGCGACGAAGAAGTCTGGCCGTTCGGTGGTCTGGGCCATCGACCCGATGCACGGCAACACTCTGACGGCCGCCAACGGCTACAAGACGCGGCCCTTCGACCGCATCCTGTCGGAGGTGAAGAGCTTCGTGCAGATCGCCGAGTCCGAAGGGGTGCATCCCGGCGGCGTCCACCTGGAAATGACCGGCCAGAACGTCACCGAGTGCCTCGGCGGCGCGCGGGCGCTCTCCGAGACCGACCTGGCCGATCGCTATCACACGCACTGCGACCCGCGCCTCAACGGCGAACAGGCGCTGGAGCTGGCCTTCCTTGTGGCCGAGAAGCTCAAGGAAGAACGGCTGGAAGCGGCGCTGCGCGCGGCGATCTAGGACAAGGCGGGGCGCAGGCGCGTCCCGCATCTCCGCCGGAGAGTGAGCGCTCGCCTGTGCCTTGGCGGGCGCCGGCGCCTGGAAAATGAGCACGCGAGCTAAGCCGCCTCTTGCGGCTTGTGTTGCAACGCGTCACGTTCCGCGCCTCTTTGAAAACCGGTGAGATCATGGCCGACCCGGCCCAGGCTGCTCTTCCCTCGGGAGAGCGCGAAATCGATGTTGTGCGCACGGAAACGGCGGAGCTGTGGAAGCTCTCGTGGCCGGTCGTGCTGTCGCGCCTGGGCATCATGGTCATGGGCCTGTCCGACGCCATCGTCGTGGGCCGCTTTTCGGCGACGCAACTGGGCTATCACGCTCTGGCCTGGGCCCCGACCAGCGTGGTGGTGACCATGTGTGTCGGCCTGCTGACCGGGGTGCAGGTGATGACTGCCCGCCGGATCGGGCAGGGGCGGCGCGAGATGACCGGCGCGGTGCTGCGCCGCGGCCTGTCGTACGGCTTCTGGATCGGCGTCGTCTCCATGGTGGTCACCCTGGCGGCCGGCCCGACCTTCCTGCACGTCATCGGCCTGGAAAAGGACCTGGCCGACGGCGCGGCCAAGGCGATGCTGATCTTCGCCCTGTCGCTGCCCGGCTACGCCTTCAGCGTGGCGGCCAGTTTCTGGCTGGAGGGGCTAGGCAAGCCCAAGCCCGGCGCGGTGATGATGTGGTTGGCCAACGGCGTGAACCTGGCCCTGCTGCTGGTCCTGGTGCCGGGCAACTTCGGCCTGCCGGCGCTGGGCGCGGTCGGCGGCGCCTGGGCCACGACCGGGGCGCGGACCTTCCTGGCCCTGGCGATGCTGGCCTACATCTGGCGGATGCCCGAGGCGCGAGCGCTGGGCGTGTTCAACAAGCCCGAGCGTGACAAGCCGTCCGAGGTCGAGCAGCGCCGCATCGGCTACGGCGCTGGCGCCTCGAACTTCTTCGAGGTCGCGGCCTTCGCCTCGATGAACATCTTCGCCGGCTGGATGGGCGGCCTCAG
This sequence comes from Phenylobacterium sp. GW823-FHT02A09, assembly GCF_058797775.1. Lineage (NCBI taxonomy): Bacteria > Pseudomonadati > Pseudomonadota > Alphaproteobacteria > Caulobacterales > Caulobacteraceae > Phenylobacterium > Phenylobacterium sp. GW823-FHT02A09. The sequence continues at coordinate 1,179,802 of NZ_JBXAJZ010000001.1, read as the reverse complement.
CGTCGCGGCCTGGGCGGTGGTGCTGAACGTCGCGGCGCTGGTGTTCATGGTCCCGCTTGGCCTCTCGACCGGCACCGCGGTGATGGTCGGCCGCGCCTATGGCGCGCGCGACGCCCACGGCGTGACCCGCGCGGGCCTGATCGGCTTTGGCATGACCGCCGTCTTCGGTCTGGTCATCTCGCTGGTGATCTGGCCGACCGCGGGCCTGATCAGTCAGGCCTACACCTCCGACAAGGTGGTCATCGCGATGGCGGCGGCGGCGCTGGTGCTGTCCTGCCTGTTCTTCCTGGTCGACGCTTTGCAGGTGGTCATCGCCCAGGCGCTGCGGGCGCGCGGCGACGTTTGGCTGCCGACCTTCACCCACCTGACCAGCTACGTCCTGGTGATGATGCCGCTGGCCTGGTTCCTGGCGATCCACCTGAAGATCGGGCTGAACGGAATCGTCTGGGCGGTAATCGCCGCCTCGTTCCTGTCGGCCGGTCTGCTCAGCGCGCGGTTCTGGATGCTGGCGCGCCGGGGGTTGTAGCGGAACTATTTTTCGCGCGGTGAACCGTCGATTCACGCTGATCTGCGAGGGTGCCGCCCATGGTTCTTTCGCCGAAGATCGCTGCTCGCTTCCTGCTCGTCGCCGCCGCCCTGGTGTGCGGCATCGGCATGATCACGCCCGGACTGCAGGGCGTGGAGAAGAACTTCGTGCCGGCCGACAAGGCTGCGCACTTCATCGCCTTCTACGGGCTGACCGCGCTGATGATGGTCGCGTTCCCGAAGAACCGCCGCTTGGAAATCGCCCTGGCGGCGGTCATGCTCGGCGGCTCGATCGAGGTGGCGCAGATGTTCACCCATCGCGGCGTCAGCTTCAGCGATCTGGCCGCGGATGCGGCCGGCGCCTTCGCCGTCTGGGTTCCGATGTGGATCCAGTCGCTGCGCAGCCCGCCGGTGGTCGAGCGCCGCCGCCGGGCGAGCGACCGGCTTCCTGAGGCCTCATCGGTCTAGGTCGCAGGGCCGAGCAGGCCGGGGGCCATCGAACTGCTTGTGTGCGTCAGCGCGAGCGCGGGGCGCCGCTCTGCCGAAGTCCGGACAGTTTCGCGGTTTGTCTCAGGCTAGTCAGCGGCGGCCGTCTTAAGGTGCAGGATGGGCCGTTTGCCCAGCGCTGCATGGGACGTCGGCGTCAGCCGAGCCGGCTGGGCTTCGCGGACGTGAAAGCGTTTCGGGCGCCGAACGACTGAGGTGAAGGACATTTGTGTTCCATTGTTTGCGGTGAAGCCTGCCCACGCCTGATGCGTGTGGTGGTCGGTCCGCGATGAGAGGGATGCTTGTGGCCGCTCGGCCGAATTGCGACCGCTGAGGGAGCGGCGTCTGCGCCGGACGGCCCGGGCGACGAGGTGTCTTGGCGGCAGAGAGGTTGGACGTGGCCGCTCGTCCTATAGGCGATCGCCTGGGCGCGATTGGAAACCCGCCCAGGCCTCTAGCGCTTAGGCCGTCTGCAGTTGACCAGCCGACGTCTTGCCGCTGCGCTGATCGCGTTCCAGCTCGTAGCCAAGCTTCTGGCCTTCGTTCAGGGAGGCCATGCCTGCCCGCTCGACCGCTGAAATGTGGACGAAGACGTCGGGGCCGCCATTGTCAGGTTGGATGAAGCCGAAGCCCTTAGTCGAGTTGAACCACTTAACCGTGCCGGTAGTCATGAGAAAATGTCTCCGCGTGAGAGTTTTCGCGCGCTCAAGATGAGGCGTGATTGAGTTTTTCGAGAGGGTTCAAGAGGGGCCGCGGTTTGACGCTAAGGTCAAAAAGCCTGTTCGGCCGAAATTAAATCGCAAATCGATTTTGAATTTATTCCACGTATTTCAACTCTGCGCGAGCGAAAAATAATAAAATGCATTTCCAGTAGGGCGATATCACCGGGTCGAGCCGTCCTCACCTCACGCCCAAAGAAGAATTCGTGGTATGTTTCTTGATGCAAAAGGAAATCGAACTCACGCGATTGATCGCCGATCTCCAGGCTCGATCAGTTGTCCACCATCACATCATCATGCAGTTGGTTCGCGCCAACGCTCGGGAAACAGGCAACCCTCGCGCCTATCTGTCCAGCCTCGCCGAAGATCTCACGCAGATTGTTGATCAAAGCCTTCCCCTCGACGACGTACGCGCTGCGGCAATGAGCATGCGTCAGTATTTCGACGAGTTCCTGGTCACCGTCGGGGCCGAACTGCTGACGAAGGAGCAATCCGGCAAGGCCTAAGGCCGGCCTGACCTCATCTGCGCCGCGCGGGAACCCCAGCTGTCGCGGTGTTGCGGCGGGTTTGGGAGGTTGGCGCTTGGCGCGCGCTCATTGGGGCTACGGCGACTTGGCGTCCTCGTCGCGATTGATTTGCGCCCGCTCGTTGCGCCTCGCGCGCTGGTTCCTCTTTTCCAGGCGCAGAAACACTGCGAGTCCGCCCGCGAATCCGGCGGCCATCAGCACAGCAAGGCTTTCGAGGTTGTCGCGCAGGCGCCAGCCGTAGAAGCCCGAGATGATGGCGTCAGCGGCGAGAAGCAAACCGGCGCCTGCAACGCCGGCCATGAAGAGGCCCCCGGTGGGGCGCGGTGCGTATTCTTCCGCTCTGGAGGCGGCCAAGTCGTTGCGTCTCTTCTCTTCCATGAGCGACGATATCACACGCACCGCTCAGGCGGGGGCGCAATGCGCCGTATTGAGGGACCGGGACTTGGGGAGGGGGCCGGCCGCGGCCTAGGCCTCGATGCCCAGGATCCAGCCTTCCTCGGTCTCGGCGTCGACGATGACGTTGGCCGCCGTGCTCTTCGCGCCGAAGATCGCCCCCAGCTTGCCGGTCTCGTCGAGCCGCGCGAAGTGCTCGGCGGTGACGCGCACCTGGGCCTGGTCCTTGATCTCGCCGGGCTGCGGCTGGGCCTTGTAGATGGACGGATAGACCTCGGCGACCACCACCTCGACGCCGGCCAGGTCGGCCTCGCTCAGCGCCTTGAATCCTCCCTCGAACGGCCAGATCTTCACGGCCTCGCCGCGCGCCAGCTTCAGACGCCGCACCGCTGGGATGCCCAGGATCGCCTGACCGCCGACCGAGCCGTTGTAGTAGAGCTTCCAGATCGAGGCCGCGCCCTTGGCGGCCAGGTCCGCATGGCGGAACTCCGGCAGGTCGTCGGGGCCGTGCGCGCGGGTGCGCTTGGGCTGCAGGGTGGTCAGCGCGTCCTTGGGCGGGCAGCCCCAGAACGGGAAGGGGCCGCCCGTCAGCCGGCGGTTGATCTCCGAGCCCACGCCGAAGCGGTTGTTGGTATTGTCGGCCTTGTCCTTGACCATCTTGTCGAGCTGGTCCCAGACCGCGCGCCACGGCAGGTCGCCGGGCAGGGCGAGCGCCTTGGCCAGGCCGCGCGGGAAGCCCAGCGGAAAGTCGAAGCCGACCAGCACGCGCTCGCCGCGCTTTTGGAAGTCATCGAGGATCTCCGCCAGCTTCTTCTCGGCCTCGGCGCGGGTGGCCGGGTTGAACGCCTCGAACGACAGACGGAACCGCAGGTCGCGCTTCATCACCCCGATCCAGACGGAGTCGGGGCCGGTCGCGGGCTTGGCGGCCGCGCTCCAGTCGACGATCACATAGGCGCTGAACAGGCGGGACACGCGAAACTCCGGCAGTAACTAACCCAAGGCTTGTAGCGGCTCGTTCCCGAGCGGCCAACGTCCTCAGGAAAGCTTGACCAGCATCTTGCCGAAGTTCTCGCCGGAGAACAGCTTGAGGAAGGCCTCGGGCGCGCGATCGATGCCCTCGACCACCGTCTCGCGCCACTGCAGCTTGCCGGCGGCGTGCCACTCGGCGAGGTCGTGGTGGAAGGCCTGCAGCAGGTCGTAGTGGCTGGAGACGATGAACCCCTCCATGCGGATCTGCTTGCCGACCGCCTGGGCGATGTTGCGCGGGCCCGGCGGCGGCGTGGTGGCGTTGTACATCGAGATCATGCCGCACAGCGCAAAGCGCGCGAAGGGGCGGGCGGAGTTGAGCGCGGCCTCCAGATGTTCTCCGCCGACATTGTCGAAATAGACGTCGATGCCTTCGGGGGCGGCGGCTTCCAGCGCCTTCATCAGGTCGGGCGCTGCCTTGTAGTCGATGACCTCGTCGACCCCGAGCTCGTCCTTCAGGAAGCGGACCTTCTCCGCGCCGCCGGCCGAGCCGATCACCTTGTGGCCCTTGAGTTTGGCGATCTGGCAGACCATCGAGCCGACCGCGCCGGAGGCGGCCGAGACGAACACCACGTCACCGTCCTTCAAGGCCGCGACCCGCAGCAACCCGACGTAGGCGGTCATGCCCGGCATTCCGGCCGCGCCCAGGAACGCCTGCGCCGGCAGTCCCATGGTGTCGAGTTTCTGCACCATCGAGGCGTGGGCGTTGAACGCCTCGCGCCAGCCGTAGTTGGACTGCACGAGGTCGCCGGGCTTGAAGCTCTCGTCGCCCGAGGCGATCACCGTGCCGACCGCACCGCCATGCATGGCCTCGCCCAGCGCGAAGGGGGCGGCGTAGCTCTTGGCGTCGCTCATCCGGCCGCGCATGTAGGGATCGACGGTCATCCAGTCGTTGCGGACCTGGACCTCGCCGGCGGCGGGCGCGGGCAGGGTGACGGACACCAGTTCGAAGTTGTCGGCGATCGGCGTGCCGACGGGGCGGCTCTTGAGCCGGACCTCGCGCGAGGTGGTCATTACGGCGTCTCCCTTGCCCGCCTGTGGTCTCTTGCGGCCCATGTTGGCGCTCGGCGCAGGTGGCGTCGAGTGGGGCTTCCGTGTAAGGCGCGGCGCTAGAGTTGGTTGCGGAGCGAATCCATGGGCGAACCCCTGCGAGGCGGCGTGATCGGCGCCGGCGTGTTCGGCGGCCATCATGCGCGCAAGTATGCGGGCGCCAAGGGCGCCGTACTGTCTGCGGTGCTGGACACGCATCACCCCGATCGGGCCGCGGCTCTGGCCGTCCCGCTGGGAGGCCGCGCGTTCCATAAGATCGACGAGTTTCTCGAGGCCTGCGACGTCGTCACGGTCGCCTCGCCGGCCAGCGTCCATATCGAAGGCGCCCTGGCGGCGCTGAAGGCGGGCAAGCCGGTCTACATCGAAAAGCCCATCGCCATCAGCCTGGCCGACGCCGACAAGATCATGGCCGAAGCGGCCAAGCAGAAGCTGGTCGTAGCCTGCGGCCATCAGGAGCGGGTCGTGTTCCAGGCCATGGGGCTGTTCGACATTCCCGAGCAGCCGCTGCGCCTGGAATCGATCCGCCACGGCACGCCGTCCGAGCGCAGCCTCGACGTCTCGGTGGTGCTCGACCTGATGATCCACGACCTGGACCTGGCGCTGTCGTTGTCGACCGCCCAGCCGGTGGCGGTCGAGGGCGAGGGAACGGTCGACTTCTCGGGCGGCTGGGACCAGGCCCGCGCCGAGGTGACCTTCGACGACGGCTTCACCGCGGTGTTCGACTCCTCGCGCATGGCGCTGGAGCGCAAGCGCAGCATGAAGCTCGTCTATCCGTCGGGCGAGGTCGAGATCGACTTCATCAGCCGCCAGTTCCGCAACACCACCGGCTTTGCGTTGAACGAGGACTATGCCGACGCCCCGGCGGTGAAGGACACCCTGGCGACCAGCGTCGAGGGCTTCCTGGCGGCGGTGCGCGGCGAGGCGCCTCGCCCGATCGTGACCGCCGACGAGGCGGCCCGCGCACTCGATCTGGCCTTGGCCGTCGAACAGGCGCTGGAGGATCGGGGCTAGCGGCGTTAGGCTCGCGCAAGACCCCATCGGTGGAGCACGGCCATGACCAAGTTCGCCTACGACTTCGAGTTCCACACCATCGAAGGCGGCCACCTGCCGCTCGAGACCTATCGGGACAAGGTCGTATTGGTGGTGAACACGGCCTCGCAGTGCGGGCTGACCCCGCAGTACGATGGCCTCGAGAAGCTCTACAGCGACTATCGTGACCAGGGATTCGTGGTGCTGGGCGTGCCCTGCAACCAGTTCGCTGGCCAGGAGCCGGGCACCGAGACCGAGATCAAGGAATTCTGCGAGACCCGCTTCAACGTCGACTTCCCCCTGACCGGCAAGACCGACGTCAAGGGCGACACCGCCCATCCGTTCTACAAGTGGGCCAAAGAAGTGCTGGGCGAGCCCGCCGAGCCGGTGTGGAACTTCCACAAGATCCTGGTCGGCAAGGACGGCAAGTTGATCCGCGCCTTCGGCCCGCGCACCGAGCCGCTCGACGACGAGGTCGTCGGCGCGATCAAGGCGGCGCTGTAGGCAGGTAGCGGAACGCCACCAGGAACACCCGCTCGCCGCGGCCGTGGCGCGCGATCGACATCAGGTCGTCTAGGTCGGCGAAGCCGGATTCTCGCGCCAGGGCAGGCGTCACGTCGGCCAGATCGATCTCGCAGAGCCGCGTCACCTCGACGTGGCCCGGCCCCAGCGCATAGCGGCCCCCGAGCCGCACGCGCGGCGACTGCCAGATCCGGATGCTGCAGGTGATCTCGCCGCGCATGATCGGTTCGCGCAGCCTGGGCGTGAAGCTCAATGTCATGCCCCACGCTTCGGCAGGGGCGGGGCCAAGTCAACGAAGTAGAGGCTTACATGCGTACGGTCGGACTGTTGGGCGGAATGAGCGCCGAGAGCACCACGCTCTACTACCAGGCCATGAACCGGCTGGTGCGCGAGCGGCTGGGCGGCCTGCACTCGATCCAGCTGCTGATGTGGTCGGTGGATTTTGCGCCGATCGCCCAGATGCAGGCCGACGGCGAGTGGCAGGCGGCGGGTGATGTGCTGGCGAAGGCCGCCGCCAAGCTGGAATTGGCCGGCGCCGAGGCGATCATGATCGGCGCCAACACCATGCACCTCGTCGCCGACCAGGTGCAGGCGGCCGTGAGCGTGCCGCTGATTCACATCGCCGACGCCACCGCCGACGCGGTGAAGGCGGCCGGCTGTTCGCGGCCGCTGCTGCTGGCCACCCGCTTCACCATGGAGAAGCCGTTCTACCGCGACCGCCTGAAGACCCAGGGCGTCGAGGCGTCGATCCCCGACGACGCGGAACGCGAGCGGCTGCACGCGATCATCTATGACGAGCTGTGCCAGGGCGTGATCTCGCCGGCCTCGAAGGCCGAGGTGCTGGCCATGATCGCCCGCGCCGCCAACGCCGACTGCGTGATCTTCGGTTGTACAGAGGTCGGCCTGCTGCTGTCGCCGGAGGATCTGGACCGTCCGGTGATCGACACCGCTCTGGTCCATGCCCAGGCTGGCGTCGACTTCGCCCTGGGCTAGCGCGTCACAGCAGCCGCTCGTCGCTGCCCAGCTGGAACGGCGGCTCCTCGTCGTCCTCGTCGTCGAGCGGCGCAGCCGCCGGTCCTGGCATGGACGCCGCGACGCGCGGCGCGATCGGCCGGCGCAGGATCGCCTCGGCCCGCGCCAGCCAGCGGTTGGCTTCCTGCATGGCGTCGCCCGGCGAGATCGCGCGTCGGCGCGTCTCGTCGCCGGCCAGCCACAGGTCCAGGTCGAAGTCGGGGTGGTGTGGATCGTCGAAGATCAGCCGCAGCGTCACGCGGGCGGCGTGCTCCAGGGTCTGGTCCAGAGTGCGCCGCGGCTCGCCACGATAGGCCCGCGCCACGACTTGGCCGTCGACGATGACCTCCGCGCCCATGAGCTCGTCCAGGCGGTAGATCAGCAGCCAGGCGCCGGCGTCCCAGGCCACGGCCATCAGTCCCGTCGAGGTGTTGAAGCCAGCGCCGCGCCCGCGCCCGCGGGCGATGATCACCGCCTCGGCAGGTCCCTTGAGCACCCGCTTCAGCGCGCGCCGGATGCGGCGTTCCTCGTCCATCAGCCAGGCGGCCGCGCTGCCCAGCAGCGTGACGACGACGCCGGCCAGCGCCAACAGCAGGAAAAGCCTGGGCCATTCGCTCATGTGCTGACGCTAGCGCCGTTCGCCATAGCCGAGAAGAGCGGCCGCCAGCCAATGATTGAAGTGTCACGCAGCTGGTGTCTCATATGAGCTGACGGCCTGATAGGTCACCACGACAGGAGCGCGACATGGGTCTGCTGGACAGCATTCTGGGCGGCGCGGGCGGCGACGGATCGCCGATCGGCGCGATCACCGACCTTCTCGGCCAACAGCAGGGCGGCCTCGGCGGTCTGCTCGGGGCCTTCGAGCAGGGCGGCCTGGGCGAGATCGCCAAGTCCTGGGTCTCCACCGGCGGCAACCTGCCGGTCTCGGCCGAGCAAATTCAGGCCGTGCTGTCTTCGGGCATGCTGGCCGACTTCGCCGCCAAGCTCGGCGTCGATCCGCAAACAGCGGCGAACACGCTGGCTCAGGTGCTGCCGCAGGTGATCGATCATCTGACCCCCGGCGGCCAGGTCCCGGCCGGCGGCGGCCTGGGCGGCCTCGGCGGGATCGCCGACATCCTCGGCAAGCTCAGGGGTTAGGTGCTGGGGTCGCTCGACCACCAGCGTTTGAGCCGCCTCAGAATGCGCCAGCTGACATAGATCACGCCGACCGCGCAGAGCAGCAGCACGGTCGCCACTGCAATGGCGATGTGCGGCTGGCTCAGCACCAGCCACAGGCCGCCGGCGGTCATCACGTCCTCGAAGCCGCTGACGGCGATGTTGCTGACCGGCTCGGGGCTGGTGTTCACCGCCGCGCGGGCGCTGGCCTTGGCGCTGTGGCTGAGCAGAGCCGCGCCGCCGCCGAGCATGAACACCACCACCTGCCATGCCGGGTCCGACGCATCGACGATGGCCAGCGCCAGCAGCGCCCCGCCCAGCGGGCGGATCAGGGTGTGGGCGCCGTCCCAGAGACTGTCGAACCACATCAACTTGTCGGCGACGAGCTCGGCGATCGCGCCCAGGCAGGCGACGCCGATCACCCAGGGGTTGGCGAGCGCGTCCAGCGCCTGGATCTTCTGCGGCAGGTCGATGAGTCCGAAGCGCATGGCTAGGCCGGCAGCCGCGATGCAGGCATACAGGCGCCAGCCCGCCAGAAAGCTCAGGCTCGCCGCAACCCCGACCAGTTCGACCGCGCCCATCGCCCGATCTCCCAGCAGCTTCTTGCGGCCACGCTAGCCCCGAACGCCGGGCAGGAGAAGCTCAGCGCTGGAAGTTGAAGACGTAGGCTTCCTGCAACATGTTGTTCTCGCGCATGAACTCGGCCATCGACTCATAGGTCGCGGTCCGGACCGTGGCGTCCTGATCGTCGGTGCGCAGCCGCTGGTCGGCGATCGGCCCGAACATCCGCACGACGGCGTTGGTCTTCACGACCGTCGGCTTGTAGTGGGCCTTCAGGTTGGCGGTGATCCGTTGCGGATCGTCCGTCTCCCAGATCGCCGCGCCGATGACGTTCAACATGAAGTTGTTGCAGTTCTGGTACTTGCGCGCCCAGGGATTGGCGACCAGCGAGTAGGCCGGGTTGTGGACCTTCTGGTAGGTCGGGCTGTCGATCACAGCCAGGATGCGGCGCTGCATCTCCGGGCTCGGGATGATCACCGCCATGTCGTCGACGGTGGAGCCGCGGGTGAAGTCCAGCGGGAAGTCCTGCACCAGCCGGCTCTCGGTCTTGGACCAGTCCGAACCGTTGCCGGCGTAGAGATTGTAGACCGCGTAGCCTTTGATCGTGCCGCCGTCGGCGGTCTTGATGTCGCGATAGACCCAGAAGGCGCCGTGGGTATAGGCGATGCCCTCAGGCAGCTGGTCGCGCATGCGGCCGGCGCGGAACACCATCGCCACCCGCGCGCCCTTGGACGCCAGATCGCGCTCGACCTGCTTGGAGAAGGCCGCGGCCTGTTCGGCGCTGAGGTGCGGGGAGATCGCGCGGACCGAGCTGTCCTGCGCGCTCGCGGGGACGGCGGCGGCGCTGAGCGCCGCCGCGGCCAGGGCGGCTTGAAGAGTCTTCATCAGGGATTCGGCTTCTGCGCGTTGTAGGGCACAGCCGGCATCGGGTCGGGCGAGACGACGACCTTGTCGTCGACCTTGAGCGGCCCGGACGCGAAGTCCGCCGAGGCGCCGGCCGCTTCCGAGATGCCGCCGCCGACCGCCGCCGATCCCGCGCCTGCGCTCGCCACTGCCGAGCCGCCGACGACCGAGGCGCCTGCCGCGGCGCTGACGGGCACGGCGGCGACGCCGACCACCGCCTGCACGCCGGCGGCGGCGAGGTGACCGGCCGCTTCCGAAGACGCGCCGCCTGCGGCCGAGGCGTTGGCCGCGCTGTCCTGGGCCAGGGCCTGGGCGCCGGACGCCGCCAGGGCGAGCGTCGCAATAAGGAGAACTCGCATGGGGAACACCTCCGATGAACTCATGGTGCAGCTAGGATCGGGCCGGAATTGCGGCAACCGCTTTGCGACGAACTAGACGTCCAGTTCGACGACCAGCGGGACGTGGTCGGACGGCTTGTCCCAACCGCGGACGTCCTTGTGGATCACGCAGCCGCGCAGCAGGTCCGCCGCCTGGGGCGAGAGCAGGGCATGGTCGATGCGGATGCCGTTGTTCCGCTGCCAAGCCCCGGCTTGGTAGTCCCAGAAGGTGTAGGCCCCGGGCGCGCCGTCGGCGGTCATGTAGGCTTCGGTGAACCCCAGCCACTGCAAGGCGCGAAAGGCCTCGCGGCTCTGCGGCTGGAAGAGCGCGTCGCCCAGCCAGTTCTCTGGATGGGCCGCGTCGCGCGCTTCGGGAATGACGTTGTAGTCGCCGACCAGGGCCAGCGGCTCCTCGTAGCTCAGCAGTTCGCGGGCATGGGCGTTCAGGCGCGCCATCCAGTTCAGCTTGTAATCGAACTTCTCGGTGCTGATCGGATTGCCGTTGGGCAGGTAGATCGAGGCCACCCGCACCGGGCGCGGCCCGCTGATCACGGCCTCGAGATAGCGCGCCTGCTCGTCGGAATCGTCCCCGGGCAGCCCTTTGCGGACATCCTCCAGCGGCGCCTTCGAGAGGATCGCCACGCCGTTGTAGGTCTTCTGGCCATGGACGGCGACGTTGTAGCCGAGGCGCTCGAACGCCTCGGCCGGAAACTTCTCGTCGACGCACTTGATCTCCTGCAGGCAGGCGACGTCCGGAGCGGCCTCCTCGAACCAGCGCAGCACCGTTTCGAGGCGTGCGTTGACAGAATTTACGTTCCAGGTCGCGATGCGCATCGACTGCTCCAGCTTGGGGTCGGGACGCTAGAGGCGCCGCCTCTGTGGCTCAACCCCTCCGAACGTACGTGACCTCGTCGCAATGATGGTCTAGCTACCTGCGACCAAATGTCATTGCACGGGGGTATTCATGTCGCGTTTCGCAAAGCTGGCCATGGTCGGCGCAGCGGTGCTGACTGCGGCGCCGGTTGGTGCGTTCGCTCAGGGCCGTCCGGCCAAGGCGTCTAACGCCCAGAAGATGCAGGAAGCCGCGTCGGCCGAGGTGCCGCGTTGCACCCGCAAGCTCGGCACGCTGTCGATCACCAACGGCGACGATCCGCGCGGTTGGAACCAGTACAATCTTGCCCCGCCGGCCAAGCTGCTCCGCTCCATCGTCCAGCGTTCGGGCTGCTTCAACCTCGTGGACCGCGGCGCCGGCCTCAACGCCGCGCAAGCCGAACGCGACATCGGCACGGGCCTGGGCATGCAGCGCGGCTCGAACGTCGGCCAGGGCCAGATCAAGGCCGCCGACTACGTGCTCGTGGCTGAACTGCAGGCGGCTGACGGCAATGCCGGCGGCTCGGCGCTGGCCGGCATCGCCGGCGGCCTGATCGGCGGCACCGCCGGCGCGCTGGTCGGTGGGATCAAGACCCGCAAGCTGGAAGCCAACACCGTGCTGTCGCTGACCAACGTTCGCACCACGGAAACCGTGGCGGTGACCGACGGTTACGCGGTGAAGAACGACATCGGCTGGAGCGCCGGCGGCGGCGGCTTCGGCTCGACCGGCTTCGGCGGCGCCGTCGGCGGCGGCTACGAAGACACCGAGACCGGGCGCATCGTCACCCTGTCCTTCATCCAGGCCTATTCGAAGATGGTCAATGAGTTGGGCCTGGTGGCCAACTCGGCCGGCTCGGCCCAGGCTTCGCCGACCAAGACTTTCACGGCCACCGCGCCGGTCAACATGCGCCGCTCGCCCGACGCCAAGGGCGCGCTGGTGCGCGCCCTGAACCCGGGCGCGATCGTCTATCCGACCGGCCAGAAGGAAGGCCTCTGGTGGGAGGTCGCCGACGAGAACGACAACGTCGGCTGGGTGCTGAACACCAAGCTCGAGCCCTCGCGCTAAGGACTCGAAAGGGGCGGGGGCCAGGGCTCCCGCCCTTTTTGATTCGGGCTAGATCGAGAAGCTGACGCCGCAGCCGCAGCTGGACTTGGCGTTGGGGTTGCGGACCTTGAACTCGGCGCCGGCGAGTTCGTCGACGAAGTCGATTTCCGAGCCCTTCAGCAGGACCAGCGACATCTCGTCGACCAGGGCCGCCGCGCCGTCGCGCTCGATCTTCAGGTCGTCGGGCTCTGCGGCGTCGACCAGGTCGAACTGGTACTGGAAGCCGGAGCAGCCGCCGCCCTCGACGGCGATGCGCAGCATGATCGGCTTGCCTTCTGCGGCGCCGATTTCGTGCAGCCGCTTGGCGGCGGCGGGCGAGAGTGTGAGTTCGGTCGTAGTCATACTGCGGAAAACCTCTGCCTGGACTATATGAGATCGCCAAGCCCTTCGTCCAAGAGGGCGTCGTCAAACTGAGACCCGATGATCCTTCCGCCCCGCGCGCCCTACGCCGAAGATCCCGCCAAGTCCTTGGGCCGCAAGGTTTCCGAGCCGGAGAGCCGGACCCGCACGCCGTTCGCGCGCGATCGCGACCGGATCATACATGCGACGGCGTTCCGGCGACTCAAGGAGAAGACCCAGGTCTTCGTCGCCCACGAAGGCGACCATTTCCGGACCCGCCTGACCCATTCGCTGGAAGTGGCGCAGATCGCCCGCTCGGTCGCCACGGCCCTGGGCTTCGAGGCCGACCTCGCCGAAACCATCGCGCTCGCTCACGATCTCGGCCATCCGCCGTTCGGCCACGCCGGCGAAGACGAGCTGCAGATCCAGATGGAGAAGTACGGCGGCTTCGACCACAACGTGCAGACCTTCCGGGTCGTCACCAAGCTCGAGCGCCGCTATCCGGGCTGGGACGGCCTGAACCTCACCTGGGAAACCCTGGAGGGGATCATCAAGCACAACGGGCCGGTCGCCGATAAGCTGGACCGACCGTCGTGGGCCTCGATCGCCGAGTTCAACAAGGACTACGACCTGCGCCTGTCGACCTGGGCGTCGGCCGAGGCCCAGGTCGCCGCCCTGGCCGACGACATCGCCTACAACAATCACGACGTCGACGACGGCGTCGCCGCCGGCCTGTTCACCCTCGACGACCTGCTGGACGTGCCGCTGATCGGACCGATCCTGGCCGGGGTCTACAAGGATTATCCGGGCGTCGATCCGGTGATCACGCGCCTGGAGGCCGTCCGGCGCATGATCGGGGCCATGGTCGACGACGTTTTGGCTGAGACCCATCGCCGCGCCCTGGAGGCCAAGGTCGCAACGCCCGAGGACGTGCGCAACATGGACCATGCGCTCGTCTCCTTTTCGCGAGACATGAGCGAGGACCTGTCGCGCCTGCGCGAGTTCCTGATGAACCGCATGTATCGCTACTGGAAGGTCAATCGAACGCGCAGTCAGGCCCGCCGCATTCTTGCCGAGATGTTCCAGTTGTTCATGGCCGAACCCGACGTCCTGCCGACCGAGTGGTTCGCTCGCTCGCAGAACCGCGACGAGGCCGGGCGGGCGCGAATAGTTTGCGATTACATCGCAGGGATGACCGACCGGTTCGCCATCGAAGAGCACCGCCGACTTTTCCACCTCGACGTCTGGAATTAGGCGTAGGGCTGGCTTCGAAGCCCGGTTCCCTTCGGTAAACTCACCGAAACGCCGCGCGCGATTCGCGCTGCGGCCACCGAGTCCTTTTCGGAGCCTTCCATGTCCGACCCCGATCGCGGCGCCTATACGCCCCCGACCGACGCGCCGCTGTCCTTCGACGCGCGCCAACCGGTGCGGGGCGGCGGTCCCGCGCCCGTCATGCTGATCCTGAGCGCGCTGGTTCTCATCGCGCTCGTCGTCGCCATCGTGATGTTCTACCGCTCGGGCGTGCGCGAGGCCGGCGAAGCGCCGCGCACCGTCGGCGCGCCCGTCGCCGAGATGAAGGCCGCGCCGCCGGCCGAGGCTCAGCCCGCCGATCCGGCCGCCGGCCTGCAGATCTATCACTCCGAGGATGGCTCGGAGGCGCCGGCCGCGCCGAACTTCACCGCGCCGCCGGAAACGCCGCAGGCCCGCCCGGCTCCGGTGACCGTGCAGCCGCCGCCGCGTCCGGCCCCGACGTCGCCGGTCTCGGCCGCCCCGATCGGCCCGACCACTTCGGGCGGCCTGCGTCCGGCCGTCGCTCCGCCGGCCGCGCCGGTCACCAAGGTGACGCCGCCGGCCGCTCCGGCTCCGAAGTCGATCGACGCGGCCCTGGCCCAGGCGCCGGCGCCCAAGCCTGCGGCTGCAGGCGGTCCGGCCGCGGTGCAGATCGGCGCCTTCTCGTCGCAGGCGCTGGCGGATTCGGAATGGAGCAAGGCCGTTGCGGGCGCGCCCGGTAAGGGCAAGAAGGTCGAGGCGGTCCAGAAGGGGACCTCGACGCTCTACCGCACCCAGGTCACCGGCTTCGCCAGCCGCGCCGACGCTTCGGCCTTCTGCGACAAGCTGAAGGCGGCCGGCAAGAACTGCTTCGTGAAGTGACCAGCGCCGCGATCCTCGGCTGCTCGGGGCTGACGCTCACGCGGGAGGAGGAGGCCTTCTTCCGCGACGTGCAGCCGTGGGGGTTCATCCTCTTCGCCCGCAACGTCGAGACGCCCGACCAGGTGCGCAAGCTGGTCGACCAGCTGCGCGCCACGGTCGGCCGGCCCGATGCGCCGGTGCTGATCGACCAGGAAGGCGGCCGGGTCCAGCGCCTGGGGCCGCCGCACTGGCGGCGCTACCCGCCGGGCCGCGCCTATGGCGAACTGCCATCCAACGATCCGCTGCTGCGGCGGGAGATCACCCGCCTGGGCGCGCGCCTGCTCGCCTCTGATCTGGCCGCGCTGGGGATCAATGTCGACTGCGTGCCGGTGCTCGACGTGCCGGTCGCCGGCGCCCACGACGTCATCGGCGACCGCGCCTACGCCAAGACCCCGGATGGGGTAGCGCTGCTTGGCCGCGCGGCCTGCGAAGGCCTGATCGCCGGCGGCGTGCTGCCGGTGATCAAGCACATTCCCGGTCACGGCCGGGCGATGGCCGACAGCCACCATGACTTGCCGGTGGTCGACACGTCCTACGATGAGCTCGATGCCTGGGATTTCGCGCCTTTCAAGATGCTCTCGGACATGCCGATGGCGATGACGGCGCACGTCGTCTACGCGGCCGTCGACGCCAAGCTGCCGGCGACGACCTCGAAGAAGGCCATGCGCCAGGTGATCCGCGGGACGATCGGCTTCGACGGCTTGGTGATGAGCGACGACCTGTCGATGAAGGCGCTCGGCGGCGAGTTCGCCGGCCGCGCCCGCGCCTCCCTGGCCGCCGGCTGCGACGTGGTCCTGCACTGCAACGGCGACATGGCCGAGATGAAGGCCGTGCTGGCCGGAACCAAGCCGCTGTCCGGCCAGGCCCTGCGCCGCGCCAAGGCCGCGCTCGGCCGGCTGGCCAAGGTTCCCGAGCCCTTCGACCTCGACGAAGCTCGCGCCCGGTTCGACGCCGCCTTCGACGGCAGGTGGGCCGCGTGAGCGGCTTCCAGCCCACGCTCGACTTCGAAGCCGCGAACACCGCGGCCGAGGACGGCGATGCGCTGGTTATCGACATCGACGGCTACGAAGGGCCGCTGCACGTCCTGCTGGCCCTGGCCCGCAATCAGAAGGTCGACCTGCTGCAGCTGTCGATCACCAAGCTGGCCGACCAGTACCTCAGCTTCGTTCAGCAGGCGCGGCGCGTGCGGTTCTCGCTGGCCGCCGACTATCTCGTGATGGCCGCCTGGCTGACCTATCTGAAGTCTCGGCTGCTGCTGCCCAAGCCGGAGAAGGCCAAGGCCGAAGAACTTCCGGCCGAGGAGATGGCCGCTCAACTGGCGTTCCGGCTGGCGAAGCTGGACGCCATGCGCAAGGCCGCCGACGCCCTGCGCGACGGGGCCCAGCTCGGCCGAGAAGTCTTCGTCCGCGGCGACCCGGAGGCGATCAAGGTCGTGCCCTCGACCCGCCTGGAAGGCGATCTCTACGGCTTGATGAGCGCCTATATCGACCAGCGCCGCAAGGAGCAGGGCCGCCACTACACGCCCCGCGTCCAGCAGGCCTATCCGCTGGAGGACGCCCGCGACCGCCTGCGCCACATGCTGCCCGACCTCGAGCGCTGGACCCCGCTGACCGGCGTTGCGCCGCTGCGGCCGACCGGCGAGGGGCCGAGCCAGGCCTCCTATGTGGCCTCGACCCTGTCGGCCAGCCTGGAACTGGTGAAGGAGGGCGCGCTCGAGACCCGCCAGCTCGAAGCCTTCGCAGACATCTATCTGCGCGCCCGCAAGGAGTTGCGGCCATGAGCGGCGACACCGAACGCCAGATCGAGGCGCTGCTGTTCGCCGCGGCCGGTCCGCTCAGCCTGGAGGATCTCGCCAAGCGGCTTCCGGCCAACGCCGACGTGCCGGCGGCGATCGCCGCCTTGCAGCAGACCTACGAGGGCAGGGGCGTCGAGCTGGCCTGCATCGCCGGCCGCTGGCGCTTCCAGACCGCCGAAGATCTCGCCTTCCTGATGACCGAGGAGCGCGAGGAGCCGCGACGCCTCTCGAAGGCCGCCCAGGAGACCCTGGCGATCATCGCCTATCACCAGCCTGTCACCCGCGCCGAGATCGAGTCGGTGCGTGGCGTTCAGGCCAGCAAGGGCACGCTCGACGTATTGCTGGAACTCGGACTGGTGCGGATGCGCGGCCGCCGTCGGACGCCGGGTCGTCCGGTGACCTACGGCACCACCGACGCCTTTCTCGAGCACTATGGCCTCGCGAACCTCGGCGATCTGCCCGGGGTGGCCGAGATGAAGGCGGCCGGGCTGCTCAGCCTCGACCTGCCGCCGGACTTCAACGTTCCCAACCCCGCGGGGCTCGGAATGCCCGAGGAAGACCCGCTCGGAGACGACGAGGCGCCCGAGTTCCACACCGATTTCTTGGGCGAGGACGATCCGGCGCAGTAGGACGCGTTGGCGTCTTGCAGCGTGACCGACTATATTCCGTTCTCAACAGGGGGCGGGCGCGCGGCCGCGAATGGCCGCCGACGTTAAGGAGTTTGGCCTGATGGGCTCATTTTCGATTTGGCACTGGCTGATCGTTCTGGTGGTCGTGGCGCTGCTGTTCGGCGGCCGCGGCAAGCTTTCGGGCATCATGGGCGACGCGGCCAAGGGCATCCGCGCGTTCCGTGACGGCCTGAAGGACGAGCCGACCTCCGCGGAGAGCAAGCCGCTGCCGAACACCGAGCGCGAGAAGGACGAAGCGCGCGGCTAACCGCGTCCGTCCCATCGACCATTTCGCCCGCGCCGGTTCCGACCGGCGCGGGCTCTTACGTCTAGGCTGCCTCACGAATGCTTCCCGAGATCGGCGGGCTTGAACTCCTGGTCATCGCGGCGGTCGCTCTGATCGTCGTGGGACCCAAGGACCTGCCTGTGATGCTGCGCAAGCTCGGCCAGTTCACGGCCAAGATCCGCGGCATGGCCAACGAATTCCGCGCCAGTTTCGACGAGATGGCGCGCCAGTCCGAGCTGGACGAGCTGCGCAAGGAAGTCGAGGCCATGCGCCGCGGCCAGCTGGCCGACTCGGCGGCGGCCGACGCTTCCAAGGCCCAGGTCGATCAGGTCTTCAAGGAGATCGGCGACAGCCTGCAGGGCGGCGGCGTCCAGTTCCCGCCCTCGGTCAGCCAGGCCTATGAGCCGTCGGCCGAGCCGGAGCCGGTCGCCGCGCCGATCGTCGAGGAGGCCAAGCCGAAGGCCCGCGCCGCAAAGCCCAAGACGCAAGCCGCCGCCAAGCCTGCGGCGGCCAAGGCGTCTGCGCCCAAGGCCCCCAAGGCCAAGCCGAAGACGGCCGCCAAGCCCAAGGCGGGAGCCAAGGCGTGAGCAATTCCTACGAACAAGACGAGTCAGAGATCGAGGCCTCGCGCGCGCCGCTTCTCGATCACCTGGTCGAGCTTCGCTCGCGCCTGATCGTCTGCGTGCTGGCCATGGCCATCGGGTTCGCCATCTGCTTCGGGTTCTCCAAGCAGATCTACATGTTCCTCCTGCATCCGTTCGCCATCGCCGCCCAACTGCTGGCGGCCGAGCAGGCGGCCCACGCCCAGCAGGCGGCGGGTTTCGACATCGCCAAGTTCCTCTCCGGGACCAAGGATCTGTTCCTGGCCCTGATCGGCGCGCGCGAAGTGCCCGACGTCGCCGGCGCCGAGAAGCTGAAGCTGGTCTTCACCGCGCCGCTGGAGTTCTTCTTCACCAAGCTGAAGCTGGCCGGTTTCGGTGCGGTCGTCCTGACCTTCCCGGTGCTGGCCTGGCAGGTCTACGGCTTCGTCGCGCCGGGGCTCTACAAGCGCGAGCGCAAGGCCTTCCTGCCGTTCTTGCTGGCCTCGCCGACCCTGTTCCTGATGGGCGCGGCGCTGGTCTACTACGTCATTCTGCCGTTCGTGCTGTGGTTCTCGCTGTCCCAGCAGATCGTCGGCGACGCCGGCGTCACGGTCGAGTTGCTGCCCAAGGTCTCGGACTATCTGAGCCTGGTGACCACGCTGCTGCTCGCCTTCGGCCTCTGCTTCCAGCTGCCGGTGGTGCTGACCTTGCTGGGCATGGCGGGACTGATCTCGTCCAAGGCGCTGTCGAGCGGCCGCCGCTACGCCATCGTCGGCGTCTTCGTGGTCGCCGCCGTCGTCACCCCGCCCGATCCGATCAGCCAGACCATGCTCGCGGTGCCGATCATCCTGCTCTACGAAATCTCGATCTGGTGCGTGCGGTTGATCGAGATCCGCCGCAAGCGCGAAGAGGACGAGGCCGGCACGGACGTGGTGGCGGTCTAGGGGACCGTCGGATTTGCGGCGATCCAGTGAGAGACATCGGTCTTGGCGCGGGTCAAAACCGCCGCGATGTCCGAAGCCTTGTCGCCGTTATTGTAGACGTTGTAGCTCAGCACGTGCCCCTTGATCGATGTGATCGCGACCGCCACGACCGAGGTGCTTGGCTTCTCGTCAACCTGTAGCTTCAGGACGCCGGCGAGATAGTACCCTGTCTCGTCGCGGTCGACGGGCTGAATGCTGCTCTGAATTTCGCCCTTCATTCCGAACACCTGGCTGAGGCTCTTGTTGGCGCTGGCGTCGATCTTGTCCTTGTCCAGCGCGGCGGCCAGTTCGGATGGGGGGATGGCGCCCATCATCTCAAGCAGCTCCGGACGTTCGATCCTGGCGCGCAGGCTGTTCCTGGGGGCCTTGATGAGGACGTAGTTGGCCGAGGTCTCGCCCCGGTCCATCGCCGCGCAGTCGTAGAGGGTCATGAAGGTGAGGTTCTGCTCGTCGCCCGCCGCCAGCATCTGCGCCAGGGCGACGTGCTCGCCGCGGACCTCGCACAGGCCGGCTGGAATTGGGGTGCGAATATCGTCGCCCATGACATTGAAGGTCACAACGCGTTCGCTCGGCGCTGCGCTCGCCGCGCTTGCGAGCATCGCCCCGGTCGCCGCCAACGCCGCCGCCTTGATCCGCCAGTTCATCGGTCGCTCCCTGCAAGCGGCGATCAATGTCAGGCGCAGTAGAGCTTAGCAACGGCGTGCGGGCGACGGGCTAGGGCGGCGCCCGCCCTTGGCGCCCCTACCAACGCGCACTAGAGAAGTCCGCTCACTCTCACCTGTGGCGGCCCCATGCACGATATCCGAGCCATTCGCGAAACCCCGGAGCTTTACGAGCAGGCGTGGGCTTCGAAGGGCCGATCGGGCGCCGCCGCCCAGGCCGTCGAACTGGACGCCAAGCTTCGCGCCGCCAAGCTGGCGCTGGAGACCGCCCAGAGCCGCCGCAACGAGGCCTCCAAGCTGATCGGCCAGGCCAAGGCCAAGAAGGACGAGGCCGAGGCCCAGCGCCTGATGGCCGAAGTCGAACAGGTCAAGGGCGTGCTGGCCGAGCAGGCCGAGGTCGAGCGCGCCGTGTCAGCTGAGCTGCACGACCTGCTGGCCGCGCTGCCGAACATCCCGCTGCCGGACGTGCCGGTCGGCGCTGACGAGCACGACAACGTCGAGGCGCGCCGCTGGGGCGAGCCCTTCGCGATCTCCAACCCGAAGGACCACGTCGACCTGGGCGAGAGCCTCGGCTTCGTCGATTTCGAGGCCGCAGCCCGCATGAGCGGCGCGCGCTTCGTGGTGCTGAAGGGGCAGATCGCGCGGCTGGAACGGGCCATCGGCCAGTTCATGCTCGACCTGCAGACCCAGGAGCACGGCTACACCGAGGTCTCGCCGCCGCTGCTGGTCAACGACGCGGCCGCCTATGGCACCGACAAGCTGCCGAAGTTCGCCGACGACCTCTTCAAGACCACTGACGGCCGCTGGCTGATCCCGACGGCGGAAGTGCCGCTGACCAGCATGGTCATGGACCAGATCGTCGCCGAGGAAGAGCTGCCGCTGCGCATGACCGCGCTGACGCCGTGCTTCCGCTCCGAGGCCGGCGCCTCGGGCCGCGACACCCGCGGTATGATCCGACAGCACCAGTTCTACAAGGTCGAGCTGGTCTCGATCACCGCCCCCGACAAGTCCGAGGAAGAGCACGAGCGGATGGTCGGCTGCGCCGAGGCGGTGCTGAAGGCGCTCGAACTGCCGTTCCGCACCATGCTGCTCTGCACGGGCGACATGGGCTTCGGCGCGCGCAAGACCTACGATCTCGAGGTCTGGATCCCGTCGGAAGGCCGCTATCGCGAGATCAGCTCCTGCTCGAACTGCGGGGACTTCCAGGCCCGGCGGATGAACGCCCGCACCAAGAAAGCCGGCGAGAAGGGCACCCGCTACGTCCACAGCCTCAACGGCTCGGGCCTGGCCGTCGGCCGCACGCTTGTGGCTGTCATGGAGAACTATCAGGACGAGAAGGGCCGCATCGCCATCCCGCAGGCGCTGCACCGCTATCTTCCCGGCCTGACGCATATCGGTGGCGAATGAGAATCCTCCTGACCAACGACGACGGCATCCACGCTGAAGGCCTCGTCGCGCTGGAGAACATCGCCCGCGCCCTGACCGACGACGTCTGGATCTGCGCGCCGGAATACGAACAGTCGGGCGCCAGCCGCGCCCTGACCCTGTCCGATCCCGTGCGTGTGCGGAAGCTGGACGACCGCCGCTTCGCCACCACTGGCACGCCGACCGACTGCGTGATGCTGGCCGTGACCGAACTGATGGGCGGCCTGAAGCCGGCCCTGGTGCTGTCGGGGGTCAACCGCGGCGCCAACCTGGCCGAGGACGTCACCCTGTCGGGCACCGTCGCCGGCGCCATCGAGGGGATGGCCATGGGCATTCCGTCGATCGCCCTGTCGCAGACCGGCTGGCCGCTCGTCGATGGCCAGGACATGTTCGCGCCGGCAGAGCGCTTCGGCCCCGGCATCGTCAAGCGGCTGGTCGAAATCGGCTGGCCCAAGGACGTGGTGATGAACGTCAACTTCCCCTCGCGGGACCCGGACGCGATCACCGAGGTCGAGGTCACGCGGCAGACCTTCCGGGATGTGGCGGTTCGTCACGCCGAGAAGCGCACCGACCTGCGCAACCGCGACTATTACTGGATGGGCTTCCGCCACGAAATGTCGCAGCCGGCCGACGGGACCGATCTGCGGGCCATTTACGACGGTAAGATTTCCGTCACCCCCTTGCATATCGACCTGACTCACGCCGAAACCGTCTTTCGCCTGAAGGGCGTGCTCGGGGGCGCGCCGCCGAAGGCCTGAGGCGGATATGGGCAAGCAAGACGACAACGGCGAAGAGGGGCGGGACGTCCAACTCGCACGACTGGTGCTGTCGCTGCGCGCCCAGGGCGTCGGCGACCCGGCCGTGCTGGCCGCGCTTGAGTCGACCCCGCGCGAGCTGTTCACCCCAGACCTCTTCAAGGAAAGGGCCTTCGAGGATTCGGCCCTGCCGATCGCCTGCGGCCAGACGATCAGCCAGCCGTTCATCGTCGGCCTGATGAGCCAGGCGCTGCAGGTCGAGCCGCGTTCGCGCGTGCTGGAGATCGGCACGGGCTCGGGCTACCAGACCACCATCCTCTCGAAGATCTCGCGGCTTGTGTACACGGTCGAGCGCTACCGCACCCTGCTGGGCGAGGCCGAGGCCCGCTTCAAGCAGCTCGGCCTGACCAACATCATCACCCGCTTCGGCGACGGCGGGATGGGCTGGCCCGAGCAGGCGCCTTTTGACCGCATTTTGGTCACAGCGGCGGCGCCGGATGAGCCCAAGGCCCTGCTTTCACAACTGAAACCCTCGGGCATCCTGGTGGCGCCCGTCGGCAAGGGCCCGGTGCAGAAGCTGATCCGCTATCTCGGCGACGGGGCGGGCGGCTTCCGGGCCGAACACATGACCGACGTCCGCTTCGTTCCTCTGCTCGACGGCGTCGCCAAGGAGCCGTGAGGAGCGACTAATTGGGTGGCCTGGGCGTCGGCCGTAACCCATCATTAACCCTGACGCCTCGACTGATTCCGATCCAATGTTCTCCGGAGCGGCGATGACGCTTTCTCTTTCGCGTACGGTTTTGTTCCTCCTGGCCGGCACGGCGCTGACCGCCTGCACCACGGTCGAGCCGGTACGCCCGAACTTCCCGACCAGGCCCAATCCCGCGCCTAGCCAACCGCCGCCGGCGACACCGCCGGCCGTGCGTCCGGCCGAGCCGCTGCCCGAGGCGCGGCCGACGCCGCCGGTCTCGACCACGCCGCTGCCCAGCATCCAGCCGGCGCGCCCGCTGCCGCCGCCGACGACCACGCCGGCCCTGCCGCCTGCGCCGCCGGCCATGCAGACGATCACCCGCACCACGGTCGCCGGCCGCGTGGTCGATACCGCCGGTCCGGCCAAGGACTACACGGTCAAGAAGGGCGACAACCTCGACGCCATCGCGCGCACGCTGGGCACCGACCGCAAGCAGCTCGCCGAGGACAACAATCTAAAGGCGCCGTACGCCCTGCGTCCCGGCCAGGTGCTGAAGGGCCCGCGCACGGCCAACAGCAAGGCCTATGTGGTGGAATCCGGCGACACGCTGTTCGCCATCGCCCGCCGCTTCAGCGTCGGCGCCGCGGCGATCGCCGAGGCCAACGAGCGCGAGGTCGACGCGCCGCTGTCGCCCGGCCAGCGCCTGATCCTGCCGGACGGATACAAGGACAAGGGGCCGACGGTCGTCCGCACCCAGGTCCCGGTCGCGTCCAGCGGCTACGAGCCGCCGCCGACCGCTACGCCGCCGTACACGCCGCCTGCGAGCACCCCGCCGTATACGCCGCCCCGCGTCACCCAGCCTGCGCCGCCGCCCGTCGTGGGCGAGCCCGCGACCACCGTGCGGATGCGCGTGACCGGCAAGGTTGTCGACACCGCCGGCAAGCCCAAGACCTACACCGTCAAGAAGGGCGACAACCTCGACGCCATCGCTCGCAGCCTCGACACCACCCGCAAGGACCTGGCCGACGACAACAAGCTGAAGGCGCCTTACGCGCTGCAGCCTGGTCAGGTGCTCAAGGGGCCGGAGACCAAGGCCAAGGCCTACGTGGCCGGGCAGGGCGACACCATGGCCCTGATCGCCCGTCGCTTCGGCGTCACCCAGAAGGCCCTGGCCGACGCCAACGGCCTGCGGGTCGGGGCGTCGATCAAGGCTGGCCGCCAGGTGATTCTGCCGGCTGGTTACCGCGACCGCGGACCGATCCGCGAGGAAGTCGCCGCGCCGCGTCCGACGCCGGCGCCGCCGCCAGCCTATACGCCGCCGCCCTACACGCCGCCGGCGACCACGACCCCGCCGCCGTACACGCCGCCGCCTGCGACGACGCCGGCGCCCGCCTATCCGACCCCGGCCCGACCCGCGCCGCCGCCGCCGCCGCCGCCGAAGCCTTCGACGCCGGCCCCGAGTTCACCGGCGCCCACCAGCGGCACGCCGACCGACGCCCAGATTTCCAGCTTCGGACGCGGTCGCTTCGTCTGGCCGGTGCGTGGCGATCTGGTTTCGGACTACGGCCCCAAGGGCACCGGCCAGCGCAACGACGGCATCAACATCCGCTCCTCGCAGGGCGAGACGGTCCGCGCTTCGGCGGCCGGCGACGTCGTCTACGCCGGCGACCAGGTGCCGGGCTTCGGCAATCTCGTGCTGATCAAGCATGCCGACGGCTGGGTGACCGCGTACGGTCACCTGGCGCGCGTCGACGTGAAGATGCAGCAGAAGGTCGTGCAGGGGCAGCAGGTGGGTCAGGTCGGCTCGACCGGCGGCGTCTCCGAGCCGCAGCTGCACTTCGAAGTGCGCTACGCCCCGACGCCGCAGGAGCGCGCCCGGCCGATCGATCCCAAGCTGGTGCTGCCGAAGTGATGAATTTCCCTCCCCGGCGGGGGAGGGAAGCTTCGCCTACAGCGGCAGGTGCTTGCCCTGTTCGCCCGCCAGGTCGCGGATGAACTGGTAGGCGACGCGCCCGGAGCGCGAGCCGCGCAGCTGCGCCCATTGCAAGGCGCGGCGGTCGAGATCCGGATCGGTCAGCTCATAGCGTTTCGCATAGGCGTTCACCGCGGCCAGGTAGGTGGCCTGATCCATCGGCGGGAAGCCGATCCACAGCCCGAAGCGGTCCGACACGCTGACTTCTTCTTCGGCGTCCTCGGCCGAGGCGACCAGGCCGCGGTCCTCGGTGTTGGTGCGCGGCATCAGATGGCGACGGTTCGAGGTCGCCACGAACAGCACGTTGCTCGGCGGGCCGGAAACGCCGCCTTCCAGCGCCGACTTCAGGGCCTTGGCGGCCGCCGCGCCTTCCTCGAACGAAAGGTCGTCGCACAGCACCACGAAGCGCTCCGAACGTCCGCGCAGCTCGTCGAACAGCGACGGCAGCTCGGTCACCTGATCGCGGTCGACCTCGACCAGTTTCAGGTCCGGCGCGGTCTGCGACACCTGCATGAACGCGGCCTTGGAGATCGAGCTCTTGCCCGTGCCGCGCACGCCCCAGAGGAGGACGTGGTTGCTGGGCAGTCCCTTGGCGAAACGCTGCAGGTTCTCGAGGAACCGGTCCTTCTGGCGCTCGATGCCCAGCAGGGATTCGAGCGGCAGCGGATAGTCGGGGGCGGGGTGAAAGGCCCCGGTCACGGGATCGTGGCGGAACAATCGCGCCCCGTCGAACGAGGGGGCTACCTTGGCCGGCGGCGCCAGTCGTTCAAGGGCTTCGGCGATGCGGACGAGAACTGGTTTCAACGCGTCTTCCATGGCGAAGGTGCTTAGCCGCACGGCGCTTCCATTGCAAAACGAAGACGCAGCGCATAGCTTCCGCCGACCTGAAAAACCGGGCCGAGACGCGCCCGACTATTGAGCTTCGGAGCGCCATGTTCGCCACTCCCGCCTTCGCCCAGACCGCCGCCGGCGCCGCCACCGGCGGTACGGAGGCTATGCTGATCCAGTTCCTGCCGCTCGTGGGCCTGGTCGTTCTCTTCTACTTCCTGATGATCCGCCCGCAGCAGCGCCGGATGAAGCAGCACCAGCAGATGATCACCAACCTGAAGCGCAACGACACCGTCGTGCTGAACTCGGGCGTGATCGGCAAGGTCGTGCGCGTCGAGGACAAGGAGATCGGCCTCGAAATCGCCCAAGGCGTCACCATCAAGGTGGTGAAGGGCATGATCGCCGAGGTCCGCGTCCGCGGCGAGCCGGCTCCCGCCAACGACTCCAAGGCCTAAGGGCTCGAAGTACACATGATCAATCTTTCGCGCTGGAAGGTGATCGCCGTCGTGTTCGCGGCGATCTTCGGCGTGGTGTTCACTCTGCCGAATGTGCTGCCCGCCAACGTGCGTGACAGCCTGCCGGGCTTCATGCCCAAGCAGACGCTCAATCTCGGCCTGGACCTGCAGGGGGGCTCGCACCTCCTGCTGGAAGTGGACACTGCGGCGCTCAAGCAGGAGCGGCTCTCGAACCTGCTGGAAGACGTGCGCACCCAACTGCGCGAAGCCAACATCCCGTTTGCCGAACTGCGCCTGGTCAACGACCAGGTCAGCGTTCTGGTCAACGACCCGGCCCAGGCCAATACCGCGGTCAACAAGCTGCGCAGCACCGTCGCGGCGGCTTCGGCCGCGACGCCGGGCGGAAGCGGCATCACGGTGTCCTCGGCCGGCGGCGGGCGCATCGTGCTGTCGCTGTCGCAGGACGCGATGAACGCCGAGGCCGGCCGCGCCGTCGATCAGTCGATCGAGATCCTGCGCCGCCGGATCGACGAACTGGGCACCAAGGAACCGACCATCGTCCGTCAGGGCGTCAACCGCATCGTGGTTCAAGCCCCGGGCGAGAGCGATCCGCAGCGCCTGCGCGACGTGATCGGCCAGACCGCCAAGCTGACCTTCCAGATGGTCGACGAGACGGTCACCCCGGAAGACCTGGCCGCCGGCCGCGTGCCGCCCGGCTCGCAGGTCTATCCGGCCGACGACGGTTTCTCGCAGTCGTATGTCCTGAAGAAGCGCGCGCTGGTCACCGGCGAAATGCTGACCGACGCCCAACAGCAGTTCGACCAGCAATCGGGCCAGCCGGTCGTGTCGTTCCGCTTCAACGGCCAGGGCGCGCGCCGCTTCGCCGACGCGACGTCGCAGAACCTCGGCAAGCGCTTCGCCATCGTCCTCGACGGCAAGGTGATCTCGGCTCCGGTCATTCAGAGCGCGATCACCGGCGGCAACGGCCAGATCAGCGGCAGCTTCACGCCGCAAAGCGCCAACGACCTGGCGATCCTGCTGCGCGCCGGCGCCCTGCCGGCTCCGCTGAAGGTCGAGCAGCAATCGACCGTCGGCGCCGAGCTCGGGGCCGACGCCGTGAAGGCGGGGATCATCTCGCTGGCCATCGGCGGCGTCGCGATCATCGTCTTCATCATCCTGGCCTACGGGCTGTTCGGGGTGTTCTCGGCCATCGCGCTGATCGTCAACGTGCTGCTGATCTTGGGGATCATGTCGCTCACACAGGCGACGCTGACATTCCCCGGCATCGCCGGTCTGATTTTGACATTGGCCGTGGCCGTCGACGCCAACGTGCTGATCTACGAGCGGATACGGGACGAGGCCCATGCTGGCAGGACGCCCATAGCATCGCTTGAGCACGGCTACTCGCTGGCCCTAGTCTCGATCATGGACGCCAACATCACCAGCGCCATCTCCGCGCTGATCATGTTCCAGTTCGGCTCCGGTCCGATCCGCGGCTTCGCCTGGACGCTGCTCATCGGGGTCATCACCTCGGTGTTCACCGCCGTCGTCATCACTCAAGTGCTTATCGGTCTGTGGTTCCGCGCCACCCGGCCGAAGGCGCTGCCGATCGTCTAGGATTTGAGAACATGTGGCCTCTGATCCGACTGCTGCCGCGCGAGTTCCACTTCAACTTCGTGCGTCTGGCGCCCTACGCCGCGATCTTCTCGGCGATCCTCATCGCGCTTTCGGGCGTGTCGTTCTTCACCAAGGGCCTGAACCTGGGCATCGACTTCATCGGCGGTTCGATGATCGAAGTGCAGACCGTGGGCCCGGCTGACATCGGCCTGCTGCGTCAGACCATGATGCGGGTCGGCGGCGAGGACGCCCAGGTCCAGCAGATGGGCGCGCCCAACAGCGCCATGCTGCGCTTCCGCACCGCCGAGGGCGTCAATCCCGTCGACGGCGCCCAGCGCATCAAGAACGAGCTGACCAAGACCTTCCCGGGCATCACCTTCAAGAAGGTCGAGGTCGTCGGGCCCAAGGTCTCTGGCGAGCTGATGACCAGCGGCTTCCTGGCCCTGGGCGTCGCGGTGTTCCTGATGCTGCTATACATCTGGTTCCGCTTCCAGCTGCAGTTCGGCCTCGGCGCCGTGGTTGGCGTGTTCCACGACGTGCTGCTGACCTTGGGGATGCTGTCGCTGACGCATCTCGAGTTCTCGGTGACGTCGATCGCGGCGCTGCTCACCGTCATCGGCTACTCGATGAACGAAAAGGTCATCACCTTCGACCGGCTTCGCGAGAACCTGCGCAAGTACAAGACCGCGCCGCTCGCCGACATCATCAACAAGTCGGAGAACGAGCGTCTGTCCCGCACCCTGATCACCGGCACCACGGCGATCCTGGCGCTGTCGGGCGCGGTGTTCTTCGGCGGTCCGGTGCTGTTCCCGCTGGTCATCACCATGGTGTTCGGCGTCGTCGTCGGGACCTATTCGTCGATCTACGTGGCCCTGCCGATCATCCTGCTCTGGGGTGTGAAGCGCGGCGACGAGCCCGCCGAGCCCCTCAAGCCCGCGGCCGCCCGCTAGGCGCGCCATGGCCAGGGACGCCCCCCAGATCGACGCCTACGGAGACGGCGGCTTCCGCCTCTCCACCGGCCGCCACGAGGGCTCCCTGCTGATCGTGCGCGACGAGGCCAGCTCCTGGCCCGTCCGCACGATGGGCGAACTGTCGCCCGACCATCTCGCCGAGATCATCGCCGCTGGCCGCGGCGAGGTGGAGTTCGTGCTGCTGGGGACCGGGCTGCGCAACGCCCTGCCGCCGCGGGCGGTGCGCGAGGCCCTGCAACGGGCCGGCATCGGCCTGGAATTCATGGATACGCCGGCCGCCTGCCGGCTCTACAACATTCTCACGGCTGAAGGCCGCAAGCTCGCGGCCGCTCTGATCGCCGTCTAAGCTTGGCTTTTCGACAGCTGCGAAGCGCCCTATACCCGATCCCCAAGGGCTGGAAACAAGAGGGGCATCGATATGCAGGGACTGCTGTCCAATTTCCGAAACACCATGATCGTGAGCTTCCTGCTCGCCGTGATCATGGTCGTTGGTTACATGAGCCACTACGGCTCGGCTGACGCGATCTTCTGGCAGGCGGTGTTCCGCTGGATGCACACGTTCTTCGGCATCCTCTGGATCGGGCTGCTGTACTACTTCAACTTCGTCCAGATCCGGAAAATGCCGGACATCCCGGCCGAGCTGAAGCCCGCCGTCTCCAAGTACATCGCGCCCGAGGCGCTGTTCTGGTTCCGCTATGCGGCGCTGGCCACCTGGATCATGGGCGTGATCCTGGCCTTCAATCGCGGCTACCTGTTCCAGGCCTTCACCCTGGGCGCGCTGGACGGCTTCTCGGTGCCGCAGCACACCTTCATCGGCGTCGGCATGTGGCTGGCGACGATCATGTTCTTCAACGTCTGGGTCTTCATCTGGCCGAACCAGAAGATCGCCCTGGGCATCGTCGACGGCGACGCCGACGCCAAGGCCAAGGCCGGCAAGGTGGCGATGCTGTTCTCGCGCACCAACACGCTGCTGTCGCTGCCGATGCTGGTCACCATGACGATGAACCAGACCATCTTCGGCTAATTTCCGAACAGGTCTAAGATCGGAAGGCCCGCCCGACCCGGCGGGCCTTTTGCTTGTGTGTGATGTCCGAAACCCCACCCGCCGCCGACCTCGACGACCAGGCCCGCCGACTCGATCCCGAGCGCTGGCTGTCCAGCCGCTTCATCGCCGACCCGGCGGCTCGCGCCGACGCCATGGCGGTCTACGCCTTCGACTATGAGCTCGCACGCGCGCCAAAGGTCGCCTCCAACGCCCTGATGGGCGAGATCCGCCTGACCTGGTGGCGCGAAGTGCTGGACGAGGTGTTCGAGGGCCGCCCTGTCCGCCAGCATCCCACCGCCCAGGCGCTGGCCGGGGCCATCGGCCGTCACGCCCTGCCGCGCGAGCCGCTGGAGGCGATGATCGACGCGCGCTACCGCGAGCTCGATCCCGCGCCGATGAACCTGGCCGACGCCCTGGAATGGGCGCGAGGCTCCGCCGGCGGGGCCGCCCGCGCTGTCGCGCTGATCTTGGATCCCCAGGCCGACCTCATCCGCGCCGAACGCGCGGGGGAGGCATGGGCGGTCGGCTTGCTCATGGGCACCGCCGGCATGGAAGGCGAGGCCGCCCACGCGGCGCTGACCGAGGCGCTCGCGGCGGGGCAGGGGGTGTCGGTGGCCGCGTTTCCGGCCGTCGCTCACGCCACCCTGGCGCGGGTTCGCGCCCAGGGCCGGCGCGCCTCCGACCTGGAGGCCCGCCTGCGCTTGTTCTGGGCCAGCGCCCGCGGGCGGCTCTAGCTACTCGGCGGCCAGGGCCGGCGCGCCGGCGACCCAGGCGTCGAGATCGGCCAGGGCGCGTTCGCCCACCGCCAGCTTCTTGTTGCGGCCGCGCTCCTTGGCGCCGATGCGGCTGCCGTCGTCGCGGCGCTTGGGGCCGGCGGCGTCCAGCGGCGGCAGCAGGCCGTAGTTGATGTTCATCGGCTGGAACGAGCCCTTGCCGGCGTCGATGTGGCCGCCGGTGATATGGCCGATCAGGGCGCCCAGCGCCGTGGTCGCGGGCGGGGCCTCGATCGGAGCGCCCAGGCGCTCGGCGGCGGCGAAGCGGCCGGCCAGCAGACCGACGGCCGCGCTCTCGACATAGCCTTCGACGCCCGTCACCTGGCCGGCGAAGCGCAGCCGCGGCTGGTTCTTCATCCGCAGCTGGCCGTCGAGCAGCTTGGGGCTGTTCAGGAAGGTGTTGCGGTGCAGACCGCCGAGCCGCGCGAACACCGCCTTCTCCAGGCCCGGAATGGTCCGGAAGATCTCGGTCTGGGCGCCGTGCTTCAGCTTGGTCTGGAAGCCGACCATGTTCCACAGCGTGCCCAGCGCGTTGTCCTGGCGCAGCTGGACGACGGCGTAGGCCTTGACCTCGGGGTTGTGCGCGTTGGTCAGGCCGACCGGCTTCATCGGACCGTGGCGCAGCGTTTCGCGGCCGCGCTCGGCCATCACCTCGATCGGCAGGCAGCCGTCGAAATAGGGGACGTTCTCCCAGTCCTTGAACTCGGACTTCGGACCGGCCAGCAGGGCGTCGATGAAGGCCTCGTACTGGTCCTTGTCCATTGGGCAGTTGATGTAGGCGGCGGTGTCGCCGGCCGGACCGGCCTTGTCGTAGCGCGACTGACGCCAGCAGACGTCCATGTCGATCGACTCGAAGTTCACGATCGGGGCGATGGCGTCGAAGAAGGCCAGCTCGCCTTCGCCGGTCAGCTGCAGGATCGCTTCGGACAGGGCCGGCGAGGTGAGCGGCCCGGTGGCGACGATGACGTTGTCCCACTCGGCCGGGGGCAGGCCGGCGATCTCTTCGCGTTCGATGGTGATCAGCGGGTGGGCTTCCAGCCGGGCGGTGACGGCTTGCGAGAAGCCGTCGCGGTCAACGGCCAGGGCGCCGCCGGCCGGCACCTGGTTGGCGTCGCCGCAGCCCATGATGATCGAATCCAGCTTGCGCATCTCATGGTGCAGCAGCCCGACCGCGTTGCCGGTCCAGTCGTCGGCCCGGAACGAGTTGGAACAGACCAGTTCGGCCAGGCCGTCGGTCTGGTGCGCGTCGGTCTTTCGGACCGGGCGCATCTCATGCAGCACGACCGGAACTCCGGCCTGGGCGACTTGCCAAGCGGCTTCGGAACCGGCCAGGCCCCCGCCGACGATATGAACTGGTTGGATCGACATGCGTGGCTATCTAGCAACGATCGTAACACTTCGCGAGCGGGGCCTTGCGAAGGTTGAAGCCGCCCACCAGAATCCGCAGCCAAACAGCGGCCGACTCGTTATGACGACGGCTCGGCCAGAGGATTGAGATGAGCGCGTTTTCGGCGACTGACGCCGCTTTCGAGGGTTTCCGACTGACGCGCGAACGCCCAAGGACGGTCCTCGTCTGGGCGGTGCTGTGCTTCCTCGTCAGCGTTTGCAGCGCAATCTACCTGACCACCGCCGGTCGCGAGGCCAGCGCCCTGCTCGAGGCAGGGCCGGCCGAGACGCCTGATCCTGCCGCGCTGGGCCAGATGGTGTCGGTGCTGTTTCCGATGATGATCTTCGGTCTGCTGTTCCAGTGCCTGATGGCGGCGGCCGTCTATCGGGTGACCCTGCGCCCCGAAGACCGCGGCTTCGCGTTCCTCAAGCTGGGCATGGACGAGGTTCGGCTCGTTTTGCTGACCTTCGTCTACTTCCTGCTGGCGGTCGTCGCGATCATTGCTGCGGTGCTGGTCGCTGGGCTGATCGCCGCGCTGGTGATGATGATCGCCGGTCAGGGCGCGGGCGCGATGATGGGCATCGTCATCGAGTTCTTCATCCTCGGCGTCCTGTTCTACACCGCCGTCCGGCTGTCGCTGGCTCCGGCCATCACCTTCGCTGAACACCGCCTGGCGATCTTCGACTCCTGGCGGCTGACCAAGGGCCAGTTCTGGAAGCTGACCGGCGCCTACCTGCTGGCGATCTGCGGCATCATCGCCATGTCGCTGCTGGTGCTGGTAATCTTCACCGCCGCGGTGGCGATCACCCAGGGGGGCGACATCCAGGCGGCGGGCAAGATGTTCAACCCGGACAGCACGTCCCTGCAGTCCTATTTTTCCCTGACCACGGTGCTTTATCTGCTGATCTCGGGCTGGCTGACGGCGATCTACTACGCCGTGGTGATCGCCCCCGCCGCGGTCGCGTATCGGGGGCTCACCAAGGCCGCCGCGGCCTAGGCGTCGGCGCTCGGCCGGGCCTTCACCCGCTCACGCCAGGCCTTGAGGTTGGCGAACTCGTCTTCGACCGGCAGGCCGATCCACTCGGCGAAGTCGACCGTCGAGAGCAGGCAGATGTCAGCCATGGTGTAGCTGTCGCCGACCAGGAACTCGCGTCCCTCCAGTTCGCGGTCCAGGTACTTCTGG
This sequence comes from Phenylobacterium sp. GW823-FHT02A09, assembly GCF_058797775.1. Lineage (NCBI taxonomy): Bacteria > Pseudomonadati > Pseudomonadota > Alphaproteobacteria > Caulobacterales > Caulobacteraceae > Phenylobacterium > Phenylobacterium sp. GW823-FHT02A09. The sequence continues at coordinate 1,146,937 of NZ_JBXAJZ010000001.1, read as the reverse complement.
GCGCCCTGGTAGGTCTCCTTGTTGGACTCGCCGAAGTCCTTGAACTGGGTCAGCAGCGCGGCCGTATAGGGGTGCGCGTGGCGCCAGAAGTTGCCGACCGGCATCATCACCGCGAACTCGACGCGGCGGATCCACTGATCGACCAGCGCCTTCTCGACCGCCGTGCGGCCGAACAGCGGCGGCTCGGGGTGGGTCTCTTCGAAATAGCGGCAGATCGCGACGGTCTCGGAGATGCAGGTGCCGTCGTCCAGTTCGAGAGCCGGCAGCTGGCCCATCGAGTTCTTGGCCCGGAAGTCGGCCGACTTGTGCTCGCGCTTCATCATGTTGACCGGCGTCTCGGGCAGGTCGACGCCCTTTTCGGCCAGGAAGATCCGCACGCGGCGGGGGTTCGGCGCCGGCATCGGCGCGCCGTAAAGTTTCATTGGGTCGCTCCCTAATCTCTAAAATATGCGAGCGAGGCTATTTCGAACGCGCGTTTGAATGCAAGCCTCATCGAACCCCGTGACGTGAGAGTCCGAAAGCCGCGAGCGAGGGGAAGGGGCGAGTGCTATGATCGGCCGATGCGTGATGGCTTCGCCCTCTTCGACACCGCCATCGGCCTCTGCGGCGTCGCCTGGAACGCGCGGGGCCTGACGGGCGTCATGCTGCCGCTCTGCGAAGGCGGCGATCCACGCGCGCGCATGGCCCGCCGCCATCCCGAAGCGGAGGAGGGCGAGCCGCCGCCCGCCGTGGCCGAGGCCATCGCCGGGATGCAGGCGCTGCTGCGCGGCGAAAAACGCGATCTGCTGGAAGTGGGGCTCGACGACGGGGCGACCGCGCCGCTGGCGGCGCAGGTCTACGCCATCGCCCGCGCCATTCCGCCGGGCCAGACCCTGACCTATGGGGACATCGCCCGCCGTCTCGGCGACGTCAGCCTGTCGCGCGCCGTCGGCCAGGCGCTGGGCGCCAATCCCTGGCCGATCGTGGTGCCGTGCCACCGAATCCTGGCGGCCGGCGGCCGCAAGGGCGGCTTCTCGGCCCCCGGCGGGGCCGACACCAAGCTGCGGATGCTGGAGATCGAGGGCGCGCTGGCCCCCGACACCCTGCCGCTGTTCGGCGGTCGCTAGGCCCGCAGCTTCGCCCGCCGTTCGTTACGGCGCTTGTCGTGCTTTTCGAGGATCTCGGCCAGGTAGCGGCCGGTCCAGCTCTTGGGGCTGGCGGCGACCTGTTCCGGCGAACCCTGGGCGACGATCTCGCCGCCGCCGTCGCCGCCCTCGGGGCCGAAGTCGACGATCCAGTCGGCGGTCTTCACGACGTCGAGGTTATGCTCGATGACGACCATGGTGTTGCCCTGGTCGGCCAACTCGTGAAGCACTTCGAGCAGCTTCTTGACGTCCTCGAAGTGCAGGCCGGTGGTCGGCTCGTCGAGAATGTAGAGCGTCTTGCCGGTCGCCCGCCGCGACAGCTCCTTGCTGAGCTTCACGCGCTGCGCCTCGCCGCCCGACAGCGTCGTCGCCGACTGCCCGACCTGGACGTAGCCCAGGCCGACGCGCTTCAGCGTATCCATCTTGTCGCGCACCGGCGGCACGGCCTTGAAGAAGTCGGCCGCCTCCTCGACGGTCATGTCCAGCACGTCGGAGATCGACTTGCCCTTGAACAGCACCTCGAGCGTTTCGCGGTTGTAGCGCTTGCCGTGGCAGACGTCGCAGGTGACGTAGACGTCCGGCAGGAAGTGCATCTCGATCTTGATCAGCCCGTCGCCCTGGCAGGCTTCGCAGCGCCCGCCCTTGACGTTGAAGCTGAACCGGCCCGGGCCGTAGCCGCGGGCCTTGGACTCCGGCAGGCCCGCGAACCAGTCGCGGATCGGCTGGAAGGCGCCGGTATAGGTCGCCGGGTTCGAGCGCGGCGTGCGCCCGATCGGCGACTGGTCGATGTCGATGACCTTGTCGAAGTTCTCCAACCCCTCGATCTTGTCGTGCGGGGCCGGGGCGTCCGAGGCGTTGTGCAGCCGGCGGGCGGCGGCCTTGTAGAGCGTCTCGATCGTGAAGGTCGACTTGCCGCCGCCGGACACGCCGGTGATGCAGGTGAAGGTCCCGACCGGGATCTCCGCCGTCACGTTCTTCAGGTTGTTGCCGGTGGCCCCGACGACGCGCAGCACCTTCTTCTTCGAGATCGGCCGCCGGTCCTCCGGAATCTCGATCTCGCGCGCGCCGGACAGGTACTGGCCGGTGATGCTGTTGGGATTGTCCATGACCTGCTGGGGCGTGCCCTCGGCCACCACCTCGCCGCCATGGACGCCGGCGGCCGGGCCCATGTCGATGACGTAGTCGGCGGTCATGATCGCCTCCTCGTCGTGCTCGACCACCAGCACCGAATTGCCGAGGTCGCGCAGGCCTTTCAGGCTCTCCAGCAGCCGGGTGTTGTCGCGCTGGTGCAGGCCGATCGACGGCTCGTCCAGCACGTAGAGCACGCCGGTCAGGCCCGAGCCGATCTGGCTGGCCAGCCGGATGCGCTGGCTCTCGCCGCCTGACAGCGTGCCCGAGGCGCGGCTCATGTTCAGGTAGTCGAGCCCGACATTGACCAGGAACCGCAAGCGGTCGTTGATTTCCTTCAAGATCCGCCGCGCGATCTCCATCTGCTTTTCGGTCAGATGGTTGTCGAGGTCGGTAAACCACTCGCCGGCATGCTTGATCGACAGGCGGCTGACCTCGCCGATGTGCTTGCCGTCGATCTTCACGGCCAGGGCTTCGGGCTTCAGACGATAGCCGTTGCAGGCCTCGCAGGGCGTCTCGGACTGGTAGCGGCCCAGTTCCTCGCGCACCCAGGACGAATCCGTCTCGCGCCAGCGGCGCTCCAGGTTCGGCAGCACGCCCTCGAAGGTCTTGTTGACCTCGTACTTCCGGGCGTTGTCGTCATAGACGAACTTGATCTTCTCGCTGCCCGATCCGTACAGCACCACGGTCTTGGCGCCCTCGGGCAGCTTCCACCACGGCATGTCCATCGAGAAGCCGTAGTGCGCCGCCAGCGCCTGCAGGGTTTGGGTGTAGAGCGGCGAAGGTCCCTTCGCCCACGGCGCGATCGCGCCCTTGTGCAGGGTCTTGTCCTTGTCGGGCGTGATCAGGTCCGCGTCGAAGGCCAGCTTGGCCCCCAGGCCGTCGCAGACCGGGCAGGCGCCGTAGGGATTGTTGAACGAGAACAGCCGCGGCTCGATCTCGCTGATCGTGAAGCCGGAGACCGGGCAGGCGAACTTCTCCGAGAAGATCAGCCGCCGCGGCTCGGCCTCGCCCTCGGCCGTATCGGCCCACTCGGCGGTGGCGATGCCGTCGGCCAGCCGCAGCGCGGTCTCCAGGCTGTCGGCGTAGCGGGTCTCCATGCCGCCCTTGGTGACCAGGCGGTCCACGACGACGTCGATGTCGTGCTTGAACTTCTTGTCGAGCGCCGGGGCGTCCTCGATCGGATAGAATTCGCCGTCGATCTTCAGCCGCTGGAAGCCGGCCTTCTGCCACTCGGCGATTTCCTTGCGGTACTCGCCCTTGCGGCCGCGCACCACCGGGGCCAGCAGGTAGATCCGCTCGCCGTCGGGCAGGGCGGTCAGCTTGTCGACCATCTGGCTGACGGTCTGGCTCTCGATCGGCAGACCAGTGGCCGGCGAGTACGGAACCCCGACCCGCGCCCACAGCAGGCGCATGTAGTCGTGGATCTCGGTCACCGTGCCGACGGTCGAGCGCGGGTTGCGGCTGGTGGTCTTCTGCTCGATCGAGATGGCCGGCGACAGCCCCTCGATCAGGTCCACGTCCGGCTTGCTCATCAGCTCGAGGAACTGGCGCGCATAGGCCGAGAGGCTCTCGACATAGCGGCGCTGGCCCTCGGCGTAGATCGTATCGAACGCCAGCGAGCTCTTGCCTGAGCCGGAAAGCCCGGTCAACACGACGAGTTCGCCGCGCGGGATGTCCACGCTGACGTCTTTCAGATTGTGCTCGCGGGCGCCGCGGACACGGATGAAATTGAGCTGTTCGGCCATGTTTTTCCGGAAAACGCTTGCAGCCGCCGATGCCCTCAGCGGCTCCCGTCCAATGTAGTTCCGAGACTCACCGATAACACGGGAACATTGAGGGAACAAACCCGCTGCGGCGATATCACCGGCAGGTTCTAGCGCGCGGACCGCACAAACCTGTCAGCAGTCTTGTCAGCAGCCCCGAGAAATCCGCTCGACTTACGCGGCGGAGGGCCGAGCACGCTTTCGTCCAACAAGACCGGAGGAAGCCCATGGATCTCACCATACAGCGGCGCTTCGTGACCCCGATGGCCGGCGAGAGCGTGCAGGACATCGCCGCCCGCGCCCTGCCGGACGAACCGCTGGACAGCGCCGTCGACCAGATCCGCAGCTGGAACCTGCACATCTTCGCCATGCGCAAGCCGGCCGGGCTGATCCTCGGCAGCGACGTGGTGTTCGTGGAGCCGCCGCGGCGATGAGCGCCGAGGCCGTGATCGCCGGAGCGGAGATCGCCGCCGGCCATGACGGATCGGCCGAACTGGTGCTGCGCCTGCGCTATCCCAACGGGGGTGTGGGCGTGGTGGTGCTGGAGGCCGACAAGGGCCTGAAACTCATGGCCGCCTGCGGGGCGGCGCACCTGGACGAGCTGGCCGGGCATTCCTGGCGCAAGCTGCTGGAGGGAACATGTTCGACGTGATCGTGCGTAACGGGCTCGTGGTCGACGGGTCCGGCGAAACGGCCTTCAAGGGCGACGTGGCGGTGAAGGACGGCCTGATCGCCGCGGTCGGCGAGGTGTCCGGTCCGGCCCGGCGCGAGATCGACGCCGGCGGGCGGGTCATCGCCCCAGGCTTCATCGATCCGCATACGCATTTCGACGTCCAGCTGCTGTGGGACGGCGCGGCGCGGCCGGCCCTGGAGCACGGGGTCACCTGCATCGTCCCGGGCAACTGCTCGCTGTCGCTGGCCCCGCTCAAGGCCGCCGACCGGCCCAAGGTCGTGGGCATGTTCCAGCAGATCGAGGAGATGCCGCCCGAGGCCTTCACCCAGGCCTTCGACTGGAGCTGGGAGGACTTCGCCGGCTACCGCGACGCCATCGCCCGCAACCTGTCGATCAATGTCGCGCCGCTGGTCGGCCACAGCGTCATCCGCCTGTGGGTGATGGGCGAAGCGGCCCAGCAGCGGACGGCGACGGCTGAAGAGGTCGTCGCGATGCAGGCCGTCCTGCGCGAGTGCCTGGAGGCCGGCGCGGTCGGCCTCTCGACCAGCTTCGTCGATCTGGACGAGCACGGCCGCCCGGTGCCCAGCCGCTTCGCCGACTTCGCCGAACTGGACGCCTTGTCGGCCGTGCTGGGCGAGTTCGGGCGCATGCTCCAGTGCGTGCCGGAGTTCTACGACGTCGACATCACCATCGCGCGCATCGACCAGCTCTCCGAGCTGTCGCTCAAGCACGGGATTCCGACCACCTTCTCGCCGGTGTTCGACAACACCTCGACCCCGGACAACGCCCCGCGGATCCTGGCCCGCGTCGAGGAGCAGTTCGCGCGCGGCGCGCGGGTCTGGCCGCAGATGCAGACCCGGCCGATCGACATCAGCTTCTCGCTGCTGCGGCCCAGCCTGTTCTTCGCGCGGCTGCCGCGCTGGGTGCGGGTGCTGCGCCAGCCGCTGGAGGCGCGGCTGCACTCGCTGATCGATTCCGAGACGGTCGCCAAGATGGTCGAGGACCTCGGTCCCGACGGCGGCCAGCGGATGATGGGCGGCCTGATCGTCCGCGGCGGCGACGCCGCGCCAGCGGAGATGGTCGGCCGCACCCTGGGCGAGATCGCCGCCGAGCGCGGCCAGGTTCCGGCCCAGGCGCTGATCGACATCTCGCTGGCCCACGGCCTGGACGTCGCCTTCCTGGCCGCCGACATGGGCCACGAGGCCACCGATCGCATCGGCCCGATGCTCGCCCACCCGCTGGTCCACATCGGCGCCAGCGACGGCGGCGCCCACATCGCCTCGTTCTCGACCTACGGCGATACCGGCTATCTGTTCAGCGAGTTCGTCCGCAAGGGGCTGATGAGCCTTGAGCATGCGGTCCGCAAGATCACCGCCGAGACCGCCGACATCTGGGGTCTGAAGGGCCGCGGGCGGCTGACGCCGGGCCACGCCGCCGACATCGTGGTCTTCGACCCGCAGACCATCGATCGCGCCGAGGAGCGCCCGGTGTTCGACATGCCGGGCGAGGGAATGCGCTACGTCCGCGACGCCCGCGGCATCGACGCGGTGCTGGTCAACGGCGAGGTGGCCTATCTGGGCGGGGCCTACACCGAGGCGCGGTCGGGGGTGGTCTGCGTCTAGCCCTCGGGCGGCTTGACGAGTCGATTTACACGTGTAATCCAGTTGCGAACTACAAACGTAATTTGGAGGAAGCGATGCAGACGACGGTCATTCCGCAACCCGATCCCATGAACCCGGTCGTCGTGCCGGAGTTCGAGCGGCTGAACTTCGCCCAGGTGTTTCTCGACGCCTCGCGCCTGAACCAGGGCGTCATGCTGATCCTGATGGTGATGGGCGTGGCTGCGGTCGCGCTCTGGGCGCTCGGGTTCGGCCGATCGCTGTCGGCCCAGCCAAGCCGTTCGGTGGGCGGCCTGCGCTATCTGAAGGGCATGTGGGTCGGGGCGCTGCTGCTCGGCCTGTTCGGCGGCTCCTACACCCTGGTCTGCGGCTTCATGGGCCTGGCGAACGTGCGGCCGACGCCGGCGATGGCGGTGCTGGCGCCCGGCTACGCCGAGGCGATGTTCCAGGTCATGCTGGGCCTTGCGGCCGCGGCCCTGGCGGTGATCTGCCACCAGGACCTGGATGCGCGCCTGCGCCGGCTGGCGGCGTGATCGGCATCACCGAGGCCGAGCGCCAGGTGATGGAGGCGCTCTGGTCCGGCGGCCCGCAGGCCCCCGACGAACTGGTAAAGTCCGTCGCCCCCGTCCAGGGTTGGGGCGAGGCGACGGTCAAGACGCTGGTCAACCGGCTGCTCAAGAAGGGCGCGATCGCCTCACGCAAGCAGGACGGCCGTACGCTCTACGAGCCGTTGGTGGCGCGCGACGAATACGTGACCGCCGAGAGCCAGGGCCTCCTTGATCGGCTGTTCGGCGGCGAGCTGGCCCCGATGGTCGCCCACTTCGCCCGTCGCCAGGCGCTGTCGGACGAGGAGAAGGCGCGCCTGCGCCGGCTGCTGGACGAGCTCGACCGCGAGTAGCCGGGCGGCGCGAGCAAGCGTAGGTGTAGTGCTTCGTTTTCAGAGGGCTCCACCTTGCGCTTGACCCGCCGACATCTGCTCGCCGCCGCCAGCGTGACGGCGCTGGTTCCCCTGGACCGCGCCGCCGCCCAGGACGGCGGCTCGCCGCAGGACGCGGCGTTCGCCAAGGTCTCCAAGGACTGGCTCGAGGGCTATCTGAAACTCAGCCCGGTGTTCGCCACCATCATCGGCGATCACCGCTACGACGCCGAACTCGACGACGTCAGCGCCGCGGGCCGCGCCGCCCGGATCCGCTTCAACAAAGCCATCCTGGCCGCCCTCGAAGCGCTTCCGCATGCCGGCCTGTCGCGAGCCAATCAGGTCGACGCCGCGATCCTGGAGAACCAGGTCCGCGGCCAGATCTGGACCGACGAGGTGCTGCAGGACTGGGCCTGGGACCCGCTGATCTACTCGAACATCGCCGGCAGCGCGCTCGACGGCCTGATGGCGCGCGAGTTCGCGCCGCTGCCCGACCGCCTGCGTTCGGCCGCCGCCCGCATGGAAAAGCTGCCGGCCCTGCTGGCCCAGAGCCGCAGGGAACTGCAGCCGGCCCGCGTGCCGAAGATCCATGCCGAGACCCTGGTCGGCCAGAACAAGGGCCTGCACTCGCTCGTCGAGCAGGTCATGTCGCAGGCTGGCGCGCTCAGCGGCCCCGACCGCGCGCGTCTGGACGCCGCCGCCGCGGCGCTGACCGGTGCGATCAACGAGCATCAAGCCTGGCTGGAGAAGGAGCTGGTCCCGGCCGCCGCCGGCGATTTCAGGATCGGCGCCGAGAAGTATGACCGCAAGCTGGCCTTTGCCCTGAACTCGCCGCTGAGCCGCGCCGAGATCAAGACCAAGGCCTTGGCGGCCCTGACCGATATCCGCGCCCAGATGTACATGATCGCCAAGGGCGTCGTCGCCGGCCGCCCGGGCGCGCCCGAAGCTCCCGCCAACCCGACGTCGGACCAGCAGCAGAAGGTGATCGAGGCGGCGCTGGAGCTGGCCTACGCGAAGAAGCCCTCGCGCAATGGCCTCGTTGAAGAGGCCGAGCGGCAGCTGAAGCAGACCACCGATTTCGTCCGCGCCAAGGACCTGGTCACCGTGCCGACCGACCCGGTGAAGATCATCCTGACGCCCGAGTACCAGCGCGGGGTGGCGGTGGCCTACTGCGACCCGCCCGGGCCGCTCGATAAGGGCCAGAGCACCTTCTACAAGATCTCGCCGATCCCGGACGACTGGACCGACGCCCAGGCGGACTCGTTCCTGCGCGAATACAACGTCTACGGCATGCAGGAAGTGACGATCCACGAGGCCATGCCCGGCCACTACCTGCAGCTGGCCCACTCCAACCGCTATCCCTCGGTGCTGCGATCGGTGCTGTTCTCAGGCTCGTTCGTCGAGGGATGGGGCGTCTACGCCCAGGACATCATGGCGGAGGCCGGCTATCTCGACCGTGATCCGCTCTACCTGCTGGCCCATCTGAAGCTGCATCTGCGGGTGATCGCCAACGCCATCCTCGACCAGGGCGTCCATGTCGACGGGATGACCCGCGAGGCGGCGATGGAGCTGATGACCGTCCAGGCCTTCCAGCAGGAGCGCGAGGCGGCCGGCAAGTGGGTGCGCGCCCAGGTCTCCTCCGCCCAGCTGCCGACCTACTTCGTCGGCTGGCAGGAGCATTGGGCGTTGCGCCGCGAGGCCGAGAAGCGCTGGGGGCAGGACTTCAACCTCAAGCGCTACCACGACAAGGTGCTGTCGTTCGGCTCGCCGCCAGCCCGCTTCGTCGGCCAGCTGATGTTCGATCAGCCGATCGTCTAACCCTCCCGCCGTTCGTAGCGGGGCGGGCGCTTTTCCAGGAACGCCGCGACGCCCTCGCCGAAATCGCCGTCCAGGCTGGCGAGGATCTGGTTGCGGTCTTCCATGGCGATGGTCGCCTCCAGCCCCTGGGCGTCGATGGCGTGGTTCAGCGCCTCCTTGGTCAGCCGCAGGCCCAGCGGCGTGGCGTGCAGCATGTCGGCGGCGAAGCTCTGCGCCTCGGCCTGGATCGCCTCAGGCGCGACCACCCGGCTGACTAGGCCCAGCTGGTAGGCGCGTTCGGCGTCGATGAAGCGGCCAGTCAGCATGTACTCGGCAGCCACCGACGAGCCGACCATTCGCGGCAGGAAATAGCTGACCCCGATATCGCAGGCCGACAGCCCGATGCGGATGAAGGCGGCGTTCATGCGGGTCTTCGGCGTGGCGATCCGCACGTCGCTGGCCAGGGCCAGGGCGAAGCCGCCGCCGCTGGCCGCGCCGTCGACGCAGGCGATGATCGGCTGCGGACAGCGGCGCATCGCGATGACGATCTCGCTGATCTGCCGCTGACCGGTCAGGCTGGCCCCGACCGAGCGGCCGCCCGGCGCGGCGGTGTTGCGCTCCTTGAGGTCCAGCCCGGCGCAGAACGCCCCGCCGGCGCCGCACAGCACCACCACCCGCACGTCGCGCCGCCAGTAGAGCCCGACGAAGAAGTCGCGCAGCTCCTCGACCAGCTTGCGGTTCAGGGCGTTCAGCCGCTCGGGCCGGTTCATCGTGGCCCAGACGACGTCGCCGTCCTGGCGCAGCTCGAGGTGTTCGTACATCGCAGGCCCTCCGAGGTTTCGAAGGAGCCTGCGCCCGCCGCCGCCGCGTCAGGCAAGCGGCGGCTACTTCGCCTTCAGCTCGTCCGCCTGCTTGAGCACCCGCAGAGCGTTGCCGCCCCAGAACTTCGCTAGGTCTTCCTTCGTGAAGCCGGCGGCGATCAGCCGCTCGGTGAGGGCCGGGAAGTAGGTGATGTCGTCGAAGCCTTCGATGCCGCCGCCGCCGTCGAAGTCGCCCGAGATCCCGATGTGGTCCTTCCCGGCGACCTGCGCGGCGTGGAGGATGTGCTTCATCAGGTCGTCCATGTTGGCGCGCGGCATCGGGTACTTGTCCTCGATGGCCTTGCGCGCGGCGCGGTAGGCCTCGCGCTTGTCGGCGGGCACGTCGCGCGGCGAGCCCCAGGTCTTGTTCAGCTCGGCCAGCGCCACCCGGCGCTCCGGAATGTCCGGCATGTCCTTCATGTAGCCGGAGAAGGCGTTGATCTGGATGACGCCGCCCTTGGCCGCCAGCTTGCGCAGCAGGTCGTCGGGCGCGTTGCGCGGGTGGTTGTAGATCGCCTTGACGCCCGAGTGCGACAGGATGATCGGCGCCTTCGAGAGATCCAGCATCTGGTCCAGCACCTGGTCCGAGGCGTGGCTGGCGTCGAGCAGCATGCCCAGGCGGTTGGCCTCGGCCACGAACTGCTTGCCCTGCGCCGACAGGCCGCCATGGATCGGGCCCTTGGGGTCGGTGGCGCTGTCGGCCAGATCGTTGTTGGCGAAGTGGACGGGCGAGATCATCCGCACGCCCATGTCGTAGAAGGTCTTCATCAGCGTCAGGTCGCCGGCGACGGGCGAGCCGTTCTCCATGCTGATGTAGACGAAGCGCTTGCCGCTCTGGCTGATGCTCGCGGCCTCGTCGGCCTTGGTCGCCAGGGCGAAGATGTCGCCGTTCTTGGCGACCATCTCGTGGATCACCATGGTCCGCAGCAGGGCGTGATCGCGCGCGGCGATGTTGCCCTCCTTGGTGTTGGCGCCCTGCGGCGTGAACACCACGAAGAAGCCCCCGTCGACGCCGCCCTCGACCATGCGCGGATAGTCGACCTGGCTGCCGTCCTCGACCTTGTTGCGGGCGCGGATGTCGAAGCCGGGATTGGCCTCGTTGGCCGGGGTGTCGAAGTGGGTGTCCAGCACGATCAGGTTCTCGTGCAGGATCTTGGTCTCGGGCTTGACCTTGGGGGCCTGGGCCAGGACCGGCGAGGCGCTTGCGAGCAGGACCGCGAGCGGAAGACCAAACTTGAACACCAACGCCACTCCCCGAAACTTGAAGGCAGGAACCTTCAGCATTCCGGGGAGTCTGCGCAAGCCTCAGTTGCGGTCGATGCGCGCGGCGAAACAGCCGCGGCCCGCATTGTGGGCATGCAGGTAGGCGACCTGCGGATCGGCGAGCAGTCTTTCGATCACCGGGGCCAGATCCGCTCCCGGCGCAAGCTCGGCCGCGGTCATCATGCCGGCGGCGTCGAACGCCCGCAGCGATATGTGCGGCCGCACCGCCAGGCACGGGGGCACGATGTCGACAAAGCTTGCCGCTTCTCGCGCGGCCTCGCTGACATAGATGGCGTGCGAGGATCGATAAGGGGTGTCGGCGTCCTGGTGCCGGTAGTTGAGCAGCAGCAGGGTCTGGCCCTCGGCGGCGTCTTCCAGGGTGATGCGGCAGGGAAAGCCGATGGACGCCGTGGCGGTGTGGCGGATAACGCCGCGCGCCGCCAGCTCCGCGTCGGAGAGGCCGAACAGCGGGCGAAAGTCGTCGACCGGCAGGCCGGTGATCTTGAAGGACATGGCTGGCTCCGAAAGCTCAGGCGGCGTCGTGGAAGATGACGCCCAGGGTGTGGCGCTGGCCGCTGCGCAGCTGGCTGACACCGTGGCGCATGACGACCCGATAGCTGCCGCGGGTTCCGCGCACCGGCCGGTGGTGGACCGCGAAGATCAGCCCGTCGCCCTGGCGCAGCGGCGCGACCTCGGCCCGCGACTGCATCCGTGGCCGTTGTTCGGTCAGCACGAACTCGCCGCCGGTGAAGTCGCGCCCTGGCTCCGACAGCAGCACGGCCAGCTGCAGCGGAAACACATGCTCGCCGTAGAGGTCCTGATGCAGGCAGTTGTAGTCGCCGGGCCCATACTGCAGCAGCAGCGGCGTGGGCCGCTGCTGCCCGGCCTCGTGGCAGCGCGCCAGGAAGGCGGCGTGGTCGCCGGGATAGCGCGTCGCGATCCCCATCGTCTCGTTCCAGCGATTGGCGATCCCGACCAGCCGCGGATAGAGTCGGGTGCGCAGGCCGCCGACCAGGGCGGGCAGGGGATAGGCGAAGTACTTGTACTCGCCGCGCCCGAAGCCGTGGCGGCTCATCACCACCCGGCTGCGAAAGCCGTCCTCGCGGCCGTAGAGGCCCGAGATCGCCGCGCACTCTTCCGGCGTCAGCAGGCCTGGCAACAGGGCCGAGCCCTGCGTGTCCAGATCGCGCTCGACCTGGGGCCAGTCGAAGGACGCCAGGCGCCCTTCGCCGGTCGGGGGGGAGGCCAGGGCGCTCACGCCGCGGCCTCGCGGTCCAGCAGCGCGCGCTTGCGCTCGACGCCCCAGCGATAGCCCGACAGCGCCCCGTCGTTACGCACCACCCGGTGGCAGGGAATGGCCACCGCCAGGGCGTTGGCGGCGCAGGCCTGCGCCACGGCGCGGACGGCCTTGGGCTTGCCGATCTGCTCGGCGACCTGGGCGTAACTGGCGGTTTCGCCGACCGGGATTTCGGCCAGCGCCTGCCAGACCCGCTGCTGGAACGCCGTGCCGCGCACGTCGAGCGGCAGGTCGAGCCCCAGCCGCGGCTGCTCGACGAAGCCGACCACCTGGGCGACCAGGGCCTCGAAGGCCGCATCGCCGCCGATCAGCTCGGCCTTGTCGAACCGGTCCTGCAGGTCGCGCAGCAGCTTGTCCGGGTCATCGCCGAACAGGATGGCGCAGACGCCCTTGTCCGTGGCTGCCACCAGGATCGAGCCGAGAGAGCACTCGCCGACCGCAAAGCGGATCTGCGCCGCCTGGCCGCCGGCCCGGAACCGGGTCGGGGTCATGCCCAGCACCTTGTCGGACTGCTCGTAGAAGCGGCCGCCCGAATTGAAGCCGGCGTCGTAGATCGCCTCGGTGATCGTGCTGGATTCACCCAACGCCTGCCGCACCCGTTCGGCGCGCCGCGCGTCGGCATAGGCCTTGGGCGTGACGCCGGTCACCGACTTGAAGATCCGGTGGAAGTGGAACGGGCTCATCCCGGCCTCGGCGGCCAGGGCTTCCAGTCCGGGAACCTCCTCGGCGGTCTCGATCAGCCGGCAGGCGGCGGCGACGGCCTCGGCGTTGCGCTGCGCCAGCGGCGCCTGGTCGGGCTTGCAGCGCTTGCAGGGGCGAAAGCCCGCCGCCTCGGCCTCGGCCGTGGTGGCGTGGAAGGCGATGTTCTCCGGGCGCGCCGGCCTGGCCGCGCACGAGGGCCGGCAGTACACCCCGGTGGTGCGCACGGAATAGAAGAACGCGCCGTCGGCGGCGGCGTCGCGGGCGGCCAGGGCGGCCCGGCGGGCGCTCTCGGTCTCGAATGCGATCTGCATCTCAAATGCTCCATCGATCTGGTGAGCGATGGGATAGTCCCGCGGGACGGGGCTGAAACTCCGGCTCTTGCTTTCGAATCCGCATCCCGGGGCTCGGCTGCAAGCGCCGCTGCAGCGACAGGTCCGGAAACCGCGATTTGCGAAGCGGCGCGCCGGCCCCTATATCGGACGCTCACCGCAAGGAGACGGCAGCACCATGGACATCGCGACGGACACCCAACTCGTCCTGAACGCCAATCTGTCCACGGTTTCCCATGTCCGCCTTTCTGACGCTCGACGGCCTTTCGTACAAAACGCCTGACGGCCACCCTCTCTTCGACGACCTGACCCTCGCCTTCGGGGCCGAACGCACCGGCCTCGTGGGGCGCAACGGCGTGGGCAAGACCACGCTGATCCGGCTGATGCTCGGCGAAATCGCGCCGGCCGCCGGCGTCGTCGTCGTGCGCGGCCGCGTGGGGGTTCTGCGCCAGGCCCTCGCCCCGCCGCCGGGGGCGAGCGTCGCCGACGTCCTGGGGCTGGCGGGCGATCTCGCGCGCCTTGACCGCATCGAAGCCGGCGAGGGGACCGAAGACGACTTCGACGACGCCGACTGGGCCTTGCCCTCGCGGCTGGAAGCGGCCTTCGCCCAGGTCGGCCTGCCCGGGCTCGCTCCGGCGCGGCCCGCCGCCGAGCTCAGCGGCGGCCAGGCGACCCGCGCGGCGCTGGCCGGTCTGCTGGCCCGCGAGCCCGACCTCCTGCTGCTCGACGAACCGACCAACAACCTCGACGCCGAGGCGCGCGAGCTGATCGCCCAGGTGCTGGCCGGCTGGAAAGGCGGGGCGGTGGTGGTCAGCCACGACCGCGCCCTGCTGCGCCAGATGGACCGGATCGTCGAGCTGACCAGCCTGGGGGCGAAGGTCTATGGCGGCGGCTACGACCTCTACGCCGAGCGCAAGGCCCAGGAGGAGGCCGCCGCCGCCCGCGATCTCGCCGACGCCGAACGGACTCTGGCCCGCGTCGAGCGCGAGAGCCAGGTCGCGCGCGAGCGCAAGGCCCGGCGCGACGCGGCCGGGCGCAAGTTCGCCGCCAAGCGCAGCGAGCCGAAGATCCTGCTCGGCGGCATGGCCGAACGCGCCGAGAACTCCGGCGCCCGCGAAGGGCAGGTGGCCGAGCGGCTGCGCGAGCAGGCGGCCGGCGACCTGGCCGAGGCGCAGGGCCGCGTCGAGCGGCTGCGGCGGCTGGCCTTCGAACTGCCGCCCTCTGGGCTGGCGGCCGGCAAGACGGTGCTGGGCTTCGAGGACGTCGGCTTCGCCTATCCTGGGGCGAGGCCGGTCCTGCAGGGGGTGTCGCTGCGCGTCACGGGACCCGAACGGGTGGCGATCACCGGCCGCAACGGCGCCGGCAAGTCGACGCTGATCGGATTGGCGACGGGCGAGCTGTCGCCGACCTCCGGCCGCGTCGTTCAGGGCGCGCGGGTCGCGCTGCTCGACCAGAAGACGGCGATGCTCCGCCCCGACGAGACCCTGGTCGCGGCCTTCCAGCGTCTGAATCCCGGCGCCACGCGCAACGACGCCCACGCGGCGTTGGCCCGCTTCCTGTTCCGCAACGTGGCCGCGGAGAAGCCGGTCTCGGCGCTGAGCGGCGGGGAGCGCCTGCGCGCTGCCATGGCCTGCATGCTGATGTCGGAGACGCCGCCGCAATTGCTGGTGCTGGACGAGCCGACCAATCACCTGGATCTCGACTCTATCGCGGCGGTGGAGGCGGCCTTGCGCGGCTACGACGGGGCGATCCTGGTGGTCAGCCACGACCGCGACTTCCTCGACGCCATCGAGGTCGACCGCGAAGTGCGGTTGGGCGCGGACTAGGCCTGGCTGGCGTCCACGGTGACGGCGGCGATCAGGCCGTCGGGCACGAGGTCGCGCACCACTGTCGCCAGGCCGATCCGGACCGGCAGTTCGCCGCCGTCCTTGACCAGCAGCGTGGTGGCGATCTGGCTGGGTTGCCCGCCCTGCAGCACCGCCTCGAGCGCGGCGGTCAGTTCGGCGCGGTCGCGTGGGCGGGCGATGTCGGGCAGCCGGCATGAGACCAGCTCGTCGACCGAGAAGCCGAGCAGCTTGGCGAAGCCGGCGTCCAGCATGGTCAGCACGCCGCGCACGTTGAGCCGCAGCACCATCACCTGCGGCAGCATCGACAGCGCCGCGTCCAGCGCCCGCGCCTCGTGCAGCTGGGCCTGCATCTCACGCTCGGCCGTGCGGTTCTGGATCAGCACCGCCACCCCGCCCGGATAGGGGAAGGCGCGGAACGCGTAGCGGCGCACGCCGGGCGCATCGCCCGGCGCCTCGAACTCCAGCGTCTCGCCGGTTCGAAGCGCGCGCTTGAGCTGCTCGCCCATCAGCGTGCGCGCGGTCGGGGGGAACAGGTCTTCCCAGAACCGCCCGACGATCTGCGAGGCGCTATGGCCGACCAGCGCTTCGAACACGTGATTGACCGCGGTGATGTGCAGCTGGGCGTTCAAGGCCATGAAGGCCTCGGTCACATGGTCGAGGATCGCGTGCTGACTGGTTTCGAAGGACGGCGTCTGGTCTTCACGCTGGTGAAATGAGACGTCTTCTTTCGAGGCTGAGTAGTAGTCGGCCGAGACCAGGACCACTCGTGGTCGACCGTGGTGCGTGACGATGACCGGGCCGCCTAACGCCCGATCCTGCCACTGTCCGAAGTTCCGGCTGATCTCTCCGGCCGTGACGACCGAAGTTTCTCCATGGCCGTTGTTCATCGCTCATTCAAGCTTCGCGTGAATTCCGCGGAGTGCGCAATTCCCGGAAGGCTCGCCCCCAAGCCCAACTACGCTTAACCAAACGCTTGCGTTGCTTCGTGGCCGAATGCAACTCAAAAACGTCGTGAGGACTGAACATCGTCTTTTCCCAAAAGTCGCGCATTTTGCGTACTTTGCGCGATTACTCTGTGCAAACGCGAGAGGTCGCATGATCCCTGAACGACAAGGCTCAAGAATTGAGCGAGAGGTGGGGACATGCGGGCTTCCGACCGCAGGAACAGCTTCAGGAATGACGAGCGCGGGGTAGCCGCCATCGAGTTCGCCTTCGTCGGGCCGATACTCATCGTGTTGATGTTCGCGATCGTCTGTTACGGCGGATACTTCTGGATCGCGCATGCCGTACAGCAGTTGGCGAATGACAGCGCCCGCGCCGCGATCTCCGGACTTGACGATACAGAACGTCGCACCCTGGCGCAGAGCTCGCTGACTGCGGGCATGAACGACTACGCCTTTCTGAAGCCCGCCAAGGCGGCGGTCACCACCGTCCGCACCAACGAGCGCCTCTCGGTCAAGGTCGTCTACGACGCGTCGGACTCCGGCTTCTGGGGCATGGCCAAGCTGGTTCCGATGCCGTCGCCGAAGATCGAGCGCAGCGCCGCCGTACGGCTGGGAGGCTACTGATGCGCCTGCGTCCCACGCCCCTGCGCGGCCTGGCCGAGGACACCGGCGGCAGCGTCTCGATGATGATGGCGATCAGCTTCATCACCCTGCTGGGCGCCGCAGCGCTTGCGGTCGATGTCGGGTCGCTGTTCCTGCAGTCGCGAAAGCTGCAGGGGATCGCCGACCTGGCGGCCATTTCGGCGGCCCGCGACGTCGGCCGCGCGAGCGCCGCCGCTCAGGCGACGGCCGCCGACAACGGCTGGGGCCGGCCGCTCAACGTCCAGGTCGCGCTCGGCCGGTACAGTCCAGACCCGGCGCTCGCGCCCAGTGCGCGGTTTCAGACCGGCGGGGCCAATCCCAGCGCCGCGCGGGTCACGGTCAGCGGCGAGGCGGACCTGGTCTTCGGCCGCCTGCTGCTCAATCGGAACACCATCACCCTGACGCGCCGGGCGACGGCTGCCCGGGCGGACATGGCCAGCTTCTCGATCGGCACGCGCCTGGCCTCGCTGCAGGGCGGGATCGCCAATCAGCTGCTCAGCGGCCTGACCGGCAGCACCGTGTCGCTCAGCGTCATGGACTACAACGCCCTGGCCGGGGCCAAGGTCGATCTCTTCAAGTACTCCGATCTGCTGCGTCTGAACGCCGATCTCGAAGCCGCCTCCTACGACAAGGTGCTCGGGACCGACATCTCCACGGGCAAGGCGCTGAAGATCCTCGGGGACGTGCTGCAAGGCAGCGGCGACATCCAGGCCGCCAGCGCAGCGCGCAAGCTGGCCGTGGCGGCCGGCGACAGCAAGAAGATCAAGCTGGACGCCCTGCTGGACCTTGGCCCCTACGGGACCCAGGACCACGTCGCGGGCGGCAGCGGGGCGAAGATCGAGCTCGCGGCCCAGGACCTGGCCAACGCCCTGGTGGTGCTGGCGGGCGAGGGGCGGCAGGTGAAGTTGGACCTCGGCGCCAGCGTCCCCGGCGTCACCGACATCGACGTCTGGCTGGCGATCGGCGAGCGGCCGAACAACTCGCCGTGGCTGACCGTCGACCGCGACGGCCAGGTGGTGGTCCGCACCGCCCAGACCCGGCTCTATCTGAAGGCCCAGGCGCTGAGCGTGCTCGGCCTGCTCGGCGCCCAGCCGATCACCCTGCCGGTGCTGGTCGAGGCCGCGTCCGGCGAGGCTAAGCTGGCCAGCATGGAGTGTCCCGAGAGCCTTTCGGCCCAGGCGGCGACGCTCTCGGTGCGGCCCAGCGTCGGTCGGCTCGTGATCGGCGAGATCGACGTCAGCAAGCTCAACGACTTCAAGCAGAACCTGACCGTCTCGCGGGCCAAGGTCGCCGACCTCCTGCTGGTCAAGGCGACCGCCAAGGCCGACGTGCAGATCGGCGGCCAGACCTGGAAGACCGCGCGCTTCACCCGCGCCGACATCCAGGCCGGCACGATCAAGACCGTCGCCACCGACGACATCGCCAAGGCGACCGTCTCCAGCCTGCTCGGCAACCTGGATCTCGACGTCGACATCCTGGGGATCGGCCTGGGGCTCGGGCCGATCACCTCGGCCCTGTCGGGGACGCTCGGCGCGATCGCCGCGCCGCTGGACGGGGTGCTCAACGCCCTGACCGGCCTGCTCGGCGTGCGGCTCGGCGAGGCGGACGTGCAGTTGAACGGCCTGCGGTGCCGCGACGCGGCTCTGGTGGCCTGAGGGGGAGGGGAAACCAAGATGATCGGCCCGCTGTATGACGAGGTCGAGGAGCCAGGCGCGGGCGGCGAACCGCCAGACGCCGGCTCGATAGACCTGGACCTGGAGCTAGGTCTGCCCAAGGCCGCGCCGGTCGCCGGACCGCCGACGCCCGCCAGCATCCGCAGCCGCCTGCATGTGATCTGCGCGCTCTATGCGCACACCCCGCAGGCGGACCGGCGTCTGGCGCTGCTCGACCACCTCGAACGGATGACCTTGGAAGCAGCCGAGTCGCTGGCCGCGCACCTGCTGGCCAGCGGGTGGCGGCCCCGGGACACGCCCGAAGCCGCCTGACGCTCTAGGCCGCGGCCTTCCGCACGACCCGGAAGGTCCCGTTGGCCCGCGCGCAGGGTTCTCCGTCGGCGGTGACGAAGGCCTGGGCGAAGGCCAGGGTCGAGCCCGGCTTCACGAACACGGTGTCGAACTCCAGCCACTGGCCGATCTTGGCCGCGCCCAGGAAGTCGAGGGCGAGGTTGACCGTGACCAGGCTGGCGTCCGGCCCGAGCCGGTGCGCGCAGGAGAGGCCCATGGCGTTGTCGGCCAGGGCGCTGATCAGCCCGCCATGCACCATGCCGCGGCTGTTGGTGTGGGCGGCCTCCGCCACCAGCCCCAGCACCACGGCGCTGTCGGTGCGGCGGCTGTAGAGCGGCTCCCACGGGTCGGTGAGCGGGCTCTGACGGAAGTGCCGCTGGAAGCCGGGCGGGATGCGGACGATCTCCTGCATCATCCCATGCCTCACGCCGCTGCGGCGAGCTTGGCCAGGCTGGCGATGGTCTTGGCCACCGCCTGGGCCGCCTCCGCGCCCTTGGTCAGGAAGTGCTCGCGGAAGAAGCTCTGGTGGATGTCGTGCTCATGGAAGTGGTGCGGCGTCAGCACCACCGAGAACACCGGCACCTCGGTCGAGAGCTGCACCTGCATCAGGCCCGAGATCACCGTCGAGGCGACGAAGTCGTGGCGATAGATGCCGCCGTCGACCACGAAGCCGGCCGCGACGATGGCCGCGTACTTGCCGGTCTTGGCCAGGGTCTGGGCGTGCAGCGGGATTTCGAAGGCGCCGGGCACCTCGAACCGGTCGATGGCGCTTTCCGAGAAGCCGAGGCCGCCGATCTCCTTGAGGAAGCCCTGATAGGCGTTGTCGACGATCTCGCTGTGCCAGCCGGACTGGACGAACGCGATGCGGGCCAGACGGAAGGCGCCGTTGGCGGT
Organism: Phenylobacterium sp. GW823-FHT02A09; assembly: GCF_058797775.1. Lineage (NCBI taxonomy): Bacteria > Pseudomonadati > Pseudomonadota > Alphaproteobacteria > Caulobacterales > Caulobacteraceae > Phenylobacterium > Phenylobacterium sp. GW823-FHT02A09. Next base: position 1,127,133 of record NZ_JBXAJZ010000001.1, on the reverse strand, counting down.
GGGAACTTCGAAGTGGGTGACAGTCATGGTCAGATCCCTGAGATGGATTGAAACCACGACTCAGGGAGACGCTAGGCCCCGGCCAGGGATCCCCGCGCAGACGCGCAAGGACTGGCCGTCGCCAGCGGTTCTCATAACCGGACTCTAACCGTCGGCCCCGGGATCACACCGGAATCTGCTGTCCCTGCCGGCCTATCGGCCGCCAGGCGCCCGCGGGCTCGTGCGGCCAAGGCCGCCATTACCGCCGGTGGGGACTTTCACCCCGCCCTGAGAACGCGGTCGCCGGAACAGCCCGACGACCAGGCCAGGGTAGGCCCATGACCCAGGGTCAAACAAGCGTTTAATTTCTGCGTGGGGTCCCAGCAGGGCTAACAGCCCGGAGGGGCGAGAGGCCTCTACGCCCGCTTGTTCAGCGTGATCGAGGTGGCCGAGGGCGCCGGCGCGGCGACCCCGCCGCGGCCATAGCCCGAGCCGGTGTTGCGCTTGGAGGCCACTTCCTCGGCGATCGCCCTGACCAGCCCCTCGGTGACGGTCTTGGCCGCGTCCAGCGCGCGGCCCTGGCGGGCCAGCACCGCGTCGAAGGCTTCGGTGGCCCGGATCAGCCGGGTGCGCTGCATCAGCGGCGCGCCGGCCACCAGGTTCGGGTTGGCGCGCACGCGGGCCGACTCGTGGCGGTAGACGTTGGCCAGTTTCGAGGTTTCCTCGATGTACATCGCCGCGTCCTGGGGCCGGCGCTCCTCGAACGCCAGCGCCTCGTGCGCGATCAGCTCGGTCAGGCGCTCGGTCAGCACGATCAGTTGTTCGACGCGGTCGGTCGCGTCCGTGGCGGAGATCGCCATGCCAAACTCTCCTAACTCAAACCTTGAAGCTTCAACATTTCCTGGGCGACCCGGTCGGACAGGCCCACGCCGCCGGCCTTGGTCACCTGCTTGGCCATCGCGTCGCTCATGAACGACTTGAACGCCGCCTCGCCGTGTCCGCCGCTGAACGGGGCCTCGACGCCGACGTCCTTGAACATCTCGGTGAACATCACCGACAGGAACGAGCTCTCGAAGTCCTTGGAGGTCTTCTCGATCTGGCCGCGCTTGGCCAGTTGCTCTGCGGTCAGCTGCGGCGTCGCCGTGGTCGGAATGCTGAAGGTGGAGCCCAGGTCCATCACATCACCTCGATGTCGGCTTGCAGCGCGCCGGCCGCCTTGATGGTCTGCAGGATCGAGATCATGTCCCGCGGCGTGACGCCCAGCGCGTTCAGCCCGGCGACCAGGCTGGCCAGCGAGGCGCCGTCGCGCAGGGTGATGAACTTCTTGCCCTTCTCCTCGTCCACCTGGACGTCGGACTGCGGCACCACCGCCGTCTCGCCGCGGCTGAAGGGGGCGGGCTGGCTGACCGCAGGGCTCTCGCGGACGGTGATCGTCAGGTTGCCTTGGGCGATGGCGACGGTGGAGACGCGGACGTTCTCGCCCATGACGATGACGCCGGCGACCTCGTCGATCACCACCTTGGCCGGGCTGTCGGTCTCGACGCTCAGGTTCTCGACCTGCGACATGAACGAGACCATGTCCTGGCCGCCCGGCGAGCGCAGCGTGACGATGGTCGGGTTGTCGGCCCGGGCCGAGCCGGGGAAACGGGTGTTGACCGCATCGGCGATCTTGCGGGCCGTGGAGAAGTCGGGATTGCGCAGGGTCATGCGCATCTCGCCCATGTTCGCCATCTGGAAGCCGATCTCGCGCTCGACGATGGCCCCGCCGGCGATCCGGCCGGCCGTGGGCACGCCCTTCGAGACCGACGAGCCCGAAGCCCCGCCGGCCGAGATCGAGCCGGTCTGCACCGTGCCCTGGCTGACCGCATAGGCCTGGCCGTCGGCGCCCATCAGCGGCGTCACCAGCAGCGTGCCGCCTTGCAGGCTCTTGGCGTCGCCCATCGCCGAGACCGTGGCGTCGATCGGCGCGCCGGCGGCGACGAAGGCGGGCAGGCGGGCCGTGACCATGACCGCGGCGACGTTCTTGGTGTTGAGGTTGGTGTCGCGGGTGTTGACCCCCAGCCGCTCGAGCATGGCTTCCAGGCTCTGGCGGGTGAACGGGGCGTTGCGCAGGCTGTCGCCGGTGCCGTTCAGCCCGACCACGAGGCCGTAGCCGACGAGCATGTTGTCGCGCACGCCCTCGAACTCGACGATGTCCTTGATCCGCGACTTGGCGAAGGCCGGCCCTGAAACCAGGGCGGCGGCGATGAACGCGGCGCTGAAGAGGCGGAAGGATCGGCGCATGGGACCTCGACGCAATACGGACGGCAAAGAGCTTGCTGGTCCCTTGCGATGGGCGTGCCAGTTTAAAATATTAGCAAAATCAATGGTCAGGCTTGGCGGGGCGCCGCGCGGGAGGCGCCTGGCGGCAGAAATTGCCCGGCATTAACCATACCATAAGCTTGCCCCGAGAGATTTGGGACGAACCATGGTAGAGGGCCTTTCATGAAGGTCAGCGGAACAAGCGGCGTCGGATCGGCCGCCGGACCGGGCAAGGCTAAGCCCGCCGGTGGAGAAGGGTTCCAGATCGCCCAGCCCCCGGCGGCTGCGGGCGCAGCCCAGGTCGCTCGCGCCGGCGGCGTCGGCGGCGTGATGAGCGTGGATGCGATCCTCGCCCTGCAAGACATCGGCGGGCCGCTGGAGCGCCGTCGCCGCGCGGTCGGGCGGGCTGGCAAGATCCTCGACGTTCTCGAAGACGTGAAGATCGCACTCCTTTCCGGCGACGTGTCCGTGGACGATCTAGAGCGCCTGAAACGGGCGATCGCCGACGAGCGTCAAAGCTGCGACGACGAACGCCTAGAAGGTGTATTGAACGAGATTGAAACCCGTGCTGCCGTGGAGCTAGCAAAACTCGAACGTGCGAATCGTGCGGCGTAATGGCCTACGAAGAGCGAGGTTCGTTGAAAGCGGATTTCTATTTGGTATAAGCGGCCCGCGTTTCGTCGGGTTGATGTACCGAGGGGGCTTGAGGCGTCTATGAGCACGGCCACGATGTTGGCGGAAAAGCCTGAATATCGTCCTTCCGAGGACGAGGAATTCATGAACGAGCGGCAGCTCGAGTATTTCAAGCAAAAGCTGCTGAACTGGAAAGAGGACATCCTGCGGGAGTCCCGGGAAACTCTGGCTCACCTACAGACCGAGACAGAGAACCATCCCGATTTGGCGGATCGGGCGACGTCGGAAACCGACCGAGCCTTGGAGCTCCGCACCCGCGATCGCCAGCGCAAGCTGATCTCTAAGATCGACGAAGCGCTGCGGCGGATCGAGGACGGGTCGTACGGCTACTGCGAGGATACCGGCGAGCCGATCGGCGTCGCCCGCCTCGAAGCCCGTCCGATCGCGACGCTGAGCCTCGAAGCCCAGGAGCGGCACGAGCGCCGCGAACGGGTCCATCGGGACGACTAAGTTTCAAGGGCGGTCCTTCGGGGCCGCCCTTTCTCTTTGCCAGGCGACTTTGACGGTCGGGTCGGCGTGATTTTGGTCGCGTGCGCGCCGCGGCTCTAGTCCAGCTCGATGACGGACGTTACATGACAGGCATGTCCACGCGCCTCGTCATCGCCGCCATCCAAGCCAATCCGACCGTGGGCGCGATCGCCCATAACGAGGCGCTGGCGCGCGAACGCCTGGCCCAGGCCAAGGCGGCGGGCGCCGACATCGCGGTCTTCTCCGAACTGTTCATCAACGGCTACCCGCCCGAGGACCTGGCGCTGAAGCCGGCCTTCTGGGCGGCCGGCAAGGCCGCGGTCGAGCGGCTGGCTCTCGACACCAAGGACGGCCCCGCCGCCCTGGTCGGCGTCATCTGGCCCAACGCCAAGGCGGGCGGGCGGCCGCACAACGCCCTGGCCTTCCTGGCCGAGGGCGGGATCAAGGGCCTGGCGATCAAGGGCGACCTGCCCAACTACGGGGTCTTCGACGAGAAGCGCGTCTTCGAAGCCGGCGCCTCGGGCGGCGTCTTCGAATGGAAGGGCGTCAAGCTCGGCGCGCCGATCTGCGAGGACATCTGGTCGGCGGCGATCTGCGCCGATCTGAAGGCCCAGGGCGCCGAAATCCTGCTGGTCCCCAACGGCTCGCCGTTCCGCCGCACCGCCGACCATGAGCGGATGGGCGTGGCCAAGGCGCGCGTCGCCGAAACCGGCCTGCCGATGCTCTACGTCAACGAGGTCGGCGGACAGGACGAGCTGGTCTTCGACGGCGGCTCCTTCGCGCTGTCGGCGCAGGGCGAGGTGGTCATGCGCCTGCCGATGTTCGAGGAAGCCTTCGCCCTGACCGTCTGGGAAAAGGGCGCCGACGGCTGGACCTGCGTCGAGGCCCCGATGGCCGACTGGGTCTCGGGCCCGGAAGAAGTCTACCGCGCCATGGTCCTGGGCCTGCGCGACTACGTGAACAAGTCCGGCTTCCCGGGCGTGCTGCTGGGCCTCTCCGGCGGCGTCGACTCGGCGATCAGCGCCGTGGTCGCGGCCGACGCCCTGGGCGCCGACCGGGTCCGCTGCTTCATGCTGCCCTCGCGCTACACCAGCCAGGACAGCCTCGATGACGCCGAGGACTGCGCCAAGCGGCTGGGGATTCGGCTGGACGAGATCTCGATCGTCCCGGCCATCGACGCCTTCGCCCAGATGCTGACGCCGCACTTCGAGGGGAAGGCCCCCGACCTGACCGAGGAGAACATCCAGGCCCGCGCCCGCGGCGTCTCGCTGATGGCGCTCTCCAACAAGCTCGGCCTGATGCTGATGACCACCGGCAACAAGTCGGAGATGGCGGTCGGCTACGCCACGCTCTACGGCGACATGTGCGGCGGCTACAACGTCCTCAAGGACATCTACAAGACCGAGGTCTACGCCGTCTGCGACTGGCGCAACGCCAACGATCCCTACGGCGTCGCCGCCGACCCGATCCCCGAGCGCATCCTGACCAAGGCCCCGTCGGCCGAACTGCGGCCTGACCAGAAGGACCAGGACAGCCTGCCCGAATACGCCGAACTCGACGCCATCCTTCACGGGCTGGTGGAGGAGGAGGCGACCCTCGACGAGATCGTCGCCCGCGGCCATGCGCCCGAGACCGTCGAGCGCATCCAGCGGCTGCTCTACAATTCGGAATACAAGCGCCGCCAGGCCGCGCCGGGCGTGAAGGTCGGGGCCCGCGCCTTCGGCCGCGACCGCCGCTATCCGATCGTCAACGGCTTCCGGGACGTGGTCAGCAAGTGATCGCGCCCGTCCTCGAGACCGAGCGGCTGATCCTGCGGCCGCACGCCAAGGCCGATCTCGACGACTGCGCGGCGCTGTGGCGCGATCCTGAGGTCATCCGCTACATCGGCGGGCGGGCCTTCACCCGCGAGGAATCCTGGGCGCGGCTGCTGCGCTACGTCGGCCACTGGCGCGAGATGGACTTCGGGTTCTGGGCGATCTGCGAAAAGCCGTCCGGCCGCTTCGTGGGCGAGCTGGGTCTGGCCGACTTCATGCGCGACTTCCAGCCGGGCTTCGGCGACACCCCCGAAATGGGCTGGGTGTTGAGCCCGGCGGTGCACGGCAAGGGCTACGCCAGCGAGGCGATCGCCGCGGCCTTGGCCTGGGCCGACGCCAATCTGGCTGGCGGGCGCACGGTCTGCATGATCAGCCCGCAGAACGAGCCCTCGCTGCGCGCCGCCGACAAGGCCGGCTTCCGAGAATACGCCCGCGCCGACTATCACGGCGAAGTCGTGCTGCTTGAGCGGCTGCGCCCCTAGGTCAGCTGGGCGACGTCCGGGGCCGCATCGGGGCCGGTCGGCACGCCGCGGCGCAGGGCCGGGATGATCTCATCGGCCGTATCGACCGCGACCCAGCTCTGCATGAAGCTGGGCGGCGTCAGGTGCTGGTCGACCGTATGCTGGAACAGGTGGAACAACGGCTCCCAGAAGCCGTCCGGATTGTAGAACACCACCGGCTTGCCGTGCAGGTCCAGCCGCCGCCAGGACAGCAGCTCGACCACCTCTTCCAGGGTGCCGATGCCGCCGGGCAGCACGACGAACCCGTCCGAGCGCTCGAACATCATCATCTTGCGCTCGTGCATCGAGTCGACGGTGACCGTCTCCACGACGTCCAGGCGGCGCTCGCGCTCCTTCAGGAAGGCCGGGATGATGCCCAGCACCTTGCCGCCGGCCTCGTGCGCGGCCATGGCGCAGGCGCCCATCAGGCCGACCCCGCCGCCGCCGTAGATCATCGTCAGCTCCGCCGCCGCCAGGCCGCGCCCCAGCTCTGCGGCGCTGGCCAGCAGGGCCGGGTCGGCCGCATCGGAAGAGCCGCAGAAGACGCAGACGGAGTCGAGGCGGTCGGGCGCGTCGCCCATTTGATGAAGCTCCTGGAGAATCAACGCGGCGCGCTTGCAGAGGCGCCGGGAAAGACCGATTAGCTAGGCCGAGAACCTGGGAGTTGCAAGCTGACCTGCCGCCGCGCCACCCTTCGCCTGCCGCTGTCGGCGGCGCTCGTCCTCGTGCTCGCCGCCTGCGGCCAGGACCCTGCGCCGACCGCCCCGCCGCCGGCCAAACCCGCGCCGGCCCAGGCCGATCTCGGCTATCTGACGCCGCCGGTGGTCAGCCAGGTGCGGCTCGACGGCGAGAGGCTGCAGATCAACGGCGCAGCGCCGGCTTCGTCGCGCGTGCGGCTGGCGACCCCTGAGGGCGAGGCGCTGTTCGCCGACGCCGATTCCAAGGGCTTCTGGGGGCTGACGACGCCGCGCGGGAGCCAGGCGCAGATCTATGGCCTGTCGGCGACCACCGGCGGCCGCACCGTGCAGAGCGAGGGCTACCTGCTGCTGACGCCCGATGGCGAGGCCGCGCTGCTGCGGGCCGGCGCCGGCGCGCTGCGCGTCGGCAGGGCGGGCAGGAACGACGTGGACGCCGTCGACTTCGACCGCGAGGGCGGGGCGGTGGTCTCCGGTCGCGCCCCGGCCGGGGCGGCGCTCAGCGTCCACGTGGACGGCCGCAAGCTGGCCGAGGGGCGCGCCGACGCCCGCGGCCGCTACGTCCTGGCCCTGACCCAGCCGCTGCCCCTGGGCCGGCGCCAGATCGACGTGTTTGGCGACGCCACCGAAAATCCGGTCGAGATCGAGGCGACCCCGGCGGCCGCCCTCGCCAGCGGCCCGTTCCGCGCGACCGCGGTGCCGGCCGGCCTGCGCGTCGACTGGATGACCCCGGGCGGCGGCGTCCAATCGACCATCCTGCTGAAGTGAGCCGGCCATGACCCCGGCCATGGCTGCGCGCCGCCAGCCCGACGCGATCGCCCCGGCGTCGGTGAAGTTCGACTTCTGGCGCTCGATGGGCGACCTGTCCGCCCTGGTGATGCGCTCGGGCGCGCCCGGCCTGCGCTGGCGCGTCGCCGCATCCCTGGCCCTCGTGTTCGCGGGCAAGGCGGCGGGCGTCGCAGCACCGGTCGCGCTGGGCGACGCCATCAACCGCCTGGCGCCCGGCGCAGGGCAGGCGGCCGAACTGGGCTTCGACTTTCTGCTGCTGGCCTTGGCCTTCGCCGGCCTGCGCCTGATCGCGGCCTGCGCGCCGAACCTGCGCGACATGATCTTCACCGTGGTCGCCCAGTCGACCATGGCCAAGGCGGCGACCGAGACCTTCGCCCACACCCTGGCGCTAGGCCTCGACTACCATCAGGGCAAGCAGACCGGCTCGCTGGCCCGGGTCATCGATCGCGGCGCGCGCTCGACCGACTTCCTGATGCGCAGCGTGGTCTTCAACCTCGGCCCGACGGCGATCGAGCTGGTCCTGGCCATGGCGGTCATGGCCATGCGGCTGGACTGGCGCTTCGCCGCGACGGCGTTCGTCACCATCGTCCTCTACGCGGTGCTGACCTTCAAGATCACCGACTGGCGGCTCAGCCACCGGCGCGAGCTCAACGAGGCCGACAGCCGCAGCGCCGGTCTCTCGGTGGACGCGCTGCTGAACTACGAGACGGTCAAGACCTTCGGCTCGGAAGAGCGCACCGTCGACCGCTACGGGGCGGCGATGGCCGACTATGTCCGGGCCGGCGTGCGCGCCAACGCTTCGCTCGCCATGCTCAACGCCATCCAGGCGCTGGTGCTGAACCTCGGCCTCGCCCTGATGACCGTCATGGCCGGCTACGAGGTCCTGAACGGCCGCATGCGGATCGGCGACGTGACCATGGCGATCCTGCTGCTGATCGGCATCTACGGCCCGCTCAACATGCTGGGCTTCAACTATCGTGAGATCCGCCAGGCCTTCATCGACATGGAGCAGATGGTCCAGCTGCGCGCGGTTAAGCCCGACATCGTCGACGCTCCGGACGCCCGTCCGCTGCCGCCGGCCAGCGGCCGCGGGGCTGACATCGCCTTCGAGGACGTCGAGTTCCGCCACGACGCCCGCTCGACCGGCCTGATCGACGTCAGCTTCCATGCTCCGCCCGGCGCGACGGTGGCGTTGGTCGGCCCGTCAGGGGCCGGCAAGACCACGGCCATCCGCCTGGCGCTGCGCCTGATCGACCCGCAGAGCGGGCGCATCACCCTCGACGGCGTCGACCTGCGCAAGGTCCAGCAGAGCTCGCTGCGCCAGGCGATCGCCCTGGTGCCGCAGGACGTGGCCCTGTTCAATGACACCATGGCCGCCAACATCGCCTTTGCGCGGCCCGGCGCGAGCCTGGCTGAGATCCGCGCCGCGGCCGACGCGGCCGAGCTCGGCGGCTTCATCGACAGTCTGCCGAACGGGCTCGCCACCCTGGTCGGCGAGCGCGGCCTGAAGCTCTCGGGCGGCGAGCGCCAGCGCGTCGGCATCGCCCGCGCCCTGCTGGCCGACCCGCGCCTGCTGATCCTCGACGAGGCGACCAGCGCCCTCGACGGTCCGACCGAGGCCGCCATCCAGGAGACGCTGCGCAAGGTCCGCGCCGGGCGCACGACCCTGGTCATCGCCCACCGCCTGTCGACCATCGTCGACGCCGACCTGATCCTCGTCCTGCGCCGCGGGCGCATCGTCGAGCGCGGCGGCCACGCCGAACTGCTCGACAAGGGCGGAGAGTATGCGGCCCTTTGGCGTCGCCAGACCCGCGAGGCGTGACGGCGGCCCTCGACTAGGTCTAGGGTCGCCCGCTCAAATCTCCGAAGGCGCCCGCCGATGTTCAATCCCAATCCCTGGCTGAAGCTGTCGATCGACGCCTTCTGGCTCGGGGCCGAGTCCAGCCAGGTGGTGGCGCTGCGCATGATGAAGCTGGCCGGGGGCGGGGCAGGGGCCGCGGCCGAGGCCCAGCGCATGGTCGCCGAGAAGGTGTCGGCGGCGATGGCCGCCCAGACCGAGCTGGCGCTCGGGGCCATGAACGGCTCGCCGCACGCCGGCGCGACCAAGGCCATGGCGCTCTATCGCCGCCGGGTGCGCGCCAACCGTCGCCGGCTGGCGCGCGAGGTCTAGCGACCCTACTCGGCGGCCTTGGCCACTTCGGTCTCGCTCGCCGCCACGGCGTCGCTGCTGCGGCGCTTACGCTTACGCAGGCCCAGTCGATCGGCCAGCCAGCCGAAGCGCTGGCCGTAGACCTTCGGGGCGGCCAGCATCACCGGCGTTAGGATCAGCGTCAGCAGGGTGGCGAAGGACAGGCCCCAGACCACCGCGCCCGACAGCTGCACCCACCACTCGGACCCCGGCGCCTTGTACTCCATGTGCATGCCGTGGAAGTTCGGGTGCAGCTGGAACATCAGCGGCAGCAGGCCCACGACCGTCACCAGGGTGGTCAGCATGACCGGCCGGAACCGCTGGGTCGCCGCGCGCACCGCCGCTTCATCGGCCGGGAAGCCCGCCCGCCGCAGCTGGTAGTAGGTGTCGACCAGCACGATGTTGTGGCCGACGACCACCCCGGCCAGGGCCACGACCCCGGTCCCCAGCATGATCACCGAGATGTAGTCGAAGGTGTGGTGGATGTTGACCACCACGCCCAGCAGCACCCCGACCGTCGACAGCGCCACCGCCGACAGAGTCACGACCACGCCGTAGAACGAGTTGAACTGCCAGAGCAGGATCACCCCCATCAGGAACAGCGACACCGCCATGGCGGCGACGAAGAACCGCGCCGCCTCCTGGCCTTCCTCGTCGGCGCCGGTGAACTTCCAGCGCACGTTCGGATCGATGTTCGCCTTTTCCAGCCAGGGCCGCAGCTCGGCGATCTTGTGGCTCGCCGCCACGCCCTCGACGGTGTTGGCCTGGATGACCGCCAGCCGCTGGCCGTCGCGCCGTTGCAGCGTCGTCACCTGCTGGGCCGGGGACAGCTTGATGAAGTAGCTGGCCGGCACCGGGCCGAACTGGGTCGGGATCTTCAGGGTGTCGAACGCCGCCACGTTGCGGCTCTCCGGCGGGAAGCGGACGCGGATGTCCAGTTCGTCGTCGGCGTCGTCGGGCCGGAAGCGCCCGACCAGCACGCCGCCGGTCACGAACTGGATCGCCTGGCCGACGGTCAGCACGTCGACGCCGTAGCGGCCGGCCGCCTCGCGGTCGACGGTCATGTTCCACTCGATGCCGGGCGAGGTGCGATTGTCCTCCAGCTCGTGCAGTTGCCGGTCGGTCGCCAGCTTGGCCTTCACGAGGTCGGCGGCCTTGTTCAGCGCCGCCGGGTCCTGGCTGCGCAGTTCAACTTGCACGTCCTTGCCGACCGGGGGGCCGCCCTGCGGTTCGCGCACCTCGACCTCGACGCCGGGAATACCCGCGACGCGTCTGCGCACCTCGTTGGCGATGTCCTTGCCGACCAGGCCGAGCTCCAGCCGGTCCTCGTAGTCGACGAAGTCCACGCTGATCCGTCCGATGGTGTCGTTGGGGATCGAGTTCGGCCCGCCGCCAGGGCTGGCCGTGCCGGACCGCACGAAGATCGAATTGACGCCCTTCTGACCGATCAGCCGGCTCTCGACCTGGCGCACGATCTGGTCCTGCGCCTGAGGCGACAGGTTGCCCCGCGCCTTGACGTAGACCGAGACGTACTCGGGGTCCTGCTGCAGGAAGAACTCGGTCGGCTTGTTCTCGGCGCGGAAGGCGATGACCACCAGCACGATGATCGCCAGCGTCGCGAACATGGTCGTGGTCGGGTGCCGGCCCAGCGTGTCGACCGTACGCGCGTACCAGCCCATGAAGCCGGTCATCTCGCGCGGGTCGCCGCGTTCGGACTTCTCGATCTCGGCCAGATGCGCCTCGTCGACCGCCGCCTTGCGGCCGAAGATCGAGCCGAGCGCCGGGGTGAAGATCAGCGCGATGAAGATCGACGCGCCCAGCACGTAGAACAGCGTCATGGGCAGGAAGCTCATGAACTTGCCGGGGATCGAGTTCCAGAACAGGAACGGCAGGAAGGCGCACAGCGTCGTCAGCGTGCCGTTCAGCACGGGCCAGAACATCCGCTTGCCGGCGGCGGCGAAGGCTTCCTCCTTGGACATGCCCTCGGCCATCTTCCGGTCGGCGTACTCGACCACCACGATGCCGCCGTCGACCAGGATGCCGACCGCCAGCACCAGGCCGAACATCACCATCTGGTTCAGGGTCACGCCGGTGGCGTTGAGCATCAGGAAGGCCAGCATGAAGCAGGCCGGGATCGCGGCGCCGACCATCAGCCCCTGGCGGATGCCCAGGGTGGCGACGATGATCAGCATGACCAGGATGGTCGCGATCAGCAGGCCGCTCTCCAGCACCACCAGGGTGCGGCCGATGAAGTCGCTTTCGTCGAAGATGTAGGAGACCTTGACCGTCTCGGGCCAGCGCTTCTGCTCCTCGGCAACGACCTTGCGCACCTCCTTCACGGTGTCGAGGACGTTGGCCCCCGAGCGCTTGGCGACGTCCACCGAGAAGGCCGGCTGGCCGTTGAAGCGGGTGATGTAGTTGGCTTCCTTGAAGGTGCGCCGCACGTCGCCGATGTCGCCGACGGTGATCAGCCGGTCGCCGTTCTTCTTGATCGGCAGCGCCAGGATGTCGGCCGGCTGGTTGACGACGCCGGGCACCTTGACCGCGAACTTGCCGGCCCCGGATTCCAGGTTGCCGGCCGGCACCAGCTGGTTGTTGCGACCGATGACCTGCGCCAGTTCGCCGGGCGAGACGTTCGCCGCCTCCATGCGCACCGGGTCGATGGTGACTTCCAGCAGCTCCTCGCGGCCGCCGTTCAGATAGACCTCGAGCACGCCGGGCGTGCTCTCCAGCCGGTCCTGCAGGGTGCGCGAGATGTGGAACAGCGTGCGTTCGGGGGCCGCGCCGGACAGCACGATGCCGATGATCGGCTCGCCGGAGGCGTTGGCCTCCTCGATGATCGGCTCCTCGGCGTCAGGCGGGAACTTGCCGCGGGCCAGGTCGACCTTGGCGCGGACCTCGCCCAGTGCCTTGTCCTTGTTGAAGTCCGCCTCGAACTCCAGGTTTACGATCGCCATGCTCTGGCGGGCGACCGCGTTCATCTCCTTGACGCCCTCGATCGTCTGCAGCTCGGTCTCCAGCGGCCGCACGAGCAGCCGCTCGGCGTCCTCGGGACTGACGCCGGGGTAGGGCACCACCACGGTGATGAACGGGAAGTCGATGTTCGGGTTGGATTCCCGCGGCATCGACAGATAGGCGAAGAACCCGAACAGGCTGGCGATCAGGGTGACGGCCAGCACCACCTTGCGCCGCTTGATCGCGCCGTCGATCAGAGGTCCGATCATAGCCTCGTCTCCTGATGAGCAGGGGCGCGCCTAGCGCGCCGCAGCCACTCGAACCTTTTGACCTTCGGCCACGTACGACTGGCCGACGGTGATCACTCGGGCGGGGCCGCGCAGGCCGGTCACCCAGATGCCCTGCGGGGTCTCCTCCAGCACCTTGATCGGCGCGAAGGCGACCTTGTCGTCGGCCAGCACGTAGCGCACGCCCTGGCGGCCCGCGGCGTCGAGCACCAGCGACGACAGCGGCACCAGGTGGGCCGGGCCCGACCCGGCGTTGATGCGCACCGCCGCCGACAGGCCCGAGCGGGTCATCTGTGGGTTCGCGGTGGTGATTTCGATGCGATAGGTGCGGGTCTGGGCGTCGGCCTCGCGCGCGGCGTAGCGAACCTTGCCGGCCAGGGTCTCGCCGGAGGTCAGCTGGGCGCTGGCGGTCGAACCGACCTTGACCTTAGAGGCCTCGGTTTCGGGCAGGTCGCCGACGATCAGCAGCGGGTTGAGCTCGATCATCGTCCCGCAGGGCTGGCCCGGCGCCAGATAGGCGCCGACTTCGGCGTCGCGCTTGTCGAACACCCCGTCGAACGGCGCGCGGATGCTCATCTGCTCGACGCCCAGTTCGGCCTGGCGGACGGTGGCGGAGGCGGCGTCCAGGTTGGCCTGGTCCTGCAGCACCTGGGTCTGCGAGCGATAGCCCTTGGCCGCGAGGTCGGCCGACGCCTTCTGTTGCAGCTGGCGCGAGCGCATGTTGGCGCGGGCCTGGTCCAGCGTCGCCTGGCGCGCGTCGACGTTCAGGCGGCACAGGACCGTGCCCTTGCGCACGAACGAACCTTCGACCGCGGGGGTGGCGGCGACGACGCCGGCGGTTTCCGAGCGGACCACGACGCTGCGCGCGGCCTCGGTGCGGCCGCGGATCGCCACCAGGTACTCATGCGTCGCTTCGGGGGTCATGACCGCCTGCACGGTCGCCAGGGCGTCCGCGCCGGCGGTCTTGGCTTCGGCCTTGCCGGCCTTGCCCGCGCGGCTCGCGATCGTGCCGATGGTGAAGGCCAGGACCAGCACCACCACCACTGCGATAACAAACAGGTACTGTGATTTGACACGCATTCAGTCGTTTCCCCCCGGGCAGCAACGAAGTCGCGACCGCATCTGAATCGCAGTCGTACGCCCGGACCGCAGAAATCAGCTTTTAGCGTCTTCTGATGCCGCCGTTCTGCGACTGCAAATGAAATCGCGGACAGACAACCTAAAGGACGGATAATGTGCCCCCGGCGCCGCAGGATTGCAGCATGGCCTTGCTTGCTCTTTAACGCCGCCGACGCTCCAATATCCGTCGCCTGCAAGGAAGTACGCCGCCATGAAATACCTGCACACCATGGTTCGGGTGACCGACCTCGACGCTTCGCTGGACTTTTACTGCAACAAGCTCGGCTTGGTCGAAGTCTCCCGCGCCGAAAACCAGGGCGGGCGATTCACCCTGGTGTTCCTCTGCGCCCCGGAGGACCGCGAAGCGGCCCTCGCCGCCAAGGCCCCGATGGTCGAGCTGACCTACAACTGGGACCCCGAGGACTATCAGGGCGGTCGCAACTTCGGCCATCTGGCCTATGCGGTCGACGACATCTACGCGACCTGCCAACGCCTGGCCGACGGCGGCGTGACCATCAACCGTCCGCCGCGCGACGGCCACATGGCCTTCGTCCGCTCGCCGGACGGCATCTCGATCGAGCTGCTGCAGGCCGGCCCGCGCAAGGAGCCGGCGGAACCTTGGGCCTCGATGCCGAACACGGGGGCGTGGTGAGCGGCCGCCTCTCAGGGCGCTCGGCGCTGATCACCGGCGCGGCCGGCGGCATCGGCCTGGGCTGCGCCCGCGCCTTCGCCGCCGAGGGCTGCGACCTCGCCCTGCTCGACCTCGACGAGCCGCGGGTGACGGAGGCGGCGGACGAGCTGGCGCAGGCCAGCGGCCGCCAGGTTCACGCTCTGGCCTGCGACCTCGCCGACGCCGACGCCGCACGCAAGGCGGTGATCCGCGCCGCGGCGCTGCTCGGCAAGATCGACGTGCTGGTCAACAACGCCGGCATGCTGGTTCCCGGCGACATCCTCGACGCGGAACTCGCCGACTTCGACCGGGTGATGGCGGTCAACCTGCGCGCGCCCTTCGTGGTCGGCCAGACCGTCGCGCGCCACATGGTCGACGCCAAGATCAAGGGCTCGATCATCAACATGTCCTCGATCAACGCGGTGCTCGCCATTCCCGGCCAGCTGGCCTACGTCGCCTCCAAGGGCGGCCTGGGACAGCTGACCAAGGCCATGGCGCTGGGCCTTGCGCCGCACGGCGTGCGCGTGAACGCGATCGGCCCGGGCACCATCGTCACCGACATCCTCAAGGGCGTGCTGGAGAACGACGACGCCCGTCGCCGCGTGCTGCAACGCACGCCGCTGGGCCGCTTCGGCGAGGCCGACGAGATCGGCCGCGTCGCCGTGTTCCTGGCCAGCGACGACAGTTCCTACATCACCGGCCAGACCATCTATCCCGACGGCGGCCGCCTGGCGCTGAACTACACGGTGCCGGTGGCGGACTAGGTGGAGATAGTTGCTCCCCCTTTGGGGGAGCTGTCAGCGAAGCTGACTGAGGGGGACTTTGACCCTGACGTGTTGAGAGCGGTCCCCCTCCGTCTCGATGCTGCGCATCGATCCACCTCCCCCAGCAGGGGGAGGATCTCGGCTGTCATCCTTGGCCAGACCCGCTAAAAGCCCCCGATGCTGCGACTGACCGAAATCAAGCTGCCCCTCGACCATCCGGAGGAGGCGCTCCGCGCCGCCGTTCTCGCCAAGCTGGCCGGGCTGGAGTCCGAGCTCGTCTCGTTCGAGGTCTTCCGCCGCGCCAACGACGCGCGGCGCAAGGCGGCGATCCTGCTGGTCTACACGGTCGACGTCGTGGTGACCGACGAAGCTGCGGTGCTGGCCCGCCATGACGGCGACCGCAACGTGCAGCCGACCCCCGACATGGCCTATCGCCACGTCGCCCAGGCGCCGGCGGGCCTCGCCAAGCGGCCGGTGGTGATCGGCGCTGGCCCCTGCGGTCTGTTCGCTGGCCTGATCCTCGCCGAGATGGGCTTCAAGCCGATCATCCTCGATCGCGGCAAGGTCGTGCGCCAGCGCACCAAGGACACCTGGGATCTCTGGCGGCGCAGCAAGCTGCACCCGGAATCCAACGTCCAGTTCGGCGAGGGCGGGGCCGGCACCTTCTCGGACGGCAAGCTCTACAGCCAGGTCAAGGACCCGCGTTTCCTCAGCCGCAAGGTGCTGACCGAGTTCGTCGCCGCCGGCGCCCCGCCTGAGATCCTGACCGAGGCCCACCCCCACGTCGGCACCTTCCGGCTGGTGACCATGGTCGAGGCCATGCGCGAAAAGGTCGAGAGACTGGGCGGCGAGTACCGCTTCGAGCACAAGGTCGAGGACTTCGACATCGTGGAGGAGGGCGGTCAGCGCCGTCTGCGCGGCCTGCACCTGCAGGACGGCGGCTACATCGAGGCCGACCACGTGGTCCTGGCGCTGGGCCACAGCGCCCGCGACACCTTCCACACCCTCTACGACCGCGGCGTCCACATCGAGGCCAAGCCGTTCTCGCTCGGCTTTCGCATCGAGCACCCGCAGTCCTGGATCGACCGGGCCCGCTTCGGGACCAGCGCCGGGCACAAGGACCTCGGCGCGGCCGCCTACAGCCTGTCGCACCACTGTTCCAACGGCCGCACGGTCTACAGCTTCTGCATGTGCCCGGGCGGCACGGTGGTCGCCGCCGCCTCCGAGCCGGGGCGCGTCGTCACCAACGGCATGAGCCAGTACTCCCGCAACGAGCGCAACGCCAATGCCGGCATCGTCGTCGGCATCACCCCGGACGAGGACTATCCCGGCCACCCGCTGGCCGGCATCGAACTTCAGCGCCACTGGGAATCCCAGGCCTTCGTCGCCGGCGGCGGGACCTATGCCGCGCCGGCCCAGCGCGTCGGCGACTTCCTGGCCGGCAAACCCTCGACCAGCCTCGGCGAGGTGGTTCCGTCCTACCGGCCGGGCGTCACGCCGACCGACCTCTCGGACTGCCTGCCGGACTTCGCCATCGCCGCGATCCGCGAGGCCCTGCCGGCCTTCGCCCGCCAGATCCCCGGCTTCGACCACGCCGACGCGGTGCTGACCGGCGTCGAGACCCGAACGTCGTCTCCTGTCCGCATCACCCGCGGCAAGGACTTCCAAAGCCTCAACACCGTCGGTCTCTATCCGGCCGGCGAAGGCGCGGGCTACGCCGGCGGCATCCTCTCGGCCTCCATCGACGGCATCAAGGTCGCCGAAGCGGTGGCCAGGAGCGTCGTGGGCTAGTCTGGCCCCGGGGGCGGCACCGCGCCTGTCGGTGGTGGCGAATTTGTACAATGCGCCCCGGGTTTCGCGGCGTAGCCAGGACCATGGCGCCGGCACGGCGCATGGGGGGCTCGATCGTGAATTATCGTGGAATTTGCCTGGCGGCCGTGCTCGCGCTCACCTCGGCCGAAGCTGCGCAAGCCGCCAAGCCGCTGATCAATTTGGGGCCGAAGACAGCCCCGGTCAGCGCGCCGCTGGAGTTTGCGGCGGGCGATGATCTCTCCAAGCTCGGCGGCGCGTTGATCTGGCAGAACGAGCGCGAGGCCGCCCGTGGCCTGCGTCAGGTGGTGATCCCCTCGTTCCAGGTCGAGTTCGTCACCCACTCGGGCGCCGCTTCGACGAGCCAGGGTCTCGCCCAATCCAAGGTGAGCTACAGCCTCAATGGGCCGGGGCCGGCCGAGATGCAGGCCATCACCGACGCGTTCTACGCCCACTTCGTCGCCGATCTCGCGGCGGCGGGCGTGACGGTGATCCCGCTGGACGAGGCGATCGCCCGCAGCCCCGGTCTGGTTCGGCTGATGAACATGTCCAAGCCGTCGCCCTATGTGCGCGGCAAGGAGAACCGCAGCGGCTTCTACTCGCCGCCCGGCATGAAGTTCTACTTCACCCCCAATGACGGCCGCGCCAAGGGGTTTGGCGACACCATGACCACCACCGGATCCCAGGTCCCCGAGGAGATGGCCATGGCCGAGCTCGGCGCCGGGGTCATGGGCGTGCGCATGGTCGTCGACTTCGCCGAGATCCAGGCGCGCGGCCGCGGCGTGCTCGGCATGCGCCCGATGACCGCCAAGGTCACCAGCAAGGCCAATGTCGCGCTGCTGCCGGTCGACACCCAGATGTGGGTGCTGACCCCCAAGGCCAAGTCGACGCCCATGGATCTGGGCCACCGGCTTCGCTACGCGCTGACCTCGCCCGTCGTCATGCCTGACTCGGTGCTCTCGGCCAGCGACACCACCACCAGCGCCAGCAGGATGGGCGACGCGGTCGGCTCGGCGATCGGCGTCCTGGCCGGGGTCGGCGGCACGAAGACCCGCACGTATGAGGTCACGGTCGATCCGCAGGCCTGGAGCCGCGACGTCTCGGCCGCGCTGGAACAGGTCGGCGACCTGATGATCGCCCGTTTCAAGCAGGACCTTTAGCGGCCGGCGGCGTCGGGCAGGCGCCGCTTGGCGAACCAGGCGACGATCAGGCCGAAGGCCAGCATGGCCAGGCCGTTCTTGATCAGCCCCTCGACGCTGAACTTCGGAACCCGGCCGATGGCCGACAGCGGCATGACCACGTAGTTCATGACCGCGTAGATCACGACGCCGTAGCCCAGGCCGGCGGCGATCCAAGCCCGGCGCAGCATCGGCGCGGCCAGGCTCGTCAGCACGAACACCGCCGCAATGATCAGGCCCATCAGCTCCTGCAGCGCCGCGCCCAGCACCGCCGTGGCGACGCCTCCGTCGAACGCCGTTTTGCCGATCAGGCCGCTGGCGATGAAGTGGAGGATGGTGGTCAGGCTGGCGCCGCTGATCAGCATGGCCGCGCCGATGTCGAGGGTGGCGGCGACCACTCCGCCGAGAACGATGGCTGTCAGGATCGAGCGTTTCGAAGCCACATGCGTCCCCCGTCCAGCCTCGGATCGGGCGACGCTATTTCAAGATCGGCGTTCGCTCAATCGGGGGGCTTCGGCGGGTAGGCGTGCAGGACCCCGTTGGGATCCTCGACGCTCGCCTCGCCGACATAGTTCGGGCCGACCGGGACCTTGCCGTGGCCGCCGGGGATGTCGAGCACATAGGTCGGCTGGCAGAGCCCTGAGTAGCGGCCGCGCAGGGCCTTCATCAGCGCGCGGCCTTCCTCGAGGCTGGTCCGCTGGTGGCTGGTGCCGGGGGCCAGGTCGCCCTGGTGCAGATAGTAGGGGCGGATTCGGTTCTCGACGAAGCCGCGCATCAGGGCGCCGAGCGTCTCGGGATCGTCGTTGACGCCCTTCAGCAGCACGGTCTGGCTCAGCATCGGCAGACCGGCGTCGATGATGCGGGCGCAGGCGGCGCGGGCCGCAGGCGTCAGTTCACGGACATGGTTGGCGTGCAGGGCGACATAGACCGCCTTGCCCTCGCACCGGATCGCCGCGACCAGCTCGTCCGTGACGGCGCCCGGGTCCACGACCGGCACGCGGGTGTGATACCGGACCACCTTCACATGCTCGATCCTGGCCAGCCGCGCCGAGAGGTCCGCCAGACGCCGCGGCGACAGCACGAACGGGTCGCCGCCGGTGACGATGACCTCCCAGATCTCCGGCCGCTCGGCGATATAGGCGAACGCGGCGTCGAGCTGGTCCGGCGTCAGGTTCGACAGCCCCTCCGGCCCGACCATCTCGCGCCGGAAGCAGAACCGGCAATAGACCGCGCAGGTGTGGGTCGGCTTGAGCAGCACGCGGTCGGGATAGCGATGGACGATCCCCTCGACCGGGCTGTGGGCGAAGTCGCCGATCGGATCGGCGCTCTCCTCGGGCGTCGCCTCAAGCTCGGCCGCGCCGGGCATCAGCTGGCGCGCGATCGGATCGGCCGGGTCGGCGGGGTCGATGAGCTCGGCCATGTCCGGGGTGATCGCCAGCGCATAGCGCGCGGCGACGCGCTCGAGCTCCGGCAGCCGCTCCAGCGGCGCCAGCCCGGCGGCGACCAGGTCGCTAGGTTTGCGCAGCGTGCTCATCGCGCCCGCATATGGCTCATGCAGGGGCCGCGGGCAAATGCGGCCTACCGCGCGACGTCGGCCACCGGGGTCCAGACCACCTGCTCGATGCGGCTGGCGCCGGTCGCCAGCATCACCAGCCGGTCGAAGCCCAGCGCCGAGCCGCAGGCGCTCGGCATGTGGGGCAGGGCGGCCAGGAAGTCCTCGTCGATCGGATAGCGCTCGCCGTAGACGCGGGCCTTCTCGTCCATTTCCGCCTGGAACCGCCGTCGCTGCTCGACCGGGTCGGTCAGCTCGCCGAACGCGTTGGCGAGCTCCACCCCGCAGGCATAGAGCTCGAAGCGTTCGGCCACCCGCGGGTCGGACGCCTTGGGCCGGGCCAGCGCCGCCTCGCTGATCGGGTATTCGCAGAGGATCGTCGGGCGGCCCATGCCGAGCTTGGGCTCGACCTTCTCGACCAGCACCTTCGAATAGATATCCTGCCAGACGTCGTCGTCGGCGATGCGGACGCCGCAAGCCGTTGCTGCGTAAGCCAGTCCGTCGCGGTCGGTTTCGCCGTCCGCCGCCACCGTGGCCAGCAGATCGATGCCGGCATGCCGCTGGAAGGCCTCCTGCAGGCTCAACCGTTCAGGTTCCTGGAAGGGATCGCTGGAAACCTGCCGATAAGAGAGGGTTTTGGCGCCGACCGTCTCCGCCGCCAGCCGCAGCAGGTCCGCGCAGTCGACCATGAGTTGTTCATAGGGTTCGCCCGTCCGATACCACTCGAGCAGGGTGAACTCCGGATGGTGCAGCGGCCCGCGCTCGCGGTTGCGCCAGACGCGGGCGAAATCGAAGATCTTCGTCTCGCCGGCGGCCAGCAGTTTCTTGCAGGCGAACTCGGGCGAGGTGTGCAGGTAGAGCGGCTGGCGCTCGCCGGCATTGCCAATGATTTCAGTGCTAAAGGCGTGCAGATGCGCCTCGTTTCCGGGCGAGACCTGCAGCGCCGCGCCCTCCACCTCGGTGAAGTCGCGGTCCTCGAACCAGCGGCGCACGGCCCGGGTGATCGCGCCCCGCGCCAGCAGGAACGGCCGGCGGTCCTGATGGATGTCGGCCCGCCACCAGGGCGATTGTGAACTCATCGGCACGGGCGTCCTCTATGCGGCCATTTCGATCATGACTGGCGAATTTCGCCTTCATCGTATAGGTGCGCGCCAAGACCGCCGCTCGGCGGAATCGCGCGAGGCCGATGCCCGGTCTCCCAATAGGCTCGAGGACGAACTACGTGAAGGTCGCTGCCAGCTCGCTCAGGAAAGGCGCCGTCGTCGATATGGACGGCAAGCTCTATGTCGTCCTGACCGCCGAAAACATCCATCCCGGCAAGGGAACCCCGGTCACCCAGCTCAACATGCGCCGCATCGCCGACGGCGTGAAGGTGTCCGAGCGCTGGCGCACGACCGAGCAGGTCGAACGCGCCTTCGTCGACGACCGCAACTACAACTTCCTCTACCAGGACGGCGAGGGCTACCACTTCATGCAGCCCGAGACCTACGACCAGGTCGTGGTTTCGGAAGAAACCGTGGGCGACAACGCCCCGTGGCTGACCGACGGCCTCACCGTGGTCCTGTCGGTGCACGAAGGCGTGCCGATCGCCATGGAGCTGCCGCGCCTGGTCACCTTCGAGATCGCCGAGACCGAGCCGTCGGTGAAGGGGCAGACCGCCTCTTCGTCCTACAAGCCGGCGATCCTGACCAACGGCGAGCGCATCATGGTGCCGCCGTACATCGCCCCCGGCACGCGCGTGGTGATCCTGACGGAAGACTGGACCTACCAGGAACGCGCCAAGGACTAAGCCTTTCGCGGGCGGGGATCAGGCGAAGCGCCTGGCCCCCGCCACGCACAGCACCACTGCGGCGGTCACCGCCGCCATGGACCAGCCCACCGGCTCGCCCAGCAGGCCCGCCGCCAGGGCCAGGCCCATGAAGGGCTGCAGCAGTTGCAACTGCCCCACCGCGGCCACGCCGCCCGCGGCTAGGCCGCGGTACCAGAACACGCATCCGATCAGCATGCTGAACAGCGAGACGTAGGCCAGGCCCGTCCAGGCCTGCGCGCTGACCGTTGCGAGGTCCGCCGGAGGGGCCAGGAGCGCCGCCGGCGCCATCAGCGGCAGGCAGAGCAGCAGCGACCAGCAGACCGCCTGCCAGCCCCCCAGGCGGCGTGAGACGCGGCCGCCCTCGGCGTAGCCCAGGCCGCAGACGACGATCGCGGCGACCATCAGCAGGTCGCCCTGCATCGAACCTTCGCCGCCCTGGCTGAACGCGAACCCCGCGACCAGCGCCGCGCCGATGACGGCGAAGACCCAGAACGAGCGCTTGGGCCGCTCGCCGCCGAGCAGCACCGCGAACACCGCCGTGGTCAGCGGCAGCAGGCCGACGAACACGATCGAATGCGCCGCCGTGACGTGCTGCAGGGCCAGCGCCGTCAGCATCGGAAAGCCCAGCACCACCCCCAGGCCCATCATCGCCAACGGGGCCAGGTCGCGTCGTTCCGGCCTTGGCGCCCGGAACATGGCCAGCAGCCCGATCGCCAGCAGGCCGGCGATGGTCGCCCGGGCTGCGGTCAGGAAGGTCGGCGACAGGTCGGCCACCGCCACCCGGGTCGCCGGCAGCGAGCCTGAAAAGATCGCCACCCCGAGAAAGCCGTCCAGCCAGCCGCGCGTCTTCGCATCCATGTCCGTGTCTCCGCTTGTCGCGGGTATCGCTTGCGCGGGGCTCGCCCAGCCAGGAACGGTGCGGTACAATCGGGTCAAACTGTACTGGTCAGGATGGCGATACGGATGGAAGGCGAAGGCACGCGGGTCGAGCAGGTGATGGGGGCGATCCGTCAGCGCATCGCCGCTCGGGCGCTGCAGCCTGGCGCGAAGGCGCCGTCGATCCGCGCGTTCGCTCAGGCCATGGGGGTTTCCAAGTCGACGGTGGTGGAGGCTTACGATCGGCTGGCGGCCGAGGGCGTGATCCAGGCGCGCCGGGGGTCGGGCTTCTACGTCGCCGGCCGCACGCCACCCCTGGCGCTGGCCGACATCGGGCCGCGCCTGGACCGCTCCATCGACCCGCTATGGGTGTCGCGGCAGTCGCTGGAGGCCAGGCCCGACGCCCTGATGCCGGGTTGCGGCTGGCTGCCGACCGACTGGATGCCTCAGGAGGCGGTGCGGCGGGCGCTGCGCGGCCTGGCTCGCGCCGACCACGCCAACCTCACCGACTACGGTCCGCCGCTGGGCGCTCCGGCCTTGCGCCAGCTTCTGTCGCGGCGGCTGGCCGAACATGGCGTCGAGGCGTCGCCCAGCCAGATCATGCTGACCGAGTCGGGCACCCAGGCGATCGACCTCGTGTGCCGGTTTCTGCTGGAGCCCGGCGAAACGGTGATCGTCGACGATCCCTGCTACTTCAACTTCCACGCCATGCTGCGCGCGCACCGCGCCAAGGTCGTCGGTGCGCCCTGGACGCCGCAGGGGCCCGATCTCGAGATCTTCGAACAGCGACTGATCGAGCACCGGCCGCGCCTCTACATCACCAATTCGGGGCCGCAGAACCCGACCGGCGCTCAGTTGGCGCCGGTGATCGCCCACCGCCTGCTGAAGCTGGCCGAGCGGCATGGCGTGATCATCATCGAAGACGACATCTACGCCGATCTCGAGATCGAGCCGGCCCCGCGCCTGGCCGCCTTCGACGGACTGGACCGGGTGGTCCACATCGGCAGCTTCTCCAAGACGCTGTCGGCGGCCGCCCGCTGCGGCTTCATCGCGGCGCGGGATGGATGGATCGAGGACCTGGTCGACCTCAAGGTCGCCACCTCGTTCGGCGGCGGGGGCCTGGCGGCCGAACTGACCCACGCCATCCTCACCGACGGCGGCTACCGCCGCTATCTTGCGGGCCTACGCGAGCGGCTGGCGCGGGCGCGCGGCGAGGCGCTGCGGCGCCTCCGGGAGCTGGGCTTCGAGCCGTGGCTGACGCCGCAGGCCGGGATGTTCCTCTGGATGGCCCTGCCGGCTGGCCTGGACGCCGCGCCGGTCGCCCAGAGGGCGCTGACCGAGGGCGTCGTCCTTGCGCCGGGGGACGCCTTCAGCCTCTCGCAGTCGGCGCGGGGCTATATGCGCTTCAACGTCGCCCAGTGCGCTGACGGCCGGGTCTACGAGGCGCTGGAGCGCGCAATGCGTCCCTAAGGCGCCTCGCGTCGGGCGGTGATGATCTTCACCGGCTTGGCCAGCATCTCGCCCTTCATGACGCCCTCGCCGGCGGTGGGAGAGGTGGGGGCGGCGAGGATCTTCTGCACCGTGTCCATGCCGTCGACGACCTTGCCGAACGTCGCAAAGCCCAGATTGTCGCCCGGCTGCTTGGGATCGGCGTCCATGTAGGTCATGTCGCCGACGCAGATGAAGAAGTCGGAGGTGGCCGTCCCCGGATCGGTGCGGCCCATCGAGATCGCTCCGTTGACGTGCGACAGGCCGGTCTTGGTCGTCGGCTCGTGCGCGATCGGCTTCAGCACCCGCTTGGGGTCGTTCTGCACGCCGCCCTGGACCAGGCCGTATTCCGGCGCGTTCGGGACCTTGGACGCGCGATAGAAGGTGGCGCCGTCGAAGCGCTTCTCGTCGACATACCGAAGGAAGTTGTTCGCCGTGATCGGCGCCTTGTCGGGGTAGAGCTCAAGCACGATGGGGCCGTCGGCGGTCTCCAGTCGAACCTTCACCGGGGTTGCGGCGGGCTGAGCCGCGGCCGGGGCGGCCGCCATCGCCGCCATCGCGCCTAGAAACACCCGTCGCTTCATCGTCTCACTCCTGGTTCGACCGGCAGCTTAGCGCCCGACGTGGCCATGGCAACGCGCCGTCAGATAGTCGCCAGTGAAACTAGATGCTGAATTCAGAAGGCGTGGTTCAATGAACGCGCTCAACTATGTGAAGTCGAAATTGTCACGCTTGAAATACAGATTGATCTAGATAGCGGCACTGTGTGTGCCTCTAGGTCTTTAGATTGTCATGTTTGCGTAGTTGGATTTCGAGTTATGCGTGGTGAGGGTTCATCGGCCGGCCAGGGTTGCGCCGGATACCTGGAGACGAAAGCCAGGCCCTTGCTGAGGTCTGAGGCTGGGGTGGTCGCGGTCCAACTCGCCGCCGTCCTGGCGCTGGATACGACCGATCAGATATCCCTGAACCTGGCCCTGCTGGGGGACTATCGGCACGCCAAGAGCTTGGCGGCGCGCCTGCTGGGCGCAGGGGCGGACTGGTCGATCGACCCTTCGCCGGAAGGCCTGGGCGGCAAGCAGCGCGCGGCGAGGTTCACCGTCACCATCGGTCAGGCGCGCGCGACCGGCTCGGTGCCCGCGCTGGTGCTGCTCGCGGCCGTGCTCAGGCGCGGCGCGTAACGCGGGCCCTAGGCCTGCCGGGCGATCAAGCGCCGCCGCTTGAAGTACGCCTGCAACGGCTCGTCGAAGAGCTTGAGCGCCGCCCACGAGGCGGCCGCGACCAGCGCGACGCGAACAACCGCTTCGGGGATGGACGCGGGCTGCTGCGATTGACCCACGGCCAGGCTGGCGCCCGCCAGCAGGCCCAGGAGCGGAATGTGCAGGATGTACAGCGGGTAGGAGATGCGGCCGGAAATGTCCGCCCACAGGGCGCCGAGTTTGGTGGCGGGTTCGCGGTTGGCGCCGCCCAGCACGAGCGCGGGATACAGCACCATTACAGCGATCAGGCGGGCGATCTCCGCGTCCTTCGGAATGGCGAACGACGCCAGCATCAACGCCGATCCCAGCATCGGACCGATCCGCAGCCACGGGGCGTGGACCCTCTCCAGCAGCGCGCCGAGGAAGAAGAAGAACGCGACGCGCGGGAAGCCCCAGACGATCGCGTCGCGGGTGTCCGGAGCGCCTTCGTAGATAGCTCCCTGGAAGGCGAGGAAGATCGCGCCCAGCGCCGCCACAAGCGCCGCGAGTCGCCATCCGCGCAGGCGCGGCGCCATGAGAGCGAAGGCTAGGTTGGCGCACAGCTCAAGGAACAGCGTCCACATGGGGGAGTTCAGCGGCCAGCTCTGGGTGTCCCAGACGACCGGAACCACAAGCAGGCCCGCGACGACGGATGCTGCGAAGTTTGGCGGCAGATCGGCGCCGGTGGTCGCCGCCTTCGCGATCGCCACGATGACCGCCAGGCAAACGCTGGCGAAGATCAGCGGGTACAGACGCTGAAGCCTGATGACGGCGAAGTCCGGCACGCTCATCGCATCGCCGAGCTTCTTTCCATAGGCCCGCGCCACCACGAAGCCGCTCAGGATGAAGAAGAAGTCCACCGCGAGGTAGGCGTGCGGAAAAGCGAAGTTCGGGCCGAACCACTCGGCTCGATGGTAGAGCACGACGCAGATGGCCGCGAGGCCGCGCAAGGCGTTCAGGGTCAGCAGGAGATCGGGGCGCATAGGCGCTCATGCCACTTAGGGTGTGGATCGTCCACATGGCTCAACCGCCGGTGGTTTGTCTCGATTGTAGGAAAAGGAGGTGGGCGGCTTTGCGCCCGAAATCCAAGTGGCTCCCCGAGCAGGACTCGAACCTGCGACAAGTCGGTTAACAGCCGACTGCTCTACCAACTGAGCTATCGGGGATCACGTTGGAGGCGGCGATATACCCAGCACGAGCCGGGTGTGCAAGCGCTCAAATCGACTTTGTCCACAGAGCAAAAAAAGAGCCCGGCCGGAGCCGGGCTTGAATCGAAGTTCGGTGATGGTGGGGTGTCTTCAAGGAAGACGCCGCCATGGTCCCGCTCCGATGGTTAAGTGGCGATTAACGCTCCTGGCCGCCAATGGACGGGCGCGACGCCGAGACCTCTCGACGGGCTGAGCGCTCGCCGCTACCAGGGGCGAAATCGCAAGACGTAGGGCGGAAATGCGTATCCATTTCACCGGCATAGCTGGGGCGGGCATGAGCGCCGTGGCCCTGATGATGCGCGACGCGGGCCACGAGATCTCCGGATCGGACGAAGACGTCTTTCCCCCGATGTCGACCTATGTCGAGGGCCTGGGCTTTCCGTTCCATCGCCGATTCGACGCGGCCAACCTGCCTGACGGTCTTGACGTGTTGGTTCTCGGGACCAGCGCCAAGCTCGGCGCTGAGAACAATCCCGAGGTCATCGCCGCCCGCGCGCGCGGCGTGCGGGTCACCACCTTCGCCGAAATGCTCGGCGAGGCGACTCGCGATCGCGCCGTCACGGTCGTGGCCGGTTCGTTCGGCAAGTCCACCTGCACGGCCCTGATGGCCCATGTGCTGCAGCAGGCGGGGACCAGCCCCGGTTGGATGGTCGGCGCGATTTCGCCGTCGCTGCCCGCCACCGGCCAATGGGGGAGGGGCGAGGTGGTGCTGGAGGGCGACGAGTACATCGTCTCCTCGGCCGATCCGCGCTCCAAGTTCGAACTCTACCATCCGGACCACCTGCTGCTGACTTCGCTGGTCCACGACCACGTCAACGTCTTTCCGACCTTCGAGGAATACGAGGCGCCGTTCCGCATCCTGCTGCGCAGGCTGCCCGCCGATGGCCTGGCCGTGCTGCGCGAGCACCCGGCGACGCGGGCCGTGGCCGGCGAGACCGCCGCGCGCGTGGTCTGGTACGACACCAAGCCCTGCGACGGCTGGTACGCGGCCAATGTCGTGTTCGGCGAAACCACCGCCTTCGACCTGATCGGCCCAGGCGGCCGGGCAATCGCGCTCACCACCCAGCTGCTCGGCGCGCACAACGTCGAGAACGTGGTCGGCGTCGCCGCCTATCTGCTGGAACGCGGCCTGGTCGCCGAGGCGGCGCTGGCGCAGGGCGTGGCCAGCTTCGCCGGCATCCGCCGCCGCCTGGACCGTCTGACCACCACGTCGCGGATTCCGGTGATCGAGGGCTTCGGCAGCTCCTACGAAAAGGCGCATTCGGCGATCGACGCCATGCGGCTGCACTATCCGGACCGGCCGCTCGTCGTGGTGTTCGAGCCGCACACCTTCAGCTGGCGCAGCCGTGACGCGTTGCCGTGGTACGACACCGTGTTCACCGGAGCCTCGCGGGTGCTGATCTGCCCCCCGCCGGTGCACGGGGCAGGCAGCCACCACCAGTCGACCTTCGAAGAGATCCTCGCCCGCGCCCAGGCGACGGGAATCGCGGTCGAAGGCGTCGCCGACGCCCAGGCCGCCACGCAAGCGCTGTCGCATCTGCGCGGCGACGAGGTCGTTCTGCTGCTGTCCTCCGGGCCGCTGCTGGGTCTTCCCGACAGCCTGCCGGCGCTGTTCGACCGTCTCTACGGCGCGCCTGCCTACGCCTGAGGCGCCTCACAATCGCCCGTCGCGAAGCTTCAGCTCGAAGTTGGAGGTCGCGCCCCGCCGGTGCAGCCTTCCGGCGTCAGGGGAGGGCTCATGCACACACGGCGAACTTCGGGCTGATGCTGGGCGCCGGCGCGCTGGCCGGTTGCGCGACCACCGCGACGAGCGGCTTCTCCGATCCGTTGCAGCCTTCGGGACCGCTGCGGCTGGCGCCGGTGCACGTGTCGGAGGACCGGGTCATACGGGTGATCGCCGGCCTGCGCCCGTTCCGGCCCGGCGGCTTCGTGGTCCGCGCCGAGCCGTTCGGCGGCAAGACCCTGGTGCACAACTACGGCCACGGCGGCGGCGGGATCACCCTGTCCTGGGGGACCGCGCACATGGCGGTGGATCTCGGCTTCGCGGGGCCGGAGCGGGACTACGCCGTGCTCGGCTGCGGGGCCGTGGGGCTGGCGACGGCGCGGATGATCCAGCGCCGCGGCGGCCGGGTGACGATCTATGCCCGCGAGTTGCCGCCGCAGACCACGTCCAACATCGCCGGCGGCCAGTGGTGGCCCGCCTCGGTCTACGACTCGAAAGTCGTCGCCCCGGCCTTCCTCGACCAGCTGGTGGTCGCGTCCAAGCTCTCCTACCAGCACTTCCAACAGCTCTCGGGGCCGGAGTACGGCGTCCATTGGACCCGCAACTACGTGGTCGACGAGGATCGCTTCGGATCCACGGATCTGTTCGCCCGTCTGGCCGAGGTGGCCCCTGAGCTGAAGCGCGCGCCCGCCGGCCAGCACCCGTTCGGCGCCTACAGCCTGCAGTACTGGGACGGCATGATGATCGAGCCGCCGATCTATCTGCAGGCGATGATGGAGGACGTACTGACCGCCGGGGGCAAGATCGTCGTGCGCGACCTGAAGACGCCGTCCGACGTCCAGGCCTTGCCAGAGCCGGTGGTCTTCAACTGTACCGGCCTGGGGGCGGGCCAGCTGTTCGGCGACCAGGAGATCACTCCGGCCCGTGGGCAGCTGGTCGTGCTGCTGCCCCAGCCGGAGGTGACCTACAATCTGATGTCGGGCCGCGCCTACATGTTCCCACGGCGCGACGGGATCATCCTTGGCGGCTCGTTCGACCGCGGGAACTGGTCGACCGAGCCGGACGGCGAACTCACCGGGCGCATCCTCGCGGACCACAAGGCGATGTTCGCCAAGCTCAAGACCTGAACTATTCGGCCGCGTCCTTGAACTGCGCCCGCTTGGGGCCGAGGTAGCCGAACAGGAAGGCGGCGACCTTGCGCATCTGGATCTCCTCGGCGCCCTCGGTGATCCGATAGCGGCGGTGATGGCGATAGATGTGCTCGAACGGCTTGTGGCGCGAATAGCCGATGCCGCCGTGCACCTGCATGGCCCGGTCGGCGGCTTCGCAGACCAGCCGGTTAGCCCAGTAGTTGCACATCGAGACCTTGTCGGAGATCTGCTTCTCGATCTCCTTGTGCGGCATGCGGTCCATGTCCCAGGCGGTCTTGCGGATCAGCAGGCGCAGCATCTCGGCCTGGGTGGCCAGCTCGACCAGCGGCCACTGGATGGCCTGGTTCTCGGCCAGCGCCTTGCCGAACGGCTTGCGGGCGCGGGCGTACTTGACGCTCTCCTCGATGCAGTAGACCGCCGCGCCCAGCGACGAGGCCGCCTGCCGGATGCGGTTCTGGTGCACGAACGACTGTCCAAGCCCGAGGCCGCGGTCGACCTGTCCCCAGTAGCTGTCCTCGGGCACCCAGACGTCGGTGAAGCTCACCCGCGGGTGGTCGGTCGGCATGTTGAAGGTCCAGAGATATTCCTCGACCTTCACGCCGGGCGCGTCGGCCGGCACGATGAAGCAGGTGATGCCGGTGGCGTCGCCGTCCTGGCCGGATGTCCGCGCGAAGACCATGACGTGCGTGGCCACGTGCATCCCCGTGGTCCACATTTTTTCGCCCCGGATCAGCCAGCCGGGCTGGCCGTCCTTGTCCTGGCGAACGGCGGTGGTCTCCATGAAGGTGGCGTCGGAGCCATGGTTGGGTTCGGTCAGGCCAAAGCCGGTCCGCATCCCGCCGTTCAGCAGCTTGTCGCCGTCGCGCTCGTATTGAGCGTTCGTCGCGAACTCCTTGAACATCAGGATGAAAGGGTTGTTGCCGACGATCGAGTGCTCGTTCTGCAGGTCGTTGTGCAGCCCCAGGCCCTTGGCCGCCAGGTGCTCGCGGATCACCGCCATGTCGAGGTTGCTGCCGGCCTTGCCGCCCATCTCCTTGGGCCAGGCGTAGCGCAGGTGCCCGGCCTCGTCGGCCAGCTTGCGAGCCTTGCCCAGCAGCTCTTCCCACTCCTTCTTCGGCAGGCCGCCGGCGTCCCAGTCGGTGCGCTCGTACTCCCGGCGATGGTCGAAGTAGCGGATGTTGTCGTCCTGGTTCTCCAGCGGCTTGATCTTGGCCTCGATGAAGGCGTCGAGCTCGTCCAGATAGGCGACCAGTTCGGGCGGCAGGCTGAAGTCCATCGCGTCTCTCCCTGTTTTGCGAAGCAGCCTAACCCAGGTCTGCGCTTCCGCCGGGTCAGGGCGTTTCGGTCGATCCGTCGCCGCCTCGGCGCGATCCGTCGCGCGCGCCTCGAACGGCCGCGGTTGGGCGGCTAGGCGGGCGGAGTTCCACTTTCGGAGGTCCGCATGCGTCTTCTCCTGCTCGGCGCGCTGTCGTCGCTCTCGCTGGCCGGGCCGGCCCTCGCCGGCGTTCCGGCCGGCTCCTGGTCCCAGACGTCCGACGGCCAGGAGCTGACCCTGGTGCCCAAGCTGAAGATTTCGCCCAGCATGTCGGCGACCGGCATGGTCCTGGGCACGAGCGGCTACGGCGGGGCCTCGACGACCACGACCTTGCAGAGCGAGTTCGTGCCGATGCGCACCCAGCGGGCCATGTCGCTGGTCATCCGCCCGGACGGCGCCTTTACCTGGACGATCGACAAGAGCCGTCCCGCGTCCACGCAAGGCGCCGGCTGCAAGCTGCTGATCCGCGAGGAGAAAAGCGGCCGCGTGCGGGTCGAGGGCGACCGCCTGGTGTTCGACGTCACCGGCGGCGTCCAGAGTTCGCGCGACAGCTGCGACCCGGCCAAGTCCTCGCGCGGCCCCAAGGCCGCGGCCAGCGAGAGCTACGCCTATCGGCTCACGGGCGGCGGCCTCAATCTCTCGGCGGCCGGCGGGGTGAACTGGACTTTCAGCGGCGGTTGACGCGGGGAGAGCCGTTTACAGCCGCGCAAAACCCCGCCCTGATCGCGCAAAAGCCAAGGGAGGCTGCGCGGCGGATGTCGGATCAGGTGCTGGAAGGGCTGCAACGGCTGGCGCCGGAACTGGCCGGCGAGGGGGCGAGCGTCGAGGGCCTGCAACGCCTCTCCGGCGGCGCCAGCATGGAGACCTGGGCCTTCGTGCTGGTCGGCCGCGACGGCCGTGACGAACTGGTCCTGCGCCGCCGCACCGCGCCGATGGCGCCGGAGGAGGGCCGTTCGGTCTCGCTCGCCACCGAGGCGGCGCTGATCACCGCGGCGCACGCCGCGGGCGCGCCGGTGGCGCAGCTCGTGCACCTGGCGCGGCCGGCCGACGGCCTCGGCGAGGCGCACATCACCCGCCGCGTGGCCGGCGAGACCCTCGGCCGCAAGATCGTGTCCGATCCGCGCTTCGAGGCCGTTCGCCCCAGGCTCGCCCGCCAGTGCGGCGAAATCCTCGCCCAGATCCACGCCGCGCCGCCGCCGCCCGGTCTGAAGACCGTCGACGCCCTGGAGGAACTGGCCCGCTACGAAGAGGTCTACCGCAAGTCGGGAGCCGAGCGGCCGATCCTCGAACTCGCCTTCCAGCATCTGAAGAAGATCGCTCCGCCGCCGCGCGAAGCCGTGCTGCTGCACGGCGACTTCCGCAACGGCAATCTGATGATCGATCCGGAGCTCGGCGTCAGCGCCGTGCTCGATTGGGAGCTGTCGCACTGCGGCGACCCGGCCGAGGACCTGGGCTGGATCTGCGTCAACTCCTGGCGCTTCGGCCGCGCCGACCTGCCGGTCGGCGGGTTCGGCCGCTACGAGGACCTGCTGGCCGGCTACGTCGCGGGCGGCGGCCAGGAGATCCCGCTTTCGCGGGTGCTCTACTGGCAGGCGCTGGGCTCGCTGAAGTGGGGCGTCATGTGCCTGATGATGTACGCCAGCTACGCCAACGGCGCGGAGAGCTCCGTCGAGCGGCCGATGATCGGCCGGCGCGTGTCCGAAACCGAAATCGACCTGGTGACCTTGCTGGAGAACGGGCTGTGATCGAGCATCCGAAAGCCGAGGAACTGGTTGAGGCCGTCGCCCGCTGGATCGACAGCGTCCGCCCCCAGCTCGCCCCGCGCGACGCCTTCCTGGCCCGCGTCGCGGCCAACGCGCTCAGCGTCGTGAAGCGTGAATTGCAGGGCGGCCCCGCGGCCGAGGCCGCCGCGATCGAGCGGCTGTCGGCGCTGCTGGGCCGGGACGGATCGCTGGCTGAGCTCAACGCCGACCTCTGCGGCCGCCTGCGCGCCGGCGAGATGGACGCCGCGACGCCGGGCCTGCTGTCGGCGCTGCGGGCGAACATCACCGAGCAGATCGCCATCGACCAGCCGAGCTATGCGCCGGAGCCCGGCTGAGCGCCGAAACCCGCCCTAGCCGACGGGGGCTTTCGCGGATAGAGCGGCGTCATGTTGAGCCGCAATGACTGTCTGGACCTCGACGCCCGCGATCCGCTCGCGGCGCGGCGCGAGTTGTTCGACCTGCCGGCCGGGGTGATCTACCTCGACGGCAATTCGCTGGGCGCGCTTCCCCGCAATGTTCGGCCCCGCCTGGAGGCGGCGGTGCAGAACGAATGGGGCCGCGACCTGATCAAGAGCTGGAACACTGCCGACTGGATCAATCTCCCGTCCCGCGTCGGCGACCGGATCGCCCGGCTGATCGGGGCGGGGGCGGGCGAAGTGATCGCCGCAGATTCCACCTCGGTGAACCTCTTCAAGCTGGCCGCCGGGGCGCTGAAGGCGCGGCCGGGCCGCAAGGTGATCGTCACCGAGCCGGGCAACTTCCCGACCGACCTCTACATTCTCCAGGGCCTGCGCGACCTGCTGGGCGACGTCGAGCTGCGGGTGGTCGAGCGTAGCGCCCTTGAGGCGGCGCTGGACGAGGACGTGGCGCTGCTGCTGCTGACCCACGTCCACTACAAGACCGGCGCGATCCATGACATGGCCGCCCTGACCGCCCGCGCCCATGCCGTCGGCGCCTTGGCCCTCTGGGACCTCAGCCATTCGGCCGGCGCCCTGGCCGTGGACCTCAATGGCTGCGGTGCGGACCTGGCGGTCGGCTGCGGCTACAAGTACCTGAACGGCGGGCCGGGCGCGCCGGCCTTCCTGTTTATCGCCAAGCACTTGCAGGAGAATTTTCAGACGCCGCTCACCGGCTGGATGGGCCATGCCGCGCCGTTCGCGTTCGGCGACGTCTACGCCCCGGCGCCCGGCGTGCTGCGTGGGCTCTGCGGCACCCCGGCGGTGCTCGGCCTGACGGCGCTGGAGGCCTCGCTGGAGGCCTTCGACGGCGTCGACATGGGCCAGGTGCGCGCCAAGTCGACAGCCCTCGGCGACCTCTTCCTCGACCTGGTTCTCGAACGCTGCGAGGGATTTGGCCTGGGATGTTCGCGCGACGCCGCCTCCCGCGGCAGCCAGGTCGCCCTGACCCACGAGAGCGGCTATGCGATCATGCAGGCCCTGATCGCACGCGGCGTGATCGGCGACTTCCGCGCCCCCGACGTTCTGCGCTTCGGCTTCACGCCGCTCTATGTCCGCTATGTCGACGTCTGGGACGCGGCGGACATCCTTTCCGACATCATGGCCCGCGGCGAGTGGCGGCAGGCCCGCTATCACGAGGTCTCGGCCGTCACATGAGCGAGAAGCTGCACACCCCGCCGGCGATGAGCTACGGCGACTATCTCGGTCTCGACACGCTGCTGGCCTCGCAGAAGCCCCGCTCCGACGAGCACGACGAACTGCTGTTCATCATCATCCACCAGGCCTCCGAGCTGTGGCTGAAGCTGTCGCTGCACGAGCTGCAGGGCGCCCGCGCGCACATCCGCGCCGACGACCTGGGCCCGGCCTTCAAGATGATCGCCCGGGTCAGCCGCATCCAGGGCCAGCTGATCCAGTCCTGGGATGTGCTCGGCACCATGACCCCCAGCGACTACCACGCCCTGCGCCCGCACCTGGGCCAGAGCTCGGGCTTCCAGTCGTTCCAGTACCGGATGCTGGAGTTCGTCATGGGGGCCAAGGACGCCGCGATGCTGCGCGTCCACGAGGGGACCGAGGTCCACGCCCCGCTGACTGCGGCCCTCGCGGAGCCCAGCCTCTACGACGAGGCGATCGCGCTGCTCGCCCGCCGCGGCTTCGACATTCCGGCAGCGGTCCTGAACCGCGACTGGCGCGAGGCTCATGCGGCGGATCCTGCGGTCGAGGCGGCCTGGATCGCGGTCTACCGCGATCCGGATAAGTACTGGGATCTCTATGAGTTGGCCGAGAAACTTGTCGACCTGGAATTCCGCTTCCAGCAGTGGCGCTTTGCGCACCTGAAGACCGTGGAACGGATTATCGGCTTCAAGGGCGGCACCGGCGGCAGCGCCGGGGCGGCCTATCTGGCCAAGGCGCTGGAAGGCTCGTTCTTCCCCGAGCTCTTCAGGGTCCGCACCGTCCTCTAGGCCGGCGGCGGGGCGGTCAGCGCACGGTTGATCGCCTCGCCCAGGGCCTCGGCCAGCAGCGGCTTCTCGACGATGTCGACGCCGGCGGCGCGGGCGCGGCTGCGCACCTGCGCGGTGGGATGGGTGGTGATCAGCAGCGCCGGCAGCCGCACGGCGCGCCGGCGCAGCACCTCGACCAGTTCCAGTCCGTCCATCCCCGGCAGCTGCAGATCGACCACCAGGCAGCCCTCCGCCGGGAGCCGCGGGCGGGCCGCGAGGCTCTCGGCGTCGGCGAAGGTCTCGACCTCGTAACCGTCGATCTCCAGGGCGAACTTCAGCGCCGTGCGCACGGCCGGATCGTCGTCCACCAGGAGGAGCGGGGCAGGGCGCACGGCGCTTCCCATGGTCAGGCCGCGGCCTTCCAGGTCGGCTCGAGCTGGGCGTGCGGCGGGCACGGCGCGACCGGGGCCTGCGGCAGGCCGACCATCTCGTTGGCGAAGCCGTGGTTGACGTCGCGATGGTGGGCTTCGTCGGCCCGGACCACCAGCACCACGTCGCGCAGGGTCGCGGTGTCGGGCAGCCCCCAGTAGCGCTTGGCGATCTCCGGGGCCGGCACGTTCGGGCTGCGGCCTTCGTCGATCTCGGCGAGGTAGTGCGTGTAGCTGATCACCGCCTCTTCCTCGAAGTAACCGACCACGCGGTGGGCGGTCTTGGCGGAGACGAGATAGAGGCCGAAGAAGAACAGGTAGAACACCCACTGCACCGCCACGACGACGAAGCGCTCGAACAGGGTCGGCTTGCTGACCTCGATGAAGGTCATCAGGTGCATGCGCTCGTTCTCGGCCTCGTCCATCAGGGTCTTGATCCACCCCTTGTCGTCGCACATGCGGCGCAGGCACTTCAGGTGGGTGAGGGTGGCGCCGACCATGCCCGGCACGGCGGCGACCGTCTCCAGCACCACGGCGCGGTGGCCGTAGCGTTTGGCGAAGAAGGTGTCGGCGCAGAAGCGCAGCAGCTTCACGAAGCCGAAGGCGACGCTGTCCGAGACGCCCTGCGGCTTGTGGTGGACGCTGGTGTCGACGAGGGGGGCGGTCATGTTCGGGCTCCTGCTCCGATGATGGCCGACAGGTACGCGTACATCGCCTTGGACAGAATCCGTGTCTTCCTCTTAAGGGGTATCCCCTAGCTTCGCCGCGCCCGTCGGTGCGGTATCGGACAGGCGGCGCAACAGGGAAGGCCAGATCCTGCAGAACGGCTCGTCCAACGTCTGGATCGGCGCGGCGGTGGCGATCCTCGCCACCCTGGCCGGCGTCGCCGCCCATGTGCTGCTGGCCCCGGTCGTCGGCGACCGCGTCGCCTTCCTGGTGTTCGTGCCGGCCGTGGTGCTGGCCTCGGCCCATTCGGGCCTCGCGCCCGGCGCGCTGGCGGCCATGCTCGGCGTCTGGTGCGGCCTGTTCCTGGCCCAGCGGCATGGACCGATCAGCGACGCCGACATCGTCAGCGCCATCGTCTTCGCCGGCGTCGCGGCGGCCATCGTCGTCGGCGGCGAGTCCTTCCAGCGTTCGCGGCGAGAGGCGGCCGCGGTCAACCGCGACCTGGCGGCGCGCGAGGCGCACCTCAGCTCGATCCTCGACACCGTCCCCGACGCCATGATCCTGATCGACGAAGAAGGGGTCATGCAGTCGTTCTCCAGCGCCGCCGAGCACATGTTCGGCTGGACGGCGTCCGAGGCCCTGGGGCGCAACGTCAACCTGCTCATGCCCGCGCCGCACAAGGAGGCGCACGACGGCTATCTGGAGCGCTACTACAAGACCCACGAGCGCCGGATCATCGGCCTCGGCCGCGTCGTCGTCGGTCTGCGCAAGGACGGCTCGACCTTCCCGATGGAGCTGTCGGTCGGCGAGATGCGCACCGCCGACGGCCGCTTCTTCACCGGCTTCGTCCGCGACCTGACCGAGCGCGAGCGCACCGAGGCCCGGCTCAAGGAACTGCAATCGGAGCTGGTGCACATCTCGCGGCTCACCGCGCTCGGCGAGATGGCCTCGGCCCTGGCGCACGAGTTGAACCAGCCGCTGTCGGCGATCGCCAACTATCTGCGCGGCTCCGTGCGCCTGCTGGCCAATGAGCCGATCCCGCTCGAGCGGCTGAGCGAGGCGCTCGACAAGGCGAACGAACAGACCCTGCGCGCCGGCCAGATCATCCGCCGCCTGCGCGACTTCGTGGCCCGCGGCGAAACCGAGCGGCGGGTCGAGAGCCTGCCCAAGCTGATCGAGGAGGCCGGCGCCCTGGCGCTGGTCGGCGCGAAGGAACACGGCGTGCGGGTGGCGTTCGACCTCGACCCGTCGGTCAAGCACGTGCTCGCCGACAAGGTCCAGGTTCAGCAGGTGATCCTCAACCTGATCCGCAACGCCATCGACGCGATGGACGAGTCGCCGCGGCGCGAGCTGCAGATCATCACCCGGCCGGCGCTGGACGATCTGGCTCAGGTGACGGTGTCCGACACCGGCCCCGGCATCAGTCCCGAAGTGGCCGAGCAGCTCTTCCAGCCTTTCATCACCACCAAGCGGCATGGCATGGGGGTCGGGCTCTCGATCTCGCGTACGATCATCGAGGCGCACGGGGGCCGAATCTGGGTGGAGACCACGCCCGGCGGCGGCGCCACCTTCCATTTCACGCTGCGCAGCGTTGCGGACGAGGAACTCGATGGCTGACGAGCTGGTGCATGTGATCGACGACGATCCGGCGGTTCGCGATTCCCTGGCCTTCCTGCTGGAGGCCGCGAACCTGACGCCGCGCACCTACGATTCGGCTGTGGCGTTCCTGGAAGCGCTGCCCGAGGTCACGAGCGGCTGCGTCGTCACCGACGTGCGGATGCCCGAGATGACCGGCATCGAGCTGGTGCGGCGGCTGAAGGGGCAGGGGTTCCGGCTGCCCATCGTGATGATCACCGGCCACGCGGACGTGCCGCTGGCGGTCGAGGCCATGAAGGCCGGCGTCGCCGACTTCATCGAAAAGCCGTTCGACGACGAGGTGCTGCTGGCTGCGATCGGCGCCGCGTTGCGCGATGGCGAAAAGGACCGCCAGGGCGCGGCCGAGGCGGCGGAGATCGCCGCGCGCATGGACACCCTGTCGGGGCGCGAGCGCGAGGTGCTGGGAGGACTGGTGGCGGGCCACGCCAACAAGGTGATCGCCTTCGATCTGGGGATCAGCCCGCGCACCGTCGAGATCTATCGCGCCAACGTCATGACCAAGATGAAGGCGGCCAGCCTGTCGGAGCTGGTCCGCATGGCCATGCTGGCCGAGAGAGGCTGAAGCTCAGCGCTTCTTGCCGCCCGCGGCGCTCCAGATCGAAAAGCCGCCGAGAGTCAGCGCGAAGGCCGAGAACGCGACGACGACCATGGCCAGGTAAAGAGTGTCTAACGGCATGGGTGGGCTCCTGTTTGATGAGCCCACGGTGACGCTATGAAGCCCGCCGGAACATTCGTGAGTGCTCCTTAAGGGCTTCTACGGAACGCCCTAGATCGGGAACTCGACCCCCTGCGCCAGCGGCAGGTCCGAGCCGTAGTTCACCGTCTGGGTCTGGCGACGCATGTAGGCCTTCCAGGCGTCCGAGCCGGACTCGCGGCCGCCACCGGTCTCCTTCTCGCCGCCGAACGCGCCGCCGATCTCCGCCCCAGAGGTGCCGAGGTTGACGTTGGCGATGCCGGTGTCGCTGCCCAGGGCCGAGGTGAACAGTTCGGCCTCGCGCAGGTCGTTGGTGAAGATCGACGCCGAAAGCCCCTGCGGCACGGCGTTGTTGCGCGCGATCGCATCGGCCAGGTCCGTGTAGGGCAGGACGTAGAGGATCGGCGCGAAGGTCTCGGTCATCACGTTGGCGTCGGCCGCCGCATGCTCGACAATCGCCGGCTGCACGTAGAAGGCCTCGGGATGCAGATCGGCCAGCGCCCGGTCGCCGCCGGTGACCGCCGCGCCCTGCGCCTGGGCCTCGTCCAGCGCCGCCTGCATGCCGTCGAAGGCGCCCTTGTCGATCAGCGGCCCGACCAGCACGCCGTCGTCGAAGGGATCTCCGATGCGCAGCGAACCATAGGCCCGCTTCAGCCGGTCGACGAACTCGCCGCGCACCGCTTCGTGCACGAACAGTCGCCGCGTGGTGGTGCAGCGCTGGCCGGCGGTGCCGGCGGCGCCGAACACGACGGCGCGCAGCGCCAGGTCGAGATTGGCGCTCGGCGCGACGATGACGGCGTTGTTGCCGCCCAGCTCCAGGATCGCCTTGCCGAAGCGGGCGGCC
The DNA here is from genome assembly GCF_058797775.1 of Phenylobacterium sp. GW823-FHT02A09. NCBI lineage: Bacteria > Pseudomonadati > Pseudomonadota > Alphaproteobacteria > Caulobacterales > Caulobacteraceae > Phenylobacterium > Phenylobacterium sp. GW823-FHT02A09. The sequence continues at coordinate 1,088,120 of NZ_JBXAJZ010000001.1, read as the reverse complement.
ACGCGCGGGGCCAGCTCGCGGCCCATGCGGGTCGAGCCGGTGGCGCTGATCACCGCCAGGCGGCGATCGTCGGCCAGCGCTTCACCAGCGGCGCGCTCGCCGATCACCACCTCCAGCAGGCCTTCCGGCGCTTCGGGGAAGTCCTTGGCCGCCAGGGTGAACAGGCTCTGGCAGGCCAGCGCCGTCAGCGGGGTCTTTTCCGACGGCTTCCAGACCACGCTGTCGCCGCAGACGATGGCCAGGGCCGCGTTCCAGGCCCAGACCGCTACCGGGAAGTTGAAGGCGCTGATCACCCCGACCGGACCGGCAGGATGCCAGGTCTCGGCCATGCGGTGGCTCGGGCGCTCGGAGGCGATGGTCAGGCCGTAGAGCTGACGCGACAGGCCGACGGCGAAGTCGCAGATGTCGATCATCTCCTGGACCTCGCCCAGGCTCTCGCTCAGCACCTTGCCGCACTCCAGCGTCACCAGCTGGGCGAGGTCGCGCTTGGCCGCGCGCAGGGTCTCGCCGAAGCGGCGGATCAGCTCGCCGCGGCGCGGGGCAGGGACCTGGCGCCAGGCTTCGAAGGCACGCGCCGAGCGGGCGATCTTGGCGTCGATCTCGGCCGCCGAATCGACCTTCAGCCGCGCCAGCACCGTCCCGTCCACCGGGCTGGAGACGACGAGGTCGCCGCCGGGCTGTTCGCCCAGGAACGCCTGCAAAAACGCCGCACGGGCCGCCGGACGGGCGATGTCGACATTGGCGGGGAGAGGGGCGTAAAGGGCTTGCGACGCGCCGTTGGACATGAACTCGATGATCCGGGATGTGGCGCGAACCGCGCCTCTTCTTGTCAGATTGCTTCTACATGCGGCGCATGGCTTTGCAAATTGCAAATTATTTGATCAAATCGTCACGTGCGATGGATCGCGCTTTTCCGTCATGGAAATAGCGGACTAGAAAGGACTCACGCGCGGACGCCGCGCATGAGGCACAGCAGGAACCGGCTACTTGATGACGACTCTCTCCAAGCGCGAACAGGAGCTGCTGCAGCTTCTCCGCGAAGATGCGCGCAAGAGCGTGACCGACCTAGCCAAGGAGCTGGGGGTGAGTCGGCCCACTCTGCAGAACATGATGAAGAAGCTCGAGGAGGTGGCGATCAGCCGCTACACCGTCGAGCTGAAGCCGACCTTCGCCAACGCGCCGATCCGCGCCTACGTGCTGCTGAACCGTGAGCCTCGGAAATCCAACGAGATTCTCGACGTCATCATGAAGTTCCCGACGGTGCGCTACGTCTGCACCATCACCGGCGAGTTCGACGTCATCGTCGAGCTGGAGGCCGGCCAGTACGAAGACCTCGAAGCGATTCTCCACGGCATCGAACTGATCGACGGGGTGGTTCGCACCCAGACCTACATGGTGCTGTCCGAGAACTTTTCGCAGAAGGATCTGCCCTTCCTGCCCGCCAATTTGGTCGAGCCTGCCGGGCGGTAGCTTCCAGATTGGCAGTTCGTTCCCTGCCAATCTTTACATTTCTGCATAACAAGCTTGCCAAAAGCGAAAGTCGTCCTTCTAATATGTAAAGAAGGGCGGGGCGTTCAGCTTACAGATTGCCGTCGGCGCCGCCTTCGACGGGACGCAGTGCGCGTCCAGCAGGGGGAGGGGCTCCATGGCGACGCGACGGGGACTGCTGCAGGCTGCGCTGGCGGGCGCGGCGCTTGCCTCCGCGCCGCGCGCCTTCGCCGCCGCCGAACCGGCCGTGGTCTTCGACGCCCTCGGCGAGATGCGCACCGTCTATACGCCGGAGCTGGTCGAGCAGATCCTGGCCAGCGGCACCCGCGCCATCGCGGTGACCATCACCGATCCCAAGGTCGAGGCCGACAAGTCGCTGGCCCAGACCAACGCCGACATCGACCTCTACGACCGCTACTACGACGGCCTGCCGGCGCAGTTCATCCGCACGATTAGAGCCGCCGATGTCGACCGCGCCGCCGCCGAGCGCAAGATCGCGGTCTTCTACAATCTGCAGAACTCGACGCCGGTCGAGGCCGATCCCGGCCAGATCGCCGTGCTGCGCGCCCGCGGCGTCACCTCGATCCAGCTGACCTACAACGACCTCAACCGGTCCGGCGCCGGCTGCTTCGTCGACGGCGATCCGGGCATCACCCCGTTTGGGCGCGAGATGGTCGCGCGGCTGGAGGCCGAGCGCGTGCTCGTCGATCTCTCCCACGCGGGCATGAAGACGATGGCCGGCGCCATCGAAACCTCGAAGCGTCCGCTGATCGTCTCTCACACCGCTTGCAAGGCGCTGTGGGATCATCGCCGCAACACCACCGACGCCAACCTCCGCGCGCTCGCCGACAAGGGCGGCCTGGTCGGGATCACCCAGATCCGCACCTTCCTGACCCGCGAGAAGACGAACAACCGCCACGCATACTTCGACCACATCGACCATGCGGTGAAGGTGGCGGGGATCGACCAGGTCTGCATCGGCAGCGACCGCGATCATCGCGTGATCCCCGACACCGCCGAGGAACTGCGCATCCTGCTGCACGAGGAAGGCTCGCAGATCTCGGCCGACGACTGGCCGCTGTACCTCGACGGCATGAACGGCCCGCACCGCATGGACGTGGTGCGCGATGAACTGCGCAAGCGCCGCTACAGCCAGGCGCAGATCGACAAGCTGATGGGTAACAACGTCCGCCGGCTCTACCGCGACGTGATCGGGTAGGCCGTCCCCCCGGGCGCATGTGTGTGATTATTTTGGGAGATTTTCGATGAGTGGTTTCAGGTTCGCCCTGGCGGGCGCTGCCGCGGCGATCGCGCTCGCGGCGGCCGGCGCGGCCAGCGCCCAGGCTGACAGCTATCAGGGCAAGGATCTGTTCGGGAACGCGCTCTACGCCAAGGGTCGCAATCCGGTGAACGTCGGCTCGGGCGACGACCTGCAGAAGGCCGCTGACGCCGCCAAGGTCGCCTACGAAGCCAACATGACCGTCGACAGCGCCACCTGGTACGCGCGCCTGCTCGGCTACCAGGGCCTGCCCAAGGACGCCATCGACGTCCTGACCGTCGCGCTGAAGAAGTATCCGGACGCGCCGAAGCTGCTGCGCCACCGCGCCCACCGCTATTTCAGCATCCGTGAGTTCGACAAGTCGATCGACGACGGCCTGCGCGCCGCCAAGCTCTACGAGAACAAGCCGCTCGAGCGCGAGAAGATGGGTCCGTTCCCGGCCAGCCCCGACGTGGTCCAGTTCTACACCTACTACCACCTGGGCCAGGCGTATTTCGCCAAGCACGACTTCGACAACGCCGCCAAGTGGTTCCGCCGCGCCGGCGAGATCGGCGAGGGCACGGGCGGTCCGCCCGACGTCACCGCCTCGCTGTATTGGGAATACCTCTCCCTGGCCCGCGGCACCCACTACGCCGAGGCCAAGCAGCTCCTGAAGAACTACGACATCGATCTTTACGACCTGCGGGACAATCCCGAGGGCAACAACTACTTCGACGGCATCCAGCTGTTCAAGAAACTGCGCGACCCGCTCGACTTCTACTCCGAGCGCGACACCGGCAAGGCCTTCAGCAACTCGGACGGCATCAAGTCGTCCACCAGCTACAGCCTGGCTCAGTACTACATCCTCCGGGCCGAATACGACCTCGCCAAGCCGCATCTGCGCAAGGCGATGGAGATTTCGACCTGGTCGTTCTTCGCGCGGATCCAGGCCGAGTCGGACTGGGTGCTGCTGTTCGGCAACGAGAAGCCCTAAGGGCGCCGGCCGCCGGGGCGGCCACCACAGACAAAAAGACGGGGATTAGACAGATGCAGAACTATGGGCGTAGCGCCTTCTTGAAATGCGGCGTCGCCGCCATCGCCATCCTGGCGGCGGCGACGCCGGCCATGGCTCAGGACGCGGTCGAGGAGGTGGTGGTCACCGGCTCGCGGATCGCGCGCCAGGACCTGGTCTCTTCCAGCCCGGTCACCACGGTGTCGGGCGAGGACATCAAGGTGGTCGGCTCGGCCAGCGTCGAGGAGTACCTCAACACGCTGCCGCAGCTGGTCGCTGGCGCGACCAAGTCGACCAACGTGACCGGGCAGGCGGACGCCACCGCCAACCTCAACCTGCGCGGCCTGGGCGCCAAGCGCACCCTGGTGCTGGTCAACGGCAAGCGGTTCATGGCCTCGAACCAGCAAGGCATCGTCGACGTCAACAACATCCCGGCCTCGCTGGTCGAGCGGGTTGAAGTTGTCACCGGCGGCGCCTCGGCGGTCTACGGTTCGGACGCCATGGCCGGCGTCGTCAACTTCATCCTCAAGGACAAGTTCGACGGGCTGCAGGTCGAGGGCCAGTACGGCCTCTCCGGCCAGGGCGACGCCCAGGACTGGTCGACGTCGCTGACGTTCGGCGCCTCGGGCGAGCGCGCCAGCGTCATGATGTACGTCAACTACGAGGACCGTGCGGCGCTGCGCGGCAACGAGCGTGAGCTGTCGCGCTACTCGACCATCGACTCCAACGGCGTCTTCGTGCGCAGCGGCACCGCCGGCCGGGTCGGCGGCACGCTGATCGGCATCCCGACGCCGAACGGCACGGGCGGCTTCACCAACCGCGACTACGCGCTCGACAACCTGATCCCGCGCCCGTTCATCGCGGCGACGGACACCAACTACGAGCTCCAGCAGGACTACGCGATCCAGACCCCGCTGCAGCGGACCAACGTCTACGGCCGCGGCACCTACGACTTCACCGACACCATCCAGGGCTACCTGGAGTTCGGCTTCAACAACGTGAAGTCCAGCGCGATCCTGGCCCGCACGGCGCCGAACATCCGCGAGACCACCAACGTCCCGGGCCTGCCGTATAACGCGTCGTTCGTCAGCCCGCAGATGGCGGCGCTGCTGGCCGCGCGCTCGAACCCGACGGCGCCGTTCGCGCTGCGCTTCGAAGCCCCCAGCCAGTTCCCGAAGCGTGAAATCGCCTTCGCCCGCGACCTCTACCGCGTGCTCGGCGGCTTCGAGGGCAACCTCGGCGACTGGAAGTGGGACGCCAGCTACAGCTACAGCCACCTGGCCACCACCGAAGTCCAGAAGGGCGACATCTCGCGCCGGATGTTCGTCGAGGCCTCGACTCCCAGCGCCACCGACCCGACCAAGTGCGCCAGCGGCAACCCGCGCTGCGTGCTGGTGACCAACCTCACCGACTGGTCGCCGGCCCTGGTCAACTTCCTGCGCGTCGACAACCTGTCGACCACCGAGCTGACCGAGAAGATCCTGCAGGCCAACATCTCCGGCTCGCCGTTCTCTCTGCCGGCTGGTGAAGTGGGCGTGGCCTTCGGCGCGGAGCACCGCTCTGTGTCCAGCGCCGACAACCCCGCGCCGGTGCTGCTGGACTTCGCTTCGGCGGGCTTCGGCGAACGCAACGCCACGGCCGGTGAGTACGACGTCACCGAGTTCTACGGTGAAGCCATCGTTCCGCTGCTCGCCGACATGCCGGGCATCGACTACCTCGGCCTTGAGCTCGCGGCCCGCTATTCGGACTACTCCACCGCCGGCAAGGTCGAGACCTACAAGGCGGGCGGCGAATGGCGCATCAACAGCGACGTGCGTCTGCGCGCCCTCTACCAGCGTGCGGCTCGCGCGCCGAACATCGCCGAGCTGTTCGGAGGCATGATCAACACCTATCCGGCGATGACCGACCCGTGCTCGCGCACGGCGAACCCGACCGGCCAGGTGGCGGCGCTCTGCGTGGCCCAGGGCGTTCCGGCCTCGGCCATCGGCTCGTACCAGCAGAACGGCGCGGCGATCGAGGCGCGCCTGGTCTCGAACCAGAACCTGAAGGTGGAAACCTCCGACACCGTCACCATCGGCGCGGTGTGGACCCCCAGCTTCCTGCCGGGCTTCAACCTCACGCTCGACTACTTCGACATCAAGATCGATGACGCCATCGAGCGCCTGGGCGGCGGTCCGCAAGGGACGCTGGCCTCGTGCTTCGCCAGCAACGACGTGAACAGCGAGTTCTGCAAGACCTTCACCCGTTCGCGCTCGACCTACGAGATCATCGACTGGGGCGTGCCGTTGGCCAACGTCGCCAGCCTGCAGACCTCGGGCCTCGACATCGCCGCCAACTACGGCTGGACGATGGACAACTGGGGCATCGGCGGCGACCCGGCTCGCCTGCGCGCCTCGCTGTTCGTGACCTGGGTGGACAAGAACACCTTCCAGGCCAACGCCACGGCGCCGGTCGTCGACCGCGTCGGCACCGTCGGCGGCGACACTCCGGCGATCCCGGAATGGCGCTGGACCGGCCAGCTCAACTACTCGAGCAGCGGCCTGGAATTGTCCTGGCAGACCGAGTTCCTGTCCTCGGTGAAGGATCGCAAGTACGCCAACGCGATCCTGGCCGGCTCGGCCAACCCGAAGGCCGGGATCGCCGCCCCGGAAGTCGACGCCTACTTCTACCACAACGTCCGGGCGGCCTATTCCTTCGACCGCTACACGGTCTCGGGCGGCGTCCGGAACCTGTTCGACAAGGAAGCCCCGCGGCTGTCCTCGCCGATCGAGGGCAACACCGATCCGAACACCTACGACGTGATCGGCCGCTACTTCTTCGTCGGCGTGCAGGCGAAGTTCTAGGACTTGAAGCTATCGGATCGCTCCCGCTGCCTGGGGGCGATCCAATAGGCGGCAGCCCCCCGGCCGCCCCTGGAGCGACCGGCGCACCCCACGCGCCGGTCGCTTTATTTTTGCCTGTTGCGCAGAATCCTAGTGGTCGCTAGGAATCTCCGAGCGGCCGCTAGGGAACGAGTGAATTGAGCAGGCGTCTTCTCATCGGGTTGGACAGCGGCGGCGCCAAGACGGCGGCCGTGCTCTGCGATGAGACGGGGCGCGTGCTCGCCCGCGTCCGCGACATCGGCGCCGCCATCGTCGGCTTGCCCGATCTGCGTTTCTACAAGGTCGTCGGCCGGGTGCTGGCCCGCCTCTGCGAGCAGGCGAAGGTCGCTCTGGCCGATGTCGAACGGGTCGCCATGGGGCTCAGCGGCGTCGACTATCCCGACGAGCAGGCCGAGCAGCATCGCCTGATCGCCGCCCGGTTCGGCCTCGAAGGCCGGCTGGAGCTGGTCAACGACGGCCTCGTCGCGCTGTGGGGCGTCTCCCGCGCCGAGGCGGTGGCGTTGTTCCAGCACGGCAGCGGCGTCACCACCGCCTACCGCAACGCCTACGGCGGGGAGGCGATCTACGACAGCCTCGACGTCGCCGAGGTATTCGACGTTCGTCGCGCCGCCTTCGCCCAGACCGCCCGGATGATCGACGGCCGCGCCGCGCCGACCGAGCTCAAGGACCGGGTGCTGGCCCACTGCGCGGTGCCGGCCGAACGCTTCGCCGAGTGGGCCTTCCGCGACGAGGCCGCGCGCGAACGCCGGATGGCCGTCGCCCCCGTGGTCTTCGCAGCCTGGCAGGCCGGCGATCTCGCCGCCGCCGAGATGATCGCCCGCGCCGCCGACGACTACGTGCTGACCATGCGGGTGATGGGCGAGCGCATCGGGGTCCCGTTCGAAGCGGCGTTCGGCGGCGGGGTCATCGCCCAGGGCGGAACCGCCTTCCAGCTGCGCCTCGGCGAAATGCTCAGCCGCCAGCTGCCCGATGCGCGCCTCGTCCCTGTCGCCCTGCCGCCGGAACACGGCGCGGCGGTGTTCGCCGCCTTCCGCGCCGGGCTCGATCCTCAGCCGTTCTTCGCCAAGCTCGCCGAACTGGAGACCGCCTGATGCGTCCCATCGTCCTCTGCATCGTCGGAGCCGGCGGCAGCTACACCCCCGAGATCGTCGAGGGCGTGCTGGATCGCCAGGGCCTGACGGTCGCCGAGATCAGCCTGACCGATAGCGATCCGCAGCGGCTGGCGGTCATGGCCGGCCTGACCCGCCGGATGGTCGCCGCCAAGGGCGCCAGGATCGCCGTTCGCGAGAGCGCCGACCTCGCCGAGGCCGCCGCCGGGGCCGACTTCGTCGTCACCCAGATCCGGGTCGGGGGCATGGCCGCCCGCCAGCTCGATGAGACGATCCCCCTGCGCTACGGGGTGATCGGCCAGGAGACGACCGGCCCCGGCGGCATGTTCAAGGCGTTGCGGACCATCCCGGTGATGATCGAAATCGCCCGGACGATCGCAGAGGTCGCGCCGAACGCCTTCATCCTCAACTACACCAACCCCAGCGGCATCGTGACCGAGGCGGTGCTGAACCACACCGACGCCAAGCTGCTCGGCCTCTGCTCGTCGATCCCGCTGCTGCAGCACCGCCTGCGCAAGATCCTCGCGCCGGTGTTCGGCGAGGTGCAGATCGCCAGCGTCGGCCTCAACCACCTGGGCTTCATCCACCAGATCACCGCCGGCGACGAGGACGTCACCGTCAGGGCGATCGCCCATCTGGCGGGAAGCTACACCGCCAACGACGCCCTGTTCGCTTCGGCCCTTAAGATCGCCCCGGTCCTCGGCGCGATCCCGGTCGAGAAGTATGGCGACCTCTACTTCCATCGCCGGGCCGAGTTCGAGGCCATGGTGCTGGCCGAGCGCACCCGCGCCCAGGCGGTCATGGACATCGAGGCCGAGGTGTTGGCGCAGGCCGCCGACCCGGCGGTCGCCGCCAAGCCGCCGGCCCTGATCCGCCGGGGCGGGGAGGGCTACAGCGGCGTCACCTTCGACACCCTCGACGCCGTCCTCAATGATCGCGGGGCGCACATCGTGATGAGCGCCCTGAACAACGGCGCGGTGGCCGGCTTGCCCGACAATGCGGCCGTCGAGACGGTCTGCCGCGTCGACGCCTCCGGGGCGCGGGCGCTGCCCGTGGGCGAGATCCCGCTGGCCTATCGCGGCCTCGTCCAGGCGGTGAAGGCCCACGAGAGCCTGACCGTCCAGGCGGCGGTGACGCGCAGCCGCGACGCGGCCCTGCAGGCGCTGCTGGCCCACCCGCTGGTCGGCGACATCGATATCGCCGAACCGATGCTCGACGAGATGCTCGCCGCGCACGGTCTGAACTACCAATAACGTCCGGGGAGGGACGCGATGGAGCCTGCGAAGAGTCTGGTCGAGCGTCTCGGCTACGCCGCCGACGAACGGCTGCTGATCATCAACTGCGACGACGTCGGCTCCAGCCACGCCGCCAATCTGGCCTGCCTGGAGGCTATGACCCGCGGCGTCGCCACCAGCGGCACGCTGATGGTGCCCTGCGCCTGGGCGCGCGAGGCGGTGGACATGTTCGCCGATCTCGACCTCGGGGTGCACCTGACCCTCACCGCGGAGTATCCCGGCTATCGTTGGCGCTCGCTGACCGGCGGCCGTTCGCTGCACGACGCCGACGGCTTCCTGCCCTCGACCGCCGCCGCGGTCTTCGCCCGCGCCCAGATCGACGAGGTCCGCGCCGAGTGCCGAGCCCAGATCGAGCAGGCGCTGGCCTGGGGCGTCGACGTCACCCACCTCGACTCGCACATGGGCGCCAACCAGATCGATCAGCGCTTCATTGAGGTCTACGTCCAGCTGGCGCAGGAGTACGACCTGCCGCTGCGGATGCTGGGTCCCAGGCTCGAGGCGCATCTCGGCGTCTCGGGCCGCCAGCTGGCCGCCGCCGCCGGCCTCGTCTGCAACGACGAGTTCGTCTCCGAGTGGGGCCGCCCGACCGGCGAGCTGCTCCAGGCGGTGCTGCCGCGGCTGGCGGCCGGCGTCGCCGAGGTCAACGTCCATCCGGTGCTCGATGGCCCCGAACTGCGCGGCTACGACAAGAAGGAGCCGCTGATCCGCATCGACGACCACGCGGTGACCATGGATCCGGCGACCCGGGGCTTCCTCGATGCGCAGGGCTTCCGGATGATCAGCTTCCGTCCCCTGCGGGACCTGCAGCGGAGCGCCGCATGAGCGCGCCCCCTGGAACCCGTCAGCCGCGGGGCAGGGCCCGCCGGGCGGCGGTGCTGGAGGCCGCGCGGCGGTTGTTTGCAAGTCAGGGATTCAAGGGCTCGAGCCTGGCGGCGATCGCGCAGGAGGCCGGCATCACCGACGCCGGGCTGCTCTATCATTTCCCGACCAAGAACGCCCTGCTGCTGGCGGTGATCGCCGAGGGCGACCGCGAGCAGGACGAGGCCCTGGAAAAGGTCCGCGACGTCCAGGGACTGCCGCTGCTGCAACGCATGGCCGAGTTCGGCGCCGACCTCGAGGCCGATCCGATCCTGACCGCCCTGGACGTGACGCTGTCAGCCGAGAACCTCTCGGGCGGGTCTGAGATCAACACCTACTTCGTCGGCCGCTACGACCGCTTCCGGGCGATGCTGACCCAGGCCTTCGAGGAGGCGCGCCGCGCCGGCGATCTGGTCGGCGACTTCGACTCAGCCGTCGAGGCGGCGAACATGACCGCGGTGCTAGACGGCCTGCGCCTGCAGTGGCTGCTCAGCGATGGGGCCGTGTCGATGTCCGGCGGCATGCGCGCCTATGTGACCGGCGTCATCGCCCGGCTGTCGCCGAAGCCCTAGGCCGCCTCCGGCGGCAGCCTGCGGGCCCGGGCTTCGGTCCAGAGATAGAGCCCCAGAACCGTCAGCGCGACGACGCCGGCGCCGGCCCACATGGTCTGTTCGGGGAACGCCTCGGGGGCGACGGCGATGGGCGAGGGGTTGTTGGTCGCCACGATCAGCCCGGCCAGGGCCACGTTGAACAGGCTCTCGCCGACAATGAAGCCGGAGGCCAGCAGCACGCCCAGCCGTTGCGCCGCCGCGCCATGCGGCTTGGCGCTCACCCATCGATCGTAGATCCAGCCGACCACGGCCCCCAGCACGACGGGCAGGGTCACGGCCGCGGGCAGATAGATGGCGATGCCGACGCCCAGCGGGGGGAGGCTGTACTTGCCCGTCCGGCGCAGCAGCTCGTCGACCACCACCAGGACCACGCCCAGCGCCACGCCGACGCCGATATAGATCCATGGCAGATCGCCCTGGATCACGCCCTTGGCCAGGGTCGAGATCAGCACCGCCTGCGGCGCGGCCAACGGCTGGTCGGAGATGGCGTGCAGGTTCGGCGCGCCGGCGAAGCCGAAGGCCTTGTTGAGGATGTCGAGGATCGGCGGGATCACGCAGGCGCCGGCGACTACCCCGACGATCAGCGCGGCCTGCTGCTTCCAGGGCGTGGCCCCGACCAGCTGGCCGGTCTTCAGGTCCTGCAGGTTGTCGTTGGCGATGGTCGCGACGTTGAGCAGCACGGCGGTGACGAACAGGGCGTAGGCGACCAGCGCCGCGTGGCCCGTGGGGCCGACCGTGTTCGCCGCCAGCAGCACCAGCAGCAGCGAGGCGCCCAGCACCGAGAGGATGGCCAGGCCCGAGACCGGGCTGTTGGACGAGCCGATCAGCCCGGCCATGTAGCCGCAGACTGCGGCCACCAGGAACCCGGCGATCACGACATAGAGCACCCCGCCGGCGATCAGCGGCCAGATCACGCTCTCCAGCGGGCCGGCGTTGAGGAAGCTGTAGAGCAAGACGGCCAGCGGCGGCAGGCTGCCCAGGATCACTGCACCGACGATCCAGATCGGCATGTCGCGCTCGGTCAGCGGCAGGTCCGCGCCCTTGCCGGCGGCGCGCAGACCCGAGGCGCGGATCGCGCCGGCCAGGCCGATCCAGACCGGGCCGGCCAGCTTGGCCAGCGTCCAGATCGCCGCTGCGCCGATCGCGCCCGCGCCGATGAAGCGCACGTTCGGGGCCCATGCGGCCTGGGCGATCTCAGCCGCGGTTCCGGTCGCAGCCGGGTTCAGGTGGGTCATGATCGGCACCGCCACGCCCCAGGCGATGATCGTGCCGACCAGCATGGCGACGCCGACCGCGATGCCCATCAGGTGGCCGGCCCCGATCAGCGCCAGCTGCAGGCCGCCGGCCAGTCCGGTGGCGGTGGTGGGGGTGGGGCGGAACCAGACCGCGATCTCTCCGGCCAGGGCGCGCATGCCCACCGCCGCGGAGATCACGGCCGAGCCCAGCGAGCCGACCACCACGGCGGCCAGGCCGGCCTTGGCCTCGGCCCCGCCGGACGAATCACGCGAGCCCGATCCGACCTTCAGCACCTCGGCGGCCGCGCGCCCTTCGGGGTAGGGCAGGTCGGAATTGGTGACCAACGCTCGGCGCAGCGGGATCGTGTACATGACCCCCAGGACCCCGCCGATCACGCAGATCCAGAACGATGTCCAGAACGGGAAGCCCGTCCACCAGCCGACCATCACCAGGCCGGGCAGCACGAAGATGATCGACGACAGCGTCCCGGCGGCCGAGGCCACCGTCTGGACGATGTTGTTCTCCCAGATGGTCGAGGTCTTGAGGCCGCGCAGGATCACCATCGAGATCACCGCTGCGGGGATCGACGAGGCGAAGGTCAGCCCGACCCGCAGGCCGAGATAGACGTTGGCCGCGGTGAACACGACCGTGATCAGGCAGCCCAGGGCCAGGCCCCGCAGCGTCAGTTCGACCCGCTTGTCGCCCGTGGCCATTCCCGAATCCCCCGGTGCGCCGTGTTCGGATCAGTTGTGACCCAACACGGGCGCCCCCGCCAGGGGATCAGGCCGACTGGGTGTTGTCGGGCAGCCCGAGAATCCGCTTGGAGATGATGTTGTTCTGGATCTCGGCCGACCCGCCGTAGATCGACATCGCCTTGCCGCCCAGCCAGCTGCGAACCGTCTCGATCTCGTCCTTGCTGAAGGCTTCGCCCTCCCAGCCCAGGCCCTGGTGGCCCATGATCTCGACGGTCAGTTCGGCCCGCGTCTGGGCGACGTTGGTCGCCGAGTTCTTGAGCACCGAGGCGGCGTTGGTCGCGCCCGAGGCGCCCTTCGATTCGGCCGCCGCCCGGGCCAGGGTCAGGCGGTGGATCTGGGCGTCCATCAGATGGCGCGTCAGGCGCGTGCGCAGGTCGGTGTCGGCGATGCGGCCGTCAGCGTCGAGCTCGAGATAGCGCTTGGCGATCTCCTGCATCGGTGTCGCCCGCGGGCCGTTCGCCGCGCCGGTCTGGCTGGCCCGCTCGTGCTGCAGCAGCCGCTTGCCGACCGTCCAGCCGACGTTCAGCTCGCCCAGCACCGCTTCCTTCTCGGCCCGGGCGTCGCTGAAGAAGGTCTCGCAGAACGGCGAGGCGCCGGCGATCAGCGCGATCGGCCGCGTCTCGATGGCGTCCTGCTGCATGTCGATCAGCATGAAGGTGATGCCGTCATGCTTCTTGGCCTTGAAGTCGGTCCGCACCAGGGCGCCGCACCACTGCGAATGCTGGGCGCCCGAGGTCCAGGTCTTCTGGCCCGTGATCACCCAGTGATCGCCGGCGTCGGTAGCCTTGGTCTGCAGCGAGGCCAGGTCCGACCCGGCGTTCGGCTCGGAATAGCCGACGCACCAGCGGATCTCGCCGCGCACGATCGGCGGGATGTGCTTGCGCTTCTGCTCTTCGGTTCCGTAGTCGAGGATGGTCGGGCCGATCATGGTCACGCCCATGCCGAAGGTCAGCGGGTTGAACGCGCCGATCTTGGCCATTTCCTGCTGCAGCACGCGCGCCTGCTGGCCGCTGAGGCCGCCGCCGCCGTACTCGGTCGGCCAGGTCGGCGTGCCCCAGCCTTTTTCGCCGATGCGCTTCATCCAGAGCAGGACGTCGCCCTCGGGCTTTTCGCCTTCCATGAGGGCGGCGGCGACGCCGGGCTTGCCGCGCAGCGAGGCCGGGAAGTTCTCCTCCAGCCAGGCGCGGGCCTGCGCGCGGAAGTCCTCGAGTTCCAGGTCGCTTCCGAAGTCCGCCATATCCATTCCTCCGCTCGTTGCGGACAAACTATTGGCTGGCGCAGGCGCGGCAAGGCGCCCGTCGCGTAACCCTGCGCAGATTTCCGCCGCCGAGAGCGGAAATCACGGGTCAATTGTCGGGCGAACTGCAGAACGATGGCGCTGCGGTAGGAACGAGACCGGCTAGGGGGCGTTTCCAGGCGGTCCCTGACGCAGATTCCACGGCTGCATGTCGCGGATTTCGGAGCGCTGCATGAATGGCGGCTGGGCGTCGCGCAGCAGCACTGCAAGGCGTCCGACGAGGTCGCTCATTCGACTGCGGGTCAGCGTCCCGCTTGCCTGGCTGACAGTTCTGTCGCCCATAGCCCACCTTCCAACCCCGCCGCGCTTCTCCGGCGCAACGGGCTCCCATGAGCAACATAGAAGCCCCGCATATTAAGGAAAGCTAGGGAAATCCCTTCCGGGGTGTGGTCTCCACCCGTTCGTCACCTGTCGGGTGTTGTATGCGCGTGACGCTGGCGTGGCTTTTCGGGCCGCCGTCGACGCGGGAAGGTCGTTGTCAAACTAGGGAAATTTGGAGGCCTGACCGAGAATCGAACTCGGGTTCACGGATTTGCAGTCCGCTGCGTCACCACTCCGCCATCAGGCCGCCGCCGGCCGGAGCCGGGGAGGGCGCTTGGCTAACAGAACAGCTCGTCCGCTGCAATCCTCTCTCGCTGCTCTCATGGGCCGATTGCCTTAACGGGAGGGGCGGACCTATAAGCGCGCCAAGTTTCTTATTCTGCGTCTGCCCCGTCGAGGAATCATGGCCGCCGATTTCGCCGCAGCCCGGCTCAACATGGTCGAGAGCCAAGTTCGCACCAACGACGTAACGGACGTGCGTCTGCACGACGCGATGCGCGCGATCCCGCGCGAAGCGCTGATTCCCGCGGACCGGAGCTTCCAGGCCTATGCCGACGTCGATGTCGAGTATGCGCCGGGCCGCTATCTGCTGCGTCCGCGCGAGGTCTCCAAGCTGCTGCAGGCGGCCAAGCCGGTCGAGGGCGAGCGGGTTCTGGCGATCGCCGCGCCCTACGCCGCGGCGGTTCTCGAGGCGGTCGGCCTCGACGTGACTCGCTTCGACGCCGAGGAGCTGAAGGCCGTCCCGGGCGGCGACTACGACCTGATCGTGGTGGAAGGCGCCGTCACTCGCGCGCCGCAGACCTGGCTCGACGCCCTGGCTCCTGGCGGCCGCCTTCTGGTGGTCGAACGGAACGGACCTACCGGTCAAGCTGTTTACTATGTCCGCGCCGACGACGGCGTCGGCCGCCGTACGCTGTTTGACGCCATGGCGCCTGTTCTGCCGGGCTTCGAACCGAAGGCGGGATTTGCGTTCTAGGTCGAGGCGATCCTCGCGTGCAGATGGCGTACGTGAAACATGGCCGAAACCTTGGGGTGAAAAAAGCTTAAGGTCGCGCCCACTAGTCCGGCGCTGAATAGCCGGTCATATAGGACCCGGTCTCACTACGCCGTTTCGGGGATAACCATGTTCAATAGTCGTCGCGGAGGTTTGTTGGCCGCGGTCTACAGCGCAGGACTTGCGCTCACGATCGCCGCGCCCGCGTCCGCCGAAACCCTGGCCGAGGCGATCGCGCTCGCGTACGAATCGAACCCCACCCTTCAGGCCCAGCGCGCCACGCAGCGCGCGCTCGACGAGAACTGGGTCCAGGCGCGCACGGGCTATCGACCGCAGGCGTCGGTCAGCGGCACGGTCGCCTGGGCTGATATCCGCACCCCCGGACAGGGCGACTACATCGACACCAACGGCGACGGCATTCGCGACACGCTCGTCGCCGGCCGCCGCGACGACAACAGCGCCAGCGCCACCCTGCAGCTGAGCCAGCCGCTTTACACCGGCGGCCGCGTCGCCGCCGCCGTCAACGCCGCCGAAGCCGACATCCTCGCCGGCCGCGAGCAGCTGCGTCGCACCGAGGCTTCGGTAATGCAGTCGGTGATCCAGGCCTACGCCGACACCCGTCGCGACCAGGAAGGCCTGCGCATCCGCGAAGAGAACGTCCGCGTCCTCCAGCGTCAGCTCGACGAATCCAAGGCCCGCTTCGAAGTCGGGGAAATCACCCGCACCGACGTGGCCCAGTCCGAGGCGCGCCTCGCCGCCGCCGAGGCGCAACTGTCCCAGGCCCAGGCCCAGCTGGCCTCGAGCCGCGCGGTCTACGCCTCCGTCGTCGGCCAGAATCCGGGCGACCTGGCCGCCGAGCCGCCGATCTCGGCGCTGCTGCCGGCCGACGTGGCCCAGGCCTACGAGGCCGCCGAGGTCAACAATCCGCAGATCCGCCAGGCGCAGTACACCGAGCAGGGCAGCCGCGCGCGCCTCGCTGCGGCCCGCGCCGAGCGCATGCCCAATCTCGGCCTCACCGGTTCGGTCGGCTACAGCGGCACGGCCGATCCCTGGCAGGGCGAGGATTCGTCGCGCGCCGTGCGGGCCGGGGCGACCCTGACGGTGCCGTTGTTCACCGGCGGCCTGGTGTCGTCGCGCGTCCGCGCCTCGATGGAGCGCAACAACGCCGACCGCATCAATGTCGAGGTCGCGCGCCGCGCGGTCATGCAGAGCCTGACCCAGTCGTGGAACCAACATCTGGCGAGCAAGGCCAGCATCAGTTCGACCGATCAGCAGGTGAAGGCCGCGCGAATCGCCGCCGAAGGCACCAAGCAGGAGCAGCAGGTCGGCCTGCGCACCACGCTGGACGTGCTGAACGCTGAGCAGGAACTGCGCAACGCCGAACTGTCGCAGGTCAGCGCCCGGCGCGACGAGTTCGTCGCCAGCTCGCTGGTCCTGGCGCAGATGGGTCAGCTTGAAGGCCCGATGCTGGAGCCCAGCATCACGCGCTACGATCCGACCTCGAACTTCAACAAGAACCGGATCACCTGGGGTTGGGTGCCCTGGGAGGAGCCGATCGCCGTGGTCGACGGCGCCTTCACGCCCAAGACCGTCGAGAAGCCGACGGCCGCCGCCCCGCCCGCTGCACCGAAATAGGGTTAAAGTTTTCGTGCACGGTTTCGCCTGAGAGGCGATTAGGCGCTTGCGCCTTCTGGCGGAAATTGCAGGATCACACCGTCGCGCCAAGCTTGGCGTGACGGATTCTCTTTCGCACCACCGGCGGCCCTGAAATGTCTGAACAGACCTCGCAAGAACCGACGATGGAGGAGATCCTGGCCTCCATCCGACGCATCATCTCCGAAGATGACGCGCCGGCGGACGCCGCGGCTCCCGAGCCCGAGCCCGAACCGGAGCCCGTTCAGGCCGCCGCGCCGGTGTTCGAGCCCGAGCCGGAACCTGTCGTCGAAGAAGACGACGGCGCGCTGGAGCTGACCGACAAGATCGAGTCGCTCGGCGACCTCGACGTCTACACCCCGTCGGTGAGCGAAGAGCCCGAGGTTCCCGCCTACGAGCCGCCGCCCGCGCCGCCCGCTCCGGCGGTCGAGATCGGCGACGGCCTGGTCGGCGCGGTCGCAGCCAGCGCCGCCGCCTCGGCGTTCGGTCAGCTGTCGCGCTCGATCCAGATGCCGGCCGAGGGCCGCACGCTGGAGGACGTGGTCCGCGAACTGCTTCGCCCGCTGCTCAAGCAGTGGCTCGACGAAAACCTGCCGGGCATCGTCCAGCAGACCGTCGACAAGGAAGTCGAGCGGATCGCCCGCGGCGGCGTACGCTAGGCGAACACGAGCACCGCTCACCCGGTTCGCCGGGCCCCAAGCCGGGTCTGCATCTTCGTTTTCGCGAGTCCGCTTGGACCCCGCTTCGGCGGGGATGAGCTGATTCCCATGTCATCGCGCTTCCACGCCGATGATCGAAAATGTATGCAGCGCCCCAAATGCTTGAAAAGAATTTCGATCCCAAGACCGCCGAACAGCGCCTCTACGCCATGTGGGAGGGCTCCGGCGCGTTCGCGCCCAGCGCCGATCCGGCCGCCGAGCCGTTCTCCATCGTCATCCCGCCGCCGAACGTCACCGGCTCGCTGCACATCGGCCATGCGCTGAACAACACGCTGCAGGACGTGCTGACCCGCTTCGAGCGGATGCGCGGCAAGGCCGCCCTCTGGCTGCCCGGCACCGACCACGCGGGCATCGCCACCCAGATGGTCGTCGAGCGCCAGCTGGCCGCCGCCGGCAACATCGGCCGCCGCGACATGGGCCGCGACGAGTTCATCGCCAAGGTCTGGGAATGGAAGGCGCAGAGCGGCGGGACCATCACCAACCAGCTGCGCCGCCTGGGCGCGTCCTGCGACTGGAGCCGTGAGCGCTTCACCCTCGACGAGGGCCTGTCCGAGGCGGTCCGCAAGGTGTTCGTCACCCTGCACAAGCAGGGCCTGATCTACCGCGACAAGCGGCTGGTGAACTGGGACCCGCACTTCCAGACCGCTATCTCGGACATCGAGGTCGAGCAGAAGGAAGTCGACGGCGCCTTCTACCACTTCGCCTATCCGCTCGAGGACGGCTCTGGCGAGATCGTCGTCGCCACGACGCGGCCGGAGACCATGCTCGGCGACACGGCCGTCGCGGTCCACCCGAGCGACGAGCGCTACAAGGGCCTGATCGGCCGCGCCGTCCGCCTGCCGATCGTCAACCGCCCGGTGCCGATCATCGCCGACGAGTACGCCGACCCGGAAAAGGGCTCGGGCGCGGTCAAGATCACCCCGGCCCACGACTTCAACGACTACCAGGTCGGCAAGCGCAACAACCTGCCGATGATCAACATCTTCACCGAAGATGCGAAGATCAATGAGAACGCGCCGGCCGAGTATCGGGGCCTCGACCGCTTCGCCGCCCGCAAGAAGGTGGTCGCCGCCTTCGAGGAACTGGGCCTGCTGCGCGAGATCGAGAAGACCCGTCACGCCGTCCCGCACGGCGACCGCTCGGGCGTCGTCATCGAGCCCTACCTGACCGACCAGTGGTACGTCGACGCCAAGGTCCTGGCCCAGCCGGCGATCAAGGCGGTGGAAGAAGGCCGCACGGTCTTCGAGCCCCGCCACTGGGAAAAGACCTACTTCGAGTGGATGCGGAACATCGAGCCGTGGTGCATCTCGCGCCAGCTCTGGTGGGGGCACCGGATCCCGGCCTGGTACGGCCCGGATGGCAAGATCTTCGTCGCCGAGAGCGAGGAGGGGGCCAAGGCCGCCGCCCTCGATCACTACGGCCACGAGGAACCTCTGCGCCAGGACGACGACGTCCTCGACACCTGGTTCTCGTCGGGCCTGTGGCCGTTCTCGACCATGGGCTGGCCGGAGAAGACCAGCGACCTGGAGCGGTTCTATCCGACCAGCACCCTGGTCACCGGCTTCGACATCATCTTCTTCTGGGTCGCCCGGATGATGATGATGGGCATCCACTTCATGGGCGAAGTTCCCTTCGACCGCGTCTTCATCAACGCCCTGGTTCGCGACGCCGAGGGCAAGAAGATGTCGAAGTCCAAGGGCAACGTCATGGACCCCCTGGAACTGGTCGACGACTTCGGCGCCGACGCCCTGCGCTTCACCCTGACCGCCATGTCCGGCCAGGCCCGCGACATCAAGCTCTCGCGCCAGCGCATCGAAGGCTACCGCAACTTCGGCACCAAGCTCTGGAACGCAGCCCGCTTCGCCCAGGTGAACGGCTGCGCCCGCGCCGAGGGCTTCGACCCGGCCAATGTGAAGGGCGTGCTTAATCGCTGGATCGTCGGCGAGACGGTCCGCACCGTTCACGCGATCACCAAGGCGCTGGAAGGCTGCAGCTTCGACGGCGCCGCCAACGGCCTCTACCGATTCATCTGGAACACCTTCTGCGACTGGTACGTCGAGCTCTCCAAGCCGCTGCTCAACGGGACCGACGAGGCGCTGAAGGCCGAGACCCAGGCGACCGCCGCGTGGGCGCTCGACGTCATCCTGAAGCTGCTGCACCCGGTCATGCCGTTCCTGACCGAGGAGCTGTGGGCCCAGACCGCCGACCTCGGCGCGCCGCGCGGCGAGGGGATGCTGATCACGGCGCGCTGGCCGCAACTGCCCGACAGCCTGATCGATCCGGACGCCGACGCCGAGATCGGCCTGATCGTCGCCGCCGTCAGCGAAGGCCGCTCGGTGAAGGCCGAGCTGAACGTACCGCATTCGGCCCGCCCGCCGCTGCTGGTGATCGACGCCACCGACGCCCAGCGCGCGGTGTTCCGCACCAACGCCGCGGTCATCGCCCAGACGCTGCGCGTGGCCGAGGTCGAGTTCGTCGACCAGGCGCCGCAGGGCGCAATCCCGTTCGTGGTCAACGGCGCGACCCTGGCCCTGCCGGTGGCCGAGTTCATCGACCTGACCGCCGAGCGTGCGCGCCTGGCCAAGGAGATCGCTGGCCACGCCTCCGACATCGCGCACGTGATGAAGAAGCTCGGCAATCCGGCCTTCGTGGCCAACGCCAAGGAAGAGGTGGTCGAGGAGAATCGCGAGCGCCTGGCCGAGTCCGAGGCCGCCAAGACCAAGCTCGAGCATGCGTTGAGCCTGCTCGAGGCCGTGGTCTAGCCACCCGCGTTACGCCGCTTCGCCGATGAATGGTCGGCGGGGCGGGGTTCGTCCAGCTTTGGTGCGATTACCTGCCGCCGCGTCAAACGCACGTTTGCACCGGGCGCTAGGTTATGCTTGTTCACCTACGACGACGCGGGCGCGTTCAAGGCCCGCGCGAGCATTAGGAGAACGCCTATGTCCGAGGCTGTGCTGCCCGCTGGCTGGCCCGCCATGTCCATCGCCCAGGCCCATGCGCTGATCACTGCGCCTGGCTCCCCGGCCGAGGTCGAGACTGTGGATATCCGCGGCATTCCCACCCGGACCTGGAAGAACCTGCCGCCGTCGCTGCGCTCGATCGTCGAACTGGGCCGCGCCCACGGCGAGAAGGTGTTCCTGGTCTACGAAGACGAACGCGTCACCTACGAAGCCTTCTATCGCGCCGTCTCGGCGCTGGCCCGTCAGCTGGCCGCCGACGGCGTCCAGAAGGGCGACCGCGTCGCCGTGATCATGCGCAACCTGCCCGAATGGGTGGTGGCGTTCTACGCCGCCGCCTCGCTGGGCGCGATCGTGACCCCGCTGAACGCTTGGTGGACCGGCCCCGAGCTCGAATACGGCCTGACCGATTCCGGCAGCAAGGTCGTGCTGATGGACGCCGAGCGCTACGAGCGTCTGACCGAGCACCTGCCCAACTGCCCCGACCTCGTCCGCGTCTATGTGAGCCGCTCGCGCGAGGAGATCGCCCATCCGCAGGTCACCACGCTGGAAAGCGTGCTGGGCGGCGCCAACGAGTGGGCCAATCTGCCCGACCAGCCGCTGCCGCCGGTCGACATCCATCCCGACGACGACGCGACGATTTTCTACACCTCGGGCACCACGGGTAAGCCGAAGGGCGCCCTGGCCACCCAGCGCGGCGTCAATTCGAACATCATGGCCGGGGCCGTCGCCGGCGCCCGCGCCTTCCTGCGCCGCGGCGAAGCGCCTCCGCAGCCCGATCCCGACGCGCCGCAGCGCTCGTCGCTGATCTCGATCCCGTTCTTCCACGTCACCGGCTGCATGGCCGTGCTGAACCCGTCGCTGGCCGGCGGCGCCAAGCTGGTGATGATGCACAAGTGGGACGTGATCCGCGCGTTCGAGCTGATCCAGCGCGAGCAGATCCAGTCGGCCGGCGGCGTGCCGACCATCGCCTGGCAGCTGATCGAGCATCCGGCCCGCGCCAACTACGACCTGTCGTCGCTGGAGTCGGTCTCCTACGGCGGCGCGCCGTCGGCGCCGGAACTGGTCCGCAAGATCAAGGAAACCTTCCCGAAGTCGGCCCCCGGCAACGGCTGGGGCATGACCGAGACCTGCGCCACCGTCACCACCCACGGCGCTGAGGACTACGCCAACCGCCCCGACAGCTGCGGCCCGGCGGTCCCGGTCAGCGACCTGGAAATCCGCGATCCCGCCGACGGCGTCACGGTGCTCGGCCCGAACGTGGTCGGCGAGCTCTGGGCCCGCGGCCCGCAGGTCGTGAAGAACTACTGGAACAAGCCCGAAGCCACCGCCCAGACCTTCGTCGACGGCTGGGTACGGACTGGCGACCTGGCGCGCGTGGATGAAGAAGGCTTCTGCTTCATCATCGACCGCGCCAAGGACATGCTGATCCGCGGCGGCGAGAACATCTACTGCATCGAGGTCGAGAACGTTCTCTACGACCACCCGGCGGTGATGGACGCCGCCATCGTCGGCATTCCGCACCGGACCCTGGGCGAGGAGCCGGCCGCGGTCGTCACCCTCAAGCCGGGCGCTTCGGCGACGGAAGAAGAGCTCCGCGCGCACGTAGCCGAGCACCTGGCCGCGTTCAAGGTGCCGGTGAAGGTGAAGTTCTGGCACGAGACCTTGCCTCGCAACCCGAACGGCAAGATTCTCAAGAACGAGCTGAAGAAGCTGTTCGTCGAGGAGCAGGCCTAACCCGCCTGGACAAGGCTTGGGCAAGAAGCGCGCGGATGTCGTCCTGGTCGAACAGGGCCTGTTCGACAGCCGCGCCAAGGCCCGGGCCGCCATTGAGGCCGGCGGCGTCAGCGTCGCCGGCCGCGTGCTTTCCAAACCCTCGGACCTGATCGACGAGGCCGCCGACATCGCGGCCGTCGCCGCGCACCCGTATGTCGGGCGCGGGGCGCTGAAGCTGGTCCACGCCCTGGATCTCTGGCCGGTGCAGGTCGAAGGCCGCACCGTCGTCGACGTCGGCGCCTCGACCGGCGGCTTCACCGAGGTCTGCCTGCTGCGGGGCGCGGCGAGGGTCTACGCCGTCGATGTCGGCCGCGGCCAACTGCACCCCAAGCTGGCGGGCGATCCGCGCGTGGTCGGCCTGGAGGGTGTCGACGCCCGCAGCCTCGACCCGCACCTGATCCCGATCGCCCCGGATCTCATCGTCACCGACGTCAGTTTCATCGGGCTGGCCAAGGCGCTTCCCGCCGCCCTGGCGCTCGCCGCCGGCGGGGCCGACCTGGTCGCGCTGGTCAAGCCGCAGTTCGAGGTCGGGCCCGAGCACGTCGGCAAGGGCGGGCTGGTCAAGGACGAGGCCGCGCGCCGCCGGGCGCTCGACGAGGTGGCGGCGTTCCTGACGGCTTCGCGCTGGGCCGTGCGCGAAGTCGCCGACAGCCCTATCGCCGGCGGCGACGGCAACCTCGAGTTCCTGCTCTGGGCCCAGAGGGCCTGATCGAAAAGGAGAAGCCGCCCGCGCGGGGCGGCGCGAGCGGCTTCCGTCCGTCGAATACGCCGACGGGCTCCCCCTTGGGAGGCTTAGTCGACGACCTGGAAGTTCCCGTTCGCGTCGGGGCAGACGCGGACGAAACGCTTCTGGGTGCGGCCGTCGGGCAGGTAGATCGGGCTTTCGGCCAGGGTGCAGCCGTCGGTGGCGGCGGCCGGACGTTCGACCACGCGATAGGGCTCGCTGCGGTCGTAGTAGCGGCGGTCGTCGTAAGAACGGGCGTAGTAGCCGTTGTCGGCGGGCTGGCCGTAGTAGCCGTTGTAGCTGGTCTGCGGGGCGCGATAGGCCGTCGTGCCGCCGCAGGCCGCGGAGTTCTTGCCGACCGCCGCGCCGCCGAGCGCGCCGAGCGCGCCGCCCAGCAGGGCGCCTTCGGTGCGGGCGTTGCGGGCGGCGGCGTTCGAGCCGATCGCCGCGCCGAGCGCGCCGCCGACCAGGGCGCCGACCGTGCCGCGGTTGGTCGAGTCACGACGGCAGGGGTCGTAGTACGTGTTGCCGTAGCTGTTGCCATAGTACGGGGCCGACTGGGCGGCCGCGAAGGTGGGGATGGCGGCGGCCGAGCCGAGCGCCATGACGCCGGCCACGCCAGCAAGCGCGCTCTTGGCGAAGGTCGAACGGAAGTTCATTGCAAATTACCCCTTGGGACTGATGCGAGCTTGTTGTCGTTGAGTTAGCTGCGGCCGCTCGGACGCCAGACGCCGTCACGGCCCCGGCAGACCTCGTAGCTGTGGTTGCGACCGGCGTAGTTGTCCTGCACCCAGCGGCAGTTGCTGGGCTGGCTGTAGCTGCTGCGCTGGTAGTTGCTGCTGGTGCGGGCGGCCGGGCGCGGGGCAGGGCGGTAGTTGCTGCACTTGCTGTTGCGCTTGCCGATCTCGTGGCCGGCCACCGCGCCGACCGCGCCGCCCAGCACGGCGCCTTCGGTCTTGGCGCCCTTGGCGGCGACGCCGCCGCCGGCCAGCGCGCCGACTAGGCCGCCGACGATGGTGCCCTTGTTGGCGCTCTGGCGTTGTTGCTCGCGGCAGGGGTCGTAAGACTGCGCCGACGCGATGCTCGGGAACGTCACGGCGGGCACGGTCACGGCCATCATCCCGGCGGCGGCGAGAGCAAGAGCGCGTTTCATCGGCTTCTCCTTCATTCGAACTCGGAGGCGGCGCCGAGGCCCCGCCTGCGCTATGGAACTTGGCTGAACGAGTCTGAACGGTGCTTGAGCGCCTCGTTCATGTACGTTCATCTTCGTTGACGCCTTATCCCGCTTGGGATTGCGGGGTCGGCGCCATCAGGCGAGTTTTGAGCATGCGACGTCCCCGGCCTCATCGGGCCCGACCCACCGAAGCCCCCTCCGGTCCGCCGGTAGAGGTTCTGATCGAGGCTGTAGGCGGCGAAGGCGACGGCATTGCGGCCGGTCCGCTCTATGCGCCGTTCACGCTGCCGGGCGAGCACGTGCGGCTGGCCGCCGGCCCGCAGCGGCGCGAGGTCGAGGCGATCCTGCAGGCCAGCCTGCAGCGGGTGACCCCGCCGTGTCCGCACTTCGGCGTCTGCGGCGGCTGCGCGCTGCAGCACTGGGAACACGACGCCTACCTGGCCTGGAAGGTCGAACGGCTGATCGGCACCCTGGCCCGCGAGCGGATCGAAACCGAGGTCCTGCCGGCCTTCGCCGCCAAGCCGCACACCCGCCGCCGCCTGGCGCTCCACGCCCGCCAGGGCAAGAAGGACGCCGCGCGCCTGGGCTTCAAGACCCGCAAGTCGTGGGACGTCGTCGACATCAGCGCCTGTCCGATCGCCGATCCGGCCCTGGAGGCCGCGCTGCCGGCGCTACGGCGCCTGGCCGCGCCGCTGTTCGAGCACCCGAAGTCGGCCCCGACCCTGCACGTGACGCTGACCTCCACCGGCCTCGACATCGACATCAGCGGGGTCGAGCGCAAAAGCGGCGGGCTCTCGGCCGACGCGCGCATGCGGATGGCCGAGTTCGCGGCCGAGGCCGACTTCGCCCGTGTCACCATGGACGGCGAAGTCGCCTACATGGCCCGCCAGCCGACCGTCCGCATCGGCGCGGCGACCGTCGCCCTGCCGGCCGGCGCGTTCCTGCAGGCGGTGCCCGAGGCCGAGGCGGCGATGGCCGCGATGGTCGTCGAGTCCGCGGCCGGCGCCGAGCGGATCGCCGACCTGTTCTGCGGCGTCGGCACCTTCACCTTCCGGCTGGCCGCGGTCGCGCCCGTCCTGGCCGCCGACGGCGCGGCCCCCGCCGTCCGCGCGCTCAGCGCGGCGATCTCCACCGCGCCGGGCCTGCACGGAATCACCGCCGAGGCCCGCGACCTGACCCGCCGCCCGCTGCTGGCCGAGGAGATGAAGCGCATCGACACGGTCGTCTTCGACCCGCCCCGGGCCGGCGCGGCCGAACAGGCGGCCGAGATCGCCCGCTCGGGCGTGGCCCGCGCCATCGGCGTCTCCTGCAATCCGGCGACCTTCGTCCGCGACGCCCGCACCCTGGTCGACGCCGGCTTCACGCTCGAGCGGGTGCTGCCGGTCGACCAGTTCCTCTGGTCGCCGCACGTCGAACTGGTCGGGGTGTTCAGCCGGTAGATCAGGCCCCGAACAGGTCGCCCTGGTCGCCGGCCTTGGCCGGAACCTTGAACTGCGACAGGTCGAGGGCCGGCAGCTTCACATCCAGGCCGAAGCGCTTCTTGGCCGCCTGGAAACGCTGCGACATCAGCTCGGCGATCGGGCCTTCGCCGCGCATGCGCTTGCCCCATTCGGGATCGTAGTCGAGGCCGCCGCGCATCTGGCGAACCAGCGACATCACCCGCCGGGCGCGGTCCGGATGGTCGGTCTCCAGCCACTCGCGGAACAGATCCTTGATCTCCCGCGGCAGCCGCAGGGCGACATAGCCGGCCCCCTTGGCCCCGGCCTGCGCCGCCCGTTCCAGCACCGCCTCCATCTCATGGTCGTTGAGGCTGGGGATCGCCGGGGCGAACATCACCACCACCGGTACGCCGGCGTCGGCCAACGCCTTGATCGCGCCGATCCGGCGCTCGGGCGTCGCCGCCCGCGGCTCCATGCTGCGCGCCAGCTTGCGGTCCAGGCTGGTGACCGAGATCGCCACCCGGCAGAGGTTGCGCCGGCCCATGGCGGCGAGCACGTCGAGATCGCGCAGGATCAGCGCCGACTTGGTGATGATCGAGCAGGGATGGCCGAACCGCTCCATCACCTCCAGCACCCCGCGCGTGATCCGTGTGGTCCGCTCGACCGGCTGGTAGGGGTCGGTGTTGCCGCCGATGTGGATGAACTCGGGCCGATAGCGCGGGGAGGAGAGCTCCTTCTCCAACAGCTTGGCGGCGTCCGGCTTGAAGAACAGCTGGCTCTCGAAATCGAGGCCGGGCGAGAGGCCCATATAGGCGTGCGCCGGGCGGGCGTAGCAGTAGATGCAGCCATGCTCGCAGCCGCGATAGGGGTTGATCGAGCGCGAGAAACCGACATCCGGGCTGTCGTTCTTGCTGATGATCGTGCGGGCGTTCTCGGGGCTCAGCGTGGTCTTCAGCTGCTGCGGTTCGGCGTCCTCGACCGTCCAGCCGTCGTCGAACGCCTCGCGGGCCTGGCTCTCGAACCGGCCGCTGGCGTTGGACCGCGCCCCGCGGCCGCGCACCGTGATCTGCTGGGTGAACGTACTCACGCCGGCAGCATAGGATCGCGCGCGAACGAAACAAGAACAATGTTGACGCGGGGCCCGAAGCGTCACCTTTGATGGGCATGATCTCCGTCGTCGTCACCACGGCCAATTCCGACCGCGACCTGGCCGCGCTGCTGTCCGCGCTGGTGCCGGCGGCCGTCGAGGGTCTGGTGCGCGAGGTGCTCGTGGCCGACGCCGGATCCACCGATGCGACCCTGGCGATCTGCGAGGACGCCGGCGCCGACGTCGTCGCCGATTTCGCCGCCGCCCTGCGCCGTGCCAAGGGCGACTACGTGCTGGCCTTGCCGGTGTCGCTGCGCCTGCGGCCGGGCTGGGGCGAGAGCGTGCGGCGACACCTGGAGGAGGGCGGCGGGTCGGCCCTGCTGGTCGCGCGCGAGCCCGGCCTTATCGAGCGCCTGACCGGCCCCAAGCTGGCCGGCGTGCTCGCCAGGGGGCAGGCAATGGACGGCGCGGGGGACCTGGCCGCGTTGCGCCGCCGGGTCGGCCGCGCGCGAATCCTCAGCTAGCGGTCGAGCCGCGCGTCGACGAAGCGCGCGCCCTGCGCCAGCGCGTCGAGGGTCTTGGTGTCGAGCCCGAACTTCTTGCGATAGGTCCAGTAGCCCGCCATCACCTTCTCGACGTAGTTGCGGGTTTCCTGGCTGGGCAGGCTCTCGATCACCATCAGGCTGTCGCCCTCGTCGCCGACCATCTTGGCGGTCTTCAGCAGCGTGCCAGGGCCGCCGTTATAGGCCGCCACCGTGCGCAGGATGTCGTAGCCGACGCCGCGTTCCATCAGCCAGGTCACATAGTCCTGCCCGACGCGCAGGTTGAACGCCGGGTCGAACATCGGGCTCATGTCCGCCTTCAGCTTGTCGTCGCCGGCGGCGCGGGCGGCGGCTTCCGGCATCACTTGCATCAGCCCGACCGCTCCGGCCGGCGAAACCGCCTGGGGGTTGAAGCGGCTTTCCTGGCGGACGATCGCGTAGACCAGCGCCCGGTCGATGGTGAAGCCGGACTTCGGCTCCAGCACCGGGGTCGGATAGTCTGGCTCGGCGAACGAGCGCGCGGCCGGCAGCGAGGCGGCGACGTCGGCGTCCGACGTCAGCGGCGTGTTCAGCGCCAGGATCAGCGACATCCACTGCGAGCGGTCGGCCTCGCTCTTGGCCATCGCCAGGCCGGCCCGCAGTTCCAGCCCGGCCTCGACCGGCATGCCGATCTGGGCCAGCGCCGTCGCGCGGTGGGCGCGGGCGTCGTCGCGGATGAACGGGGTCAGGTGCGCGCTTGGCGCCGAGGCGAAGGTCGCCGGCACGATCTCGCGGGTGACGGTCGGGGCCCGCGGCGGGGCTTCGGAGACGCGATCCAGCGCCTCCAGCCGCACGCGGCGCTCGGCGATCATGCCGTAGAAGGTTGTCGGGTGGCGGGCGGCCAGCTTCAGGAAACCCTGCGCCCGGGTCGTGTCGCCGGTCTGTTCCAGCGAACGCGCCGCCCAATAGGCCGCGCCCGAGCGCAGCCACGGGTCTTCCTCTTCGTCGCGGGCGACCTGGCTGAAGAAGGTCTGGGCGACGGCGTAGTTCTTGAGGCGATAGGCGGCCAGGCCGGCGATCCAGCGCTCGCCGACCGCGGGG
The DNA here is from genome assembly GCF_058797775.1 of Phenylobacterium sp. GW823-FHT02A09. Classification (NCBI taxonomy): domain Bacteria; kingdom Pseudomonadati; phylum Pseudomonadota; class Alphaproteobacteria; order Caulobacterales; family Caulobacteraceae; genus Phenylobacterium; species Phenylobacterium sp. GW823-FHT02A09. The sequence goes on along the minus strand of NZ_JBXAJZ010000001.1, from coordinate 1,059,853 downwards.
GCCAGATCCATCGCGGTCTGCACGTCGCCGGAGTAGAAGGCCTCGCGCGCCTTGCGGGTGCGGTCGGCCGGGGCCTTGCCGGAAATGCCCTGGGCGGTGATCTCGACCCGCCGCCAGTCGGCGCCGGCCAGCAGCGGGGCCTTGAGCGGCTTGGCCAGTGGCGGCTTGCGCTTGCTGGCCAGGGTGTAGATTCGCTCGGCGCCGGGCAGGTCGCTGTACTGGTCCAGCCACTTGGCCAGGTCGTCGTAGTTGGCGACGTGCCCGCCCGGGTGCATGAGCTGGCGGAACGCCAGGTGGCCGGCCAAGGAACGATCCTTGATCTCGGACGTCTGCATTTCGGCGTCGATGAAGTCGCCCCGGTCGACGGCGTCGAACGCAGCGGCGTAGCGCTTGGCGTCCCACGGGCTCAGGGCCTGTGGCGCAGCGTTCGTCGTTCCGGCGATGGCGGAGCAGATCATGGCCAAGACCGCGATCCGCATGCCCTTGCGTGCCCGCATGCGATCCCCACGTCGCCGCCTCTGCGCGCGGACAACGTGACCCTCAGTTCTCGTGACGGTTAAGTCTTAAGCGCCACGGTCAGGGCGATCAAGCCGTTCGGTCAGGGTCAGAAGGTCGCTCCAGGCCTTCTTCTTGGCCGCCGGCTGGCGCAGCAGGAAGGCCGGATGCAGGGTCGGCATGGCCGGCAGTTCGAGGTTTCCCGACTCAGAGCGCCACTCGAACCAGCGGCCGCGCAGCGACAGGATGCCCTCGTCGCGCTTGAGCATCGACTTGGCCGCGGGCGCCCCGACCAGCAGCAGCATCTTGGGCGACACCAGTTCGATCGCGCGCTCCAGAAACGGTTGGCAGACAGCCTGTTCCTGCGGCGAGGGGGTGCGGTTTCCGGGCGGACGCCAGAACACGGTGTTGGTGATGAACGCCCGTCCGCTGAGGCCGGCGCCGGCCAGCATCTTGTCCAGCAGCTGGCCGGCGCGGCCGACGAACGGCTCGCCGCGGGCGTCTTCGTCGGCGCCGGGGCCTTCGCCGATCACCAGCAGCGGCGCGTCGGCGGCGCCGCGCGCGAACACCGCCTGGCGCGCGCCTTCAAATTTAAGAGAGCAGCCGTCGAATCCCGTGATCGCCGCCTTCAGCGCCTCGAGGTCCTGGGCGGCCGCGGCCAGCTGCCGCGCCTGGGCGACCGCGCTGGCGACGTCGGCGCCGGCGCGCGGTTGCGGCAGCGGCGCGGCAAGCGGCGTCTTCTCGGGCGGCTTGGGGGGCACGAACTTGCCCGCCTCGATCCGATCGATGGGCGTATCATGCAGCATGGCGTCGACGCCCGCTTCCGCCCAGAAGGCGAGGAGGCTTTCGGCGACACGATCGAAGGGCACGGCTTGGCTCATGGTGTTCTTTAAAGAGCGTCTATAGCCGAGTTCGCGCTTGACCGCCCTTGTACAAGCTTCGGATAAGTCGCCCGACGGATCAACGCCGCGTGAAACAAGGGGGAGGGGAACCCCGGCGCGGCCTTTTGGGAGTTACGGGGATCATGAGCGAGACCATCGCCACTGATACGATTGAACGCGAAGCGATGGAATACGACGTCGTGATCGTCGGCGCCGGGCCCTCGGGGCTGTCGGCGGCCATTCGCCTCAAGCAGCTGGCCGAAGCGGCTGGGACCGAGGTCTCGGTGGCGGTGCTCGAGAAGGGCTCCGAAGTCGGCGCTCACATTCTCTCGGGCGCGGTGATCGACCCCAAGGGCATCAACGAACTGCTGCCCAACTGGAAGGAACTCGGCATCCCGCTGGAGACCAAGGTCACCCGCGACAAGTTCGTGATCCTCGGCCCGAACGGCGAACTGGACGTTTCGTGGCTGCCCTTCCCGAAGTGGATGCTGAACCACGGCAACTACATCGCCTCGCTCGGCAACGTCTGCCGCGCCCTGGGCGCTCACGCCGAAGCGCTCGGCGTCGAGATCTATCCGGGCATGGCCGCCTCGGAAGTCGTCTACAATGAAGACGGCTCGGTGAAGGGCGTCGTCGCCGGCGTGTTCGGCATCGACAAGGACGGCAATCCGGGCCCCGACTACCAGCCGGGCATCGAGCTGCACGCCAAGTACACCTTCATCGGCGAAGGCGTCCGCGGCTCGCTGGCCAAGCAGCTGCAGGCGCGCTTCGGCCTGACCAACGGCCGCGACGCCCAGAAGTTCGGCATCGGCATCAAGGAACTCTGGCAGGTGCCGGACGAGAACTTCGAGCCGGGCCTGACGCAGCACACCTTCGGCTGGCCGCTCGACAACGCCACCGGCGGCGGCTCGTTCATGTACCACTTCGGGGACAACTACGTGGCCATCGGCTTCGTGGTGCACCTGAACTACAAGAACCCGTGGATCTCGCCCTTCGACGAGTTCCAGCGCTTCAAGACCCACCCGACCATCCGCGGCTACCTGGAAGGCGGCAAGCGCGTCGCCTACGGCGCCCGCGCCATCACCGAGGGCGGCTCGCAGTCGCTGCCGCAGCTCTACTTCCCGGGCGGCGTGCTGCTCGGCTGCTCGGCCGGCATGGTCAACGTCCCGCGCATCAAGGGCAGCCACAACGCGGTCAAGAGCGGCATGATGGCCGCCGAGGCCGCCTTCGAAGCCATCCAGGGCGGCCGCTCCAGCGACGAGCTCTCGGGCTACGAGGACGCCTACAAGAAGTCGTGGGTCCACAAGGAGCTGTGGGCCGTCCGTAACTTCAAGCCGCTGTGGTCGAAGTTCGGCACCATCCCGGGCATCGGCCTGGGCGCCCTCGACGCCATGATCGCCAACATCTTCGGCGGCTGGTCGCCGTGGGGCACGGTGAAGCACGGCAAGACCGATGCGGAAGCGACGGGCCTGGCCAAGGACTACAAGCCGATCGTCTATCCGAAGCCGGACAACGTCTTCAGCTTCGACAAGCTGTCGTCGGTGTTCCTGTCGTCGACCAACCACGACGAGAACCAGCCCGCTCACCTGAAGCTCAAGGATCCGAGCATCCCGGTGAATGTGAACCTGCCGCGGTTCGGCGAGCCGGCGCGCCTGTTCTGCCCGGCCGGCGTCTACGAGGTGCTGTACGACGAGGCGGGGAACAATCCGAAGTTCCAGATCAACTTCCAGAACTGCGTCCACTGCAAAACCTGCGACATCAAGGATCCGTCGCAGAACATCAACTGGACGACGCCGCAGGGCGGCGACGGGCCCAACTACCCGAACATGTAAGAGACCGAAGGGGGCCCTCGCGGCCCCCTTCTTTCTTTGGATTCGCGATTTCACCTGAGTTGCTCCGCCACGCCTTGAACTCGCCCCCGAAAGCGCCGAGTTTCGCAGGCATGCGCCGTCTGCTTGTCGCCCTCGCTCCGCTCCTCCTCGTCACCGCTTGCGCCACCGCGCCTCAGGACGTCGCCTGGACGCCGCCCGTCAATGACGGCATGGGCGGCTCGGCCTACGGATCCTTCCTGGCCGGGCAAGGGGCGCTGAACGACGGCGCCGGCGCCGAGGCTGCCGCCTACTTCGAGCGCGCCGAGCTCGAGGGCGGCTCCAGCGACCTGCTTCGCGACCGCGCCTTCACCGCCGCCGTGCTGGCCGGCGACATTCCGAAAGCCGCCGCTCTGGCGCCCGACGGCGCCGACGCCTCCGAGGCCACCAAGCGGCTCGGCCAGCTGGTCATCGCCGTCGAGCTGATGGCGCAAGGCAAGGGCAAGGAGGCGCAGGCCGCGCTGTCCGGCGACGCCATCGGCTTCCCGCACCGCGGCGCCGCCGCGCTGCTCGCCCCCTGGGCCGCCGCCATGGCCGGCGACACCGAAGGCTCGCTCGTGCGGCCCGAGATGCGCGGCGACCGCGTCGTCGACTACTTCGGGCAGCTGGGCCAGGCCTGGCTCTTCGAGCGCGCCCGCCGCTACGACGAGGCCGAGACCGACTACAAGGCGCTGACCGGCGGCGACGCCCCCGGCGACATCGCCGTCCAGGCCTATGGCGCCTTCCTGGAGCGCCGCAACCGCCGCGCCGACGCCGTCGCGCTCTACGACCGCTCCCTGGCCGTCACGCCGAACAACGAGAACCTGATCAGCGCCCGCGCGCGCGCCGCCGCGGGCAAGTCGGCGCCGGCCGCGCCGAACCTGCGCCAGGGCGCGGCCCAGGTGCTGGTCGCCCCGGCCGCGACCATGCTGGCCGCCAAGCAGGAGCAGCTCGGACTGGCCTATCTGCGCCTGGCCCTGCGGCTCGATCCCGGCCGCGACACCGCCTGGCTGATGGTCGGCGACATCATGGAAGCGGCCGGCGACGTCAACGGCGCCCGCGCGGCCTACGCCAAGCCCAAGCCGGGCTCGAACGATTACAGCGCCGCTCGCAGCAAGCTCGCCTGGAGCTACCAGAACGCCAAGCAGTCCGACGTGGCGCTGAAGATGGCCCAGGAGGCCGCCGCCGGCGGCGACGCCGAGGCCAAGCTCACCTACGCCGACCTGCTGCGCGCCAACGAGCGCTATGACGACTCCGCCCAGGTGCTGAGCGGCCTGATCGACGCCAATTCCACCGCCGACTGGCGCCTGCTCTACATGCGCGGCGTCGCCTACGAGCGCGCTGGCCATTGGCCCGAAGGCGAGCGCGACCTCAAGGCGGCGCTGGAGCTGCGCCCCGACGAGCCCGAACTGCTCAACTATCTCGGCTACACCTGGATCGACCGCGGCGAGCGGCTGGCCGAAGCCCTCGGGATGGTCGAGCGGGCGGTGGCCGCCAACCCGCAGTCGGGCGCGATGATCGATTCCCTCGGCTGGGCGCACTACCGGCTCGGCGACTACAAGAAGGCCGTCGACCTGCTGGAGCAGGCGGTCGAGCTGGAAGCCGGCGATCCGGAGATCAACAACCACCTCGGCGACGCCTACTGGCGCGTCGGCCGCCGCATCGAGGCCGAGTATCAGTGGCGGCGGGTGCTGACGCTGGATCCCGATCCGAAGATCAAGGCCGACGTCGAGGCCAAGCTCGCCTCCGGCCAGGGACCGAAGGGCCCGTCCGCCACGCCGCGCATCGCCGGCCAGTAGCCGCATGAGCCCGATCGCCTTCGCTCCGGCGAAGATCAATCTCTTCCTGCACGTCGGCGCGCCGGGCGCGGACGGCTACCATCCGCTGTGCAGCCTGATGGCCTTCGCCGATGTCGGCGACCGCGTCGTGCTGCACGAAGCCGACGCCTTGTCGGTCCGCGTCCACGGCCCGTTCGGCGGCATGCTGGCGGGCGAGGGCGACAACCTCGTCCTGCGCGCCGCCCGCGCCTTGCTGGCCCGCGCCCGCGGACCCCAGCCGCTGGTCGGGCTGTCGCTCGAAAAGCTGCTGCCGGTGGCCGCGGGCCTGGGCGGCGGCTCCAGCGACGCCGGCGCGGCGCTGCGGCTGCTGCGCACCGCGCTTGGGGTGCAGGTCGACGATGACGAACTCGAGGCGATCGCCGCCTCGCTGGGCGCCGACGGCGCGGCCTGCCTCTGGGGCCGGCCGGTGCTGGCGCAGGGGCGGGGAGAGCTGCTGACGCCCGCGCCGCGATTGCCGACCCTCGAGGCGGTGCTGGTCAATCCGCGGGTCGAGGTCTCGACCCCGGCCGTCTACCGCGCCTTCGACGCCCTGGGCGACTTCGGCGAGGTCGAGCCGCCGCCGCTGCCGGCCGCCTTCGAGAGCGTCGAGGAACTGGCCGCCTGGCTCGGCATGATGCGCAACGACCTCCAGGCCCCGGCCGTCGGCCTGGCGCCCGAGGTCGGCGACGTGCTCGCCACCCTCTCCGAGGAGCGCGAAACCCTGATCGCCCGCATGTCCGGCTCGGGCGCGACCTGCTTCGCCATCTGCGCCAGCGACATCGAGGCCGACGCCCTGGCCGCGCGGGTCGATTCCCTGCGGCCCGATTGGTGGACCGTGCGCTGCCGCCTCGGCGGTCCCTGGCCGGACGCCTGAGCCGTCCCCAAACGAAAACGGGGGACCCGAAGGCCCCCCGTTCCCATCCCCCCCGTTTGAGGCGATCTAGTCGTGCAGGGCTTCGCCGTGCTGCGACATGTCCAGGCCTTCGACCTCGGCTTCGTCGCTGACCCGCAGGCCGATCGTGTACTTCACGACCATCAGGATCAGGAACGTGGCCACCGCGGTGAAGGCGATGGTGACGCCGACGCCCCAGGCTTGGGTCATCAGGCTCGCGCCTTCGCCCAGGCTGTTGACCTTCGGGTCGGCCAGGACGCCGGTCAGCAGAGCGCCGACGATGCCCGCGATGCCGTGCACGCCGAAGGCGTCCAGGCTGTCGTCGTACTTCAGCAGTCGCTTCAGCCACACCGCGCCGAAGTAGCCGCCCGCGCCGCCCAGCAGGCCGACGATCAGCGCGCCCTGCGGGTTCACGAAGCCGGCGGCCGGGGTGATGGCGACCAGGCCGGCCACGGCGCCGGAGGCCAGACCCAGCATGCCGGGCTTCTTGCGCTCGACCCATTCGATCAGCATCCAGGCGATGGCCGCAGCCGCGGTCGCAACCTGGGTGTTCAGCATCGCCACGCCGGCGAGGGCGTTGGAGCCGACGGCCGAACCGGCGTTGAAGCCGAACCAGCCGACCCACAGCAGGCTGGCGCCGATCATGGTCAGCACCAGGTTGTGCGGCGCCATGTTCTCGCTGCCGTAGCCCTTGCGGCGGCCGAGCACGAGGGCGCAGACCAGGCCCGCGACACCGGCGTTGATGTGGACGACCGTACCGCCGGCGAAGTCGAGGACGCCGTCGCCGCCCAGGAAGCCGCCGCCCCAGACCGCGTGGGCGGTCGGCGCATAGACCAGCAGGGACCAGAGCACGGTGAACACCAGCACCGCCGAGAACTTGATGCGCTCGGCATAGGCGCCGGCGATCAGCGCCGGGGTGATGATCGCGAAGGTCATCTGGAACATCACGAACACCGATTCCGGGATCGTGGCGGCCAGGCTGTTGGTGCTCTCCATGGTCACACCCGAGAGGAAGGCGTTCCCGAGCCCGCCGATGACGGCGTTCAGGCCCTCATTGGAGTTGGTGCTGAAGGCCAGCGAATAGCCGGCGACCATCCAGACCACCGAGATGACGGCGGTGATGGCGAACGATTGGGCGACCGTGGCGATGACGTTCTTGCGGCGGACCATGCCGCCGTAGAACAGCGCCAGGCCCGGGATGGTCATCATCAGGACCAGGGCGGTGGAGGTCAGCACCCAGGAGGTGTCGCCGGTGTCGAGGGCCGGCTTCTCGTCGGCCGGAGCTTCGGCGGGCGCGGCTTCGACCGGCGCAGGCGCCGCTTCGGGCGCGGCGGCCTCAGGCGCGGCGGCGACCGGCGCCGCCGCCTCGGCTGCTGCGGGGGCGGCCGGCGCGGCCTCCTGTGCGAACGCCGGGGCGAGCGAGCCGCCCGCCAGCGCCGCGGCGAGCGCCAGGCCCGCCAGCTTGTTGAATCTCATTGTGTTCATTGTCGTTATCCCCTTGTCCCGATGAGTTCGGCGCGCGTCACAGCGCCGCCGTGCCGGTCTCGCCGGTCCGAATCCGCACTGCGTCCTCGACGTTGAGGACGAAGATCTTGCCGTCGCCGATCTTGCCGGTGGCGGCGGCCCCCTTGATGGCCTCGACGGCCTTGTCGGCGGCCGCGTCGTCGACCACGGCCTCCAGCTTCACCTTGGGCACGAAATTCACCTGGTACTCGGCGCCCCGGTAAATCTCGGTCTGGCCCTTCTGCCGGCCGTAGCCCTTCACTTCGGAGACCGTCAGCCCCTCGATGCCGGCGCCCACGAGCGCTTCGCGCACGTCGTCCAGCTTGAAGGGTTTGACGATCGCTATGATCAGTTTCATCGCCTGCTCCTGCGCGTCCCCAGCCGGGGGGCGCGCGTTCGATTTGACCCGCATCCGCCGGAAGATGCGGCTGGCATCCCCCCTCCGACGGCTAGGGCGACGCTATCGACGCGCGGCCCGCTGAACGGCGCCCGGTAACTTCTGATCAATGAAAAGGCGCGGCCGGCACGATTGCTGTGCAGAACGGGGGTGCGGCGCCCAAATATCAGGCGAAATGGCGCTCCAGCCGGTGTTCTGACCCCCGGCGCCTGAGGTTTGGGCCGGGAACTAAAGCCGCGCGCCGAGCGCTAGAATGGGCACGCTGCCTGGTAGTGGGGGCCGGGCGGCATCATTCGGAGGCGATGACGATGATGATGAGGACCCTACTGACCGCCGCGGCGGCGACCGCGCTTCTGGCTGGCGCCGCTCATGCCGGCGAAGGCGCGAAGAAGGCCAAGCCCGCCGATGCGGCGGCCACCCAGATGCAGGACGAGACCGGCAAGGCGATGACCACGCCGGGCGCTGACGCTTCGGCCACCACGGCCATGCCCGACACCAGCGTGAACCCGCCGTCCGACGACGCTGCGGCGATGCCGCCGGCCAGCGCCGACGCCTCGGCGCAGGGCGTGCCCGCGTCGGCGACCGTCGCCAGCAACGCCGTGACCAACGGGCCGGTGGCCGACACGCCCGAGAACAGGGCGAAGTTCAAACCGCTGTCCCGCGCTGGACGAGCGACCACGCCGCGCGGCAATTAGAACAAGGCATTCCGCCTTGAAGCGAAGGTCGGCGGGCCCTATGGTCCGCCGACTTTTTTTGCGCCTGCGAAGCCCCTGCCAATGCCAGCTGATAAGCCGCTTTCGTTTCAGGGTCTTATCCTGAAGCTGCATGACTATTGGAGCCGCCAGGGCTGCGTGATTCTGCAGCCACACGACGTCGAGGTGGGGGCGGGGACGCTTCATCCGGCTACGGTGCTTCGTGCTCTGGGCCCCAAGCCCTGGCGCGCGGCCTACGTGCAGCCCTCGCGCCGCCCGGCCGACGGCCGCTATGGCGAGAACCCCAACCGGCTGCAGCACTACTACCAGTATCAGGTCATCCTGAAGCCGAACCCGGAGAACCTGCAGGAGCTCTATCTGGGCAGCCTGGAGGCGATCGGGCTCGACACGCGCCTGCACGACATCCGGTTTGTGGAAGACGATTGGGAAAACCCGACCGTCGGCGCCTGGGGCCTGGGCTGGGAGGTCTGGTGCGACGGCATGGAAGTCACCCAGTTCACCTACTTCCAGCAGGTGGGCGGCCTCGACGTCTGGCCGGTGGCCGGTGAACTGACCTACGGCCTCGAGCGTCTGGCGATGTATCTGCAGAACGTCGACCACTTCACCGAGCTGGCGTTCAACGATCCGGACGGCCCGCTGCCGATGACCTATGGCGACGTGTTCCTCGAGAACGAGCGCCAGCAGTCGGAAGCCAACTTCCACCTCTATGACGTCGACACTCTGAAGCGTCAGTTCGAGGACATGGAACGCCAGGTGCCGCGCATCCTCGATGGCCGCGGCCCGCAGGGGCAGCGCACCGTGCTGCCGGCCTACGACCACGTGCTCAAGGCCAGCCATCTGTTCAACCTGATGGACGCCCGCGGCGCGATCGCCGTGGCCGAGCGCCAGAGCTACATCGGCCGCATCCGCGACCTGACCAAGATGTGCGCCGAAGCCTGGGTTGAAAACGAAGGCGGCAACGCCGCGAAGTCCGACGACGTGGCGAAGGCCTGACCATGCCGCAATTGCTGATCGAACTGTTCTCCGAAGAGATTCCCGCGCGCATGCAGGTGCAGGCCGCGCGCGACCTCGACCGCATGTTCCGCGAGCGGCTGGCCGAGCAGGGCCTGCTGCCCGAGGGCATGAAGACCTTCTCCGGCCCGCGCCGCCTGACCCTGGTGGCCGAGGGCCTGCCCGAAGCCCAGGGCGACCGTCACGAAGAGCGCAAGGGGCCGCGCGTCGGCTCGCCCGACGCCGCCATGGAAGGCTTCCTGCGTTCGACCGGCCTGACCCGCGACCAGCTCACGGAAAAGGACGGCGTCTGGTTCGCCCATATCCATCGCAAGGGCCGCCCGACCGCCGAGATCGCCGCCGAGATCCTCGACCATGTGATCCGCAACTTCCCGTGGCCCAAGTCGATGACCTGGGGTCGGGGCACGCTGCGCTGGGTGCGGCCGCTGAAGCGCATCGTCTTCCTGTTCGACGGCGCGGTCGTGCCGTTCAACATCGACGGCGTCGAGGCCGGCGACATCACCGAAGGCCATCGCTTCATGGGCTCGGGCAAGCCCTTCAAGGTGAAGGACTTCGACAGCTACCGCGACAAGCTGGCCGCGCACTTCGTGATCCTCGACCCCGAGGAGCGCAAGGACCGCATCATGGACGGCGCGCGCACCCTGTGCTTCGCGCGCAATCTCGAGCTGGTCGACGACGACGGCCTGCTGGACGAAGTCGCGGGCCTGGCCGAATGGCCGACCCCGGTGCTCGGCGACATGGATCCGGCCTTCCTGGATCTGCCGCCGGAGGTGATCCGCACCTCGATGCGCACGCACCAGAAATACTTCGCCGTGTCCGATCCCAGCCGTGGAAACGGCAATGGCGGGCGCAAGCTGGCGCCGAACTTCCTGACCGTCGCCAACATCGAGGCGGCCGACGGCGGCAAGGAGATCGCCCGCGGCAACGCCAAGGTGCTGTCGGCGCGCCTGAACGACGCTCGCTTCTTCTGGGACGAGGACCGCAAGGTCACCCTGGAAGAGCGCCTGACCAAGCTCTCCGGCGTCACCTTCCACGCCAAGCTCGGCACCCTGGCCGAACGCGTCGAACGCCTGGGGCTGCTGGCCAAGGCCATCGCCCCGCGGGTCGGCGCCGACGTGCCCAAGGCCGTGCTGGCCGCGCGCCTGTCGAAGGCCGACCTCGCCACCGGCATGGTCGGCGAGTTCCCCGAACTGCAGGGTCTGATGGGCGGCTACTACGCCCGCGAAGAAAAGATCAGCCCGGTCGTCGCCGACGCCATCCGCGACCACTACCGTCCGGTCGGCGCCAAGGACGAGGCCCCGGACACCCCGGTGACCATGGCCGTGGCCATCGCCGAAAAGCTCGACACCCTGGTCGCCTTCTTCGCCATCGACGAAAAGCCGACCGGCTCGCGCGACCCCTATGCGCTGCGCCGCGCCGCGCTCGGCATCATCCGCATCCTGCTCGGCTCCGAGGCCCGCGCTCCGGTGCGCGAACTGGTCGCCGACTGGTACAAGTCGCTGCGCTGCTACGTCGATCCGGGCCGCGCGCTCTACGTCTCGACCCGCCGCACGACCGGCTATCTCGGCCCGGCCTACCGCTCGCCGTCGGAAGTCTTCGAGACCTATGTCGAGGAATTCGAGAACGCGCTGCTCGAAGGCGTGCCCTATGTCGTCTCGACGACCGAGGACTTCGACATCCGCTTCGACCGCTCGGCCCCGGCCGGCGATCCGCCGGAAGGCGAGGTCCAGTACCAGTTCCGGCCCTACGGCGTGGTCGCCGACGAGGTTCTGGGCTTCCTGGCCGACCGCCTGAAGGTCGCCCTGCGCGACCAGGGCAAGCGTCACGACCTCGTGGACGCGGTGTTCGCGCTCGGCGACGACGACCTGGTGCGCATCGTCGCCCGGGTCGAGGCGCTGGACCATTTCCTGACCGGAACCGACGGCCAGAACCTGCTGGCCGGCTACAAGCGCGCCGGCAACATCCTCAAAGCCGAGGAGAAGAAGGGCGAGCTCCCGGCCGGCCCCGCCGTCGGCATGCCCGGCGCGCCGAAGGAGGAGGGGGCCCTGATCGCCGCCCTCCAGGCCGCCGAGCCGGCTGTGGCTCAGGCATTGCAACAGGAAGACTTCGCCGACGCGATGCGTGCCCTCTCGGGACTGCGCGCGCCGGTCGACGCCTTCTTCGAGGCGGTGCTAGTGAATTCTGAAAACGCGGCGGAACGCGAGAACCGCCTGCGTCTTCTCGTGCAGGTTCGCGACCTCATGGAGCGGGTCGCGGACTTCTCGCAAGTGACGGGCTAAGGAGGCCTTAGGAATGTCGACCGATACGCTGACCAAGTCGCGCTGGGTCTATTCCTTCGGGGGCGGCAGCGCTGATGGCGACGCCTCGATGAAGAACCTCCTCGGCGGCAAGGGCGCGAACCTCGCCGAGATGTCGTCTCTCGGCCTTCCGGTGCCGCCCGGCTTCACCATCACCACCGAAGCCTGCGTCCACTACTATTCCAACGAGAAGCAGTACCCGGCCGAGCTCAAGGAGCAGGTCGTGGCCGGCCTGGCCGCGGTCGAGAAGATCACCGGCAAGCAGTTCGGCGACACGACCAACCCGCTGCTGGTTTCGGTCCGCTCGGGCGCCCGCGCCTCGATGCCGGGCATGATGGACACCGTCCTCAACCTCGGCCTCAACGACGAGACCGTCGAGGGCCTGGCCAAGCTGTCGGGCGACCGCCGCTTCGCCTTCGACAGCTATCGCCGCTTCATCCAGATGTTCTCGAACGTGGTGCTCGACCTCGACCACCACATGTTCGAGGAAATCCTCGACGAGCATAAGGAACGTCTCGACGTCACCGTCGACACCGGCCTGACCGCCGAGGACTGGGAAAAGGTCGTCGCCGACTACAAGGCCGCCGTCCAGCAGGAGCTGGGCCGGCCGTTCCCGCAGGATCCGCACGCCCAGCTCTGGGGCGCCGTCGGCGCCGTGTTCGCCAGCTGGATGAACGACCGCGCCAAGTTCTACCGCCGCATGCACGACATCCCGGAAAGCTGGGGCACCGCGGTCAACGTCCAGTCGATGGTGTTCGGCAACATGGGCGACTCGTCGGCCACGGGCGTGGCCTTCACCCGCAACCCGTCGACCGGCGAAGCGCGCCTCTACGGCGAGTTCCTGATCAACGCCCAGGGCGAAGACGTCGTCGCCGGCATCCGCACGCCCCAGGCCCTGACCAAGATCGCCCGTGAGGAGATGGGCGAGAAGGCCCTCTCCATGGAAGAGGCGCTGCCCGAGGTCTTCCTGCAGTTCAAGGCCGTCGTCGAGAAGCTCGAGAAGCACTATCGCGACATGCAGGACATCGAGTTCACCGTGGAGCGCGGCCAGCTCTACATGCTGCAGACCCGCAACGGTAAGCGCACCGCCAAGGCGGCGCTGAAGATCGCGGTGGACCTGGCCAGCGAGGGCCTGATCAGCCAGGAAGAGGCGATCATGCGGGTCGAACCCGCCAGCCTCGACCAGCTGCTGCACCCGACCATCGACCCGTCCAGCCCGCGCGACGTGGTCACCACCGGCCTGCCGGCCTCGCCCGGCGCGGCCACCGGCAAGATCGTCTTCAACTCCGACGAGGCCGAGCGTCTCGGTTCGGCGGGCGAGGCGGTCATCCTGGTCCGCGACGAGACCAGCCCGGAAGATATCCACGGCATGCACGCGGCTCGCGGCATCGTCACCGCCCGCGGCGGCATGACCAGCCACGCGGCCGTCGTCGCCCGCGGCATGGGCCGTCCCTGCGTCTCCGGCGCCGGCGAGCTTCAGATCGACGGCAAGGCCGGCGAACTTCGTGTCCGCAGCCGCGTCTTCAAGGCCGGCGACATCCTGACCATCGACGGTTCGCGCGGCGAGATCCTCGCCGGCGCCGTGCAGATGATCGAGCCCGAGCTGACCGGCGACTTCGCCGCCCTGATGGAGTGGGCCGACAAGGCCCGCCGCCTGAAGGTCCGGGCCAACGCCGAAACCCCGCTCGACGCGCGCACCGCCCGTCAGTTCGGGGCCGAGGGCATCGGTCTCTGCCGCACCGAGCACATGTTCTTCGACGAGGACCGCATCGCCGCCGTGCGCGAGATGATCCTCGCCGACGACGAGGCCGGCCGCCGCGCCGCCCTCGCCAAGATCCTGCCGATGCAGCGCAACGACTTCGTCGAGCTGTTCACGATCATGGAAGGCCTGCCGGTCACCATTCGTCTGCTGGACCCGCCGCTGCACGAGTTCCTGCCGCACACCGAGGCCGACCTTCAGGCCGTCGCCGACGCCACTGGCATCGACGCCGCCAAGCTGATGCGCCGCGCCAAGGAACTGCACGAGACCAACCCGATGCTCGGCCACCGCGGCTGCCGCCTGGCGGTCTCGTATCCCGAGATCTACGAGATGCAGGTCCGCGCCATCTTCGAGGCGGCCTGCGAGATCGCCGAGAGCGGCAAGGCTGCGCCGATCCCCGAGATCATGCACCCGCTGGTCGCCAAGGGCGAAGAGATGCGCTTCCTGCGTCAGCTGACCGACAAGACCGCTCAGGCGGTGCTGAAGGAACGCGGCCGCGAGATCGAGTATCAGGTCGGCACCATGATCGAGCTGCCGCGCGCCGCCATCCGCGCCGGCGATCTGGCGCAGAACGCCGAGTTCTTCTCGTTCGGCACCAACGACCTGACCCAGACGACCTTCGGCATCAGCCGCGACGACTCGGGCCGCTTCCTCGGCGCCTATCTGGAAAAGGGCATCTTCGAAAAGGACCCCTTCGTCAGCCTCGACCAGGAAGGCGTCGGCGACCTGATCCGCCTGGCCGCCGAGCGCGGCCGGGCCGAGCGCCCGAACGTCAAGCTCGGCATCTGCGGCGAGCATGGCGGCGACCCGGCCTCGATCGAGTTCTGCGAGAAGGTCGGCCTCGACTATGTCAGCTGCTCGCCGTTCCGGGTGCCGATCGCCCGTCTGGCCGCGGCCCAGGCCGCCGTCGGCGGCATCGAGAAGGACCGCTAGGACCTGGCGCAGGCGCGCGTTCCGGCGCGCGCCTTCAGTCCATGGCCGTCGACCAGGCGTGGCCGAACTGAATATAGACCACGCCGCCCTCGGGCCCGTAGGCCAGGTCCAGGCCCGCGTCGAGCCCGAGCTTGCGCGCGATCCTGTAGCGGAAACCAAGGCCGCCGGCCCAGATCCCGCCGGAGTCCTGGAAGAACCGGCGATCGCCGGCGTCGCTTGAGCCGACTCCGCCGAACGCCAGCAGCGACCAGCGCTTGCTCGCCTGCCAGGTCAGTTCGACTTCGCTGCTGAGCACGTCCATGCCCTCGTAGCGCTGGGCTTCGACGCCGCGCAGGTTGATGGCCGGCGCGAAGTAGCCCGGAAAGTCGCCGCGGATCGCGTCGAACTCCAGCTTGTAACCGAGCCGCAGGGACGGGGAGAGCGGCTGGAACCCATAGAAATGGGCGTCGTAGTTCTCGAAGTCCCGGTCGCTGCCGAAGGCCCCGCGGTTGAACTTGCCCTCGACATAGGCGTTGGCGCCCCGGGTCGGGGTCAGCGGGTTGTCCCGGCTGTCGAAGTGAAGTCCCAGCCCCAGCGCGCCGGTCTTCAGCGTGCGGTCGAAGTCGGGGGCGAACTCGTCGGGCAGGCCGGCGAAGTCGATGTGCGATTCCAGCTTTCGAAAGTCGACCAGCGGTCCGACCGAGAAGCGCTCGTCGGGCAGCCGCCAGAAGGCCGAGGCCAGCACGCCGTAGTCGTAGTTGTTCGTGTACTCGACCCCCGCGTCCGGCGCGAAGGGCGGATAGGCGTTGAGCGTGATCTTGCCGTGCCCGACAGCGACCCGATAGTTCAGCCGCCCGTCGAAGGCGTAGCCGGCGCGCACGAAGCCCACCCCGTTGGAGCCGTTGCCGGTCTTCACCGCGGCCAGGACGTTGCGGGTGATCTGGCGCGGCTTTTCCGCCGACAGGAAGACGGCTGCGACGCCCAATCCCTGGTCCACCGCAGGCTCGGTGATGATGATCGGGACAGGAATGAAGCCGCCGCCGGCCAGGAAGTTCGAGAAGTCGAGCTGGCCGTCCTCATCGTCGAAGAAGTCCCATTTGGAAGGGGCGGGCGCAGGTCCGGGCGGCGGCTCCTGCGCGCAGGCGAGCGCCGGCCATACGGCCAGCGCCGCGGCCACGGCGCAGGCCCGCTGCGGTCGGGACAGGAATCTGAGGACATGGGTCACTGGCGCCCGCCGACTGTTCGATCGTCAGAAGCTAGAAACCCCGCGCCGCCGCATCCATCGGGCAAGTTCCTACGCCGACGGCCAGCAACCCCGCGGTTCGCGGCGGCGAAGCGCCCACGAAAAAGGCCGCGCGGTGGGCGCGGCCTTTCCCGTCTCTACGCATAGCTCGGAGAGCTAGGCGGTCTTGGCGTTGGCCCGTTCGACGGCGCGCGAGCGGCGCACCATGCTGCCCAGGCCGAAGAAGCCGACGATCATCATCAGCCAGGTGCCGGGCTCCGGGACCGGGCTCGGATTCGTCGGCGTGGTCGGGGTCGTCGGAGTGGTCGGCTTCGTCGGACCCGTGGGATCGGTCGGCGTGGTGGGCGTCGTCGGATCCGTCGGGTTGGTCGGCGTGGTGGGCGTCGTCGGGTCGGTAGGATCCGTCGGGTTGGTCGGCGTCGTCGGGTCGGTGGGATCGGTCGGATCCTCGCCGCCGCCGCCAGGCGGGGCGATGTAGGTGCCGCCGCCGCCGCCGCCGCGCGGACCGAACATGCTCGGGAAGCCGCCGCCGCCCGGGCCGCTGACCGGCAGGGCCGCCAGGCTCATCGGGGGCGAGGCGTCGGCCGTCTCGGCCGGCGGTCCGGCCACTTCGTCCAGCAGGCGCTGGGCGGGCGGACGCGCTTCAGGGGGCAGGGCCGCCATGATCGACGGCTTGGTGTCGCATTCGGTCGAAGGCGGCGCCAGGGCGGCGTCGGTGCGCATCGCGTAGGACGACTCCGGCAGCTTCTTCATCGGCGCGGCCGGCTTGGCCGCGGCGACGGCGGTGCGCGGCTTGGTCGCCGGCTTGCGCGCCTGAGTGCTGGCGGCGGGCTTGGCCTTGGCGGGCTTCACGGCGCGGTGCGGCGCAGCGGCTTTCGGCGCCGCAGGCTTGGCGACAGCCGGTCGCGAGACCTTGATGAAGCAATCTTCGGCGGCGGCGGGTGCGGCGGCCGCCGTACTCAGAATCGCACCCATGACGACATATTTGGCGATCGCCATGTCGTTCCCCCCAGACTGACGAGCCCCCGCCGCTTCGCGGCGATGCTCACAAGAGGCGCTCTCGCGCCGGGCCCGCCACCATTTAAAGGCGAGCGTTTCAAACTCGACCATATAGTACAACGGCGTTCAGGGAAACGCGCGTAATCAATTGTAAAGCACGCTAACCCTTTGGCGTTGCACGGTTGCTACGCCTCGCCCGATGGTTAACCTTCGCCCGTCAGGAGAAATACCGTGACGAGACGCCGGACTGATTCGCCTGTGCGACTACTCGTCGGCTGCGCGGATCTTGTCGAGCTGGGCCGTGATGATGCGCGGCGAAGGCGCGGCGCTGAAGTCCATCACGCACATGGTCGAGTAATCGCGATGCGGGCCGCAACTGACGCCGACCACCTTGAAGGCGCCGTTGAACATGTTGGTGCGGTGGCCGCGGTCCGGCACGCCGCTGTCGATGATCAGGGCGCGCACCACGTCCTCGGGCGAGGGCGGGCCGTAGGCGATGTTCTCGGCGGCCAGCGCGTGCGCGGCGCCATGCCGGCGCACCCGGTCGTAGAACCGCTCGCCGTCGGCGCTGGCGTGGCCGATGTGACCGGCCGGCCCCTGCAGCGAGACGTGTTCCAGCGCCGCCGATGCCAGCATGTCGTCGGGGCGCAGCGGGGCCAGCGGCCGTTGGCGCTTGAGATACTCCACCGCTTCGATGTAGGCGGCGTGGTCGGCGGGTTCGCCCGCGTCGATCAGCGCCCGTTCCCAGCGGGTGAGCGGTTCACGCTCGAGACGCCGGGCGTATTCCTGGGGATAGGCGCGGGCGAAGTTGATCTCGGCCAGGATCGCGTCTTCCATCGGCCCGGCGTTGGCCAGGGTCGGGGCGCACAAGGCGGTCCCGAGCGCGGCGGCAAGAACGTGATGTAGGAAGCGCAGTTTCAACTGTATCGCCCATCAATTTCCTGGGCGAAGACTGCAGTATCGCGATGTATTTCAATTTAAGAGTAATGGTTACAATCCTGGTTACCTTAACGCGAAGTCAAGATCCGAACGGGCGGCGGGCGTGGTGAGACTGAAACCCCTGATGGCAGGCCTGGGCGTGCTCGCCCTGGCCGGCTGCGACGCGCCGCAGAAGGGCGCGGTGCAGAATGACGCCGCGTTCGAGCGCGAGCTGCGCGCCTACCTGCTCGCGCATCCGGAGGTGATCCGCGACGCCGCCGCCAAGCTGCAGGCCAAGAAGGCGGCCCAGGCCCGCGCGGTGCTCGCCCAGGCCAAGCCCGCGCTCGAACGCGACCCGCGCGATTTCGTCGCCAACTCCGGCGGACGCGCCACGGTCGTCCAGTTCTTCGACTACCGCTGCCCCTACAGCCGCGCCGTCTCGCCCGACATCGATCGGCTGATCGCCGCCAATCCCGACGTCCGCTTCGTCTTCAAGCAGTACCCGGTGTTCGGCAGCGCCTCGGACTACACGGCCCGCGCGGCTCTCACGCCCCAGGGCAAGGCCAAGGGGCTGGCGCTGCATCGCGCGCTGATGGCGCAGAAGGATCTGAACCCCGCGCGGGTCGACCGCATCCTCTCCCAGCAGGGGCTGAATCCGCGCGAGGTCGACGCCGCCGCCCGCGATCCGGCGCTGGCCGAGCAGATCGCCGACACCCGCGAGCTGGCGCTGAAGCTCGACCTGAAGGGCACGCCGACCTTCATCGTCGCCGGCGAGATCATCCCCGGCGCCGACGTCGTGCGGTTGGAAGCGGCCATCGCCCGAGCCCGCGCCTCGGCGCTGTCCAGCGTCGGCGAAGCGCTGACCCGCAACCCGTTCGGCCACTGACGGGCGCGAGCGCCCCTTGGCGGGACGCTCGCCATGCCCCACCTTTGCACCCGACACGCCGCAATCTGGCGGGCGCCTCGTTCGCCCGCACGCCTGGAGCCTGCTGATGACCGACTACACCCCGCCGAAGGTCTGGACCTGGAACAAGGAAAACGGCGGGCGCTTCGCCAACATCAACCGCCCGATCGCCGGCCCGACCCACGACAAGGAACTGCCGGTCGGCCGCCATCCGCTGCAGCTCTACTCCCTGGCCACGCCGAACGGCATCAAGGCCACCGTCATGCTCGAAGAGCTGCTGGCCCTGGGCCATGCGGGCGCCGAGTACGACGCCTGGCTGATCAACATCGGAACCGGCGACCAGTTCGGCAGCGGCTTCGTCGACATCAATCCGAACTCCAAGATCCCGGCGCTGCTCGACCGCAGCGGTCCGACCCCGATCCGGGTGTTCGAGTCAGGCGCCATCCTGGTGCATCTGGCCGAGAAGTTCGGAGCTTTGCTGCCGACCGACCCGGCCCAGCGGGCCGAGGTGATGTCCTGGCTGTTCTGGCAAATGGGCAGCGCGCCCTATCTCGGCGGCGGCTTCGGCCACTTCTACGCCTACGCCCCGACCAAGATCGAATACGCCATCGATCGGTTCGCCATGGAGGCCAAGCGCCAGCTCGACGTGCTCGACCGCCGCCTGGCGGAGAGCGAATACCTTGGCGGCGACGCCTACACGATCGCCGACATCGCCGTCTGGCCCTGGTACGGCGGCCTGGCCAAGGGCGTGCTCTACGAGGCCGGCGAGTTCCTGGCCGTGCACGAGTACAAGAACGTCAATCGCTGGGCCGATCAGATCGCCGAGCGCCCGGCCGTCCAACGCGGCCGCATGGTCAACCGCACCTGGGGCGAGCCCTCGACCCAGCTCTGGGAGCGTCACGACGCCAGCGACTTCGACACCAAGACCCAGGACAAGCTGCAAGCGGCGAAGTAGGGGAGGGCATGAGCTATCCGTTCACGCCCGCCTTCCGCGCCGAGCTGGCCGCCCGCTGCCAGGCGTTTCCGCGCCTGGCCTATGACGGGCCCCAGCTCAAGCACGCGGCGGTGGCCATCACCCTGGTGGACGCCGGCGACGGCTCGGGCGAGACGGCCTTTCTGCTGACTCGCCGTTCGGCGGCCCTGCGGGCTCACGCCGGCCAATGGGCGCTGCCGGGCGGACGCTGCGACGACGGCGAGACCCTGCAGCAGGCGGCGCTGCGCGAACTGCACGAGGAGCTCGGCCTGCATCTGGCGCCGTCGAGCATCCTCGGCGTGCTGGACGACTACGCCAGCCGCTCGGGCTACGCGATCGCCCCGGTCGTCACCTGGCTGGAGGACGCCAGCGCCCTGGCGCCCAATCCGGACGAGGTGGCGTCCGTCCACCGCTTCCGGCTCGACCAGATCGCGGGCGACGACGCGGTCGCCTTCGAGACCATTCCGGAGAGCGAGCGGCCGCTGATCCGCCTGAACCTCGGCGAGCACCACATCCACGCCCCGACGGCGGCGCTGATCTATCAGTTGCGGGAAATCGTCGCCGGCCGCGTCACCCGCGTGGCCGACCTCGATCAGCCGGTCTTCGCCTGGCGCTAGGCGATCAGGGCGTTGAACACCGCCGTGACCTGCGCGACGAACACCTCGCGTTCGCGGCCTTCCAGCGCCTCGCCGCGGATCAGCCGCTCGACCAGGAAGCCGATATAGACCCCGGCCAGCACCCGGGCGCGGGCCTCGGCGTCGGCGCCCCCCATCCAGTTGCGGATCGGGACCAGCAGGCGCTCCTGCACCAGGGTGTTCAGCAGCGGCGCCGTCGCCGGCGAGGTCGCTGCGCGCAGCAGGAACTGGAACCGCTGGGTCCTGGCCTCGTCGGCGTGCGGCGACCCGGCCAGCATCACAGCCATCTCGCCGGCGAAACTCGACCGGTCCCAGTCCAGCTGCTCGTTGGCCCGGAACGAGTCTTTCAACGCCTCGACGAACAGCGCTTCCTTGCCGCCGAAGTAGCGCTTGACCAGCGCCACGTCCGCCCCGGCCTCGCCGGCGATGTCGCGCAGCGTGCAGTCGTAGCCGACCCGCGCGAACTGCTTCTTCGCCGCCTTCAGGATGGCCGCGCGGGTGGCCTCGGCGTCGCGCCGACGGGGGCCTGGGCGAACAAGCGTCTCTGTCATCGACCCCTGTGTACACGACGCCGGCGGGGCGGTCAGGTCTCTCGCCGCGTCAGCCGCGCCGGGCCGCGTCGATCGCCGCCACGTCGATCTTGCCCATCGTCATCATCGCGTCGAACGCCCGCTTGGCCTCTGCGCCCCCGGCCGCCATCGCCTCGGTCAAGGTCCGGGGCGTGATCTGCCAGGAGACGCCCCAGCGGTCCTTGCACCAGCCGCAGGCGCTTTCCGTCCCGCCGTTGTCGACGATGGCGTTCCAGTAGCGGTCGGTCTCTTCCTGGTCGTCGGTGGCGATCTGGAACGAGAACGCCTCGTCCTGCTTGAAGGTCGGCCCGCCGTTCAGTCCCAGGCACGCGACGCCCGCCACCGTGAACTCGACGGTCAGCACGTCGCCTTCCTTGCCGGACGGGTAATCGCCCGGCGCGCGTCGCACGGCGGTCACCTCGCTGTCGGGAAAGGTCTGCGCATAGAAGCGCGCGGCGGCTTCGGCGTCGGTGTCGTACCAGATGCAGATCGTGTTCTTGGCCATGGCGTTCCCCTGTCGCGCCCGCTGCGCGAACGTCCGGTCATAACGTCCCCGCCGCCGCGACGTTCGGCAAGGCTCGCCAATTGCTAAGTCAATCGCCGTTGACATAGCCCCGGACTGCGCTCAACCTTCCGCTAAGTCCGCGCGTCCGGCGGCGATTGCGGCCGGGCGAAATCAAAAGATGGCGGGCGCGACCTGGGAAGGAAGCCATGAATATCTCCGCCAAGATTCAAGCTGCCGACGCGGCCGCCGAAATCGCCGCCATGCCGCTGGACCAGCTCAACCCCGCCAAGGTGTCGCGGTTCTACGACGACACGATCTGGCCGGTGTTCGAGCGCCTGCGCCGTGAAGACCCGATCCACCTGACCGAGGACAGTGAGTTCGGCCGCTACTGGTCGATCACCAAGTGGAACGACATCATGGCGGTCGACACCGACCATGAGAGCTTCTCGTCGGCGGACGGCATCACCCTGATCAATCAGGTGGCCATGGCCGAGCAGGAACGCGTCATGGGGCCGCGCCGTCGCGGCGGCGCCGGCTTCATCACCATGGACGAGCCCGAGCACAGCCGGGCGCGCAAGGCCGTGAGCCCGACGGTGGCGCCGTCCAATCTGCACAACATGGCGCCGCTGGTGCGCGAGCGCGCCGGCCAGATCCTCGACTCCCTGCCGATCGGCAAGGAGTTCGACTGGGTCGATCTGGTGTCGAAGGAACTGACGGCCATGACCCTGGCCACGCTGTTCGACTTCCCGTTCGAGGACCGCCGCAAGCTGACCTACTGGTCCGACATGGTGACCAACCAGCCCGGGCACGGGCCGGTGGAGAGCTGGGAGCACAAGGGCCAGGCGATGATGGAGTGCTTCGCTGCATTCCAGGAGCTGTGGAACCAGCGCGTCAACGCCGAGCCGGCCGGCGACCTGATCTCGATGCTGGCCCACAATCCGGCCACCCGCGACATGGATCTGGCCACCTATCAGGGCAATGTCATCCTGCTGATCGTCGGCGGCAACGACACCACCCGCAACACCATCTCCAGCAGCGTCTATTCGCTGAACAAGAACCCGGAGCAGTACGCCAAGCTGCGCGCCAACCACGATCTGGTGCTGCCGATGGTGTCCGAGACGATCCGCTGGCAGACGCCGCTGGCGCACATGGCTCGCGTGGCGACCCGCGACGTCGAGATGGGCGGCAAGACCATCAAGAAGGGCGACCGGGTGGCCATGTGGTACATCTCGGGCAACCGCGACGAAGAGATGGTCGACCGGCCCAACGAGTTCATCATCGACCGCGAGCGTCCGCGCCAGCACATGTCCTTCGGCTTCGGCGTGCACCGCTGTGTCGGCAACCGCGTCGCCGAACTGCAGCTGACCATCATCTGGGAAGAGATCCTCAAGCGCTTCCCGGAGATCAAGGTCGTCGGCGAGCCGACCCTGAACTGGTCGGCCTTCGTGCACGGCTTCGAGACCCTGCCGGTCGTCATTCCCTATCGGAACTAACCCGGAGACGGGGAGGGGCGCGCCGCCTTCGCGGCGGCGCGGGGAGGCGGGAGCCGAGCGTCTGGAGCGCTCGGCCCCTTTCTTATGTGCTCTGTTTTGCGTCGCGGGGGCATGTCTGTGCTCGCCGCGGCCAGAATGCCGGCATGTTGTTTCATTGGTTACATTTGATACTTTCTGGTATCGGCCAAGATAAAGCTGATCTTACGGCAACAGTTCGCCGGTTCCGTCGCCCCTGAGTCGACTAGATCACTTGGCGATTCGGAAACTTCTCTGTAGCTGCGCTGTCGCGGAGCATTAGGCTCCGCCATCGCGAGCTTGAGGCTCGCGCAAGACAGTAAGACGAGCGCCGCTCACCGGGAGTAATAATGTCCGACCAGTACGACCGTCCTTCGACCGACCGTCGCAGCTTGATGGCCGGGGCCGCCGCTGCTGCGGCCGGCGCCCTTCTCGCGCCGGGCCTCGCCAGCGCCGCGAGCGCCGACCTCGCCGTGATCCGCAAGGCCGCCGAGGCCGACAAGGCCGACGCCATCAAACGCCTGCAGGAGTGGATCGCGCTGCCGACCGTCGCGGCCGAGGGCGTGAACGTCGTCGAAGGCCCGGCCTACATGGCCAAGATCGCCAAGGACGCCGGCTTCCAGACCGTAGAGATCATCCCGACGGACGGCGTCGCCGGCGTGTTCGCCACCCTCGACGTCGGCGCCCCGCGCTGGATCGGCGTCTACTTCATGTACGACGTGAAGCAGTACGACCCGAAGGAATGGTCGAGCCCGCCGCTCGAAGGCCGCCTGGTGGAAAAGGCCCCGTTCGGCACGGTGATGATGGGCCGCGGCGCGACCAACTCGAAGGGCGGCCAGATCGCGCTGCTCAACGCCCTGCGCGCCATGCGCGCCGCCGGCAAGAAGCCGCCGGTCAACATCGCCCTGATCTGCGAAGGCGAGGAGGAGATCGCCTCTCCGCACTTCCGCCAGATCGCCACCCACCCGAAGGTGCTGCCCGTCCTGCAGAAGTGCGAGGGCATCTACGTGCCCGGTCCGTCGCAGGACCGCACCACCGGCGAGGTCTCCTTCACCCTCGGCGCCAAGGGCCCGGTCGAGCTGCAGCTTATCGTCGACGGCTCCAAGACCGGCATTGGCCCCAAGACCGACATCCACTCCTCGGAGAAGGCCCGCATCGACAGCCCGATCTGGCGTCTGGTTCAGGCCCTGGCCACGCTGACCAGCCCGGACGGCAACACCCCGACCCTCGACGGCTTCATGGACAAGGTCCGGCCGCTGTCGGCGCGGGAAAAGGAGCTGATCGGCCAACTCGCCCAGAAGACCAACGAGGCGGCGCTCAAGCAGGCCTACGGCAACAAGGCCTGGATCGACAACCTCAGCTACGAGAAGTCGATCGAACGCCTGCTCTCGCAGCCGACCATCAACCTGCAGGGGCTGGTCGGCGGCTACACCGGGCCGGGCGGCAAGAGCATCCTGCCGAGCCGGGCCGAGGCCAAGCTCGAGATCCGCATGGTCCCGAACCAGACCTACGACGACACGGTCCGCCAGCTGCGCGAGCATCTCGACAAACGCGGCTTCCAGGACGTCCAGATCAACGTCTCGGGCGGCTATGATCCCACCGAGACCGCCGAGGACGCCCGCGTCGTCCAGGCCGCGCTCGGCGCCTACAAGAAGATGGGCATCCCGGTGACGCTGTCGCCGCGCAGCGCCGGCTCCTGGCCGGGCTCGCTGTTCACCCAGCCGCCGGTCGCCAAGCCGGCGATCCACTTCGGCGTCGGCTTCGGCTCGGGCGCGCACGCGCCGGACGAGTTCATCGTCATCGACTCCGCCAATCCGAAGGTGGCCGGCTACGTCGACGCCACCATGGCCCAGGCGCAGTTCCTCTACGCCCTGGCGGAAATGAAATAGCCGATGACCGGAGGCCGCCCTCGTCGAGGGGGCGGCCGCTTCCACACACACGAGTTTTGACGACCGCCGCCGCGCCTGCCGGCCCGGCGGCACGATCTTTGGGGGAACTTCAAAAATAATGTCAGTCCAACGTTCCGGCCTCGGCCGCTCTTTCCGCGTCGCCCTGCTTGGGGCTTCGGCGACCGTCGCCGTCGCCGGTCCGGCCCTGGCGCAGTCCACCCAGCCGCCGGCGGTCGAGGAAGTCGTCGTCACCGCGCTGAAGCGCGCGACCAACCTGCAGGACACGCCGATCTCGATCTCGGCGGTGACCTCCGAGACCATCGCCAATTCCGGCGTGCAGTCGATCGCAGACCTCGGCGCCACGGTCCCCGGCCTGACCTTCGTCAACAGCGGCCCGTCGTTCAGCCGCGTCGTGATCCGCGGCATCAACGCCGCCGGCGAGCCGACCGTCGGCGTCTACTATGACGAAACCCCGGTCACCGGTTCGATCGGCGCGGGCAACAACGCCGGCGGCTCGACCCCGGAACTGCGCCTGTTCGACGTCGAGCGCGTCGAAGTGCTGCGCGGCCCGCAAGGCACCCTCTACGGCTCCGGCTCGATGGGCGGCACGCTGCGCACCATCTACAAGAAGCCGAGCTACGTGTTCGAAAGCGCCCTCGACGGCTCGCTGTCGAAGACCGAGGGCGCTGGCGACTGGAACTACGAGGCGCAAGGGATGGTCAACATCCCGCTGGCCCAGGACAAGGCGGCGCTGCGCGTCGTCGGCTTCTACCGCGAAGCGGCCGGCTACATCGACAACACCTACCTGAACCTCAGCGACATCAACGAGATGGAGACCTGGGGCGGCCGTGCGCTGCTGCGCCTCGAGCCCACCGAGAACCTGACCATCGACCTGGCCGCCTACATCAACCGCACCGAGGCCGAGGCCCCGAGCTGGTTCCCGGCGGTCGGCGAGTACAAGTCCGACGCCCGCACCCAGCTGCCGCAGACCGACGACCTGGACCTGTACAGCGCCACCGCCAACCTCGACCTCGGCCCGGTCACCGCCGTCGGTTCGGTCGCCTACATGCGCCGCGAGCTGATGAGCACCCAGGACGTGACCCAGTTCATGCAGGGCTTCCGCACCGCCGCGCGCTGCCAGGCGCTCTACAACCGCGGCGCGGCCTGCAGCACCGACCAGCTGTCGGCCTACTACGCCTATGTCGACACCCAGTACCCCTCGGTGCTGAAGCCGCAGCAGGAGATGGACACCTACACGGCCGAGCTGCGCTTCACCTCGAACTACGAGAGCGCGCTGCAATGGACCGCGGGCGGCTTCTTCTCGGACCGCAAGACCGTCGTCTGGAACCCGCAGGTCGGCGTCGATCCGCGCACCGGCGCGCTCTACGAGCCCGAGGTCGTCATGACCGGCCGGGTGATCGACGACACCCTGAAGCAGTACGCGGTGTTCGGAGAGCTGTCCTTCGACGTCAACGAGCAGCTGAACCTCACCGCCGGCGCCCGCTACTTCAAGTACACCAAGGACATCGTCGGCGAGACGCTCGTCCCGTCGCTGCTGGTGGGCGCGGTCGTCACCCCGCCGACCCACGTCCAGTCCGAGGAAACCGGCTGGGTGTTCCGCTTCAACGGCTCCTACAAGATCACCTCCGACGTCATGCTCTACGCCGAGGCCTCGCAGGGCTATCGTCCGGGCGGCGCCAACCAGGTGCTGGGCCTGCCGGGCAACCTGACCCCGTACGCCTCGGACCAGCTGTGGAACTACGAAGTCGGCGTGAAGTCGGCCTTCTGGGATCGCCGCGCGACCCTCAACGCCGACATCTTCCAGATCGACTGGAGCGACATGCAGGTTCGGATTCTGACCCCGAACGGCGCGTTCAGCTACATCGGCAACGCCGGCAAGGCCCGCATCCGCGGCCTGGAAGTCGAAGGCGCGGTCAACCCGCTCGCCGGCCTGTCGATCACCGGCAACTTCTCGGTCATGGAAGCCGAGCTCACCCAGGACCAGCCTGGCGCGGGAACCACCATCCCCAACGCCGGCCTGAAGGGCGACCGCATCCCCTATGTGCCGAAGTTCCAGGGCGCGATCTCGGCCCAGTACGTCTGGCCGGTGACCGAGGGCCTCAACGGCTTCGCCCGCGTCGACTTCAACCACATGGGCAGCTCCTACAACGAACTGCGCACGAGCTTCGTCTATGCGCGCAAGATCGACGCCTATGAGCTGATCAACACCCGCGTCGGCGTCGAATCCGACACCGGCGGCTGGGGCGCGTACCTCTTCGTGACCAACCTGCTCGACGAGGCCGCGATCTTCTCGAAGTCGGTCGGCGCCACGTCGGCGGCCCGCACCTCGGTGTTCTCGGCCCCGCCGCGGACCATCGGGATCAACCTGCGCAAGACGTTCCAGTAACGCCTCGCCAGGACAGGGACGAAGCCGGGCGTCCGCGCCCGGCTTCGGACCCCTCTGTCGAATTTCGACGGACGTGGAACCACCGCAGCGCTAGGCCGTACGAAGAGAGCACCAACAGCGTGGTCTGAGGCGGCGCGTGGACGACGACACTGCGAACGATGACGGCATCGAGGGGCGCTATCGCGCGGTCTTCGACAACATGTCCGAGGGCTTTGTCGTCTGTGAAGCCGTCCTGGGACCGGACGGCCGGCTGGCCGACTACTGGATCCGCGAGGCCAATCCGGTGTTCCGCAGCCGCGTGGCGGGCGCGGACGACGTCGTCGGGCGGCGGCAGCTGGAGGTGCGGCCGGACACCGATCCGCGCTGGATCTCCGCCTGCGGGCGGGCCTTCGCGGGCAAGCCTGTCCATTTCGAGTTCGCCGACGTCGAGGGCGGTCGCTGGTACGACGTCCACATGATGCGGCTCTCGAACACCCAGTTCGGGCAGTTCTTCATCGACGTCACGGCGCGTCATCGCGCCGCCGAGCGGCAGGCCGAGCTGTTCGCCGACCTGAACCACCGTGTGAAGAACAATCTCGCCATCGTCGCCTCGCTGCTGATGCTGCAGGGCCGCAGCGAGGGGCCCCAGGTCGCCCAGGCCCTGGCCAAGGCGGCCGATCGGATCGGTTCGATCAGCGACCTTCACACCATGCTTTACCAGCAGCAGGCGCACGACAGCGTCGAGCTGCAGCCGTATCTCGGCGCCCTCGTCGAGCGCCTGTCGGAAAGCCTGCTTGACGGCGATCGGATCACGATCGAGATCGCCTGCGATCCGGTCGAGGTCAGCGCTGAGCAGGCCGTCAGCATCGGCCTGATCGTCAACGAGCTCGTCACCAACTCGGTCAAGCACGCCTTCAAGGGCGGCCGGCGGGGCGCGGTCCAGATCAGCGGGCGGAAAGACGCCTCCGGCTATCGGCTTCGGGTGGAGGACGACGGGCCGGGCATCGACCGTCTGGCGGACGAAGGCCTGGGCATGCGCCTGATCAAGTCGCTGGCGTCCGGACTCGGCGAGCTGCGGTGGGGCGCGGACGGCGGCGGCGTCGTCGAACTCCACTGGAAGCCGCCGCAGGGTGTGTGAGGGTTTCGAACATCGCGAAGCGATCTGATCGCTTGCCTCCACTGCTTGCCGACGGCATCCCGGCGGCGTTGGAGGAGAGACGCCATGCCCGATTTCGCCGAACGTTTCGCCGAGCTCGCCCGCGTACGCTCACCCCTCTGCCTGGGGCTGGATCCTTCCGAGGACGTCTTCGCCGCTTGGGGCCTGGCGAGCGACGCCGCCGGCCTGGATCGGTTCTGCGAGACCGTGCTCGAGGCTGTCGGCGACAGCCTGCCGGTCGTCAAACCCCAGACCGCCTTCTTCGAACGTTTCGGTCCGGCCGGCATGGTCCAGCTCGCCGCGACGACACGCGAGCTGCGCGCGCGCAACGTGCTCAGCCTCATCGACGCCAAGCGCGGCGACGTCGCCGGCACCATGCAGGGCTATGCGGCCGCCATGCTGGGGCAGGACAGCGGCTTCGGCGGCGATGCGATGACGGTGACCGCCTATCTCGGCTTCGAAGCGCTCCGTCCGACCTTCGAACGCGCCGCCGCGACGGGAACGGCGGTGTTCGTCGTGGTCCATTCGTCGAACCTGGAAGGGCGAGCCTTGCAGTCGGCGCGGATGGCCGATGGCCGCTCGGTCTCGCAGGCTCTGGCCGACGCCGTGACGCACGAAAATAGGCTCACGCCCGGCGTGGCCGGCGCGGTGGTGGGAGCGACGCTGTCGCAGGAAGACGCCGGCATCCTGGACCGGCTTCCCGGCGCGCTGCTCCTCGCGCCCGGCGTCGGCGCGCAAGGCGCGACCCTGGACGCCGTCGCATCGCGGTTCGCCGGCGCGCGGGGCAGGGTGATCCCCTCGGCGTCCCGCGACATCCTCATGAAGGGGCCCAGCGTCGCTGGCCTGCGCGCTGCGATCGATCGCTATCGGGACCAGGCATGGAGCGCTCTGGCCTAGCCGCCTGGTGCCGATCTCACTTGACGATGGTGGCCATCTGTTCGCTGGCCTGCTTCAGGCAAAGGTTCGCCTGCGCGTTCTTCTGCTCGTTGCTCAGCTTGTTCAGCGCGCCGTCCACCTCCTGCCGGGTGGCCTTGGGCTGAAGCTGACTGGCGCGGCCCATATAGAAACCGAAAGCCATCGAGAGGGCGGCGATCGCGCGCGGCTCCGGGGGTTGCGAAGCCGAGGCCCCGGCGAGGCCGGCGCCGATCAGCCCGACGCAGGTCAGTTCGCTTTCGCGGCCGGGGGCCGGCGCGGAATGGGCATGTGTCGACACCAGTAAGAGCGCCGTCGCGGTCGTCCAGGCTGCGAGTTTCATCGTGTCCTCCGCAAGTGGAACGCCCCAAAAGGGATTCAGGCGTCCAGATTTGCGGGCACGTCCACGGTCAGCCCGTACGGCCGGCCGAGTTCGATGAGCTTGCCGATGTCCGGCGCCGTCGGCGAGACCTCGCGGTCGAAGTCCTCGAACATGTGCGAGGCGCCTTCGCGCGAGGTCAGCGAGATCATCTCGCCGCCGCCCTTGCCGAACCGGAACCAGTGCGTCGTGCCTGCCGGCAGATGGACAAAGGTGCCGGCGTGGGCGACCAGCTCCTGCGCGCCGATGCCGAAGGCGATCTCGCCGGCGACGACATAGAACGCCTCGTCCCAGGGATGGCTGTGCGGCGGCGGACCGCTGCCCTCGGGACCGATCTGGTGAAACACTTCGTAGCTGCCGGTGCGCTCGCCGCCGGCGAGCACGGTGATCTGCTCGCCCACGACGTTGAACGGACGCACTCCGTCGGTCAGCTTGACGACGATTGGCTCGGCCATGTCGGCGCGCTCCTCATGTGCGCGCTTACGATAACATCGTTATTTGTTCGCCGCCATGACGTCGGCGACGCGCGGAGCTATGCAGGCGCCATGTCGCATCCGCTTAATCGCCCCGTCTGGTCGGCCCTGACCGGCCGCCAGTTCCATCTCGCGCACCAGCACGGCGCCGCTGTCCGCTTCGGTCCCGAGTTCGGGCTGTTTGCCGCGCTGCCGGACGACTCCCCGCAGAGCCTCACCGACCTCGCGGCCCTGGTCGCAGCGCACGGCGACGTGGCGGTGGTGGAGGAGGGGCCGGCGCAGCTGGTTCCGGGCCTGGCCGTCCGCAGCCAGGCGGTCTGCTGGCAGATGGTCGCCGAGACGCCCAATCCGGTCGGCGAGCCGGCCTTTCCGATCGAGGTGCTGACCGCAGCCGACGCCCCGCAGATGCTGGCCCTGGCCACGGCGACCGCGCCGGGCCCGTTCTACGCGCGCACCCATGAACTCGGCCGCTTTGTCGGGGTGAAGGAGAACGGCCGGCTGGTGGCCATGGCCGGCGAGCGGATGCAGCCGGCCGGCTATACCGAGGTCAGCGGCGTCTGCACCGATCCGGCCTATCGCGGCCGCGGGTTCGCCGCCGGCCTGATGCTCGAGGTCGCCGCCCGCATCCGCGCGCGAGGCGAGATCCCGTTCCTGCACTCCTACGCTCACAACACCGGCGCCATCGCGCTCTATCAGGCGCTAGGCTTCGATTTCCGCTGCGAACTGGTGATGACCACCCTGACGCGCGGCTAGCGCAGCGGGCGGCCGCGGGGTTAGGCTCTCCCCAAGCCGAAGGGAGAGAGACATGGCCTTGGAACTGCGCGCTCGCCGCAACCCCGTCGCCCTTGCCGATTCTGCGCCGCGCCGCGTCCGCTCACATCCGGTCTACCTCGCCCCGCGCGCCACCCCGGCCGGCGCCGTCGGCTTCGGCGCGATGGGCAGCGTGGCGCTCGGCGCGATCGCCTTCGGGGCCTTCGCGGTCGGGGCGCTGGCCATCGGCAAGCTCGCCGTGGGGCGGGTCTCGGTCGGCCGGGCCAAGATCAAGCGGCTGGAAATCGACGAACTGACCGTGCGGCGTCTCACCATCCTCGACGACGGGGAGCCCCCTCGCTAGGTTCCGGGCAAACGCCGCCGTGAAGGCGGCTTCTCGGAGCTAAATCATTCACATGCGTAGGTTCGTTGCGCCGCTGATCGCGGCCCTTTGCCTGCCCGCGGCTGCGATGGCCGCCGCACCGGTCGCCAACGACGGCTTGGCCCGCATCGAGATGCAGGTCGAGACCGACTTCCTCAGCGCCGAAGAGCGCCAGGTGGTCAACCTGCTGATCCAGGCCGCCGACGAGATGACCGCCATCTATAAGCGCCAGGCCGCAGGGGAGGGCCCTGGCCACGGCTTCTATCCCGCGGGGCTGACCAAGGCCGAGCTCGACGCCTACATCGCCGCCCATCCAGCCGAGAAGGCCGCCCTGATGGACGGCTACACCGTGGTCAAGCGCCAGGGCGGCAAGCTGATCACCGTGCCCTACAACGTCGAGTACAAGGCCGAGCTCGACCGCGCCGCCGCCTTGCTGGACAAGGCTGCGGCGATCACCACCAACCCCAGCCTCAAGACCTTTCTGACGCTGCGCGCCAAAGCCTTCCGCACCAACGACTACTTCCAGTCGGAAATGGCCTGGATGGATCTGAGCGGCACGCCGATCGAGGTCGCGATCGGGCCCTACGAGACCTATACCGACGAGCTCTACGGCCAGAAGACCGCCTTCGAAGCCTTTGTAACTCTGAAGGATCCGGCGGAAAGCAGCGCCCTGGACAAGTACAAGGGCTATCTGCGGGCCATGGAGGAAAACCTCCCGGTCGACGCCAAGTACAAGAACTTCGCCCGTGGCGGCGAGTCGCCCATCGCGGTGGCCGAACAGGTGCGCGGCGGCGGCGACAACACCATCGGCCCGCAGACCATCGCCTTCAACCTGCCCAACGACGAGCGCGTACGCGAGGCCAAGGGCGCCAAGAAGGTCGTGCTCTCCAACGTGCTCGGCGCCAAGTACGATCGCATCCTCAAGCCGATGGGCGACAGGGTGCTGGTCCCCGAGCAGGCGGCCCTGGTCAGCAAGAAGTACATGACGCTCGAGACCCTGTTCCACGAGCTCTCGCACAGCCTCGGCCCGGGCTCGATCGTCGTCGACGGTCGCCCGACCACCGTCTCGGCCGAGCTCAAGGAGATCGCTGGCACCGCCGAAGAGGCCAAGGCCGACGTCATGGGCGCCTACAACATCCTCTTTATGATGGAGAAGGGCGAACTGCCGAAAGCCGAGCGTTCGCAACTGTTTGCGAGCTACACCGCAGGCGTCTTCCGCGCCGTCCGCTTCGGCGCCGGCGAAGCTCACGGCCGCGGCGCGGCGCTGCAGTACGGCTATCTGAAGTCCAAGGGCGCCCTGGTCTGGGATCCGGCCGCAAAGCGCTTCAAGGTCAATGACGACGCCATGCAGGCCGGGCTGACCAGCCTGCTCGCCGAGCTGATCAAGCTGCAGGGCGACGGCGACTACGCCGGCATGAACGCCTTCTTCGACAAGTACGCCAAGCTGGATCCTGAGGCCGAGACCGTGATCGCCACCCTGAAGGATATCCCGGTGGACATCGCGCCGGTCTACCCGGACAAGATCTGAGCATGAACAGCGAGATCGCCGCCGACCTTCAGTCCCTGATGGCATTCGAGCTTGTCCGCCTGGGCAAGACCGTGATCACCGTCGGCGGGCTGGTGGCGGCGATCCTGATCGTGGCGGTGTCGCTGGCCGCGGCGCGGCTGGCGGCCGGCGCCATCCGCCGCATCCGCGGCCGGGTCGACACCGACGCCGCCCCCTCGATCTACATCTTCGAGAAGCTCAGCACCTACGGCCTGGTGATCTTCGGCATTATCGCCGCCTTCTCGACGCTGGGCCTCGACCTGTCGTCCTTCACCCTGTTCGCCGGGGCGCTGGGCGTCGGCCTCGGCTTCGGCATGCAGGGCATCGTCAAGGAGTTCATCTCCGGCCTGGTGCTGCTGTTCGACAAGCTGATCCGCATCGGCGACTACATCGAGCTGCAGACCGGCGAGCGCGGCGTCGTCGCCGAGATCGGCCCCCGCGCCACCCGCATCCGCAACAATGACGACCTCGACGTCCTGATCCCCAATTCGCGGCTCATCGAGCAGCCGGTCACCAACTGGACCCACCAGAACGGCGCCCGGCGGATGCACATTCCGTTCCGCGTCGCCTACGGCGTGGACAAGGAGGCGGTGCGCGAGGCGGTGCTGCGTGCGGCCCACGCCGTGCCCTTCACCTTGAAGGACACCTCGGTCCGCAAGACCCAGGTCTGGCTGGTCGGCTTCGGCGAGAGCGGCCTGTCCTTCGAGCTCGTGGTCTGGCCGGCGCTGGAGGCGGTCAAGCGGCCCAACGCCACCCACGCGGCCTACACCTGGGCGATCGAGGACGCCCTGCGCAATGGCGGCTTCGAGATCCCGCTAGCCCAGCGCGAACTGCGCGTCCGCTCGGTGTTCGGCGAGGAGGGCGAGGACGCCCTTCAGACCCTCGGCCTGGCCAGCCACGCCGGCGTGGTCCGCCCGGACCTGGCGCGGGCCAGCACCAATGACGCGGCCGAAGATCTGGCCCGCGGCGCCGAGCTGGACGCCGCGGCCGAGGTCGGCCGGCCGAAGGCGCGCTGACGATGACGCCGCTCGCCACCATCGGCTACGAGGCGAGCACCCAGGACGCAGTCATCGCGCGCCTGAAGGCCGCCGGGGTCGAGCTACTGGTCGACGTCCGGGCCATCGCCGCCTCGCGCCGCGCCGGGTTCTCCAAGACGCTGCTCGCCGCCAGCCTGGCCGACGCCGGCATCGGCTATGTCCACCTGCGTCAGCTCGGCACGCCCAAGCCGGGCCGAGAGGCTGCGCGCAAGGGCCGCATCGCCGAGATGACCGCCATCTTCGAGGACCATCTGGCCGAACCCGCCGCCCAGCTGGAACTGGCCGCCGCCAAGGAATTGGCGGGCGAGCGCAAGATTGCGCTGCTCTGCTTCGAGGCAGATCATCGCGGCTGCCATCGCAAGATCCTGGCCGATCGCATCTGCGAAGACCTTGGCTGCGCGGTCGAGCACCTTTAGAGCACGCCCATGAGCAACAACCGCATCGTCCTCGCCAGCGACCACGCCGCCATTGCGCTCCGCCAGGCGATCGCCGCCCACGTCTCGGCCCTCGGCTGGGAGGTGCTCGATCTCGGCCCGATGACCCCCGAGAGCGTGCCCTATCCGCAGCAGGGCGAGGCCGCCGCCCGCCAGGTGGCGTCGGGCGACTGCCGCTTCGGGATCATCGTCTGCGGCACCGGCCAAGGCATCATGATGGCCGCCAACAAGGTCAAGGGCGTGCGCTGCGGCGTCTGTTCCGACACCTTCTCGGCCCGCATGATCCGCCAGCACAACGACGCCAACATGCTCTCGATGGGCGCCCGCGTGATCGGCGAGGGCCTGGCCCTCGACCTCGTCGACGCCTTCCTGACCGCCGAGTTCGAAGGCGGCCGCCACGCCCCGCGCGTGGAGATGATCAAGGCGCTGGAGGGCTAGCCCCCGAAGGCGCGCCGCAGCTTGTCCAGCGCCGGGGTGATGGTGTCCCAGTAGGGGCGGGCGCATTCGCCGTGCCAGGGGCCGCTGAGGCCGCGGGCCCCGTCGGGGTCTTCCTTGAAATGCATGCGGGTGGTGGGCTCGCCGGCCTTGATCGGCAGCTTGCACTTCGGGCACCAGGGACCGCGCGGATCGCCGCCGGGGACGTCGTCGTAAGCCATGTGGGTAATCCCCCGAGGAACTTGAGGCTACAGCTTAGCCTTCAGCCCCCGGGGAACCGACGCGGCACGTGGCCGCGCTAACCTACCGCTTACGGACGAACACGGTGCCGGCCGAGTAGCCGGCGCCGAACGAGCAGA
The DNA here is from genome assembly GCF_058797775.1 of Phenylobacterium sp. GW823-FHT02A09. Taxonomy (NCBI): domain Bacteria; kingdom Pseudomonadati; phylum Pseudomonadota; class Alphaproteobacteria; order Caulobacterales; family Caulobacteraceae; genus Phenylobacterium; species Phenylobacterium sp. GW823-FHT02A09. Next base: position 1,024,937 of record NZ_JBXAJZ010000001.1, on the reverse strand, counting down.
TCAGCCCCGTCTCGCCGCTCTGGAAGTCGTCGCTGGCCTTGTGGAAGGCGATGATCGAGCCGGCCGACGAGGTGTTGGCGTACTCGTCCAGGATGATCACGTTCTCGCCGGGCGCCGGTTCGCGGCCCAGCACGCGTTTGCCGATCAGCTCGTTCATGTTGATGTTGGCCTGGTGCAGCCACATCCGCTTGAGGCCGGTCGGGTCGATGCCCAGGTCGCCGGCGTGGGCGACGATCATCTCCGAGACCATCGGCACCACCTCGCGGAACACCTTGCGGCCTTCCTGCACGAACAGCTTGTCGGCCTGGCCGGCGCCCTCGGGGGCGGCGCGGTTCAGGAAGCCGAAGTTGTTGCGGATGTTGTTCGAGAACTGGGTCTTCAGCCGGGTGCCCAGGATGTCCCAGCCGCCGGCCGCGTCCTCGGCGCGCTCGACGATCACCGCGGTGGCGACGTCGCCGAAGATGAAGTGGCTGTCGCGGTCGCGGAAGTTCAGGTGGCCCGAGCAGACCTCCGGATTGACCATCAGCACCGCCCGCGCCGAGCCCGAGCCCACGAAGTCCGCCGCGGTCTTGATCCCGAAGGTCGCCGACGAGCAGGCGACGTTCATGTCGAAGGCGAAGCCCTCGATGCCCAGCGCCTGCTGCACCTCGATGGCCATGGCCGGATAGGCCCGCTGCATGTTCGAGGCCGCGCAGATCACCGCGCCGATCTGGCTGACGTCCTTGCCCCAGCGCTCGATCGCCTGCTTGGCCGCCTCGACCGCGATCTCGGCCAGGACCGATAGCTGGTCGTTCGGGCGCTCCGGGATGATGGGGCGCATCAGGTCCGGGTCGACGAGGCCGCTCTTGTCGACCACGAAACGCGACTTGATGCCCGAGGCCTTCTCGATGAACTCGGCCGACGACGGGGTCAGGGCCGCGACTTCGCCGGCGGCGATCGCCTCGGCGTTGGCGGCGTTGAACCGCTCGACATAGGTGTTGAAAGTCTCGACCAGCTCGGCGTTCGAGAGGCTGTGCGGCGGGGTGTAAAGGCCCGTGGCCGCGATCACGGCTTGATGCAAAACGCTGTCTCCGACGACCGCTCCTCTCGTTGCACGGGGAGCTTCGGCGCACAGTGATAGCACGTTCGCTTACGGCGTCAGCGGTCGATGTGGCCGCAAGGCAACAGACATAATTCGTCTTCTGATTGTCCCGGCAGGGGCCATTTCTCGCCCTGTTTGAGCGCGACCAACGTCGCGTGGCTGGAGATCGCCACGACCTAGACCCTGTCCCGGTTGGCCTGTCAGGCCGGCCGGGATCAACAGGGTCGCCACCTAGAGTTCAGAGCCCTTCCTCCCGTTCGCGACGATCCATCGTGAGCGGAAAGGGCTCTAGTACGGAGTACAAGAACATGAACAAGAACATCTCTCTCATCGCCGCCGTCGCCGCTGTCGCCATGGTTCCGGTCGCCGCCAACGCCCAGGCCGTCACCGGCTACGGCTCGGTCGGCTACAGCCACCACGATCTGGAAGGCGCCGACGTCGGCGCGATCCAGGGCCGTCTCGGCGCCCGCTTCAATCAATATCTCGGCGTCGAGGGCGAACTCGGCTTCGGCGTGAAGAAGGACGACGTCTCGATCGGCGGCGTCAACGGCAAGGCCCAGCTGAAGAACCAGGCCGCCATCTACGGCGTCGGCTTCCTGCCGGTGGCCCCGAACGCCGACCTCTACGCCCGCGTCGGCTACGGCAAGAGCGAAGGCAAGGTCTCGGTCCCCGGCGCGATCGCCAAGGCCGATGGCAACAGCTGGAACTACGGCGTCGGCGGCCAGTACTTCCTCGACGACAAGAACGGCGTGCGGGCCGACTACACCCGCCACGACTTCGAGGACGACGCCGGCAAGGCCGACGTCTGGTCGGTCGGCTACGTGCGCAAGTTCTAAGCCGAGCGCCTAGCCCAAATGGAAAGGGCCGCCTCCTTGCGGGGGCGGCCCTTTTTCATGGGTTGTGCGTTGGCCGCCTGTTAGGCGGCGGCGCTATGCAGGAAACGGCCGGCCAGGTCGCCGTTGCGCAGGAAGATCTGCACCTCGGCCGCGCTTCCCGAGCGCGCATAACGGTCGGCCAGCGCGCGGGCGGCGGCTTCGGCACGGCCCCCGGCTTCAAAGATAAGTTCGTTGTCGAAGGCTTCTGAACGGACAGCCCAACCGTCGCCGGCGGGCGCAACCAAAATCTGAAGAGCCATGTGAGCTCCTTTTTACTCTACTAACTTTCGGGGTTCGCAAACGCCCCGTTCTGGAGCTTCACGATGGAGCATGCGGACGGCCATCGCATGGCGCCCGCTGGGCGAGGTCAGGCCGGCATTCGGCCCTGTTTAAGATGACATCGACACATGTGCGTCGCTCGCTGGCTCACTTCCGATAGCTGCACAGATAGGACTCCCGCGTCGTTTCGCCACCCCAGAAAGCGCGAAACTTGCGTGAAGTTTCCCTGACAGCTGCGGAGAATTGCGGGTGAGGGGCTAAGCGCCCGGTCCCGACCAGATCGGCCCGGCCAGGATCGCGCCGCTGGTGAAGTCCTGCAGATAGACCTCCAGCCCGCCCTTGGCCTCTTCCTCCTCGCGATGGGCCTTGGGCGCCAGCCGCGCCGCGCGCCAGCGCAGCACGTCGAACTGCAGCCGCGCGACCTTGACGTCGCCGTCGCGCGCTTCCGAGGCGATCGCCCAGGCTAGGTCGCCCAGCATCTCGGCCTGCATCCGCCGCGCCTGCCGGTACATGGCGGCGAAGTCGTCATGAGCGCGCAGCCATTCGTAGACGGTGCCGGTGACCGGCATGTCGGTCTCGCCGCAGATCTCCAGCAGGCTGCGGCCGCTGGCCAGCCGCCGGCAGATCTCCTCGCCGACCTCGGTCCGGTAGGCGTCGGGCCGCGCCCAGGGCCGGGCGCGCTTCCAGGCGCGGTCGGCGGCGTTGGCCCGAAAAGCGTCCCGTCGCGCCGCCTGCGCCGTCGCCTGCGCCTGACGCAGCGCGGTTCCGAACTGCGGGCGCAGCGCCGCCCAGCGATGGACAGTCGCCGCGCCCGGCATGTCGCGAGGTTTGCAGATCGCCCGCAGGCTCTCGCCGGCCGCCACGCGGGTGCAAATCTGCGCCGCGATCTCCTCGCAGAACGGCGTCGCCGCGCGGTTGCCCGGGCGGTCGGTCTCTATGGTTTCACGCATCCATCCAGCTTATCGCACATATAGAACATAGCAAGAACAAATGGCGGTTCGCCACGCGCCCTGAGACATATGCGCCACAAGCGCAAAAACTTGCCGGCCGCGGCCTTGCGCCCCCTCGCGCAGGCGCGGGCGCAGGCCCATATCGGGCTCCTCCCATGGAAGCGTTCATTCAGAGTCTCGCAGATTTCATCGCCCGGCATGCGGCCTGGGCTGGCCTTGTGCTGGGCCTCGTCACGCTCCTGGAATCGCTGGCCCTGATCGGCGCCTTCATCCCCGCCACCGCCTTGATGGTGATGGCCGGCGGGCTCATCGCCGCGGGTGTGCTCGATCCGGTCGAGGTCGTGCTCTGGTGCGTCGCCGGCGCGATCATCGGCGACGCGGTCTCGTTCGAGCTCGGCCGCCGGCTGGGTCCGCGCGCCCTGCGCCATCCGATGTTCAAGGGCCATCGCCGCAAGGTCGCCCGCACGCGCCTGTTCAACCGTCAGTACGGCGCGGCCTCGATCTTCATCGGCCGCTTCTTCGGCCCGCTGCGCGCCTTCGTGCCGCTGGTCGCCGGCCTGCTGCAGATGCGCCGCCGCACGTTCCAGGTGGCCAACGCGCTGTCGGCCGTGGTCTGGGTGCTGGCCATCCTCGCGCCCGGCTACTTCGCCGCCAAGGGCCTGGCCGAGCTCGAGGCGTTGGGCGAGGCGCATCTGACCACCATCGCCGCCATCACCCTGGGCGGGCTGGTGATCATCGGCTTGGTCGCCCGCGAGATCCTGCGCCGCCGCGCCGCGGCCGGGGCGCCGCCGGTGTTTGCAAAGCCTCGCGCCTAGATAGCTGTCACTTGACGGTCACGTTCGGCGGGCGGACCCTGCCTGCGGGGAGGACCGTAAGTGTCGCAAGCATTCTTCGTGCAGTTCGCTGCATCGGCGGGCGCGATCGCCGTGCTGGTGGGCTTGGCCGCCTGGGCCAAGATCGCCAAGCCGCTCACGCCGCTGACCGACGCCAAGGCTCTGGACCTGCTGGCGCAGGAGTTTCCAGGCCGCCGGATCGACCGCATCTGGGTGGCGGTGGACGGCCGCGGGGCCCTGGCCAAGTCCGGCGCCGCGGCCCTGGTGCTGTGCGAGGTCGGCGACGGCTATGTCGCGCGCCACATCCCCTGGACTCAGGCGGTCGCCTCGTCCTTCCGTGACGGGGTGGTGCGGCTCGACCTCTCCGACGTCGCCGCCCCGGTCGCTCGGCTGGCGCTTCCGAACTGGCCGCCGGCCCCGGGTCCTGGCGAGGACCGCGCCGCCGCATGAGCTTCGATCCCGTCACCCTCGCCACGCCGTTCTTCATCCTGGCGATCATCCTGGAGGTGGCGCTGGCGCGGCTGGGCCGCACCCGCACCAACTACGAAGCCAAGGATACCGCCGCCTCGCTGGTCATGGGCCTGGGCAGCACCGTGGCTGGGCTGCTGGTCGGCGGCGTCGTCGCCGCGGCCACGCTCTACGTCTACCAGCACCGGCTGTTCGACATTCCGGTGACCGCGGTCTGGGCCTGGATCGCGATCTTCCTGCTCGAGGACCTGACCTACTACTGGTTCCACCGGCTCAGCCACGAGCGCCGGTTCTGGTGGGCCGCGCACGTCAACCACCACTCCTCGCAGCACTACAATCTCTCGACCGCCCTGCGGCAGACCTGGACCGGCGGCGTGGCCGGTACCTGGGCGCTGTGGCTGCCGCTGGCCTTCCTCGGCTTTCCGCCGGCGATGATCGCCATCCAGAAGGGGATCAGCCTCGTCTACCAGTTCTGGATCCACACAGAGGCGATCGGCCGGATGCCGCGCTGGTTCGAGGCGGTGTTCAACACGCCCTCGCACCACCGCGTCCACCACGCCCGCAACCCGCGCTACCTCGACCGCAACTACGCCGGCATCCTGATCGTCTGGGACAAGCTGTTCGGCACCTTCCAGCCGGAGTTGGACGAGGAGCCGTGCCGCTATGGCATCGTCAAGAACCTGGGCGACTTCAACATCCTGCGGGTGGCGTTTCACGAATGGGCGGGAATGCTGGGCGACGTCGCGCGCCATCCGCGCCACACGCTTGGCTACCTTTTCGGGCCTCCGGGCTGGAGCCACGACGCCAGCCGCGACACCAGCGCCACCCTGCGCGCCCAGTGGCAGGCTGAGCAGGCGCAGGACCCGCCGCCGGTGTCCAAGGTCGCCTGAGCACCCTGGCAGAACCGTCAGGTTGTTCGCCCGTTTAGCTCCTCGCTAGGCTGCGGACGGGCAGACGCGAGGCGAGATGAGCTTGGAGACTTCGACACGGGCGGCGCCCGGCGCCGGCTTGGCGGGCGCGCTCGACCGGCGGATCTTCGGGCCGTCGCGGGTGGACTATTCGCAGCCGAAGGGCGATCCGGGCCTCTATGGCCCCGACTCGGTCGCCTGGCGGGTGCACGCCAATCCCATCGCCCTGGCGATCGGCGGCGTCGCGGCGGTGATCCTCGAACTGGCCGAACCGCGGGTACGCACCGGCGTCTGGGAGCATTCGATCTTCGCCCGCGATCCGCTGACCCGCATGCGCCGCACCGGCGAGGCGACGATGATCACCACCTACGCCCCGACCGCAGAGGCGCAGGCGCGGATCGCCATGGTCACCCGGATGCATGAGCGCGTCCGCGGCCGGACGCCGGAGGGGCAGGCCTATCACGCCCTCGATCCGGAGCTAGCCGATTGGGTCCACCTGACCGCGGCCTTCGGCTTCCTTAACGCCTACAGGCGCTACGTCGACCCGGGCCTCAGCGGGGCGGATCAGGATCGCTACTATGTCGAGGGCGGCGCGGTCGGCCGGGCGTTCGGCGCCGATGATCCGGCAAACTCGGCTGCGGACGTCGCCGAGCGCATGCAGGCCATGCGGCCGGGCCTCGTGCATCACCCGATCATCGACGAATTCGTCGGAATCGTGCGGCGAACCTCGCCGATGGGGCTGGTCGGACGGGCGTTGCAGCCGCTGGTGGTCGAAGCCAGCATCGACCTGCTGCCGCCCGGCGTCGCGAGCCAGCTCGGGCTCGTCGCCAATCCGGCCCGGCTGGCGGCCGCCAAGGTCACGCTCGCCGGGCTGGGCCGCGCCGCACGGCTGGCGCCCGGACCGATCCCGCGGCAGGCCTACGCCCGCATGGGCCGGCGGCTCTAGGGGGCGGCGAGGGCGACGCCCAGCGCCGCGAACGAGGCCATGGCCGCGGCCTCCGAGCCGTCCAGGTCGATGGCGCGGCTGGCCGCGGGGATCACCACCGCCTCGAAGCCCTCGGCCAGCGCGTCCTCGGCCGAGTAGCGGACGCAGAAGTCCAGCGCCAGGCCGACGAACACGCAGCGCTTCAGGCCGCGCTGGCGCAGATAGCCAGCGAGCCCGGTGGCCGTGGCCTTGTCGTTCTCGAAGAACGCCGAATAGCTGTCGACCTCGCGGTGATAGCCCTTGCGCAGCACGAGTTGGGCGTGGCGCACATCCAGCGCCGGGTGCAGCTGCGCGCCCGGCGTGCCCTGCACGCAGTGATCGGGCCACAGGGTCTGCGGCCCATAGGCGACCTCGACCACGCTGAACGGCTCGGCCCCCGGATGGTTGGAGGCGAACGAGATCTGCTCGCGCGGGTGCCAGTCCTGGGTGATCACCACATGCTCGAAGCGCGCGGCGATCTGGTTGATCAGCGGCATGATCTCGTCGCCGCCCGCCACCGCCAGCGCCCCGCCGGGACAGAAATCGACCTGCGGATCGATGACGACCAGCACATCGTCGGGGCGGATGGCGAGGGGAGGCAGGCTCATGCCGCGATCATAGCGCGTCAGCCGCGGCCTTTCACCGCCGCGGCGACGATCGCCGCGTTCTGGGCGCGGTAGGCCTGCTGCACCAGGCCCTTCCAGGCCGCCAGGTCGACAACCACCGCATCGCCGCCGACGCCGCGTCGGCGTCGCGCACCGCGCGAATGCGCGCACTTGTGCAGCGCGGAATCGGCTGCTAACGCGAATAACTCGCATTAGCGGGGGCAGCGAAGGTCGCAAGCTCCCCATGTCGGGGGACATCGAATGCAACGGAAACTGGGGCTGCTGACGGGCGTGGCGCTGGCGGGGATCGCCGGCGTGGCTCAAGCGCAAGACACCAACGTCGACGAGCTGGTGGTGACCGGCCGCTACACGGTCGACGAGCAGATCGACACCGCCACCGGCCTGGGCCTCACCGTGCGCGAGACGCCGCAGTCGGTGACCGTGATCACCCAGCAGCGCATGCGCGACCAGAACCTGACCACCATCGCCGACGTGGTGCGTAACACCGCCGGCGTCTCGATGGTCGAGGTCGACGACGTCCGCAACGTGTTCAACGCCCGCGGCTTCGAGATCAAGAACTACCAGATCGACGGAGTGCCGCTGTCGTGGAGCCTGGCCGGCGACTCCGGCGAGACCGTCGCCGACATGTCGATCTACGAGCGGGTCGAGATCGTCCGCGGCGCCACCGGCCTGCTGACCGGCGCGGGCGATCCGTCCGCCTCCATCAACCTGGTCCGCAAGCATGCCGACGCCCGCGAGTTCGGCGGCTCGGTGTCGGCGGCGGCCGGCAGCTGGAACAAGTTCCAGGTCGAGGCCGACGTCTCGGGCGCGAGCAGCGACGGCCGGATCCGTGGCCGCGTGGTGGCCAAGTACGAGAACCGCGACACCTACTTCGACCGTCAATCGACCGAGAAGTCGGTGTTCTACGGCGTCGTCGAGGCCGACCTGACCGCCTCCACCCTGTTGCGGGCCGGGGCCAGCCGCCAGGACACCAACCCGAACGCCGCCTTCTGGGGCGCGCTGCCGACCTTCTACACCGACGGCGGCCTGACCAGCCTGCCGGTCTCGACCAACACCGCGGCGAACTGGTCCTACTGGGACACCACCAACACCAACTATTTCGCCAACCTGGCGCACAGCTTCGACAACGGCTGGAAAGTCTCGCTGAACTACAACCGGCTGATCAACGAGCAGGATTCCCAGCTGCTCTACCTGTTCGGCGCGATCGACCGCACCACTGGCGTCGGCCTGGCGACCTGGCCCTACAAGAGCAAGGGCGAGACCACGCAGGACAGCTTCGACGTCCAGCTGCACGGCGACTATGCGCTGTTCGGCCGCCAGCACGACTTCACCTTGGGCGCGCTCTACAGCAAGCAGGATTCCGACGTGGTCTACTACCAGGCCAGCGGTCCCAACGCCTTCGCGCCGGCGACCAGCATCTACACCTGGGACGGCAATTTCCCGAAGCCGACCTTCGGCCCGGCGGCGACCCAGTACACCGACAACAAGACCGAGCAGACCGGCGTCTTCGCCGCCACGCGCCTCAACATCACCGACCAGCTGAAGGTGATCGGCGGCGCGCGGTTCTCCTCGTGGGAGCGCAGCGGGATCAACGGCGGGGCGGCCGACAACTACAAGGCCGACGACGTCGTCATCCCCTATATCGGCGCGCTCTACGATCTGACCGACCAGCACCGGCTCTACGCCAGCTACACCGAGATCTTCCAGCCGCAGAACGTGCGCGACATCAACGCCAAGACGCTCGATCCGATTACCGGCAAGGCCTACGAGCTCGGCCTGAAGAGCGCGTTCTTCGACGACGGCCTGCAGACCTCGGTCGCGGTCTTCAAGATCCAGCAGGACGGGCTGGGCCAGCCGACCGGCGTCATGGTCCCGGGCTCGAGCCCGCCGGAGGAGGCCTACGCCCCGGCCGACGGCGCCGAGAGCACCGGCTTCGAGCTGGAAGCGACCGGCCGCATCAAGCCCAACTGGAACGTCAGCGCCAGCTACGCCCAGTTCGAGGTCGAGGACGCCGCCGGCGCCAAGGTCAACACCGACCAGCCGCGCAAGAGCTTCTCGCTGTTCACGACCTATGGCTTCGAGGGGGCGTTCGGCGGCGTGCTCGACGGCCTGACCGTCGGCGGCGGCGTCTCCTGGCGCGACACCATCTACTCGCTGGCCGTCAATCCGGTGACCACCGCCCCGACGCGGATCGAGCAGGAGGCCTTCGCCCTGGTCAACCTGATGGCCCGCTACGAGATCACCGAGAACACGGTGGTGCAGGTCAATGTCGATAACCTGTTCGACGAGACCTACTACAGCCAGATCAGCTACTTCAGCCAGTATCGCTACGGCGCCCCGCGCAACTTCACGGTCAGCCTGACCCAGAAGTTCTAGGGCTCAAAGGGCGCGCGGCGGGGCGTTGATCGCCTCGCCGCGCACTAGGTCTCAGGCGCCGCCGGTGGCGCCGAACTGCAGGGTGTCCATCACCTTCTCGAGGTTGAAGCTGCCCGCCCGCTGAGCCGGCGGGAACTCCTTCATCGTCTCGAGATACTCGCCGATGATGTCCTGGCACGGCACCAGGATGAACGCCCGGTCGAGGTACCAGTCCCAGTAGGTGTTCGACGTGATGTCGGCGAACTCGTAGGGATCGGTGCGCAGGTTGTAGAGCTTGGGAATGCGGCCGGTGACGAACGGCCGGCCCCAGATCTCCAGGGTGCCCTCGGCCTTCTGCTCCATGAACACCACCTTCCAGTTGTCCATGCGCAGCCCGGCGACTTCGCCTTCGTCGGTGAAGTAGATGAACCCCTTGCGCGGGCTCTTCTCGCCCTTGGTCAGGTGTCCGACCAGGCTGTCGCCGTCGAGGTGGGTCTTGAACTTCTTGCCGTTGAGCGTCGCGCCCTTCTTCAGGTCTTCCTTGATCGTGCCCGCGCCCGCCATCTCGGCGAAGGTCGGCAGCCAGTCGAGGTGCGAGACGATGTCGTTGGAGACCGAGCGCGCCGGGATCTTGCCCGGCCAGCGGACCAGCGCCGGCACGCGATAGGCGCCTTCCCAGCTGGTGTTCTTCTCCGAGCGGAACGGCGTGGTGCCGGCGTCCGGCCACGAGTTGCAGTGCGGGCCGTTGTCGGTCGAGTACATGACGAAAGTGTCGTCGGCGACGCCCAGCTCGTCGATGAGGTCGAGCAGCACGCCGATCGCCTTGTCATGGTCGATCATCACGTCGTGATACTCGCTCTGCCAGCGTCCGGCCTGGCCCTTGCTCGAGGGCTTGGGGTGGGTGCGGAAGTGCATGTGCGTGGTGTTGAACCAGACGAAGAACGGCACGCCGGCCTTCACCTGCTCGCGAATGAAGGCGACGGTGCGTTCCGTCACCTCGTCGTCGATGGTCTCCATGCGCTTCTTGGTCAGCGGCCCGGTGTCCTCGATCGACTGCCCGCCCTTGCCGTCGGCCTTGCAGTGCAGGACCCCGCGCGGCCCGAACCGCTTGCGGAAGTTGGGGAACTCCTTGGGGTCCGGATAGTCCGGGTTCTCCGGCTCTTCCTCGGCGTTCAGGTGGTAGAGGTTGCCGAAGAACTCGTCGAAGCCGTGCATGGTCGGCAGCTGCTCGTCGCGGTCGCCGAGGTGGTTCTTGCCGAACTGGCCGGTGGCGTAGCCCTGCGCCTTGAGCACCGTGGCGATGGTGGGGATCGAGTCCTTCATGCCTTCCTTGGCGCCCGGCATCCCGACCTTGGTCAGGCCGGTGCGCAGCCCGCCCTGGCCGGTGATGAAGCTGGCGCGGCCGGCGGTGCAGCTCTGCTCGGCGTAGTAGTCGGTGAACACCATGCCTTCGTCGGCGATGCGGTCGATGTTGGGCGTGCGGTAGCCCATCATGCCCTTGGTGAAGCAGCTGAGGTTCGACTGACCGATGTCGTCGCCCCACATGATCAGGATGTTCGGTGTCTTCGCCATCGCTCCGTCCTCGCCCAACGATTTGGAGCCGGAAGTCTGGCGCTCCAGCTTGCGGGCGATATCGGGCGTTACCCGAGGACTTCGCAGTTAGATTGCCGGGGCGCGCGAGGCCCGCTTGCGCTTAGGATGCCGGGCCCGGTCGGCGGGCGAGCAATGACGGAGGCGGCGATGACGCGGGTGCGGGTAGGGGCCTTTTCGATCTCCCTCGACGGGTTCGGCGCCGGCCCCGGCCAGAGCCTGCAGCACCCGCTCGGCCGCGGCGGCGAGCAGCTGCACCAGTGGGCCTTCGCCACCCGCTTCTTCCACGAGATGAGCGGCCAGCACGGCGGCTCCGACGGCGTCGACCAGGCCTACGCCCAGCGCGCCATGAGCGGCTTCGGCGCCTTCATCCTCGGCCGCAACATGTTCGGCCCCATCCGCGGCCCTTGGCCGGACGAGGCCTGGAGAGGCTGGTGGGGCGATGATCCGCCCTACCACGCCCCCACCTTCGTCCTGACCCGTCACCCGCGCGAGCCCATCGAGATGGCCGGCGGCACCACCTTCATCTTCGTCACTGAGGGGATCGAGGCGGCGCTGCACCAGGCCAAGGCCGCGGCCGGCGGCCTCGACGTCAAGATCGGCGGCGGCGTCGACACGGTCCGGCAATACCTGCGCGCCGGCGCGATCGACGAGATGCACCTGGCCCTGGCCCCGGTCCTGCTCGGCCAGGGCGAGCCGCTGCTCGCGGGCCTAGACCTACCGGCCATGGGCTTTCGGGTGAGCGAGCACGTCGCCGGCGAGGGCGCGACCCACGTCGTGCTGGCGCGCTAGGGCGCCGTCAGGCGGCCGCCGCGGCGTCTTTCTCAGCCGGCGCAGTCTCCGCCGGCGCGTCCTGCGCCTCGACCGCCGGCGGCTGGCGAATGATCCGGTAGGTCAGCCCGAACAGCAGCCACAGCGCCGGCGCGATGAGCGAGATCCCCGCATTGCTGGCGTCCAGCGCCACCCCCGACCCGTCGTCGTGCATCGCCGTCGACCAGGCCAGGCCATAGCCGCAGGCCAGCCACGACGCTGCGAACCACGCCAGAAACTGCCGCCCGCTGCTGCGTGCGACGATCTCGGGGAAGATGAAGGCGATCCCGATCCCCAGCACCGTCAGGTCGTAGTCGTAGCCGTACGGGCTGACGCAGACGCTGGCCGCGCAGGCCAGCGCCGCCAGGCGGTTGAACGCCACGCCCTTGAGGCAGGCCGCGGCCAGGATCCCCAGCGCCGCCACGGCGCTGACCATCTGCAGCGCCATCGCCGCCGCAGGCCCCGCGCCCAGGCTGTGGGCGGCCGCATAGACCGAGTTCATCCGGAACAGGGGGTAATAGCCCGCCGCCAGGAAGCGTCCGGCCTCGCCCACGGCGTTGCGGAAGTCGCCCCAGACGCCCAGGCCGTAGACCGCGGTGGCGATCGCCAGCAGCGCCGCGCCGACCGCCCCGGCGATGAACGCCACCGACCAGCGGCCGCGCAGCAGCACCAGCAGGCCGACGGCGACGGCCAGGTGCGGCTTGATGATCAGCAGCCCCAGCGGCAGCCCGGCCATCCGCCGGTTGTCGCGAAACGCCAGCAGGAACGCGCCGATCAGCCCCGCGATCAGGAACCCGTTCTGCCCGGTGCGCAGGTTGAGCAGGATCGCCGGCGCGACCGCCATCGCCACGCCCGGCAGCCAGGGCCCGGCGATGCGCCGCAGCACCCAGAGATAGAAGCCGCAGGTCGCCCCGGCGAACAGCAGGAACGCCGCGCCGATCGGCAGCCCCGCAAGCCCCTGCATGGCCAGGGTGAACGGCGGCGGATAGGTCCAGGGCATGAAGGCGAGCGTCCCGGCCTTCTCCAGCTGGGCCGCCAGCAGCGACACCGCGTGATAGGCCTCCGACACCCGGCCCTCGCGGGCCAGATGGCCGGCGATGTAGAAGGCGTCGAAATCGGTCAGCACCTTCTCGACGCCCAGCAGCTCAGGCGCCTGGAAGCGCACCGCCGACACCCCCGCCAGCAGGACGCCGACCAGCAGCAAGGCCAACAGCAGCGGCCTGCTGCGGCCGATCGCGAACACGGTCTGATTTCGGCCCAAAGCGGCGCCCCCTCGAAGATCCATCGCCACAGAGGCGCCGCGGCGGCTGCGCGCGGCGCCGCGCGAAGTCGCCTGGCCGCGAGCGTCAGGCCGCAAACTGTCGGCGGGTTTGCTGAATATTGCTTAAATGTCGGGCGCGGACCCTGGTCTGGGAGCGTCCTACGGGACGTCTAGGGCTGGGCTTGGGCGGCGGCGGTCTGGAATGGGCTCCAAGACGACGTTGAGAAGGTCCGCTAGCCGCGGCGAGAACCGAGCGCCCAATCTCTTGCATAGAGTCGGCGCTCCTGGCCGTCACCTTGGGCCTTGGCTTGAACAGTTTCGACAGCATAGCTGCCCTCCCTGCCGCCAGCTTAGCTGGATAACCCGCGCCAACAAGCGGACCTTCCCGATGTCGCCTATGGGTCGATTTCGGTCGCGGGCTTCAGTCCCGACAACGGACGTTGGCCACTGCGCCCGAGAGCAGACGTCTCAAACATCGCCTAGGGGTGGAAAGGCGACATCGCGAGGTTAAGCTCGCCACATGGAAAAATTGAATATTACGCCGGCGTTGCAGCGGATGGAGCGCTTCATCGGCTTCACGATCCCGAGAGGCGGGAGCTTTTACGTCTGCGATCACGACGAGGTCGTGCGAGTAGCCGTCGAAGGGCCGATCTCCTCTGATGTGATCGACGAACACCCCTACAAGTTCGTTGAGAATAACCCCGACTTCCTAGGTCTCGTATTTGAGGGGTTGCAAGAAAACGCCCCCCTCCTGCGCGTGGGATCGACAACCGTCTCCTACGACTTCGATCCCACAGAAGACTTCGTTACCGTGAACTACGAGGCAAAGGGACAGCGCGGGGTCATGGAGTTTCGCACCTTTTCTGGCGATTGGTTCGTAGCCTCGCTGTCTGAAGATGGCAGGTACCTTGTGCTGGCGGAGCCCTACGAGGTCGCGCTTTATCGCTTGAGCTAGCGCGATAGGCCTTCCGCCATTCCGCTACTGCTTGAAAACGTCTGCAACGGGTCGATTTCGGTCGCGGGCTTCAGTCCCGACAACGGACATTGGCCACTGCGCCCGAGAGCAGACGTCGCAATCGTCTGCGAGGGGTGGATAGCGGACGTCGGTCTCGGTCGTGCCGGAATATGTCCTCGAGGCGGTGCGTCGTCAGCCGGACAATTATAAGACGGTCGCTCAACGCCATCGGGGACGCTTTGATGCGCTCGTTCTCTATCTCGCTGACATTGTTCATCTGCGGGAATCTGCTGTCCGGCTGTCATCGGTACGAAGAGCGTGCCTTCGACTTCACAAGTCAGACGACCCCCTGGGGGTCAATCTACGTGGGCGTGTTTGGCGAAGGGCGGTGGCAGGAGAATGGAGTCCGAGTTTCTGGAACTCCCTATTCGTTCATGGTTGCTCCGCGCGTAAGAGAAGCACCCGCTGCAGACTGTGAACTGATATTGACTTCATTCACCGTGAGAAATCCACGGAACAGTCACGCTGTCATCGTCGACAAGACCTATAGACTGCGCGCCGAACCAGCGAAGCCTTCACAACCGGATTTTCAGCGCCATAGCGCGTACTTTGAGTACCTGCCGCGGGAGAAGGCCTATTTGACGCGGGGGGTCGTGGAGGGGCTCGAACTTTCATATGAGCCGCACGAGCTATCCTTCAACCTGCTAGGCGGGCCGTCCTGTCCCGAGGGCCTTCGACGTTCATTTCCTGTGACCATGAAGCTCCAAAGGGCGCCGCTTACGGGAACCGATAGCTGGCTTCATAGACTTTTGAGCGTTTGATGCCGGACGTCGCCAACGGGTCGATTTCAGTCGCAGGCTTCAGTCCCGACAACGGACATTGGGCACTGCGCCCGAGAGCAGAGGTCGCAATCGTCTGCGAGGGGTGGCTAGCGGACTTTACCCTCTTCGATGCGGGCGGCTCGGGTCCGAAGCTCAGCCGCTTCAGCCTTGGCTGCCGGTCCGTCACGACCTTCCAGCAAAACCGCGAGATCCGTCATTGCTTCCGGGTCACCGCGATCTGCAGCGAACCTCATCCACCGCACGGCGCCATCCGCGTCATACAAGCAGGCGCCGTAATGCTGTGCGAGCCGCTTTGCCGCTCCGGGCGTGACCTGCGATCCCTCAAGCATCGCCGCAGCCTCGTGTGTGAGGCAGTTCGGGTTGCCTCCTGCTTCCCGGTCGGGACTGGCCGGAGCACGACCGCAGGCGGCCAGAGCTGCGGCAAGCAACCAGATCGATCCCAAGTCAGCCCAAGTGCGCATCTGCTGACACTGAGGGGCCAGTCTTGAAAGTCCCCTAAGGGTGGTTTGCGGACCTACTTGCCATTGCGGTGATGCACGCCGAACCTACTGAGATGAGTTGGGTAGATCGCGCGGTGAGAGAGGCCGAGGGCACTTGGTTGTATGATGGTGCGGCCGAGAGGCCAGTTGCGGTTGTCTCGCTTCCATTCGACTACTGGTATGAGCTTGGGAAGGCGGACGACCAATTAGAGCCCGGGGAGGAGCCCACCCCGCTGGGGCCACGCGGAGTTCTCTACTACGCAAGCTTCACTTCGATAGATTCGGCTGGCTACCTGACCATCAACGAGGCCAAAGAGGCGGCACAAGCAAGGCTGTCAGTCCCAATTCGTTGGCGGACCTGAAGGTCCGCAATGGGCGGAAAGCGGACTCTGCTACTGGTGGAGGCCGTAGATGCAGTCCGGGCGACCATCGGTGACTCTACCGGGTGTGCAGATGCCGAAAGGCCACGATCGCTCGCCCGGTTTCAGCAGCATGCCAGTGTACATCGGTGGAGCGCTATCGCGGGACGGCTCGTAGATTTGTTGAGGCGTGACTTGGTACGCGGCGGCACTGCCTGCATGCAGCGACCGGCGCCAATCTTCCGCTTTTTCTTCAAAGTTGGGTGAGAGGGCTCGTGCCGACGCCCGCTTCGGGCAGCCCTGGGCAAGTTTGCCCCGCTCCATGGCGACAAACGACCAACCATTGAAGTAGCGACTGTAGGGATCGTTGATGGTGAAGAGCGCGATCCGTCGGCCTGATGCCTTTTCGACGCTTCCAACAGTCACGTAAAACGGGCGCGAATCCTGCCGACCCGAGCATTCCAGCGTCACGCCAGCAACAACATGCCGTTCATTCGCAGCCGAACATGCAACGCCCACTCCCAGAAGTGGGCATAGCGTCAACAGCGCAAAGGCACCTCGTAGGAATCTGCCGTACATAGTGCGAGCTTAGCCATTGCTCCAAACGCCGGAAAGCGGACTCTCCGGAGGTCGCCTATGGGTCGCTTGCGGTCATAGGCCTCGGTCCTGACAAGAGACATTGGCCGCGACGCCTCGGAGCAGACTTCTCAGATTTCGGTTGGGGGTGGAGCGGGCCCGGAACCTACCCCCACAAGCGCTCGCGCTTGCCGCGCCAGACCTGCACAACATTGAATGCGGCCCAAGCCCACGCGATCGGCCAGCGGGGCGCCGATGCTTGGTCGAAGCGGTCCTGGAGCGCGCCGTCGGCGCAGTTCAGCGCTCACCCGCCGCCGCTTGGCGCGCCCGGATCTCGCCGCGCAAGGCAAGAAACGCGTCCTTTGGCTCCCCGCTCAACAGGAACACCGGCAGCTCTCGCTTTCCCTTCGCCAGCGCCAAGCGCAGGTACGGCCGGTCGCGTCCGAAGTTGCGCAGCTCGACCAGTTCGGCGCTCTTCACCGTCGCCATCGGGATCCGACAGAAAAACGGCGACCCGAAATGCAGGGCTTCATTCTCGATCCACATGCCGCCTCTCCCCAGAAGGCCGGGAAGCACGACTGTCGCGTATCTGACGAAGTGCCAGATCAGCAACGGGGGCAGGACGACGAGGGCGATATCGGTGAACCTGCTAAGGCCTCGATCCGTCGTGTATCCCACGTAGAACAGAAGCCCGAAGACTCCGGCCAGCACGGCCATATAGATGGCGATCTCGATGGCGGCCGCCCGAGATTGGCCGATCCGTAGGCCCGAAATCTCGCCACCGCCCCCCATCACCCCGCCACCACCAACGCCTCCATGCCCCGGAAGAACGGCAGCGCCCGCCAGGTCGGCTCGTCGCCGGCCAGGCGCAGGTCGGGGAAGCGCGTGAAGAGCCGCACCAGGGCCTGCTTGGCCTCGATGCGGGCCAGCGGGGCGCCGATGCAGATGTGGCTGCCGCCGCCGAAGGCGACGTGCGGCACGTGCTTGCGGGTGATGTCGAAGCGGTCGGGGTCTTCGAACACCTCGGGGTCGCGGTTGGCGCCGTGCAGCGAGGTGATCACCGACTGGTGGACGTGCATCGGACAGCCGCCGACCTCGCGCTCCTCCGAGATCACCCGGTTGGTGATCGCCACCGGCGATTCATAGCGCAGGATCTCCTCGACCGTGGCGGCGGCCAGGCTCGGATCGGCCTTCAGCTTGGCCAGTTCGGCCGGGTGGTTCAGCAGCAGCCAGACGCCGTTGCCGATCAGGTCGGTGGTGGTCAGGTTGCCGCCGATCAGCAGGGCCGAGAGATTGACCCGGATCTCGTCGTCCGACAGCGGCGCGCCCTCGGCTTGGAGCTGGACCATGTCGCTGATCAGGTCGTCCTGCGGCGCGGCCCGCCGCTCGACCATCAGGTGCGAGAAGTAGTCGGTCAGCTTGCCCGAGCCCCACTCCATCTTCTCGGTTTCCTCCGGCGTGCGCAGCGGGTTGAGGCCGAGGATCGAGGCCTCCGACCACTCGCGGAACTCGCGGAACCGCTCGCGCTCGACGCCGAGGATGGTGGCGATGACCAGGATCGGGATCGGGATGGCGACGTCGCCGATCAGGTCGAAGGGCTCGCCGTGCGGGACCGCGTCGATCACCTCGTCGATGATCGCCTCGATCTGCGGCTTCATGGCGTTGATGCGGGCGTAGAAGGTCTTGGCCAGCGGCAGGCGCACGCGGCTGTGGTCGGGCTCGTCGAGCGAGAGGATGCTGTCCAGCCGCGGGGCGTCCGGGTCGCGGTCCATGCGACGCAGCAGGGCGCCTTCCTCCGAGCGGCTCCAGTGGCGCCACAGGCTGCGGTCGTTGACGGTGTCGCGCACGTCGCCGTAGCGGGTCAGGAACCAGGTCTTCACGCCCTCGTCGCGGTGGACGGGGCATTGCTCGCGCAGGTCCTTCAGCCGCTCGTGCGGGCTGACCCGGGCGACGGGGTCGAAGGCGGAGGTCTCAACGATGCTCCACGCACGCTGGTCGCCATGTTGATCGGTCATCGGCGTTACTCCCCATACCTTTGTTTCGAAGCATAGTGAGCCCATCGCCGCGGGCCGCAAGGGGGCGCCGCAGGGGAAACTGAACAGTGATTACATCTATTTCGCGCTAGTCGCGCAGCAGCGGCAGGGCCAGGCCCGAGACCGGCCGCGCGCTCAGCGCCTCGCGGCGGAAGCGGAACAGCTCGGCCGGGCGCCCGCCGGTCTCGCTATCGACCCGGCCCAGGCCCTCGACCAGTTCGGCCCGCTCCAGCGCGCGGCGGAAGTTCTGCTTGTGCAGCGGCACCCCGGCGATCGCCTCGACCGCGCGCTGCAGGGCCGAGAGGGTGAAGGCCTCGGGCATCAGCTCGAACACCACGGGGCGGTACTTCAGCTTGCCGCGCAGGCGCGACAGCGCGGTGGCCAGGATCCGCCGGTGGTCGGAGGCCATCGGCTCGCCGAGCGCCGCAGCCAGCGCCTCGGAGGGCGCGCCCGGCGCCTCGGCCCGGTCGCGGGCGGCCTCGGGGGCCAGGCCCGCCTCGTAGAGCAGCTCGTAGCGCTCGAGCACCCGCTCCTCGTTCCAGGGGGCGCCGTCGAGGGCGAAGGCCAGCCGGGCGCGGGCCAGCTTCTCGATGCGCCCGCCGGCCCAGCGGCGCAGCGCCGGCTCGAGCGCGTCGAGCGCTTCGGGCCGGCCCTCGCGCCAGTCCTCGTAGGGGAAGAACCGCGACCAGTCGGCCCAGGCGGTGTCCGGCCCGGTGGTGTCGACCGGGGTCGGGGTCAGCGCCAGGTAGCCGACCGACAGGACGCGGGCCGTGCCCGAGCCTTGCCCCATGTCGGCCAGCGGCGCGTCGCGGCCGCGGTCGCCGAAGGTGTAGAGCTGCTCGACATAGCCGAGGTCGAAGCGCGTCTGGGCGGTCACGAAGGCGCGCAGGGCCAGCTCGAAGGTGCGGTGGGCGTCGGGGTCGAAGGGGCCGAAGGGCAGGCTGGCCAGCTGGCCTTCGCGGCGCACGGTCAGCACCACGGCGTCGCCGTCGCGCACGGCCACGACCACGGCCGACAGTCCGATGACGACGGCGGCCGGCTCCATCAGTGGGCGGCCGCGAAGTCGAAGGGCACGCCGTAGCCGCTGTACTCGTAGTCGCCCATCGCCTCCACCGCGTCGACCATGCGGCCGCGGCGGCCAAGGATGTCGTCGGCCAGGGCGATGATCTTGCGGTTGGGGTAGGCGTGCTTGGCGGCCCTTCGCATGCGCATGGCGATCAGGCGCTCGTCGGCGCCGGGGTTGCGGTCGCAGGCCAGGATGAAGGCGCTGGCGCTGGAGCGGCTGATCCCGGCCCAGCAGTGGACGATCATCGGGGCGCGGGCGTCCCAGGCGCGGCCGAAGGCCAGCAGCCGGTGGACGAGATCGGCGCTCGGCAGGATCAGGCCGTCCATCGGCTCGGCGATGTCGTTGACCGACAGGCGCAGGTGGCGGTCGGCGGGCAGGCCGGCCGGGGTGTCGATCATGCTGGCGGCGTCCAGCAGGGTGATCATGTGCGACGGGGCGCGGGCCGCGATGATCGCGGGCACCTCGGCCAGTCCGCAGACAATCAGGGTCATGTCGCTACTCGGTGTCGAAGGCTGCATCGGCCGAGGCTGACGCGAATCCCGCCGCCTCGGACAGCACATTGTAACGCTGAATGTAACGGCTTTGCGCCTGGGCCGGGGGCAGGGGGTCGATGGTGAGGTCGTAGCCGGCCGGCGGGGCGCCGAAGAACTCCAGCGCCTCCTTGTGGCTGAAGCCGGCCAGCTGGGTGGCCTCGAAGAACGCGCAGGCGCGGTCGGCCTGCTTGATCAGCTTCTTGATCGCGACCGGGGCCTTGGCCGGGATGCCGAAGCGGACGTGGATCGCCGTCTCCAGCCGCTCCTCGAATTTCTTATAATCCACCCCCAGCGCCGCCTTGAACGGGCTGATCATGTCCCCGATCACGTACTCCGACGCATCGTGCAGCAGGGCGGCCAATCGCCAGCGCGGATCGAGGTCCGGCTGGATGTGCGCGCAGATCTCCTCGACCACCACCGAGTGCTGGGCGACCGAGAAGGCGTGCTCGCCGGTGGTCTGGCCGTTCCAGCGCGCGACCCTGGCCAGGCCGTGGGCGATGTCCTCGACCTCGATGTCCATCGGCGAGGGGTCCAGCAGGTCGAGCCGGCGCCCTGAAAGCATCCGCTGCCAGGCGCGCGGTTCCTTGCGCGATGTACGCAGCCCTTTGCCCACCGATGCGTTCCTTCCATGGTCAAGGTCGTGAACTGACCCAGGACTTGCCAAAGATCAATGCGCGGCGTGCGATGGAGGCTCCAGATGGCCGGCAAGCCGGGTCGAGAAAGGAACTGCGATGAGCTGGGCTAGGATCATGGCGCCGTTGTCAGGAGGCGAAGGCGACAAGGCCGTGATAGCCGCTGCGGCCAAACTCGCCGAGCCGTTCGGCGCCGAGCTGGCGGGCGTCTACACCCCGGCCGACGTCGCCGACGTGATGCCCTGGATGGGGGAGGGCTTTCTCGGCGGGGTCCAGACGACCGCGCTCGAATCCCTGAAGGAGGCCGCCGTCGCCGGCGAGAAGAACGCCCGCGCCGCCATGGCTGCAACGCCATACGCCAAGGGGCAGTTCATCGCCTTGCAGACGCCGGTCTGGGCCGGCCTCTCGGCCGAGAGCCGGCTGTCGGACGTGGTGGTGTTCAACAACGATTCCGCCCGCGGCCGCGGACCGCTGGCCGAGGCGTTCCAGCAGATGGTCGCCGACGAGCAGCGGCCGGTGCTCGTGGCCCGCGACGGCTTCTCGGTCGGCGGCCCGGTGGCCGTGGCCTGGGACGGCGGCAAGGAGGCCTCGCGCGCCGCGCGCCTGGCCATGCCGCTGCTGGAGAAGTCAAAGCATGTCGTGATCTTGGCGGCCCCGAAGGCGACCTCGCGCAGCTTCGATCCGGGGCGGCTGCAGGCCTATTACGCCGCCCGTGGCGTGAAGGCTGAGGTCGATATCCTGCCCGACAGCGGCGACGCCGCGCCCCTGCTGCTGTACGCCGCCAGCAAGGCCGGGGCAGGGATCCTTGTCGCCGGCGCTTTCGGACATCCGCGGCTGCAGGAGTTCATCTTCGGCGGCACCACCCGCACCCTGCTGTCGGCCGACCACCCGTCACTCTTCCTATCCCACTAGAGCTAGAGGTTCAGGACATGACCCTGTCGCGTATCGTGATGCGGCTCGCCCGCAATCCCGGCACCGAGTTCGCCGGCGGCGACGATCACCGAGGCTACGCCCTGACCGCGCCGCTGACGCCGGACGGCCTGCTCGACGCCGACGCCTACGCCAAGGCGCGTTCGGAATGCGTGGTGCGCCGCTTCGCCCCGGACGAGGACGCCGCCGACGGCCGCCTGTCGCGCCGTGGCTCGCGCTGGTTCTTCGACTACGACGACGAGGACACCTCGGACGACGAGCCGGTGCATCGCCTGGGCGAGCATCGCTTCGCGGTCGGCGAGTACGTCACCGTCACCGACGAGGACGGCCGGCCGCTGACCTACAAGGTTGTCGAGGTGCAGGCCGCGGGCTAGACGCCGCCGTTGCGGCGGACGAGCTCCTGGACGTCGTGATAGATCTTGTCGCCGGATTCGGTGTCGAGCTTGGAGCGGACCTTGGCCACGGTCAGCGGGCCGCTCTTCGGCCCGCCGGCCTCGAAGCCGACATAGCGATAGCCGGCCGGCAGATCCTTGCCCGTGTAGATGAAGGTAGCGCGCAATCCGCGCTTCTCGCGCGAGAGCGCTTCGCCCCGCATCCGGACGTCGCGATAGATGTTGACGGTGGTGTCTTCGCCGTCGGCGTCGACACGCAGCGGGCCGATGCGGACATTGGCGCTGTCGCCTGACTCGGACACGTGAACGCCCGGCAGATCGATGCGATTGCTGCCGGCGTCGTCGAGCTTGCCGGAAGACAAGGACATGCCCGCGTCTGCGGCCGCTTCGGCGTGGACACGTGCGACCTCGGCGGCCATGGCCCCGACGTTCGCCTTCATGGCTGCGGCGGTGGCGATCTGCGCGCCGGTCTCGGCCTGGGCGGCCTCGGCCTCGGGGGTCATGGGCCCGGGCGTGCTACGCAGGTCGGCTTCGATCTTGGCGAGCGTCTGTTGTGGCGTGCCGGCGATCGGGGTGAGTTCGAGACTGACCTCTGCGCCGTCGGACGAGCGGTAGGCGCACGACTTGCCGTCGGCGGCGATGCTGATCCGGGTCAGTTCGCCCTCGGTGCTCGGGCAGTCGAGCTTGGCCACCGCGCGCGGCGGTTCGCGGTTGCAGGCCGCGAGCGCCAGCGCCGATGCGACGAGGAGAAGTGCAGCCTTCATACGAAAAACGCTCCGGTCATGTCGTGGTGACGGTGACCGGAGCGCTTTGAAACGTCGAGTGAATTCGCCGTAAGCCTATTGCTGGCCCGGGCGGCTCCCAGCGCCTTCGCGGCGAGCCAGGAAGGCCAGGCGCTCGAACAGGTGGACGTCCTGCTCGTTCTTCAGCAGCGCGCCATGGAGGGGCGGGATCAGCTTGGTCGGATCCTTTTCCTTCAGCGCGTTCTCGTCGATGTCCTCGACCATCAGCAGCTTCAGCCAGTCGAGCAGTTCCGACGTCGACGGTTTCTTCTTCAGGCCCGGCACCTTGCGCATGTCGTAGAAGATGCGCAGCGCCTCGGCGACGAGCTTCTGCTTGATGCCCGGATAGTGGACCTCGACGATCTCGTTCATCGTGTCGGCGTCGGGGAAGCGGATGTAGTGGAAGAAGCAACGGCGCAGGAACGCATCCGGCAGTTCCTTCTCGTTGTTCGAGGTGATGATCACGATCGGACGGACCACGGCCTTGATCGTCTCATTGGTCTCGTAGACGTAGAATTCCATCCGATCGAGCTCCTGCAGGAGGTCGTTCGGGAATTCGATGTCGGCCTTGTCGATCTCGTCGATCAGCAGGATCGGGCGCTTGTCGGAGGTGAAGGCCTCCCAGAGCTTGCCCTTCTTGATGTAGTTGCGGACGTCCTTGACCCGCTCGTCGCCGAGCTGGCTGTCGCGCAGGCGGCTGACCGCGTCGTACTCGTAAAGGCCCTGCTGGGCCTTGGTGGTGGACTTGATGTGCCAAGTGATCAGCTCGGCGTCGAGCGCCTTGGCGATCTCGTAGGCCAGCACGGTCTTGCCGGTGCCCGGTTCGCCCTTGATCAGCAGGGGCCGTTCCAGGGCGACAGCCGCGTTGACGGCGACCTTCAGGTCCTCGGTGGCGACGTAATTGTCGGTGCCTTCAAAACGCTGGCTCATTCGCGCTCCCTGGGACGGGCGAATATGGCGCCCGCTTTCGAACAAATGTTTCAACCTGGGTCCAAACTAAAGACCCAAGCGGGACATTCAAGCTGATTGAGCGGTGTTCCGTAGCCTTTGTCGCAAAAGGTCGCGGAGTTTCCCTAGCGTCGGGTGCGGGTGACCGAAACGGGATCAGACGCGGGAAAGCTGTCCTCAAGTCCGATTTCCAACGCTCTTTCGTCGCTGGCGTCTGATCTGCCGGCCGCTGCATAGCCCATGCGGCGCAGATCCTCGTCGCTCACGGCCTTGGATTGGAAGTTCGTGAAGTCGTCCTCGCCGCCGGCGACGAGGTCGGCGTCGGCGACTTCTTCGAGACCGTCGATCGAATCGGAATCGACTTCGTCATCGTCGAACCCGTCGTCGTCTTCTTCGTCGAAATCGTCTGCGGACGCCCGATAGTCGAGTTCATCGTCCTCCTCGAGGCTCTCGTCGTCGAACTCGTCTTCGTCGAAATCGACCGCATCCATGGAGCGGCCTTCATCGTCATCGCGATCGCCATAGGCGCGAGTGGCGTCGAACAGATCGGGCATCTCTTCGAAGGTGCGCATCTCGCCGACCTGCTCGCGATCGTCGAGGTTGGCTTCGTCGAACGTTTCGGCGTTGTCCTGGTCGTCGTAGCCGTCGTCTTCTCGCAGACCCGGCATGATCGATCTCCTGACTCCAAGCGCCCCCGGCGGACGCGCGTCGTCGGATCAACCCGCCGCGACGGCTCGCGTTCCACCGTTTGCAGCCTCGGCGAGGTCGGCCGCGATCCTGGCCATGACCGAGGTCCAGGCGCCGGGGTTCTCGGGCGAGTAGGCGCGAACCTGACTGTACCAGGGGTAGTGGTCGGTCCCGAGCCGGGTCCAGGCGGACTCCACAGCTATCAGCCAGGCCGGCGCGCCGCTGGCGGCCGCCAGGTTGAAGGTGGCGTTGGAGAAGCCGACGACCAGATCGAGCGCCGCCGAAAGCGCGGCGACGTCGTCGAGGTCGTTGCGCAGGTCGATGCCGGTCGGCTGGTGCATCTCGACCCCGAACGCCTCTCGCGCATGGGCGATGGCTTGAGACTGGTCTCCGTACTGCAGGTTGACGAAGGTCACGCCCGGCGTCTGCAACACGGCCCGCCAGTCGTCGAAGGGCGCGAAGTAGAGGTGGCGGCTGGAGTCGATGACCAGGCTGGTCCAGAGCACCCCGACTTTGAGGCCTGGGAGAGTCGCCAGATTCTCGCGCCAATGCTGCGCGCGTGCGGGATCAGGCTTCATGTAGCCCGACGGGCGGGCCGGGAATTGTGAGAGCGCGGCGCGATGCGTCTTGAGCATCGCCCCCAGCGGCGCCCAGAAGTCGATCTCGTCCCAGTCCTTGATGAACGGGGCGCCCCGGAAGGCGCGGCCATCGCTCTTCAAGGTGGCGTGCGGGCCGAAGCGGACGTTTGGGTAGGTGCGTTGGAACAGGGGTAGCAACCGGTCGGTCACGGCCACCGTCAGCCGGCCCTCGGGGCCCAGTTCGGCAAGGACGTCGTCGAGCATGTTGGCGAAGAGGACCTCGTCGCCGAGTCCTTGCTCGCCGTAGAGCATCAGATGGCGGCCCGCGATGTCCGTGCCTGGCGTCCATCGAGGCCGGTCCACGACGAAGTGGATTGGCTCGGCGTAGGTCGGCTCGAGCCGCGCATCATAGTACTGCCAGCCCTCGGTCAACTCGCTGCGCGCCAGCAACATCGTCGAGAGCGCGAACCGCATCATCGAGGTGTCCTGCGGGACGTCGGACAGTTCGATGGCCCGGCGGCAGTGGCTCAGCGCTTCCTCGTGCCGGCGCTTGGTGAAGAGGATGTTGGAGAGGTTGTAGTGGGCCTTGGCGTAGTCCGGCTCAAGGCGCAGGGCCTCGCTGTAGAAGATCTCGGCCTGATCGATATCGCCCTTGTCGCCGACGATGGTGCCGAGGGTCAGCCACAGCATGGCCGATTCCGGCTCGGCCATCAGCGCCACGCGCAGGATCTCGATGGCTTCCTCGAAGCGCATCTGGCGCCGGAGCAGGGCGCCTAGGTTGTTCGACGGCTCGCGCGCGCCCAGCTTGAAGCTGAGGCAATGACGGAACAGCACCTCGGCCTGAGGCAGCATGTCCATCTTGAAGGCGAGCCGGCCCAGGTCGTGGGCGATGTCTGGATCGGCCGGCGACAGCGCCAGGGCGCGTTCATAAGCGTCGAGCGCCGGCGCCCGCTGGTTGAGCTTGTCGCGACCGATGCCGAGCAGGTGCCAGCCGAGCACCAGGTTCGGGTCGTGGACCAACGCCTCCTCGGCGGCCGTGCACGCTTCGGCGAAGCGGTCGCGGTTCGCATGCTCCAGAGCGACCCGCAACGACTTCAGGGCCTCGCGCGTGGCCGTGGCCGAGGCGATCTCTGCGCTCAGGCGGGCGAGCTTTTCCGGGGCGGCGGCGTCGCCGACGGGACCTGCATCAATGATCGCCATGGCTAAGCTCCCGCAGGGGCGACGGGGGCGGGGGCAGAGGCTTCGAAGTGATCGGCTAGAGCCGCTGCGAGATCCCCCATGAGCGAATCCCAGTCGCAGGTGGTTTCGGGCCAGAAGGTCCGCACTTGGCTGTACCAAGGATAGTTCTCGGCCCCGAGGCGCGACCACGCGTCGCTCGAGGTCAGCAGCCATGCCGGCGCGCCGCATGCCGCCGCCAGATTGAAGGAGGCGTTGGAGAAGCCGATCGTCAGGTCCAGCGCGCAGGCCAGGGCCGCGACGTCGTCCAAGTCGTTCTTCAGGTCGATGCCTGGTGGTTGCAGAATCTCGACGCCAAAGTCGTGCTTGGCGCGGGCGATGCTTTCGCTCTGGTCGCCATACTGGAGATTGACGAAGCTGACGCCCGGCGTCCTGAGCACCGGCTCCCAGGCCTCGAAGGGGGCGAAGTAGCGATAGCGCGCCGTATCGATCAGCATGCTGGTCCAGAGCAGGCCGACGCGGGGGCCGGGCGACTCGGCCAGCACCCCACGCCAATGACGCACCCGCTCCGGATCGGCCGTCATGAAGCCGGCAGGACGATCGGGAAAGGCGTCTACGCTGCGACGGAACTGCCGGGTCGCTTCGCCCAGCGGCGCCCAGAGATCGATCTCGGCCCAGTCCTCAACGAACTGGGCGCTGCGGATGTTGCTTCCGAGGTGCTTGACCGTGACGTGTGAGCCAATGCTGGCGCGCGGATAGGATCGCTTGAACAGCGGCGCGAGGCGATCCGTGATCGCCAGGCTCAGCCGCCCGCCTGGTCCGAGGGCGGCCAGGACATCGTCGAGGGGGTTGGCGAGCAGTATCTCGTCGCCAAGGCCTTGTTCGCCGAACAGCAACAGATGGCGCCCGGCGATATCAACGCCGGGCTCCCATCGCGGCCGGGTCGTGAGGAAGCGGATCGAGTCGCGATAGGTTGGCTCAAGCCGCGCGGTGTAGGTGTCCCAGCCCTCGGCCAGTTCGCCCATCGCCAGCAGCATGGTCCCAAGCGCAAAGCGCATGCCGGTGATGTCTTCCGCCGATTGCGAATCGGCGATCGCCCGGCGGCATTCGGCGATCGCTTCATCGCGCTGTCCCAGGGCGAAGAGCGTGTTGGCGAGGTTGTAGCGGGTACGGCCGTCATCCGGATTGAGGCGCACCGCCTCAGCGTAGAACACGTTGGCCTGCTCCATCTCGCCGCGCTCTTCAAGGACCACCCCAAGGGCGTTCCAGAGCATGACCCGGTCGGGATGGGCTTGGATGGCGGGCTTCAGGACCTCGATCGCCTCGTCGTAGCGCAGTTGCTCGCGCAGGACATTGGCGAGGTTGTTGCTGCTCTCCGCCGAGAAGGGCCGGAACGACAGGTAGTGTCGGAACAACGCCTCGGCCTGGGGATACATCTCCATCTTGGAGGCGAGGCGGCCTAAGTCGTTTGTGATCGGCGGATTGGTCGGGTCCAGCGCCAGGCCGCGTTCGTAGGCCTGGAGGGCCGCGGGCCAGTCGCCCAGGTGCTCGTAGGAAATTGCGAGCAGGTGCCAAGCGTGAACGAGATTCGGATTGCGATCGACGGCCTTCTGCGCGGCGACGCGGGCCCGGGCGTAGTCCTTCGCGGCGATGAGCCCGAGGGCCTGCTTTAGATGCGTCAAAGCAGCGTGAGCGGCCTTGAGCGTACCGAGTTCGTTTTGCAGCCGGCCGACCGCCTCGCTCGATGCTGAGTCGCCAGCCAATCCGCCGTACGGTTTTGAAGCAGGGCGAGGCGTGGCGCCTGGGTCCGAAGTCACACTCATTACGCCGTCCCAGCATCCCGCATGCCGCGATCTTGAAAAATCATGCTTAACGGTCTGCTAATGTCCTGGGGCGAAAGGGGCGTCGCAAGGTCCGGTTAACCCCTCGCATCTAGCCTTGCCCAATCGGACTGCTGAGTGCAGGCGGGTTGGGCGACGTGCCTCTATTGGAGACTGAGGAATGCCGCTTAAGCTGTCCCTGAAGCCCGGCGAGAAATTCGTTCTCAACGGCGCGGTGGTGCAGAACGGCGATCGCCGTACGACCCTGGTCCTGCAGAACAAGGCGTCGGTCCTTCGCGAGAAGGACATCATGCAGCCCGAGGACGCCGCCACGCCGGCCCGTCGCATCTACTTCCCGATGATGATGATGTACCTCGATGACGGTGCAGCGAACCGCTACTACGACGAGTTCGCCCAACGCCTAACCGAGTTCATGGGGGTCATCCGCAATCCGGAAGTGCTGGCGGAATGCGTCGCCATCTCAAAACACGCCATGGCGCGCGAGTACTACAAGGCGCTCATGCTGTGCCGGAAGTTGATCGAGTACGAAGACGAGAGGTTGGGGAATGTCGCTTCGAGCTTACCAGCAGGCGGCGAGCCGGGCTGAGGCCCCTAAGGACGCCGAGTACCGGCTGTTCGGCCAGGTGACGCGGGCGCTGATCGTGGCGTCCGAGGCCCCGGTCACGGACTTCGCGGCGCGGATCGACGCCATCGACTGGAATCGTCGGCTCTGGTCGACGCTGGCGCGCGACTGCTCCGAGCCTGACAACAAGCTGCCGCCGCAGATCCGCGCGGGCATCATTTCGCTCAGTCTGTTCGTCGGGCGTCACTCCAGCGAGGTGATGCGCGGTGAGGACAACTTCGACACGCTCATCGAAATCAACAAGATGATGATGCAGGCGCTGTCCCAGCGCGCCGACGCGCCAGCCGCGGCCTGACCCCAGCCAGCAGGTTAACCTTTGACGTGTTTCCAGCGCCGGCCCTCGTGGCCGGCGCTTTGCGTTTGGCGCCCCTCGGTCTCGATGGGCGGTATCTGCCGATCGGCAAATATTGCCGGCTTGACCGGGCAATAATTGCCGGCCCGGCGCTGTTTGGAGCCCTCAGGGTGTGGTTTACCCCGGGTAAATGCAAAAAGTGCCATATTATCAATAGGTTGTGGTGGGACTGCTGTGGCCCCGCACTTGCTTCGTGTGGGGCGGGCAAAATGCCTCCGGCAGTCAAAACGACGCCGGTCTCCGAGAAAAGGAACCACGCGTATGGCCATGAATTCGGTTAATACCAACCAGGGCGCGATGATCGCCCTGCAGAACCTCAACACCACCAACAAAGAGCTCGGCGTCGTCCAAAACCGGATCAACACCGGTCAGAAGATTTCGTCGGCCAAGGACAACGGCGCCATCTGGGCCATCGCCCAGAACCAGCGCGCCGAATCTGCCTCGCTCAACTCCGTCGTCTCGTCGCTGCAACGCGGCCAGTCGGTGGCCGACGTCGCCATGTCGGCCGGCACCGCCATCTCGGACATTCTCGTCCAGATGAAGGAAAAGGTCCTGGCGGCGACTGAAGCGGGTCTGTCGACCGCCTCCAAGCAGGCGCTGAGCGACGAGTACACGGCGCTGCGCGATCAGATCGACACGATCGCGAACAACGCCACCTTCGACGGCGTCAACCTGATCTCGAGGACTTCGCTCAACAGCTCGAGCATCAAGTCGATCGCCAACGCCGACGCCACCGCGACCATCGACATCGCCCACGTGGACCTGTCGAAGTCGAACGCCAAGATCGCCGCGACGCTGTCCTCGCTGACCGGCACCGTGGGTTCGGCGGACGTGAAGGAAGTCGAAGACGCCATCCAGGACGTCTCGTCGGCCCTCTCGAAGCTCGGCACGGGCGCCAAGGCGCTCGACACCCACATGACCAACGTCATGAAGCTCCAGGACACCCTGGACGCCGGT
Organism: Phenylobacterium sp. GW823-FHT02A09; assembly: GCF_058797775.1. Classification (NCBI taxonomy): domain Bacteria; kingdom Pseudomonadati; phylum Pseudomonadota; class Alphaproteobacteria; order Caulobacterales; family Caulobacteraceae; genus Phenylobacterium; species Phenylobacterium sp. GW823-FHT02A09. The sequence continues at coordinate 995,197 of NZ_JBXAJZ010000001.1, read as the reverse complement.
GTCGGCAACCTGGTCGACGCCGACCTGGCGAAGGAAAGCGCGCGGCTGCAAGCGCTGCAGACCAAGCAACAGCTTGGCGTGCAGGCCCTCAGCATCGCCAACCAGTCGTCGAGCACTCTGCTCGGCCTGTTCCGATAAGGCCAAAGGGGCGTGGCTTCGGCCGCGCCCTGCGTCGGCGGCGGGGAGGGCGACCTCTCCGCCATCAGCGCTCAGATGGGGTCGTCGGACGGCGCAAGCCTCGGGCGAATGGAACCATGGAGAGCAAGCTCTCAGTCGTGGCGGCGCTTCCGGATATCGAGCCCGCCCAGATCACCGCCAAGCCGGCTGTCGCGCCGGCGCCCGTTGCGCCGCCGTCGGCGGAGCCGGATCTGCGGTTGGTGATCGAAGAAGGCCAGGCGGGCAGCTTCGTCTACAAGACCATCGATCGCCGCACCGGCGAGGTGGTGCTGCAACTGCCGCGTGAAGAGGTGCTGCGTATGCGTGACGCCGAGGCCTATGTGGCCGGAACGGTGATCGCGACTCAGGCCTGAGTTTCGCCAAGTCCGCGTCGCGGGCTCTGAGGCGCCCCATCCACAGGGCGCAACCGCAGCCCGGGCAAGGGGTCTGCGGCTATTGGCGCATCGCCGTTAATCTTTCGGAAACCATACGCTTCCTAGCGTTAACCATAGTTTCGGCGTGCGAGTCGCGCGTCATTCATGGGTTCTCTGAAGGAGATTGGCGCCATGGCGATGAGCGTGAATACGAACAAGTCGGCGCTGATCGCGCTCCAGAACCTCAACACCACCAACGAAAAGTTGGAGCAGGTTCAGAACAAGATCAACACCGGCCTGCGGGTCTCGAGCGCCAAGGACAACGCGGCGGTCTACGCGATCGCGCAGAAGCAGCGGGCCGACTTCAGCTCGCTAGGCGCGGTGAAGATGAGCCTCGACCGCGCCACCTCCATCACCGACGTCGCGCTGAGCGCCGGCCAGCAGATCAGCGACATCCTCGTCCAGATGCGAGAAAAGGTCGTCGGCGCGGCCGAAGACTCGGCCTCGCCGTCGACCCGCAAGGCGTTCGACGACGAGTACCAGACGCTGCTGCAGGCGATCAGCCAGTTCTCGTCGTCGGCCGAGTTCGACGGCGTTTCGGTGCTCAACGGCTCACTCACCGCCAACCTCAACTTCCTGGCGAACTCGGACGGCGACAGCTACATCGCCCTGACGCCGCAAGATTTCACGATCTCCGGCTCGATCATCAATCTGGACGGAACGGCGCTGACCGGCACGACCAGTTCCACCAAGTCGGTGCTCGCCTCGCTCGACCTGGCGATCGGCAAGGTCACGGCGGCGCTGGCCGAGATGGGCGCCCAGGCCAAGCAGATCGAAAAGCACGTCACCTTCGTCTCGAAGCTGCAGGACGTGCTGGAGACCGGGATCGGCAATCTGGTCGACGCCGACATCGCCAAGGAAAGCGCGCGCCTGCAGGCCTTGCAGGTCCAGCAGCAGCTCGGCGCGCAGGCGCTCTCGATCGCCAACTCGCAGCCGCAGGTCATCCTGCAGCTGTTCAAGGGCTGACGCCCCTCTGAGGAGAGCGTACCCGGCCCCGGAGCCTCTAGGTTCCGGGGCCTTTTATTTGTCCTGGCGACCGCCGCCTTAACACCTCGTCAGCCCTTGTGGCGCAATCTGCGGTTGGGAAATTGCGTGAGTCGGTGGCCTAGGTGATCAGCCTCGATACCAATCTGCTGCTGGGATACTACCAGGCCAAGAACGGCCTGAGCGCCGCTGCGGGTGGAACCTCGACCGCTGTCGCCTCGTCGGTGAAGAAGGCGCCGACCCCGCCCTGGAGCACTTTGTCTGCGGCCCCGAAGGCCGACGAGATGCTCAAGAGCGTTATGATGGGCCGCAAGTTCATCGACGAGTATCAGACCCAACTCGACGTGAAGGGGGCCAGCGAGGATTACCGCCAGCTCTTCGCGATCCACCAGGGCCTGTCGACGCTCGAGGCGCTCGCGAAGAAGGCTGACAGCAAGGACACCAGCGCCGCCGAGCTGAAGCGGATTCAGGCCGCCTTCACGCGCGGCATGTCCGAAGTGTCCGGCTACATCGACGACGCGAATTTCGAGAAGCTGCGCCTGACCTACGGCGACGTCGCCGACAAGGCCAAGACGGCGGTCGGCGTGCCGAAGACCGTGCCGAAGTACATGACCTCGCCCTTGCACCAGGGGACGGCGACCGAAGCGGTTGACGCGTTCCAGGGCGACATGAAGTTCAGCGTCAAGATCCGGCTGCCGAACAAGGTCGAGACGACGATCGATTTCGACCTCGCCGAGATGGGTTCCACGACCCGCTCGATGAACGAGGTGGTCAAGTACATCAACACCAAGCTCAGCTCCGCCGGCTTCAGTACGCGCTTTGCGGTCGAGAAGATCGCCGGCGCCGAGAAGACCACAGAGGTTAATGGCCGGACGATCAAGCTGGGCACCGAACCCGACAAGTTCGCCTTGAAGATCCAGGGCGACACCACTGAAATCCTGACGTTTTCGGCGCCGGCATCCTCGCCGGCGGTCTACATCACCCAGACGGCCGGCGACCCGAACCCCGCCAAGACGACGAAGGTCGAGAACGGCAAGGTCGTGACGGTCACGCCCGATCCAAAACTGACCGAAGAACTGATCAAGTTCGAGACGGGGACGACCTCGGACGCGGTGCGCCGCCCCGGCGATGTGAACTGGGTCGAGGGCCGCGTCTTCAACGTCGCGCTGCCGGAGGGCGTGGAAAAGGTCCACAAGACCGTCACTGGACCGGACGGCTCGCTCTATCTGCTGGCGGACGTCAACGACACCGTCGACGGTCAGACGATCAAGGGCGCCGGCGACGTCGCGCTGATGAAATTCGATTCGGCCGGCAAGCTCGTCTACACGCGCACGCTCGGCGCATCGGCGGATGCGACGGGCCTGGGGCTCGCGGTCGGTCCGGACGGCCAGATCGCGGTGTCCGGCTCGGTCACCGGCGGCTTCGCCGCCAGCGGCGTGCCGATCGGCACCGGGACGCTTGAAACTGTTCCTAAGGTCGTGAAGGCCGACAACGGCGTCGACGAGACCAAGCCCGACAGCTTCGTGGCCGTGTTCAGCGCGGCCGGCGACGAGATGTGGTCGCAGCGGATGGGCGCGCGCGATGACGACGAGGCGACGAGCGTCGCCTTCGGCGCTGATGGTTCGCTCTACGTGCTCGGCCGCACCAAGGGCGCGATGCCGGGGCAGACGTCGAGCGGCAACTGGGACAACTATCTGCGCGCCTTCGACGCCGAGGGCCGGCTGAAGTCGACGACCCAGTTCGGCACTTCTGGAGAGGACAAGCCTGCCGGCCTGGTCGTCGACGGGACCAACGTCGTCGTCGCCTCGATCGAGGGCGGCGAAGTGAAGCTGCGCCGCTACGACATGACCGATCCGAAGGTCCCGACGCTGTCGGCGACGCGCAGTCTCGGCACGCTCGGCGGCGGTTCGATCGCAGGCGTCACCATGGACGGCGGCAATATCGTGATCGCCGGCTCGACCGGAGCGACCCTCGGCGTCGCGAACACGACGCGGCCTTCGTCGGGCAGCGTAGACGCGTTTGCGGCGCGGATTTCGATGGACCTGTCAGGGGGCGCTGACGCCATCGCCTACTACGGCGGCAGCGGCGACGACCGCGCGACGGCCATGACCGTCGCCGACGGCAAGGTCTGGCTCACCGGCACGACCAAGACCGACCTGCCGGGCATGGACAACGCCGTCGGCAAGGTCGACGGCTTCGCGGTCGGGCTCGATATCGGCACCGGCGTTGTCGCCTGGTCGCAGCGCTTCACGGGGTCCGAGAAGATGACGACCCCGACGTCGATCGCCGTCGACCCGGCGGGCGCCAGCGCTCTAGACCGGCTGGGACTGCCCAGCGGCAAGGTCGCGTATTCGGATTCCCAACTGGTCACGTCTGCGACGTCGGCCCGGCCGGGCGACACGTTCCAGATCCGCCGACGCATCGGCGGTCCGGCTGTGACGATCACCATCGAGGCGAACGATACGCTCGAGACCTTGGCCAAGAAGATCCAGCGGGCCACCTCGTTCGGGGTGAAGGCCGAAGTCGTCTCCGACGGCGACGTGCGCAAGCTGCAGATCCGCCCGCAGAACAGCCGGTCCAGCGTGGAGATCCTGGGCGGGAAGGGCGGGCTCGACGCGCTTGAGGCGCTGGGCCTGCACGAGGGCTTCGTCCGCAGCACGGTGATGAAGGACGACAAGGCGGCGCCGGGCGACGGCGGTTCGGCCATGTACGGCCTGAAGATGGCGCGCGACCTGTCGCTGTCGACCAAGGAAGACATCAAGGCGGCCATCGACAAGCTGACCATGGCGATGTCGGTGCTGCGCGGAGCCTATCGCGACCTGGAACAAGGCATGAAGCCGGCCAGCGAGACGAAGAAGGCGACCGGCGAGGTGCCCGCCTATCTGAAGAACCAGCTGGCCAACTATCAGGCAGGCCTGAACCGTCTGACCGGCGGCTGACCAGACGCGCGCTTGAAACCGTCACACGCACGGTCTAGCGAGGGCGCATGGAATTCCTGAAAGATCGGCGCACGCTTCTGGCCCTCGTCGGCGGCGCGCTCGCCTTGTTGGCCGGCGTGATCATCGCGAGCGTCATGGTCAACAAGGGCAAGGGCGAGAAGCCCGCGCCGCCGCCTGCCTCGCAGGGCGGGCTGGTCGTCGAGACGGGCGCGCCGGACGACGGTCGTCTGGATCCTGCCAAGCCGCTGCGTTGCTTCGTGGCCGGGCAGTATGTCGGCGAAATGACCCTCGCCGAATGCGCCAAGCGCAACGGCGTGGCGACCGGCGCGCTCGACGTCGGTGTCGATGAGGCCGGCAATCTGGCCGCCGCCGATCAGGCCGGCACGATGCTGACGCCGTTGCCGCCACAGCCCGAGGCCGTAACCCCGCTCAATCCCGCGCCGACCGCCCCGACCCAGGCGCCGGCCGCATCCAGCGCGCCCGCTGGCAGCTGCTGGCGCTACGTCGACGGCGGCTGGCGCAAGCTGCCCAACGAGCTGACCCTCAACGCCTGCGTTCAGACGCTGTTCGCCGGCCGCTGCGAGCGGCCGGGCGGAGCGACCTATGGCCGCTGGATGCAGCAGACGCTGCGTCTGGTGCCGGGCAAGGTCGAAGTGTCGGGCGACAATCGTAGCTTCCGTCCGCTGGCCGAACAGGCGCAGAACTGCTCGATCTCTTCCATCGGCTAGGGATTCGCCCTGCCGCCGCCGTAATCGCGACCATAGGCTGATCCCATGCTGCTCCGCTTCGCCCTCGTCGCTGGCCTTTCCATCGTCGCGCTGGCCGCTTGCTCCAAGCGCACCTTGCCGCCCGGCGGAGAGGGGATCTGCTGGAACGTCACCCGCACGGCGGACGGCGAACTGAAGTATCATAAGCTGAAGACGGACGTTCCGACGCTCGAACACTGCGCCGCCGAGCTCGAGAGCATGCGGGTTCGCTTCCTGCGCATGGGCGGCTCGGTCCGTGAGATCACCGGCGCCTACAAGGGCAGCTTCATCTTCATCGACCGTCGCGGGATCTTCACCGCCCCTTCGCTGGAAGAGCACCCCTATCTGGCCCTGGTGCGCACCGGGGACGGACGCCTGGCGATCCCCGGCGCGATGCCGCAGCAGCCCGAGCAGTAGGCCGACGCCCGCGACCAAATCGCTGTGGACTAAGCGTTAACGTCGTGAACAGATAGCGAACATCGGCGTTGATCCATGCGAGCGGGTCGTCTAGCGTCGCGCGCTTGGGCGAAAGCCCGCAAGCACGGAAAGCAAGGGACAAGCTCATGGCGGGCAGCGTCAACAAGGTCATTCTGGTCGGCAATCTCGGCGCCGACCCTGAGATTCGTAGCCTGAACTCGGGCGATCGGGTCGCCAACCTGCGCATCGCGACCTCGGAAACGTGGCGCGATCGGAGCTCGGGCGAGCGCAAGGAAAAGACCGAGTGGCACCGCGTGGTGATCTTCAACGACAACCTCGTGAAGGTCGCCGAGCAGTACCTGCGCAAGGGCTCGAAGGTTTACATCGAGGGCGCGATCCAGACCCGCAAGTGGACCGACCAATCGGGCCAGGAAAAGTACTCGACGGAGATCGTCCTGCAGAAGTTCCGCGGTGAACTGACCATGCTCGACGGCCGCAACGACAACGCGGGCGGCGGCGGCGGCGATTACGGCGGCGACTATGGCGGGGGCAGCGGCGGTGGCGGCGGCTATGGCGGTGGCGGCGGCGGCTTCGGCGGCGGTTCGCGCAACCAGAGCTCGGGTCCGCGGGAAGACTTCTCGGCCGACCTCGACGACGAAATCCCGTTCTAGGCGCTGGGCCGTCAGAACAAGGGCCGGCCGTAGCGCCGGCCCTTTTTGATTCCGGCTGTGATTGGCCTTTGCGGGGCGGCCAAGCTAGACCTGCGCTCGTCCAATATTCGCGCGTCTACGGTTCTCGGGGGCTTTCCATGAAGATGCTGACTTGCGTCGCTTCGGCGGCGGTTCTCGCCCTGGCGGCTGCGCCGGCCATGGCCGCTACGCTCGACGTGCCGGCGGCCAAGGCGCAGGTGACGCAATCCCTGGATCGCGACTACGCCCAGCTCGACGCGATCTACAAGGATCTCCACGCTCACCCGGAGCTTGGCTTCCGGGAGACGCGCACCGCCGCAAAGCTGGCGGCCGAGATGCGCGCTCTCGACCTGGAGGTCACTGAAGGCGTCGGCGGCACCGGCGTCGTCGCCATCCTCAAGAACGGCCCCGGTCCGACGGTTCTGGTCCGCACTGAACTCGACGCCCTGCCGATGGAGGAGAAGAGCGGGCTGCCCTACGCCAGCCGCGCGCAGGCGACGTGGAACGGCAAGGAGACCTTCGTCGCCCATTCCTGCGGCCACGACGTGCACATGGCCGCCTGGATCGGTACGGCGCGCGCTCTGATCGCCGCCAAGGCGCGTTGGAGCGGCACGGTGATGTTCGTCGCCCAACCGTCGGAGGAGACCGTCAACGGCGCCAAGGCGATGCTGGACGACGGCTTCATCAAGCGCTTCGGCAAGGCCGACTACGGTTTTGCGCTACACGTCGGCCCGGGGCTCGCCGGGCAGGTCTACTACAAGCCCGGCGCGGTCAGCTCGACCTCCGACAGCCTGGACGTGGTGTTCGCCGGACGCGGCGGGCACGGCTCGATGCCGGCGGCCACGATCGATCCGGTGATGATGGGCGCGCGGTTCGTGGTCGACGTGCAGAGCGTGATCAGCCGCGAGAAGGATCCGGCGGCGTTCGGCGTCGTGACCATCGGCTCGTTCCAGTCCGGCAGCGCCGGCAACATCATTCCCGACAGCGCGCAGCTGCGTGGCACCATCCGCACCCAGGACGGCGCAGTGCGCGACAAGATTCTTGCCGGTGTCGAGCGGACCGCCAAGGCCGTGGCCGACATGGCCGGCGCGCCGGCTCCGACTGTGAAGATCGTCCCGGGGGGCAAGGCGGTGATCAACGACGCTGCGCTGACCGAACGGACGGCCAAGGTCTTCCAGGCGGCCTTTGGCGCCAACGCCGTGGTCCAGCCGCAGGCGGGGTCCGCCAGCGAGGACTATTCGGAGTTCATCATCGCCGGTACGCCGTCGGTCTATTTCGGCATCGGCGGCTACGACGCCAAGACGCTCGCCGACGCTCAGAAGAGCGGGGCCGCCCTGCCGGTCAACCACTCGCCGTTCTTCGCGCCGGCCGCTGAGGCGTCGATCCGCACCGGGGTCATGGCGATGAGCCTGGCGGTGATGAACGTCACGGCGAAGTAGGGGGCCTTCAGGCGACGCGGCCGCCGCTGCGCGCCCAGCCGTCGAGATGGGCGCTGAGCACCGATAGCGGCATGGCGCCATAGAGCAGGCCCGCGTCGTGGAAGGCGCGGATGTCGAAGGCGTCGCCCAGGCGCGCCTTGGCCGCGTAGCGCGCCTGTACCCAGACCTGGTGGCCGAGCATGTAGCTCGACGCCTGACCGGGCTGGACGCAGTAGCGCTCGATCTCGCGGGTTATGCTGGTCTCCTTGTCGCCGAGCGTATCGACCATGTAGGCGATCGCCTGTTCGCGGCTCCAGCGCTTGTGGTGCAGGCCGGAGTCGACCACGAGACGCGCCGCTCGGAACAGCAGCGAGGCGAGGTAGCCGAGCCGGCCCAGCGGATTGTCCTGGAAGGCGCCCATTTCGTCGGAGAGCTGCTCGGCATAGAGCGCCCAGCCTTCGGAGTAGCCTGAGAACAGCGGCATGCGCCGCATCAGCGGCAGGCCCTTGGCCTCCATGGCGAGCGCGATCTGCAAATGGTGGCCTGGCAGCACCTCGTGGTGGACGAGGGTCGGCAGGTCCAGGCGCGGCTGCTCGGCGGTATCGCGCAGGTTGATGTAGAAGATGCCGGGACGCGAGCCGTCGACCGAGCCTGGCTGGTACGAACCGCCAGGCGCTCCGGCCTCGATCGTCGTCGGGACGCGGGCGATCTCGACGGGCGCCCGGGGCAGGGCGCCGAAGTATGCCGGCAGCCGCTTGCGCATCGCCTCGGCCATCCCGTTCATGTCGGACAGCAGCTGGGCGCGGCCGGTGTCAGTGTTCGGATAGATCTGGTCGGGGCGGCGGCGCAGAGCGGAGATTCGCTGGCCGACCGAGCCCTGGCTTAGACCCTGTGCCTTGAGAATCTCGTCCGCCCTCGCGGTCAACTCGGCGACGCGTTCAAGTCCGAGGCGGTGGATCTCGTCGCCGCTCATGTCGGTCGTCGTGAACGACCGGACGGCGAAGCGATAATAGGCCTCGCCCTGAGGCAGCCGCCAGCAGCCAGCGTCGTGCGAAGCCGTGGGCAACGCCTGCTGCAACAGGTCCTGCTGTCGGCGCAGCGCCGGGTAGACGGACGTCTCGACGATCTTGGCCGCGCGTGTTTGCCAGTCTCCGTCCAGGCGTTTCTCGGTCGTGCGGCGGGTGAGGTTGGTCACGAGTTCCGACGCCGCGGCGGCTGGGGCCAGCATGGCCGCGAGCTGACCGGACGTGGAGCGCAGGATGAAGTCTGGCGGTGTCGCGCCCAGGGCGAAATCGGCGCGGACGCGCTCGGTTTCCTGATCGAGAGAAGGGCCGAAGGCGGCCAGCCGGTCGAGATAGGCCTCCCCGTCGTCCTTGGTGGCGATCGTGTGCTGCGTCCCGAGGAAGCCCGGAATGCTGCGGTAGTTCCCGCTGAGCTGTGAGACGATGTAGGGGATCGCGCCGCCGACGCCGGGGTCGCCATAGGGGAAGCCGTAGCCCTGCAACGTGACGTCGGCGAGGTAGGCGGCGGTCTGGTAGTTGAGCAGGTCGCCGCCTCGCAGCGTCGCGGGATCGAACGGCCGCAGGTCGGCCGTCATCTGCTCGAACAAGGCCTTCATCTTCGCCGGGCCGGCGTTGGAGCGATCGTCGAGCCGGTGCTTGGCGGCGGCGTTCGACCCGGTGTCGAGGCCGGTCAGCGTCATCAATTGCGGCGAGGCGGCGAGCGCGGCCTGCATCGCCTGGTCCATCAACGCCGTGAGCCGGCGGCCGTCGGCGCTCTGCGCGGCGACGGGCGAGGCGGCCAGGGAGGCGGCCCCAGCGAGCAGGAGGTCTCGACGGCTCAGCATGAGGCGGTTCCAGGGGAAAAGGGGACGTTCGCCGCCGCGGTACGGCCCGCGGCGGCGCAGTCAGGGTGCGGCGGGCGCTTAGCCGCCGGCGATGACGCCGCAGGCGATGCGTGCGCCGGCGCCGCCGATCGGCTGGGTGGCGTGGTCGTCGGCGTTGGCGTGGACAACGATGGCCGAGCCATCCTTGTCCGTCAGGTCCTGTCGGCCATCGACGCCGCCCAGCGACACGAAGGTGGTGAAGATCTCGGCGTTCGCCGTGCCGTCGGCGGCGACGAAGACGTTCGGCAGATCGCCGGCTTCGTTGGCGTCGGGGTTCAGCAGACCGTGCACCATGGTCGGGCCGCCGTGCACGTGGCCGCCGGCCGACGTGAAGTCAGACTTCGAGCAGTCGCCCTTCTCATGGAAGTGGAGTCCGTGCCAGCCCGGAGCGACCCCCTTCAGCTCGACGCGCATCAGCACGCCCTTCGGAGCATTGGTCAGGGTGGCCGAGCCCACCGCGGCGCCTGCCGAATTCTTCAGTTCGATCCGTTGGTTGGCCGGCGCATCTGCGGCGATCGCCGTCCCGGCGAAAAGGGTGGCGGCGAGGGCTGCGAGGGCATATTTCATGAGATCTAGCACCTGGGTTCGAAACTGTACGGACATTTGGCCTTACGGCCTCCGGGATGGTAACAACAGAACCTAGCTTTGTGTCCGATTCTAAACGGCTAAATCCTCTCCTTGACCGACGAAACCCATACCCCGCCGGACGGTGATCGGCGTGGGGGCATCGCCCCTATCGCGATCGAAGACGAGCTGAAGCGCTCCTATCTCGACTACGCGATGAGCGTCATCGTGTCCCGCGCCCTGCCGGACGCGCGCGACGGCCTCAAGCCTGTCCACCGCCGCATCCTGTTCTCGATGAACGAGCAGGGCCACACGCCCGACCGTTCCTACGTGAAATCGGCCCGCGTGGTCGGGGACGTGATGGGTAAGTATCACCCGCACGGCGACGCCTCGATCTACTTCACCATGGTCCGGATGGCGCAGCCGTTCTCCATGGGCCTGCTGCTGATCGACGGCCAGGGCAACTTCGGTTCGGTCGACAACGACCCGCCGGCGGCGATGCGCTACACCGAGAGCCGCATGAGCAAGGCGGCGATGTCGGTCGTCGCCGACCTCGACAAGGACACTGTCGACTTCAAAGAGAACTACGACGGCACCGAGCAGGAGCCGGTCGTCCTGCCGTCGCGGATTCCGAACCTGCTGGTCAACGGCGCCGGCGGCATCGCCGTCGGCATGGCGACCAACATCCCGCCGCACAACCTGGGCGAAGTCGTCCAAGCCTGCCTGTCCTATGTCGATGATCCCGAGGTCAGCCTCGAGACCCTGCTCGACATCGTGCCAGGGCCGGACTTCCCGACCGGCGGCGAGATCATCGGCCGTTCGGGCGCCCGCAACGCCCTGATGACCGGCCGCGGCTCGGTCATCATGCGCGGCAAGGCGGACATCCAGGAGATCCGCAAGGACCGCGAAGCCATCGTCATCACCGAGATCCCGTATCAGGTGAACAAGGCCGCGATGGTCGAGCGCATCGCCGAGCTGGTGCGCGAGAAGAAGATCGAGGGCATCGCCGACCTGCGCGACGAGAGCGACCGCGACGGCATGCGCGTCGTCATCGAGATGAAGCGCGAGGCCTCGCCCGACGTCGTCCTGAACCAGCTCTACCGCTACACGCCGCTGCAGTCGTCGTTCGCGGTCAACATGCTGGCCCTGGATCGCGGCCGTCCGCGCGAGATGAACTTGCGCGACTTGGTCGTGGCCTTCGTCGACTTCCGCGAGGAAGTGGTCGTCCGGCGCGTCAAGTTCGAGCTGGGCAAGGCGCGCGACCGCGGCCACGTCTTGGTCGGTCTGGCCATCGCGGTCGCCAACATCGACGAGTTCATCCACATCATCCGCTCGTCCAAGGACCCGGCCGAGGCGCGCGAGCGCCTGGTGGCCCGCGACTGGCCGACCGGCGACATGATGCCCTTGGTCGAGCTGATCGCCGACCCGCGCACCGTGGTGATCGAAGGCGACAAGATCCACCTCACCGAGGAACAGGCGCGCGCCATCCTGGCGCTGACCCTGTCGCGCCTGACCGGCCTCGGCCGCGACGAGATCTTCGGCGAGGCCCGCGAGCTGGCCGACACCATCCAGGGCCACCTGACCATCCTGTCGGATCGCGCCAACGTCATGGCGATCGTCCGCGAGGAACTGGTCGCGGTCCGCGACGCCTTCGCCGTGCCGCGCCGCACCGAGATCGTCGACGGTGACGCCGACGTCGAGGACGAGGACCTGATCGCCCGCGAGGACATGGTCATCACCGTGACCCACGGCGGCTATGTGAAGCGTACGCCGCTGGCGACCTATCGCACCCAGCATCGGGGCGGGAAGGGCCGCGCCGGCATGGCGACCAAGGACGAGGATGCGGTCACCCGCGTGTTCTCGGCCAACACCCACACGCCGATGCTGTTCTTCTCGTCGGGCGGCAAGGTCTACCAGCTCAAGGTCTGGCGTCTGCCGGTCGGCAATCCGAACGCGCGCGGCAAGGCCTTCGTGAACCTGCTGCCGATCGAGACGGGCGAAAGCATTACTTCGATCCTGCCGCTGCCCGAGGACGAGGCCGCCTGGGATCAGTACGACGTGATGTTCGCCACCCGCTCGGGCAACGTCCGCCGCAACAAGCTCAGCGACTTCCAGGGCATCAAGCGCAACGGCAAGATCGCGATGAAGCTCGACGACGGCGATGCGATCATCGGCGTTGGTCTCTGCAACGCGCAGCAGAACGACATCCTGCTGACCACGGCGCTCGGCCGCTGCATCCGCTTCGCGACCGAGGAGGTGCGGGTGTTCGCCGGCCGGGATTCGACCGGCGTGCGCGGCATTCGCCTGGCCGACAGCGACAGCGTCATCTCGATGGCGATCCTGCGTTCCGTCGAGGCGAGCCCGGCGGAGCGCGCCGCTTACGTGAAGCAGGCCAACGCGCTTCGTCGAGCGACCGGCGAGGACGTCGAGGACGCTGCTCCGGCCGACGACGAAGAGGCGGAGGGCGGCGACGTCGACCTGAGCCAGGATCGGTTCGTCGAACTTGGCGCGGCCGAGGAAGTGATTCTCACGGTCTCGACCGAAGGCTTCGGCAAGCGCAGCTCGGCCTATGAGTTCCGCCGCACGGGTCGGGGCGGGCAGGGGCTGCTGGCCCAGGACCTGACCAAGAAGGGCGGCCGCCTGGCGGCGTCGTTCCCGGTCGAGGAGGATGACGAGATCCTGCTTGTCACCGATCAGGGCCAGTTGATCCGCACGCCGGTGAAGCAGGTCCGCATGGTCGGCCGCAACACGTCGGGTGTCACCATCTTCCGCACCAGCAAGGACGAGCACGTGGTGTCCGTCGAGCGGCTGGCCGACCAGGGCGGCGGTGATGCGGAAGCTGAGGATTCAGACATCGAAGGTGACGTGGCGGAATAGCGCCGCCGCGTATCCTCGTTACCCGCAACCGTCGGTTCAGCTGACGGTTGCGGGTGAGATTTGGGCTTGCTTTCGCGGCCCGTGCCGGTGAAATCCTGCTGCACCGCAACAGGGGGGAGACGTCGAATGACGCGTGTGGGGCTCTATCCGGGGACCTTCGACCCGATCCACAACGGCCATACCGACATCATCGGCCGGGCCGTGAAACTGGTCGACAAGCTGGTCATCGGCGTGGCGATCAACGCCGGCAAAGGCCCCTTGTTCGAGCTTGAGGAACGCGTCGCGATCCTGCGCGAGGCCACTCAGCACCTCAATGACCGGGCGGAGATCGTCGTCCAGCCGTTCGAAGGCCTGCTGATGCACTACGCCCGCGAAATCGGCGCCCAGGTGATCGTCCGCGGTCTGCGCGCTGTCGCCGACTTCGAATACGAATTCCAGATGACGGCGATGAACCAGCAACTCGATCGCGAGGTCGAGACGGTGTTCCTGATGGCCGACCCGCGTCACCAGGCCATTTCCTCGAAGCTGGTCAAAGAAATCGCCATTCTCGGCGGCGACATCAGCAAGTTCGTCAGTCCGACCATCAAGGACGCGCTGATGGCCAAGGTCGGCCGCCGCTGACGTCGGCGGACGGGCTGGCGGTATCGCGCGTTGCCCGCTACGAGGGGCGCATGATCCGAACCCTGTTGCTCACCGCCGCCGTCCTGGCGATGGCGGCTCCGGCCGCCGCCCAGGCGCCTGCCGCAAAGTCTCCCACAGTTGCGCCCGCGCCGTCGGCTGCGGATTGGCGCGCGCCTAATCCGGACGACCTGCTGGTCATCGACACCAACAAGGGCCGGATCATCGTCGAGATGCTGCCGGAGGCGGCTCCCGCCCATGTGCAGCGGGTCAAGGAACTGACCCGCGCGGGCTTCTATGACGGCCGCAGCTTCTTCCGGGTCATCGACGAGTTCATGGCTCAGACCGGCGATCCCGAGGACCGCGGCACCGGCGGAAGCGACAAGCCGGACCTGACGCAGGAGTTCCTGTTCCGTCTGGGCCCTGACGCCGGCTTCGTCCAGGCGGCCGACCAGAACGTCGCCCAGGTCGGCTTCATCAAGTCCCTGCCGGTGAAGAGCCAGAGCCCGATGCTGATGGCGATGACCGCCGACGGCAAGGTGTCCGCCTGGCCGCTCTACTGTCCGGGCGTCGCCGCCATGGCCCGCGGGCAGGGCGAGGACAGCGCCAACAGCCAGTTCTTCCTGATGCGTCAGACCTATCCGTCGCTGGAGCGCCGCTACACCGGATGGGGGCGGGTCGTGTCGGGCCTCGACGTCGTGCGCGCGATCAAGGTCGGCGAGCCGGTGGCTCCGCCGCAGGACAAGATGGACAAGGTCCGCATCCTGGCCGATATCCCCGCGTCTGAACGCCCCAAGGTGCGCGTGATCGATCCCAACAGCGCCTGGTTCAAGGCCGAGATCGAAAGCGTCCGCGCCCGAATGGGTGAGAATTTCTCGGTTTGCGAGATCAAAGTCCCATCGGAGGTGAAGTGATGGACCCGGAAAACACCCTTATCCTGACCCTCGACACGGGCCCGGTGACGATCAAGCTCCGCCCCGACCTTGCGCCCGGCCACGTCGAGCGCATCAAGGAGCTGTCGCGCGAGGGCTTCTACGACGGCGTCGTGTTCCACCGCGTCATCGACGGCTTCATGGCCCAGGGCGGCGACCCGACCGGCACCGGCACCTCGGGCTCGGACAAGCCGAACCTGCAAGCCGAATTCTCGCGCGAGCCGCACGTGCGCGGCGTCTGTTCGATGGCCCGCACCTCGGCGCCGCACTCGGCCAACAGCCAGTTCTTCATCTGCCTGGATGACGCCACCTTCCTCGATGGCCAGTACACGGTCTGGGGCGAAGTGGTCGAAGGCATGGACGCCGTCGACGCCCTGCCCAAGGGCGAGCCGCCGCGCGCTCCGGGCAAGATCCTGTCCGCCCGCGTCGCCGCCGACGCCGCGTGACGCCGACCCTGGAAGCGGCGTATGCGCAGCCGCATCGCCGCTACCACACGCGGGCCCACATCGAGCAGTGCTTGGCGCTGCTCGATCAGGTCCCCGACCTCACTGACACCGAGCGCCAGATTCTGACCTATGCGATCTGGTGGCACGACGCCGTCTACGACCCGGCGGCCGCGGACAACGAGGCCAAGAGCGCGCAGATGGCCAAGGCCGATCTGCGCGACTTCGACGTTTCGATCCACGCCCGTGAGGAAGTCGCCCGGCTGATCCTGCTGACCGCAGGCCATGAGGTCGAAGACGAAGATCGGCTCGGCGAACTGCTGGTCTCCATCGACCTGGCGATCCTCGGCGCGCCGGCCGACCGCTACGACGCCTATGCGCGTGCGGTCCGTGAAGAGTACGCCCACGTCCCGGACGACCGCTGGCGCAAGGGCCGCGCCGGCGTGCTGCAACGCTTTCTCGATGCGCAGGTTATCTTTCCCGATCCGGCGTTCGCCGAATGGCTGGACGCCCAGGCGCGGGACAACCTGACGCGGGAACTCGCGTCGCTCAGCTAGGAGGCTCCGGTGGCGCGACTGAAGGTCTTCGTCACCTCGGACGGCTTTACCGACTACGTCGTGGCGGCGACCTCGCGGGCCAAGGCGCTCGCGGCCTGGGGTGCGCATCAGGACCTGTTCCAGACGGGCGGCGCGCGCGAGACGGATGATCCCGACCTCGTGACCGCCGCCAGCGCTCAGCCCGGCCAGGTGCTGCGCCGGCCTTCGAAGGTCACGCCGCTCATCCCCAAGCGCCAAGCGGCTGCGAAACAGCCTGCGCCGCCGCCCAAGCCCGCGCCGCCGAAGAAGCCCCGAGGGCCGACGCCGGCGCAACTGCGCAAGGTCGCCGACCTCGAGGCCGAGCTCGAGGGCGCCGCCGAACGCCACGCCGCGGAGCTGGCGCAGATCGCGGCCGAGAAGCGTGCGCTGGAACTGCGGCGCGACGACAGCGAGAGCAAGTTCCTGAACCGCCGGGCGGAACTTCGCGAGGCGCTGCGCAAGGCCCGACTAGCCCTAAGGTGACGGCGCCAGGATGACGATCACCGGATAGTGGTCCGAGCCCAGCAACGGCCCGCGTTCGACCCGGACGGTGCGCCATCCCGGCCCGGCATAGACATGGTCGATCGGCAGCAGCGCGAATGGCAGGCCCATACCCGCTGGGCCGCGGTCGGCGGGCCAGGTGAACAGCCCGCGGGTCCGCCGCTCCAGTCCGAAAGCCGCGTCCTCGCGCCGACGGCTAAACGACCAGGGCGTGGAGTTGAAGTCGCCCGACAGGATCAGGCGGTCCTTGGGGAAGCGGCCGAGCAGTCCGGCGATGACCCGGCCCTGGGCCTGCTGCCAACCGCCATAGATCGGCCAGGTGTAGTGCGTGCCGAAGACGCTGAACTCGCCGTACTCGTCGCGAAAGGTGGCGCCGGCGATCGGCGGGCGGATGTTGTCGGCCCCCGGCGGAACCGGGACGTCGTTGGCGACGGGCTTGGCCTTTGACAGGATCATCACGCTGCAGTCGCCGCAGCTGACGTGATAGCCGTCGAAGGCGCGCTTGAGGACCGGAGCGATCACGCTGGCCTCTTCGACCACCAGGATGTCTGGGTCCTGCGCGCGCAGCCACTGAACGGTCTCGGCTTTGCGGCTGTTGCGCTCCCAGGCGTTGAACTGGATCAGTTTGATCTGTCCGGGCGCGTTGCTGTCCGCCGGCGGGCTGACGGGCCGCAGATATTCCGGGACGATCAACGCGGCAAAGGCGGCGATTGCGATGGTCGAGACGGCGGCGAGGAGCAGCCGCGCGCCGCGCCGCTCGAACAGCAGGCCGTAGACGGCCGGGACCAAGGACAGCGCGAGCAGCATTGGCGCGAAATGCGTGAGGACGTCGAGCCGCACGCTCCAGCGGCCGCCGTGCGCGGCCAGCGCCCAGGCCGCGCAGCCGAATGCGGTCAGGGCCATCAGGCTGGTGATCAGCAATCGAAGCGAACGCATCGGCTAGTTCTGCTTTGGAGCCAATACGGCCACGACAGGATAGTGATCCGAGCCCAGGCGCGGACCTCGGGTGACCGAGACCGTGCGCCAGCCCGGTCCGGCATAGACATGATCGATCGGCAGCAGCGCAAGGCCGAACGGGCCGTTCGCCGGATAGGTCGCCAGCGCACGCGTGCGACGCTCCATGCCGAGGGCGGCGTCTTCGCGGCGGCGGGAGAACGACCACGGCGTGGAATTGAAGTCGCCGGCCAGTATGAGCCGTTCGGGCGGGCGGTCTTTCACGAGTTCCTGGAGACGGGCGCCGTTCTCGGCATGGGTCCGAAGGTCGGTCGGCCACACATAGTGGACGCCGACGACGGTGAAATCGCCGTTAGCGTCGTCCAGGTGAGCGATGGTCACGGCGGGGCCCAGCCCCTTGCGGCCGCGCCGCGGCGCCTCGATCTGCTTGGCGGGCGTGCGCGTGAAAATCGCCACCTCGCAGGTCTTGCCGCAGGCCATCTGCCGCCCAAGCCGTTGGGTGACCGCCGTCTGGAACACAGCGCGCGAATCCTCGACGACCAGCACGTCTGGATCCTCGGCCGCCAGCCACGCCAGGCGCTGGTCCAGACCCTGGCTGTCGCGGGCGGCGTTGAACTGGATGAGCTTGATCTGGCCCGCAGAGCCCGGCGGCAGGATGGGGCTCTGCGGGCGCATGAACTCCGGCAGCATCAGCGCTAGGCCGCCGATCACCGCGGCGGCCCCGAGCAGCGCCGGCGCCAGCCGCCGATGCGCGAAGATCGCCGCCGTCAGCGTCAGCGCGCCGCCGGCCAGATAGAGCGGCGCAAAGTGTGTGAGGACGTCGAGCCGGTCGCTGAAACGACCGCCTTGCGCGGCGATGGCCGCTGCCGCGGACAGCGCGCCAAGCGGTAGGACGACGCCGCGGAGGACGAATCGCACGAGGCTCATGGCGCGAGCTTACACGCGGCCACGCTTGACGGGTGCGCTGGCCCGTGCGCTTCAAGCGCGTCCATGCAGCTCTCCGACTTCGACTTCGAACTTCCCGACGACCGCATCGCCCTGCGGCCGGTGACCCCTCGCGACTCCGCACGCATGCTGCTGGTGTCGCAAGGCGCGCCGCTACAGGACCTGACGGTCGCTGATCTGTCCGCGCAACTGCGCGCGGGCGACGTGCTGGTGCTCAACGACACCCGGGTGATCCCAGCGCGGCTCAAGGGGCGGCGCGTCCGCGAGGGCTCGAACGTGGCGGTCGAAGCCACCTTGCACAAGCGGTTGTCGCCCTCGCGATGGTCGGCGTTCATGAAGCCCGGAAAGAAGCTTGCGCCAGGCGATCGGGTGCGGTTCGGCGCGACCGACGACCGCGCCTGCCTGTTGGGCGTCCTCGACGCCACGGTGAT
The DNA here is from genome assembly GCF_058797775.1 of Phenylobacterium sp. GW823-FHT02A09. Taxonomy (NCBI): domain Bacteria; kingdom Pseudomonadati; phylum Pseudomonadota; class Alphaproteobacteria; order Caulobacterales; family Caulobacteraceae; genus Phenylobacterium; species Phenylobacterium sp. GW823-FHT02A09. Next base: position 976,689 of record NZ_JBXAJZ010000001.1, on the reverse strand, counting down.
CGAAAAGGGCGAGGGGGGCGAGGTGACCCTAGGCTTCGACTTGGCCGGGCCCGACCTCGACGCCGCGATCGCCGAGCGCGGCGCCATGCCGCTGCCGCCCTACATCGCCGCCAAGCGCGACGAAGACGCCCAGGACAAGGCTGACTACCAGACCGTCTATGCCGACGAGGAAGGCTCCGTCGCCGCGCCGACCGCAGGCTTGCACTTCACCCCGCGGCTGCTCGACGAGCTCAAGGCGATGGGCGTCACGCTGCAGTTCGTGACGCTGCACGTGGGGGCCGGCACGTTTCTGCCGGTGAAGACCGAAAACCTGTCGGAACACCGCATGCACGCCGAGTACGGCGAGGTCGGCGAAGCCACGGCCGCGGCGCTCAACGCGGCCAAGGCGGCAGGGGGCCGCATCGTCTGCGTCGGGACCACCTCTCTGCGTCTGATCGAGAGCGCCACCGGCGAGGACGGCGTGGTGCGGCCCTTCGCCGACGAGACGGCGATCTTCATCACCCCCGGCTATCGCTTCCGCGCCGCCGACGGGCTGATGACCAACTTCCATTTGCCGAAATCGACCCTGTTCATGCTGGTCAGCGCGTTCGCCGGCCAGGAGACGATGCGGGCGGCCTACGCCCACGCCATCGCCGATGGCTACAGGTTCTATTCCTACGGCGACGCCAGCCTGCTCTGGAGAGCCAACTAGTGGCCGCATTCCCCTTTGAGATCGCCGCGACCGACGGCGCAGCGCGCACCGGCGTGCTGAAGACCTCGCGCGGCGATATCCGCACCCCGGCCTTCATGCCCGTCGGCACCGCCGCGACGGTGAAGGCGCTGACGGTCGATCAGGTGCGCTCGACCGGCGCCGACATCATCCTGGGCAACACCTATCACCTGATGCTGCGGCCCACGGCCGAGCGGGTCGCGCGCCTGGGGGGCTTGCACAAATTCATGCGCTGGGACCGGCCGATCCTGACGGATTCAGGCGGCTTCCAGGTCATGTCGCTGTCGAAGATCGCCAAGGTCACCGAGGAGTCGGTGGCGTTCCAGAGCCATATCGACGGCTCCAAGCACGTGCTCACGCCGGAAAGATCGATCGAGATCCAGGCCGATCTGCTGGGCTCCGACATCGTCATGCAACTCGACGAATGCGTGGCGTGGCCGGCGGAGGAGGGGCGTGCGCGCCAGGCGATGCAGCTCTCGGCCCGTTGGGGCAAGCGTTCGAAGGACGCGTTCGGCGCGCGTGACGCTCAGGCGTTGTTCGGCATCCAGCAGGGATCGACCTTCGAGCACCTGCGTAAGGAATCGGCCGAGCGCCTGATCGAGATCGGCTTCGACGGCTATGCGCTAGGCGGGCTCGCGGTGGGCGAGGGGCACGAGGCGATGTGCGAGGTGCTCGACTACGCGCCGGCCATGCTGCCTGCCGACCGGCCCCGCTACCTGATGGGCGTCGGCAAGCCGATAGATCTCGTGGAAGCAGTAGCCCGAGGCGTCGATATGTTCGACTGCGTGCTGCCCACCCGTTCGGGCCGCCATGGCCAGGCCTGGACCTGGGAGGGCGCGATCAACCTGAAGAACGCCCGCTTCGCCGAGGACGACACGCCGCTCGACGAAGCCAGCGACTGCCCGGCCTCGTCGCACTATTCGAAGGCCTATCTGCACCACTTGGTGAAGGCCGAGGAGATCCTCGGCCAGGTGCTGCTCTCCTGGCACAACATCGCCCACTTCCAGGCCCTGACCGCGGCCATGCGGGCGGCTATCGCCGAAGGGCGGTTCGAGCAGTTCCGCCGCGACTTCAAGGCCCGTCAGCGCACCGGGTAGCGGGGCTTCAATTCCTGGGACTTCACCGGCGTGCCCGTGAGCGTGTGCGACGGCGTCGCCGGCGGCGGGCAGCCCCGGGCCTCGCCCAGACCCTTCAGATAGGCGCGGCGCACGCCGCCGGCGGTGATGGCGGCCGTGACCATGCTGTCGTGGCGCTCGGCGCCGGAGAGCTTGCGCACCCATCCTCGGAAGGGAATCACGTCGGAGGCCAGGCCGGCCATGGCGCCCAGCGCCGCGCCTTTGCCGCGATCCATCAGGTCGTCTTCGTCCACGGCGGGTTCGTCCAGATCCGCGCCCAGCGCGCCGTTCAGCGGCAGGACGGCTGCGGCGATGGCTTCGCACGTCGCCGCGTGAGGCCGCTGATAGGGGTCGGCCATCGCCTCAAGCAGCACGGTCGGGATCTTCGTCTGCAGCAGGTTGACGTCGCGCAGCGGCGCCGAAACGGCCCCCTGCATGCTTTCGCGTTTCGCCTCGGACGTCGTCTGGATCTTGGCCGAGCCGTCCGCCGGCGCGGTGACGCAGCCGCCGACAAGCAGAAGCGGAATCAGGGCGGGAACAAAGTTGCGCATGGCGGCGATGCTAAGGGCAGGGAGAACCTGTTGGAAAGCTGCAGCAGCGCTCTTGCTCCGGGCAGGCCGCCCGCATATGGTCCGCGCCTCTTCGCAGCCGCCCCCTGGGCCGCGGCGACGTGGGCCGGTAGCTCAGTGGTAGAGCATTCGACTTTTAATCGAATGGTCGTGAGTTCGAACCTCACCCGGCCTACCAATCTCTCCGCATCCTTACCGGTCGCCTGCACGCGCTCAGGCCGTGCGTGCTCAAGCCTGCTCAGGCTTTCGCTCGGCGGTGTAAGAAAAACTATATTGTCGATGGGGGCGCTGGGAATTAGCCAGACGCCCTGACCGGACGCAGCGAACTTGGCGTCTCGGCGTTAATGCGTCTGAACCGGGGCTGTAACGATGACGGCGACCACGCCGACCGAACGCGTCGCGTCACGAGGGCCGCTGATCCGGCGGCGCTCGGCGATTCCCGGTTTCTCCCTCACGATGGGGCTGACGCTCGCGATCCTGTCGCTGATCGTGCTGATCCCGTTGTCGGCCGTGGCGCTGAAGGCCTCAGAGCAATCGGCCTCGGAGTTCCTGCAGGCGGCCTTCAACGAACGGGCCCTGACGGCCTATCGGCTGTCGTTCGGGGCCGCGCTGATCGCTGCGCTGATCAACGGCGTGTTCGGGCTGCTGACGGCCTGGGCGCTGGTCCGTTATCAGTTTCCCTTCAAGAGCCTGGTGAACGGGATCATCGATCTGCCGTTCGCCCTGCCGACTGCGGTCGCCGGCATTGCGCTCGCCACGCTCTATGCGCCGAACGGCTGGATCGGGGCGCTGCTGGTCCCGGCCGGGATCAAGGTCGCCTACACGCCGCTGGGGGTGATCGTCGCCCTGACCTTCATCGGCCTGCCGTTCGTCGTGCGGACGCTGGAACCGGTGATGCGCGACCTCGCCGCGGACGTCGAGGAAGCCGCCGCCAGTCTCGGCGCCACACGCTTCGATACGATCGCGCGGGTGATCCTCCCGGCCCTGGGCCCGGCCTGGCTGACGGGCTTCGCCCTGGCCTTCGCGCGCGCGGTCGGTGAGTACGGCTCGGTGATCTTCATCGCCGGCAACATGCCCTACAAATCCGAGATCGCGCCGTTGCTGATCATCATCGAGCTCGAACAGTACGACTACGCCGGCGCGGCGACGATCGCGGTGGTCATGTTGTCGGTCTCGTTCCTCATGCTGTTCGTCATCAACGCCATCCAGGCCTGGGCGCGGAGGCTCGCCGCATGAGCCGGCTACGCCACCCGACCGAAGATCCGCCCTGGGCGAAGGCGCTGGTCCTGGCGATCGTCGCCGCCTTCCTCGCCTCGGTGCTCGTGCTGCCGATGGTCTCGGTGTTCTTCGAGGCCCTGCGCAAGGGACTGCCCGCCGCCCTGGAGGCGATCGGGACCGAGGACGCCCGCGCGTCGATCAAGCTGACCTTGATCACCGCGGCGATCACCGTGCCGTTCAACATCGTGTTCGGGGTCTGCGCCTCGTGGGCGATCGCCAAGTTCGAGTTCCCCGGCAAGCCGTTCCTGATCACCCTGATCGACTTGCCGTTCTCGGTGTCCCCCGTGGTCGCCGGCCTCATCTACGTGCTGGTGTTCGGCGCCCAGGGCTGGTTCGGGCCCTGGCTGATCGATCACGACATCAAGATTATTTTCGCAGTGCCCGGCATCGTGCTGGCGACGATCTTCGTGACGTTCCCCTTCGTCGCCCGCGAGCTGATCCCGCTGATGCAGGAACAGGGCGTGGACGAGGAGGAGGCCGCGGTCTCGATGGGCGCCTCGGGCCTGCGGACCTTCTGGAGCGTGACGGCGCCGAACATCCGCTGGGGCCTGCTCTACGGCGTCCTGCTCTGTAACGCCCGGGCGATGGGCGAGTTCGGGGCGGTTTCGGTGGTGTCGGGGCACATCCGCGGCCTGACCAACACCATGCCCCTGCATGTGGAGATCCTCTACAACGAGTACGATTTCGTCGGCGCCTTCGCCGTCGCGGCGTTGCTCTGCTTCCTGGCGGTCGTCACCCTGGTGCTGAAGACCCTGCTTGAAATCGCTCAGCCGCCGTCGCGGCCGGGCCGTCATTGATCGCGAGACGCTGCAAATGACCATTTCCATCCGTTCGGTGGAGAAGACCTTTGGGCGGTATCCGGCGCTCAACAGCGTCAGCCTCGAGATCGCCGACGGCGAACTGCTGGCGCTGCTCGGCCCGTCGGGCTCGGGCAAGACCACGTTGCTGCGCGTCATCGCCGGTCTCGAGTTCCCGGACAGCGGTCAGGTTCTCTACGGCGATCAGGACATGACCTATGCCGGCGCCGCTGAGCGCCGGGTCGGCTTCGTGTTCCAGCAGTACGCCCTGTTCCGGCACATGACGGTCGCCAAGAACGTCGCCTTCGGCCTCGACGTGCGCAAAGGGGCCACCAAGCCGAGCAAGGCCGAGATCACCCAGCGGGTGGATGAATTGCTGCGGCTGGTCGAGCTCGGCGAATTGGGCAAGCGCTATCCGGCGCAGTTGTCGGGCGGCCAACGCCAGCGGGTCGCCTTAGCCCGAGCCCTGGCCGTGAACCCGAGCGTGCTGCTGCTCGACGAGCCCTTCGGCGCGCTCGATGCGACCGTCCGCAAGTCGCTCCGCAAGGAACTGCGCCGCATCCACGACGCCACCGGCGTCACGACCATCTTCGTCACCCACGACCAGGAAGAGGCGCTGGAACTGGCTGACAGGGTCGCGATCCTCAATCAGGGCGCAATCGAGCAGGTCGGGACCCCGCAGGAGATCCACGACAATCCGTCCGGCGCCTTCGTCGCCGGCTTCGTGGGGGAATCCAACCGCATCGAAGGCGAGGTGAAGGCCGGCCGGTTCCGCAATGGCGACGTTCAGTTCGCCGTCGCCGGCGTCGCCGACGGCGCGGCGGTGGCCTATGTGCGGCCCCACGAGCTTGTGCTGTCGCCGGCGGAGGACGAAGCGAGCTTCGGCTTCGTCGCCAACCACATCGCCCCGCAGGGCGCCGTCGCGCGGATCGACGGCACCACGCCGGGCGGCCTGCGGCTGGAGGCGGCCTTCGCGCGACAAGCGGTGGCTGAACTGAGGCCCGGCGCGAAACTCAATCTCTCGGTCGGCCGCGCCTACGTGTTCCCAGGCTAGCGGCGATGGGCGAGCCGTTCGTTCGCCTCTTGGGATCCGGCGACCTGGCCGTACTAGGGCAGGTCGCCGTCGACGTGTTCGACAAGGCGGTCGACCCGGCGCTCTGGGCGGAGTTTCTCGCCGATCCCAGACACCACCTGGCCGTGGCGATCGATGGCGATGTGGTCGTGGGCTTCGCGTCGGCGGTGCACTACGTACACCCGGACAAGCCGCCCCAACTCTGGATCAATGAGGTCGGCGTCGCGCCGACCCATCAGCGGCGAGGCCTGGCGCGGGCCCTGCTGGACGCGTTGCTGGCAAAAGGCAGAGCCCTGGGCTGCTCCGAGGCCTGGGTGCTGACCGACGAAGACAACGCCGCGGCCAGGGCCACCTACCGATCCGCGGGCGGGGACGAAACCACCGGCGTGGTCATGGTGACCTTTCCCTTCGACTGACCGGCTATTGCTGCTGTTGCTGCTGTTGCTGGTCGTAGGCGGGGACGCCGGCCGGCCGTCGTCGGCCGCCGCGCGCGAAAGAGGGTTGCGCCATGCGGATGAACTCCGGCTCGGTCGGCGCAGTGCGGGCGCGTCGCACGGAGACACCCACCGCGAGCTGGCTTTCGGCGTCGCCCTTGTAGACCCCGCGCGAGGGAGGCACGTCGTTGTAGTCGCGGCCGACGGCGGCGGCGATGTGGCGCTCGCCCGCGAGCACGTTGTTGGTCGGATCAAAGCCGATCCAGCGCAGCGACGGCAGGAAGACCTCCACCCAGGCGTGGGTGGCGTCCGGGTCGGACCGGTCGCCAGCCTGCCGGTCGGTGAACAGGTAGCCGGAGACGTACCGGGCCGGAACGCCCCAGCCGCGGCAGATCGCGATCATGATGTGGGCGAAGTCCTGGCAGACGCCGCGCCCGGCGCCGAGCGCCAGGTCGATCGGGCTGTCGGCATGGGTGACCCCAGGTTCGTAGTCGAACGAGGTGTAGATGGTCTCCGACAGCGCGCGCACCGCGTTGAGCGGATCGCGCCGCCGGAGCTCGTCCAGGCCGTGCTCGGCGGCGTAGGTGCGCAGCGCGTCGGTTTCCACCGCGAAGCCGCCGAGCGTCAGGAAGTCGAAGTTTTCGCCGCGCACGAAGTCGCTGCGCAGACGGTCCCATTCGCCATGGTCGAGCGCCTCGGGCAGGGCGGGCGGCGCCTGCGTCTCCACGGCGGCGTTGGCGACGATGCGCAGCCGGTCATGTGGATGGGGGACGTCGAAATGGTAGACCGCGTTGCCGAAGGGATCGGCGTAGGAGAACAACTGCGCGGCCGGATCGATGTCGAGGTCGAAGGAGACCAGGCGCTGGCGGGCGGCCTTTTGCGGCTGCATCCAAACCTCCATGACGCTTTCGCGCACGGGTTCGGCGTAGTGATACTGGGTGACGTGCCGGACTTCGAGAAGCATGCAATGGGGTCCTAGGCCGGCAGCCGGGTTTCCAGGGAATAGGCGACGAAGGTGTCGTAGATCGACTGATGCAGAGCCGCGCAGTCTTCCAGCACGCTGGAGATCAGCCCGCTGGCGCCGTCGTGCTCGTCGATGTCCGCGTACTGCAGACGCGCGCGCAGGCGGCCGGCCAGGCGCTCGGGCGGAGAATGTCCCCCAGCGTCCGCATGACGCGCGGCCGTGCTGAGATACTCCTCGATCCGCGCGGTGCAGAAGCGCATCGAGCGCGGGAACTCCTCGTCGAGCAACAGGAACTCCAGCACCTTGCGCGGCTGCACGTCGGCCGTGAAGCGGCGCAGGTACGGCTCCAACGCGCAACTCATCCGCAGCACCCCCATCAGGGCCATGTGGTCTTCCGGGGCGCGGCGCAGACCGAAGCAGGCTTCGAGCAAGCGCCCGATGAGTTGAGCGCGTTCAAGGTACACGCCGAGCAGCAGGAAGCGCCAACCTTCGCCATGGCTCATCGTCGCGTCGGCGGCGCCCTTGAACAGGTGCAGGTCGGCGATGATGTCGTGCATGAAGGCCGAGGGGCCGTCTCCGAACGCCCGAGTCGCATCGCCGGCCGTGACCCGGAGGTGCAGCATGTTGAGCCGCTCCCAGGTTTCGGTCGTGATCTGGTCGCGGACCTGCCGGGCGTTTTCTCGGGCGAGCGCCAGCGACGAGACGATCGAGCCGCCGTCATGCCGGTCGAGCGCCAGTGCCAGGGCGAGCTGGTAGGGATCGTCCGCCCGGTGCAGCTCGGTGTCGCCGACGGCTGACAGCACGATGCGCGAGACCAGCCCTGCGGCTTCGTTGCGATCGAGCGTCGCGTTGAGCATGACGTCGCTCAGGCGGCACAAGTGCTCGGCCCGTTCGACGTACCGACCGATCCAGTAGAGACTGTCGGCCACACGGGCGAGCATCATGGCTGGGCTCCTGTCGGGGTGGATTCCAGCACCCAAGTGTCCTTGGAGCCGCCGCCTTGGCTCGAGTTCACGACCAGCGACCCCTTCTTGAGGGCCACCCGGGTCAGGGCGCCTGGCGTCACCACGATCTTGTCGCCCGACAGGATGAAGGGGCGCAGGTCGACGTGCCGCGGCTCGATCTCGCCATCGACGAGGCAGGGCGCCGTCGAGAGCTGGATCGTAGGCTGGGCGATGTAGTTGGCGGGGTCGGCGGCGATGGCCGTGGCGAACGCTTCGCGCTCCTTGCGGCTGGCGTGCGGTCCGACCAGCATGCCGTAGCCGCCCGATGCGCCGACCGCCTTCACCACCAGCTTGTCGAGATTGGCCAGCACATGCGCCAGCTGAGTCGGCTCGCGACAGAGATACGTCTCGATGTTCGGCAGGATCGCGTCCTCGCCGAGATAGTAGCGAATGATCGCCGGGACGTAGGCGTAGACCGCCTTGTCGTCGGCGACGCCGGTGCCGGGCGCGTTGCAGATCACGACGTTGCCGGCCCGGTAGGCGTTGAACAGGCCGGCCGACCCAAGCGCCGAGTCCCGGCGGAAGGTCAGGGGGTCGATGAAGTCGTCGTCGACCCGCCGATAGATCACATCGATCCGTCGCAGACCGGTCGTGGTGCGCATGTAGACCATGTTGTCGTGCACCACGAGGTCGCGGCCCTCGACCAGCGGGCATCCCATCAGCCGGGCGAGATAGGCGTGCTCGTAGTAGGCCGAATTGTAGACCCCGGGGGTCAGCACGACGATCTGCGGGTTGGGCCGCCAGTCCGCGGCCATGCTTTTCAGCGTGCTGAGCAGCAGATCCGGATAGCGGTCGATGGATCGCACGCCCGCCTCGCGGAACGAGCCCGGAAAGGTGCGCCGCGAGGCCTCGCGGTTGGCCAGCATGTACGAGACGCCCGATGGGACGCGCAGATTGTCCTCCAGCACCGCAAAGGCGCCGTCCGGCTGGCGAATGAGGTCGGATCCGCAGACGTTGGCATAGGCCTCATGCGGCACGTAGAGGTTCTGCATCTCCCGTCGATAGGAGGGCGCGCCCAACACCAGCTCGCGAGGCACCACGCCGTCCATCAGGATCTGCTGCGCGCCGTAGATATCGGCCAGGAACATGTTCAGCGCGCGCAGGCGCTGGGTCAGTCCGGCCTCGATCCGCTCCCATTCGGCGCCCGGTATGATCCGCGGCAGCAGGTCGGTCGGGATGATCCGCTCGGTGCTGCTCTCGCCGCCGTAGACGGTGAAGGTGATGCCCTGGAGCAGGAAGTAGCGTTCCAGCGTGCGCTGGCGCTCGGCCATTTCAGCCGGGGCCAGAGTCGCGATGCGCTGATGCAGGCCTGCATAGTGGTCGCGCACGCCGCCGCCGCCGGTGAGCATTTCATCGTAGGGAACCGCGGGCGGTTGGACCGCCGGCGCGCCCGTTGTGCAATCAGGGTCCTGGGTCGCCACGCCGTACTCCACCCGCCAGCCCTTTCCTGCAGTTCGCTGGGAAAAGCTTAGGAAAGGCGGGCGCGATTGAAGCGCGAAATCCGACCCAGCCGTCGCGCCCCGCGTGGGCGCCCACGAATTGTGCAGATTGGCGCCTGCGCGTGTGGCGCCTTCATCTATCGGTGGTGGGTGACAGGCGAGCGCGACGCGGGCTACACCGATGGACGGGGCGCATGTGAAAGGATTGGCGTGGGACGATTGGTCGTCGCGGTCGCCGCCTCGGCGGCCATTTGTGCGTCTGGAACGGCTCGGGCCGAGTCTCCGCGCGCGACCATCGAAGGACAACTCGACGGCGACCTGCGCGAGGCGATCGTCCGCGCCGTCGGCGAAACAGACAAGCCGATCTCCAACCGCTTTGAAGCCCGACGCCGGGCCAATGAGGCCGGTGAGGACGCGATCGCGGTGCTGCGGTCCGAGGGCTACTACGCCTACGAGGTGGATCCCGACGTGGGCGATGGCGACCCGCCGACGGCTATCGTCCGGGTCACGCCCGGCCCGCTGTTCACCCTCTCTGATCCGCAGATCGACTGGATTGCGCCGGAGCCGATCGAAAGCGTCCGCCAGTCCGGCGAGGTGGTGATGGGCCTGGCCACCGGTGCTCCCGGTCGCGCGGTCGACGTCATCAACGCCGAAGGCCGCATCGTCGCGGCGGTCCAAAAGCGGGGTTATGCCGACGCGGCGGCCCAACCGCGAGAGGTCATCGTCGATCACGCCGATCGTACCGTCCAGCCGACCTACAAGATCGCGGCGGGCGAACTGGTGCACCTGGGCGGGCTGAAGATCGTCGGCGAGCGGGGGCGTAGCCGCCCGGGCTGGCTGGAGAGCTTGGCGCCGTGGAGGCCGGGCGAGGTCTACGATCCCGAAGACGTCGGCGAGCTGGAGCGCAGGCTGCTAGACACCGGGGTCTACGACTCCGTCACCGTCTCGTTGGCCCCCAAGGATCAGGCCGAGCCCGATGGGCGGCGACCGATCCTGCTCAGCTTGGCCGACCGCAAGCCACGCACGCTGGAACTGGGGGCCAGCTATTCGACCACCGAGGGTTTCGGGGCCGACGCGCGCTGGACTCGCTACAACGTCCTTGGCCGGGCGGACACGCTGGCGCTGCTGGCTCGGGTCTCAAACATCGATAGTCGGTTGGGGGCCGAGTTGACCCTGCCGCATTGGCGACGGCCGCAGCAGACGTTCAAGGCGGGGGGCGGGGCCTATTCTAACCGCACCGACGCCTATGACGAAACCGGGGTCGGCATTCGTGCTGACGTCACCCGGCGCTTCAGGAAGACGTCGTACCTGACGCTTGGCGGGTCGCTCGACTACGGCTCGGTCGAGGAGAAGCAGACCATCCAGGTCTCTTCTCTGGGAGATCGACTTCTCACTGTGGCGGGCCTGGCCGCCGGCGCCCTCGATCGTTCAGACGATCCGCTGGATCCCAAGCGTGGCTGGCGTCTCGACGTGCGGGCCGAGCCGACCTACCTGATCGGCGACGAGAGCATGGCCTATCTGAAGGTCCAGAGCCAAGGCACGGTCTACGTGCCAGTGGACGCCAAGGCGCGCACGGTGATCGCGGGGCGCGTCAAGGCCGGGGCGATGATCGGCGGCAGCATTCCCGAGGTGCCTGCGTCCCGCCGGTTCTACGCCGGCGGCGGCGGCTCGGTGCGCGGCTACGCGTTCCAGGCCATCGGCCCGCGCGACATCGACAACACGCCGGAGGGCGGCATCTCGCTGCTGGAGACGTCGCTTGAGCTGCGCCAGAAAGTCGGCGAGCGCTGGGGCGTCGTCGCGTTCGTGGACGCCGGCGCGGTCGGGACCAACGAGTTTCCCACCGGCGACGACTTCAGCGTCGGCGTCGGGATCGGCGTTCGCTACGATCTCGGCTTCGGCCCGATCCGCGCCGACATCGCCGTGCCGCTCGACAAGCGCGAAGGCGACCCGGCGTTCCAGATCTATCTCAGCATCGGGCAGAGCTTTTGACCGAGACGCCGAACGAGATCGAAGAGGCGCCGTCCGCGCCGAAGAAGAAGGCCCGCCGGCGATGGGGCCTGGTCGTGCTTGTGGCGTGCGCTCTGCTCGTCGCCCTGGCCGCCGCCGCCCTGCTCACAGGACGCTACGGAGCGCTGTCGCCGCAGGGTCGGTCGATCATCGAGACGCGGGCCAACGGCCTGAAGGTCGGTCGGTTCGGAAGGCTTTATCTCGAAGGACTGAGCGGCGACGTATGGCGCGACTTCAGTGTCCGCAAGGTCGAGATCCGCGACCCCAAAGGGGTCTGGCTCGAGGGCCGCAATCTCCGCCTCAAGTGGGTGTTCGGCGATCTCCTGCAGCGGCGATTCCACGCCACCGACGTTACAGCCGCACATCTGGTCGTCTATCGACGTCCGGTGACCGAGCCCAAGCGGCCCTCGGAGGGCATGCCGATCGACATCGTCATCGACCGTGCAAGCGGCCGGGTCGAACTGATGCCGGAGTTGGCGCGGACCCGCGGGGTCTACGATGTCGAAGCCTCGATTGAGCTCATGCGCCGCAATGGCGGCCAAAAAGGCGCGGCGAAGGCGGCCAGCGTTCTGCACCCCGGCGATCACCTGGACGCTAAGTTCGACTTCGGGGGCGGCCGGCCGCTGGTGTTGGAGGCCGACGCGCGCGAGGCCCAAGGCGGCGCGCTGGCCGGGGCGCTCGGTCTTGCGCCTGATCAGCCGTTCCTGCTGCACGTCCGCGCCAAGGGCGAAACTTCGACCGGCCGGTTCTCGGCCATCGCCGAGAGCGGCGCGACCCGGCCGGTGGACGCGTCGGGCGTCTGGGGTCCGGAAGGCGGTTCGGCGCAAGGGCGCGTCGAGCTGGCCGCCTCGACCCATACGCAGGCGCTGGTCGCGAGGCTCGGCCCCCAGGTTCAGTTCGTGGTGACGGGCGCCAAGGCCGAGCAAGGCCTGTTCGACCTGCAGGCTGAGCTGACCTCCGACAACGTGGCGGTGACCGCCAAGGGCAAAGCGAACATCGGCGAGCGCCGGACGGGGCCGCAGGGCGTGGCGCTGACCGCCTCGGCGCGGGAGCTGTCGAAGGTTACCGGCGGCCCTTCCATGGGCCTTGGCCGCGTCGATGGCGTGCTGACCGGGACGCTGGACGATCTGTTGTTCGCCGGAACCGCCGACGTCGCCCGTCTGAAGCTGGGACAGTACGACCTCGATCGCGTCTCTGGGCCGTTCCAGTTGACGCGCAAGGACAAGGTCCTGGCGATCGAGGGGCGGCTTGCCGGCGCAGGCGGGCGCGGCTCAGGGCTGGCCGCGGCGCTGCTGGGCGCGCGGCCGACGGCCGTGATCGACGGGGCGCGGCTGGCGGACGGCCGCTTGATGCTGCGCAAGGTCGAGGCGACCGGCGCCGGGCTCAAGGTCGACGCCAGCGGCGGCCGCAGCCTGCTGGGCGGCCTCAACTTCAAGGGCACGGCGGCGTTCTCGAACCTGGCGGCGGCGCGGGCCGGCGCCAGCGGCGCGCTCGCCGCCGACTGGTCGGCGAGCCAAGGCGGGGCCGGCAAGCCGTGGGCCCTGAGCCTTGACGCCAAGGGCGCGCGGTTCGCGTCCGGATTCTCCGAGCTCGATCGGTTGCTCGGTCCCACGCCTAGCCTACAGGCCCGTGCCGACGTCGCCGGCCGAAAGGTCTCGATCACCCGCGGCGCGCTCGACGGGGCGGCGATCAACGCGACCACCGCTGGGGTGCTCGACGAGGCGGGCGACATGCGCTTCAAGCTCGACTGGTCGGCCAACGGGCCGTTCCGCGCCGGCCCGGTCGAGATCACCGGCAAGGCCAGCGGGACGGGCGCCGTCACCGGCAAGCTGTCGTCGCCGCGCGCGGACCTGCTCGCGGACATCGAGGCCATCGACCTGCCGCGGCTGCCGCTCAAGGACGCCAAGCTGACCCTGAGCTTCATGCGCGGGACGGGCGCCTCCAGCGGCGTCGTCTCGCTGAAGGCGGCCAGCGAGTTCGGCCCAGCGGCGGCGCACTCGGCCTTCAGCTTCCCGCGGGGCGGGGTCGACCTGTCGGACCTGTCGGTGGACGCCGGCGGGCTGACCGCCAGCGGCGCGGTGTCGCTTCGCAAGGCGACCCCTTCGGCGGCGGATCTCAAGGTGCGCGTCGTCAAGGGGGCCTTCCTCGATGGCGGGGTGATCGCGGGGACGGTGAAGATCGTCGATGCCTCAGGCGGCCCACGCGCGACGCTGAACCTCACCGCCAACGATGCGGTGCTGCCGGGCTCTCGCTTCGCGGTCCGCAACGGAGCCATCACCGCGGACGGACCCCTGGCGCGACTGCCCTATCAGGCCCGTCTGCAGGGCGTGTCGTCCAGCGAGCGCTGGCGCCTCGAGGGCGGCGGCACGCTGTCGGCGCAAGATCCGGGCTACGAACTGACCTTCGCCGGCGACGGCGCCTACGGCCGCCGGAACATGAAGACCGTCGAGCCGGCGGTCTTGCGCTTCGGCGGCGCAGAGCGCAGCGCGCGTCTGCGGCTGGTCGCTTCGGACGGCGGGCGCATCGATCTCGATGCGAGCCTCGAAAAGGACGCCGCTGACATCCGCGCGCACGTGCAGAACCTGGGGCTCGGTCTGGTGAACGCTGACCTCACGGGCCGGGCCGACGGCACGCTGACCCTGACCGGGCGTGGCGGCCAGCTGGACGGAACGCTGGAAGCCAAGCTGGACGACGCCCGGGGTCGTGGATCGCCGCGCGAGCAGGGCCTGGACGGCGTGCTGAAGGCGAAGCTGTCCGGGGATTCCCTCGAACTCGACGCCGCGATGACCAACGAGCATGGCCTGCGCGCCAACGCCGAGGTGGTGCTTCCGACCGAGACCAGCGCCAGTCCGTTCCGCATCGCCATCGCCAGAACGCAGCCGATGCGCGGCAAGTTCTTCGCGGACGGGGAGGTCAAGCCGCTCTGGGACCTGCTGGTCGGCGGCGAACGCGAGCTGGCCGGCCACGTGCAGATGCAGGGCACGCTCAGCGGTACGCTCGCCGACCCGCGGGCCGTGGGGCAGGCCGAGGTCGACAACGGCCGCTTCTCCGACGGCGCGACGGGGCTCGTGCTCACCGACGTCACGCTGCGCGCGACGCTGGCCGACAATGCGGTCAACATCGTGCAGGCGACCGGGGCGGACGGGCATGGCGGCTCCCTGGCGGGATCCGGCCGGCTGAGCCTGCTCCGCGACGGGGCCTCGACCTTCAAGCTCGACCTGAAGAATTTCCGGCTGATCGACAATGATCTCGCGACTGCTTCGGCGTCGGGTCAGGCGACCCTCGACCGCGCCGCCGACGGCAAGGTGCGGCTGGCGGGCGACCTGACCATCGATCGCGCCGACGTGGCGGCCAAGCTGACCGGCGGCTCCGGCGTCGTGAACATGGACGTCATCGAGCGCAACAAGCCGGTCGACATCTCCGGTTCGCTGCAGCCGGTGGCGAGCCGCGGGCCGGCGATGACGCTCGACGTCACGCTCAAGGCGCCGCGACGGATCTATCTGCGTGGCAAGGGCCTGGACGTCGAGCTGTCGCTCGACGCCAGGGTCGGCGGCACAACGGCGCGTCCGACGCTGTCGGGCACGGCGCGGGTCGTGCGCGGCGAGTACGACTTCGCCGGCAAGCGCTTCGAGTTCGACGACCGCGGCGTGGTCTATCTGGCGACATCGCCGCAGGCGATCCGGCTGGACCTGTCGGCGACACGGGACGATCCCTCGCTGACCGCCGTGGTGCGCATCCGCGGAACGGCGGCCAAGCCGGAGATCACCCTGACCTCGGTGCCGACCCTACCCAACGACGAGGTGCTGTCGCAGGTGTTGTTCGGGCGCTCGGCCTCGCAGCTTTCGCCCCTCGAGGCCGCGCAGCTGGCGTCTGCGCTGTCGTCGCTCGCGGGCGGCGGCGGTTTCGACGTCGTTGGCAACCTGCGCACGTTTGCGGGTCTCGACCGTCTGTCGCTGGCCGGCGGCGACGAGTCCGGCGTCACCGTTTCTGGCGGCAAGTATCTGACCGACGACGTCTATCTCGAGATCACCGGGGGAGGGCGCGACGGACCGTCCGCCCAGGTGGAGTGGCGACTCGGCCGCAACCTGTCCATCATCTCGAAGCTGGCCAGCCAGGGGGACGGCAAGCTCGCGGTTCGCTGGCGCAAGGACTACTGACGATGCGACGGCTGATTTCGGTTCTTCTGGCGCCCCTGGTGCTGACGGCATGCGAGAAGCCGCTCACGGCGCCAAGCAATCCGGGTGTCTGCTGGCGCATGGTCGAGGGCATGAACGGCAAGCCCGACTTTCGGCCGATCGCGCCGAACATCGACACGCTGGAGAACTGCGCGGTTCGCCTTGAAGGCCTGCGGATGACGACTGGGCTGCCGATGACGGGCGCCTTCCAGGGACGCTTCATCTACGTCACCGACGAGGAGATCAGCGTCGCCTCGGGCCCCAAGGCGCAGCGCTATCGCGTGTTCACGCCCGCGGCGCGACTCGAGGTCCAGAAGGGCATCCAGACCCTGCTGGACCGGGAGAAAGCCGGCGGCTAGCCGGCCGCCTGCCGACCGCCGCGCTCCGCATAGGCCTGCGTGCCGCAGGTGAAGATGCGGTCGCCCGGCGCCATCGCGTCGATGGCGATGTCCTCGGCCCCGTTGAGCCGTGCGTAGATCGCCGAGAAATCGGCCAGCGTCGTCTCGCGCAGCGCCTTCAGCGAGGGGATGACGAAGTAGACCTGCTGGAAGTCGTCGATCCGGTAGGGGGTGCGCATCACCCGCTCCAGGTCGAAGCCGATCCGGTTGGGGGAGGGATCGTCCAGCGCGAAGATCGATTCAGAGCGGCTCGAAACGATGCCGGCCCCGTAGATGCGCAGGCCTTGCGGAGTTTCCATCAGGCCGAACTCGACCGTGTACCAGTAGAGCCGCGCCAGATTGTGCAGTTGCCCGCGGCCGAGCGCCTTCAGCCCGCCCTCGCCATAGGCCTGCATGTAGTCGGCGAAGATCGGGTCGGTGAGCATCGGCACGTGACCGAAGACGTCGTGGAAGACGTCGGGTTCCTGCAGGTAGTCGAGTTCGTGCGGCTTGCGGATAAACCGGCCAGCCGGAAAGCGCCGGTTCGCCAGGTGGTCGAAGAAGACGTCGTCCGGCGCCAACCCGGGGACGGCGACCACCGACCAGCCGGTCAGTTTGCGCAGTTCCTCGTTGATGCGCTCGAACTCGGGGATGCCGCCGCGATGCAGGTCGAGCGCGTCCAGGCCCTTCAGAAAGGCGTCGCAGGCGCGGCCCGGCAGCAGCTGCGCCTGGCGCTCATAGAGCGTCGTCCAGACGTCATGCTCGGCCTGGGTATAGCTCGCCCAGTCCTGGTCGATGGTCCAATCGGCCCGGGCTCCGGGCGGCGGGGTGGTGTTGAAACCGTCAGCGCTCATGGCCCGTACAATGGGCGCGTCGGCGCGAAACTTCCGTTCGAACTATGCCGAAAAATCGGGGTTCGGCGGATAAAGATTGCGTGCGGGAGGTGTCGAGTGGAACGCCCTTGCCGTCAGGCTAGTGGCTGATCCGCGGGCGCAGCACGTAATGCCCTTCCTCGAAGGATTCGAAGATCAGCGCCGCCTGCGGGTGGCCCACCGGCTCGCCGCTGTCGTCGGGCATGAGGTTCTGCTCCGAGACATAGGCGACGTAGGCGTTCTCCTCGTTCTCGGCCAGCAGGTGGTAGAACGGCTGATCCTTGCGCGGGCGGATTTCCTCGGGGATCGACAGCCACCATTGCTCGGTGTTGGCGAACGTCGGGTCGACGTCGAAGATCACGCCGCGGAACGGATAGTGCCGGTGACGGACCACCTGTCCGATGGCGTACTTAGCCAGACGCGCTTCGGTAAGCACCGCCGGAGGCGCCACCAAATCTCGTCCGCTTTTTTCGATTCGAGCGTCCATAAAACCGACTCTAGACCCCGGCGCCTAACTGGGAGGTGAACGTACTGTTCCTCGATCGCAGTGCAAGTGCGCGCCTTCCGAGAGGCGAGCGGCCTTGCTACAGTCGCCTGTGAAACGAGGCGCCGGCGTCGGCGCCTGCTAGGGACGGATGTCGGTCCATGAGGGTGGCGCTGTTGAGCGCGTTCGGGCGGAACGTGCTCCAAGGCCTTGAAAAGCAAGCGTTTTGGTCGCCGTTCCGGTGACCGCCACGCTTGATCGGATTGCGGATTCCGGTTCCCGGAAAACCCAGGTCGCGCCCTCGGCGGATTCGCCGTGCTACGGCGCGCTCGATCTGGGTACGAATAATTGCCGCCTGCTCATCGCGACCCCTATGGGGCGAGGTTTTCGCGTCGTAGAGGCCTATTCGCGCATCGTTCGGCTCGGCGAAGGCCTGTCGCAGACGGGGCGACTATCTGACGCAGCCATGGAACGCGCGCTCGCCGCGCTGAAGGTCAGCGCCGAGAAGGTGCGCCGCCGCAAGGTGGTCAAGATCAAGGCCATCGCCACCCAAGCCTGCAGGGCCGCGGACAACGGCGCGGAGTTCGTGGCGCGGGTCGCCGCCGAGACCGGCCTGAATCTTCAGATCATCACGCCGCGGGAAGAGGCGCACCTGTCGGTGGCGGGCTGTCTCAACCTGCTCGACCGCCAGGCGCAGGCCGCGCTGGTGGTCGATGTCGGCGGCGGTTCGACGGAGCTTTCCTGGGTCGACCTGACCGCAGGCGGTTTGGAAACCGAACTCGGCAAGTTCTCGGCCTCGCAACTCCCGATCAAGGCGTGGCTGTCGATTCCGATCGGCGTGGTCACGCTGGCGGAGCGCTTTCCGGAGGGCGAGCGGGCGACCGAGGCCTGGTACCGGGGCATGGTCGACGCCGTGAAGCGCGAACTGGCGGAATTCCGGCACGCGGACGAGTTGCGGCCGGTGTTCGACGCCGGCGCTGCGCATCTGGTTGGGACATCCGGCGCGATCACCAGCCTGGCGGGGATGCACCTTGGCCTGCGGCGTTACGATCGCAGCGTCGTCGACGGGATCTGGATGAGTCGGGCCGAATGCGACGCCGCAGCCCAGATGCTGCTCGAGCTCAGTCCCGAGGAGCGTGCCGGACAGCCCTGCATCGGGCCCGATCGCGCTGACTTGGTGCTGGCCGGCGCTGCGATTCTGCAGGCCGTGCAGGAACTCTGGCCGTGCACGCGCGTGCGCGTCGCCGACCGCGGCCTGCGAGAAGGCATCCTGATGTCGCTGATGTCGGGGGCCGGGAAACGCAAACGCCGGCGCCGCCGTCGGCGCGGCCGTGGATCGGGCGCGGGTTCCGCTGTAAACGCTTCCGAATGAGCGAACCTCCCCGCAAGCGCATGGTCAAACCGCCGTCCGGCGGACTGGAAGAGGGGCGGGGCAAGCCCGCTCGCCTGAAGACGGCCAAGGATCGCACGCCGTCCCAGCAGGCTTGGCTGAATCGCCAGATCAACGACCCGTTTTCGGCCAAGGCCCGCGCGCACGGTTATCGCAGCCGCGCGGCCTACAAGATGACCGAGCTCGACGACCGCCTGAAGCTGCTGAAGCCTGGCGCGCGGGTCATCGACCTCGGCCTGGCGCCCGGCGGCTGGACGCAGGTGGCCATCGAGCGCGGCGTCACCAACATCGTCGGCGTCGACCTGTTGCCTGTCGATCCGCTATCGCCCGCCCACATCCTAGAGATGGACTTCACCGATCCGGCGTGCGGCCCCAAGCTCATCGAGTTGCTGGGCGGGCTGCCGGACGTCGTGCTCTCGGACATGGCTCCAAACACGGTGGGCCATAAGCGCACCGACCACTTGCGGATCATGGGCTTGATCGAAGCTGCGGCGGAATTCGCGATCAGCGTGCTGAAGCCCGGCGGATCCTTCGTCGCCAAGGCTTTTCAGGGCGGAGAAACGTCCGAGGTGATCGCCGAGCTCAAGCGGCACTTCACCGATGTGAAGAACATCAAGCCCAAGGCCAGCCGTGCGGACTCTTCGGAAGTCTATCTCGTGGCGACGGGGTTCAAGGGCTAGGCGGCGGCTGCGTCATGCCGCCCTCCGCGGCCAACCACTGACGAAACTGCTCGAGTGGACGGCCGCCCGCGCCCGGGGAAGCGATCATCGCGAAAGCGCTCTCCGCTCTCCGGAAGCCCATCGGCGCGACCAGACGGCCTGTGCGGACATAGTCGGCGACCAGCGGCCAGGAGATGACCGCGGCCCCCAAGCCCGCGATCGCAGCGTCGATGGCGAAGTGCAGGTGCGCGAAGGGCTGCTCGGGGGCAGGGGCAAGCTCGACCCCGGCTAGCGCCGCCCAGATCGCCCAGCCTTGCGGATGGGTCTGGGCCATCAGCCGCGGGGCCTTCAGGGGATCGGCGGCGAAGCGTTCGGCCAGGGCGGGGGCCAACACCAGCCCGAGGTGATTAGGAATGAAGGCGGTCGTCTCGGGCGTCGACAGGCGGCTGGTCGGCACGATCCGAACCACGGCGTCGGCTCCACGGTAGGACGTCGCGTGCGACGGCAACTCCGCCAGTTGCAGGTTCACGGTCGGGTGCGCGGCGCTGAACCGCGCCAGCCGCGGGATCAGCCACTTCACTGAGACGCTGGCGTTGACGGCGATCAGCAGGTCCTCGCCGCCGGCCCGGACCTGCCCGACGGCGGTGGCGATCTGATCGAAGGCCGAGGTCAGCGCCGGCAGCAACCGGCGACCCGCTTCGGTCAGTTCCAGCCGATGCTTGGGCCCGCTGAACAACCGAACGCCGAGTTGGTCTTCGAGCGCCTTGACCTGGCGGCTGACCGCGCTGTGGGTGACGCTCAACTCGTCGGCGGCCAGCGTCGCCCGGCCGGTGCGCGCCATCGCCTCGAAGGCCCGCAAGGCGTTCAGCGACGGAATAGCCCGCGATGTGAGATTTTCGAACATCGGGGGTCGAATATATCGTTTTCCTCAAAAGGCCAATTGCTTCAGAAGCTCGCCATGTCAGGAGAGCCCAACCAGTCGCGACCGCCGAAGCTGCTCGTCACGCTGATCTTGGGCCTTGGCCAGATCGTCGCCTTCGCCTCCAGCTACTACCTAATGGGCGCCCTGGGCGACCCGATCGCCCGCGATCTTCATCTTGCTCCGACCGTCTTGTTTGCGCTGACGTCAGCGTCGCTCGCAGTGTCGCCGATCCTCTCGACCGCCGCCGGCCGCTGGATCGATCGGCGAGGCGGCAAGGTCGTTCTGCTGGCCTCGAACGTGATCTTCGCGCTAGCGCTGGCGCTCCTTGGATGGGCGCCTGACGTGATCGGCCTTGGCCTGGGCATGGCGGTGCTCGGCCTGGGCATGACCATCGGCATGTACGGCACGCCCTTCGCTATTCTGGTGTCGCTCTATGGCGAGGAGGCCCGTCGGCCGATCACCGGCGTGGCGGTGCTGGGCGGATTGGGTTCGGCCGTCGGTTGGCCGGTCACCGCCTGGCTCGCTGAAACCTGGGGATGGCGAGGCGCCTGCCTGGCCTGGGCGGCTGTGCACCTGCTGGTCTGCCTGCCGCTGGTCGCCGTAGTCACGCCGAAGATCCTTGCGCACGCCCGTCATGCGACTGACCAGCCCGCTGAGCCCGTAGTCTGGGATCGGCGGATGATCCAGCTCGCCACGATCTTCGCCTGCGCCTGGTTCATTTCCAGCGCCATGGCCAGCCATCTGCCCAGGCTGTTGGCGAGCTTCGGGCTCACCCCCGGGCGTGCGGCCATGGTCGCCGGCTTGGTCGGCTTTGCGGCCGTCGGCGTGCGCCTGGCCGAGTTCACAGTCTTGCACCGCGTGCCGATCCTGATCTCCACGCGGCTGGCGACCCTGCTGCATCCCACGGGCGCATCGTGCCTGGCGGCCCTCGGCGCCAAGGCCGCGCCGCTGATGGCGCTGGGGCAGGGCGGCGGCAACGGGATGATCACCGTCGCCAAGGGCGTCTTGCCGCTCACGCTCTTCGGGCCCGCAAACTATGGCTACCGCTCAGCCCTGTTGTCGCGCCCGGCGCTCGTATTGCAGGTGGCCGGCCCGGCCCTCTACGGCCTCGCGCTGGCCGAGTCGCCGACCTTGGCCCTGGCGCTGTCGTCGGGGCTCTGCCTGGTCATGTTCGCCATGACTTTCGGCCTTCAAACCCGATCCCAACCCCAAAAGGAGCACGCTGCGGCATGATTACGCTCGAACCGGCCCTTGCCGGAAGCGCCCGAGAGGGCTTATACGCGGCTCGCAAAATGGAGCCTTACATGGACATTCGCGAAGGTCTCACCTTCGACGACGTTTTGCTGGAACCGGGTGCGTCCGACGTGATGCCTACCCAGGTGGACACCGCCACCAAGTTCACTCGCGAAATCAGTCTCAACATCCCCCTCGTGTCCTCCGCCATGGACACGGTCACCGAAAGCCGCCTAGCCATCGCCATGGCCCAGGCCGGCGGTCTGGGCGTGCTGCACCGGAACCTCACGGTCGAGGAGCAGGCCGATCAGGTCCGCGAGGTGAAGCGCTACGAAAGCGGGATGGTCATCAATCCGCTGACCATCAATCCGGAGACCACGCTGCGCGAGATCCGCGAGATCAAGGCGCGCCGCAAGATCTCGGGGTTCCCGGTCGTCGAGCCGGGCACCGGCAAGCTGGTCGGCATCCTGACCAACCGCGACATGCGCTTCGAAGGCCGCGACGACATCCCGGCCCGCGAACTGATGACCAAGGACAACCTGATCGTCGTCCGCCAGGGCGTCAGCCAGGCTGAGGCCCGTGAACTGCTGCGCAAGCACAAGATCGAACGCCTGATCGTCGTCGACGACGACTATCACGCGGTCGGCCTGATCACGGTCAAGGACATGGAGAAGGCCCAAGCCTATCCGTCCGCGGCCAAGGACGCCCAGGGCCGCCTGCTGGTCGGCGCGGCCTCGACCGTCGGCGACGCCGGCTACGAGCGCTCCATGGCGCTGGTCGACGCCGGCGTTGACGTGGTGGTTATCGACACCGCCCACGGGCACAACGCCGACGTCGCCAAGGCCGTCGGCCGCCTGAAGCGCGAAACCAACCGCGTCCAGATCGTCGCCGGAAACGTCGCCACTTACGAAGGCGCGCGGGCGCTGATCGACGCTGGCGCCGACGCCGTGAAGGTCGGTATCGGTCCGGGTTCGATCTGCACCACGCGGATCGTCGCGGGCGTCGGCGTGCCGCAGCTGACCGCCATCGCCGACGCCGTCCGCGCCGCCAAGGGCACCGACGTCCCGGTCATCGCCGACGGCGGGATCAAGTACTCCGGCGACCTCGCCAAGGCGCTCGCCATGGGCGCCCACGTGGCCATGATGGGCTCGGCCTTCGCCGGCACCGAAGAGGCCCCAGGCGAGGTGTTCCTGTACCAGGGTCGGTCCTACAAGGCCTATCGCGGCATGGGTTCGCTGGGCGCCATGGCCAACGGCTCGGCCGACCGGTACTTCCAGAAGGAAGTCTCGGCGCTGAAGCTGGTGCCCGAGGGCATCGAGGGCCAGGTCGCCTACAAGGGGCCGATCGGGGCCATCCTGCACCAGATGGTCGGCGGCCTGCGGGCGGCGATGGGCTATGTGGGCGCCGGCGACCTCGAGACCTTCCGCAACAAGGCGCGGTTCATCCGCATCACCGGCGCGGGGCTCCGTGAGAGCCACGTCCATGACGTGATGATGACCCGCGAGGCGCCGAACTATACGAGCCCGGTCTGATGACCATGGCCGTCGAACTGCAGCTGCTGGGCGTGGCCGTGATCATCGGTCTCATCCAGATGCTCTGGGCGGCGGCCGCGGCTCGGCGCCAGCAGGGCCTGAAGTGGGCGGCCGGATCGCGGGACGAACCGCGGCCGATCGCCGGGGCGGCGGCGCGGCTCGACCGCGCCTTCGCCAACTTCAAGGAGACGTTCCCGCTGCACGCCGTGGCGGTGATCGTCGCCTACCTGGCCGCCAAGCTGGGCGACCTGACGCTGTGGGGCTCAAGCCTCTACGTGGTCGGGCGCGCCCTGCATCCGATCGCCTACGTCCTCAACGTCCCGTACCTGCGGACCCTTGTCTGGTCCGTCGGGTTCGCCGGCACCCTGGCGGTCGTGGCCGCCATCTTCCTTTGACCGTGAGAACAGCCCTTGCGTGACGGCGGACGCCTCTCCGCAGCCATCGAGATCCTCACCGACGTCGAGACGCGCCACCGGCCTGTGAAGCTGGCGCTGAAGGCGTGGGGGGACGCCTCCCGGTTTGCGGGTTCGAAAGACCGCGCCTGGGTCTCGGGCCTGGTGCTCGACGTCCTGCGCCGCCGCCGTTCGCTGGCCTGGCGCATGGGCGACGACAGCCCCCGGGCGGCGGTGTTCAGCGCTCTGCACGTGCTGTGGAACTGGCCGATCGAGCGGATCGCCGAGGCCGCCGCCGACGCGCCGCACGGACCTGGCGAGCTGAGCGAGGCCGAGCGTTCGGCCCTGGTGCAGCCGCGCGATCTGGCCGATGCGCCGCCGTCGATCCGCGGCGACTATCCGGAGTGGCTGCAGCCGTCGTTCTCGCGGGCCTTTGGTCACAACGCAGCCCTCGAGGGGGCGATGCTGTCGGAGCGCGCGCCGGTGGACTTGCGGGTCAACACCCTCAAGACCGACGCCGATCAGGCGCTGAAGGCGCTCGCGCCGCTCAACGCCGAGCCGACCGGCGTGCTGCCCAACGCCCTGCGCATCGCCGCGCCCGATCCTAGCCAGCGCAGCCAGTCGCTGGAAGCCGTTCCGGCCTTCTCCAAGGGTTGGTTCGAAGTCCAGGACCTGGCCTCGCAGATCGCCGCGCAGGCGGCAGGAGACATCGCCGGCAAGCAGGTCCTCGACCTCTGCGCAGGGGGCGGGGGCAAGACCCTGGCCCTGGCCGCGGCGATGGCCAACAAGGGCCAGATCTACGCCTACGACAGCGAGGCGCGGCGGCTGGCCGACACCGTTCGCCGCTCCGAACGCGCCGGCGTGCGCAATCTCCAGGTCCGCTCGCCGATCTACCCGGATGCGCTGAAGGGCCTCGACGGCAAGATCGACGTGGTCTTCATCGACGCGCCCTGCACCGGCACGGGCGCCTGGCGGCGCCATCCCGACACCAAGTGGCGGCTGAAGCCGGCGACCTTGGCGCAGCGCACGGCCGACCAGGACGCGGTGCTCGATCACGGGGTCCAGTTCGTGAAGCCCGGCGGGCGGATCGTCTACGTCACATGCTCGGTGCTGCCCGAGGAGGACGAAGACCGCGTCGCGGCCTTCCTCGAACGCTGGCTGGATTTCCGCGTGATCCCGGCCACCCAGAACCCGCATCTCGCCTCCCACCTCACGGCGGAGGGTTACCTTCGCCTTTCGCCCCGCAGCTCGGCCACCGACGGCTTCTTTGTCGCCGTGCTTGAGCGCGCCAAATGGACCCCGCAATGACCCAGCCCGCCCACGAGAAAGTCCTGATCGTCGATTTCGGCAGCCAGGTGACCCAGCTCATCGCTCGCCGGGTCCGCGAGAGCGGCGTCTATTGCGAGATCCACCCCTTCGACAAGATCGACGAGGTGCTCGGCGGCTTCTCGCCCAAGGCGGTGATCCTGTCGGGCGGCCCGGCCAGCGTGCACGAGGACGAGAGCCCGGCGGTTACCAAGAAGGTCTTCGAGCTGGGCGTGCCGGTGCTGGGCATCTGCTACGGCGAGCAGACCATGTGCGCCGAGCTGGGCGGCCGGGTCGAACCGGGCACGACCCGCGAGTTCGGCCGCGCCGAGATCGAGATCGTCAAGGAGAGCCCGCTGCTCGACGGCCTGGGCGGGATCGGCCACCGCGAGGTCGTCTGGATGAGCCACGGCGACAAGGTCACGGCCCTGCCGATGGGCTTCGAGGCGGTGGCGGTGTCGGAGGGCTCGCCCTTTGCGGTGATCGCCGACGAAGGCCGTCGCTACTACGGCATCCAGTTCCACCCGGAAGTGGCGCACACGCCGCGCGGCGCGCTGATGCTGCGCAACTTCGTCCACAAGATCGCCGGCCTGAAGGGCGATTGGACCATGGCGGCGTTCCGCCAGGAGATGGTCCAGAAGATCCGCGACCAGGTGGGCGAGGGCAAGGTGATCTGCGGCCTGTCGGGCGGGGTCGACAGCTCAGTCGCCGCGGTGCTGATCCACGAGGCGATCGGCGATCAGCTGACCTGCGTGTTCGTCGACACCGGCCTGCTGCGCAAGGACGAGGCCACGCAGGTCGTGACCATGTTCCGCGATCACTACAACATTCCGCTCGTACACGTTGACGCTGGTGATCTTTTCCTCGGCGAGCTGGCCGGGGTTTCGGACCCGGAGACCAAGCGCAAGACCATCGGCAAGCTGTTCATCGACGTCTTCGACAAGGAGGCGGCGAAGATCGACGGGGCCAACTTCCTTGCCCAGGGCACGCTCTATCCGGACGTCATCGAAAGCGTCTCGGCGCGCGGCGGGCCGTCGGCGGTGATCAAGAGCCACCACAATGTCGGCGGTCTGCCCGACTACATGAAGCTCAAGCTGGTCGAGCCGCTGCGCGAACTGTTCAAGGACGAGGTGCGGGTGCTGGGCGTCGAACTGGGCCTGCCGCCGCAGTTCGTCGGCCGCCATCCGTTCCCCGGCCCCGGTTTGGCTATCCGCATTCCGGGCGAGATCACCCGGGAAAAGGTCGCGGTCCTGCAGCAGGCCGACGCCATCTATCTCGAGGAAATCCGCAAGGCCGGGCTCTACGACAGCATCTGGCAGGCGTTCGCCGTATTGCTGCCGGTTAAGACGGTAGGGGTGATGGGTGACGCGCGGACTTACGAGGACGTTCTGGCCCTGCGGGCGGTGACCTCGACCGACGGTATGACGGCCGACTTCTTTGAATTTCCTTGGGAAGTTCTCGGCCGCTGCGCCACCCGGATCATCAACGAGGTGCGCGGCGTCAACCGCGTCGTCTACGACGTGACCTCCAAGCCGCCCGGCACGATCGAGTGGGAATAGGCGGCGAGCGGCAGGTTTAGCCTGCCGCCCTCCACAAAGGCGCCGTCAGCTCGGTTTCGACCAGGTTGAGAGGACGACCTGCTGCTCGGCCTGCTCGTCGTTTCGCAGCGTCAGGGTCCAGGTTCCGGCCGCGACCGCCCGCTTGGCGTAGATCGACCGGAACAGCTGGCCGGCCGCGGGCGTATCCTTGAGGTTCTCGCCCACGACTGCGCCCTGGTCGTCGCTGAGCGTCGCCGACACCGCGCTCGCCGCGATGAAGGTCATACCGAAATCGCTCGCCGCCTTGACGGGGAGGGCGACCCTCAAGGTCTGGCCGGGCGCGAGCTTCACGATCTTCGAAAAGTCCGGCGCGAAGGCGTCTGTCTGGTCGGCGGCGTCAAAGCTGAAGGCGGCCGCGTCGAGCGCCGAGAGCTTGATCGGCTTCTGCCTTGCCGGTCCGATCGCGAGGCGCGGTTTGGCGAACGAGGAGAACACCTCGGCTGTGGCCATGTCGGTGTGGAACACGCTCTGCTGTTCGGTGTCGGTGATCGCCCAGGTCGCCGACGGCACGGTCACCACGCTGTCGTTCTCGTCGTACATGTAGCAGACGGCGGGAAGCGGATTGCCGGCGAGGATCGAGAACTCGACGCCTTTGCGTTCGGTGTGAACGGCGTTGAACTGCGCCACCACGCTCGGCCGCAGTTCACGCAGCGCGTCCATTGACTGGCCGGCGGTCTCCAGCGGCGCGCTGATCAGGTCGGCGCAGCGACTGCCCATGTTGGGAGTGCCGAGCATGACCAGATGGGCGACCTGCGGCTTGCCGTCGGGATAGGTCGGCATGGTCGCGTGGATGTAGCGCCGGCTGATCAGGCCGCCCATCGAGTGGGCGACGATGTCGACGTGCCAGGCGTTGCGGTCGCGCTGGGCGTACTTCACGTACAGGCCGAGCTCGATGGCGTTCTGGGCGATGGTGTTGGTCGGATCGGTATTGGCGAGCGTCTCGCCGGTGCGCATCCGGCCATGCTCGGGCTTCTCGCCGACCGGAAAGGCCTTCCAGTCGTAGGAATGGCTGACGGTCAGAATGTTCTGCCAGACTTCCCACGCCCTCCAGGTGGACCACAGGCCGTGCACGAGCACGAGCGGCTTGGGCGCGACTTTCAGGTTCTGCGTCTTGTCGTCGACCTTCTTTCCGGCGTCTTCGAGTTCGGTCCTGATGCGCTGGACCAGGCGTGGCCGGCCGTCGTCGTACCAGGCGTAGCCGGAGGAATCCCACTTGAACGACACTTCGGCCTGCTCGCCGGCCGGGACCATGACCGAGAGCTCTTCGATCAGGCTGTCGGGCTTGGCGCCGTCCCACCTGTCGCCCTTGTAGGTCTCGCGGAACTTGATCGTGGCCGACTTCTCGTCGGGGCCGTCGTTGGCGACGGTCGCCGTCACGCGGACGATGTTACCGTCGATCGTGCCCCGCTGCTCGACGATCTCCTGCCAGGCGTCCCAGGTCGGAAACTTCATGTCCTCGAACTTGACGTCGACCAGGCGCAGCGCGCCGCCGCAGCGACGCAGGTTCCATCTCAGGGTCTCGGTGACGCCGTAGGCCGACGTCGAGTAGCTGCCGTTCAGTCGGTCGGGATCCGAGGTGAGGACGCGATCCTTGCCGCTGCTGCCGAAGCTGTAGCCGTTTATTGTCGTCGGCATGTCGGCGATCGACTGGTTCACGCCCTGCTTGGGCGTGCATTGGCCGCTGTAGCTCGACGAGTTCGAACCCGACACGGTCCCCTGGATGTCCGGCAGGCCGACGCTGACGCGATAGGTCCCGTCGGAATCCAGGCCGACATGCACGTCCGCCTCCAGTCCCGCGGCGTTTCCTTGGGTCTTGGTCTCGCTGACGAAGTTGCCGGACATGGCGCGAGGGGTGCGCTCGTGAGGACAGATGTATCGATCCTGGGCGGACTTCGTTTCGGTCGAGACCGACGTCAGGCTGATGGCGGCCTTGCCGACGCTGTAGTCCGCCTCAGGCGCCGGGCGGACGGAGACTTGGGCGACATAGTCGTAGGTCATCGACCAGTTGCGGGTCTCCGTGCCCTTGCCGGTGACGCGCTGCTCGGTCTTGGCGTCGCTGTTGGCCTGGTTGCGCGTGTACTGGATGGTCCCGGCCCATCCGCTCGAGCATTGGGCGGCTTGCGCGGCCAGCGGGATGGCTGTCGACGACAGCAACGATGCGATTGCGAGGGCCGGCAAGATACGCAAGGCGCTTCTCCAGGTTTCCGTGTCCGCCGCATCGCGCGGGCGGCTGGGAAGCTGAAGCGGCGTTCTACGAACTGGGCGATCGGCGGGACGAAACCGCCCAGCGCCGACGAACGGCGGGCGAAGGTTCAGCCCGCAGGCTTGCGGCGGGCAGGGCGCTGCTGGAGGACGTTGCGCATCGCCAGGCTGGAATGGATGCGAGCGACGCCCGGCAGCCGCGAGAGGATGTCGGTATGGATCGCCTCGTAATCGGCGGTGCTCGCGCCGGAGACCCGCAGGATGTAGTCGACGTCGCCGGTCATCAGGTAGCACTCCTCGATCTCGGGATGCTCGCGCACGGCGGCTTCGAAGCGGCGTAGGTACTCCTCGGTCTGCTTCTCGAGGGTGAGGCGTACGATGGCGATGATCCGCCCCTCGGACTCCGGGGCGGCGACGATCGCGGTGTAGCCGCGGATGACGCCGCGTTCTTCCAACATTCGGATGCGGCGCAGGCAGGCCGACGCCGACAGCCCGACCTCGGCGGCCAGTTCGCTGTTGGGCCGGCGGCCGTCCAGCCGAAGGAGTCGGATCAGGCTGCGGTCGATGTCGTCGAGAGCGATGGTCATGTGTTGCTTGGCCGTGCAAGAAAGGTGCGCAGATCGCTGTGTAGTCGTCGAACATACGACGATGAGGCGAAACGTTCGAATAATCTTCGAGTAGCCTCTAGCGCGCCGACAGACGGGAGGCGAGCGATGGCGAATTTGGAGGATCCGGCCGAGGCCCTGGCGGGCGGGCGCCTGACCATCGACCTCGCCGCCTTGCGCGCGAACTATGTGCTGATCGCAGAGCGCGCTGCGCCGGCCCGCGCCGCCGCGGTCGTGAAGGCCGACGCCTATGGCCTCGGCGCCGAGCATGTCGTCCGCGCCTTGGCGGAGGCCGGCTGCCGCGACTTCTTCGTGGCGGTGATCACCGAAGCCCTGGATCTAGCGCGCCAGCTGCCGACGGATGCGTGGCTCTATGTCCTCAACGGCTTGCCGCCGGGCGCGGAAACCGCCTGCGCCGCAGCCGGCGTCGTGCCCGTGTTGAACTCGGTCGGCCAGGTCGAACGCTGGCGCGCGGAGGCCAAGCGACGCGGGGTTCGGCTGGCGTGCGTCGTCCAGGTCGACAGCGGCATGTCACGGCTGGGCCTGGCGCCCGGCGACATCGACAAGCTTCCCGCCGGCCTGACCGACGACGTCGAGGTTTTGCTGGTGATGAGTCACCTGGCCTGCGGCGATACGCCGGGCGCGGCGACGAACCAGGAGCAACTGGCGCGTTTCGAGGCCCTGGCCGATCGCATTGGGCCCGGCCTGCCGCGCTCGCTGGCCAATTCCGCGGGCGTGTTCATCGCTCCGGAGTTCCGCCAGGACCTCGTGCGCCCGGGACTGGCGCTGTACGGCGCGGCGCCGATCGAGGGTGCTGCGAGCCCCGTGCGGCCCGTCGTGCGGCTGGAGGCGCGGGTGATCCAGCTAAGGGCGGTCGAAGCCGGCGCCGGCGTGGGCTATGGCCTGACCTATGTCGCGCGGGAACCGCGGCGGCTGGCGACCGTCAGCGTCGGCTATGCCGACGGCTGGCCGCGGCGGCTGGGCGGCCGGGCCGCAGCTTACTTCGGCGACGTGCGGTTGCCGATCGTCGGTCGGGTGTCGATGGACAGCATGACCCTGGACGTCAGCGATCTGCCGGACGGGGCGCTGGCCGAGGGCGACTATGTCGAGCTGATCGGGCCGCGTCAGACGTTGGAGGCTGTGGCGGCCGGCGCTGAGACCATCGCCTATGAAATCCTGACCGGGCTGGGGAAGCGCTGCTCGCGCACCTACCTGACCCAAGACGCGCGCGCGGAGATCGACGCATGAAGGTGGCAGTCCTGGGCGGCGGCGTGATCGGCGTCACCTCCGCCTACTATCTCGCCAAGGCCGGTCACGAGGTGACGGTGCTGGAGCGCCAGCCGGGCCCGGCGCTGGAGACCAGCTTCGCGAACGCCGGCGAGATTTCGCCCGGCTACGCCTCGCCGTGGGCCGGGCCGGGCATCCCGGCCAAGGCGGTGAAGTGGCTGCTGATGGAGCACGCGCCGCTGATCCTGCGGCCCAAGCTCGACGCGGCGACGATCGGCTGGCTGCTGTCGATCCTGCGCAACTGCACCGAGACGCGCTACGCCCTCAACAAGAGCCGGATGGTGCGGCTGGCCGAGTACAGCCGCGACCTGCTGGTCGCGCTGCGGGCGGACACCGGCATCGCCTATGACGAGCGCAGCCGCGGCACGCTGCAGCTGTTCCGCACCCAGGCGCAGATGGACGGCATCGGCAAGGACGTCGAGGTGCTGAAGTCCTATGGCGTGCCCTACGAGGTGCTGGATGCGGCGGGCTGCGCCGGCGCCGAGCCCGGCCTGATCAACGCGCTGGAGCCGATCGTCGGCGGCCTGCGGCTGCCCCATGACGAGACCGGCGACTGCTTCAAGTTCACCAATGCGCTGGCCGACCTCGCCAAGGGGCTGGGCGTTGAGTTCCAGTTCGACACCGCCATCGCCGGACTGCGCAAGGAGGGCGACAAGATCGCCGCCGTGCGGACCAGCCACGGAGAGATCACCGCCGACGCCTTCCTGGTGGCGATGGGCAGCTATTCGCCGGCCCTGGTTCGGCCGTTCGGGATGAAGCTGCCGGTCTATCCGGTGAAGGGCTATTCGATCACCGCCCCGATCCTCGACCCCGAGCGCGCGCCGGTCTCGACCCTGCTGGACGAGAGCTACAAGGTGGCGATCACCCGGCTGGGCGATCGCATCCGGGTCGGCGGCATGGCCGAGATATCGGGCTTCAACAACGACCTGCACCCGCGCCGGCGGCGGACGCTGGAGCACTCGATGCAGAGCCTGTTCCCCGGCGCGGGGGACGCCGCGGGGGCGAGCTTCTGGTCGGGTCTGCGGCCGATGACCCCGGACGGCACGCCTGTGGTCGGTGCGACGCCGATCGGCAACCTCTACCTCAACACCGGGCACGGCACGCTCGGCTGGACGATGGCCTGCGGATCAGGGCAGGTGATCGCCGACGTGATCAGCGGCGCGGCGAGCGCCATCGACACCCGGGATCTGGCGATCTCGCGATATTCAAACTGAGAAGGAAATGAGCCCCATGGCGATCGAACGCATCGAAGCCGGCCCCCGCATGAGCCAGGCTGTCGTCCACGGCGACACCGTCTATCTGGCCGGCCAGGTCGGCGCGCCGGGCGAGAGCGTCACCGTCCAGACCCAGCAGGTGCTGGCCCAGATCGAAAAGCTGCTGGCGCAGACCGGCACCGAGAAGTCGAAGATCCTGACCGCCACCATCTGGATGGCCGACATGGCCGACTTCGCCGAGATGAACGCGGTGTGGGACAAGTGGGTCGACGGCAAGGACGCCCCGGCCCGCGCCACCGGCGAGGCCAAGCTGGCGACCCCCGACTACAAGGTCGAGATCATCATCGTCGCCGCCCGCTAAGGCGCCGCGATCGTGACGCGAGGCCCGGTGGAGCGATCCGCCGGGCCTTTTCTTTTGCGCGGCGACCGGACGGGGTTAAGTCGGGCGGATCAACTCCAGCGCGGATTCGAACGATGAGCACCACGATCTACGGCATCAAGGCGTGCGACACGATGAAGAAGGCGCGCACCTGGCTGGACGACCATGGCGTGACCTACGGCTTCCACGACTACAAGGCGGTCGGCATCGACCGCGCGAGCTTGGAGCGCTGGGCCGGGCAGGTCGGTTGGGAGGTGCTGCTGAACCGCTCGGGCACGACGTTCCGCAAGCTGCCCGACGCCGACAAGGCAGACCTGAACCAGGACAAGGCCATCGGGCTGATGCTGGAGCAGCCGTCGATGATCAAGCGTCCGGTCCTGGACGTGGACGGCGAGCTGCTGGTGGGCTTCAAGCCCGACGCCTACACGGCGAAGTTCAGTTAGATTGAGGCGGGGGCCAACATGAAGAACATTTCATGCGCCCACCTGCATCCGTACGCTTAGGCCGGCGCCTCTTCCCATCAGAACGGGGCCGATGAGCCACCCGCACTGAGAGAAGGAAGAGCACAATGGAAGGCATCCTGGTCCCACTAGGGTTCTTCGCAATGGTCGCCGCGATCGTCATCGTGCCGCGATATCTGAAGAGCCAGGAGCGTCAGAAGCTTCAGGAGACGCTGCGCGCGTCGATCGAGAAGGGTGCCGAGCTGCCGCCCGAGGTCGTTCAGGCGTTGACCAGCGACGTGAAGGCGGCGCCCTCGCCCTATCGCGATCTGCGCGCCGGGATCATCTGGCTGGGCGTGGCGGTTGGATTTGCGGCGCTGGGGGCGGCGGTGTCGTTCGAGGAGCCGGACGCGCTGTACCCGATGCTGGGCGTGGCGGCGTTCCCGGGCTTCATCGGCCTGGCGCTGATCGCGCTATCGTTCATCTCCCGCGGCAAGTAGCCGGCGAAGGGGAGGGGAAAGCCCCTGATGTCGGGCTCTCAAAACAACAGGCTGACAAGCGCCCACGACGTGGAGCTGGCCGCGCTGGCCGCGGCGGGCGACCGCGCGGCGTTCGGCGAGTTGGTCCGCCGGCACGGCTCGGCGGTGCGCGGCCTGCTGCGCCGGATGGGCGCGCCGCCGGCCGAGGCGGACGACGTGGCGCAGGACGCGTTCCTGACCGCCTTCGAACGGGTCGGCGAGTTCCGCGGGCAGGGCACGTTCGTCGCCTGGGTCCGCAAGATCGCGGCGCGGGCCTATCTGCGCCGGCTGCAGCGTGAGCGGAAGATCGCGGCGCTGACCGCGGCGGACGATGCCGAGGACGTCGCCGCGACGCCCGACGCCGCCGGCCGCATGGACCTGGACGACGCCTTGCGGGGGCTGGGCGCGGCGGAGCGGATCTGCGTGTCGATGTGCTACGGCGCGGGATTGTCGCACGCGGAAGCCGCCGACGCCTTGAATCTGCCGCTTGGAACGGTCAAGTCGCATGTCAAACGTGGTCTGGAGAAGCTCAGAGCGCGACTGGCGCCGGCCGACGGCGCTCCGCTTGAAGGGAGGCGCGGGAATGGCTGAGCTCGAATTCGAGCGGCGTCTTGAACGCCTCTTCGCCGAACCGCCGGCCTTCTCGGACGAGAAGGCCTTCGCCGTGTCGGTGGAGCGCAAACTGAACCGAGGCTGGAACATCCGGCGCTGGATCATCGGCGCGGCGGGCTTGGCCGGCGGCGTCATCGGCGCGAGCCAGCTGATCATGTCCAACTTCGTCCATCAGGTGGAGAACGCGTCGGAAGGATCCACGCGCCTGCTCCAAGCCGGGGTGCAGCAATTGGCCCCGCGCTCGGATCTGCTGGCAGCGCTGCCGGCGGGCTCATCCGTGGTATGGATCGCCAGCGGAATGGCGGTGCTCGCCATCGGCTTCGTGGTGACCCGAGTGTTCGAGGAGTTCTAGCCATGTCGGCTCAGCGTCAGGAAACCGTTCGGCGGATCGCCGCCCCAGATATCGCCGCGCGCAAGGGCGGGGTGCCCGTGGTGTGCCTCACCGCCTACACCGCCCCGATGGCCGAGCTGCTGGACGAGCACTGCGACCTGCTGCTGGTCGGCGACTCGCTGGGCATGGTCGTGCACGGCTTGCCCAACACGGTCGGCGTGACGCTGGAGATGATGATCCTGCACGGCCAGGCGGTCATGCGGACGTCGAAGCGGGCGATGGTGGTCGTCGACATGCCGTTCGGCTCCTACGAGGGCTCGCCCGAAGTCGCCTACGCCAATGCGGCGCGGGTGATGAAGGAGACCGGCGCCCAGGCGATCAAGGTCGAGAGCGGTCCCACCGTCGTCGAGACCATCGACTATCTGGTCAAGCGCGGCATTCCGGTGATGGGCCACGTCGGCCTGCGCCCGCAGGCGGTGCACGTCGACGGCGGCTTCAAGGCCAAGGGCAAGGGCGGCGACGAGCGGGCCCGCATCCTGCAGGAGGCCAAGGCCACCGCCGAGGCCGGCGCCTTCGCGGTCGTGGTCGAGGGCGTGGCCGAGGGCCTGGCTCGCGAGATCACCGAGGCGATCTCGGTCCCGACCATCGGCATCGGCGCCTCGGCCGGCTGCGACGGCCAGATCCTGGTCACCGACGACATGCTCGGCCTGTTCGACTGGACCCCGAAGTTCGTGCGTCGCTACGGCGACCTGCGCGGGGAGATCAGCAAGGCGGTCGCCGGCTATGCCGACGACGTCCGCGCCCGCCGCTTCCCGGGACCGGCCGAGATCTACTTCGCCAAGGCCGGCTAGAGCCGCCTCAGACCCGACACGTCCAGCCCCGGTTCGAACAGGATCCGGGGCGAGACGTGCAGCGCGGTGATCAGCGCGTGCATCTGCGTCGAGGGCAGGCGCAATCGGCCGTGCTCGGCCATCGACAGCTGCGCATGCGGAATTCTCGCCCGGTCGGCGAGATCGTCCAGCGCCAGGCCCCTGGCCTCGCGGACGGCTTTCAGTCTCCGGCCGACGGCTTCGAGGTCCGCGCTGACCGGAGGCAGCGATATGATCATCGCCGGTCCTCCCTGATGGGTGGAGCTTAGGACCAATCAGGCGGCCGGCCCAATCAACTTATCCTATTGAATAGATAGATGGTTTCAATGCTGCGGCGCCGTTCTGTCGCGGCATGCCTGGCCGGAATGGTGCGTTATGGCGAGGCTTTGAACTGTCGCAAAAACAATTCGCTACGTTCGAATGCTAATGTGAAGCGCATTGCGGGCGACTGACGCCGAACGGACAGGCGATGTGTGCTTGCGTCCTCGCAGCAATGCGAAATCCGGTTTCGCGGGCGCCCGAACGCGCTCTAGTTTCAGGCCGATGGCCAAGCTTCTGAACGTGATCCGGGCGGCCGGCGCCCAGACGACCGTGCGTATCCTGCTCGCGCTGGTGGCCGGCCTGATGGTCGGCGCCGCGCTGGCCGAGCATCCTTCGATCGACAAGATCATCGCCGTCGCCGATCCGATCGGCGGGCTGTGGCTCGACGCCCTGCGCATGACCATCGTGCCGCTGGTGTTCTCGCTGCTGGTGGTCGGCGTGTCCTCGGCGGCCGGCACCGCGGCGGCGGGCGGCACGGCGGCGCGGGCGCTGGGGCTGTTCGGCGCGCTGCTGCTGACCAGCGCGCTGTTCTCGGCGCTGGCGGTGTCGGGCGTGCTGGCGGCGTGGCCGGCGCCGCAGGCGGCGGTCGCCGGGCTGCGCGAGGCGGCGGGCCATTCGGCCCAGAAGGTGCCGGACTTCCCGACCATGGGCGCGTGGCTGCGCGCCTTCATCCCGACCAACCCGATCGAGGCCGCGGCCGAGACCAACATGGCGCCGCTGGTGGTGTTCGCACTGCTGTTCGGGCTGGCGCTGACCCGGATCCGCACCGAGCTGCGCAGCGGACTGACGAACGTCTTCCAGGCTGTGATGGACACCATGCTGGTGCTGGTCCAGTGGGTGCTGCTGGTCGCGCCGATCGGGGTGTTCGCGCTGGCGCTGATCGTCGGGGCCAAGGCCGGGTTCGGCGCGGCCGGGGCGCTCGGCCACTACATTCTGATCCTGTCGGGGGTCTGCATCTCCGTGGGGCTGCTGTCCTATCTGCTCGCCCTGGCCGCCGGCGTGCCGCTGCTGGCCTTCGCGCGGGCGGCGGCCCCGGCCCAGGCGGTGGCGTTCTCGACCCAGTCCTCGATCGCCTCGCTGCCCGCGATGATCGCCGGCACGCGCCAGCTGGGCGCGTCCGAGGCCAGCATCGGCGTCGTGCTGCCGCTGGCGGTGTCATTGTTCCGGATCACCAGCCCGGCGGCGAACCTCGGCGTGGCCATCTATTGCGCACATGTCTTCGGCGTGCCGCTGAATGCGGCCTTGCTGGCGGCCGGGATCGGCGTGGCCGCGGTGATCAGCCTGGCCTCGGTGGGGCTGCCCGGCCAGATCACCTTCTTCACGACCACCGGGCCGATCTGCCTGATCATGGGCGTGCCGCTGGAGCTGCTGCCGATCCTGCTGGCGGTGGAGACCATTCCGGACATCTTCCGCACCGTCGGCAACGTGACCGCAGACATGGCGGTGACCTGCCTGGCCAAGGGCGTCGAAGGGGGCGCCAAGTGACCCGGGCGGTGAAGCCGGCGGCGCCGGCGCGCGGGCGGCGCAAGAAGGGCGAGGGGCCCGATCTGCGCAAGGCGATCCTCGACGGCGCCGAGCAGCTGTTCGCCGCGCATGGCTTCTATGGCGTGACGACCCGTCAGGTGGCGGCTGAAGCAGGCGTCGATACGGCGCTGATCCACTACTACTTCGGGGCCAAGCGCGACCTGTTCGACGCGGTGTTCGCGCGGCGCGCCGAGATTCTCAATGCGGTCCGAGTCGAGGCCATGGCGGCGTACGAGGCGCAGAGCGGCGGCGCGATGACCCCGCGCGGCGTCGTCGCGGCGTTCATCGAGCCGTTGATCGAGATGTCGCTGACCGGCGAGCCCGGCTGGAAGAACTATTTCCGGCTGGTGGCGCTGGTGAACAACACCCCGGCCTGGGGCGGCGAAACGATGCACCACTATTTCGATCCCGTGGTCCACCAGTTCATCGACACCCTGCGCCGGGTGATGCCGCAGGCGCAGCTGCCGGATCTCTACTGGGGCTACCAGTTCCTGACCGGGTCGATGATGTTGGCGCTGTCGGAGACGGGCCGGATCGATCAGCTGTCGGAGGGGCTGTGCCGCTCGACGGATCTGGCGGCCGTGCGCGCGCGGCTGTTCGACTATTGCGCGGCCGGCTTCGAAGCGATCGTCGCGCCGCGGCCCTGAGCGCGGCCTGCGGCGACGGTCCGCCGTTGCAGCCGCGCGCCCACCGCTATAGGTTCCGCCGCTCTGAACACTAACGCCTATTCGCGCGGAGTCCCCCGACGTGGTCGATGTCTTTGATGAAGTCGAGGAGCAGCTTCGCTCCGAGCGCTACAAGTCGATTGCCCTGAGGGTCCTGCCGATTCTCGGCGGCGTGCTGGTGGTGGCGCTGGTCGCCGCCCTGGCGGTCTGGGGCTATCAGCATTTCCGCAGCCAGGCGGCGGCCGAAGCGTCCGAAAAGTACGCGCAGGCGATCGAGGCGTTCAACGCTGGGCGCCGCGACGACGCGATCCGGCTGTGGGGCGAGGTGGGGCAGGGCTCCTCCAAGGCCTACAAGTCGCTGGCCCTGCAGCACCTGGGCGGCCTGAAGATCGCCGACAACAAGACCGCCGAGGCGGTGAAGCTGTTCGACGAGGCCGCCGAAGCCGCGCCGAACAACATCATCGGCGACGCCGCCCGCCTCAAATCCGCCTTCGCCTTGCTCGACACGGCTCCCTACAAGGATATGGAGGCGCGCCTGACGCCGCTCACCGAAGAAGGCCGTCCCTACCGCGCCGAGGCGCGCGAGGCGTTGGCTTTTTCCAAGCTGATGGCCGGCGACCTGGCCGGCGCGCGCAGCGACTTCACGGTGATCGGTCTGATGGCCGACGCCGGAGAGGCGTCGCGCCAGCGTGCGGAAGCGGCCAAGGCCCTGATCGATTCCGGCTCGGCCAAGGCCCTGCCGGCGACCGTGAAGGCCGCCATGGCCCTGCCGCCGCCGGTGCAACTGCCGCCCGGCGCCGTCCCGCCGGGGCTCGCGCCCCAGGGCGCCCCGCAACAGGCCGCCCCGCAACAGTCCGCCCCCGGAGCCCAATGACGTCCATGCGCCGTACCAGCCTCCTCGCTCTGTTCCTGGCGGCGAGCGTCGCCGTGACCGGCTGCTCGACCGTCAATCGGCTCAATCCGTTCAATAAGGGCGATGAAGGCCCGCAGGAAACCGCTTCCGAGGGCGAACGCATCGCCATCGTCGCGGCCGACCAGACCCTGGAAGTCGCCGAGGCCCTGAAGGGCGCCGACTTCTTCCTGCCGACTCCGGAAGTGAACACCAGCTGGTCGCTGCCGGGCGGGTCGCCCGAGCAGTCGATGGGCCATGTCGAGGCCGGCGGCAGCCTGTCGATCGCCTGGAAGCGCGGCTTCGGCGCCGGTTCCGATCGCGGCGCGCACGTGACCGCCACCCCGGTCGCGGCCAACGGCAAGATCTATGTCATGGACGGCGAAGCGTCGGTCTCGGCGTTCGACGCCCAGTCGGGCGCGCAGCTGTGGCGCACCAACCTTCGTCCCGATTCCAAGCGCGACAAGGAAGCCTTCGGCGGCGGCCTGGCCCTGGCCGACGGGAAGCTCTACGTGACTTCGGGCTATCGTTTCGCGGCCCAACTCAACGCCGACACCGGCGCCGTGACCTGGCGCACCAGCACCGAGCAGCCGATCCACGCGGCCCCGACCGTGTCGGGCGGCCGGGTGTTCACGGTCGCTGTCGACAATACCCTGCTGACCTTCGATGCGGCGACCGGCGCGACCGGCTGGACCTACCAGGCGCTGTCGGAATCGGCGCGGATCCTGGCCGCCTCCAGCCCGGCGGTGTCGGGCGACACGGTCGTGGCCTCGTTCGGCTCCGGCGAACTGGTGGCGCTGCGGGCGGGCAACGGCAACGACCTCTGGAACGAAGCGCTGAGCCGCGCGAACCGCAATAACGCGCTGTCGGAAATCCGCGACATCCCGGGCCGTCCGGTGATCTATCAGGGCGACGTGTTCGCGGTCAGCCACTCGGGCGTGTTCGCCGCGACCGACCTGCGCTCGGGCCAGGCGCGCTGGAGCCTGCCGGTGACCGGCATCACCTCGCCGTGGCCGGCGGGCGACGTCGTCTACGTGGTCTCCAAGGCCGGCGAAGTGATCTGCGTGGCGCGCGAGAGCGGTCAGATCTACTGGATCACCGACCTGGGCAAGGACCGCGAGTCGAACGGCGGCGGCTTCATGGGCATCGGCAAGAAGAAGTTCACGACGCGGCCGATCTGGTCGAGCCCGCTGCTGGCCTCCAACAAGCTGATCGTGGCCGGCTCGACGGGCGAACTGGTCGCGCTCAACGCCAAGACCGGCGCCGTCGAGAACACGGTGAACCTCGGTTCGCCGACCCTCATCAGCCCGATCGCCGTCGCTGGCACGGTGTATGTTGCGACCGACAAGGCGCAACTGATCGCGCTGCGCTAAGCGGAACCTGATCTAGATGCCTATGCGGCTCGCTATCGTCGGACGGCCCAATGTCGGCAAGTCGACATTGTTCAACCGACTGGCGGGTAAGAAGCTCGCCATCGTCGACGACCAGCCCGGCGTCACTCGCGACCGGAAGTTCGCGCTTGGCCGGATTGGCGACATCGACCTGGAGCTCATCGACACCGCCGGCTTCGAGGACGTCACCGACGACAGCCTCGAATCGCGCATGCGCCAGCAGACCGTGACCGCCATCGAGGAGGCGGACGTCGCGCTGTTCGTCGTCGACGCCCGCGAAGGCGTGACGCCGATGGACGAGGTGTTCGCCGAGCTGCTGCGCAAGCACGACAAGCCGGTGATCCTGGCCGCCAACAAGGCCGAGAGCAAAGCGTCGGAAATCGGCGTCAACGAGGCCTTCGGCCTGGGCCTCGGCGAGCCGGTGGCGATCTCGGCCGAGCATGGCGAAGGCATGGCCGACCTCTATCAGGCGCTGCTGGCGGTCTGGCCTGAGGTCGACGACGAGCACGAGGACGAGGACGGCGAAAAGCCGATCCGTATCGCCATCGTCGGCCGCCCGAACGCCGGCAAGTCGACCCTGGTCAACAAGATGATCGGCGAAGACCGCCTGCTGACCGGTCCCGAAGCCGGGATCACGCGCGACGCCATTCCGGTCGACTGGACTTGGGAAGGCCGCCCGGTGCGGCTGGTCGACACCGCCGGCCTGCGCCGCAAGGCCAAGGTCCAGGAGAAGCTCGAGAAGCTGTCCACCGGCGA
The DNA here is from genome assembly GCF_058797775.1 of Phenylobacterium sp. GW823-FHT02A09. NCBI lineage: Bacteria > Pseudomonadati > Pseudomonadota > Alphaproteobacteria > Caulobacterales > Caulobacteraceae > Phenylobacterium > Phenylobacterium sp. GW823-FHT02A09. Next base: position 936,359 of record NZ_JBXAJZ010000001.1, on the reverse strand, counting down.
CACCATCCGCGCGATCACCTTCGCCGAGGTGGTGATCCTGGTGATGGACGCGACGCACCCGTTCGAGATCCAGGACCTGCAGATCGCCGACCTCGTCGAGCGCGAGGGACGCGGCTTGGTCTACTGCCTGACCAAGTGGGACCTGATCGAGGACCAGGGCGCGACCCTGAAGGCGCTGACCGAGGAGGCGGGCCGGCTGCTGCCGCAGCTGCGCGGTTCGCCGGTCGTGGCGCTGTCGGCGGAGACCGGACGGCACCTGGACCGGCTGATGCCGGCGGTGTTCAAGGTGCACGGCGACTGGTCGACCAAGGTGAAGACCCGCGACCTGAACGACTGGTTGAAGATGGCGCTTGAGCGGCACCCGCCGCCCGCCGTCGGCGGCCGCCGCGTGAAGCCGAAGTACATGGCGCAGATCAAGGCGCGCCCGCCGACCTTCGTGCTGTTCGCGAGCCGGGCCGACCAGCTGCCGGACCACTATCGCCGCTATCTGATCAACTCGCTGCGCGAGAGCTTCGAGATGCCCGGCGTGCCGATGCGGCTGACGGTCAAGTCGAACAAGAACCCCTATGCCGAGGGCGAGGAGAAGGGCGGGCCGGCGCCGAAGTCGTCGGTGCCGACGTTTGCGCCCAAGCTGGGCAAGAAGGTGGTGACGCCGAAGGGCGTGGCGGCTGTGCGCGCCAAGGCGGCGGGCGCGGCTGCGGCGGTCGAGGTCGTCGACAAGCCGAAGCCCAAGGTGAAGCCGAAGACCAAGCAGGTGGCGCCCGGCAAGGCGAAAGTCGGCGCGGGCCCCACGCCGAAGGGCCGCGCCGCCAAGCTGAACCGCCCCGGCGTCAAGCCGAAGCGAGCGTCCCGGCCGACTTCCACTCGTCGAAGCAAACATTAGCCTTGGGCAGGCCCAGCTGGGCCTGCGCCAATTCCACGATCAGCGGACCGATCTCCGACGGGTGCGGCAGATCCATCGGGTCTTCGCCGGGCATGGCCTCGGCGCGCATCTTGGTGCGCATGGCGCCCGGATCGATCAGCGCCGCTCGGACGGACGTGTTCTCCAGCTCGTCGGCCCAGGTGCGCACCAGGTGCTCGACAGCGGCCTTGGTCGCCCCGTACGCGCCCCAGAACGCCTTCGGGCGCTCGACGCGGCCGGACGTGAAGAACAGGCCGCGACCGGCGTCGGACTCGCGCAGCAGACGTTCGGTCGAACGGATCAGACGATAGGTCGCCGTCAGGTTGGCGCTGACCACGCGGTCCCAGATCGGCGGGTCGATGTGCGAGACCGGCGTCAGGCCGCCGAGGATCGCGGCGGCGTGCACCAGGATGTCCAGGCGCTGGAAGCGCTGGTGGATGGCCAGGCCCAGGCCGTCGATGTCGTCGCCCTTCAACAGGTCGAGCGGCACCAGGGTGGCCGGCTTGCCTGTGGCTTCCTTGATCTCGTCGTCGAGCGATTCCAGCGCGCCTTGGTTGCGTCCGACCGCGATGACGTGAGCGCCGGCCTTGGCGAGCGCCAGGGCGCACTCACGGCCGATGCCGCGGGTCGCGCCGGTGACCAGGGCGATGCGACCGTCGAGGGGAAGGGACTCAGTCATGACTTGGCTCTTGAAGCGGACGTTGGGCGTAGCGCTGCGCCAGCACGGCGCAGAGCATGAGTTGGAACTGGTGGTACAGCATCACCGGCAGAAGCACGAACCCTACCGTGGCGGCCGGGAACAGCACGCCGGCCATCGGCACGCCGGCCGCCAGGCTCTTGTTGCAGCCGGCGAAGGCGATGGCGATCTCGTCTTCCTTGGGGAAGCCGCGCACGCGCGCGATCCAGATCATGAAGCCCAGCGAGATCGCCAGCAGCGCGATGCAGACCAGGATGATGCGGGCGAGGTCAAAGGCCGAGACCTTCGACCAGATGCCGGCGACCACCGCGCCTGAAAAGGCGTTGTAGACCACCAGCAGGATCGAGAACTTGTCGACCAGGCCCAGCGGCTTGGCGTGGCGCGTGATCCAGCCGCCGATCCAGCGACGCAGGATCTGGCCGGCCAGGAACGGGGCCAGCAGCTGCAGCAGAATGGCTTCAAAGGACGACAGCGAGAGGCCGCCGCCCTCGGCGCCCAGCAACAGCCCGACCAGCAGCGGGGTGATGAACATGCCCAGCAGGTTGGAGACCGAGGCCCCGCAGACCGCGGCGGCGACGTTGCCCTTGCCGATGGCGGTGAAGCCGATCGCCGACTGGATGGTCGAGGGCAGGCAGGCCAGATAGATCAGGCCGGGAGCGAGGGCCGCGGGCACGATCCAGCCTGGCAGGGCCGAAGCGCCGAGACCGAGCAGCGGCCAGAGGACGAACGTGGTCGCCAGCACCAAGCCGTGCAGGCGCCAGTGCAGCAGGCCCTTGATCACCGCCTCTTGGCTGAGCTTGGCGCCGTGCAGGAAGAAGACCAGCGCGATCCCGGCCTTGGTGAGGTCCGAGACGACGGGAGCGGCGGCGCCGCGCGCCGGCAGGATGGAGGCGAGCACCACCATCCCGACGATCGCGGCGATGTACCAATCCAGGCCGAGGGACTTCAGCCGGCCCTGGAGGCTGGCGCGCGCAACGGCGCCCTTGGCGTCAGTCACGCCTCAACCCTTTGCGTAGGAGCCTTTCCCGGAGGAAAGGCTGCAGTCGCCGCTCACGCGTCGACCAGGAACGACAGCTGACGGTCGGCGCCGTCGTTGCGTCCCTCGGCGATCTCGCGATCCAGCAGGCGGGTCGGATAGTCGCCGGTGAAGTAGTGGTCGGTGAACTGCGGGTTGGCAGGGTCGCGCGGGGCGGCCTGCATGGCCTCGTAGAGCCCCTCGACCGACAGGTAGCCCATCGAGTCGACGTCGAGGATCTTGGCGATCTCTTCGACCGACTTGTTGGCCGCCAGCAGGTGCTCGCGGTCGGGCATGTCGATGCCGTAGTAGTCAGGCCACTTGATCGGCGGCGAGGCCGAGCGCAGGTGGACCTCGGCGGCGCCGGCCTCGCGGACCATGCGCACGACGCGGACCGAATTGGTGCCGCGGACGATCGAGTCGTCGATCAGCATCACCCGCTTGCCGGCCAGGACGTTGCGGTTCGGCGAGAGCTTCATGCGCACGCCCAGCTCGCGGGCGCCCTGGGTCGGCTGGATGAAGGTCCGGCCGACATAGTGGTTGCGGATGATGCCCATTTCGAAGGGCACGCCGGTTTCCTGGGAGTAGCCGAGCGCGGCGGGCACGCCGGAGTCCGGCACCGGCACGACGACGTCGACCGGAACGTGGCTTTCCTGGGCCAGGCGACGGCCCATGCGCTTGCGCACGTCGTAGACCGAGCGGCCGTTCACGACCGAGTCCGGACGGGCGAAGTAGACGTATTCGAAGATGCAGGGACGCGCGCGGGCCGCCGGGAACGGCTTCATGCTGCGGATGCCCTTGTGGTCGATGACCACCATCTCGCCGTGCTCGACGTCGCGGACGAACTTGGCGCCGATCATGTCGAGGGCGCAGGTCTCGGAGGCCAGCACCGGCTTGCCGTCAAGGTCGCCGAGCACCAGCGGGCGGATGCCCAGCGGGTCGCGGACGCCGATCAGCTTCTTGTTGGTCAGGGCGACGAGGGCGTAGCCGCCTTCGATCTTGGAGAGCGCGTCGACGAAGCGTTCGACGAACTTGGCCTTCCGCGAGCGGGCCAGGAGGTGAAGGATCACTTCCGAGTCCGAGGTCGACTGGAAGATCGCGCCCTCGGCGACCAGCTGCTCGCGCAGGGTCAGGAAGTTGGTCAGGTTGCCGTTGTGGGCCAGGGCGACGCCGCCGGCCTCGAGGTCGGCGAACATCGGCTGGACGTTGCGGATGAAGCTGCCGCCGGCCGTGGAATAGCGGGTGTGGCCGATGGCCGAGTGCCCGGGCAGCCGATCGACCAGGTCCGGGCCGGCGAAGGCGTCGCCGACATGGCCCATATGGCGCTCAGTATGGAAGCGCTGGCCATCGAAGACCGCGATGCCGCAGGCCTCCTGGCCGCGGTGTTGGAGGGCGTGCAGACCCAGCGCGGTGACGGCCGCCGCGGCGGCGGTGTCGTAGACGCCGAACACGCCGCACTCGAGGCGCGGGGTATCGTCGTCAGGATCGCGAAAGGTCGGCTGGCGCCATCGATCTTGATCCTGAGTCATCGGGATTTCTCCACCAGATCGTCGAGCCTGCGTCGTTCGCGCGGGTCATAGCCTTGGGCGTCCGCAGAGTCACCCCGGTCCGTCGCCGAACCTTCACGAACTGCGTCTCCAATCGAAGGCGCAAGTTTACCAGCCATGTCTAAGCCCTTGGGCGCGAAGGCCTTTAGCGCTTTGGCCGCCGCGCTGGTCAGAGGATAAAACGCCGCACCTGTCATCCATCCCGGAACCCGGTCCGGCGGAGTCGCCGCCTGGAAGGCCAAAAGCATGGCTCCCAGGACCACGAGCGCGCGCACGAGGCCGAATCCAAGACCGATGGTGCGGTCCAGAACGCCCAGTACATGGGTGCTGTGCACGCCGCGCACCATGGCCCCGCCGGTGATGCGCAATGTCGCATAGACCACGACGAAGGCCGCGAGCCCGGCGACCACCGCTCCGGCCCAGGGCGGGTCCTCCAGCAGGCTGCGGCCGATGGGGGCGGTCCAGCGCAGGCCGAACACCGCGATGACGGCGGCCAGCACGAAGGAGAGTGCGCGCACCATCTCGCGGGTCGCGCCGCTGAAAAAGCCGACGGCGGCCGAGATCAGCATGATCGCCAGGACGATGATGTCGAACCAGGGCAATCCGGCTACTCCCACTGACATTCGCCGATGCGCCGGATGGCGTCGGCCAGCCGGGGCGCGCCGATGGCCTTCATGGCGTCGCCGCCGTCGAGTCCTTGCGGCCCAAGCACGCGCTTGAAGCCGAGCTTGGCGGCTTCCTTCATCCGGGAATCCATGCGGCTGACCGAGCGGATGTCTCCTGACAGGCCGATCTCGCCGAAGACGACGCAGTCCTGGGGCAAGGCCTCGTCGAGCGCCGAGGAGGCGAGGGCGGCGGCGGCGGCGAGGTCGGCGGCCGGTTCGGTGACCCGCAGCCCGCCGGCCACGTTTAGATAGACGTCGCGGTCGCCGAGCGAGAGGCCGCAGCGGGCCTCCAGCACCGCCAGCACCATGGCCAGGCGTCCGGAGTCCCAGCCGACGACCGCGCGGCGCGGCGTGCCGTAGGCCGACGGCGCGACCAGGGCCTGGAACTCGACCAGCACCGGGCGCGAGCCCTCGATGCCGGCGAACACCGCCGCCCCCGCCGCCCGTTCGCCGGAGGTGTCGAGGAACAGGGCCGAGGGATTGCGCACCTCGCCGAGGCCGGCGTCGCCCATCTCGAAGACGCCGATCTCGTCGGTGGCGCCGAAGCGGTTCTTGGTCCCGCGCAGGATACGGAACGGATAGCCGCGCTCGCCTTCGAAGGTCAGCACCGCGTCGACCATGTGCTCGACCACGCGGGGGCCGGCGATCGCGCCGTCCTTGGTGACGTGGCCGACGAGGATCATGGCCACGGACTGCTTCTTGGCCAGGCGAACCAGTTCGCCGGCGGCCGCGCGGACCTGGGTGACCGAACCGGGCGCGGCCTCGTGGGCGTCGCTCCACATGGTCTGGATGGAGTCGATGACGACAAGGTCGAACTTCTCGCGCTTGAGACTGTCGAGGATGTCGCGCAGCGAGGTCTCGGCGGCGAGCCGCACCGGCGCGTCGGCCAGGCCCATGCGCTGGGCGCGGCCGCGAACCTGCTCGATCGCCTCTTCGCCGGAGATGTAGGCGCAGCGCACGCCGCGACGCGCGGCGTTGGCGGCGACCTGCAGCAGCAGGGTCGACTTGCCGACGCCGGGATCGCCGCCGAGCAGGATGGCCGAGCCCGGCACGACGCCGCCGCCGCAGACACGGTCGAACTCGTCGACGCCGGTCGAGATGCGGGGCGGGGCGGGGACCTCGTCTTCCAGGCCCTGGAAGTTGATGCCGCGCGCGCGGCTGGCCTTGCTGGGCGCCAGGGCTCCCGGCGGACGGCTCTGGACTTCTTCGGCCAGGGTGTTCCAGGCGCTGCAGGCGGGGCACTGGCCGGCCCACTTGCTCTGCACCGCGCCGCAGGACTGGCAGACATAGACGGCGCCGTCGCGGGCCATGCGAACTCCGTGATTCGTAACAAATGCGCAGTCTAGCGAGGCTCGCGGTTCAAGTCCGTCGCCCCGAAGTTGGCGTCCGTCGCACGGCATGAGATAGATTCGCGTTACGCGAGTAGGGCGATGGGTTTTCCAAGGGCTGGAGGCGTAGATGAGCGCAGTTGAACCGGGGGCCGCGACGTCGGGCCTGGTCGAGCGAGTTAAGTCGATCCTGTTGAAGCCGGGCGCGACCTGGGACGTGATCGACACCGAACCGGCGACGACCGGCGGTCTTTTCAAGAACTACGCGGCCATCCTGGCGCTGATCCCGGCGATCTGCGGCCTGATCGGCGGGGCGGTGATCGGCGGCGCGTTCGGGATCAAGACCCCGATCCTGTTCGGAGTGGTCGGCGCGATCGTCGGTTATGTACTGAACCTGGCCATGGTCTTCGTCATGGGCCTGATCATCGACGGACTGGCGCCGTCGTTCGACGGCCAGAAGAACCAGGTGCAGGCGATGAAAGTCGCCGTTTATGCGAGCACCGCCGGCTGGATCGCCGGCGTGTTCGCGCTGATCCCGATGCTCGGGCTGCTGGGGTTGCTGGGCTCGCTGTACGGCCTCTACCTTCTCTATCTCGGCCTGCCGAAGCTGATGAAGGCGCCGCAGGAGAAGGCGTTCGGCTACACCGCCGTGGCGGTCGTGGTGGCCATCGTCCTGTCGATCGTGATCACCGCGGTGATGGGCGTGGTCGGCGGACTCGGCATGGCCGGGATGGGTGCGGCCGGCGCGCTCAGCTCCAACACCGTTCAGATCGGCGACAAGTCTGTGGACCTCGGCAAGCTCGAGGAGGCCTCCAAGCAGATGGAGGCGGCCGCTAAGCAGATCGAGAGCGGCGAGGCGCCCGAGGCGGTGCAACCCGACGTCCTGAAAGCCTACCTGCCCGAGGGAGTCGCCGGATACGCGCGGACTGAACTGACTACGGGGTCGGGGGGCGCGGCGGGCGTCGCCGGGTCGCAGGCCGAGGGCGTCTACACCAAGGGCGACGCCAAGATCCGGCTCAGCGTCACCGACCTGGGCGCGGCCGGGGCCCTGGCCGGGATGGCCAGCGCCTTCAACATGCAGTCGTCCAGCGAGTCGAACGGCAAGTACGAGAAGATCGGCAAGGTCGACGGGCGCATGACGCAGGAGTCCTACGACAAGGCCAGCAAGCACGGGCAATACAGCGTGCTGGTCGGCGATCGCTTCATGGTCGCCGCCGAAGGCGAGGGGGCCAGCGTCGATGATCTGAAGTCGGCGGTGGCGGCGGTCGGTCCGGCCAAGCTGGAAGCCCTGTCGAAGGGCTAGAGCGCGCCGAGATAGACCCGCTCCGCCCGGCCGCCGAGGCGCACGAGGCATTCGTGCGCCACGGTGCCGGCGGCGGTCGCGATGTCGTCGATCAGCACGTTCGGGCCCAGCAGCTCCACATAGTCGCCGATCGCGGCCGGCGACGGCCCGAGATCGACGCCGATCAGGTCCATGGTCACGATCAGGACGTCCCGCCGCGCGCCGGCGTACCAGGCATAGCCGCCGCGCTGCGAGGCGCGGATGACGCCGTCGGCGTAGCCGGCGCCGACCACGGCCATGCGGATCGGGCGATCGGCGACCAGGCGCGAGCCGTAGCCGACGATTTCGCCGGGCAGGATGTTCCGGATGTAGAGGATCTTGGCTTCGAGCCGGGCCACCGCCTTGAGCCGCGGATCCGGCCGCTCCTCCGGTCCGCCGCCGTAGAGGCTGATCCCGGGCCGGATGATGTCGGCGCGGTAGTCAGGGCCGAGCATGATGCCCGCCGAGGCCGCAAAGCTGGCGCGGGCGTCCGGGAACAGCGGCCGCACCTGGTTGAAGCGCTCAAGCTGCAACGCATTGCGGGCGTCGGCGGGATCGGTCGCCGAGCCGAGGTGGCTCATCAGCACCTGGACGTCGAGGTGGCGCAGCCGGTCGGGCGAGGCGGCGAGCGCCCGGGCATCTTCCAGCGTGACGCCCTGGCGGTTCATGCCGGTGTCGACCTGAAGCACGATCGGCAGCCGCCCGACCGTGGCGGCGTAGGCGTTGGCGGCTTCGATCTGGGGCAGGCTTTCGAGCACCGGGGTCAGGTCGGACGCCGCCAGCCGCGGTCCGTCGCCGGGCAGGAAGCCATCGAGGACGTAGATCGCCGCCGGACGTTGGGGACCCAATTCGGCCCGCAGCGCCACGCCTTCCGACAGCCTTGCGACGTAGAAGGCGCGCGCGCCTTCCGCCCACAGCCGGCGGCCCACCGGCCCGGCGCCCAGGCCATAGCCGTCCGCCTTGATCACCGGCGCAGCGTCGGCGCCCGGTGCGGCGTCGCGCAGGACGGCGAAGTTGTGCGCGAGCGCGTCGAGGTCGATGGTCAGGCGCGCGGGAGTGGAGGAAGACATCGCCTGTCCCATAGCCGAGGCGGGCAGGCGGCGCGAGGCCAAGCCTATTCCGATCGGTGAAGAGGGCTTGCCCGACGGTTTAGTCGTCGGAGGTGTAGAAGTGACTGTGCGCCAGGTTGCCGAACTTGGTGATGTCTTCGTTGAACGACAGCTTCACGGTGCCGATCGGGCCGTGACGCTGCTTGGCGATGATCACGTCGGCGGTGCCGCGGACCTTGTCCATCTCTTCCTGCCAGGTCAGGTGCTCGGGCGTGCCTTCGCGCGGCTCGGAACGGCCGAGGTAGTAGCTCTCGCGGTAGATGAACATGACCATGTCGGCGTCCTGTTCGATCGAGCCCGATTCCCGCAGGTCGGAGAGCTGAGGACGCTTGTCCTCCCGGTTTTCCACCTGACGCGAGAGCTGCGAGAGCGCGATGACCGGCACCGCCAGTTCCTTGGCCAAGGCCTTCATCGACTGGGTGATCATCGAGACTTCCTGCACCCGGTTGTCGCTCTTGCCGTCGCCGCCGGTGACCAGCTGCAAGTAGTCGATGACGATCAGGTCGAGCCCGTGGGTCCGCTTAAGACGGCGGGCGCGGGCGGCCAGCTTGGCGATGGTGATGCCGCCGGTGGCGTCGATGAACAGCGGCGCGTCCTGGATCTCCAGCGCTGCGTCGCGGATCCGGCCGAATTCCAGGGCGTCGATCTCGCCCTTGCGGAGCTTGTCGCCGGAGACGCCGGACACTTCGGCGAGCAGACGCATGGCCAGCTGGTCGGCGGACATTTCGAGCGAGAAGAACGCCACAACGCCGCCGGAGACGGTCTTCTTGGTGCCGTCGGGCTGGGGCTCCCAGGCGTAGTGGCGGGCGACGTCGAAGGCGACGTTACAGGCCAGCGAGGTCTTTCCCATCGACGGACGAGCCGCAAGGATCAGCAGGTCGGAGGGGTGCAGGCCGCCGATCTTGCGGTCCAGGTCGGCCAGGCCGGTCGAGATCCCGGCCAGGCCGCCGTCGCGGGCGTGGGCCTCGGCCGCCAGGGTGACGGCGCCGTGAACGGCTTCGGAGAACGGGACGAAGCCCTGATTGTTGCCGCCGGCTTCGGCCAGGGTGAACAGCTGGGCTTCAGCGGCCTCGATCTGGTCGCGGGCGGATCGGTCGGCGTCGCCCTGCTGGGCGGTGAGGGCGATCTCCCCGCCGATGCGGATCAGGTCGCGGCGCAGAGCCAGGTCGTAGATGGCGCGCGAGTAGTCCGGGGCGTTGGCGGCCGGCGGAGCGCGATCGACGAGATCGGCGAGGTAGCGGATGCCGCCCAGCTCCTCGAACGCAGGGTCACGGTTGAACTGCTCGGCCAGCAGGATCGGCTCGGCCAGCTGGCCCTTGCGGACCGCGGATTCGAGCGAGGTGAACAGCCGCTGGTGGAACGGTTCGTAGAAGTGGCGGGCCTGCAGGAAGTCGCCGAGCCGCTCGAAGGCGGCGTTGTCGTACAGCAGGACGCCGAGCAGGGCCTGTTCGGCCTCGATGTTCGCCGGCGCATGCGGGATCGCGGCGTCGTTCTGGGCGGGGCGGAGATCGAGGGCTGGGACGATGGACATCGGTTTACAGATACCTAACCCGGAGGGGGGCGGTCTGCGCCGATGTCAGGGGAACCCACAGGAGAAATGTCGCCCCTGTGGATAGCTCGTGAACGACAGCGGCGCAGGGCTGGATAGCCCTGCGCC